>NZ_JAFMPS010000100.1 GCF_020667895.1 Alcanivorax sp. 1008
TACTACACCACCTATACCCAATTTCATATTATATGAAATGGCTTTATGTGCTTGCTCAATTGTACCAGTAAAACAATGAAAAATACCAAACAAATCATCTGATTTTTCTTGCTCTAAAACATTAAATATTTCATCAAATGACTCGCGACAATGGATTACAATTGGAAGTTTATACTTCTTTGCTAATTTAATTTGATGTCTAAAGGCTTCAATCTGAATATCTAAAGTTGATTTATCCCAATACAAATCAATACCAATTTCACCTACAGCATAAAACTTTCGTTTTGATAACATCTCCTCAACATGTACAAGTTCTTCTTTAAAATTCTCCTTAACATGTGTTGGATGCAATCCCATCATTAGAAATATATGATTTGGAAAATCCTTCTCT
>NZ_JAFMPS010000101.1 GCF_020667895.1 Alcanivorax sp. 1008
CACGTTTGGTTTTCATTTGTTCAACAAATTTTTCCATACATGAAATTCTATCAGCAACCTTCATAGTTGGCCATAATCCTTGTCCTTTACCATAGGCCTTAACCGCAGAGTCAAGTGCTTCAAGTGCCTCGGGCTCACCTAGTGTTGGGATTGTGCCTAATAAAGTTGGTTGATAATCTTTGGTTGACGAAATGGTAGAGTAGACCTCTGAAGTATCTCCTTTCCAAGTTTTTAATTCGCCGTTTACTAAGTAAGTATTTTGATTTAAAGTCTCTTTAATTTGATACTTTTCTGGTATAGTCATTTTATTTTTCTTTAAACTAAGAATTGAAATAAGTCAGGTTTGTCATTTAGGTAGTCTCCATAAAAATTATGAAGCTTCATTTTTGT
>NZ_JAFMPS010000102.1 GCF_020667895.1 Alcanivorax sp. 1008
ACCAGAGCGAATTCTCTTATACACAACGAAAAAGAATCAAGAGTGAGCTTTGGTGCAGATTGGGAACGGGGAAGTGTTACCGACATTTTTAGAGACCATATTTCAAGATTTAGAAGCCTATTAACATCGAACGAACATGATAATAGCTTAGACATTCTAGATAAAGGCAAAATCCCAAAACTAAAAGCGTTACAACTTCATAAAGGCACTGTTTATAAATGGAACAGATTATTTTATGGTGTAGGTGGCGGGAAACCACATTTAAGAATAGAATGTAGATATATTCCATCAGGGCCTACCCTTACAGATGAAGTAGCTAATATGGTATTTTGGGTAGGGCTGATGCAGGGTCAGCCAGAAAGTTATAAGAACATTCACGATA
>NZ_JAFMPS010000103.1 GCF_020667895.1 Alcanivorax sp. 1008
TAATGGGAAGCAAGCATTAATGATGTCAACTGCTGATATGGCATTGAAAATGGATCCTACATATCGTGAAATTTCAGAACGTTTTCACAAAGATCACAAAGCATTTGAAGATGCATTTGCGAGAGCTTGGTATAAGTTAACACATAGAGATATGGGACCAATTCAGCGCTATTTAGGACCTGAAGTACCAAAAGAGGAATTAATTTGGCAAGATCCAATTCCTTCTACAGATTATACGCTAAGTGATTCTGATATTTCTTCATTAAAGAAAATGATATTAGCATCTGGTTTATCAGTATCTGAGTTAGTTAAAACTGCTTGGGCTTCAGCTTCTACATTTAGAGGCTCAGATATGAGAGGTGGTGCAAATGGTGGC
>NZ_JAFMPS010000104.1 GCF_020667895.1 Alcanivorax sp. 1008
AGCGAAAGCGATGCGGTTGTTGATGCTTGTGGTAATACTAAAACAATTACTAGAACATGGACGGCTACCGATGATTGTGGTAACACAACGTCTGCTGTTCAAACGATAACGGTTGTGGATACAACGCCACCGACTATTACAGCGCCTGCCGATGTGACTATCGAGTGTACCGAGGACGAGTCTTCTGCCAACACTGGCGTGGCTACTGGTAGTGATACCTGTGGTACGGTGACTATTAGCGAAAGCGATGCGGTTGTTGATGCTTGTGGTAATACCAAAACGATTACTAGAACATGGACGGCTACCGATGATTGTGGTAACACAACGTCTGCTGTTCAAACCATAACGGTTGTGGATACTACTGCTC
>NZ_JAFMPS010000105.1 GCF_020667895.1 Alcanivorax sp. 1008
AATGCGGAAGGATATGGGTTACCAATTAACCTATCTACATTACCAGACGGATTTTGTGCTGTTATAGCTTTATCTAAAGCGATTGTAATGTCTCCATTATTAGGAAGTCCCTTGAATACATAATTTTGAAAATCATTAATAATATCAGTGGCACCTGATGATCCTTACATTGTAAATCCTTCTCCAGGTAAAATAGTAGATGTTTCATTTATTGAACTCCACGAATCATAATCATCCGTAGGGCCATAAAATTTATACAACCAATAAGTACTAACTGTTATTTGGTCTGAAACACCACCATCAGAATCAAAAGCAGATGAGTCAAAACTAATATTTTGAAATGTAGACGAATCTGTA
>NZ_JAFMPS010000106.1 GCF_020667895.1 Alcanivorax sp. 1008
GCTGGTGAGCAATCAGGTGCACTGGAAACCATGCTGGATAGGGTCGCCCTCTATAAAGAAAAGAGCGAACAGCTCAAACAGAAAATCAAGAAAGCCATGAAATACCCGGCAACGGTGGTTGTGGCAGCAGTCATTGTAACGGCAATCCTTTTGCTGAAAGTTGTACCTGTTTTTCAAGACCTTTTCTCAGGATTCGGTGCCGAGCTTCCCGCTTTCACCGTTTTTGTGATTGGGTTGTCTGATGGACTGCAAAACAATTTCCTGCTTATTGTCGTATGCATCGTCGCATTCGCAATTGGCTTTTCTACTCTCAAGAAAAAATCGGAACCGTTCCGAAACGCCCTGGACAGACTGG
>NZ_JAFMPS010000107.1 GCF_020667895.1 Alcanivorax sp. 1008
TGTAGTCGTTCTTCATCATGAAATTGCTTCATGAGCATGAAGACATTTTTATGAGCATGTAAGATTGAAGTAAAAGATAAATTCTCCCATAATTCATCACCATCGCCTAATTCACAATAATGAAACCCATTATTATAATAATGCTTTAATGCATGGAAGTAGATGTTACGATTGTTTGCAAAATCGTCTGCGAAGCTATTGTCCCCTCTGTGACAATCACTAAAAAGAATGAATTTAGAATCGTCATTGAATGAGATTCTAAGTGCATTTTTATAAGCTTTGCTTAATCTACGTTTTGAAGACATAAATCGAATTTAAGCAATTTATTCCATTAGTATTTCATAT
>NZ_JAFMPS010000108.1 GCF_020667895.1 Alcanivorax sp. 1008
TATTCAACCAATATCATAGCTACAGATGTGCCTTTGGCTCCAACTTCTGGTTTTAGTTGTATGTTTCAAATAACCTCAGAAGATACAAGCAGTAATACATTTGAACTAACCTTTGCACCATCAGTTGATGCTTGTCCTTACATAATTTCAGTACCAACGACGTTCACCTTAACAGGTGGTCAAATTGCTGTGTTGAATATTCAAGGTGTAGATATCGATTATAACCATGCATCAAATTCCATAACATTTAACTATCAACTATTTGGTGCAAATCCAGGAGATGATATTAAAATCACCTTTTCAGGTACGTACTACGACATCTTAGGAAATTCCCATGCAATAGTT
>NZ_JAFMPS010000109.1 GCF_020667895.1 Alcanivorax sp. 1008
TAGAATTTAAAATATCAAAACTAAGAACAACCTTTGTTGCGACTTTATTAACATGTTGCCCTCCACTACCTGAGCTTCGAACAGCCTTAAATGTTAACTCAGAAATTAATTTTTCCGCATCCACAATTAGTTAATTTGATGCGTGTCTTTGAGCAGGTCGTTTACCGTTTTAACCGGATTAAAGGTTATAATTGGCACTTCAACAAAAATCGTGTTCCAAAAGGCCATACTACCATTCCATAGGCCTGGTAGTTCTAATGCTTTTAAATCTTTACCAACCTTTGTTTTCATGGTAATAAAAGCAGCCTTATGATCTACAAAATCTTCAAGATTAAACTTTT
>NZ_JAFMPS010000010.1 GCF_020667895.1 Alcanivorax sp. 1008
CGCTTAAATCATGCTCAGCAAAACCAATATCACTCAATGAATGACTCGATAGTGCTGATATCTTTTTTGAAGATATCGCCCCATCAGAGCTCACACGTTTGTCTGCCTGATTGTTAAAGAGCTGCGGAAACTTGCCGCTGCGTCGACTGCTATGCCGTCGCCGTGGGTGCGCATTCTATGGAACGGCGCACCGGAGTCAACTACTTTTCATTATCTTTTGATTGTTCGGTCACGAAACAGTCAATTAACCCAAGAAAGCCTGTTTTTCGCCCGAAAAACGGCGAAAAAACAATCCCCTGGAAAGCCTCAAACGGCCGAAGCCCTCCGTTGCCGGTAGCGTCGAAGCAGGTCAAGTACCACCCCACTACCGGCATAGATAACCCCGACAGCAAGAAGCACCAGCGGCGGATCAAGAACAATAATCGCAAACGCAATAATTACCCCAAGCAATGCCCTGACCGGGACCCGACCAATGTGGTACTCCTTGAAACTCTGGTAACGGACGGAAGAGACCATTAGCAGACCCGCTGCAGCGGTGACAAAAGCCACCACATAGGCCACGTCGTGCCCGTCAATACCCTTGGCTGCCCCCAGCCACACCATGGTGGCCACCAAACCCGCACCACTGGGACTGGGCAACCCTGTGAAATAGCGCTTGTCGGAGGTTTCCACCTGAACATTGAAGCGCGCCAGCCGCAGGGCGGCACAGGCCACATAGATAAAAGCAGCCGCCCAGCCGAGCTTGCCAAGGTCCGTCAGCGCCCAGGCATAGGCAACCAATCCTGGAGCCACCCCAAAGGCAACGCAGTCGGACAATGAATCGTATTCTGCGCCAAACTTTGACTGGGTATTGGTCATTCTGGCGACACTGCCGTCTAGGCCATCCAAAATACCGGCAACAATAATGGCGATCGCCGCACTTTCGAAATGGCCATTCATGGCCGCCACGATGGCATAGAAGCCGGCGAACATGGCGCCGGTGGTGATCAGATTGGGGAGCAGGTACACCCCTTTATGGCGCACACCTTGACGGGCGGCATCCACCTCTATCACCTCAAATTCGTGATCCTCCGGCTTTTCCGCCGGCTTATCCTGATGCTCATTCATTGGCTGCTCCTCCGCCCAGTCCAGCTGGCCATCAACATATGCCCCGATTATCCGCTATCGGCAAACAAAAAACGCGGCCGAAGCCGCGCTTTTTAACAGCAGCATAGCGCCAGAATCAGTTCTTGCTCTTGTCGATGATCTTGTTAGCCTGAATCCAGGGCATCATACCACGCAGCTTCTCACCAACCTGCTCAATCGGGTGGGCCGCATTGTTACGACGGTAGGCGGTCATCGACGGGTAGTTATGCGCACCCTCAGCGATAAACATCTTGGCATACTCGCCATTCTGAATTCGCTTCAAGGCATTACGCATAGCCGCACGAGACTCATCGTTGATTACCTCAGGACCAGTAACATACTCGCCATACTCCGCATTATTGGAGATCGAGTAGTTCATATTGGCAATGCCGCCCTCGTACATCAGATCAACAATCAGCTTGAGCTCATGGAGACACTCAAAGTAGGCCATTTCCGGAGCGTAACCAGCTTCAACCAGAGTTTCAAAGCCAGCCTTGACCAGTTCTACCGCGCCGCCACACAGTACGGCCTGCTCACCAAACAGGTCAGTTTCAGTCTCGTCTTTGAAAGTCGTCTCGATAATACCAGTGCGACCACCACCGACACCGGAGGCGTAGGACAGAGCCAGCTTCTTGGCATTGCCGGAAGCGTCCTGATAGATGGCAATCAGATCCGGGATGCCACCGCCTTTGACAAACTCGCTACGCACGGTGTGACCAGGGGCCTTCGGCGCAATCATGATGACGTCGAGATCGGCGCGCGGCACCACTTGGTTGTAGTGGATAGCAAAGCCATGAGCAAAGGCCAGAGTGGCGCCCTTTTTCAGGTTCGGCTCAATCTCATCACGATACAGCTGGGACTGGAACTCGTCCGGGGTCAGGATCATAACCACATCAGCCCACTGCACTGCCTCTGCCACAGGCTTGACAGCGAGACCAGACTGCTCGGCCTTGGCCGCCGACGCTGACCTCGGGCGCAGACCGACAACAACGTCAACGCCGGAGTCTTTCAGGTTATTGGCATGGGCATGACCCTGAGAGCCATAGCCAATAACAGCCACTTTTTTGCTCTTGATAATGGAAAGGTCGCAATCTTTGTCGTAATAAACTTGCATGGTTTTCCCCTGTTGACTCGCCGCCGGCATTCGTTAAGGCGGCGAATAATACGATTCTGCCGGCGATTACTCCACCACCGGCGCACAAATCAGATGCTCAGTACCTTCTCACCCCGGGAAATACCTGACACCCCGGTACGCACCACTTCCAGCACCTGAGCATCGCCGATGGTACCAACAAAGGCATCCAGCTTATCCGAAGTACCAGCCAACTGGACGGTATAGACGGAACTGGTCACATCGACAATCTGGCCACGGAAGATATCCACGGTACGCTTGACCTCGGCACGCTGGGCACCGGTGGCCTTGACCTTGCACAGCATAAGCTCACGCTCAATGTGCGGACCTTCGGTCAGATCCACCAGCTTGACCACCTCGATCAGCTTGTTCAGGTTCTTGGTGATGCGCTCAATCTGCCGATCATCGCCAAAGGTTGTCAGCGTTAGCCGGGACAGCGTCCTGTCTTCAGTGGGTGCCACCGTTAGCGTTTCAATGTTATAGCCGCGCTGAGAGAACAGACCCACCACGCGGGACAGAGCACCTGGCTCGTTTTCCATCAGGATTGAAATGATCCGTCTCATGATCAGGTCCGCTCCGTTTTGCTGAGCCACATGTCGCGCATCGAACCATCGGCGATGTGCATGGGGTATACGTGCTCACTCGGATCCACATAGATATCCATAAATACCAATCGATCCTTAAGGGAGAACGCTTTTTCCATTGCCTCATCCAGATCCTCGATCCGATCGACACGGATCCCGACATGGCCATAGGACTCTGCCAAGCGGACAAAGTCTGGCAGAGAGTCCATATACGACTGGCTATGACGGCCGCCGTACTGCATGTCTTGCCATTGGCGAACCATGCCCAGAGCCTGATTATTAATGTTAATAATCTTGATCGGCAGACCGTACTGCAGACAGGTAGACAGCTCCTGAATGTTCATCTGGATCGAGCCTTCACCAGTAACACAGGCAACCATCGCATCCGGGAAAGCGAACTGGACGCCGATAGCCGATGGAAGGCCAAAGCCCATGGTGCCGAGACCACCGGAATTGATCCAGCGACGCGGCTTGTCGAACTTGTAGAACTGTGCAGCGAACATCTGATGCTGACCCACGTCGGAGGTCACATAGGCATCGCCCTTGGTAGCTTTATACAAAGCTTGCACCACCTGCTGCGGCTTCATGGGACCGCCATCGTTCACTTCGTAACGAAGGCCATGATATTCACGCCACCCCTTGATCTCGTCCCACCAGCGCTGCAGCGCTTTAGCATCAGGGCGATCCGGCGACTCTTCAATCATCGAAACCATTTCCTCAAGCACCTGCCTTACCGGCCCAACAATGGGCACATCGGCACGCACATTCTTGGAAATGCTTGCAGGGTCAACATCCACATGAATAACCGTGGCCCCCGGGCAAAACTTCTCCGCGTGATTGGTCACACGGTCATCAAAACGGGCGCCCACCGCGACGATCAGGTCACTGCTATGCATGACCATATTTGCCTCGTAGGTGCCGTGCATGCCGAGCATGCCGAGGAACTGCGAGTCAGAGCCAGGATAGGCGCCAAGCCCCATCAACGTGTTAGTCACAGGGAAATTCAGTAGCTTGGCAAGCTTGGTCAAGTACTCACTGCCATCACCCAGAATCACCCCGCCCCCGGCGTAGATCACCGGCCGGCGAGCCTTGAGCATCTCGTCGACTGCCTTGCGAATCTGCCCAGAGTGACCGCGAGCCACCGGCGAGTAAGAGCGCATTTTGACTTTCTTCGGGTATTCGTAAGGCACCTTCACCAGCGGGCTGGTCTGGTCCTTGGGAATATCTACCAGCACCGGGCCAGGCCGACCCGTGGTGGCGATATAAAAGGCCTTCTTCATCATTTCGGGAATATCTTCAGGCTTTCGTACCGAGAAGCTGTGCTTCACGATTGGCCGACAGATACCCACCATGTCAGTCTCCTGGAAGGCGTCGTCGCCGATCCAGTCCGAACGCACCTGCCCCGAAAGCACCACCATTGGAATCGAGTCCATATAGGCTGTGGCAATACCGGTTACTGCGTTAGTCGCACCAGGGCCGGATGTAACCAGCACCACCCCGGGCTTGCCGGTAGCGCGGGAATAGCCATCCGCAGCATGGGTCGCGGCCTGCTCGTGGCGCACAAGAATGTGCTGCACCTTGTCTTGCTGGAACAGAGCATCGTAAATATGAAGAACGGCACCACCTGGGTAGCCGAAAATGATTTCTACACCTTCGTCCTGCAACGCGCGAACCAACATCTCCGCGCCAGATAATTTTTCCACAGTGAAGCCCTCTACTGTTCAAACCACACGAGCCGGCACGGCGGCGCCGTCCAGCCTTGGCAAGATCCATCGTCGGTTTTGCTGGTCTGCGAAAGGAAAGCGCTATTGGGCTTTCCGACATGCCGGGCGGAGGTTGGCCGCCGCGGAGCAGACTATGGGGACGGTGTGGCAGTGTCACTGCTAGGACGCCGCGGTAACGACGCCCGGATTCCCGGCCGGTCCGTTGCGGGGGTATTGCGACGGGCGGTCTCGAACTCCGGAGACCAGCAATTCTGGCAGATAAATACCTGTTGTCAAACAGCCAAAGCCCCGGCGGGGTTGCCGCAGGCAGGCCCGGCAGGGCATTCTAGCGAGGGAGAACAATGAATTACGGAGAAACCATGATCCGTCAGGCTCGAATAGTCACCACAGTGATGATCGGCATACTACTTTGCGGCACAGCGACGGCGGCAAAGTTTTACCGCTGGACAGATGACAGCGGGGTCACCCACTACACCCAAACTCCCCCGCCAGAAGGGGTTCAGAGCAAGGAGGTTCGCACCCTTGGTCCCTCTTCGGATCAGGATGCGGAGCTTGAGCGACTTAAGGAACAGCGGCAGCGGGCAGAGGCCGCCCGCCAGCAGCAGGCCAAACAGCAAGCCGACGCTGAGCAGGAAGCCACTGCCCCCGACCAAGCCACCGAGGAGCGCTGCGAGCAGCACCGCAAGAATCTGGATGAATTGCGCAACAGACCTGTGGTTCGCACTACTGACCCGGATACCGGCGAGGTCATTACTCTGGATGACGAAGGGCGTCAGAAGATGATTGAGCAAACACAGGAAGCCCTGAAGCTATGCCCATAGCCCAATAGCTCTGGTGACACAAAATAGAAAAGGCCGTCTATGACGGCCTTTTTTATTCGTGCTGCCTGCCTAAGGACTTGCTAAAGGTCAACGCATCACCCTCAACACCGACTTTGATAACATCCCCTGGAGCATAGTCTCCACTAAGAATGCGCTGCGCCAGAGGATTTTCAATCCGCTGTTGAATTGCCCGCTTTAGAGGACGGGCGCCATACACCGGATCGTAACCAGCGACTACCAGCATATCGAGCGCCTCGGCAGTCAGGTCGATTTTCAGATCGCGCTCAGCCAAGCGGCGACGCAAGCCATCCAGCTGAATGTTGGCAATACCATGGATCTGATCCCGGGCCAGCGGATGAAATACAACGACCTCGTCAATACGGTTAATAAACTCCGGCCGGAAATGTCCACCAACCACGTCCATCACGGCCGACTTCATGCGCTCATAGTTATCTTCGCCAGCCATTTGCTGTATCAAATCCGAGCCCAGATTGGATGTCATCACGACTACCGTATTGCGGAAGTCCACTGTGCGCCCCTGACCATCAGTCAGACGCCCATCATCCAACACCTGAAGCAAGATATTGAAAACATCCGGATGCGCCTTCTCAACCTCGTCCAGCAGGAGCACCGCATAGGGACGCCGACGCACCGCCTCGGTGAGATAGCCACCCTCTTCATATCCAACATATCCCGGAGGCGCACCGATTAACCGAGCTACGGAGTGCTTCTCCATAAACTCCGACATATCAATCCGCACCATCGCTTCTTCGGTATCAAATAGAAATTCCGCCAGCGACTTGCATAGCTCCGTTTTACCCACACCGGTTGGCCCCAAAAAGAGGAACGAACCATTGGGGCGATTAGGATCCGACAGGCCTGCACGCGAACGACGTACCGCATTAGCCACAGCGACGACTGCCTCATCCTGACCCACCACTCGGTTATGCAACGCGTCTTCCATGCGTAGCAGCTTGTCGCGCTCTCCCTCAAGCATTTTTGACACCGGAATACCGGTCCACTTGGAAACTACCTCGGCAATTTCTTCATCGGTGACTTTATTACGTAATAGCTGCGTCTCTACCTCAGCACCCTGAGCACTCTTCAGTCTGTTTTCAAGCTCCGGGATAACGCCGTATTGCAACTCGGACATACGGCTCAAGTCACCAGCGCGACGAGCTTGATCCATTTCCAAACGAGCCTTTTCAAGCTCAGCTTTGTGATTCTGCGCACCGGCAAGAGTGGCTTTCTCCGCATCCCATACTTCACGCAGATCGGCATACTCCTTTTCAAGGCGGTCGATATCCTCCTCTAGCTTATCCAGACGCTTCTTGCTTGCATCATCAGTTTCTTTGCGCAGCGCTTCGCGCTCCATTTTCAACTGAATCAGCTTACGATCCAAACGGTCCATCTCCTCCGGCATAGAGTCGATTTCCATACGAATGCGGCTACCCGCCTCGTCAATCAGATCGATGGCCTTATCCGGCAACTGCCGATCAGTGATATAACGCTGCGATAGCTTAGCCGCCGCAATAATTGCACCGTCGGTAATTTCCACACCATGATGGACCTCATAACGCTCCTTCAGCCCGCGTAAAATGGCAATGGTGTCCTCCACCGTAGGCTCATCCACCAGCACCTTCTGGAAACGACGCTCAAGAGCTGCATCTTTTTCAATAAACTGCCGATATTCATTCAGGGTTGTAGCGCCCACGCAATGCAGCTCACCACGAGCCAAGGCCGGCTTAAGCATATTGCCAGCGTCCATCGCTCCATCAGCTTTACCCGCACCAACCATAGTGTGCAGTTCATCAATAAACAAAATAACCCGACCTTCCTGCTTGGCCAGCTCATTCAACACTGCCTTGAGACGCTCTTCAAACTCGCCCCGATACTTTGCCCCTGCAATTAAAGCGGCCATATCCAGAGACAAAACGCGCTTGTCTTTCAGACCTTCAGGAACCTCACCATTGACGATGCGCTGGGCAAGGCCCTCGACAATAGCCGTCTTACCCACACCGGGCTCGCCAATCAGAACAGGATTGTTTTTGGTGCGTCGCTGCAAAACCTGAATGGTGCGACGAATTTCATCGTCACGGCCAATCACTGGATCAAGCTTGCCATCTTCAGCACGCTTGGTCAGATCTACCGTGTACTTATCCAGCGCCTCACGCTTGTCTTCCGCATTCGGGTCGTTCACCGCTTCGCCTCCTCGCAGATCGCTAATTCTTTCTGCCAAAACTTCTTTGACAACTCCGGCGCGAGATAGAATCTTGCCGAGCTCGGCACCATCATCACAGGCCGCCAACAATACTGTCTCACTGGAGACATACTGATCTCCACGCTGCTGAGCTTCACGATCCGCCAGATTGAACAGACGCGCCAAATTCTGTGAAACCTGAACATCGCCGCTAAAGGGCTTCATCACTGGCAGATTATCTATCGCTACTTGTAGCGCGACATCCAGATCGCCAACATTAATTCCCGCTCGATCCAGCAACGGACGCGCACTACCACCCTGCTGCCGCAGCAACGCCAACATCAGGTGCACCGGTTCTATAGAGGAGTGGCTGCGCCCAACCGCCAGAGACTGAGCTTCGCCAATCGCCTCCTGAAGACGTGCGGTAAATTTTTCGTAACGCATGATTTGCCTCTCCCGGACTCGATCTTGATGCCACATAGGTGCGGCCATTGTCCGTACTTTTCAAGTAGGACCACCAGATCACAGGAAAGCAGAGAAGGACAACTTAGTCGTTGAGCCAGATCAGGGTAGCGAAGCGGCCGGTCTGGCCATCGCGCCGATAGGAGTAATATTCATCTAGGCGGCAACTGGTGCACAAATTGCCACCATGGATATCATTGACCCCGACAGCCTGCAGCCGGCGCCGAGCCAGTGTAAACATGTCCATCCGCCAGTGGCCGGGGCCATCCTCGCGAAACCCTCGGCCATCCCCCGGGTCCGTCGCCATAAACGCGTCGCGCACCTGATCTCCGACTTGATAGCAACTCTGGCAAATGGCTGGCCCCAACCATGCAGATAAGGGCTCACCTGCAGGCGCCAGCTGTTGCACACCGACTTCTAACATCCCGGCAAGCAGACCTCGCCAACCGGCATGATAAGCACCCACCGCACTGCCGTCCCGACGAGCCATCAGCACTGGCAGGCAGTCGGCTGTCAACACGGCACAGGGGTGCCCGACCAGATCACAGCAAGCTCCATCGGCGCGACGATCTGCATCACCGTAGCGAACGCTACGCACGCCATGGACCTGGGTCAGCCAGAAGGGTGGTTTGGTGGTGCCAATCTGCTGATGCAGGTGAGCCCGGGCGGCTGCCACGCGAGCACTGTCATCGCCACAGTTATCGCCCAGGTTAAAGCCATCCCAGGGAGGAGGAGAATGATTCCCACGCCGACTGGTAACCAAAGCCCGCACTCTGGAATGTGGCTGCCAATCAGGAACCAGCCACTGCTCCGGCCCGGGCAGCATCATTCCTCGTCCCGGTCCTTACGCAATGTGGCCAGCAGAACCTCCATATCCTCCGGCAGCGGCGATTCGAAGCGCATTTCCTCACCGGAGCCAGGATGAATCAGGCCCAAGCGACGGGCGTGTAAAGCCTGACGGGGAAATTTGTGCAGCGCTTCGCGCAACTGCGCACTGGCACCTGCTGGAAAACGAAGTCGTCCATAAGTTTGGTCGCCCACCAACGGGTAGCGAATATGGGTCATATGCACGCGAATCTGATGGGTGCGGCCGGTTTCCAGCTGCACCCTGACAAGAGTATGGCCACGAAAGCGCTCGGTAACTCTGTAGTGCGTCACTGCCGGCTTACCGGACTGCACCACAGCCATACGCTTGCGATCCGTTGGATGACGACCAATCGGTGCCTCCACCTTGCCGCCACCCGTCATCACACCCTGAACCACCGCTTCATACTCCCGATACAGGCTCTTGTCCTGCAACTGGGAAACCAGTGACGCATGCGCCTCTAGCGTCTTCGCCACTACCATAAGCCCAGTGGTATCGCGGTCGAGACGATGGACAATACCCGCCCGCGGCAGGTTGGCCTGGGTGGCGTTGTGGTGCAGCAACCCGTTCAACAGGGTGCCTGCGGCATGCCCTGCCGCAGGATGCACTACTAGCCCGGCGGGCTTATCTATAACCAGCAGCTCGCCGTCTTCGTACACCACCTTGATGGTGATTGGCTCAGCCTCGTCCTCAACCTCTGGCAGCAGCACCGCATCCAGCGCCAACTCCTCGCTGCCGACCAGCTTCTGCTTGGGCTTGACCACCTCACCGTTGACGGTCAGTGCGCCGGATTTGATCCACTCCTGCAGCCTGGCCCGTGAAAAACCGCCAAAAAGCTCGGCAGCCACCTGATCAAGACGCAACCCGGCATGTTCCGGACTGGCTTGTACCTGAATCTGAATTTTCCCGTCTACGGGCTGTCCCATGGCGACCTGCTGCTGTGGCTGTGATTAAATACCGGCCCTATTGTAGCCTTATGATGGCAAAGAGTTCTGATGCAAAAGCTGTTTTTGATTCTGATAGCGCTAACGCTGGCCGCCTGTGCCGGCAATCCGGCAGATAAACGGGAGCTGACCGAGGCCGAGCATTACCGCGAAGCACGCAAGCAGCTCGACCGAAAAACCTTCCTCGACGCCATAGAGCAACTAGAGGAGCTGGAAGCACGCTTCCCCTATGGTGACTTTACCGAGCAGGCACAAATTGATCTTGTCTATGCCCGTTATCGGTCGCTGGACTATCCGGGGGCTACCGCTCAGGCAGAACGTTTTATCCGAACCTACCCGACTCACGAGCACATAGATTACGTACTCTACCTGCGCGGCCTGGCTCACTATTACATGGACCAGGGGATGTTTGACCGGGTCTTCGGCAGTGACAAGGCGCCGCGGGACCTTGCCACCATGAAAGACGCGTTCCGGGATTTTGATGAGCTGGTGCGACGCTACCCGGACAGTGAATATGCCCCGGATGCCCGCAACAGGATGCTGTTCATCCGCAACCTGCTGGCCGAGCAAGAGATTATTGCTGCCCGTTACTATGCCCGGCGACAAGCCTATATCGCAGCAGCAAACCGAGCACAAGATGTTATCCGCCACTTCCAGCAGACCAGCTCTGTGGAGGAGGCTCTGGCGATCCTGACAAAATCCTACCAGTCACTTGAGCAACCTGTACTGGCAGCCAAGGGTCGCGAACTCCTGAAGCAGAACTGGCCTGACAGTGAATGGCTGGAAGATGGTGAAGTAACCATAGAGTGGTGGCCGTCAGACGAACGCAATTGGCTATCATTGCTGACCTTTGACCTGCTTAAGTAGCCACTCTTGGAACGAATATAAAAAAGGCCGGTTTAACCGGCCTTTTTTATATTTCGACAACCTCAACCGTAGATCTTGTGCAGCTTGCCTTCGCCCGCTACCTGAAGAAAGTAGGCATCATCCTTCAGCAACGCTGCAAAGCGCTCTGCCTCTGCGATATTGCCATGCTTGAACAGACAGCGAAGATGTCCGGCATCGTCATAATCGAAAACCAGCAGCTCCAGCTTCAGCTCCGGCGAAGTCATGTAAAGCGTGCAATCACGGGCATGTTCTGCCAGCGAAAAGCCGGGGCGGTCTAACTTAAGCAGGCAGCCAAAGAAACTGACATCAACTACTTTAACCTCCTGATCAAAGCGGAACTGGTCGCCAATTCGCGACTCACTGATAACCCGGCCACGAGTATTACACGGAGCCAAACGATCACTACGCCGCCGCTCCAGGCGATCGTAAGTTCCCTTCGGCATAACCCGAATACCACTGACATTGCCGAGCGAGCGACCATTTAGAAATGCGGAGAACAACTCCAGAGAAACCTCTCGCTTTTCCAGCTGCGGCAAATGATCAGCACCATCAATCAAGACAAATGTTGAGTTGGGACACTTGCTGGAAAAAGCTGCGTTTTCCCATGGCAGAGTAAAACTATCAAACTCACCAGTGGTCACCAGCGTTTCACAGTTCGGGTAACCAAGCACACCCTCAACAGACAATAGACGCCGGCCATTGATCTTGTAACGCTCTCGCTCATTGTCATTGAGCGCTTTCATCTGTCGATAAAAAAGTTTACGCGCAGTGGGCGTAATACCCGTTTCTTTCAAGCGCTGATAATTAACCAGGTAGAGCACTACTGCCTGGCTAAACTCATCCATACGACCTTCATCAAGCACCCGCACGGATTCGTCCACGAGCATGCGCCAGCTTTTTCTTGGTCGGGTGATGATGCCGGCAACAATTAGCTTGCCGGTCTCGGCAGGGTATTTGTAGGCAAAGGTACTGGCGATGGCAGATCCCAGTGACAACCCCATCAGGTGCACCTTGCCAAGCCCCATCGCCTGAACAAAGCCATATAGAAGATCTGCCAGATCCTCCATACCCAGATCAGGAGCAATCTGATCATTGCTACCCAACGAGGGCAAATCCACCAGAACTACCGGAAAATCATCGTAAATGCGCTCGACACAGTATTTATAAGAGGTGAAGTTCTGAAATGCACCGCCGATAACCAGCAATGGCGGCTTGTGGTACTGAGCCGGGTCACTGAAAGCCAGATAATCGATTTTCCACGGCCCGACCCACATGGTCTGCGGGTCTGCTTTGATTGCGTTTCGGCTGTATGCCTGATACTTGATTTTCATAGTTGGCTGCCCTCCACACACGGGCTGCGGGTTTTCTTTATTATTGTGTCCAACCTCAAAGCTCTCTCCCCGAGAAGCAAAAAAACGGGCTGGAGGTTGATTGTTACGGGAAAGGCAGGGCGCGTAAAGCGCTTGGGACCGCTATAATCGTCGTCTTTATGTATCCCGGAGCAGCGTGTCCGATGACGATTGAGCAGTATTTCCAGCAAATTGGCCAGCAAGCCCGAGCAGCAGCTCGGCACATGGCCCGTGCCACACGTGGCGATAAAGACCGTGCGCTAGCGGAGATTGCCGCCAGCCTGAAACGGCAGCGGACCGCCATTCTCGCCGCCAATAGCGCGGATATGGACGCTGGCAAGGCTGGCGGACTCGATGCCGCCCTGCTGGACCGGCTGGAACTGACCCCTGCCCGCTTTGAGGCCATGATCGAAGGCCTCGAACAGGTCGCCGCGTTAGCCGACCCGGTTGGTGAAATCACCAACCTGAAGTACCGTCCAAGCGGCATTCAGGTGGGCCATATGCGCGTCCCTTTGGGGGTTATCGGAATTATTTACGAGTCCCGCCCTAACGTCACCATCGACGCTGCAGCGCTATGCCTGAAGTCCGGCAATGCTGCCATTCTGCGCGGTGGTTCGGAAGCGATTAACAGCAACAGAGCCATCGCCACCTGCATCAGCGAAGGCCTTACTGCTGCTGGCCTGCCTGGTACGGCAGTACAAGTTATCGACACCACCGACCGCGCTGCCGTGGGCGAAATGATTAGCCGCCCCGAGTATGTAGATGTAATCGTGCCACGCGGCGGTAAGGGTCTTATTGAGCGCATCAGTCGCGAAGCTCGGGTGCCCGTGATCAAGCATCTGGACGGCAATTGTCATGTTTATATCGACGACCAAGCGGATATCGATAAGGCCATGGCCATCGCCATCAACGCCAAGACCCACCGCTACGGCACCTGCAACACGATGGAAACTCTGCTGGTGGCCGAGGGAATTGCCGAACGGATTCTTCCCCAGCTAGCCAAAACCTACATGGAAAAGGGGGTCGAACTGCGTGGCTGCCCCGCCGCCCGAACACTAGTAGCAAGCATGCAGGAGGCCAGCGAGCAGGACTGGGCAGAGGAATACCTGGCGCCGATTCTGGCAGTAAAGATCGTCACGGATCTGGATCAGGCCATGGACCATATCGCCCGCTACAGCTCTGCCCACACGGAAAGCATTGTCACTGAGAACTTCACCCGCGCACGGCGCTTCCTGACCGAAGTGGACTCAAGCTCAGTGATGGTAAATGCTTCAACCCGCTTTGCTGACGGTTTTGAATATGGACTGGGCGCAGAAATTGGCATTTCCACCGATAAGATTCATGCCCGTGGACCGGTCGGACTGGAAGGACTGACCAGCCAGAAATGGATTGTCCTCGGCGACGGTCATGTCCGCAGCTGATACTAAAGAGGCAGTGCCGTTGATCCTGTTCGGCGGCACTTTTGATCCAGTGCATCGCGCCCATATAGGCGCTGCCCGAGCAGTCTCCAAAGCCCTTGGCAACGCCAAGGTATATTTTTTACCAAACTCAGTGCCACCCCACCGGCCTCAGCCAGCGGCGAGCGCTGAACAACGGCTGGCCATGCTGAAGATCGCCACCGAGCCCTACCCCGAACTACTTACCGATGACCGCGAGCTACGTCGGCCCGGGCCATCCTGGACCATCGACACCCTAACGGAACTGCGCGGCCATCACCCAGACAAACCACTGGTGCTCATCCTCGGCGCTGACAGCCTCGCCACTCTTCACCACTGGCACCGCTGGCAGGATTACCCGGCACTCTGTCACCTAGCCGTGCTGCCGCGCCCTGGCGCTGCCGAGCCAGTGAACGAAGTGCTTCAGGCATTCCCCACGACAGATGCAAGCCGCCTGCTTGACCACCCGGCGGGGCTGCGCTTGATGCTAAGCGCGCCATTTCTGGATGTGTCCTCTAGCGCCATCCGCCAGCGACTGGCCGAAAAAGACCACTGCACGTCCCTGGATGATGCGGTGCTCGCACATATTAAGCAGCATGGCCTGTATACTGTCCCCAATGATGCCCGCCCAGATGATGAGGATTCATGAGCCAGACCAGCCCTACTCTCCTGCTCGACACCGTTGTTAATGCGCTCGAAGAAATGAAGGCGAAGAATGTCACCGTTCTGAATATCGGCGAGATGACAAGCCTGGCCGATCAGATGGTAATCGCCAGCGGCACCTCTACCCGCCACGTCAAGGCCTTGGCCGACACCGTGCAGGAAAAGATCAAGGAAGCCGGGTTCATGCCGGTAGGTGTAGAGGGTGAACAAAGCGCCGAGTGGGTTCTGGTGGACTTAGGCGATGTTATTGTCCACGTTATGCAAACATCGACCCGGGAGTACTACGACCTTGAACGCCTGTGGCGCAATCCCGCTCACCACCCTGACCGTCAGGAAACCTGATTGACGGTCATGGCAGGAAGCGCACTTGCTTTGCGGAACTCAGCATGCTGGTAAGAGTACTGGCCATGGGAACAAAAATGCCGAACTGGGTTGATGCGGGCGTGGAAGAATATCGCCGCCGACTTTCCGGTGATATTCGCATTGAGTTCGAGGAAATTCCCCTGCCAAAACGGCGCGGTGACACAGCAACACTAATTGCTGAAGAAGCTGTCGCCATTCGAAAGCGATTACAAAAATATCCAGCCATCCACACCGTTGCCCTTGAGGTGCTAGGCAAACAGATCGATACGCCACAGCTGGCCAAGAAGCTTCAGACCTTGCGTGACCAGAGTCAGGACATGGCACTACTAATTGGCGGCCCGGACGGACTTGATGCGCAGCTATCCATGCAGTGCCACGAGCAATGGTCACTGTCCACTTTGACACTGCCCCACCCTTTGGTACGCATACTGGTGGCAGAGCAGATCTATCGTGGCTGGAGCCTTCTCTCCGGCCATCCCTACCATCGATGATTTGACTGCTATGCGCCTGCGCGATCGTCAAAGGGAAAGCCAAATCATCCAGATGCGTCTTGTCTGGACATTAGTGTTCGTGGTGATCGTACTGGCCGCTCTGGTCAGCAGGATAGTCTGGCTGCAATGGGCTCAGCATGACCGGTTTCGAGCACTCGCCGATCAGAACCGAGTACAAACTCAACCAATTGCTCCGCCGCGGGGTCTCATTCTGGATCGCCATGGTCGTATCCTGGCCGACAACCAGCCTGACTTTTCCCTGGTGGTAATTCCTGAACAGCTGCGTGACATGGAGGCCGCACTTAGCGGCTTAAGGGAGCTGATAGATATTGATGAGGATCAACTGGAACGGTTCCGTGCCCAGCTCAGTCAGCGCCGCCGCCCATGGGAGCCGGTGCCACTACGCAGCCGCCTTACCGCTGAAGAAATTGCTCTAGTCGCCGAAGCACGTCATGAGTGGCCCGGCGTGCGCATTGAGGCCGAGGCAATCCGCCACTATCCCTACGGCGAACTTTTTTCCCATGTAATTGGTTATGTTAACCGCATCAATGCACAAGATATTTCTGCTATGGATGAGGCAACACTGGCTAATTACAGTGGCACCAATTTCTATGGCCGGGCAGGCATCGAACGACAATACGAAAGCATCCTGCATGGCACTGTCGGCTACCGCAAAGCAGAAACCAACGCCCGAGGCCGTGTCCAGCAGGTGCTAGATGAAACGCCACCAATTGCAGGAGAAGACATCTCTCTTTTTCTCGATCTGGATGTCCAAAGAGCTGGCTGGAATGCCCTCGGCGGACGACGTGGGGCCGCTATCGCCATAGACCCCCGGGATGGTGGCGTACTTGCCTTCATCAGCCGCCCGGGCTTCGATCCGAATCTTTTTGTTACTGGCATTTCATTAAGCGATTATGGCGCCTACCGGGAGGATCCTGATCGCCCACTATTCAATCGCGCGCTACAGGGTCAGTACCCACCAGGCTCAACAATAAAATCAATGATGGGGTTGGCTGCGCTCGAAGCGGGCGTCACCGACTGGCAACGTACCATTCAGGATCCTGGCTTCTTCCGATTACCCGGCACGGAACGAGTATTCCGCGACTGGAAGCGTGGCGGCCATGGCAAAGTCGACCTGCACAAGGCTATCGTGGAGTCCTGTGACACATACTTTTACGATGCCAGTTTGAAGATGGGCATTGACCATATGTCTGACTTTCTCAGTTACTTCAATCTTGGCCGTCGAACGGGTATCGATCTGCAGGGCGAACTAGCGGGCATTCTGCCCTCTCGTGAATGGAAACAAAGCGCAAGACGTAGCTCCTGGTTTCACGGTGACACGGTGAACACATCCATCGGCCAAGGCTATATGCTGACCACCCCACTTCAATTGGCCCAGGCTATGGCCATCAGTGCACGTCGTGGCAAGCAACACCCTCCGCAGGTAGCCATGGCAGCAACAGCAACGACTGAAGACAAAGATCTCATACTCAAAGATCCAAATAACTGGCAGCTTATGGAAGCAGCACTGACCGACGTTATTCATGGCGCGCACGGTACAGCTCGTGCAGCCGGGCGAGGAGCAAAATACAAAATTGCAGGAAAGACAGGCACAGCGCAGGTATTCTCACTTGCCTCAGACGTCGAATACAAAGACCTGGATGTCAGCGAGCGATTGCGTGACCATGCGCTTTTTGTCGCTTTTGCTCCAGCGGACAACCCCGCTATCGCCGTAGCTGTGCTGGTAGAAAATGGCGAATCCGGCGGCCGGGCCGCAGCGCCAGTGGCGCGAGCAATAATGGATGCCTGGCTACTTGACGGAAAGGGCAACCTGCGTGATTTGAGCAAGCCCCGTTTGTCCAGCACCGGCGGCGGAGAGTCTCCATGAGCAATCACGAATATCTTCGTCAGCTACCTAGCCACCAGCGCGGCCCCGGCAATCTTGACCTCGCCTTTCGCTTGCACATCGACATGCCATTACTGGCGGGACTACTCGCCATAATGGGCTTCGGCCTGTTTGTGCTGTACAGCGCCGGCGGCGAGAGCATGGATCTGGTGCTACGCCAGCTAACCCGCTTTTTGGTCGGTTTCATCGTCTTGTTTGTTCTTGCTCAGCTCCCACCGCGTACGTTTCGCTTTTGGTCACCGGTACTCTATGGCATCGGCCTGCTCATGTTGATTCTGGTGCTGGTAATCGGCACAGAAGCCAAAGGTGCACAGCGCTGGCTTAGCCTGCCCGGCATAGGCCGTTTTCAGCCTTCAGAAATGATGAAGATCGCTGTACCGGCTCTGGTGGCATGGTTTTTCCGCGACCGTGCGCTCCCCCCTTCAATGGGCGACACTTTTGTTGCGCTAATGATAATTCTGGTGCCGGCCATGCTGATCGGTCGCCAGCCTGATCTGGGTACCGCCCTGCTAATCTCCATGTCGGGACTAGTCATTCTTTTTATGGCAGGTCTCAGCTGGCGAGTAATCGGAGCATCCGTGGCAGGCGCAGCTATTGCTGCACCATTGATGTATTTCTATGTGCTACATGATTACCAGCGCCGCCGCGTTGATACCTTTCTCAACCCGGAGGCCGACCCGCTTGGCGCCGGCTGGAACATCATCCAGTCAAAGACCGCTATTGGTTCTGGCGGCATTCAGGGTAAGGGGTGGCTAAATGGCACCCAGTCCCAACTCGACTTTCTGCCCGAGTCACATACAGACTTTATCTTCGCGGTATTGTCAGAGGAGCTGGGGTTGCTCGGCATCCTGTTACTATTCGCTCTTTATCTGTTTGTTATCGGCCGCTGCCTATGGATCAGCTACCACGCTCAGGATCTCTTTTCACGCCTGTTTGGCGCGGGACTGGCCCTCACATTTTTTATCTATATTCTGGTCAATGTCGGGATGGTGTCCGGCCTGTTGCCGGTGGTGGGAGTTCCACTACCACTGATCAGCTACGGCGGCACATCCATTGTGACCCTGCTGGCCGGGTTCGGCATTCTGATGTCCGTTCATACCCACCGGCGCCTCATGGGATAAGGAGACTACGTGAATAACCGGATTATGATTTTCACACTCGCCGCCCTGATCTGGGGGGCCTCCGGCCCGGCCCTTGCGAGCTATGCCGAGCACCCGGAAGCCATCAAGGTAGCTGACGAACTGGCAGAGGAAGGACTGGACCGCGAACGTGTTATGTTGCTGCTGGGCGACGCTCAAAAACAGGAAAAAATACTTGAGCTCATTGCTCGGCCAGCTGAAAAAACCCTTACATGGGCGGACTATCGACGTCTATTTGTGCAGCCCGATCGGGTCGAGCAGGGCGTTGCATTCTGGCGGCAACATAAGGACACGCTGGACGCGGTGGAGGCATCTCATGGGGTGCCAGCAGAAATGATCCTTGCCATCCTTGGGGTGGAAACCCGCTATGGTCGTCACAAGGGCACTTACCGAGTTATTGATGCTCTGACAACACTGGGATTTGATTACCCACCGCGCTCAAAGTTTTTCCGCGGTCAGCTAAAGGAGCTGTTCCGTCTGGAGCAAAAAGCCGGTATTGATATCAGCGAAGTAACCGGCTCCTATGCCGGCGCCATGGGATATCCGCAGTTCATTCCAACCAGCTACATTCATTACGCCATTGATCAGGATAATGACGGCCGCATAGATCTGCTTGGTAACCCTGTAGATGCCATAGGCAGCATAGCCAACTACTTTAAAGTCCATGGTTGGCAGACTGGCCAACCGCTGGTAGCCCGTGCCCGAGTGCGGGGAGAGGCATGGCGCAAGCTAATTCAACCCCTCGACAAACCACGGACGACTCTGGGCGCAGCCAGGGCAGCTGGCGCTGTGTCCGTGCCCTGCGCGGAGAGCAACTTCTGCTTCACTGGTCTGGCCGACGATACACCGATTGCCCTGATAGAGCTGGAAGGAGAGCATGGCAGCGAGTTCTGGCTTACCACCAACAACTTCTATGTAATAACCCGCTATAACCACAGTTACCTGTATGCCATGGCTGCCCATCATTTGGCTAAGGAACTGACCCAGCACCGCGGAGAGATTCGCTAATGAAAAAGCTGCTGTCACTTGCCTGCCTGCTAGTGGCAGGCTGCCAAACATCCCCTTATGCGCCACACGGATCAAGTGCGGAGGACAACGGCGCACCGGGTAGTGACCGCTACAGCATTCAACAAGACCATGCGCCGCAGGCAGATCGAGTGCGGATGCAGCAATTGCCACAGCCCACCCCAAAGCATGAGCCCCTCAGCCGTTATGGCAATGGTCCGACCTATCGAGTTTGGGGGGTCACATACGAAGTAATGGAGTCGTCAGAAGGGTACACCGAGGATGGCATCGCCTCCTGGTATGGCGCAAAGTTTCACGGCCACCGTACCTCCAGCGGTGAAACCTATGACATGTACCAGTTGAGCGCAGCCCACAAAACCCTGCCATTGCCCACCTGGGCGAGGGTCACCAATCTGGACAACGGCAAAAGCACCATTGTGCGGGTGAATGATCGTGGCCCCTTTCATCCTGACCGAGTCATTGATCTTTCCTGGGCGGCGGCAGTGAAGCTGGATATCGACCAACGCGGTACCGGACGGGTAAGAGTTGAGGCTCTCAGCACAGAACCTGCCAACCAGCCCCAGACCGTGGTCGCCGCCGCCAGCAGCCCCCCACCTGACGCCTCAGGCGTACTGTTCCTGCAAGCCGGCGCCTTCAGCCAGCAGGATAGCGCGATCAAGCTTGTCACGGACCTGAATAGGCGGTTCTCCTGGCCGGTAACGATTCACACTCGCAACGACATATACCGGGTGTGGATTGGCCCCTTTACAGATGAGCAGGAAAGACTTGCCGCCCGCCAGTCATTAACTGACGCAGGCTACCCATCGCCGGTTAACGCCGTCGCCCCCTGACATTTCTATCCCTGCGGCCTAGAATGCGCACAACCTGTGCCCGTAACGGGAATTATTCCCGCCAACGCGGTCAAATGGCACTGATTCAGTGCCCTGCAATGCGAGAAAATCATGACACGACTCCGACTTCCACGGCTTGTTACCCTGATGACCGCGCTGCTACTGCCGCTCAGCGCCAGTGCAGAATCGCTGATTGCCCGTGCACCCCAGATCGCCGCCAGCGGCTACATTCTGATGGACGCCGCCAGCGGCCATGTACTTGTGGCTCACAATGCAGATGAGCGCCTCCCTCCCGCCAGCCTGACCAAAATGATGACCTCCTATGTCGCTGATCACGAACTGGAGCGCGGCAATATTTCCCTGGCGGATGAGGTTTTGGTAAGCGTCAAGGCTTGGCGAACCGGCGGCTCACGTATGTTTATCCGCGAAGGTACCCGGGTAAACCTCCATGAGCTTCTCAAGGGCATTATTATCGTCTCTGGCAACGACGCCAGTGTCGCCATCGCAGAGCACGTTGCTGGCAGCGAAGACGCCTTCGCCGACCTAATGAACCGTCATGCGGAACGCCTCAACATGACCAACAGCCATTTCCGCAATGCTACTGGCCTGCCAGCAGACGGTCACTATAGCAGCGCTCGCGACATGGCCCTTTTGGCGCTGGCAATCATTAATGACTATCCAGAACACTATCCGCTATATGCTGAAAAAAGTTTCACCTACAACAACATCACCCAGCAAAATCGCAATTTGCTGCTATGGCGGGATGACAAAGTTGACGGTCTGAAAACCGGCCACACAGAAGAAGCGGGCTATTGCCTTGTGGCGTCCGGGAAGCAGGGTGACCAACGGCTGATCAGTGTAGTAATGGGCACCAGTTCGGAGCAGGCCCGAGCGGTCGAGACGCAAAAGCTGCTGACCTGGGGATTCCGGTTTTTCGAAACCTACCATGCCTACAACGCTGGCGACACGCTATCTGAAGTGCAAGTCTGGATGGGTAAAAATGACAAACTGGCGATCGGCCCGATAAATGACCTGGTGATGACCATTCCTCGCAACAGCCAACAACGCCTGAAAGCCGAGATGAAGGTCAACCCTGAAATTCGTGCCCCGATCAGCAAGGGCGAGACCCTGGGCAGTGTGGTTGTCAGCCTGGATGGCGAGGTGTTGCTGGATCGTCCACTTGTGGCTCTGAACGATGTGGAACAGGCTGGATTATTCAAGCGCCTGTGGCACCGCATCCGCCTGTTCTTTGCTGGCCTGTTTTGATTTCTGCTCACTCTGGTTGAGATGCGAAAATGGCCATTGCTTACCTTAATGAACAGTTTTTACCTCTTGAGCATGCTCGTATTTCGCCTCTTGATCGTGGCTTTCTGTTCGCCGACGGCGTCTATGAAGTTATCCCTGCCTACGCCGGCAAGCTATTTCGTCTGGATAAGCACCTACAGCGTCTGGCCCACTCTCTGGCAGCCATCGAAATCACCAATCCACACTCGACCGACGAGTGGACTGCTCTGTTCGAGGAACTAATCCAGCAAAATGGCGGCGGTAACATTTATATCTATCTGCAAGTTACCCGTGGCGCGACAACAAGACGTGACCATGCTTTTCCAAACCCGCCAGTAGCGCCAACAGTTTTCGCCATGACCGGGCACATCGCCACCCCAGCCGCTGACATGCCGGATACGGCACAAGGCGTCACGGTAGTCACACTTGATGACATCCGCTGGAGCCGCTGCGACATCAAAAGCGTGGCCCTGCTGGCCAATATCCTGATGCGCCAGCAAGCCGTGGCCGAGGGCGCAGCTGAAGCAATCCTGATCCGTGACGGGTTTGCCACAGAGGGCTCTGCCAGTAACTTCTTTATCGTTAAGGACGGCCTCATAACCACCCCGCCGAAAAGCCACTTAATCCTGCCGGGAATCACTCGTGATCTGGTGGTCGAGCTGGCTCAACAGAACAATATGCTGATTGAGGAGCGTGAGGTCACTGAGGCCGAACTTCGCAGCGCCGATGAAATCTGGCTGTCCAGCTCTACCAAGGAAGTGGTACCGGTAACCCGTCTGAATGGGCATACCCTTGGCGATGGCAAACCTGGTCCGCTTTGGAAACAGATGGCACGCCATTATGTCGACTACAAACGCCGCCTGTGTGGCTTGTAATCTGGTCAACAGGCTCCATATAGCAAACTACCAAGTTGGCGAGACACCCCATGACCATTAACGAAGAACTCTGGGAATTCCCCCACGAAATGACCTTGAAAGTAATGGGGGCAGCGGATAGCCCGCTTGAGCAAGCAGTGGTTGCCATCCTTACCCAACACCTGGAAGACTTTGACCCAAATACACACCTCTCCGTAAAACCCAGTGCAAAGGGAAACTATATCTCGGTAAATGCCCGCATCACTGTCCAGCACCGCGACCATGTCACTAACATCTATGCGGAACTTAACGCCTGCAGTCACGTTAAAGTGGTATTCTAAATAATCTTGCGCACATCGAGAGCCGAAGCTCACTGCACACTACTGCAGTAGAATAAATCGACAACGTGATCTGGCTACTTGGCACCGAGGTGGCATGAGGAGAACATATCCATATCTTCCTGATACTCTGATGTGGAGACACCCATAAAACCAATAAGCGAGTGAAAAATATTGTCATGACTCAAAGGTTTGTCACGATGGCGCTTTAAGCAGTCAAGATCAAATCCGCTCTGTACCACTTCCTGTTTAGACAGCCAGACCATCATTGGCACATGCGTTTGAGACGACGGCGCCAGAGAATATGGCAGCCCATGAAGATATATTCCATTCTCACCAAGTGACTCTCCGTGATCCGATACATAAAGCATTGCAGTGCTAGCGCGACCCTCATCGGCAAGGCCTTTTAAATATTCCAGTACCTGACCCAGAAAGAAATCGGTATAGAAGATCGTATTGTCATAAGCATTAATCACTTTCTGACTGTCACACTCAGAAAGTACATTGCTGGTGCACTCTGGAAGAAACTTTTTATACTCCGGCGTTGTTCGCTTGTAGTAAGCGGGCCCATGACTACCCATCTGATGCATAACCACCAAGGTCTTCCGCGGCTCAGACTCTGTGCTGGCATCTTTGTACAGAGACTTCATATTCGCCAGCATTATCTCATCTTTACATTCATCTTGATCACAAAGATCTTTGTGCTTCATAGACTGAACCCGGTCACATACCCCTTTACAGCCAGACTGATTATCCAGCCACAACACTGATACGCCGGCACGCTTCAATACATCAAGAACGCTCTCATACTCCCCTGCATGGCCATCCCCTCCACTACGCCTGCCAAGAGGAGAAAACATGCAGGGCAGAGATGAAGCAGTTGATGTGCCGCAGGAACTGACAGAAGAGAAATACACCAGACCCTGCTCTGCTTGCCAGCGCTCCATGACAGGATTAGTTTGGCGGGAATAGCCCGCCAAAGAAAAATGATCTGCCCTTGCAGTCTCCCCCACCACCAGCACCATCAATGAAGGCAGTCCATCTACATCGATGCCAAGGTGGGCGTCTGTTGCGACTTGATGGAATTCCCTTGAGGCCGAAAACCACCTTTGATGAACGACAAAGGCAGCAGAGTACACACTGCTGGCCGGATTAATCTGATAACGAAAGTCGGGATGGCTGCGCATCACTGAGGTGAGGCTTTGGTAGAAAAAAAGTACCGTCAAAACGATGATAGCCAGGGTTATTGAGGCTGCAAGTAGGTTATACGCAGCCTGACGAAAGAACGGCTTCCACTGCACTGACCTTGACCAAAGAAACCATATGGGTGGAATGGACACTATCGCAACCGACTGAATCATTGCCCAAGAAAGAAGGTCCAGTGACTCAGCCATATCAGTATCGAAAACATTAGTTGCCATTCCCGGGTCAATAACAACGCCGTAGGTCGTCATAAAATAGCTGGCTAATCCTGCGGTCATAAGCAGTAAGGTTGCCAGAGGCTTAAATAAGCGAGGCCACGCTACCAAAATAAGAAGCAAAGAGCTGATTTCGACCAGCAACAGCGCGAAACCGCCCAGCCACAGGTTCTGCTTCCAGACAGGCGCAGCAACATATGCCAGAGATCGCCAAAGAGGTATATTGCCAAACACTGCCAACCACACCGCCAGCAGCAAAGCCATCACATAGGGAGATATAGCCGTACGTGACAAGATGCTCAGATAGTCTTGTCGGAAACGCATGATCAATTCTCTGGTTAACCGATACTCCCTTCCATTTCCTCACACCTGTCTTAACACAACCTTAAAGCCCTGAGAGGTTTACTCTTAACACCACCTTACCTGTACTTTTCCCGGATCGAAGGCAATCCAACGCCCCGTGAGCATCAGAGAACGGGAATTGGTGACCCACGTATGGTGGAGGCAGGTCAATCTGCTGCAACTCATCCAGCAGCGCATGCATACGCTCCTGCCGCTGCCATAGCCAGATCAAGTTAAAAGCCAGTACAGACTTGTTCTCACTGATCATCGACATCACGTCATATCTTGGCCGGCGGAGAAATTTCCAGATAGCACTGAAGTAGTTGGGACGACTACCAGTGGGGGTAAACTCTGCCGCGCCAAAGACCACCAACCGCCCCATTGGCTCAAGGGCCGCAAAGCTGGCCAGCTGCACTTCCCCGCCGATGGCATCCAGTACCAAATCAAAACGTCGACCCTGACGGCGTAGCTGTGATGAAAATGAATGCTCTCGCACTAACACGTCGGAAAATCCCTCAGAAAGCAATAGCTCCAGCTTATCTGCCGAGCCAACACTACCAACCGGGATCGCACCGACGGCGCGGGCCAGTCGCATGGCCTGCAAGCCAACTCCACCCGCTGCGCTATGAATCAACACCTTATGCCCCGGCTGAATGTCACCAAGCGCTTTCAACGCATACCAGGCGGTCAGTGTCTGGGCCAGAAAGGCTGCTCCCTGTGCATCATCCCAACCCGGTGGAATCAGGTGAACATACTCTTCAGGGCTATCAATCACCGTGGCATAGCCGCCGAAGCGGGTTACACCCATTACCCGGTCACCAACACAGAAACCTTCCACATTCTGTCCGATAGCAACGATCTCACCAGCGTACTCCAGCCCCGGAATAAAGCTTCCTTCAGGAGTGGCGGAATAAAGACCTGTCAGGGCAAAAATATCAGCGAAGTTCAACCCCACCGCTGTTACCTGTACACGCACAGCACGGGCATCCAGCTCGGGCACTGACTCACTCTGCAGCGTCAAGCTGTTCAAACTGCCTGCTTTCGGAGTGCGCCAAACTTGTCGCTGAATAGTCATAATTTGCCTAGCCCACCCTCAAGACACCCTGATACATGTTCATCTGGCAATGGAAACGATATTCACCTGGTTCCATTGCCGGAAGCTCTATGTCGTGCCGGCGGTCAATCGGCAATGCTTCATTGATGCCAAGGCCATCAACGATCAGGTACTCAGCACAAGGACTGGCATCCTCACGCAACACCCGGAGGGTAACGGGCTGCCCTGCCGGACTATCTATCAAAGCCGGACTGTAAGTTCCGTTGGCAACCCGTATCTCGATTATCCCGGCTTTGGTGTTAACTGCTTTGCGCGGCGTCCATAGCCAGAACCACCAGACAATCATCATCATTGCTGCCAGTCCCGCAGCGTTTACCAGCACAGTGCTCATACCATCTCCTTGGCTGGGCGTGCCTGGAAAAATCTCAACCGGTTGGCATTGGATACTACCGTAACTGATGACAGCGACATGGCGAGCCCGGCGATAACAGGACTAAACATCATTCCGGTAACCGGATAAAGCAGCCCCGCAGCCACTGGAATACCGAGCACATTGTAGAGAAATGCACCAACAAGGTTCTGACGAATATTACGCACCGTGGCCGATGACACAGCAATGGCATCGACCACTCCGTGCAAGGACCCACCCATCAGCGTAATGCCCGCACTTTCAATTGCCACATCCGTTCCTGTTCCGATGGCGAATCCAACATCGGCTTCGGCAAGAGCTGGCGCATCATTAATGCCGTCACCAACCATGGCCACCCGCTCTCCCTTGTCACGCAACGCGCGCACGTGCAAGGCCTTATCGGCGGGCAAAACCTCGGCGATAACTTCATCAATACCAGCTTGCTTGCCAATCGCCTCAGCGGTACTGCGAACATCGCCAGTGATCATCACTACCTTTAATCCACGGGCATGCATACGCGCCACTGCTGCACGGGCATCAGTCTTAATCTGATCACGCACGCCAATCACACCGATCAGCGTTTTATCCATTGCCAGAAATAAAGGGGTACCGGCCTGCTCAGCAATCCCGGCGGCATCTGCCGTGGCCGCGCTTGCATCAATTCCCAGATCAGCCAGCCAGCGCAGATTGCCGATTCTGGCCACACCGCCCTGATAGCTCGCCTGCACACCTTTGCCATTTTCAGCGATGAAGTCACTCACATCCAGGGCAGGCAGACTTTGCTCCTTGGCGGCCTCAAGAACCGCAAAGGCAAGAGGGTGTTCAGACGCATTCTCCAGCGCGGCGGCCAATGCCAGCACTTTATCCCGTGACCAGTCGGCATAACTAAATACATCGGTAACCGATGGTTTTCCTTGCGTAATGGTGCCGGTTTTATCCAGAACAATAGTGGTCAGCTGCGATGCTGTTTGCAGTGCTGCACCCTGACGGATAAGAATGCCCGACTCCGCTGCCTTTCCCACCCCAACCATCACCGACATGGGCGTTGCCAGTCCAAGCGCACAGGGACAAGCGATAATCAGCACCGTGGTCAATGCCACCATGGCATAACTGGCGCGTGGCTCCGGCCCCACGTTAAACCAAGCCAGTGCAGCACCAATGGCAACCAGCATCACCACCGGCACAAAAACCGCAGACACCTGATCTGCCAGTCGGCCAATCGGCGGGCGCGAGCCCTGTGCCTTTTTTACCAAAGCAATAATCTGGGCCAACGCGGTGTCTTTACCGACCCGGGTAGCCCGATAAATCAGGCTACCCTGCTGATTTATCGTCCCGGCGGAAACCATATCCCCAGCCTGTTTGCTAACCGGCATGGGCTCACCCGTCAGCATAGACTCATCCACCAGAGTAGAACCGCTTTCCACCACGCCATCGACAGCAATTTTCTCACCCGGTCGAACTCGCAAGCGCATGCCTGTGACTACCAGTGCAATATCGACATCTTCTTCACTACCATCATCGTCGACCCGTCGTGCAGTGGTAGCTCGCAGGCCGAGCAGGCGCTTGATTGCCTGACCAGAGCGACCGCGGGCGCGCAACTCCAGCGCCAGCCCCATATTGATAAAGCCGACAATCATCACAGAGGCTTCGAAATAGACATGCCTCGCCTGCTCTGGTAACAGCGATGGCGCCAGCACCGCCACCATGGAGTACAGCCAGGCAGTACCAGTACCAATGGCGATCAGCGTATCCATATTGGCGTTATGGTGGACGGCTGCCTTCCAGGCACCGACAAAGAAATGCCCGCCAGCAATTACCAGCACAGCAAGCGTCAACAGGCCGACTAGTAACCAGACCAGCTGACTGATACCTCCGCCATGCACCATCATGCTGCCACCAAACAACATCCATGCCATCAACGGAGCACCGAGGCCCAGTGCCAGCCAGGTGTCACGAAGCAGGCGACGATAGAGCTGCTGCTCCGAGCGCTCTCGTTCCTGTTCAAGAGAGTCATCATCCGCTGTCGCTGACGCCCCATAACCAATCGCCTCAATGGCGGCGATGAGCTGCTCGGGCTTTGCCGCGCCTTGCACATAAGCGCTGTGATCAGCCAGATTCATGCTGGCCCGCTCGACACCTGGCACAGACGACAGGGCGGTTTCTATGCTGCGAACACAACTGGCACAGGTGGCACCAGTAATAGCAAGCCGCACACCATCGACAGGAAACTGATCAGAAGGAAGTGGATCATCCATGCTGCATGATTCAGGGGCCGCCTCCGAATCAGTTCCAATCGGCATAGCGTCAGGGGGATAACCAGCCTGCTCCAGCGCAGCAATCACCGCAGCCGAGTCTTGACCATCGATATGCAAATCGACTGTTTTAGCGGCAGCATCAACGACGATCTCGCTCACCCCGGCTAGCGGCTCCAGAGCAGCACGAACCTTGCGCGCGCAACCTGCGCAGGTCATCGCCGGAATAATTAAACGGATCTGTGTAGACATTTCATGCTCCTGTGCTGGCTGATGGGAGCAGTCTCAAACCGCAGTGCGGCTCGCAGCGCCAACTTCACCAATCAACTCCAGAGTAAGCCCATAGTGACAGTGTGAACGAGATAGTTACCAACCGTTCAATTAAACATGTTCAAGATGACTAGCGGGGCCAGTGACCTCTACAATCCCACCATGCCGAACCTGCTGACCCGCCACCTCCCCTGCATCGACTATCAGCCCTGCTGGCAGGCGATGAAGGCCTTTACCGACCAGCGTGACCGCAACACGCCTGACGAGCTGTGGTTTCTGGAGCATCCTGATGTATTCACCCTCGGTCAGGCCGGCAAGCCGGAGCATGTGCTCAATCCAGGGTCTATCCCGCTGCTGCAGACAGATCGCGGCGGCCAGGTGACCTGGCATGGCCCCGGACAAACGGTGGGCTATCTGCTGTTCGATATTGCCCGCATGGGCATTGGCGCCCGTGAACTGGTCACTCGCATTGAACAAGCTATTGTCAGCTATCTGGCCACGCTGGATATTGAGGCGGCGCCCCGCGCAGATGCGCCGGGCGTGTATGTGGGCGCCGCCAAGATTGCCTCGCTCGGGCTGCGCATCCGTCATGGCCGCAGCTACCATGGCCTGTCGCTCAATCGCGATGTAGATATGGGCGTCTTTCAGCGTATCAACCCCTGCGGCCATATTGGCCAACCAATGACCAGTCTGGCTGTTCTCGGCGCCGACCCTGGCCGGCCGGCCGTGGAAGCAGGGCTACAGCAGGCACTATGCGAGCGCTTTGCGTTCGACAACGTCACTGCCGCCGGGCTGCCGGACTGGTACACTGGCACCCCAGCCAATATCCCGCAGGAGACCTCCGCGCCATGAGCGAACCACGTCCGGCCCGTCGCAAAGTTGCCCCTGGTGAAAAGCTACGCGGCGCTGACAAGGTGCGCACTATTCCGGTGATTAACGAGCCCGGCATCCAGCGCAAACCAAGCTGGATCAGGGTGCGCGTACCAGCCAATGGCGAAATTCAACGCATCAAGTCCATGCTGCGCCGGCAAAAGCTGCACACAGTTTGCGAGGAGGCTTCCTGCCCAAACCTGCCGGAATGCTTCGGCGGCGGCACCGCCACCTTTATGATCATGGGAGATATCTGTACCCGTCGTTGCTCTTTCTGTGATGTGGGCTTTGGTCGGCCCAAACCTCTGGACACTGACGAACCGAAGCACCTGGGTGAAAGCGTTGCCGATTTGGCACTGAAATATGTGGTGGTCACCTCGGTGGATCGTGATGATCTGGCCGATGGGGGAGCCCAACATTTTGCCGAATGCATCCGCGAGATCCGCCAACAATCGCCGGCCACTCGCATTGAAGTGTTGGTACCGGATTTCAAGCTATGCATGGACGAAGCACTAACTATTTTTGCCACTCAGCCACCGGATGTGTTCAACCACAACATTGAAACCGTGCCTGAGCTGTACAAAACCATTCGGCCCGGCGCCAAATACGACCACTCTCTGAAGCTACTGAAGACTTTCAAGCAGCAACACCCAGAGGTAGTCACCAAGTCCGGCATTATGGTCGGCCTTGGCGAAACCTTTGACCAAGTCATTTGCGTGTTAAAGGATTTGCGCGCCAACGATGTGGACATGTTAACCATTGGTCAGTATCTACAACCAAGCAAACACCACGCGCCGGTGGAACGGTATGTGCACCCGGACGAGTTCCGCGAGTACGCGAAGGCCGCTGAACAGCTAGGCTTTACCTCAGTTGCCTCTGGACCAATGGTGCGCAGCTCCTACCACGCAGATCTGCAGCATCAAGGTGTAGACGTTGGTCAACTGCACAACCATTGAATTTTACATCGCAAAGGAGTGTCAGCATGACCAATCCATACCAGACCCCGACCTCGCAGGTAGCGCCCGATGATTCCACTCAGGGGCTTGAGTACGGTGGCTTCTGGCGTCGTACGGGCGCCTCGCTAATCGACACCATATTGATTCTGCTAGTCACCTCCCCGGTACTATACGCATTTTATGGTCATAGTTTATACACCGAGCAAAGCATGCTGCGCGGCCCCGCTGATTTCATTATCAGCTACCTGTTTCCTGCCATCGCATCAATTGCTTTTTGGGTATACAAATCGGCTACGCCGGGGAAGATGGCGCTGGGCCTCAAGATCGTCGACGCTGATACGGCCGGCCCATGCAGCACCGGCCAGTTAATCGGTCGCTATCTTGGCTACTATGTCTCGATTGTTGCACTTTGCCTGGGATTTCTATGGGTGGCATTCGACAAGCGCAAACAGGGCTGGCATGACAAGCTGGCTGGCACTCTGGTGATTCGCACTAAATAGCCCGGTCCGGGTACCGTTTAACGCCTCTGCAGCGCCTCGACCAACTTTCTATGGATGCCACCGAATCCACCATTGCTCATGACTACCACGTTCAATAGCGCACCATCACGACTGCAAATATCAGCGATCACAGCATCAATGCTCGACAGCGTTTTGGCCGGCACTTCTGATGCCTTGACCACATCATCCAACGACCAGTTTATGCCCTCCGGTTGATACCAGATCACTTCGTCTGCGGCCAGCACGCTGTTTGCCAATTTGTCACGATGCGCCCCCATGCGCATGGTGTTGGAGCGAGGCTCAATTACTGCGATGATTTTTTCAGTGCCAACTTTTTTGCGCAACCCTTCAAGGGTGGTGGCAATGGCAGTGGGGTGATGGGCAAAGTCATCATAAACTCGAACACCGCCAATCTCACCAACAAGCTCCATGCGCCTTTTGACGCCGAGGAAGTCAGCAAGCAGCTCACAGCCCTGCGCCAGCGGCACACCAACATGACGTGCCGCCAGCAGCGCTGCCATGCCATTATTAACGCTATGCACGCCGGTTTGCCCCCAACGCACTTCGCCGACTTTGCTGCCATTTTCCAGCACAGCAAAATGACTGCCATCGTCTTTTAACAGCTGCACGTCAACTCCTGCGCCAGCGCCAAAACGCTCCACCTCACTCCAGCAGCCCTTATCCAAAACCTCCTCCAGAGCCATCTCTCCAGAGGGCAGAATAATTCTTCCATTCCCGGGAATGGTTCGTATCAAATGATGGAACTGCTTCTGAATAGCGCCAAGATTTTCAAATATGTCGGCGTGATCAAATTCCAGATTATTCAGAATGACAGTACGCGGTCGGTAGTGAATAAACTTCGAGCGCTTATCGAAAAACGCCGTGTCATACTCATCAGCTTCAACCACAAAGAACGGTGTTTCACCAAGACGTGCTGACACTGGAAAGTTACCGGGCACACCGCCAATCAAAAAACCTGGCGCCATACCAGCCGCTTCCAGCAGCCAGGACACCATCGATGCGGTGGTGGTTTTGCCATGGGTGCCAGCCACCGCAATCACCCAGCGATCCGGCAACACCACATCCGCCAGCATCTGCGGGCCGGAGGTATAGCGCAGACCACGATTAAGCACTTCTTCCACTGCCGGGTTGCCACGACTCATGGCGTTGCCGATCACCACCAGATCCGGCGCCGGGTCGAGCTGGGCGGCATCGTAGCCTTCATGAATCTCGATTCCAGCGGCGCGCAGCTGGTCCGACATGGGCGGATAGACATTAGTATCTGCACCAGTGACCCGGTGCCCCATGTCCCGCGCCAACTGTGCCAACGAGCCCATGAAGGTGCCGCAGATGCCGAGAATATGAATGTGCATGGTGTGCTTTGCTCCTGAAACCGTGCAGGCAGTGTAGCGAGCTACCAGACGGAAGGCACCCCAACTCCGTGCGTCATCCGACCAATGCCTTTAGAATGCGCGCCAACCAGCCAGCCTCTTCAGGAGCCCAAACCAATGGCCAAGAAACCCGCCCGCAGAAACGCCTTTTATGCCCAATCCGGTGGTGTCACCTCCGTCATCAATGCTTCCGCTGCCGGTGTCATTGAGGCTGCCCGGGAGAGCAAGGTGATCAGCAAGGTCTATGCTGGCCGCAACGGTATTATCGGCGCCCTGCTGGAAGACTTGATCGACACAAGCAAGGAGTCCAAGTCTGCTATTGCTGCACTAAAACATACCCCCGGTGGCGCTTTCGGCTCCTGTCGCTACAAGCTGAAGTCACTCGAGCAGAACCGCCGCGAATACCAGCGCCTTATCGAAGTATTCCGCGCCCACGATATCGGCTATTTTTTCTACAACGGCGGTGGTGACTCTGCTGATACCTGCCTGAAAATCTCCCAGCTGGCAGAAACCATGGGTTACCCGATTCAAGCCATCCATGTGCCGAAGACCGTCGATAATGACCTGCCGATCACCGACTGCTCGCCAGGCTTTGGATCCGTTGCCAAATACACTGCAGTTTCCATTCGTGAGGCAGCTTTGGATGTGAAATCCATGTGCGCCACCTCCACCAAGGTGTTTGTCATGGAAGTCATGGGGCGCCACGCCGGGTGGATTGCAGCGGCTGCGGGCCTCGCTCAGGAACAGGATGGCGATGCGCCGCATATCATCCTGTTCCCTGAAATAGCCTTCGATCAGGGCAAATTTCTGAACAAGGTGGATCAGGTGGTTAAAAAGAACGGTTATTGCGTAATCGCTGTATCCGAAGGCGCCCGCTACAAGGACGGCACCTTCCTTGCCGATGCTGGTAGCGTTGATGCCTTCGGCCACAAGCAACTGGGTGGTGTAGCCCCGGTGTTGGCGCAGATGGTCAAAGACAAGCTTGGCTACAAGTATCACTGGGCGGTACCTGACTACCTGCAGCGTTCAGCCCGCCACCTGGCCTCGCAGGTCGATCTGGAGCAGGCCTACGCCGTGGGCCGCGCAGCCGTGCAATTTGCTGAAGCTGGCCACAATGCGGTGATGCCGGCCATCGTCCGTAGCAAGGGCAAAAAGTACAGCTGGTCAATTGGTGAGGCCCCTCTGGCCAAGGTAGCTAATGTCGAGAAGAAGATGCCGCGCAACTTTATCAGCCGCGACGGCTTCGGCATTACTCAGGCAGCCCGCGATTACCTATCCCCACTCATTCAGGGCGAAGCAGTGCCCCCTTATAAAAATGGCTTGCCAATGCGTGCAAACTTGAAGCTTACCCCGGTAGCGAAGAAACTGAAGGGCAAGTTCGAGCTGTAACAGGTACTGTAACCATGATGCCGATAGCCAGCGGAACGAATTCCAGTGCTGGCACTCAATGGGTCATCCAATAAGGAGAATCGCTATGAAACGTTTTCTGTCAGCCACATTGTTGTCCCTATCCCTTGTAAGCCTGCCAGCGCTAGCCGCTGAGAATGTCTCCGTCGAGGCTCTGGCGGCGCAGATGAGCAGTGGCAAAGCCCCGCTAATCATCGATGTACGTACCGAAGATGACTTCCTGGCAGGCCGTATCCCGGGTGCTCGACTGATCCCGCACACGGAAATGAGCAACTACGTGGACTCGCTGTCTGCCTACAAGGATGAGCCAATCCTGCTGTACTGCCGCACCGGCAACCGCGCAGGTCAGGCAGCTGCCGTGCTGGAAGACGCCGGCTTCACCAAGATTCAGGTGCTGGAAGGCAGCTTCCCTGGCTGGGAATCTGCGGGCCAAAAGGTACAGAAGTAACCCTCAGGACCATGCCGACAGCCGGCATGGTCCGACAGCCCGGCAGGCAAAGTGGCCGCCCGGCCCTTCCCGTTGCTATAATCCGCGCCCCCAGCAACCTCCGGTAGGACAGACCATGGATTTTGACAAGGTTCCGGCAGGCAAATCCCTGCCTGACGACATCTACGTAGTTATCGAGATTCCGGCCAATAGCTCGCCGATCAAGTACGAGATCGACAAGGACAGCCACGCCGTTTTCGTTGATCGCTTTATGGCCACGCCCATGTTCTACCCGGCTAACTACGGCTATATTCCCCAGACTCTGTCTGAGGATGGAGATCCGCTGGACGTGCTGGTTGTCACCCCGTACCCGGTAGTACCGGGCTCGGTAATTCGTGCTCGCCCAGTGGGCATTCTGAACATGAGCGACGAAGCCGGTCAGGACGCCAAACTGATCGCCGTACCTCACGACAAGCTGTCGGCCATGTACCAGAAGATTAAGGAAGTGACTGACCTTCCAGAACTGCTGGTTAAGCAGATCGAGCATTTTTTCGAGAACTACAAGGATCTCGAACCAGGAAAATGGGTGAAAGTGGATGGTTGGGGAGACGCCGCCGCTGCTCGCGCAGAGATCATGAAGTCTGCAGACGCCTACAACAAAGGCTAGCCATGACTGGTAAAAAAAGGCCCCGCCATTGCGGGGCCTTTTTTTACCTGGCAACTACACACCAGCACCAAAAGCACGCAGCTCCACGACCTGACCATTCAGAATTGCGGTGCCTGTCAATGCGTCAGTACGATCACTTCGAATCACATCGTTGACGCTAACGCCGGCATGGCGACTAGCCACACCCAACCGCACGCCCTTGCGAGCATGACCAAAGCCGTGCGGAATACTAACAACGCCAGGCATGATGCTGTCGGTGATTTCCGCAGGCAAACAAATCGACCCTGCTTCGCTAGTAACCTCCACGTCCATGCTATCGGTAATACCAAGGCGCGCAGCATCCTCTGGATGCAGCATTACCGTACATCGGCTTTTGCCCTTAACCAGACGCTGGCTGTTATGCATCCACGAATTATTGCTACGAACATGACGACGCCCAATCAGACGCATGCGCCCATCACTTTCTGGCTCCACTTGCTGCAGAGCCTCCAGCTCATGAATATATATCTGTGGCACCAGATGGATACTCTTTCCACGAGTGAACAGGCGATCAGGCAGTGATGGCCGCAATGGCCCCAAATCAATACCATGGGGCTCGGCGATGACTTTTTCCAGCGTCAGGCCTTCACTACCTTGATGCTCCGCAGCATTGCCTCCACCAAGCAACGGCAAACGCGCCAACAAACCACGTAGACTTTCAATCCGGCTGCGCCAATCGCCGTAGGGCCCAAGCCGCAGCCCCAGATCGACCATACCAGTGTCGCCCAACCGGGACAGCAAACGATGCAGCGCCTTTGCCTTAAGGGTTGACCAACGGTCGCGACTGTTCAAACGGGTAGTCAGTTCCAACAAAATCTGCCAGTCATGCAGGGCGCCCGCCTCTGCTTCAAACAGCGCAGGTGAGAATTTGGTGGTATTGCGAACCGCCGTCAAGTGAAACACCGGATCAAACTGTGCGTGCTCAAGCTGCCCCGTGGGCGGCAAAATAATATCCGCATGACGTGTGGTTTCGTTAATGTAGAAATCAATCGACACCATGAAATCCAGATTGGAAAAAGCCTGATCAAGGCGCTGGCCATCCGGGCAGGACAGCACCGGATTACCGGCGTGGGTGACCATGGCTCGAATCTGGCCCTTGCCCGGAGTGAGAATCTCATCCGCCAATGTGGCCACTGGAAACTCGCCGCCAAACTCGGGCATCTGACGCACCCGGCTACGGAATCGGTCGAAGCCACCTGTTTCGCCGGTCATCCCCGCCATACCCACCACATCAAATGCAGGATGGGTAAACATCAAGCCACCGGCACGATCAAAATTGCCAGTAACAATATTTACCGCGTACACCAGCCACGCACTTAGACCACTATGCTCCGAAGTAGTGGTGCCAACCCGGCTGTAAGCGGCTGCACACTTGGCGTCAGCGAAGTCACGGGCGATCTGTTTGATAACCTCGGCCGAAACGCCGGTATGTCTGGACACGCGCTCCGCTGTCCACGACTTAACCAGTCCCTGCAATAGCTCATAACCATCCAGCATTTCGGCAAGATGACCGGGCCTTGCCAGGCCTTCAGCGAACAGCACATTGAGCAAGCCCAACAGCAAAAACACATCAGTGCCGGGGCGAATAAAGTGGTGCGCATCGGCGACTTCAGCGGTCTCCGTGCGACGCGGATCGAGCACCACAATCTTGCCGCCCCGAGCTCTGATTGCCTTAAGCCGATTACGCATATCCGGCGCCGTCATGATACTGCCGTTAGATGCCATCGGGTTGGCACCTATCACCAGAAAGTACTCGGTGCGATCAATATCTGGCACTGGAAACAGCACTTGGTGACCAAACATCTTCAGGCAAGCCAGCTGATGAGGCAGCTGGTCCACTGAAGTGGCACTGTAGCGGTTGCGGCTGCCGAGCGCTCGAATGAACGGCAACAGCAGTAATAAAGCACCGTGGTTATGGGCCGTCGGGTTACCGACATACAGACCAACCGCCTCCCCGCCATGCTGACGGCGCACATACTTCAAACGCGCGGCAGTTTCGTCCAGCGCCTCCTGCCAGCTGATCTCCTCCCAGCCACTGGCAGTGCGCCGGACCGGACGACGCAGCCGGTCTGGATCATGATGCAGATCCTGCAGCGCCACCGCCTTCGGACAAATATGGCCACGACTGAACGGGTCCTGCTTATCACCACGGATGGCGGTGATGGTATCGCCAGCAAGCTCTATTTCTATGCCACACATAGCTTCACAAAGGTTACAGGTACGGTGGTGAAGACGGGTTTCCATGGCCAGCTCCGCAGGGGGGAAGGCACAGTCTGCCCTCGCACCGCTCACCACTCAAGGTCGTCCGCAACGGTAATTTGTTCCCTATAGTCAGTTGGTACCAGCGTAAAGCCGGGCTAGACTGCAAAGGGACGCCACTAATTCACATAATAAGGACGCCTGTGCAGGACTTTCGACTGACCCGGGGACTGGCTCATCTGCTACTGCTGACCATGCTGCTGGCTCCGATAGGCGCCAGCGCTGCCTTGCTATCCAGTGGCAGCGATGACCTGTTGACGTCAATGCTGTGGTTGCGCGACCCGGAACAGCAGCTAGGGCCACGCGAGGCTCTGAAGCGCCTGCAAGACACAGGCAATATCAATGACCGTGGCAAACATCCCGCTTTTGGCTTTGATCGCGGCGCAATCTGGTTTCTGATTCCACTAAGCAACGATACCAATGAGCAGGACTGGATTCTGCAGGCAGGCAGGCCGCATATGGACAGCCTCGATCTGTTCCTGTTTGACCAGCAGGATCAGTTGGTCGGCAGCTTCCGCCACGGTGATCAGATACCCTGGAGTGAACGCCCCTACCCGCACACCAACCTGCTGTTCCCACTGGAACTGAAACCAGAACAGGACTACCGACTGGTGTTCCGGGCCGCTTCGGTCGGTGCCATAGAACTGCCGCTGGCGATAATGCCCCCATATTCCTTTCAACAGTACGACACCACATTTCAGAACTTTGTCGGCCTGTATCTCGGTGCCATTGGTGTCATGCTGCTTTTCAACCTGCTGCTGTACCTCTCCATCCGCGACAGAAGCTATTTAATGTACTGCCTTTATCTGACCGGCCTGCTGGGCTATCTCACCAGTCGCGAAGGCCTGCCATTTAAATTGCTATGGCCGGAGCAGCCGTGGCTAAACAACCCGGTGCAGGCTGCCTCAGCCATTCTTGGCATCGGGTTTATGATGTTATTTGCCAATGACTTTATGCGCCTGCGCAAAGCCCGGCCACGCATGGAACGTGCAGTTCGCTACACTGGTTGGAGCTTGGTAATTCTGGCGCCGCTCTCGACTCTGGTTGAAACCGGCACAGTACTGCGCATCGTCACCGCCGGCACTGCGTTTCTGGTGCTGCCGGTTATCGCAATTACCATTGATCGCATTAGAGCCGGCTATCATCCAGCCCGATACTTCCTGCTGTCATTCAGTCCCTTTGCGGTAATGGTATTCCTGTTCATGTTAAAGACCTACTCGTTCATCGACAGCAACTGGCTGATCGACCATGGTTTCGAGGTCGGCAGCATGATTGAGGCATGGCTGCTGTCTTTTGCACTGGCCCATCGTTTTATCATGCTGCGCGATGAGAATGAGCGCATACAACGAGAAGCCACCGTCGAGCTGGAGCAGCGCGTCATTGAGCGCACCCGGGAATTGCACAATGCTTTGAACGCTCGCAGTCAGTTCCTTGCCGTGATGAGCCATGAAATTCGCACTCCGCTAAACGGTATTATCGGCACCGTGGAGATGCTTAAAGATGGCATTAAAGACGCCGAGCATGGTCGCCACTTGCATGTCATTGAGCAGTCAGGCAACACCCTGCTGGCATTGATCAATGACATTCTCGATTACTCCAGCATCGAGTCAGGCAAAATGCCGATCATTTCGGAGCAATTTAACCTGTCAGCGCTAGCCACTGAAACCGTTGGCCTCTACACCCAGAACGCCAAAGCCAAGGGCTTACTGATTGACCTTCAGCTGGATAGCGACATTGGCACGCTATGCCAAGGCGATCCGGTCCGGCTGCGGCAAATTCTCGGCAATCTGATTAGCAACGCAGTAAAGTTTACCGAGCACGGTGAAGTAACGGTGCATCTGCAGCGAGATCACCATAACAGCGATTATGTCCTGTTCGAAGTTGAAGACACCGGCATAGGAATTGCGCCGGACACTCTTTCTGAACTATTTGAGTTATTTCAGCAAGCAGACAGTTCAACGCGACGACGCTATGGCGGCACTGGCCTGGGCCTTGCCATATGCCGCCAGCTGGTGGAGCTGATTGGCGGTGAAATCGGAGTACAAAGCACCCCGGGGAAAGGGTCAAGATTCTGGTTCCGTTTGCCTCTCCCACAAACATCCGTCGAGCAGCGTCAGGCCGAAGCAGTCGACAGGGCAGGCAAGAACAGAACTCCGCAAGTGCGGCTGCTGATTGTTGACGATAACCACGTTAATCTTCTGGTTGCTCAAGGCTTGGCGCGCAAGCTGGGCCATTTAGTAGAAGTAGCAGAAAGTGGGCCGGAGGCCATCGCCGTGCTACTTAATGACAGCAGGCCCTACGACCTGATCCTGATGGACTGCGAAATGCCAGACATGGATGGGTTTGAAACTTCCGCAGAAATCATACGGCTGCAGAACGAGGGCAAGATACCACCGATTCCGATTGTCGCGCTCACCGCCCATGCGGTGCCAGACAAGATCCGCGCCTGTCATGAGGCGGGCATGATCAGCCACCTCGCAAAACCAATTAATAGCGAAAAACTGGATCGTGAGTTGCGCAATATTCTGCACTTGGAGTAACCATACAATTGTCACTGGCGCCCGACCATATTGACGCCGATTAGTCGCGCGTAAGATCCCGCAGTAGCCGATCCACAAAACGCTCTAGCCCGGCCAGATTAGAGCAGGATAGCGAATCACGGCAGTACGGTTGGTAAAGCGGCATCACGGAATCACCGCTACCCCAGCGCCCCCTGGCCTCTGGGTTCAGCCAGAATACCTGCCGACAACGACGGCTAATATGGCCAAGCAGTTGCTGCTCGGCAGGCAATTCATTATTACGTGCATCACCAAGAATAATTACCGTGGTGCGCTGATCCATGTCACCTTCACAGCGATCAAGAAAATCTCGCAGCATGGCGCCGTAGTCCGTACCAGAACCAGCATAGCGCTCCATTACCTCGTCGATGGCCTGATCCGACGAGAGCGTATTGAACAGCGATGTCACTTCTCCGAACCGAGAGGCAAATGCAAAGCTGCGCACCGATGGCACCACGTCATTAACCGCATGAAGAAACATCAACAGAAACCGTGCCGCTGCGCTGACCGAGCTGGACACATCACAAATCACCATCAGCTTTGGCTTGTGGATTCGACGGCGACGCCAAACCAGAGATGCTGGAACGCCACCATGCTTTAGCGCCATCACCGTAGTGCGGCGACCATCAAGCTGACCTCGACGTGCACGACGCTGGCGCCGGCCATGCTTGCGCGCCAGTCGCCGGGCCATCTTCTCCACCTGCTGACGAACATCACGAAATTCCGCCAAGGTACGTAGGTTAGCCTCGCGCAGCATCTGCTCCCTTAACTGCCGACCCTGCTCGCGTGCTTGCAGCAAAAACTGATCAGCAACATACTCGCGCACGGCTTCACGCAGTCGGTCACGGCCACTGCGTAACTGGGCCGCCAGACGCTGATCATGGCGACGCTCGCTTTTATCCAACTCAATAATTTCCCGATCCAGCGCTTCGCCGCCAAGCGCCTGCATAATGCGCCGACCATAAAGTCCCTTTTGAGTAATCACTCGGATATTATCCAAACCAATCTGACGCGCCGCTTGCGCCATCTGCCGACTGAGTTGGGCGCTATCATCGGCCAGCAATTGCTGGCCCAATGTTGAAGAGGAGCCCGCACCGGCGGCACCCTGCTGCCCGGGCAGCATGTCGCGCAAACGATCCATTAGCGAGGCCGCTGGCGGGGCCGCTGATTGCGAGGTTACCGCCGGCATGCCATCAAAACGGAAAAAGTCTTCAAAACACTCTTCAAAGACCAGCTTGTCCTGCTCGCTTTTCGCCAGCACCAGGGACAGACCGTGCTTCAGCGCCTGACGATCCTGATAGCCAAGCAGAGCAGTAACCTGCACCGCTTCCAGCGTTTCCGCCGGTGACACTGAAACGTCCGCGCCACGCAACACTTTAACGAAACGGCCAATCACCTGCTCGGACATCAACGCAACTCACTTAAACAGCGAAGGCAGATCATCACGCACTCGCTGAATATCTTCCTCATGCTTGAGGAGCAGATTGAGGGTGCTGTCGACCAGTGCCACATCAAGACTATCAACATGCAGTAACAGCAACGCACGCGCCCAGTCGATGGACTCAGAAATAGCTGGCTGCTTTTTCAGATCCAGAGTGCGCAGCCTCTGGACAAAGCTGACCAGCTGCTGACGCAGGGCCTGTGGCGCCTCCGGCACCCGCGCGGCAATAATCTGCTGCTCCAGCGCTCCATCCGGATACGGAATATACAAATGCAGACAACGCCGTTTAAGAGCATCGGACAGCTCGCGGCTGTTGTTACTGGTCAAAAACACCAACGGCTCATGCTGCGCCTGCACCGTGCCCAGCTCAGGAATGGAAATCTGGTAATCAGATAGCAGCTCCAGCAAGAATGCCTCGAACTCCTGATCCGCCTTATCCACCTCATCAATCAGCAGCACTGTCGCTTCATCAGCGCGCAGCGCCTGAAGCAGCGGTCGCGGCTCAAGAAAGGTTTCCGAGTAAAACGCATCACCAAGGTCACCGAGCCTGCTCATAGCCTCTTCAAGCCCACCAGCACCATCCAGCTTGCCGGCAAACTGTTCGCGCAGTAGCTGGGTATACAGCAGCTGCTTGCCGTACTTCCATTCATACAACGCCCGCGCCTCGTCAAGGCCTTCATAGCACTGCAAGCGGATCAGTGGCGCCTCCAGAAATGCGGCACTGGCTTTTGCCAGCTCGGTCTTGCCAACCCCTGGCGGCCCTTCCACTAGCACTGGCTTACGCAGCTGGGCAGCCAGATAGACGGCCATGGCGATCTGGTCATTGCAGACATAGCCCTGACGGGCGAAGCTGTCACGCACTTCGGCAACTGACTGAATACGGGTTTTCATGCCATGCCCTGTTCGCTTATTGAGCCGCCAGTTTACAGGGAATCTCCATGCATCCGATAACCGCAGTATTTTTCGATTTCGGTGGCGTCATTGCCGATAGCCCGTTCGCTAATCTGTCTCGTTATGAACGGCAACATCATCTACCCACCGACTTTATCCGCCTGACCAATGCAGAAAATCCTGACGGCAACGCCTGGGCCTGTTTTGAGCGCGGCGAAATTGACCTGGATGAATTTGACCGCCGCTTTCGCGCCGAGAGCCGCGCCCGCGGTCATGAAGTGGCGGGACGCGAGCTGATGCCGCTGCTGCAAGTGGAAGTGCGTCCAGCCATGCTTCCCCTGCTAGACCGGCTACGCAGCAAGGGCTTACGGCTGGCCTGCCTGACCAACAACCTGCCCATCGGCGACGGCCCGGGCATGAGCCAGGACACGGCCCATGCCCGCAAGGTGAGGGAAGCACTCAGTCGCTTTGAGCTAGTACTGGAGTCCTGCCGGGCCGGCATACGCAAACCGGAGCCTGAGTTCTTTCATCTTGCTTGTGAAAAAATGGAGGTATTGCCGCAACAGGTGGTCTTTCTCGACGATCTGGGAATCAATCTGAAACCAGCCCGCGCGATGGGAATGACCACCATCAAAGTGACCTCTGCTGAACAGGCTATCGAGGCGCTGGCAGCTCTGGATTCAGTAGAGTAAGAATTTCAGAGTAAAACTTTGAAATAGCAGGATGCCACGTAACATTTAATGCAGAACAATATTGTCTGCGTACTGAACCCGCGGCAATTCAACAGGCTCTTCCTGCTCACTCCAATCCGCCTCCTGCACATCGAACTGGGCAGAAGTCACCTCACCTTCGATAAGGTCAGGAATGGCATCCAGGAACATATCCACATGCTCGGAAGCAAAATGATCCTCCAGCGCATCCAGAGAATCCCACTGCTGCCAGATCACGATGGTCTCCGGGGAGTCCGCCTGAATGAACACCTCGTAGGACAGACAACCATGCTCGGCACGAGAAGCCTGAGCCAGTTGCTGGATCAGGGCTACCGCTTCTTCACGACGGTCAGTCTTCACCGGGATCGAACCTTTGACGATGATCATGCAAGTCCGCTGTAGGAATCAGGGGCGCGGATTGTAGCATATCCGCACTCCCAGTTCAGGCACCGGCTGTCGCGACGCCGCCCTGCAAATGCTCAGCAAAGAATGCCAGCACCCGGTCCAGCGCCTGCCGGGTCGGGTGGCCGGCCTCATCAACCAGATCCGTGGTGACCACAGAATGGGCGGTCGGCGGAATACCATGGGGATTGCCCAGCTTCGAATTGATCTCGATTGCTTCGAAGCCATCACCGAACTGTTTTTCCAGCTCGCGGAAACGTGCTCCCGGGCATAGCGGGTCTCCGGTAAAACGCAGCCCCAGTACTTTCAGGCCCTCTTCCTCAACCCGCTGGCGCACTGCCGCCACAACTTCCGGAGAGGCATGCAGGCCGCGGCGCAGGGCCGGCAAAGGACCCACCGGCAGCGACGGCTGGCTTAGCACCGGCGCCATCATCCAGGGGTCCATGGCCAGCGTCAGGGCGAAGTTGCCTGTCAGGCACATGCCAATGGCCCCCACCGGACCACCAAGCTCCTCGTGCGCAGCCCGCGCCAGAGCACGAAGGAAATCAGTCACCGGGCTAGCCTTATTGGCCGACAGCACGCTGAACTCCCTGCGAATACAGGCAGCGCTCATCTGCCGAGCCACATAGCCAATCGAGAAACGTTGCCCCGGAGTGCCGAACAAAGACGGCATCAACACAGTAAAGCCAGCCTCCGCCACAACTCGGGCAAAGCGCGCCGCCTCTGGGGTAATGCCCGGTATCTCCGGGATTATCAGCACCGCCGGGCCACTGCCCTTGCGAAATACAGGGTAGGTATATTCGCCATGACTGAACTCCTCAACGGCGAAATCTTCCAACGTATCGAACTCGCGAATCGGCATGCTTATTCCCTCAATCTGGCCTTAAACACTTTCGAGAAAACGGACACTTTCACCCAACGGCTCGCGACCCACCCGGGTGCGGTTAGCGGCCACACTATCATCCTCATAGCCGAAGCTGATGCCACATAGAATCGCCGTGCTGTGCGGCTCACCAAACAGGTCGCGGACATCCTGCGGGTAATAGCGCATCGAGCCCTGAGCGCAGCTGCCGATACCGAAACTGGTCATCACCAGCATCAGTGTCTGGATATACATACCCACATCCAGCGCCACGGTGACCCCGAACTGGCGTTCCATGCCGATAAAGGCGACGTGCGGCGCATCAAACAGCTCAAAGTTACGCAGGCTAGCTCGGGCGCGGCCCTCCCGGTCATCGCGGGCAATACCCATGTTGTTGTACAACTCCACTGCACAGTCCACCTGGCGCTTGCGATAGATACCCTCGAAATTGGGCAGATGCTCAAAATCTGGCTCGATCGGATCACCCTTGGTGACATGCTCCACCATGCGATTGCGTAGCTCATCACGCATGGCCCCGGAGGCGACGAACACCTTCCACGGCTGGATATTGCAGTTAGACGGTGCCAGCTGGGCCAGCCCGAAGACCTCATCCAGCACCGCCTGTGGCACTGGATCCGGACGATAGCCGCGCACGGACCGTCGCCCACGCAGAGCCTCGGCAAGGGACATGGTTTCAGCGGTAGTGATAGCGTTACTCATGACAACTCCTTGAGTCAGATTGCAGCCGCAGTGACAGCCTGACACATAAACAGTCTGCCCCATAAACGGCGCCTATGATGAACGGCATAGAAGGACTTCGCGATGGCAAAACTGGAATCGCAAGTGACTGAATTGGTCACCAGACAAAGACAGGCCGGCGATGGTCAGTAAGCACTGACACACGCCGGCAAAAAGGGAAAATAAGCAACTCGCCTCAGGCGGCGACCTGTTCCTTCTCGACCGCCTGCATCGCCAGGCAGATTTCTTCAATGGCCGGCGGGATGCGGACGTTGCGCTCATGGCGCACCTCTAGCCCATAGCGGCTGACGCAATGCGGGCACAGCACCATATAAGCGTCATCGGCGCCCTCTTCCTGTTCTGCTACCAGCCAGCCGTCACGCTTCGCACGCTGACCGATGTCGTGGTAGTACTCCAGTCCGATGGTCCGGTTCGGTTCGAAATCGAAGGTATTGATACAGCCGTGGCAGTTCAGCCACATGTCATATAGCGCAGCTGCGTCGTATACGTCCCTGGGATCGAATGCCATGCCTGCCTCCGTTTTCCAATATCAATAACTTAGGAGACATACTTAAAGTAAATATCAGGCAAACGCAACTAAAATTTATGGAACTTTGTGATTGCGATCATAAAGTTACGAGGGTTTCTTAAAGTAACTAGAAATCAGGACTCCTTCACCACCAGCACATCGCCCAGACGCGCCCCGCCAAGCAACCCTCTGGCGCCGAGAAACACCATGGACAACTGCACCACCACGCGATCACGGCCAGCACGACGCTGGGCAGGAGCCATATCCAGGGCCAGAATGCCGTAGCCAAACATCACCGCCACCGCCGCCTCAGCCGCGCGCAGATCATCCACCGGTGGCAGATTACGGTGCTCGCCGACACTGCGGACATCATCCGCCAACTCCTCCACCAGCAGCTGCAGCTCTCGGTGGACACGGCGGCGAATGCTCGCCGAGGTTCCGAGGCGCTGTTGCACCAACAGACGAAACTCCGCCTCATGGCCAGCCAGATAGGCCAGAAAGCGGTCTACCAGATCCCGCACCCCACCTGCCGGGTCCGCCACTATCAGCTCTCGACGCCCCTGACGCATGGCGTCACGCAAGCGAAAACAGGCCTGATCCACCAACGCCTGGCCGAGACTGTCCATATCGGGAAAGTGGTTATACAGCGATGGCGCCGCCAACTCCGCCTGACGGGCCACCTCACGCAAACCCAGACTATCGAGGCCGCGCCCGCTGGCCAGTAGCTCCATCGCCGCATCGAGAATCTTCTGCCGAGTGAGCGCCTTGCGCTCGGCCCGATTCAGCGTCATAACCCACCCTTAGAATATACAGTTGTAAGTTAATAATAATGGCAACAATGCCATTAGTCACTGTTAAATAGAAATATTTATTTCAGGTGCTTGACCAAAATACGATCAACCGGTAAATTTCACCTCACATTTGTTAGCCTTTTATCCAAGAGCCAAACCAAGGCTGGCCAGAGAAGATAAAACAGGAGGCAAGGCCCGCTGATTCCGCTACAGTCTGACTACAGACTTCAAGGAACCAGCCGGCTCCCACAGGGACAGACTCTGTGTTGAACCGGCCTGTAAAAAAGAAATCGCTGCAAAAAGAAGAAGGGGAATACCATGAATTACTTCGTTACTGGCGCCACCGGCTTTATCGGTCGCTTTCTTCTCGCTCGCCTGCTCAGCCGCGAAGACAGCCGCGTATTCGCACTGATTCGTCCCGGCTCGGAGTACAAACTGGATGCCATGCGCCGCCGCCTCAATGTGGAGCCGGAGCGTCTAGTGGGTATCAAGGGCGACTTGACCAAAAAAATGCTCGGCGTCAGCAAGCGGGACAGAGACGATCTTACCGCAGCGAAAATTGACCACTTCTTCCACTTGGCAGCGATCTACGATCTCACCGCCGATGAGAACCAACAGCGCTATACCAATATTGAGGGCACTCGTAATGCCCTGCGCCTGGCGGAGGAGCTTAACGCCGGATGCTTCCATCACATCAGCTCGGTAGCAGCCGCCGGCCTGTATGAGGGCACCTTCCGCGAAGACATGTTCGACGAAGCTGGCGAGCTGGCCGATGCCTATCTGCAAACCAAGCACGAATCGGAAGCGCTAGTGCGACTGGAAGCAAAGCTGCCATGGCGCATCTATAGACCTTCGATGGTGGTCGGTCATTCTCAAACCGGCGAGATGGACAAGATCGATGGCCCCTACTACTTCTTCAAGCTGATTCAGAAGCTGAGCGACGTACTGCCGCCTTGGGTACCGCTGCTGGGCATCGAAGGCGGCCAATTCAACATTGTTCCGGTGGACTTTGTTGCTAGCGCCATTGATCGCATTGCCCATGTGCCAGATCGCGACGGCCAGTGCTTCCATTTGACCGCCGACCGTCACTACAGCGTTGGCGAAGTGATGAATATTTTTGCCGGCGTGGCCGACGCGCCGAAAATGCCAGTACGCATCGATAACAGCGTTTTCGAATCCGTTCCGGGCATGGTGCGCAAGGGTATCAGTTCACTGACACCGGCCAAGTTTTTCCTCCATCAAGCCATGGAGGGACTGGATATCCCCGAGTCAGCACTGAAGTTTCTCAGCTATCCAACCATCTTTGACAACAGCAATGCCAAAGCGACGCTGAATGGCAGCGGCATCGAAGCGCCTGAACTGGAAGCCTATGCTCAGCTACTATGGGACTACTGGGAAAACCATCTGGACCCGGACCGCGACGAGCGCGAAGACGATGGCGCACCTTCCATCAGCCTCGAAGAGCGAGTTTCCGGCAAGGTTGTGCTGGTCACCGGTGCCACCTCAGGTATTGGTAAAGCGGCAGCCCTGAAGCTGGCTAGGGCCGGCGCCATCGTTCTGGTGGTAGCTCGCACTGCAGAAAAACTTGAAGAAACCCTGCACGAGATTGAACAGCTTGGTGGCAAGGCATTCTCCTATAGTGCTGACGTATCACATCTGGATGACTGTGACCGACTGGTGAAGCAGATTATTGCGGATCATGGTCAGGTGGATATTCTGGTAAACAACGCCGGCCGCTCGATCCGTCGTTCCGTGGAGCACTCCTATGATCGCTTCCACGATTTCGAGCGCACCATGCAGCTTAACTATTTCGGCGCCCTGCGTTTGATCATGCAACTGCTGCCATCAATGACCGAACGGGGCGCTGGCCACATCATCAATATTTCCTCCATCGGCGTACTGACCAACGCACCGCGTTTCTCGGCATACGTTGCTTCCAAAGCCGCACTGGATGCATTTACCCGTTGCGCCTCATCTGAGCTGGCCCATCACGGCATTCGCTTTACCACCATTAACATGCCGCTGGTGCGCACCCCGATGATCGCGCCGACCAAGATCTACAACCATGTGCCAACCATCAGCCCAAATCAGGCTGCTGACATGATCTGTGATGCCATCGTCCGCCAGCCCAAGCGCATCGCCACCAGCCTGGGCATCGTCGGCCAGGTGATGCACTTCCTGACCCCGAAGATCACCGAAACCATCATGAATACCGGCTACAAGATTTTCTCCGACTCGTCTGCAGCACTGGGCCAGAAAGAGAAAACCCCGAAGCGGATCAGCCGGGAACAGCAGGCCTTCTCGCGGCTGTTCAAGGGCATTCACTGGTAAGCTATCCGCGCCGCGGCAAGCGCAAACGGAAAAGGCCCGGCAATTTGCCGGGCCTTTTCCGTTATGACACCTGCACATCTGTGGTGAAGGTGTCCATATTTCCTGCTTTATGAGACCATCGCTGCCATAGCGCGCCCTGCGCCTCTCCCCATATCTGCCCCGGTACACTGTCCATGGAAATCAAGGTCAACTATCTCGACAACCTTCGGCTCGAGGCAAAGTTTGACGACTTTACCGTCATCTCGGACCAGCCGATCCGCTATAAGGGCGACGGCTCGGCGCCGGGACCGTTTGACTATTTTCTGGCGTCGTCGGCGCTGTGTGCAGCCTACTTCGTCAAGGTGTACTGCAACACACGCAATATCTCCACTGACAATATTCGTCTTTCGCAGAACAACATTGTCGACCCGGAGGATCGCTACAAGCAGATCTTCCGCATTCAGGTGCAACTGCCGGAAGACATTAGCGACAAGGATCGTCAGGGGATCATTCGCTCCATCGAGCGCTGCACGGTAAAAAAAGTGGTGCAGGCTGGCCCGGACTTTCAAATTGAGACGGTAAAAAATCTGGATGACGATGCCCAGGCACTGCTGACAATAAAACCGGATAGCGACGCGCGAACTTTTATCGAAGGCAAAGACCTGCCGCTGGAACAAACCATCGCCAATATGAGCGCTATTCTGGCCAATCTTGGCATGAAGATCGAGATTGCCTCATGGCGCAATATCGTGCCACATGTGTGGTCACTGCATATTCGTGACGCGGCATCGCCGATGTGCTTTACCAACGGCAAGGGCGCCACCAAAGAAGCTGCTCTGTGCTCGGCACTCGGTGAATTTATTGAGCGGCTGAGCTGTAATTTTTTCTACAACGATCAGTATTTCGGCCAGGAAGTCGGTAACAGCGACTTTGTCCATTACCCGAATGAAAAATGGTTCCAGCCCGGCCCGAAAGGCGCACTGCCCAACGGCATACTCGATGACCACTGCCTGTCGATCTACAATCCCGACGGCGAGCTGCTGGGCACACACCTGCTTGATACCAACTCCGGCACCCCGGAACGCGGCATTTGCGCCCTGCCCTATGTGCGTCAGTCTGACGGCGAAACGGTCTACTTCCCCTCCAACCTGATTGAAAACCTGTACCTCAGCAACGGCATGAGTGCCGGCAATACCTTGGCGGAGGCTCAGGTGCAGTGCCTGTCAGAAATTTTCGAGCGGGCCGTAAAAAAAGACATTATCGAAAATGAAGTGGCGCTGCCGGATGTTCCGGAGGCAGTGCTCAATCGCTATCCGCATATTCAGGAAGGCATCAAGGCACTGGAGGCGCAGGGCTTTCCGGTGCTGGTCAAGGATGCCTCCCTCGGCGGTGAGTTCCCTGTCATGTGTGTGGCCCTGATGAACCCGAAAACCGGCGGCGTGTTTGTCTCCTTTGGCGCTCACCCCAGTTTTCAGGTGGCACTGGAGCGCAGCCTGACCGAGCTGCTGCAGGGCCGCAGCTTTGAAGGTCTGAATGATCTGCCGGCGCCGACTTTTAATAGCATGGCTGTCACTGAACCCAACAATTTCGTTGAGCACTTTATCGACTCCAGTGGCGTGGTGTCCTGGCGCTTTTTCAGCGCCCGCTCGGATTATGACTTCTGTGACTGGGATTTCAGCGGCAGCAACGAAGAAGAAGCCGCCACCCTGTTTGGCATACTTAAGGACATGGGCCATGAGTGTTATATGGCCGTGTTTGAAGATCTCGGCGCGCCGGTGTGCCGGATTCTGGTGCCCGGCTATTCCGAGATCTACCCGGTCGACGATCTGATCTGGGACAACACCAATATGGCGCTGGAGTTCCGCCAGGACATCCTCAACCTGCACCGGTTAGGCGACAACCAGCTGGCTGATCTGGTGCAGCGGCTGGAAGAAAGCGATCGCGACGCCTACATGACCATCATCACCCTGATCGGCATTGAGTTTGATGAAAACACCGTCTGGGGTCAGCTCACCATTCTGGAGCTGAAACTGCTTATTTATCTGGCGCTGGGCCAGCTGGATAGCGCTCTGGAACTGGTAGAGGCCTTTCTCCAGTTCAACGACAATACGGTGGAGCGCGGGCGCTTTTATCAAGCCATGCAGGCAGTGCTGGAAGTCACCCTGGATGACGATCTGGCGCTGGAAGATTATCTGGTCAGTTTCCGCCGTATGTTTGGTGATGACATCCTTAATGCCGTCATCGGCTCGGTCAACGGCAGCGTGCGCTTCCACGGCCTGTCCCCCACCAGCATGGCACTGGAAGGGCTCGACAAACATCAGCGGCTGATCGATAGCTACAAGAAACTGCATACAGCAAGACAGGCAGTATTTGCAACGAGTCACTGACCAGCCACGTTTATTACATCGGATCTGCCAAACAAGTCCGCCAACAAAAAAGGCCCGGCAATTTGCCGGGCCTTTTTTGTTTATACCACTACGAGATGAGTACGATTGAGGAGTACGATTATTGGCATGTAACCTGGATATCGTTCACATAGTTCGGCACGGCATCCGCCGCCGGCATTACACCTGTGCCATTGGTGACCGAACAGGTCAAACCAAACAGGCCTGTGTACTGGGCAGTGATGTCGTAGGTATCGCCCGGTGCCAAGGTGCTCGGCATGGTGAAGCTGCCACCCTGACCCGAATCATTAAACAGGAAGTTAATAAACTCGAAGTTATCCAAGTCTTCAATGTCCACACTGTCGAAATCATCCAGCCCAGTCACAGTACCGCCCACGGAGCCTGCTGCAGGATCACTGCCACCGCCGCCATCGAAGCTGCACTCCAGCGACAGATTGGTAATGTTGGTGGTGCCGATGGTGCCGCTGCCATTGGTGACGGCGCCACAAGTAGTGCCGATCGAAGTACCGATCACGGTGACATCATAAGTAGCGCCTTCGGGCATGTAGATACTGTTGAAGGCCAGACCCGCGCCGGTGCCGGTAAGGTCAATCTGCTGGGCGCCGGTAGCACTGTTCACCACCGAGAGCTGCACGCTTGCGCCGTCCACCAAGCCGTTAACAATGCCAGTCACGCGGGCGCCCTGGCAGGCAATATCGACAGTGACCTGAGCGCCTTGCGGCGAATCGCTCTGGCTGCTCAACTGGCACTGCAAACCACTCGGCACCGAGGTCAGCTCCAGCTGGTAGGTGCCGGTAAAACTGTCCGCAAAGAGATAATCGCCGTTAGCGCTCAACAGGGCGAAGGCCGGGCCAGTATTACTGTCAGTGTTCTGTAACGCCAGAGTTTCACCGGCGGGTAATCCGGTGAGCAACCCGCCAAGGCTGAACGCGGCAAACCCCTCACAACTGACTTCCACAACAGCAAACACATCGGAGTCATAGTTGATCGGCGCAACGCCATCGCCACCTTCCAGCGAGCACAGCAGGTTGCTCGGATTGGCGCCGTTGATTGTCACGCTGAAGCTCTCGCCCGCATCAAGCGTTGATGGAAAGCTGAACTCGCCATTGGCATCAACGACCACCGAATCATCGCCATTGGACAGCGTGACTGACTGGTTGGGCTGCAGCCCGGTGGCGGTGCCACCGAGTGTCACTGGCAGCACCTCTTTCAGCGTGCAATCCACTGCAACATTATTGATATTGTTGCCAATCATGGTGCCGCTGGCGTTGCTGACGGTACAGCCGAATTGCGGCGCGATATCACCAACGGTGACCGTATAGGTTGCACTCACAGGCACCGGCGAAAGAAACTGCCACTGATCCTGACTGCCGAAGATCGCCAGCTTGTCTTCGCGCTGCTTGCCATTGGTTTCGGTGGATGTGAGGGTCAGCTTGAGTTCCGCGCCCTCGGGAAGACCAGTCAAGGAGCCCCCCACCAGTTGTTGTAGACCAGCCGCCAACTGCGTCATCAAATCATTGTTGCAGGCATTCAGAGAACAGATTTTTCCGCGCACATCGGCCGGCAGCTTGATGATTTCCGATTCCACATGCGCTTGTGCATCGGCCTTACTCACCAGCGTAAAGGTACTGCCGACAGTACTGGAAATGCTCGACAGCAGGGTCTCGGCAGCGCTGGCAAACTCCTCATCCGTGCCGCCCAGATCGATATCAATGCTCTGCGCGCTAAGATCCGGCAATACAATCTGCGTCGGATCGCCGCTGGTATTTAGAGACTGCAACAACTGGGCTATGCGCAAACCTCTTTCCGGGGTTTCACCCAGACCCGCCAGCTGGTAGACGTGAACGGCTTCGGCGCAATCAGTGCTGCCCAGGGCAAAGTTTCCAAGATAGAAAGCGACCTGCTCGCCGGCTTTGCATTGGTATCCGCCATTGGCATCGGTAAAGCGCATTTCGGAGCCCAGTTTGCTGACGTAAATTGGTACATCATCGAAGATCCGGCCAATGGAGCTCTGGTACGTCAACCCACCGGTTACAAGTGCTAACTGGCCGTTACTGGATACGGCCGCTGTTTTCCATCTCTCTGATGGTGGCCATACAACATCCACACTCCAACTCTTCCCGCCATCGTTGGAACGGTACACTTTGCCCAGCCATTCGGCGGCCAGCAAAATGCGCATGTCCGCAGACCCGGCGATTGCCTCAATGTTCTTGCCTGCCAAAGTGACCTGCACGCCACTTTGTGTATGCAGCTCCACCCCTTTCGCCGTGGCCAGGGCGACCACATCACCGGCGGCGGACAGCGCTGCATCCCGAACTGGCTCACCATTGGTTGCCAGAGGCAGCCAAGTGTTGCCGTCATCCACCGACAGACTGGCGGTGGTGCCGCCCACGGCGAGAAGGCGCGCACCATCCGCGGAGACCATCAAGCGGTTTTCATCTTCGGCCGGTGAACCGGTCAGCGCTGCCCAGCTGAGACCGCCATCATTGGAGCGATAACGGCAGACATCTCGCTGCTCCCCAGCGTCCCAGAGCTGCGCGTCACTGCGCGTATCTTTTCCGGAGAAGTAAAGCTGCTGACCATCTGCGGACAGACTGACCTCCGAGGTGCGGCACAGGGCTGATGTTGGTGCCGGTCGCTCTACCCATGTCTCGCCGCCATCGACAGACACCAGCAGCGGCAGGGCCGCGCTGTCATTGCGTTGCGGCACGACGATGGTCTGCCCATCCGCTGATACCGCCACGCTGCCGGTAGCCCCGGCATCTCTGTTAAAGAAGCTACCCGTTACAGGGGACTGCCGTCGATTCGATGGCCAGCTCGCACCGCTGTCCGTGGAAAGCCAGATAGCGTACTCACTCAAGGCGAACATACGTGAGCCGTCTGCGGACATCGCCACGCGTCCCCAGATATCTTCAGAACGCGATACTTCACTCCAACCTCTGATGCGGTAACCCAGCCCCTGCACCGGCGCATCAATAAACACACCATCGGCCTTCGACTCCGCCGGGAACAGTCGTCCATCACCACCACCGCAACCCGCAACGAGCCCGACAACCAACAGGGTCGCCCCCCATAGTCTCACGCCATAAGCTGGACCCTGTGCGATCACCGGACTCACTGCTTTCATCAAATCACTCCGTACTGCCATTGAATATTTCTCTCTTTCACGCAGTAATCTCGGGAAACCACGACGTATCGAGAAATGAATGACATTCTCATTTGCAAAGACCACGCCACAACTAGTGATCTACCCACAAAATACTGCCGCCCCCGCCAGCACTGCTTCTGCAGCTCCCCGCCTTCATATCGGCAGTGCGAAGCCATGATTCCATTGCGCCACTAACTGTCACTTTAGGGTATCAACCTGACGCCCTGCGGCAGCAAAAGCCGCAATAGAAGCAGAACCTCCGGCCAACAACGCCCTCCTGTCACCAGTCGACATCTTTCTCCCCCCTGTGTACTGGCGCAAAAAGCAGCACAGAATAGACTTCCCTCGTTCCTGACAACCGGAGAATTACCATGTCACGACGAATCATGATTGGCGGCATCGCCCTTGGCGTACCCGACTTTCGCCCCCATGCGAAGCGGTTTGTGGATGGCGCTGCCCGGGGAGTACATCAGCGGCTGATGCCCGGTGCGGCGTTGCGGCGCCGGGTAAACGGTAAGGTGGTGCTGATCACCGGCGCCAGCTCCGGTATTGGTGCGGGTGTTGCCCACAAGCTGGCCGAAGCCGGCGCCACGGTGCTACTGACTGCCCGTTCTGCAGATGCTCTGGAGGATCTGGCCGAGAAGATCCGCGATAACGGTGGTGAGGCGGTGGCCTACCGCGCCGATATCGCCGACCTGGACGACTGCGACCGTCTCTGCCAAAAGGTGCTTGAGGATCATGGCCGGGTCGACATCCTGATCAATAACGCGGGCCGCTCGATCCGCCGCTCGGTGGTCTATTCGCTGGATCGCTTCCATGACTACCAGCGCACCATGCAGTTGAATTACTTCGGCGCCATTCGTCTGGCCATGAACCTGATTCCGGCAATGAAAGCCCAGGGTGACGGCCACATCATCAATGTCACCACCGTCGGCGTATTCAACGGCGTGCCGCGCTTCTCCGCCTACCTGGGCTCCAAGTGTGCGCTGGAAGGCTGGACGATGGCGGCGCAAAACGAGCTTTTACATACCGGCATCAGCTTTACCCTGATGAACTACCCACTGGTGCGCACGCCGATGATCGCGCCCACCAAGATCTATGATTACTTCCCGGCCATGAGCCCGGAGAAGGCGGTGGACTGGATGTGCGAAGCGATTGTCACCCGACCAAAGCGCAAGGTAACCGCATTTGGCCTGTTCTCTCAGGGCATGTACACGGTGCTGCCGAAGACCGCCGAACTGATCGTCAATACCGGCTACCAGATCGTCCCGGAGTTCTTCGGCAAGGAGAAGAAAGGCTCTGAAGGTAAGTCGTCACTCGCCAGCGACGAGACCGGTAGCAACGTTCAGCCGCTGCGCCGACGTAAGTAAGCCCGGGCGGGCCGATTGAAACGCTCTGGCTTGGCCGATGGTGCAGCGCAGGCTGCGCGAAAGGACAAGCCAAAAGCATTAGATCAGCTACACTCGGAACATGACTGAAGCTCTGACTGACATCCTGCCCGACCTGCCGCGCCCGGATACCGCCCGGGCGCTGGTGCGAGCCATGCTGCCCGCCGGTGAGCAATTACCGGCCGCCGATGCCGAACGCATCTGCGCCACTGTTGCCGGCTATTTAAAAGGTCGTCCCGGCTTTCGCCGGTTACTAGCCAGCAGCTTGCTGTGGCTGGAAAGCCGCTCCCTGTTCAGCCATGGCAAACGCTTTAGCCGGCTAACCCCGGATCAGCAAAAGGTGGTACTCAAAGACCTGTCCGGTACGCTGATCAGTGGTCATCTGCTGCGCGCGCTGGCAGCGCCATTCAAAGCCGCCTGGCTACTGGATGACGATACCCAGCGCCGGGTCGGTAGCCGTCCGCCGGTGCAGGTGCCCAAGCAGATTGAAGCGTTCCGCTGGCAAGCTCAGGTCAGCCCGGCACGAGATATGGAAGAGGACATGGAACTGGAAGCCGATGTGGTGGTGATCGGCACCGGCGCCGGCGGCGCGGCCGCTGCCTACGAGCTGGCCAGCCGTGGCTTGGCCGTAGTGATGATTGAGGAAGGCGAGTACTACAACCGCACCCACTTCAACGGCAATCTCACCGACGCTGTGGCGAAACTATATCGCGGCCTCGGCGCCACCACTGCCCTGGGCAATGTCACCATTCCGGTACCCATCGGTCGTAGCGTCGGTGGCACCACCACGATCAATTCCGGCACCTGTTTGCGTACCCCCGATGCAGTGCTGGCGCGCTGGCAAAAAGAGTTCGGCTTGACCGAGCTGACATCAGAAAATCTTGATCCCTTTTTTGCCAGCGTCGAAGAAGTTATCAATGTCACACCGGCGGAAGACAAATATGTTGGCGAAATCGGCAACGTGATCGCCGACGGCGCTCGCAAGATCGGCCTTACCAAGCTGCACAATCTGCCGCGCAACGCTAAAGGCTGCGATGGCCAAGGCCTGTGTCAGTTCGGTTGCCCCACGGATGCCAAACAATCAACCAATGTCAGCTATGTACCCCGGGCACTGGATCGCGGTGCGTTTTTATTTACCGGCTTTCGCGCAGAAAAGCTGTTGCACCGCCAGCAGCAGCTGGAAGGTGTGGAGGCCACCGGCAAGCGTGACGACGGCAGCATTGTTCGCCTGACAGTGCGCGCCGCGAAAGTGATTGTCGCCATGGGTAGTCTGTTGACGCCGCTGTTTCTGAAACAAAATGGCGTGCGCAACCCGCATCTTGGTCGTCACCTGACGATTCATCCCGCCGGGGTGGTCAATGCCATTTTTCCGGAGCGCGAGTTTGCCAATTCGCAAACCATTCCACAGGGTTTCGGTGTCGGCGATTTTGCCGAGCAGGGGCTAATGTTCGAAGGTGGCACCATTCCGTTTGCCGGCCACGGTCTGTTTAGCAATCTTTATGGCCGTGACTTTGTCGACTTCTGCGAGCGCTACCAGAACACCGCCTACTTCGGTTTCATGATCCGTGACACCAGCGAAGGACGGGTGCGCCGAGGCCCACATCGCGATGTACCGTGGATCAGCTATCAGATGAACGATCAGGATTTCCGGCTTTTCCTGAAAGGCGTTGAAACACTGGCGCAAATCTATCTGGCTGCCGGCGCCCGTGAAGTAATGATTCCAGGCCTCAACCGACTGATCACAGTGCGCAATGAACAGGAGCTGGCGAGCTTTATGGCGCGCAAGCACAAGCCAAAGGATTTCCTGATGAGCGCCTATCACCCGCTCGGCACCGCGCGCATTGCCGCCGATGTCAGCCGCGGAGTGTGCGGGCCGGACCATCAAGTATTTGGCTGGAACGGCCTGTATGTGATGGATGGCAGCAACGTACCCACCAGTCTGGGCGCCAACCCTCAGGTCACCATTATGGCGCTGGCTGCCCGTGCCGCATCAAAAATTGCAGACTCACTCTCTTAAAGGAGAAAAACCATGGCCACCGGACTTTTGCTTTGCGAAACCATGAGCGGCGACTTCACTCTCGACGCTGACCATGTCGCACAGCCATTTGCATTTTCTATTCGTGCCTTTACCACCAGGATTTTTAGCCTGAGTACGCCGCGCTATTTTCGTGGCACGGTGACACTGGCTGGCGTTGACTATCCCTGTCGCGGCGAGCTGACCATTCACGTCGGGGGCCCTCATTACTGGCTCGAGTTCAATCATCCACAGTTGGGCAAGGTCCGCGCAGAGGGGCACAAAACCTACAGCATGAACGGGCTGGTCAAATCGCTCACCACCTGCCCGCTAGAAATCAGCAGCAATGGCCAGCGCATTGGCTCGGCGCTGGTTGCCTATCGCGACTCCATGTTGGCGTTTCCGTTCAAGGCCCTGCGCCTGGTCGATGAGCAAAACGCATTTAGCGCTGCCGGCAGCGCATCATGATTCCCTATCATGGCTGTCAGCACGGTGGTCAGCCGGGTCACTATGAGTCCTGGTTTCTGCGCGCCAACCACCCTTCAAAAGCACAGGCATTCTGGATTCGCTACACCCTGTTTGTGCCCAAGGATAAACGCCCGTCGCTGGGTGAGCTTTGGGCCATCTGGTTTGATGGTGAGCAGGACCGGGTGATTGCGGTCAAGCAGGAACACCCTTTGTCCGACTGCGAATTCGGCGCCGGTGAAATGCAGGTCCGCATCGGTGATTCGCGCCTTGAAAGCCACCAGCTTAGCGGCAGCGCCCGCCACAATGGCCACGAGATCAGCTGGAATCTCGGCTATGAGGGCGAGCCACAAACCCTGCTATTTCTGCCAGAGAATCTGTACAAAGCCCGCCTGCCGAAAGCCAAGTCCGTAGTCAGCCGTCCTCAGGTGTGCTACCGCGGCAAGCTGGTGGTGGATGGCGAAGAGATGATCATTGACGGCTGGGCGGGCAGTGAAAATCATAATTGGGGCAGCCAGCACACGGACCAATACGCCTGGGGTCAGGTGGCAGCTTTTGATAACGCCCCTGGGGCCTTCCTTGAATGTATTACTGCCCGAGTCAAGGTAGGGCCCCTGCGCTCCCCATGGATGAGCATCGCCTGCTTGCGTTTGGATGGGCGGGACTATCTATTTAACAGTTTGGGGCGAGCATTTCGTGCGGACGGTCGCTACCACTTCTTTGACTGGCAGCTGCAGACCAGTAACGGTCGCGAAGGCCTCAAGATTTCCATGAGTGCGCCGGCAAACCACTTCACCGCCCTGACCTATTACAACCCACCCAAAGGCAGCAAGACCTGCCTGAACAGCAAGATTGCCCGCTGTCAGGTCACTCTGGAAAGGCCGGGCGAACCGCCCTTGATCCTGACCAGCAGCCATGGCGCTGCCTTCGAGATCCTCACAGACCGTAACGATCACGGCGTACCACTATCAGTCTAACCGTGCATTATGGCGGCACCTTCATAACAGGGTGGTGCCGCCATAATGGAAACTTACTCAAGCATGGATTTTACAGCCATGACGGGATATCAGAATTCCCGGAAATGCACTCCACGATATTGCATGCGCAGTGCATCTTGCTCCTTGGAGGGGAGCATCAAAAGAGGGAAAGGTGCCAATGGACCGGCCAAACCCCAGTCATGTCTGTTCTCAAAAGGATTCTTCGATACATGCAGCTGGAATGAAATCCTGCCTGGACGGGAAACACCGCACTCACGGTTTTTTCCAAGGTAACATTTTTTCCACCACCACTCGTAATAGTGCGGCTCTGCGTTTCGCAAGATAACGCGACCATTCAATGCCGTGGTGACCCTGCCGTCCTCATAACGGATATACAGAGTATTCCACTGACCACCACTCTTGTAGGGATGATCTGCGCGGCTTCTTATTCCCTCTGCCCTTAATACTGAGAGCGCCTGATCCTCTCTCATATATACACGACTACCAAGCTGGGGCGAATGAGTCTTCGGGGTCAACCACTGGTAAGAGTCGCGTGTCTCATCGAATATGAGACCAGTACGCATTGGACCAGGGTCTATGTCCCACGGTACGAGACGCCGCTGGGGCTCCACTGCGTGGACATCAACTTGCGGACCATTCATCCAACCACCCTGGGGCAGGCCGAACGGAAGCATAGACTGTATCTCAAAAATATTCGGAGCACGGTTCGGGTTATCCGCACTTGCAGGCTGCCATTGTGAGGCGAATTGAATTCCACTATTCCCCTGATTCCCCTCCAGCGCACGAAACTGGGTAATAAACTCGAAGTTCCCTTCAAATTGATTGCTATACTCCAAATTGATGTATCCGTGCCCTTCACCTGACAGAATCGCCTTTCCTCTGGTATCGATCTCAATAGCCTGATCTTGGCGGTTGTAAGTAATACCATGCTCTGCATATCGCGACCGCGGCAGAGGGGCGTAGTATTCACTTCCCTTGCCGGTGACATATACGTTCCAGTATTTTTCAAAATCGTTATAAAAATTAAACCTCTCCCAGCCACCATACTGGCCGCCAGGCGCACAGGAAGACTGCCATACCTCACTGCAATCGTAGTCTGGCACTCCTACGGAGGCTGCAAGAACATATCCCGATAACGCTGTGGATATTAGCGGTGCAATTAGGAACCTAAAAAAATAGGAACAAATATTATTCATTCTTCCTGCTTGTTTCATAATTCGGATCTCCCCAGATACAGCACCTGAATTTTTACGCATAATTTTCTACCCACTATGTGAGCGTTCTATGCCGGGCTTAGCTGTTCGGCGAGTGGATTAAAATCGGTTCCATAGCCGCTTTCCGCCACCTTTTAACAAATGCCTGCGGCTGGCTATCGAGTAACTGAAAATACATGCCTGACAATAAGTGGAAGGAATGATGGCAGAGGACAGAGTCCATACAAACGCACTAGCAGAAAGTCAGGGCAGGTATCACCACGGATAAGGCGCTGGAGCGGCATATTTGGTGAGCTTCGCGGAAGTGCGCATCTGCCCACAAAGGGCTATTATCGATAACTTGCCATGCGGTCTTGTGTGCTGGCGTGGCACCCGGCACAGGATCAGTTCGGGTACGGAGGGACACCATGGCTGGCAGTACAGCAGGATCACATCAGACGGGAGCGCGCATCAGACAGAAGCTCAGTAACGTGCGTCGCAACCTCAGTGACGGCATAGCGCCGCTACTACCCGAGTATTTCCCGGTTGCCTGGAAACTGGGCCTGTCAATTTCCATCATGATCCTGCTTGGCATGGCCGTTCTGGGCAGCGTTCTTATGAACAGCCAGCTCTCCAGAATGCAGAATCAGGCAGATGAATTTGGCGGTACACTCGCCCAGCAACTGGCTGACACGACCCGCGAGCCACTGCTGGCAGAGGATCGCTTCAGCGTCAACATTATTCTCGGCAACCTGCTGCAAAGTGAGTCACTACATGGTGCCGCCTTGTTCGACAGTAATGGTGTGCTGATTGAGCAGGTAGGCTCATTGCCAAAGGACATTCTGCCCACCGCCAATAGCAACATGCTGCGCTGGCAAAATGGTGCAGAGCTGCTAACCACTTACTTCGCTCCGGTAAAAGTGAATGAACTGACCGCAGGCCATGCCGCAATCAGCCTTTCCCGGGCGCCAATTGATGCGGCCAGAGAGGAAGTACGACAAACCATTCTTACCGCCACCATGGTGATGAGCCTGATCGCCATTATCGTAGCGTTCCTGGTCAGCCGTCGCCTGTCTCGGCCTATCCACGACCTGCTGGAAGCGGCCACCGCCTTACGCGCTGGCAATCTGGAGTTTCGCCTATCCGACCGGCGCAATGATGAGATCGGCCAGCTGGTTGATGCCTACCACAATATGGCATCCGGTTTACTGGAAAAAAGCCAGGTCGAAAAGGTCTTGTCGCGCTTTGTCAGTCCGACTGTTGCGAAGAAAATGATGTCAGACCTCAAGCAGGTTTCTCTGGGCGGCCGTGAGGTGGAAGCCACAGTTGTGTTCGCTGACATTGTTGGCTTCACTCGCCTGTCAGAAAGCATTGCACCAGACGCAGTGGCTGAATTGCTCAACGCCTACTTCGATGCAATCTCCATGGCCGCTACTTTCTACCGCGGCACCATTGATAAATACATGGGTGACTGTGCCATGATAATTTTTGGCATACCCGAAGACGACTCCGAGCACAGCTATCACGGCCTATGCTGTGCAATCATGATCCAGCGGTTAGTTGATCGGCTAAACGTCCTGCGCAGCAGCCAGGGCCTGACCACGGTAAATTTCCGCATCGGCATCAACACCGGCACCATGCTGGCAGGCAACCTTGGCTCCCACGACAGGATGCAGTACACCGTCGTTGGTGACGCTGTGAATCTTGCCTCGCGACTATCCAACATGGCTGGGGCGGGAGAAGTGGTTGCCTGTTCTGAAATGGTAACCAAGCCCAATATTCAGTCGCGCGTACGGATACGCCAATCCGGTGCCATGCGCGTTCGAGGCCGCTCGGAATCGGTGAATACCTTTATCGTTGAGGGGGTTCATGCCCAATCAGAAACGCTGATGGAACAACGCATTGCAACTTTTATCAATCAACTTATGGACTTGCATCTTCGTGCAACTGAATAAATTCGTCACTCTGTTAAGCGTACTGCTCTTTAGCGGATGCACCCATCAGGCGCTGATGGAGTCTGATCTAAACAGCGAGCTGGGCAGCGCCCGAAGCAATGCGCAATACGCAAAGGCGCTAAGTATCATTAGAAAAACGCCAGACGAGCATCCTCAGTATCAGCTCATTCAACAGCAACGAGAAGCGGTGCTCAATGAGATTACTCTGCACCTGCAAGGGCGAATTGCGGAGGCTGACAGACTGACCCGAAGCGGTCGCTGGCAAGAGGCATTTAGCCTGATCAGTGATCTGGACAAGCAGTGGCGCGGCAACGAAGACATTACTGCCGCTCGACAAACACTGGAACACCGCCGACATCAACGGCTGCAGCAACTACGCGCTGACCTGCTATCGTCAGAGGCTGATTGGCTTCTAGCCCATAGAAGCAGCATTAACCAACTGGAAACGCTAGCCAACCGGCAAGCGGACAATTTGGCCAGCCAAATCCAGCATAGACAGTCGGACTTGGCTGATGAAATGTCTCAACTAGGTTATTTCTTTGCAGAACAAAATGACTGGCGGCGCACCCAAGTACTACTTGGCGGTGCCCGGAAGCTGCGGGATTCGGAGGAGTATGATCCGCTACTCACGGAGGCAGAAAGGCAACTGGCTGGCGCCGCTCACCGGCGTGAACAGGCCGCCAGTGCGCGTACCCAGCAGCGCGCCAATGCGCTGATTGAAGCATATCGAAAATCAGACTCCATCAATGACCTGGTTACCGCCCGCGACTACCTGCAGAAAAACAATGAGGATGGCAGCCTGGATGAAATAGCCTCCGACCTGGAGAGTCTGTGCCGGGAACGCTTCGATCAGGGAGTGCGCAAGGGCGATCGCCTTTATGCGGCAGGCAATTATCCTGAGGCAGAAAAAACATGGCAGGAAGTCTTACCTTTGTATCCAGGCGATGGTGACTTATCAGGAAAAATTCAGCGGGTACAGCGCGTGCTGAGCAACTTACAGAACCTGAAGCGCTGAGCCCCATCCCAACGCAGTGAGACAGGGCTCAGAAACAGTATCAGCCCAGTAGCATCCACGCAGCCACAGCGGCAACTGCCAAAGCGCCTATGCCTGCGATCATCACACCCTTGGACTTTGCAGGTTCTGGCTGTGCCACCGGATTGGCCACCGGGCGCGGCGCCGGCTTGGCGGCAACAGGACGAGCCGGCTGCGGAGGTGGAGCAGCCGGTTTAGCAGGAGTGGCACCCGCAGCGGGCTGCGCTGATACAGACACGGCAGGCCTGAACATGGTTTTATCACCACCTTCCTGCTCCGCAACTACAGGGGCTTCTGGCGCTTCAACCTGGAAAACCAGCGTATCAAAACGCAACTCATCCCCAGGGTTGACCACCCCCTCCTGAACCTTACGCCGATTGACGTAGGTACCATTCGACGAGCCCAGATCCTTGACATGCAAACGGCCACTCTGGAAATAAAGCTCAGCATGCTGCCTGGATACATGGGTGCCCGGTAGCACGATGTCGCAGCCCTGTGAGCGCCCCAGAATAGCTCGGCCCGTGGGCGGGATGGGAAATGCCTCCCCGGCGATGGAACCGGTTTTACCTCGCAGCAGCCAGCCCACCGGTACGCCACCCACACCAGGGCCGCTACCTGGACGCACTGACGCATTGAGCCCCTGCAGGGCAGGAGAAATTGCAGTCGCCGAATCCTCAGGCTGGGCTTTAAGCTGCTCCTTCGGATCAACCAGATGCAGCTCTGAAGTGTTCAGCCGAAGCACGTCACCAGCACGTAACTGGGTCCGCGCCTTTATCTGCTTGCCATTAACGAAGGTGCCGGTAATGCTGCCAGCATCGGTGATAAATATCCGGTCGTCGTCCTCGACGCGAAGCTCGGCGTGGAAATTACTGATGCCGTCCTCATCCAGAACGATATCGTTGGACTTATCCCGCCCCATGGAATAACGGGAATCCACCAGCCAGATAGCAGCCTTACTATGGTCCTTGAATTGCAGCTTGAGCATATTCCCTTCAACTCCATGCCAGATACGGTCTACTGACCGGGCGCTGTACCCCTAATGCCTTAACCAGACTCGAATATACGGGACATTCGGCACCAATGTGAACACCATATGGCCAGCCAAATGCCATCAAATTACTCGGACTCCGGCTCAGACTCCTCCCCTTCAGCCGACATGTCGGCTGAAGGATGGCGGTTTCCAAGCCAGTGCTTCATCTCCTCCGGCACAGGACGCCGCCCCTCAAACAGCTGGTCAACATCAGCCGGCAATGGATCCCGCGTCGTTCTCTTTAGCTCGCCGTCGTCGTCTACCCGGAATTGCAACGTGGTAATCCCCAGGTAGCGCTGCCTTGCAATGCTGACGTTATCACCTCGATCGCTAATAATAGTCGGCCGCAGGAATACCATCAGATTACGCTTAACCCGCTGAGTACTGGTGGAACGGAACAACACCCCCAACACGGGAATGCTACCCAGAATCGGCACTTTCCGAACAGTTTTTTCATTATCGTCGCGGATCAGACCACCCAGCACGACGGTTTCCATATTATCCGCCAGCACCGTGGTATTAATGGAGCGCTTCGAGGTAATGATATCGGCGGCATTGACCCCGGTAACCGAGCCCTCTACCGCAGACACTTCCTGTTCAAGGACCAACCTGACGGAATTAGGCCCGGCAAGATGAGGCGTAACCTTAAGAGTAATACCAACATCCTCTCGCTGGATGGTGGTAAAGGGGTTGGTCACACCTGCACTGGCACTAGTGCTTTGCCCGGTGACAAACGGCACATTCTGGCCGACGATGATTGACGCTTCCTGATTATCAAGTGTGGTTATGCTGGGCGTGGAAAGCAGATTAACCGCCTTGCTTGAAGCCAGAGCCTGAAGGAAACCACCCCAACGCAGGTTGCCATCACTACCCAATTCTCCGCCACCGATGGTGACGCCATCCCCTAGAGTAGTGGTCGGCTGTCCCGAGATTGCGCTACCGATGACATCATTGAGGCTGATACCGAAGTTGGAGAAATTCACCCCGCCAACCCCGGTTTCCGGATCCCCGGCAGCCCATTGGAAGCCAAGGTTAAGGCCATTGTCGCCACCCACTTCCACGATCGCCGCCTCAATCAGGATCTGCGCCCGGCGCACATCCAGTTGGGCGATTACGTTACGCAGCTCATTCATTAGCGCCGGCTCGGCACGAATGATCAAAGCATTCAGCGACTCATCCGCCTGAATGGATACTTTACCCGCTGCAGCCGGAGCCTTATCCGCGCCACCGGCAGGCGCGGCGCCATCAACAAAGCTCTTCAGCAATTCTGCAGTGGTCTTGGCATCCGCATTAGCCAACCGGATAACCTGAACTCCGCTGCCTTGGTCCTGGGGCACATCCATTTCCATAACCAGTGAGCGCACCCGATCCCGTGCTTCGCGATCACCCTTAACGATCAATCTGTTAGTTCGCTCATCGGCAACCAGTGTGACACTGGAGGGCTGATCCTTACGCTTGCCGCCGCGCTCGGGAATAAGGTTTTCCAGCACCTTGATCAGGTCTGCCGCCCAGGCATGCTCCAACGGAATCATCTCAACTTCCTGAGAGTCCGCGTTATCCAGCAAGGCGAGAATGGCCTCCATACGCACAATATTATCCGCATGATCACTGATAATAAGAGCGTTGGCAGAGCTCACCGAAGCCAGATGGCCGTACTGAGGCACTAGCGGCCGTAATACCGGCACCAGCTCATCAACCGGTGAGTTAAGTACCGGGATAACCCGGGTAATCAGCTCTTCACCCTTTATGTTGCGCGACTGCGTCAAGGGCAGATTGCTCTGCTTGGCTGTAGTGTTATTGACGATCTTGACCACATCACCTGCCGGTACGGCGGCATAGCCATGTACCTGAAGTACCGACAAGAACAACTCGTAGACTTCCTCCGCAGACAAGGCCTGCCGAGAGATGACCGTCACATCCCGACTCCTTACCCGCGGGTCGACGACAAAACTCTTGCCGGTCATTTCCGCCACTTGGGTGATAAATGCCTGTAAATCCGCATTACGGATATTCACCGTCCAGGTTTTGCCATCAGCCGCAGGCTGCGCTACGGTCTCGGACCACAGCGGCGAGCTGAGACTCACCATCAACACCAGTACAGTGACTCGTTTTACTATTGTTGCTACTACCTTAGTTGCCATCGCCCAGATTCCTACGGCGGATAATTCACAGTGAAGCGCTGTGCGCCACGTTGTACCACGATGCTTGCTGCACCAGTGTTACGGAACTCTTCCAGAGCAGCGAGATCACTGCCCTCTTGGCCAAGAGTATGACCATTCACAGACACGATCACATCGCCGGTCCGCAAACCAATTTGCTGGAGGATCTGCCGAGGGGCGCCGGCACCGATTTGATAGCCTTCCCCGTCACTGGGCTCCAGTCCCATTTGCTGAATAATCATCTGGCGCTGGGCTGAGGCATCGTCAGGCAACCCTAGCTCTGCAGTCTGCTCTTGCGGCGACACTCGAGCGGCCGGGCGCGACTCCATATTTCGTCGATCCAGACGCGGCCGAGTCTGGGCTGCCTGAGAAGTAGAGGCAACGCCACCAAGCTCTGCCTCTTTCAAACGAAGCGCCTCTCGCTGACCTGCACGCAGCAAAATCACCCTATCCGCCAGAATCTCCTCTAGCGTAGCATTGCCGGGCAAACGATCGCCCACCCGGAACAATTCTCCCTCTTTGCCCTGCTCTGCGATGATGGCTCCGGCCTGAGCACTCTCAGGGTGTTGGAACAGACCTAACAGCTCGAGCCGAAGACGAGTATCCGGGGCAGACTCCACCGAAACCACATTTTCTCGCTCACCGGGCTGACCAAATACCTCCCAGGCGCGAATACGATCCAGATTCACAGTGGCCACGCGAGCGGAGCTATCAACGCTTATCACCGGCATATTATCCCCGGCTACCGGCGCCGACGGGCCACTGGCCATCAGCCAGAAGGTATCTGCAATCCACCAGGCCAGCCAGACTGCAAGCAACAACGCCAGCAACATTTGCGCAGGACGCTCCACACGGGAAAGTTGACGGGAGACGGAATCCGGGTTCATCACTAGGCGGGTCGCATCCGTGTCATTATGATTTTCATTATCGTTACTGCACCAACTGCTGACTGGTTTCAAATACTACATCATCGGCGCTGCCGCCCTGACTAAAGCCGAGCAAGGCGGGCCACGACCGATAGACGCGCAAGCGAGCATTGTCCCTATCGAGCGCCCCATCCGCCAGAAGTTCTCCCTCGGGCGAGTAAACCTCGACCACCGCCGCCTCCCCTTGCTGACGTAGCGTACCTTGCAACGGCGGCAATGTGGCGCCCTGGCCGGCGGCCCAGGACACATAGCCGCCAGTATAGCCAAGGTTGCCCTGCGCGCCGGCAGGCCCCTCGTCCGTCCACTGGAGTGACAGCCCGCGCAGCGACAGATTGCCCTCCGCAGAGATGTTTGGCATTCCCGCAATCAGGGGGGCAAGAGGCGCCGCAACGTCTACGTTTATCAGCTCCACACCGCTGCCACCACTACCTAACCAGCCACTGGCGACGATGTCTCCAGAGAGTGCAAACTCAACCCCGGGCACCAGACCACGCCAGTCAACCTGCCAGTGCAATACACCACGCAGTTGTTGCCACTGCCAGCCGGCTCCGCCATCCCATAAGCGGCCCTCAACACGGACAACCCGCAACGGCGCCTGCCCCAGCATCACACCATCAAGCGGCCCGATAACCGGTTTCGCCGGGATCAGCCATACCACCCAGACAAGCACCGATAACAGCAGCAGCGCCAGCCACCAGACTGGTTTCAGAAGCATAGGCTCTATGTTCCTTAGAACGGAATATCGTCGTCAAAGTCGCCGGACGGCGCCGCATAGCCGCCGCTCGCGGCTGCCGGCGCCGCCGCTGGGGCAGAGGAGGCTGGTGCCGAATAGCCCTGGCGGGACTGGCCAGCGCTGGCTCCGTCACTGCGACCATCCAGCATCTGCATATCGCTGACTACAATCTCGGTGGTGTAGCGATCCTGCCCATCCTGACCCTGCCATTTGCGAGTACGCAGACTGCCCTCGACATAGACCTTGCTACCTTTCTTGAGGTACTCGCCGGCAATTTCGGCGAGCTTGTTGAAGAACACCACTCGGTGCCACTCGGTGCGCTCCTGCTGCTGCCCGGTCTGCTTATCCTTCCACGACTCGGATGTAGCCAGGCTGACATTGGTCACCGCACCGCCGCTGGGCAGAAATTTGGTTTCCGGGTCATTTCCGAGGTTGCCAATCAGAATTACCTTGTTGATACCGCGCGCCATGCCATTACTCCGTCAGTCCGTGCCGCATTAAGGCTGGTTATTGTGTCAGGTTTGCGTCAGCGGTGCATCGTACCCGATAGATGGGCCAAGTGCGCCCATCCCGTTGAGGCGGGTGCGCTTCTGGCAGGGATAGCGTCCGCCTTCAACGCCCAATGGTCAAAGGGCATGTGGCCAGGTCCGGTACAAATTGAACCTTGGGGCAACTGATGATAGATTCCCTCTGTTCACCGTTTATTCTTAGCCCGGCTCAGTTGAGTGGGGGGGCTGCGGTGTCACTGGAATACTCCCGGATGGATGGCTATGACTGATTTGGACACACAACAACAAGTATATGTCGTCGGCGGACAGCATCTGCAAAACTCATTGCTAGCAGAATTTCTTAACAAGCAGGGACTGCCTGCAACTGCTCTACGTCGCGTTGAGGAGATCTCAGCAGATCAGGTTCGCAGCCTTGAGCAGACACTGGTGCTTGGAGACTTCAACACTATCGATATCAACACCCTGATCAGCCATTTGATGGAAATTGATCAGGAAGTGGTTGGCGATTTGCTCATAGGCATTTTCAATGTTGATGATGAAGACTCTCTGTCCCGCCTTGCAGGTCTGCCCATGGTGAACGGTGGTTTCCTGCATGACTGCCCGCAGGATCACCTGCTCAAGGGTGTGCGGGCGATGATGGAAAACGAGCTGTGGCTACCACGCAAGGTTTTGCAGCAGTACCTGATGAAATCACGTGGCTTTAACAAAACCTTTGCTCGCAGCGAAGTCACGCTGACAGATCGCGAAGTTGAGGTGCTTAAAGTGCTGGCGACTGGCGCGAAAAACTCAGATATTGCTCGCAGCTTGAGCCTTAGTCCGCACACCATCAAGACTCACATCTACAATATTTTCAAAAAGATCAACGCATCAAATCGCCTGCAAGCTGTTAACTGGGCACAGGAAAACCTGTGACCCATTAGCACCTTAATCAGACGCCCCAAAAGAGCCGGCCTTAGCCGGTTTTTTTTGGGCCTGATTTTGTACTGTTAGTGCTTGCTCCTCATAGTGCCTTCACAGCAAATCGCCTATACTGTCCTGTCATTTTGACCAGTAGTTATCCCCCATGGACAAGATCCTGGTTCGCGGTGCTCGCACCCACAACCTGAAAAATATCGACATCGACATTCCCCGAGACAAACTGGTAGTGATTACCGGCCTATCTGGCTCGGGAAAGTCATCACTTGCATTTGATACTCTTTACGCAGAAGGTCAGCGACGCTATGTCGAGTCACTTTCGACCTACGCTCGCCAGTTCCTGTCGATGATGGAAAAGCCTGACGTTGACCATATAGAAGGCCTGTCTCCCGCCATTTCCATCGAACAAAAGTCCACCAGCCATAATCCGCGTTCTACTGTTGGCACAATTACTGAAATCTACGATTACCTGCGCCTACTGTACGCCCGCGCAGGCGAACCACGCTGCCCAACACATGAAGTGGAGTTGGCCGCACAGACCGTCAGCCAGATGGTCGACCAGGTAATGGACATGGCAGAAGGCAGTAAACTAATGCTGCTGGCACCGGTTGTGCGGGATAAAAAGGGCGAACACCTCGCACTATTTGACCAGCTGCGTGCACGGGGATTTATTCGCGCACGCATTGATGGTCGCGTGCATGAACTTGATGATGCTCCTGAGCTGGACAAAAACAAGAAGCACACCATTGAGGTAGTGGTTGATCGCTTCAAGGTGCGCAGCGATCTTTCCAACCGCCTTGCGGAATCATTCGAGACCGCACTGGAGCTGGCTGACGGTATTGCCGTAATTGCCCCGATGGAGGGCAGTGGTGAAGAGATCGTGTTCTCCGCTCGATTCGCCTGCCCACACTGCGGCTATTCCATACCGGATCTCGAGCCACGATTGTTTTCTTTCAACAATCCGGCCGGGGCCTGCCCCAGCTGTGATGGGCTTGGCGTAAAGCAGTACTTTGACGAGGATAAGGTCATTGTCTCGGATGAGCTTTCTTTGGCAGAAGGAGCGATTAGAGGATGGGATCGTCGCAATGTCTATTATTTCCAGATGCTCACCTCGCTGGCGGAGTTTCTTGGCATAGACATCGACAAACCTTTCAAGAAACTCAGTAAAACAATGCGTCAAAAGGTTCTCTACGGCACAGGCACGGATGTCGTGGAGTTTCGCTACCTGAATGATCGGGGTGACGTTGTGTTACGCCGCCACCCCTTTGAAGGCATCGTGCCAAATATGGAGCGCCGGTATCGGGAGACCGAATCGGAGAGCGTGCGCGAAGACCTCGCCAGCTACATGAGCACTTCGCGCTGCCCCGACTGCGGCGGATCGCGCCTGCGGGAGACTGCTCGCCATGTCTTTATCGACAATCGTCCACTACCAGACCTGGTGGCTCTCCCCGTTGGCAAGGCATTCAGTTATTTCACTGAGCTGGCATTACCTGGACACCGCGGCCAGATTGCCGAAAAGATTCTCAAAGAAATTCGTGATCGGTTGCAATTTTTGGTCAATGTCGGCCTGGAGTACCTGACACTTGCTCGTAATGCAGACACCCTATCTGGCGGAGAGGCTCAGCGAATACGACTGGCATCACAGATTGGCGCCGGCCTTGTTGGGGTAATGTATGTCCTTGACGAGCCTTCCATCGGCCTGCACCAGCGCGATAACGAGCGCCTGCTGGCCACACTGACGCGGCTACGCGATCTCGGCAATACCGTGTTGGTCGTGGAGCACGATGAAGAAGCCATTATGCTGGCCGACTATGTTATCGACATCGGCCCCGGCGCAGGCGTCCATGGCGGCGAGGTGGTTGCTCAGGGTAGCGCGGCACAGATTATGGGTAGCGCCCGCTCCTTGACCGGTGACTACCTGTCCAAGCGCAAACAAATAAGCGGCCCCAAGCAGCGTAGCGCGCCAAGCAAAAGCTGGCTGACTCTGCATGGAGCCAGCGGTAACAACCTGAAGAATGCCACCCTGAAAGTCCCGGTGGGCCTGATGACCTGCGTGACCGGGGTGTCCGGATCAGGCAAGTCGACGCTAATTAACGCCACCTTGTACCCGCTAGCGGCGACCAGCTTAAATGGTGCCACTTTGCTAAAGCCAGCCCCGTACACCAAAGTCGAGGGGCTGGAGCACTTTGACAAGGTTATCGATATTGACCAGAGCCCGATTGGCCGCACGCCGCGCTCCAATCCAGCAACCTACACAGGACTATTTACCCCTATCCGAGACCTGTTTGCGGGCACCCAGGAAGCTCGGTCCCGTGGATACAAGACCGGCCGCTTCAGCTTCAATGTGCGCGGAGGGCGCTGTGAGGCCTGCCAGGGCGACGGGGTCATCAAGGTCGAGATGCACTTTCTTGCCGACATCTATGTGCCCTGCGAGGTGTGTGGCGGAAAGCGCTACAACCGCGAGACACTGGAGATCCTATATAAAGGTAAGAACATCCATCAGATACTGGGCATGACGGTGGAAGATGCTCGAGAGTTCTTCGATGCGGTGCCTGCACTGGCAAGAAAACTACAGACGCTGATTGACGTGGGACTAAGCTATATCACTCTGGGTCAATCAGCGACGACCCTTTCCGGGGGCGAGGCGCAACGCATCAAGCTGGCACGCGAGCTATCCAAGCGCGACACCGGCCGGACCCTGTACATTCTCGATGAGCCAACCACCGGACTTCACTTCCATGATATTCAGCAGCTGCTAAACGTTCTGTTCCGGCTGCGCGATCAGGGCAATACCATTGTTGTGATCGAGCACAATCTGGATGTCATCAAAACGGCGGACTGGATTGTCGACCTTGGCCCCGAAGGAGGTGATGGAGGAGGCCAAATTATCGCCGAAGGCCCCCCGGAAAAAGTAGCAGCTAGCAAGACGTCCCACACCGGCCGCTTTCTTAAGGCAGTGCTATAAAGCCAGAGCACGCGTTGCCGGGCATTGTTGCTCTGGCAACGCCTCGCCCAACTGGCTACCTGCACACTAAACCAGACATCAATAAGACAAAAAGCCGGGCAATGCCCGGCTTTTCGTCAACACCTGTGGTCAGTACTACTTACTCTGCCTCAGCAGCCGCAGTCGTATCAGGGCGGTCTACAAGCTCTACATACGCCATAGGTGCATTGTCGCCAGTACGGTAGCCCATCTTCAGGACACGCATATAGCCGCCTGGACGGCTGGCATAGCGCGGGCCCAGCTCATTGAAAAGGATGCCTACAGCTTCCTTCGAGCGGGTACGAGCAAACGCCAGCCGGCGATTAGCAACCGAGTCTACCTTAGCCAAAGTAATTAACGGCTCAGCGACGCTGCGCAGCTCCTTGGCTTTCGGCAAGGTTGTCTTAATGGCACCGTGTTCGATCAGCGACACCGCCATATTACGCAGCATGGCCTGGCGGTGGGCACTGGTGCGGTTAAACTTTCTGCCGCTTTTGCGATGACGCATGGTTCTGTTCCTTTGCTAACGGGCGCCAGTGGCGCCCAGTCAATTCAATTAACGCAGTCGGTTGGTCAGGCGATCATCTTCACGCAAACTGACCGGCGGCCAGCTCTCAAGGCGCATGCCCAGAGACAGGCCCTTGGAGGCCAGTACGTCCTTGATCTCGGTGAGCGACTTCTTACCCAGATTCGGGGTTTTCAGCAGCTCAACCTCGGTGCGCTGAACCAGATCACCGATGTAATAAATATTCTCTGCCTTCAGGCAGTTGGCCGAACGTACGGTCAGCTCAAGGTCGTCAACCGGACGAAGCAGGATTGGATCCACCTCTTCGCGGTGCTCTTTCTTCTCGACCTTACGCTCCTGCTCCAGATCCACAAACACGGCAATCTGTTGCTGCAGGATAGTGGCAGCCCGGCGGATCGCCTCTTCCGGCTGGATAGTCCCGTTAGTTTCCAGATCGATCACAAGACGGTCCAGATCGGTACGCTGCTCTACACGGGCAGCTTCCACCACATAAGCAACGCGCAGCACCGGGCTATAGCTGGCATCAAGCTGCAGGCGACCAATACCACGGGTCTCATCGTCTTCGGAGCGACGGGAATCTGCAGCAACATAGCCGCGACCCTTGGTAATCTTAAGCTTCATGTGCAGGTCAGTATCACCATTGATGGTACAAATCAGGTGATCAGGATTGATAATCTCAACACTGTGATCACGCTGAATATCACCAGCGGTAACCGGGCCCTTGCCCTTCTTATTAAGCTCTAGCACCGCTTCTTCGCGGTCTTCCATGCGCAGAGCAATGCCCTTCAGGTTCAGCAGGATGTTGATCACATCTTCCTGAACGCCTTCAATGGCAGAATACTCGTGCTCAACACCATTGATCTCAACTTCGGTAATCGCACAGCCCGGCATACTGGAAAGCAGAATGCGGCGCAGGGCGGAACCGAGGGTATGACCGAACCCGCGCTCAAGCGGTTCAAGAACCACTTTGGCGTGAGTCGGCGTAACGGCATTGACCGCGATAGCGCGCGGAGTCAGAAAATCGTTCACGGCGGTCATGAAAATCCCTCAGGCTGTGCTTACTTCGAGTAAAGCTCGACGATCAGGTTCTCGTTGATCTCGGCCGGCAGGTCAACGCGCTCTGGACGGGCCTTGTAAGTCCCTTCCAGACCTTTCTCGTTGACTTCGATCCATGGCGCAAATCCACGCTGCTGAGCCAGTTCCATTGCGCTCTTTACACGCAGCTGGTTCTTGGACTTTTCGCGCACACAAACTACATCACCCGGTTGTACCTGATAAGAGGCAACATTTACCGAGCGGCCATTTACCAAAATGGCGCGATGGCTAACCAGCTGACGCGCTTCCGAGCGAGTCGAACCGAAGCCCATGCGGTAGACGACGTTATCCAAGCGGCTTTCCAACAGCTGAAGCAGAGCTTCACCAGTGGCACCACGGCTGGCCGACGCCTTCTTGTAATAATTACGGAACTGCTTTTCCAGCACACCATACATGCGGCGTACTTTCTGCTTCTCGCGCAGCTGAACGCCATAGTCAGACAGACGACCGCCACGACGGGAGGCGGCTGCAAAACCAGGAAGCTGATCTGCCTTACACTTCGAGTCGAGCGGACGAATACCACTCTTCAGGAACAGATCCGTGCCTTCGCGACGGGACAGTCTGCACTTCGGACCTAGATATCTTGCCATGCTTTCTTACTCCCGTTACACGCGACGCTTTTTGGCCGGACGGCAGCCATTATGCGGAATCGGCGTCACGTCCTGAATGCTGGTGATCTTGTAGCCACAGGCGTGCAGCGCACGTACTGACGACTCACGACCAGGGCCTGGGCCCTTGACACGGACTTCAAGGTTCTTCAAACCGTAGTCCTTGGCTGCGTTACCCGCGTTCTCTGCTGCAACCTGAGCAGCAAAAGGGGTGCTTTTACGCGAGCCACGGAACCCGGCACCACCAGAGGTCGCCCAGGAAAGAGCATTCCCCTGACGATCTGTAATGGTGATGATAGTGTTATTGAAGGACGCGTGTACGTGCGCAATCCCGTCCGCTACGGTACGGGTTACCTTCTTCCGACGTGCGCCACTGTCTTTTTTCGCCATGATACGTGCCTACCTGGACTCAGGACTTATTTGCGAATCGGTTTCCGCGGACCTTTACGGGTCCGGGCATTAGTTTTGGTACGCTGTCCACGCACCGGCAAGCCGCGACGATGACGAATGCCACGGAAGCACCCGAGATCCATCAACCGCTTGATGTTCATACTTACTTCCCGACGCAGGTCACCCTCGACCGGCAGCTTCGCTACTTCGCCACGCAGGGCGTCGAGCTGTGCTTCTGACAGATCACGCACCTTGGTGGTGGGGTCAATGCCAGTAGAAGCACAAAGCTTCTTAGCCGTGGTATTGCCGACGCCAAAAATATAGGTCAGCGAAATAACCGCGTGCTTGTTGTCAGGGATGTTAACGCCTGCAATACGGGCCATCCGAATATCTCCGATTTACACTCTACTTGCCGATTCTTGGGTACAGCCGAAGGGCGGCGATACTATCGTCTGAACCGACGGATTTCAACCTGTGCGTGATTCCGGGGTCCGGAATCAGCCCTGGCGCTGCTTGTGACGCGGTTCTGCGGCGCAGATCACCATCACCCGACCTTTACGGCGGACAATCTTGCACTGACGGCACACCGTCTTCACCGAAGCCTGTACTTTCATTGCCTTAGCCTCTTCTCTGAATCAGCGCACCAGACCGGTGCTGCCATAACCTTTCATATTGGACTTCTTCATCAGCTTCTCGTACTGAGTGGACATCAGATGAGCATTCACCTGACTCCAGAAGTCCATCACCACTACCACCACGATCAACAGCGAGGTGCCGCCGAGATAGAAGGGCACATTCCATGCCGCCTGCAAGAAGATCGGCAACAGACATACCAGTGACATGTATGCAGCACCAATCAAAGTCAGACGTCCCATAACCGTGTCGATATAACGGGCAGACTGCTCACCTGGGCGAATCCCCGGAATATAAGCACCGGACTTCTTCAGGTTGTCCGCCACGTCCTTCGGGTTGAACATCAAAGCCGTATAGAAGTAGCAGAAAAACACAATCCCGGCGGTGAACAGCAGAATATATAGCGGGGTACCAGGTTGCAGGGCATCGGTAACACCGCGCAATACACCGGACCAGGCAGAATCACCACCAGCACTACCAAACCACTGACTAATGGAGGCTGGGAAAAGCAGGATTGAGCTGGCAAAAATCGCCGGGATAACGCCCGCCATGTTCACTTTAAGTGGCAAGTGACTCTGCTGAGCAGAGTAAATCTTGCGGCCTTCCTGACGACGAGCGTGATTTACCGTGATACGGCGCTGGCCTCTCTCGACAAATACCACCCCGTAGATCACCGCGATGGCAATCGCGAGAACCAACAGCATCACCAGCAGGTTGATCTCCCCCTGACGGGCAGACTCAAACAACTGGACTACTGCACCTGGCAGGCCAACTACAATACCCGCGAAGATAATCATGGAAATGCCGTTGCCAATACCACGCTCGGTAATCTGCTCACCCAGCCACATAAGGAATACAGTTCCGGTAACCAGCGATGTCACGGCAACGAAATAAAACGATGCCAACGCCAAACCGCCACCATCTCCGACCAGACTTGCGCCCTGACTATGCAGGCCCGCAGCCACACCGAACGATTGGATCAGAGCCAGCACCACGGTCAAATAGCGGGTGTACTGGGTGATCTTGCGGCGACCGGACTCACCTTCCTTGCGCAGCTGCTCAAGGGTAGGAACCACCGCCGTCATTAACTGGATAACAATGCTCGCAGAGATATACGGCATGATGCCCAGCGCAAAAATACTCATCATCTCCAGCGCACCGCCAGAGAACATGTTAAACAGGCCAAGGAAGGTGTCCCGGTTGTCATCGAACAGGCGCGCCCAAGCATCCGGATTAATTCCCGGAACCGGAATATGCGCGCCAATCCTGAACACCACCAGAGCCCCGAGCAGGAAACCAATGCGCTTCCATAGCTGCCGCATAGCGGAGCTGTCAGGGCTGGTTCCGTTCGGCAGACTCTGGGCTTGATTCCTGGCCATGCTTATACTTACTCCTCGACCTTGCCGCCGGCAGCTTCAATAGCCGCTCGCGCACCTTTGGTCACTGCAATACCACGCACGGTAACAGCCCGCTCGATGGTGCCGCTCAGGATAATCCGAGCACGCACCATGTCATGACGGACAACGTTGCATGCCTTCAAAGCGGCCAGATCTACCACGTCCGCAGAAATCTTAGCCAGCTCTCCCAGACGCACCTCGGCAGTGCCGGCAGCCATCTTGGATTTAAAACCAAACTTCGGCAAACGACGCTGCAGCGGCATCTGGCCGCCTTCAAAACCTGGCTTGATGGAGCCGCCAGAGCGAGCTGTCTGACCTTTATGGCCGTGACCACCGGTCTTGCCAAGGCCGCTACCGATACCACGACCGAGACGCTTAGGTGCGCTTTTGGCACCAGCTGCGGGACGCAATTCGTTAAGACGCATGATTACGCTCCTTCAACCTGGACCATGAAATAAACTTTACCGATCATGCCACGCACAGCCGGAGTGTCTTCAAGCTCGACGGTGTGGCCGATACGACGCAGGCCCAAGCCACGCAGGGTCGCCTTCTGGGCTTGCACTCTGCCGTTGCTGCTCTTGGTCTGAGTAACTTTAATCTTCGCCATTGTTCTGTTCCCGTTACAGCCAGGCCTCAGCCCAGGATCTCTTCTACGGTCTTGCCACGCTTGGCTGCTACCTGCTCCGGCGAGGACATGCTTTTCAGACCTTCATAGGTGGCCCGTACAACGTTGACCGGATTGGTCGAGCCGTAGCACTTGGCCAGTACGTTCTGAACACCTGCCACTTCCAGCACGGCGCGCATGGCACCACCGGCAATAACACCAGTACCTTCTGAGGCTGGCTGCATGTACACCTTTGAGGCACCATGGGCGGCTCGGATCGGGTGCTGCAGAGTAGAGCCGGCAAGCTCCACCTGAATCATGTTGCGGCGAGCAGCTTCCAGAGCTTTCTGGATAGCAGCCGGCACTTCGCGAGCCTTGCCACGGCCGAAACCGATGCGACCTTTACCATCACCGACTACCGTCAGTGCGGTGAAAGAGAAGATGCGGCCGCCTTTGACCACCTTGGCCACCCGGTTCACCTGAACCAGCTTTTCCTGCAGACCTTCGTTGGGATCAACCTTTGCCATAAACCGCACCCTTAGAATTCAAGCCCGTTTTCACGCGCGGCGTCAGCCAGCGCTTTAACCCGGCCGTGATACCGGAACCCGGAGCGGTCGAAAGCCACACGGGCAATACCCGCTGCCTTGCCGCGCTCGGCAATCAATTTACCCACCGCAGAAGCGGCGTCAGCATTGCCGGTCGCTCCACCACGCAGATCTTTCTCAACGGTCGAGGCCGAAGCCAGCACCGTGTCGCCACTGGCGCTGATGATCTGTGCATAGATGTGACGCGGAGTACGAAACACACAAAGACGCTCAACACCCTGACCACGAATCTTTGTCCGGGTGCGCAATGCTCTGCGCAAACGCTGCTCTTTCTTGTCTTTCATCGCTTCAATCTCAACGGTTATTTCTTCTTGGCTTCTTTCCGGCGAACCTGTTCACCGGAATACCGAACACCCTTACCCTTATACGGCTCTGGCGGACGGTAAGCGCGCACGTTAGCGGCAACCTGCCCAACAGCTTGCTTGTCCATACCGCGCAATACGATCTCCGTTTGCGTCGGAGTCTCAGCGGTTACACCTTCCGGCATTTCATACGCCACCGGATGAGAGAAACCGAGGGTCAAGTTCAAAACCTTTCCCTGCGCCTGCGCTTTGTAACCCACGCCAACCAGTTCCAGCTTACGCTCGAAGCCGGCAGATACGCCGGTGATCAGGTTGGACAACAATGCACGGGTGGTCCCGGCAAGAGCCCAGGCCTGCTGTGACTCGCTTTTTGGAGACACGCGCAGTTCGCCTTCTTCGTTACGCACTTCCACCGCTGGATGGATGGAGATGCTCTGTGTGCCCTTGGCACCCTTTGCCGTCAGCTCCTGACCATCGAGTTTAATCTCGACGCCACTCGGCAACTTAACCGGACTTTTCGCTACTCTCGACATTGCTGCACCTAACCTGTCTATGCCGCTATCGTCAGAACACTTCGCAGAGCAGCTCGCCACCAACATTGGCTTTGCGTGCTGCGCGGTCGGTCATGATTCCCTGATTGGTGGAAACGATCATAACTCCCAGACCGTCTTTCACCTTCGGGATATCACCTGCGCTCTTGTAGATGCGCAGACCGGGTGTGCTCACTCGTTTGATACGCTCAATTACCGGCTTGCCCTCGAAGTACTTAAGATCGATGGACAAAATCGGCTTGCCAGCCTCACCGGTAACCTTGTAGTCACCAATGTAACCTTCATCCTGCAAAACCTTGGCAACTGCAGCCTTGGTAGTAGAGGACGGCATTTCCACGTCAGCTTTCTTGGCCATCTGTGCGTTACGGATACGGGTAAACATATCCGCCAGGGTATCTTGCATGCTCATGCTATCGCTCCGCTATTCCTGCTTACCAGCTGGCCTTGACCAGGCCCGGCACATCGCCACGCATTGCTGCTTCACGCAGCTTGTTGCGGCCCAAACCGAACTTGCGATAAACGCCGTGCGGACGACCGGTGATACGGCAGCGATTACGCTGACGAATCCGGGAAGAGTCACGCGGTAGCTTCTGCAGCTTAACCTGCGCATCCCACTTCGCCTCAGGCTCCGCATTTGGATCCTGCATAATTGCGCGCAGGGCATCACGCTTGGCACCATACTGTTTAACCAGTTTGGCGCGCTTCTTTTCCCGTTCTACCATTGAAGTCTTGGCCATGACTCTCTACCTCAGCTCTTCAGCGGGAAGTTGAAGGCACGCAACAGTGCCCGTGCTTCGTCATCGGTTTTAGCCGTGGTGGTCACCGTAATGTCCATACCGCGAATCTTATCAACCTTGTCAAACTCGATTTCCGGGAACACGATCTGCTCGCGCAGACCCATGGAGTAGTTACCACGGCCGTCGAAAGACTTCGCATTCAAACCACGGAAGTCACGGACCCGAGGAACCGCCACGGAAACCAGTCGCTCAATAAACTCGTACATACGCTCGCTACGCAGTGTCACCTTGACACCAATCGGCCAGCCTTCACGAATCTTGAAACCGGCAACTGACTTGCGCGCCAGAGTAACCACCGGCTTTTGACCGGACAGCTTGGTCATGTCCGATACTGCGCCATCAATTGCCTTACGATCCTGGGACGCTTCACCAACACCCATATTCAGGGTGACTTTGGTAATGCGCGGCACTTCCATAACGTTCTTGTAACCGAACTCTTCGAGGAGCTTAGGCACAATCTCGCTATCATATTTTTTCTTGAAGTTGCTCATGACTCAATCGACCTCAAGCGTCCAGCGCTGCGTTGTTGGACTTGAAGAATCGGACCTTCTTGCCCTCTTCCTCGCGGAAACCCACCCGATCCGCCTTCTGCGCCTGAGCGTTCCAGATCGCCACGTTGGAGTGGTGAATACTCGCTTCCTGTTCGACGATGCCGCCCTGAATGCCACGCTGCGGGTTAGGCCGCACATGCTTCTTGACGATGTTCACACCGGACACAACAAGCCGACCGTTATCCAGCACACGCTGAACCTTGCCGCGCTTACCCTTGTCCTTACCGGCGATCACGACAACTTCGTCATCACGTTTGATTTTCAACATACCTTCACCCGCCTTTAGATAACTTCAGGTGCCAGGGAAATAATCTTCATAAACTGCTCATTACGCAGTTCCCGGGTAACCGGTCCGAAGATACGTGTACCGATCGGCGCCTTGTTGTTGTTAAGCAACACAGCAGCGTTGTCGTCGAAGCGGATCACGGAGCCATCCGGGCGACGAACGCCCTTACGGGTACGCACCACAACGGCGTTCATCACGTCACCTTTCTTGACACGACCACGGGGGATCGCCTCTTTAACGGTAACCTTGATGATGTCGCCAACGCCGGCATAACGGCGTTTGGAACCACCCAGCACCTTGATGCACTGCACTCGACGGGCTCCACTATTATCGGCCACTTCGAGCATCGTTTCGGTCTGAATCATCGCTTATCTCTCCAGCTCTGCCCTTGGGCAGCTACAGCAACGCTCGCCTCAGGCCTGCGGGGCCTGCTCCACTACATTCACCAGCATCCAAGTCTTACGCTTGGACAGAGGACGGCACTCCTCAATGGTGACAATGTCGCCTTCGCGGCATTGGTTGTTTTCATCGTGCGCCATCAACTTGGTTGAACGGCGCAGGAACTTGCCATACACCGGGTGCTTTACCCGGCGCTCGACGAGAACCGTAATTGTCTTTTCGCCTTTATTAGAAACTACTTTGCCGGTAACGGTCCGGCCCAGTTCCTGGTTAGCGTCTGCCATAATCAGTTACCCTGCTTCTCTCTCAGGATGGTATTAACGCGCGCGATATCGCGGCGAACGTTCCCGATCTCGTGGGTCTTGGAAAGCTGGCCAGAGGCCTTCTTCATGCGCTGCTTAAACTGTTGCTCGAGCAGAGAAAGATGCTCCTGCTTCAGCTCGTCAACGCTCTTGCTTCTCAAATCGTTCGCTTTCATGGCTTACATCACCGTCCGAATAACGACGCGGGTTTCGAGCGGAAGCTTGGCTGCGGCCAGGCGGAACGCCTCGCGTGCAATCTCTTCCGACACACCTTCCATCTCGTAAAGCATCTTGCCAGGGCGAATTTCTGCCACCCAGTACTCGACGCTACCTTTACCTTTACCCATCCGCACTTCCAGCGGCTTCTTGCTGATCGGCTTGTCCGGAAAAACACGAATCCAGATTTTGCCGCCACGCTTAACGTGTCTGGTCATGGCGCGACGGGCTGCTTCGATCTGGCGTGCGGTCAAGCGACCACGGGCAACCGACTGCAGACCAATGGTGCCAAAAGACACCTTGCTGCCGCGCTGCGCCAGACCGCGGTTGCGGCCCTTCATCATTTTCCGGAACTTAGTTCGTTTCGGCTGCAACATCGTCAATTACCCTTTAGCCACGGCCGCGCTTTTTGCTCGGGGCCTTGCTTGCCTTCTCTTCCTGCTGAATCTGGTCCATACCACCCAGAACTTCACCGCGGAAGATCCATACCTTGATGCCGATGGTGCCGTAGGTGGTTTCGGCACGCACGCTCGCGTAATCAATGTCCGCGCGCAGGGTGTGCAACGGCACACGACCTTCGCGGTACCACTCGGTGCGGGCAATCTCAGCACCACCAAGACGTCCAGACAGCTGCACACGAATGCCTTCTGCGCCAGCCTTAAGGGAGTTCTGTACGGCGCGCTTCATAGCGCGACGGAACATAACCCGACGCTCGATCTGGCCAGCGATATTGTCAGCAACCAGGCGCGCATCCAAATCCGGCTTGCGCACTTCTTCAATATTGATAGCAACAGGCACGCCCATCATCTGAGCGACGTCCTTGCGCAGACGCTCTACGTCCTCGCCCTTCTTGCCAATCACGATACCCGGACGAGCGGTAAAAATAGTGATCCGCACGTTGTCTGCCGGGCGCTCGATCTTGATACGGCTGACCGATGCGTTTTTCAGGCGACTGAACAGATGCTCTCGCACCTTGATGTCAGTTACCAAGTAGTCGGCGTAGTTCTTCGGGTTTGCATACCACAAGGAGTTGTGCTCCTTGACGATACCCAGACGAATACCTATCGGATGAACTTTCTGGCCCATCTGGTTACTCCTCCGAAACCTTGACGGTGATGTGGCAAGTACGCTTCAGAATCCGGTCAGCGCGGCCTTTGGCGCGCGGCTTGATCCGCTTCATGTACATGCCTTCATCTACGAACGCAGTAGAGACTTTCAGCTCATCCACATCCGCACCGTCGTTGTTTTCCGCATTTGCAATCGCGGATTCCAGAACCTTCTTCACCAACTTGGCCGCTTTCTTGGGAGAAAACGTCAGAGTGTTCAGGGCCTCTTCAACTTTCTTGCCACGAATCTGGTCTACCACCAGTCGGGCTTTCTGGGCAGAGATACGTGCTCCGCGCAGATGGGCTGCAATTTCAGTCGCCATGGCTCGCTACCTTACCGTTTGGCCTTCTTGTCCACGATGTGCCCGCGATAGGTGCGGGTAAGGGCGAATTCGCCCAACTTGTGGCCCACCATATGCTCAGTCACCAGAACAGGCACATGTTGCTTGCCGTTATGGACCGCAATGGTCATACCCACCATCTCCGGAATAATCATGGAGCGACGGGACCAGGTCTTGATCGGCTTGCGACTGTTGCTTTCCGCAGCCTCTTCCACCTTCTTCAAGAGGTGGTGATCCACAAACGGACCTTTCTTCAGTGAACGTGGCACAGCGTCAACCTCTCTCTAACCGTTACTTCGCACGACGATCGCGAACGATCATCTTGCTGGTGCGCTTGTTGGTGCGGGTCTTATAACCCTTGGTCTTTACGCCCCATGGAGTCACAGGGTGACGACCACCGGAGGTACGACCTTCACCACCACCATGCGGGTGATCTACCGGGTTCATAACCACACCGCGAACAGTGGGACGAACGCCTCTCCAGCGCTTGGCGCCAGCCTTACCCAGAGAGCGCAGACTGTGCTCACTGTTAGACACTTCACCGATGGTCGCGCGACATTCAGCGTGCACCTTGCGCATCTCACCGGAGCGCAAACGCAGAGTCACATACTGACCCTCTTTAGCCAGAACCTGCACCGCAGCGCCAGCAGAGCGAGCCAACTGCGCACCCTTACCAGGCTTCATTTCCACATTATGAACCGTGGAACCCAGCGGGATATTACGCAGCGGTAACGCATTACCGGTCTTAATCGGAGCCTGCGGACCAGAAGCGACCTTATCACCTGCCTTCAGACCCTTGGGCGCGATAATGTAGCGACGCTCACCATCGGAATACTTAACCAGCGCGATGTGTGCAGAGCGGTTCGGATCATACTCAAGACGCTCAACCTCACCAGCGATACCGTCCTTATCACGACGGAAATCGATCACGCGATACTTTTGCTTGTGACCACCACCCTGATGACGGGTAGTGATACGACCGTTGTTGTTACGGCCGCCGTTCTTCTGCTTCGCCTCAGTGAGCGGAGCATACGGAGCACCCTTGTGCAGATTCTCACCGACCACCTTGACGACAAAACGGCGGCCCGGAGAAGTCGGCTTACACTTTACAATCGCCATGATTCCTTCTCCCTTCCTTACTCAACAGCCAGGAAGTCAATGTCTTGACCAGCCTCGAGCGAGACATAGGCTTTCTTCCAATCGCTGCGCTTACCCTGCAGACGACCAAACACCTTGCTCTTGCCCTTCACGTTCAGCGTCCGCACATCTTTGACTTTGACCTCAAAGAGAGCTTCAACAGCAGCCTTGATTTCACGCTTGTCGGCATCGCCGGCTACGCGAAATACAAACTGATTGCCTTTCTCGGCAGCCACGGTCGCCTTTTCGGAGACATGCGGAGCGAGCAGCACCTGGAAAATGCGCGCCTTGTTCATGCCAACGCCTCCTCAAGCTTCTTCAGCGCCGGAACAGTGATCAGCACTTTTTCGAATGCGATCAGACTGACAGGATCAACGCCATTCACATCACGCACATCAACACGCGGCAGGTTGCGAGCAGACAGGAACAGGTTCTCGTCCACCTCACCAGTCACAATCAGCGTGTTGCTCAAACCAAGCGACTTCAACTTATCCAGCAGAGCGCGAGTCTTCGGCTCGGAAATGGCGAACTCATCCACCACCACCAAACGCTCCTGACGAATCAACTCAGCCATGATGCACTGCAGCGCACCGCGGTACATTTTGCGGTTCACTTTCTGGGAGTGATCACGCGGCACCGCTGCAAAGGTCACACCGCCGCCACGCCAAAGCGGGCTACGGATGGTACCAGCACGGGCGCGACCACTACCCTTCTGCTTCCACGGCTTTTTGCCACCACCACGCACATCAGAACGAGTCTTCTGCGCCTTGCTACCCTGACGGGCGCCAGCCAGATACGCAGTGACCACCTGATGAACCAGGGGCTCATTAAAATCCTTGCCGAAGGCGACCTCAGAAACGGTCACAGTTCCTCCAGAGGCAGTATTGAGATTCATCCTCTATTCCTCTTTCAGGCCTTGGCCTTGACTGCAGGCAGGACAACCAGGTCGGAACCGGTAGCACCGGGCACCGCACCCCTGACCAGCAGCAAGTTCTTGTCTGCATCCACGCGAACCACTTCCAGATTCTGGACAGTGACTCGCTCGGCACCCATGTGGCCAGCCATCTTTTTGCCTTTGAACACGCGACCCGGGGTCTGGTTCTGGCCGATGGAACCCGGCGCACGATGCGACAGAGAGTTACCGTGAGTGGCATCCTGCATGGAGAAATTCCAGCGCTTCACAACACCCTGGAACCCCTTCCCCTTGGACACACCAGTAACATCCACCATCTGACCCGCCTGAAACAGATCTGCCGCGATCGATGCACCAGGCACCAGATCTCCAGCATCAGCGCGGAACTCCCGCACCGTACGACCCGCCTCTACGCCAGCCTTGGCAAAATGCCCCGCCTGCGCGGCAGTGACACGGGAAGCGCGACGAGCGCCCACAGTTACCTGCACCGCGTCATAGCCATCCGTCTGAGCAGTCTTTACCTGACTCACACGGTTCGGCGTCACTTCAATCACGGTCACCGGGATGCTGTTGCCATCCTCAGTGAACACGCGGGTCATCCCGCATTTTCGACCGACTACACCAATCGCCATTGTCTACCTCTGCACAACTTATCGCGGGAACACCCGCTCGTTGTCTGTCTTCAAGCCGAGCTGACCAGAACCGGGATTAACCCAGGCTGATCTGCACGTCCACACCAGCCGCCAGGTCTAGTTTCATCAGTGCGTCTACGGTCTTATCCGTAGGCTGCACGATATCTACCAAGCGCTTGTGGGTACGAATTTCGTACTGATCCCGCGCGTCTTTATTGACGTGCGGAGAGACGAGCACCGTAAACCGCTCCTTGCGGGTCGGCAGCGGAATCGGTCCCATTACCTGGGCACCGGTACGCTTTGCGGTATCTACGATCTCCTGGGCAGACTGATCAATCAAACGATGATCAAATGCCTTGAGCCGGATGCGAATTCTTTGGTTAGCCATAGCTAACAAACTCCGAACGTGTAACGAACCATGCTAAAGATGGCAAAAAAACCCTACCAACCAACCTTGCGGTGGCGGTGAGTCTGCGATCTTGCCCGAGAACGATGCCTCGGTTGGTCTAGCCTTTCCCGGCTTGTAGGGCCGAGAGGGCGCGAATTGTAGTGGTAAAGAGAGGGCAGCGCAATGCCTACCCTCTCTTTTTTTTCATCAAGCGATGATTTTAGCTACCACGCCGGCGCCAACGGTACGGCCGCCTTCGCGAATAGCGAAACGCAGGCCTTCGTCCATGGCGATCGGGTTGATCAGCTTCACAACCAACTTGACGTTATCACCCGGCATTACCATTTCCACGCCTTCCGGCAGGTCACAGGCGCCAGTCACGTCAGTGGTGCGGAAGTAGAACTGCGGACGGTAGCCGTTGAAGAACGGGGTATGACGACCGCCTTCTTCCTTGCTCAGCACGTACACCTCAGCTTCAAAGTGGGTGTGCGGCTTGATCGAGCCCGGCTTGGCCAGAACCTGACCACGCTCAACGTCGTCACGCTTGGTACCACGCAGCAAAACACCAACGTTCTCACCAGCACGACCTTCGTCGAGCAGCTTGCGGAACATCTCAACGCCAGTACAGGTAGTCTTGGTGGTGTCGCGGATACCCACGATTTCCACTTCCTCACCTACCTTAACAATGCCCTGCTCCACACGACCGGTTACCACCGTGCCGCGACCGGAAATCGAGAACACATCTTCGATCGGCATAATGAACGGCTTGTCGATCGGGCGCTCCGGCTCCGGAATATAGGCGTCCAGAGTCTCCACCAGCTTCACTACCGCCGGCGCACCAATGTCAGACTGATCACCTTCCAGTGCCTTCAGCGCAGAACCCTTGATGATCGGGGTGTCATCGCCCGGGAAGTCGTAGCTGGACAGCAGCTCACGAATTTCCATCTCAACCAGCTCAAGCAGCTCTTCGTCATCAACCATGTCCGCCTTGTTCAGGAACACAACGATGTACGGAACACCTACCTGGCGGGACAGCAGAATGTGCTCGCGGGTCTGCGGCATCGGGCCGTCAGCAGCGGAACACACCAAAATCGCACCGTCCATCTGCGCAGCACCAGTGATCATGTTCTTCACATAATCAGCGTGCCCCGGGCAGTCAACGTGCGCGTAGTGACGCGTCGGCGACTCATACTCAACGTGCGAGGTCGCAATGGTAATACCACGGGCGCGCTCTTCAGGAGCATTGTCAATCTGGTCGAAGGCGCGAAACTCACCGCCCCAGGTCTCCGCGCACACTTTCGTCAGCGCCGCTGTCAGCGTGGTTTTACCATGGTCAACGTGACCAATGGTGCCTACGTTAACGTGCGGTTTATTACGCTCGAATTTTCCCTTTGCCACGACTATTTACCTCTGTCTCAGGTTGGACGGCTGACGAATCAGCCGTGCTTCTTGATGATTTGCTCAGCGACGTTATTCGGCGCTTCGCTGTACTTGGTGAACTCCATGGAGAAAGTCGCACGACCTTGGGACATGGAGCGCAGGCTGGTGGCATAACCAAACATTTCGGAAAGCGGCACCTCGGCACGAATGGATTTCGAACCACCCATCATGTCTTCCATACCCTGCACCAAACCACGGCGGCGGTTCAGGTCACCCATGATATCGCCCATGTAGTCTTCTGGTGTTTCCACCTCAACCTTCATGATCGGCTCAAGGATTACCGGACTCGCTTTGCGGGCACCTTCTTTTACGCCCATGGAGCCAGCCATACGGAAGGCATTTTCGTTCGAGTCCACCTCGTGGTAGGAACCGTCATAAAGGGTGACCTTGACATCCACCACCGGGAAGCCGGAAATCACACCGTTTTGCAGCTGCTCACGAACACCCTTCTCGACCGCGCCAAAGTATTCCTTCGGCACCACGCCACCGACAATTTCGGAAGCAAAGTCGATGCCGGCACCCGGCTCCTGGGGCTCAATACGCAGCCATACGTGACCGTACTGGCCACGACCACCAGACTGGCGAACAAACTTTCCTTCCTGCTCGACCGACTTGCGGATGGTTTCGCGGTAAGCCACCTGCGGAGCACCGATGTTGGCCTCCACGTTGAACTCCCGCTTCATACGATCAACAAGAATATCCAGATGCAACTCACCCATACCGGAAATAATGGTCTGACCGGACTCTTCATCGGTGCGAACACGGAACGAAGGGTCTTCCTGGGCAAGACGACCAAGGGCGAGGCCCATTTTTTCCTGGTCCGACTTGGATTTCGGCTCAACCGCAACGGAAATCACCGGCTCCGGGAACTCCATTCGCTCAAGGATAATCGGCTTATCCAAAGCACACAGAGTTTCACCAGTGGTAACGTCCTTCATGCCCACACAGGCAGCGATATCACCAGCGCGAACTTCCTTGATCTCTTCCCGGTTGTTCGCATGCATCTGCAGCAGACGGCCAACTCGCTCTTTGCGGTCTTTGGTTGCATTGAGTACCGAGTCCCCAGAGTTCAGGACACCCGAGTAAACTCGAATAAAGGTCAGCGAACCAACGAACGGATCAGTGGCGATCTTGAACGCCAGCGCAGAGAACGGTTCGTCGTCGGAAGACTTACGCTCGGCCAGCTCGCCATTCGGCAGCTCGCCACGAATAGCTTCAACGTCGTCCGGGGCTGGCAGGTAGCGAATAACCGCGTCCAGCATGGCCTGCACGCCCTTGTTCTTAAACGCCGAGCCGCAGAACACCGGAACGATCTCGCTGGCCAACACACGGGCACGGATCGCCTTATGGATTTCATCTTCGGTCAGGCCTTCACCGCCGAGATACTTCTCCATTAGCTCTTCGTTAACTTCCGCTGCGGACTCAACCAGCTTTTCGCGCCACTCTTCACAGGCCGCCATCATTTCCGCCGGCGGATCTTTCAACTCAAAAGTAACGCCCTTGTCGTCCTCGCTCCACCAGATCGCCTTCATGCTCACAAGGTCAACAACGCCCTTGAACTCGTCTTCCTGACCGATCGGCAGCTGCATGGCAACGGCATTGGCCTGCAAACGAGTACGCATTTGTTCGACTACGCGCAGGAAGTTGGCGCCAGTACGATCCATCTTGTTGACGAACGCAAGACGCGGAACCCGGTACTTGTTGGCCTGACGCCATACGGTTTCTGACTGCGGCTGAACGCCACCGACGGCGCAGTAGACCATCACTGCACCATCAAGAACACGCATGGAACGCTCCACCTCAATGGTGAAGTCTACGTGCCCTGGGGTATCAATGATGTTGACGCGGTGCTCCGGGAAGCTCTTGTCCATGCCGGACCAGAAACAGGTTGTCGCCGCAGAGGTGATAGTAATACCACGCTCCTGCTCCTGCGCCATCCAGTCCATGGTGGCCGCGCCATCATGTACTTCACCAATCTTGTGCGATACACCGGTATAGAACAGAACACGCTCGGTGGTCGTAGTCTTGCCGGCATCAATGTGCGCGCTGATACCGATATTGCGGTAACGCGACAGGGGGGTTCTTCTGGCCACGATAAATATCCTCGTAATGTCGGCGAATTATCAGAAGCGGTAGTGCGAGAACGCCTTGTTTGCTTCTGCCATACGGTGTACGTCTTCACGCTTCTTGATCGCGGCGCCCTTACCCTCAGCGGCGTCCATAATCTCGCCAGCCAGACGGGCGGCCATGCTCTTCTCGCCACGCTTGGAGGCGTAATCGACCAACCAGCGCATGGCCAGTGCGGTACGACGACTCGGGCGCACTTCTACTGGCACCTGATAGGTGGCACCACCGACACGACGAGATTTTACTTCGACCACAGGACGAATGGCGTCCAAAGCCTTTTCAAAATACTCCATCGGCTCGCTTTTCTTGCGCTCCTGAACGATTTCCAGGGCACCATAAACGATACGCTCGGCGACCGACTTTTTGCCGGACTCCATAACGTGGTTGATGAATTTAGCCAGCAGCTGGCTATTGAACTTGGGATCCGGAAGGATCTCCCGCTTCGCGGCTACGCGACGTCTTGGCATGTTGGATGCTCCATATACCCCCGCCATGGCGGGGATGTCTTCAGGGTTATCCGGGACAACCCCCTCATCAGGAAAGGGTACCCGGCCTTACTCATCCCGCCGCAATAAAAATTGCGGTAGTTTGAATTGTCAGCGCCCGGAAGCCTGCAAAGGCTACCGGGCGTCTGTTAACGCTTGATTGCAGCCGGACAGGCCGGCAGCAATTTATTTCTTCGGACGCTTGGCGCCGTACTTCGAGCGGCGCTGCATGCGGCCGTTCACACCAGCTGCATCCAGAGTGCCGCGCACGGTGTGATAACGCACACCCGGCAGGTCTTTCACCCGGCCACCGCGGATCAGCACAACGCTGTGCTCCTGCAGGTTATGGCCTTCGCCACCAATATAGGAGCTAACTTCATAGCCATTGGTCAGGCGCACACGGCAAACCTTACGCAGAGCCGAGTTCGGCTTCTTCGGGGTGGTGGTGTAGACCCGGGTGCAGACGCCTCGACGTTGCGGGCAGCCCTGCAGGGCCACGGAGTCACTTTTTTCTACCTTGCTCTGACGCGGCTTGCGCACCAGCTGATTTACGGTTGCCATGAACCTGACACTCCAGCTTGCAAATAAGTAATGAGGTAACTAACAACTGACCGGATACAGAACCGGACACACTACCTCAAGGGTCGGCGATTGTAGGAGCGGTCTGGCACCGAGTCAAGGTGCCAGACCAATCCCGTCAGCCCTCTTCCGAGTTGCTGAGTTCTTCTGCGAGACGGGCTTCCAGCTCATCCATGGTCGGCAGTTCCGGCGCCTTGGCCATCTCACGCTTGCGACGGCGCTCCTGATGGTAGGCATAACCGGTACCCGCCGGGATCAGACGGCCAACAACCACGTTCTCTTTCAGGCCACGCAGATCATCTTCCTTGCCGGTCACAGCGGCTTCGGTCAATACTCGGGTGGTTTCCTGGAAGGAAGCAGCGGAGATAAACGACTCGGTGGCCAAGGAAGCCTTGGTAATACCCAGTAGCAGGCGCTCGCCACGGGGTAGCATCTTGTCCTCTGCCTTGAGACGCTCGATCTCCTCCATCAGGCGGGCATATTCAACCTGCTCGCCCTTGATGAAGGAAGACTCACCAACCTCGGTGATTTCCACCTTGCGCAGCATCTGACGAATAATCGTCTCGATGTGCTTGTCGTTGATCTTCACACCCTGCAGGCGGTAGACCTCCTGAACCTCGTTAACAATGTAACGGGCCAGCTCAGCCTCGCCGAGCAGACGCAGAATGTCGTGCGGGTTCAGCGGGCCGTCAGAAACAACCTCGCCGCGCTCTACACTCTCCCCTTCGAAGATGTTCAGCTGGCGCCACTTGTGGATCAACTCCTCATGGACCTCAGCACCGTCGGCCGGGGTAATAACCAGACGAACCTTGCCTTTGGTTTCCTTGCCGAAAGAGACCACACCGGTCTTTTCCGCCAGAATGGCCGCTTCTTTCGGCTGGCGAGCCTCGAACAAATCGGCAACACGCGGCAGACCACCAGTAATGTCTCGGGTCTTGGAGGACTCCTGCGGAATACGCGCAACAACATCACCGATAGCGATTTGTGCGCCATCACTGAGCGCAGTAATCGCGCCCGCCGGCAGCAGGTACTGCACCGGAGCATCATTGTTCTGCGCAGTCACCTGCTTGCCTTTGGCATCCATAAGACGCACCACCGGTCGCAAATCTTTTGCAGCCTGCGGACGGTCTTTGACGTCCATGACGACGATATTGGTCAGGCCGGTCAGCTCGTCGGTCTGGTAGTTAACCGTCAGACCCTCTTCGATATCACCGAACTGCACCTTACCAGCAGACTCGGCAATAATCGGGTGGGTGTGAGGATCCCAGTTCGCGACTATCTGACCACCGTTTACGTGCTCACCCTCATTGACGGTGATCACCGCACCATATGGCACCTTGTAACGCTCGCGCTCGCGACCTAGCTCATCGGCCACAGCCAGCTCGCCGGAACGGGATACCACCACCAGACCAGACTTGTGCTCAACAAACTTCATGTTGTGCAGGCGAACCTTACCGCCATGCTTAATCTGAATGTTAGACACCGCAGACGCTCGGCTAGCAGCACCACCAATGTGGAAAGTCCGCATGGTCAACTGGGTACCCGGCTCACCGATGGACTGGGCTGCGATTACGCCAACCGCTTCACCGATATTGACCTGATGCCCACGGGCCAAATCGCGGCCGTAGCAAGAGGAGCAAACGCCCCAGCGAGTCTCACATGTGATCGGCGAACGAACGAAGATTTCGTCTACGCCCAGACCTTCAAGCTTGTCGACCCAGATCTCATCAAGCAACGTTCCGGCTGCCACCAGCACATCATCAGTGCCTGGTTTAACCACATCACGAGCCACCACGCGACCAAGCACACGCTCACGCAGCGGCTCGACCACGTCGCCGCCTTCGATGAGCGGGGTCATCAACAGGCCCTGCTCGGTGCCGCAGTCTGGATCGGTGATCACCAGATCCTGAGCCACATCCACCAAACGACGAGTCAGATAACCGGAGTTCGCGGTTTTCAGCGCGGTATCGGCCAGGCCCTTACGAGCACCATGGGTGGAAATAAAGTACTGCAGTACGTTCAGACCTTCACGGAAGTTCGAGGTAATAGGAGTCTCAATAATGGAGCCGTCCGGCTTCGCCATCAGACCACGCATACCCGCCAACTGACGAATCTGCGCTGCAGAACCACGAGCGCCTGAGTCCGCCATCATCCAGATCGAGTTGAACGAACCCTGCTCTTCCTGCTCGCCTTTGGCATTCAGAACCATTTCAGTTTTCAAGTTGTCCATCATCGCTTTCGCAATCACGTCATTGGTACGTGACCAGATATCGACAACCTTGTTGTACCGCTCACCACGAGTCACCAGACCTGAAGCGAACTGCTCCTCAATCTCGCGAACCTCATCCTCTGCCTTACCAAGAATTTCCTTCTTGGCTTCCGGGATGACCATATCTTCGATGCCCACTGAAGAACCGGAGTAGGTTGCTTCGCGGAAACCGAGATACATCAATTGGTCAGCAAAAATACAGGTGTGCTTGGTGCCTAATACGCGATAGCACTGGTTAAGCAGACGAGAGACCGATTTCTTGGTCATCGGCTGGTTCACCATTTCAAAAGCGATGCCCTTCGGCACTACTTCCCAAAGCTTGCAACGGCCGGCAGTGGTATCTGCGATGAAAGTACGCTGGTACTCATTGCCTTCCTGGTCACGCACGGTTTCATCCACACGCACCTTGATTCGGGCATGCAGGTGAATCTGCTTGCTACCCAGAGCACGGCTAACTTCTTTGGTATCCGCGAACACCATACCCTCGCCCTGCGCATTAACGCGGTCGCGGGAGATGTAGTAAAGACCAAGTACAACGTCCTGAGTCGGCACGATGATCGGATCACCACTGGCCGGAGACAGGATGTTGTTAGTCGACATCATCAAGGCTCGAGCTTCAAGCTGCGCCTCCAGAGTCAGCGGTACGTGCACCGCCATCTGGTCGCCGTCGAAGTCAGCGTTGAACGCCGCGCAAACCAGCGGATGAAGCTGAATCGCCTTACCTTCAATCAGGACCGGCTCAAATGCCTGAATACCAAGACGGTGAAGAGTGGGGGCCCGGTTCAGCATCACTGGATGCTCGCGAATTACCTCAGCGAGGATATCCCAGACTTCAGCAGTTTCCCGCTCAACCATCTTTTTGGAAGCCTTGATAGTGGTAGCAATACCACGGGCTTCCAGCTTGGCGAAAATGAACGGCTTGAACAGCTCCAACGCCATTTTCTTAGGCAGACCACACTCATGCAGCTTCAGGGTAGGACCTACCACGATCACCGAACGGCCGGAGTAATCGACTCGCTTACCCAGCAGGTTCTGACGGAAACGACCCTGCTTACCCTTGATCATATCGGCAAGAGATTTCAGCGGACGCTTGTTGGTGCCGGTGATGGCACGGCCACGACGGCCATTATCCAACAGAGCATCTACAGCTTCCTGCAGCATGCGCTTCTCGTTGCGCACAATAATATCTGGCGCAGACAGCTCCAGCAGACGCTTAAGACGGTTGTTACGGTTGATCACCCGACGGTACAGATCATTCAGGTCCGAAGTGGCGAAACGACCACCATCAAGCGGTACCAGCGGACGCAGATCCGGCGGCAGCACTGGCAGCACATTAAAGATCATCCACTCTGGACGATTGCCAGAAGTAGCAAATGCTTCAATGATCTTCAGACGCTTGGACAGCTTCTTGAGCTTGGTATCGGAACCGGTAGCATCGATATCTTCGCGCAGCTGCTTCACTTCCTGATCCAGATCCAGGTCAGCTAGCAGATACTGGACAGCTTCAGCACCCATACGTGCGTCGAACTCGTCACCGAACTGCTCCAGAGCTTCGTAGTACTCTTCATCATTCAGCAGCTGGCCTTTCTCGAGACTGGTCATGCCAGGCTCAACAACGACGAATGACTCGAAGTACAGCACGCGCTCGATATCACGCAGGGTCATATCAAGAATAAGACCAATACGGCTCGGCAATGACTTCAGGAACCAGATATGCGCCACCGGACTGGCTAGCTCAATATGGCCCATGCGCTCACGACGAACCTTGGTCAGCGTGACTTCAACGCCACACTTCTCACAGATCACACCACGGTGCTTGAGACGCTTGTACTTACCGCACAGGCACTCATAGTCCTTGATCGGACCAAAAATGCGCGCACAGAACAAGCCATCACGTTCTGGCTTGAAAGTACGATAGTTAATGGTCTCCGGTTTTTTCACTTCACCGAACGACCAGGACCGAATCAGGTCCGGCGGTGCCAGACCAATCTTGAGTTTGTCAAACTCAGTGACTTGTCCCTGACTTTTCAGAAGATTCAGCAAGTCTTTCAAGGCCAGTCCTCCATGCAGAGCTAATGCTCGCAAAAACGTACGTTAATCCAGATATCCGTTTATTCGCTTTCAAGCTCGATATTGATACCGAGGGAGCGAATTTCCTTCAGCAACACATTGAAGGATTCGGGCATACCCGGATCCATCCGGTGATCACCATCAACGATGTTCTTGTAAATCCGGGTACGGCCATTAACGTCATCAGACTTGACCGTAAGCATTTCTTGAAGCGTGTAGGCCGCGCCGTACGCCTCCAGAGCCCAGACTTCCATCTCACCGAACCGCTGGCCACCGAACTGAGCCTTACCACCCAGCGGCTGCTGGGTAACAAGACTGTAAGAGCCCGTCGACCGCGCGTGCATCTTGTCATCCACCAAGTGGTTCAGTTTGAGCATGTACATGTAGCCAACTGTCACCGAGCGATCAAACTTGTCCCCGGTACGGCCATCCCACAGCTCCATCTGACCCGATGCATTCAGACCGGCCAGTTTGAGAAGATCCTTGATCTCTTCTTCTTTGGCGCCATCGAATACCGGTGTCGCCATCGGCACACCACCGACCAGATTAGCTGCCAGCTCCAACACTTCCGCGTCGGAGAAGCTCTTCAAGTCTTCCTTCCGCAAGCTGATCGCCGTGCCGTTATAGATCTTGTCCAGGAACTCACGAATCTCTGCGACCTTACGCTGCTCAGCAAGCATCGCTTCGATACGCTCGCCAAGACCTTTGGCGGCAAGACCCATGTGCACTTCGAGAACCTGACCGATGTTCATCCGTGACGGTACGCCAAGTGGGTTCAGCACGATATCTACCGGAACGCCATGCTCATCATAGGGCATGTCTTCTTCCGGCATGATCACCGAGATCACACCCTTGTTACCGTGACGACCTGCCATCTTGTCGCCAGGCTGAATGCGACGCTTGATTGCCAGGTAAACCTTAACGACCTTCAAAACGCCATGAGCCAAGTCGTCACCAGCAGAAATTTTGCCCTGCTTGTCCTTGTAGCGCTCTTCCTGTTCGCGCTTATGCGCTTCCAGGTACTGCTGAGCGCGTTCAAGCTGTTCAGCCAGATCATCCTCAGCCGGCCGCAGTTCAAAAATCTTTTCCGCATTCATCTCGGCAAGAAGGTCTGCGGTAAGCTCGGCGCCGCGCTTCAGGCCGGCACCACCGTTTACCTTGCGACCCAGCAACTGCTTGCGCAAACGCTCAAGAATATCCTGCTCAAGAATCCGGTACTCGTCTTTGAGATCCTTGCGGAACTGCTCAAGCTGGGCCTGATCAATCTGCCGGGCACGGTCGTCTTTCTCGACGCCGTCACGGGTGAACACCTGAACGTCAATGATCGTACCCTTGACGCCAGACGGAACGCGCAGGGAGGTATCTTTTACGTCAGAGGCCTTCTCACCAAAGATCGCACGCAACAGCTTCTCTTCCGGAGTAAGCTGGGCCTCGCCCTTGGGAGTGACCTTGCCCACCAAAATGTCGCCGGCGATTACTTCAGCGCCGACGTAGACAATGCCAGACTCGTCCAGCTTGGCTAGCGCCGCCTCACCTACGTTCGGAATATCAGCAGTAATCTCTTCCGGTCCAAGCTTGGTGTCACGAGCGACACAGCTTAGCTCCTGAATATGGATGGAAGTAAAGCGATCTTCCTTAACCACCCGCTCAGAAATCAGGATCGAGTCTTCGAAGTTGTAACCATTCCACGGCATAAAGGCTATGCGCATGTTCTGGCCAAGGGCCAGCTCACCCATATCGGTGGAAGGACCATCTGCCAAAATGTCACCCCCCGAAACCGTGTCACCAATCTTCACCAATGGACGCTGATTGATACAGGTATTCTGGTTAGAGCGGGTGTATTTGGTCAGGTTGTAGATATCAACACCGGCTTCGCCTTCAGCGATTTCAGCATCATTGACCTTAACAATGATCCGCGACGCGTCTACCTTGTCGATTACACCGCCACGCCGAGCCACCACACAAACACCGGAGTCGCGCGCTACATGGCGCTCGATACCGGTACCGACCAGCGGTTTTTCGGTGATCAACGTCGGCACCGCCTGACGCTGCATGTTGGCACCCATCAATGCACGGTTAGCATCATCGTGCTCCAGGAACGGAATCAACGAGGCTGCAATGGACACCACCTGACGCGGCGAAACGTCCATATGGGTAATCTGGGACGGCTGCATAATGGTGAATTCGTTGCGATGGCGAACCGTGACAAACTCATCAACAAATTTTTCATTGCCATCAACCTTGGAGTCGGCCTGCGCGATTACACACTCCGCTTCCTCAATCGCTGACAGATACTCAATGTCATTGGTTACCTGACCATTAACAACTTTACGATAAGGCGACTCAAGGAAACCGTAATCGTTGGTGCGAGCATAAGTCGCCAACGAGTTGATCAGACCAATATTCGGGCCTTCCGGCGTCTCGATTGGACATACGCGACCATAGTGAGTCGGGTGCACATCACGGACTTCGAAGCCAGCGCGCTCACGAGTCAGGCCACCTGGGCCGAGTGCGGATACGCGACGCTTGTGAGTAACCTCAGAAAGCGGGTTATTCTGATCCATGAACTGACTGAGCTGGGATGAGCCGAAGAACTCCTTTACGGCAGCGGCCACCGGCTTCGAGTTGATCAAGTCCTGTGGCATCAAGCCCTCAGACTCGGCCAAACTGAGACGCTCCTTAACAGCGCGCTCAACCCGCACCAGACCAACGCGGAACTGGTTTTCTGCCATTTCGCCAACAGAACGGACACGACGGTTGCCGAGGTGATCAATGTCATCAACGATGCCGTTACCGTTACGAATGTCTACCAACGTGCGAAGCACATCGATGATGTCGGAAACACCGTCGCCAATGTGATTAAAGTACTGCTTTCCTTCCTCGTCGGTGCGCAGAGAGAAATAACGGCCGTCATAAACGATGCCGGCGCCTTTCTCTTCTTCCCGCCCAAGGCGACGGTTGAATTTCATCCGGCCTACAGCAGAGAGATCGTAGCGCTCTTCAGTGAAAAACAGATTCTTGAACAGGTTCTCGGCCGCCTCCTTGGTCGGAGGCTCTCCCGGACGCATCATCCGATAGATTTCCACCAACGCCTCGAGTTGGCTACGGGTTGGATCAGCACGCAACGTATCTGACATGAACGGGCCATTGTCCAGATCGTTGGTATACAGAGTTTCGAATGCGGTTACGCCGGCCTTTTCGAGATTGACCAGCACATCAGCGGTAATCTCGGTATTGCACTCAAACAATACCTCACCAGTGGATTCATTGACCGCAGACCGGGCAAGGACTTTACCGTGCAGGTACTCCGCCGGAATATCAAGAAACTCAATATTGGCTTTTTCCAAATCACGGATATGACGCGCTGTAATACGACGGCCGCGTTCAACCACCAGCTTATCACCGGCCATAATGTCGAAGGTCGCCGTCTCGCCACGCAGTCGCTCCGCAATAAGGCGCATCTTGTAGCTGGAGCCGTCGCGAATAATCTCGTTGGTATCGAAGAACATCGCCAGAATTTCATCGGCGGTGTAACCCAGCGCACGCAGCAGGATAGTCGCCGGCAGTTTGCGACGACGATCAATACGAACAAACACCTGATCCTTCGGATCAAATTCGAAATCCAGCCAGGAGCCACGGTAAGGAATAATTCGAGCAGAGTACAACAGCTTACCCGAGCTATGGGTCTTACCTTTGTCGTGATCAAAGAACACGCCCGGAGAACGGTGCAGCTGAGACACAATCACTCGCTCAGTGCCATTGATAACGAAGGTGCCGTTATCAGTCATAAGCGGTATTTCGCCCATGTACACCTGCTGCTCGCGAATATCCTTGATCGCGCCGGAGGACTCACGGTCATAGATCATCAAGCGGATGCGAACACGCAGAGGAGCTGCGTAGGTGGCGCCGCGCAGGATACATTCCTTAACGTCGAACACCGGCTTGCCCAATTCATAACCCGCATATTCCAGTGCCGCATTACCCGAATAGCTGGAAATCGGGAATACCGAACGGAAAGCAGCCTCCAGACCTTCTTCGAGGCGCTGGTCGGCCGGCTGGCTCTGCTGCAAAAACTTGCGATAGGAGTCAAGCTGGATTGCGAGAAGGTACGGAACCTCCATCACAGTCGGGAGCTTGCCGAAATCTTTGCGGATCCGCTTTTTCTCAGTGAATGAGTATGCCATCTGCGTTCCTCGGCGGTTGCTACATCGCCACTTGGCGACATCGTGTTGCTATCCAGGTGCGTTAACCGGTTACTGCGTTAACGACTTACTGCAAAAACGACAAAAAGCTGGCAGCCGAAAACGGCTGCCAGCCCCTGTCTTCCCGTATAAGCCGGAAAGACAAGCGCATTCGCGCTTACTTCAGCTCGGCGGTGCCGCCGGCTTCTTCGATCTTCTTCTTCAGCTCTTCCGCGTCGGCCTTGGAGATGCCTTCCTTCACGACTGCTGGAGCACCTTCTACCATGTCTTTGGCTTCTTTCAAGCCCAGACCAGTAGCTTCACGAACTGCCTTGATCACGCCGACTTTCTTATCGCCGAAACCGGTAAGCACAACGTTGAACTCGGTCTGCTCTTCAGCAGCGGCAGCACCAGCACCCGGCGCAGCAGCAACAGCAACAGCAGCAGCAGAAACGTTAAACTTCTCTTCGAATGCAGAAATCAGCTCAACCAGTTCCAGCACGGACAGTTCAGCAACAGCATTCAGGATATCTTCTTTGGACATTGCCATGGTCTTTCTCCATCTCTTAATCAGGTGTGATTCAGGCGGCGATCAGGCAGCCTGAGATTCGTTCTCTTCTTTCAGCGCGGTCAGCAATCTGCCGAGCTTGGATACCGGAGCCTGCAGCACGGACACCAACATAGTGAGCGCCTGTTCGCGGTTCGGCAGTCCAGCCAGTACATCGATTTCTGCGCCGGCGAACAATTTGCCCTCATAGGCACCAACCTTGATTTCAAGCTGGGCATTGTCCTTGGCAAAATCCTTGAACAGACGGGCGGCGGCGCCCATATCGTCCTCGGACATTGACAGACCGATGATGCTCGGACCGACCAGTGAATCGTTCAGCAGGGAGAAGTCGGTACCTTCCAGCGCACGACGCGCCAGAGTGTTACGAACCACTCGCAGATAAACGTTCTGCTCACGAGCCTTGGCACGCAGCTGGGTCAGCTGGGATACCGTCAGACCGCGATAGTCGGCGACCACAGCAGAGAATGCATTGCCGGCAGCTTCGCTCACCGCAGCAACGATCTCTTTTTTGTCTTCGAGTCTAAGAGTCACTGTGTAACCTCCTCATTAATACGATCGGCCAAAATGGCCGACCACCCGTTTTATGATGGCGTTGCCGCTATCATCGCGGGGGCACAGTGAACCTGAACCACACCGCGCCTGCGCAGGCTGATCTTTTAAGCCCGATCCGGAGAACCGTCCGGGCGCCTGTGGTCTTTGACGCATCTGCCCGAAGGCAGAGTTTTCAAAGTCCTGGGCCGACAGCAGCGCAAGGCTACCGGCCCGTTATGTCGCACCAACTATCAGACAGACAGCGTGGCGATATCAATTGCCAAACCCGGACCCATCGTCGAGGAAAGAGCAATCTTGCGGATGTATACGCCCTTCGAGGTCGATGGCTTGATGCGCTTGAGATCTGCCAGCAGCGCTTCAACGTTCTCCTTGATGGCATTGGCATCAAATCCAACCTGACCGACAGCGCAGTGAATAATGCCGCCTTTGTCGGTACGGAAACGCACCTGACCACCCTTGGCATTTTTCACCGCAGTGGCCACATCGGCAGTTACCGTGCCTACTTTGGGATTCGGCATCAGGCCACGCGGACCAAGAATGGTGCCGAGCTTACCGACAACACGCATTGCATCCGGGGTAGCAATAACCACGTCAAAATCAATCTGACCGCCCTGTACCTGTTCGGCCAGATCATCAAAGCCAACAACGTCTGCACCAGCCGCTTTGGCCGCTTCAGCATTGGCACCCTGAGCAAACACCGCCACGCGGACAGTCTTGCCGGTGCCGTGCGGCAGCACAGACGCGCCACGAACGTTTTGATCCGACTTGCGCGGATCAACGCCAAGATTCACGGCAACGTCGATGGACTCCTTGAACTTTACAGTCGACAGATCGGACAGCAGGCCAATCGCTTCATCGATCGCATATAGTTTGCCAGGCTGGACCTTTTCACGGATCAGACGGGCACGCTTAGACAGTTTAGCCATGACTTAGCCCTCCACATCCAGGCCCATAGCACGGGCACTGCCAGCAATAGTACGGACAGCCGCATCCAACGTAGCCGCGGTAAGATCCGGCTGCTTGGCTTTGGCAATTTCTTCGAGCTGGGCGCGGGTTACTTTGCCGACCTTGTTCTTGTTCGGCACCCCGGAGCCACTCTTAATACCTGCCGCCTTCTTCAGCAGGAAAGACGCCGGCGGCGTTTTCATGATGAAGGTAAAGGAGCGGTCGCTGTACACGGTAATGACCACAGGAACAGGAGCACCCGGCTCGATGTTCTGTGTCTGCGCGTTAAACGACTTACAGAATTCCATGATGTTCACGCCTTGCTGGCCCAGTGCAGGACCGACCGGCGGACTCGGGTTGGCTTGACCAGCTTTTACCTGCAGCCGGACATAGGCCTGAATCTTCTTTGCCATGCTATGCTCCTTGGGTTCTAACGCCTCGCCCGGTTAGGCGAAAGGCTCCCCTTAGGGTTGCGTTATGCCGCCTTTCGGCGACGACCTTTAATCAGGTTTTTTCTACCTGACTGAACTCCAGCTCCACCGGAGTGGAACGTCCGAAAATAAGCACTGCCACGTGCAGGCGGCTCTTCTCGTAATTCACTTCTTCGACTACACCGTTGAAGTCGGCAAACGGACCATCGCAGACCCTCACCACTTCACCGGGTTCAAATAGCGTTTTAGGCTTCGGCTTCTCAGCACTATCATCCATTCGCTGCAGGATGGCATCAGCCTCTTTCTGGGTAATGGGCGCCACGCGGCCAGGCTTTTTCGGATCTTCGCCGATAAAACCCATCACTTTGGAAGTTTCCTTGACCATGTGCCATGAGTCATCGTTCATGTCCATTTCAACCAGAACATAACCTGGGAAAAACTTCCTCTCAGATTTACGCTTCTGGCCTGCCTTGATCTCAACGACTTCCTCAGTCGGCACGAGGATCTCACCAAAGAAGTCCTCCATGCCATGCAACTTGATTCGCTCTTCGAGAGAGCGCTTCACATGCTTTTCAAAACCTGAATAGGCATGGATGACGTACCAGCGCTTTGCCATGTGCTTTACCTCAGCCAATCACCCAAGACACCAGACCGTTAAGAACCCAGTCCATGAAAAACAGAATCAGGGCGACAATGACAACAAACACCAGCACGATCAAAGTCGTCTGCAACGTTTCCTGACGGGTCGGCCAGACCACCTTTCGCATTTCAACAAACGCATCTTTGCGTAGCTGATTGAACGCACGACCCTGCTCGGTCTGCAGCGCAACAAACCCGGCAACCACCGCCAGAGCAACTACAGCCAGCGCGCGATAGAGCGGCGATACATCTGCGTAATAGCCGTTACCCCAGATGGCAACCAACACCAAAGCGGTGACAAGCACCCACTTCACGGCATCCAATGCGCCGGCAGAACTCTGCTCAGCTCTTTCACTCATTTGCTACACCCTGTCGCCGCCCTGAGCGGCAGCAAGAATATGGCAGGCCCGGAGGGACTCGAACCCCCAACACCCGGTTTTGGAGACCGGTGCTCTACCAATTGAACTACGGGCCTGTAACCTTTTGTTGAAACGCAGCAAGCCGGGGCTTTGACACCCCGGCTTCACTGACAACAACCACCAAATCAAGCGATGATTTTAGCTACCACGCCGGCACCAACGGTACGGCCGCCTTCGCGAATAGCGAAACGCAGGCCTTCGTCCATGGCGATCGGGTTGATCAGCTTCACAACCAACTTGACGTTATCACCCGGCATTACCATTTCCACGCCTTCCGGCAGGTCACAGGCGCCAGTCACGTCAGTGGTGCGGAAGTAGAACTGCGGACGGTAGCCGTTGAAGAACGGGGTATGACGACCGCCTTCTTCCTTGCTCAGCACGTACACCTCAGCTTCAAAGTGGGTGTGCGGCTTGATCGAGCCCGGCTTGGCCAGAACCTGACCACGCTCAACGTCGTCACGCTTGGTACCACGCAGCAAAACACCAACGTTCTCACCAGCACGACCTTCGTCGAGCAGCTTGCGGAACATCTCAACGCCAGTACAGGTAGTCTTGGTGGTGTCGCGGATACCCACGATTTCCACTTCCTCACCTACCTTAACAATGCCCTGCTCCACACGACCGGTTACCACCGTGCCGCGACCGGAAATCGAGAACACATCTTCGATCGGCATAATGAACGGCTTGTCGATCGGGCGCTCCGGCTCCGGAATATAGGCGTCCAGAGTCTCCACCAGCTTCACTACCGCCGGCGCACCAATGTCAGACTGATCACCTTCCAGTGCCTTCAGCGCAGAACCCTTGATGATCGGGGTGTCATCGCCCGGGAAGTCGTAGCTGGACAGCAGCTCACGAATTTCCATCTCAACCAGCTCAAGCAGCTCTTCGTCATCAACCATGTCCGCCTTGTTCAGGAACACAACGATGTACGGAACACCTACCTGGCGGGACAGCAGAATGTGCTCGCGGGTCTGCGGCATCGGGCCGTCAGCAGCGGAACACACCAAAATCGCACCGTCCATCTGCGCAGCACCAGTGATCATGTTCTTCACATAATCAGCGTGCCCCGGGCAGTCAACGTGCGCGTAGTGACGCGTCGGCGACTCATACTCAACGTGCGAGGTCGCAATGGTAATACCACGGGCGCGCTCTTCAGGAGCATTGTCAATCTGGTCGAAGGCGCGAAACTCACCGCCCCAGGTCTCCGCGCACACTTTCGTCAGCGCCGCTGTCAGCGTGGTTTTACCATGGTCAACGTGACCAATGGTGCCTACGTTAACGTGCGGTTTATTACGCTCGAATTTTCCCTTTGCCACGACTAAATACCTCTCAGCTGAATGTGCACCGGAGACATGCACAGAGTCGCCCCGGAAAAACGGACCAGAGCCAACCACTACAGCGACCCGGACCACCAGACGCCCCTTTGGCGCCATACATAACCGGGCCCGAACGTGGAGTCCGGGCCCGGAATTTGGAGCTCATAACCGGATTTGAACCGGTGACCTCTTCCTTACCAAGGAAGTGCTCTACCGACTGAGCTATATGAGCCAAAACCTTTCTGGCAGAGCCAGCTTATCCACCGCGCCCGCCGGACAGAATCTGGAGCGGGTAGCGGGAATCGAACCCGCGCCATCAGCTTGGAAGGCTGAGGTTCTACCATTGAACTATACCCGCGCGACTCGTTACTCAGTGCCTGCGCTCGCCCAATCCTTCGGCTTTACTCCCGTCGGCCATCCTGCCTGACGTCATCTAATGGTGGAGGGGGCAGGATTCGAACCTGCGAAGGCTGAGCCGTCAGATTTACAGTCTGATCCCTTTGACCGCTCGGGAACCCCTCCAAAAAAGGGCCTACATTCTCTTTTCGGCGCCCCGCATTGTCAACACGTTTCTTGACAAGAAGCAGCGGCAAGCGCCTGTTTTTATGGAGCTGGCGATAGGACTTGAACCTACAACCGGCTGATTACAAATCAGCTGCTCTACCAAATTGAGCTACGCCAGCCGGTAAAAGATGGCGGATTCTAATGAATGAATCCTGCTGCGGCAAATGCTTTCACATATCTGGGGAAAGTTTTTCTTCTTGAGGCGGTATTAGCACCGGGGACTCACAAGCGACATGGTTGCCTGTCAACGTCGAATTAGCGGCCAGCAGACTGCGCAGGGCGGCACCATCGTCTGCAATACTGTTGGCCGCAACTCGCAGCCAGAACTCCGTCGATTCTCTGTATGTTTCGCGTATCTGCGCCGGATAGCCTGCAGTTTGCATCTTCACCATCAAGCCCCGGGCGGAGTCGGCACTGCTAAAATAGCCCAGCGAGATGGCATTGGCATCCACCCCCTCCGCGACAACGAAACTATCGACACCCTTTGCCTGAAGCTCTCGTAAAAGACGCAGAGCCTGCTCCTTGTCTTCACTTGGAGACAGATAAACCCACTGCAGACGATCACGAGCCACCTTGACCTGCTCGAGCGACACCTGATAGCCAGCTCCGAGTAGCGGCTGCATGGCCCGATCCGCTTCTGCATAGGACTCCCATGGGCCAACCACTGGACAGAGCGGGGGGATGCCGGGCGCCTGCTGTGACGGCGCCATCGGGGTCTGTGCCTCACGTAGCAGCACAAGAGAAGCGGGTGCAACACTGGCCACCCGGGATACCGAAGGCTGCGGCGGAGTCGCCCCCCTGATAGTCAGCGCGAACACCAGATAGACCACGTTCAGAATCAACAGGGAGAAAAAAACCCATCTCATAACGTCAATACACCCCTGTATCAGTAGCGGTCACCCGTTCAAGGCCATCTAGTACCAGGTCAGGCGCCAATTTCACCGGAAAGGTCAGGAGGCGCGCCACTCGCTCCGCATCGCCTCCTGTCAGCAGTACCGGAGCAGTATCCGGAAGCCCTTCACGCAACGCAACAACCGCATCCGTGATGAAAGCCACAGTCATACGCAAAACCCCTCTGCGCACACCCTCCGAGGTTGACCTTCCTGGTGCCGTACTGTCATCCACGCCAACAAAATCCACCCTGACCGAGCCTGTACCCTGAACAAGGCTGCGCTCCAACATACCAAGCCCAGGAACAATATATCCCCCTTTATGCATGCCATCTTTATCGACTGCATCCAGCGTCAGGGCGCTACCACAATCTACGATCAGAACGGGACCATAGCGATTCCATCCCTCAATGACCGCCAACCACCTATCTACACCTAGCCTTTCGGGCTCGGAATATGCGTTGACCACCCCCGCATCGCAATTGCGTGAATAATAAAAACGGGGCTCAACCGGTGACACCGACCTGAGTACTGCGGCAAGGGCGGCATCCGCCTCTCTACCAGCAACCGAAGCAACTTCAATTCTGCTCAGCCGCTGCCACTCGACATCCATCAGGGCCGGCAGCGATGCCCAGTCGCGATGATGCACTGAATCACCCTGGCGAACGCCCCCGGCATCAACCCAGCGCCACTTCAAAGCAGTATTGCCAACATCAATAAAGAGCATCTGGCAGCCCCCCAGCTTGCTCCGCCACGGGATCGCGCGGCCGCAGGCTTGCCTCACCGCCGTGGAAGATCCTTAGCTCACCATCAACGCGCAGCCTAAGGGCGCCAGACCCGTCCACACCTTCTGCGACGCCCTGAATGCTGCCCGCCGCGGTGCTCACACTTACCGGCCGGCCGGCCAGCGCATCGAACTCCGCCCAGCGTTCCCTCCAGCCAGCAAATCCCTGCGCAGGAAACATCTTAAGCATTCGAGCCAGCCCCAGCAGAAGCTCTATGGCTAGCTCGGTACGATCCATCGTCCGCCCCGTCTCTCTGTAAAAATCGGTCCAAGGTTGATCTATTTCAGCGGCACTTGTTGTGCCAAGACGGCCATTAATACCAATTCCTATGGCAGCCGTGCATGCCTCTTCCAGGTCTCCACTAAGCTCAATGAGCACTCCTCCGATTTTCCGCCCAGCCACCCATATATCATTTGGCCATTTCAGGGACACCGCACCGCCCAGCCCCGCCGCCTGAAGGGCCTGAGCAACCACCACTCCCACCGCCAAACTGAGTCCTTCCAGACGTGGCGCCCCAACGCCAAAGCGCCAGCCCAGTGTCAGGTAAAGATTGGTGGCGAACGGCGAGGACCAGGCCCTGCCCCTGCGCCCGCGACCCGCAGACTGGTGCTCCGCCAGTAGCGCCAAAGGGGCTTGCTGCCGATCTCGCAAAAGGGCAACCACATCTTCATTCGTAGAGCCGGTACTGAGCACCACTTCCACAGGGAAACTTCCCGACAACTGGTCATTCAGCCGGGCATAATCCAGTAGTGCGATACCGCCTGGTACCCTGTACCCCTTGCCACGGACTCGCTCCACATCAACACCGAGGGCAGCAAGGCGCTCTATACGCTTCCACACGGCGGCACGGGAAATATCTAACGCCTTGCCAAGCGCCTCACCAGAATGAAACTCGCCGTCTTTCAACTGAGCAATTAGTTCGGTATCCACCAACCCTTCCCGCGCTACTTTAAAGCGGCCTTATACGCACTGAGGGCGCCCCGAAAAGCGCCCTCAGTAACTGACAACATAGCTACAGATTAGCCCCAGATGACACCACGGCCACGGGCCCACTCAGGAACACGATCCGCATAGAGCTTCTCCAATTCATTACGCTTCATCTTCAGCGTTGGCGTGAGCATACCATTCTCAACACTCCAAATCTCAGGAACCACCACTAAACACTGGAGTCTTTCGTGAGCATCAAGCTCCTTATTCACCCTTGTCAGCAGCTCACCAAGACTTTCGCTATACGCCTCTCGCCCGACCTTTTCCAGTCGCGCACTTTCCTCAGCAGAAAGATTAAGCAGCGCAATTGGCTGCGGCAGACCAGGCCCCATCACACATGCCTGCTCAACACCGGGAAAAGATACCAGCCGGTTTTCAATTGGCGCCGGAGCAACGTACTTTCCCTTTTCCGTCTTGAAGATCTCTTTTACGCGGCCTGTGATTCGCAGCCGCCCCTGAGAGTCCAGTTCTCCCACATCACCTGTTCTCAACCAGCCACCGTCTACAAATGCTTCGTCCGTCTGCGCCTGCTCTTTGTAATAGCCAAGCATATTACCTGGACTGCGAACCAGAATTTCACCGCCGTCGCCAATACGACACTCAACTCCATCATTGGGCAGGCCAACCCAGCCCACCCGCTGATCGCCGCTGCGAGTGGTGTGTGACCACGCCATATTTTCGGTCATTCCGTACACCTCAAGAATCTCGAAGTCGAGACGCTTGAACCACTCGATCACCTCTGGAGAGAGCGCCGCCGCCCCGGATAGGGCGATACGACAATCTGCCAGGCCCATGGCCGATAGAATCTTCTTCTTGACGACCCTGTTCAGGATTGGAATTCGCAGAAGGCGCCTTAGCTTGGCCGCGGGCATGGCATCACCAACCTTCTGATAAAACTTGGTCCATATACGCGGCACCGCAAAGAAGAGGGTCGGCCTGGCACGCTTGATATCGTCTGCAAAGGTATCAAGAGACTCGGCAAAGTGAATCTCATGCCCAACATAGATCAATGCAAGCTCGACAGCTGCGCGCTCAGCAATGTGGGAAAGAGGGAGGTAGGAGATCATCCGATCAGAGGACTGCAGGTTGTAGACATCAACCAGCTTGGTGCCCACCAAAGCGAAATTACCGAAACCATGCATTACCCCCTTGGGCATACCGGTGGTCCCCGATGTATAAATGATCGTCGCCACAGACTCTGCTGCTGGATCCGCTGGGTCAGACAAAGGCTGGGACTGAGAAATGATGTCCTCCCACACAGGAAAGCGTGAACGGGCATCATCGGGAGCAAGCGAAAAGGCAACACAGTGAATGCCATCCGGCACCCCAGCCTGCGCCTCGTCCCAGACATCAAGCTTGCCGACAAACAGGACGGGGGCTCCGGAATGCTCAAGGATCTGGCGCACACTGGTGGAAGTCAAAGTAGGGTAGAGGGGAACACTGATATGCCCCGCCATCCAAATGCCGATATCCGCGATAATCCATTCGGCGCAGTTCTTTGACATCAAGGCGATATTGGTTTTCTCAGGAAGATTGAGGCCGCGTAGATAGGACGCCACCCGCAGCGCTTCATCCTGAATGTCGAGCCAGTTGTACTCTCGGAGCCTTCCTCCGCCCAACGGCTGGATCATCGCGACAGCTTTACCCCGCTTTTGGACCGTATCAGCAAAAGCTTGCAGCGGCGTCTTCATTGCGCTCATCTGACTCTCCCTTGGCATTGTTATTGCGACTTGTTATCAACAATATTCACGAAAGCTGGAGGTCAACGCAAGGCTATAAACGATATACCAGAACTGAATTTGTCTCTTTTGCGTAAGGAAAGATGAATTTCATGCAGCATAAAAAAAACCCCGTCGCTTTCGCGACGGGGGTTTCTTTATTTAAGTGCCTGACGATGACCTACTCTCACATGGCGAATGCCACACTACCATCGGCGATGCTTCGTTTCACTTCTGAGTTCGGGATGGGATCAGGT
>NZ_JAFMPS010000110.1 GCF_020667895.1 Alcanivorax sp. 1008
TTACTCATACTACTAATGAGAAGGCGGTATTCTATTGGGGCTGCGTATAACCACAAGGACTGATCGGGCCGTTAAGCCTGTCATTCGGGCCAATCGGCCTGTTTTGATGATTTTTTACCCATGCCGGCAGATAGGCCGGCATGGGTAAAATCTGGCTCAGCGCGACGTCAGGTCTCTGGCAATGGCGATGATCTGCATCTCGTCGGTACCGGCATAGATCTGCAGAATCTTGGCGTCACGCATTAGCTGCTCGACCCGTGATTCGCGCATATAGCCATAGCCACCGTGGATTTGCACCGCTTCGGTGGCCACCTGCATGGCGCTCTGTGCCGCATACA
>NZ_JAFMPS010000111.1 GCF_020667895.1 Alcanivorax sp. 1008
TATTGGTCAGCTTATCAATATTGATATTAGAAGACTTAGCATTTAAAACCAGGTCATTTACACTTTTAATCTGTGCCTTATCAACAAAGTTTAGGTTCAATGTTCCTAAATTCCAGTTGTTAATTACCACAGGTGAGTAAGAAACATTGATGAAGGTATCACCTCCATCAATGTTATCTGATACTAAAAATGAATGTGAAATATCACCACTCATGTTGTGAATTACAGATGATAATTTTAATTCACCATGTCTAATATTAGTTTTTAGCTTAGCTTTTTTAGGGATTTTTATTTTAATCACCTTTTTCACTTTGCTATTATTCCCACCT
>NZ_JAFMPS010000112.1 GCF_020667895.1 Alcanivorax sp. 1008
TAGTTCTTCCAGAGATACAAATATCTGAAGGGTTAATATCTTCATTGGCTAACAATTTTTCAATTTCTCCCAATATGAACGCATCTTCATCTTCTGGGCTAGAAAATGTTTTATATATTGGGTCTTTACCATGCATCAAACTGACATAGCCCTTATTTGTTTCAGTACTACCGTCAAAATCATCGTAAACTTCATCAAACAACAGACTAACAGCTTTTTTCTTTATTTCTTCTGTAGTACGATAATTTACCTTTAGTTTTTTTGACCTTTTACCTCTAATATGAATTCCAGACTTTGAAAAATTTATTGTTCTTCCATAAATGTTTTGG
>NZ_JAFMPS010000113.1 GCF_020667895.1 Alcanivorax sp. 1008
TAACATTACCAACGGTGCAAGCCTCAATGAGTAGAGTTTTCCCTTTCGCCCCTAAATCTGGCGCCAAAAAGGGAATCATTCAAAATATAAACTTTCAGGTAAATACTAGAGGCGAATATCGCATCAATACTACTGATTCCTTGTTTGGTAAAAGTGAGATGTTTGATGATGCTGTTGCAGGAATGAAACATACAATACCACTTACAACCAATTTTAAAGTTTTTAATCATTTTAGTGTGAGTGCAAGTACAAACTTAGAAGAAACATGGACATTAAAAACCATCAGACGCTTTTATGATACAAGCCTCGATG
>NZ_JAFMPS010000114.1 GCF_020667895.1 Alcanivorax sp. 1008
TGTAACACCGTTAACTATCGTACCAGTACCTTGAGCGAAACCAGCAGGCCCATACTCTATATTCCATACAGTTGAAGTCCCAGCTTCAGTCCAAGCTATTTCAGTAGACGTTAGTGTGAGATTAGTTGATGTTAAATCAGTTGGTTCTGGACATGTTGGAATATTCCTTACTTGGAAATTATCAACGAACACATCAATATCTTCAGGGTCATTAACTGTACCTTCAGAACCAAGAATACCAAATTGAACAATTTGTCCACTATAAGCCGTCAGATCTACTACTGGGTGAATACCTGGGATAGGCACC
>NZ_JAFMPS010000115.1 GCF_020667895.1 Alcanivorax sp. 1008
TTTGGCTTTACAGTTTTTCGTGGTATTAGGTTAACTAGTTTTCTTAAAGGAACAAGTTTGCTCTGCTCTGTAGGAGATAAGTTTAGGTCTTCAAAAACGTATCTATTGACAGATAAGTCAAACCCGTTTTTAGAAACCTCTTCAATACTAGCTGAACGCTTTAGTTTATTATGGTTCTCCGATAATAATTTAAATATTCCTTCATCATCTAGGATACGAACCTTACCGTCACCTTTTTTGAATTGCTCAGATGCATCAATAAATTCTACTTTTCTTTCATGGTCAGGACTCTTAGAGA
>NZ_JAFMPS010000011.1 GCF_020667895.1 Alcanivorax sp. 1008
AAGGTCGCAAGTGATGCCGTCCAGGCACCGGACCTCATACTTCCCCTGCCCGTGCAGTGGCGCCTGGCCGTCGCTTGTGCCAAAGAAGATATTAGCGCCATCGCTTGTCAACCACGGGTAGGTTGCGGACAAGTTAGCACCGTCCGGTATCAGAGTGCCGTCCGGGTATGTCCATGGATAGCGGGCGACACCCCAGTGATTCCTGATAAGCGGGTCGTAAGGTATATGAGATATCGGATAGACAGCGTCGAATGCGGCGGGATCGCAAGGTGGCGACGAGGGATCATAGGCGCTGTAGACACTGTCATATTTACCCTCAATCAGCCGGCCATCCTCGGCTCGATATGAAAGTTCTGCACCCGATACCCGGCCGACCATGAAATGGCCGTCACCGCTGATCATCGTCTCAAGTAACACCTTAATGCCAGGCCAGACGGCGCCTCTTTTCGGTTCGCCCGTGCGTATATCAGCAATGGCTGCATCAACTGTCTTGGGATTGCTTACTTCGACCGTCACGTCGGTGCCCCAGATTTCAAGCTGAGCATCCTCGGCGTTGTAGAAAGGGGTAATGACCGAGAAGTGATGGCAGTCGTTCTTGCCACCTTGTCCGCAGGTCGTCATGGGCTTGCCCGGATCATTGCAGATAGCCGAGTGCAAAGACTCTGACTCGCCTGCGGCTTCTGACGCTACGAACCGATGCCTGGGCAGGGCGTAACTGTCTCGATTGGCTACGATGTCCATGCCGGCGCCGTTGGTGGCGCTGCCGGGCGGCGAGGAAAGGAAAGAAGTGTTGATTCGCTTTGGCTCAAACAGGAAAAACCGGAACACTTCTGCTGTCGGGTCTTTGGTGCGGGTTCGCGTCTGCATCGCAATCCGGCCGTCGGCCGTGGTCCGATAGGGTGGAATATGGGGGCGAGTGAAATAGCCCTCGTCGCGGGTATTGCTGTCCGGATCGGTGCGGGCACCGTCGCCTACTTCCACGAGGTGAATGTCCCGTTTGATTGCAGGCGCCAAAGGCAGCGCCCGCTGGTCATCCGCTTCAGTGCCAACGCTGCCGTCAGTGCAGCTTCGATCCAGAGATGGGTTTTCATCGCAGGTTTTGATGACGGGCGGCGGCGGGGGCGCGACGCTTAGCGAAAGCACGGCGCGGCTTTCAGCGCCCTGATTATCCTGCGCCACGGCGACCAATTCATAATTGCCCTCGGCAACGTTTCTCAGGAGCGCATCGTGACTGCCGCCGGGTGCACCCCATTCAAAAGGGGGCCCTGTGAGCTCGCGTAGGACAGTGCCATCAACATACAGGATGACGCTGGCGATGGAGCCATCCTTGTCGACCGCTCCAGTGACGACATGGATATCGTCCCCAGCATTCAGGCGTGCGCCTGACAACGGCATGGTGAATGTGACTTCGGGGGCCATGTTGGCGGGCGTTTCGGTGCCACCGCCTGGATTCCCGCCAGAAACCAAGCCTTCATCATTGCCACTGCCACTGCCACTGCCACCGCCGCAGGCGTTAAGGAGCGTAAACAAACCAATCATCCAATAGCGAGAAAGAAATAGCACAGCGTTCCCCTGGTCTGGTTCGGCCGCCGCGGCCACGGGTTCTACCCCGTTTCCACGGACGGTTACAAAAGAGCTGAAAACTTCTGACCCTGCGCAGCACCTCTTCGGCGCATCCTGGGACTAAGGAACCGTTCGATGTAATCGAACAAGTCCACCCTGGCCTTGTCACGGGTGCGGTACCGGCGATGGCCCACACGGTCAAGTTTGAGCACCCGGAAGAACTCCTCACAGGCTGCGTTGTCGCCGCAGTGGCCCACCGCGCTCATGCTGCTGACTAACTGCTTCGAGCTGAGGTAGTGAGTTTATACAATGTTTGCTCGGCATTGGGTTCCAGAGCGCTTATATCCACGCCGCCGCCAACATACGAGTTATTGGCAAAAGCCTGGCTGGAAGAAGCGGCACCCAGCATGACAAGCACTACCGGACGCAGCGTTCGCACGCCTGATTTACGGCATGCAATCAAGGCTGAGATCACCGACAGCCAGACCAGACCGAACGAACCAACACCCGTTTCAGACACAACGATGTCTTTACTCTGCTTGTTTACACCATCGATAAGCGCCTGAAGCTCTTCCAGGCTATCAAGCGAGCCGCCAGAGGCTGCGATGGCCTGCTGATAGTAGGCCAGCTGCCTTGCATCAACACGCTCAAGACCCACGATGCCATTCAGAACATCGATGGTGATGTCACTCGCGTCATTGCTTCCAGCCGCCGCACTGATGCCGGCCAACAGTTCATCACTACAGTCACGCACCGCGCCCTCAATCATCCAGCCATAGGTTTCGCTCAATACACTCAGGGCGCCTTCCGCATCGCAGTAGCTCAGACCTGATGCGCCCAGCCTTGCGCCCGGCACCAGATCCAGGGCTGCCCAGGCAGTGAGCATGTTCTCGAAGCTTTCATCGCTGATTGCGCTATTGGAAAGCATGTCATACATAGTCATCGCACCTGAGACGTTCCAGCTGCTGAGATCGCCAGCAAAGCTGCTCGCCCCGGAAAACGCACTCGAAAGATCTTGCACATTAGAAACGTTCCAGCGACTTACATCACCGTTAAAGCTTTCGGCCCCCCTGAACATGGCGTTCATATCGGTGACCTCTGACACATTCCAGCCACTCACATCACCGTTAAAGCTTTCCGCTCCCCTGAACATGGCGTTCATATCGGTGACCTGTGACACATTCCAGCCGCTCACGTCACCGTTGAAGCTGGCAGCATCCCTGAACATCTGATTCATGGTTGTCACTTGCGAGACATTCCAGCCACTCAGGTCACTGTTAAAGCTGGCAGCTCCGCTGAATATTTCAGTCATGTCGGTAACCTGGGACATATCCCAAGCGCTCACATCACTGTTGAAGCTTGTGGCACCCTGGAACATCGCATTCATGTTCGTCACTTGGGACACATCCCAGCCACTCAGGTCACTGTTAAAGCTGGCAGCGCCGCTAAACATTGCAGTCATGTCCGTAACCTGGGACATATCCCAAGCGCTCACATCACCGTTAAAGCTTGACGCACCGTTGAACATATAGGCCGTATTCGTAACCTGGGACGTGTGCCAGGTGCTCACATCACCGTTGAAGCTCGTGGCACCCTGGAACATCCCATTCATGTTTGTGACCTGAGAAACATCCCAGCCGCTCAGGTCACTGTTGAAGCTGGCAGCGCCACTGAACATTTCAGTCATGTCCGTCACTTGGGACATGTCCCAGCTGCTGACATCACTGTTGAAGCTTGACGCACCGTTAAACATATAGGCCGTATTCGCAACCTGGGATGTGTCCCAGGCGCTCACATCACCGTTGAAGCTCGTGGCATCCCGGAACATCCCATTCATGTTCGTGACCTGAGAAACATCCCAGCCGCTCAAGTCACTGGTAAAGCTTGACGCACCTCCGAACATATTGCTGGTATCTGTTACCTGGGACACATCCCAGCCGCTCAGGTCACTGTTAAAGCTTGGCAAACCGTAGAGCATATAGGCTGTATTGTTTACCTGAGACATGTCCCAGCCACTCAGATCACTGTTAAAGCTGGGTGCATTGGCGAACATTCCAGTCATTTCCGTAACCTGAGAAACGTCCCAGCTGCTGAGATCACTGTTAAAGCTTGACGCAAGGTTAAACATATAGGCAGTAGTCGTAACCCGGGAAATGTCCCAGCCACTCAGATCACTGTTAAAGCTGGTTGCCCCACCGAACATCACGCGCATGGTAGTCACTTTCGACACATCCCAGCCACTCAGATCGCCGTTAAAGCTGCTGGCAGATTTAAACATCTCAGCCATGTTCGTCACATTCGAGACATCCCAGGCACTGACGTCACCGTTGAAGTTCTTTGCTGTATGGAACATCGAATTCATGGTAGCCACGTGGGATACATCCCAAGCATTCAAATCTGCGTTAAAATTCTCAGCACCGTAGAACATTTGAGACATGTTCGCTACCTGTGACACATCCCATAGGGCGATGCTGACATTAAAATCACCGTGCACGTCTCTAAACGCAGCCCGCAGAGACGTAACTGCGGCAAGGCCTGGGACGTCTATTGCATTCATGCTCATATTGCTACAACCATAAAATGCGTGGTGAAAACTTGACCAATCTGACGTTCCCCACTGATCAACAGAGCGGATCTTCAGCTTGTCCCCGCCATTATTAAAATAGATTCTGAGTGTGGCGGAGGTCGTGGGCATAATGCGCACGGAATAAACACCCGGGTTGGCATAGGTGTGTGAAGGCGCGACACCAGCACTGACTGATTCAATGGCTGATCCATCGCCCCAATCAACGTCAAAATCAGCAAGGGAGTACTGCATGGGAATGGTGATGCTTTCGCTGGCCAAGGTGGTTTCCCACGTGGTCACGAAATCATCCGCGAATGCAGCAAATGCCTTCGACGAACACAGCACCATTAGTAAGTTGATCAAGGCGACCCGAAAAACGTTCGGATAGCCTTGCCTGATTATTGGTCGAATGTAGCGAGACATTGTGTGTGAACTCAAGGAAGGGACATTTTGGCAATTGTGTCACAGTTCACACCGCCCGGAAGTGTCGGGGCGCAATATGTCCAGACATGCAGGGTATTTGTCTATTGCTGCATGCTCCGATAGCTATGGATCGGTAGTGTCAGGGAGGGTTATCACCGCGGCCGGCTGTTTAGTAACGAAGGAAATGATCTGGGATAAGCGCCGCTAGAGTTGGCACAAAACGTAACCGGAGATAGCACATCGAACTGAGCGGGTTTTGCTTTTTGCTATCGCCGCCGCACTCACCCACCTTCTTGATCTTCACGACTTACGGTGTTGCTGACGGTATTCTCTTGGCGACTCGCCAGTCCATCGGCGGAACGCACGGGCAAAATTTGACGGGTCGCTATAACCCAGCACAGCGGCGATGTCGTCCACCGAGCGCTGACTATGCAACAGGTAATGCACAGCCAGCCGCCTACGCATTTGCTCGATCAGACTCTGATAACTGGTGCCGGCCTGCTGCAGCCTGCGCCGCAGGGTTCTCGTGGTCAGGTGTAATTCGCCTGCAACCTTCTCGAGGGAGTTTTCATCCGTCAGGTGGCGCCGGGCAATATCCCGTACCCGGCTAACGATATCGTTACTTTCACCAGCCTGGCGTAACTCCTCTTCACAACGGGCCGCCGCTAATGCGGCAAGCGTAGGGTCTGCTGTGCTAATGCTCATATCCAGCAATGCCGCCGGGAACTGCAGCTGCATCCAGGCGCGGCCAAATTGAAGATTCAGCCCGGTTTTCTTGCGCCAGCCCTGATGGTGTTGCTGCTCGGCATAGGGCAGGCAGAGGGTAACTCGGTGCGCCAACATGACGCCAAACATCTGCTGGCCAATGGCGAGAATCGATGTGATCACCGCATCCGCCACTATCTGGGTCAGGTCGCCAAGGTCGTAGCGCTCTTCCAACACCAGTGCAGCGCGCTTGCCATCACGCTCGATGCGAATATCGAACAAACTGGTTCGGGTGCGCAGGAATCTTACCGCCAGATCGAAGGCCTCGCCGAGATTGCGGCTGGACTGGAAAGCATAGCCAAGAAAGCCGTGGCTACCGATGTTGAGCGGCGCGCCGAGCCGAACGCCGAGATCCGGCGACGGATCAATCGCCCTGACATTACGTAGCAACTGCAGAGTGGCCGCCAATGACATGCGCCGGCCCGGTTCCTGTAATTGCGCGCGGGTCAGCCCGGTGCCGGCCAGCACGATATCTTCAGCAACCCCTTTTTCACCCAGCAGGCCACAGAGCAGATCACCGTAATGCGCGAGCAGCACGCCCTCCGGGGCGGCAATGGCTACTGTCATGCTGGCCTCCAATGACCGATTTATGGCTGAAGATAACCTTCTTGTCGTAGATGGCACAAGTAACATCAGTGAATGTCGATTTGATTCGCAGGAGGTTGTATGAACGCTGTCTCTGCTCCCGCTAGCAATGTCCGCCGTCTTGCCGGTGCCAGCGTCGGCATCCCGCCACGTCATCTGGATTTCAGGATCCCCGAGGCGCCGCGCTATTTCCTCGCCGACAACGCCACTGCCACTACCTTTATCGCCGTGCTGTCGGCGTTCTTTCCTCCGGGCGAGCGCTTCTTCATGGAATCGGTGCGTCACTTCCGCAAGAACATTACTGATCCGGTTCTGAAAGCGGAAGTGGCCGGCTTTATGGGACAGGAAGCCATTCATGGCCGCGAGCACGAGCGCCTGAATGAGCTACTGATGGAACGGGGCATCAATACCAAAGTACCGGAAGCCGCCGTCAAGGTGGCGTTGAAAGTGCTGGAGCAGTTTTCGCCGAGCCAGCAGCTCGCCTGTACCACCTTTATGGAGCACTTCACTGCTCTGGTTGGCGAACAGCTGCTGACGGACAAGCGCTTTCAGGAAAGTGCCCATGGCGAAATGCTGCAGCTGTGGCTGTGGCATGCCCTCGAAGAGCTTGAGCACAAATCGGTGGCTTACGACGTTTACGAGACCATCGGCAATAGCCGTGCCGAACGCGTGCTTGCTTTCCCGCTGGTCACCATGGTCATGCTGCCGGCGATCTTCAGCAGCTGGGGCTACCTGCTGGCAAAGGAAGGCAAACTGTTCGATCGCCGGGACCTGCGCAAGGGGCTGAGTCTGATTCTTGGCGGCCGGCGCGGTTTGATCAGCCGCATCCTGCCGAAGATGAGACAGTTTGCGCGCAAGGATTACCACCCTAACAAGAAGGACACCAAGGCACTGGAGGCGCAGTGGCGCGAAAAACTGTTTGGTGAGAACGGCACCCTGCGAGATCAGGTCAGCAACCTGCAATCGCTGATCCACTGACAACATCGCTCGAATAGAGCGCGACCAGATTGCGCGTCGCACACGCGGGTTCAACAGCACTCTGTTGAACCTCTTTTTTTAGGAGAAGAGTATGCCAGTTCAGGGTCCGTTTATCGCCACACCACTGCAGGAACATATCCCCGGTGAGCTTGCCTCATTGGTTCATCGCACCAGTGGCAAGATCACTGATCGCGACAAGAAGCTGGGCATTGATCTGCTGGTGGATGCCTACTGCGATGTGGTGGATCACACCCTGATCGGGTTGCTGGATGAAATTGGCCGCAGCCATGACTCGTCGCAGCTTGGACAAGCCCGCCGGGTCGCCAATGACGTCAAGGACAAGGCACGCCATTACGTCGGCTGGGCCGGCGGACTGATTGCCAGCCACCGACTACCCCCGGTTATCCATCACTTTAATGGACTGGTTCACCAGATTGATCTGGGCAGCGGTGACCGCTCCCATGCCGTGCTGCCAGTATCCGTACCGCTGGCGACCCGAGCGGATACGGTACTCGCAACCTTGCGTGATGGCAGCGCCAAAGACCTGCAGGAGGGAGTTCGGTTACTGAGCACAATCGTCGACGAGCTGATGATTCCGCTCGCCATCGAACCGAAGAACCTGCTGGATTTCAATTTTCTGGTCAGCAAGCCACTGGATGGCGCCATCAGTCTGGTGCGCACCTTAATCCATCGCATGCTGGCCCGCTTTGGCGAGCAACTGACACCGGAACTGTACCCGGTGGTGGCGTTGCATCTGGAGAAATTCCTGATTCTCGAACACAAAACCAACGCCGCATAAAGCGGCGTCAGGGATCTTTGTCAGCGCTCAGGCCCTTGGAGTTGCCCGCTCAATAATCACCGCACAGTCAACGCCTCGGGGCAAGGCGCCGTAGTTGTGATGCCCGGCACCAGCCAAACGCGAAACACAGAAGCCATCAGCGATGCTCTGGGGAGAATTCTGCACCAGCAATGCGCCCTGCAGGGCCAAGGCCATTCGGTCAACCACATCACGGGCACGGTATTCCAGATCCGACAAATCCGCGAACTCGCTTTTCAGCGCATTGACATGCTTATCAAGATGACTATTACCGCCCCTGGCCCTGGCTAGCTCGGCAAAAAAGGCATCAACGACAGCAGGTGTTTTCTGCATGGCACGTAACACATCGAGACACTGGACATTGCCACTGCCTTCCCAGATCGCATTGACCGGTGCTTCCCGATACAGCCGCGGCATCATGCTGTCTTCCATCACGCCACTGCCACCGATGCACTCCATGGCTTCATAGGTAAAGTTCGGCGTGCGCTTGCAGATCCAGTACTTGCCGACCGCAACACCAAGGCGCATCAACAGGGATTCATGCTCGTCATCAAGGCTGTCCAGTGACCGCGCCATGCGCATGCCGGTGACCAGTGCCGCTTCACTTTCGATGGCCATATCTGCGAGCACGTTCTGCATCAGCGGTTGCTGATTCAGGACATTGCCAAAGGCATGGCGAATGGAGGTGTGATGCAATGCCTGGGACGCCGCCATGCGCATGGTGGCGGCGGAGCCGATCATACAATCGAACCGGGTCAGGCTGACCATTTCGATAATGGTGCGCACGCCGCGTCCTTCCTCGCCGACCAGCCAGCCCATGGCGCCACGGAATTCGACTTCGCTGGAGGCATTGGAAGCATTACTCAATTTTTTCTTCAGCCGCAGTACCTGAAGTGGATTCTTGCTGCCATCCGGACGCCAGCGCGGCACCAGAAAGCAACCCAGTCCGGCCTCGGTTTGCGCCAGTACCAGAAAAGCATCACACATCGGCGCGGACAGGAAAAACTTGTGGCCCACCAGCTCATACACTTCACCGGCACCACGGGCAGCCACCGGATAAGCACGGGTGGTATTGGCACGGACATCGGAGCCGCCCTGCTTCTCGGTCATGCCCATACCAATGGTGACACCCTGCTTCTGGCTGTCCGGCACATTGCGCGGGTCATACAGGCGCGAAGTGATCTTCGGCTCCCAGTACTCGGCAAGCTTTGGCGTGGTGCGGATCGACGGAATCGCCGCAAAGGTCATGGTGATCGGACAACCGTGGCCGGCCTCGACCTGCGACTGCATGTAGGTATGCGCCGCGCGGGCGACATGGGCGCCGGCTTTCGGGTCGGTCCACGGCGATGAGTGCAGACCGTTCTCGATCGCCGTCTGCATCAGGGTGTGATAGCTGCCGTGATACTTGACCAGATCGACCCGATTACCGAAACGATCATGGGTATCGTATTCCGGCAGGTATTTATTGGCCTGAAAACCCAGCTCCAGATAGTCGGCACTGCCGGTCAGTGCACCAAAGGATTGCAGGGAAGATTCGGCCCAGCCGGCGCCTTCGCGCTGCACTGCTTCCTGCAGGGCGCGGTCCTGAGCGTAAAGGTTATAGTTCGTCAGTTCGCGCGAGACATTCTCGACCTGATGCGTGTCCGCCATAAACAGGCTGCTGTGACGATCATTTTTCGGTGCATTCATGCTCAGTCCCTCCTCTCATGCCGCTGATATCAGTGTGCAGCGGATGAAACAATGCGTAGCACATCTAAATAGCCGGGCGGCGGTGGCACTTCCTGACGCTCGCGCAGCAACTTATGCATGTGCCGCAAGCGAAACCACGGCACCGATGCCATCACATGGTGCTCGATGTGATAGTGGACTCGTAATGGCGCGACAAAGGCCCGCGCCAGCCAGCCGGCGCGGGTGGTACGGGTATTACGGAACATGTCGGCGCTACGTTCGGTGCAGGCATGCTCGGCGAGCGAACGGATACGCAGAAAAAACGGAAACGGGGTGACATAGGACAGCACCCAGAACAGGTATAACCAGGCATGGCCAGTCAATGCCAGCAGCGAGAAAATCACTGCATTAGTGATCAGCATCGGCAGCATATTGCGCAGCAACAAAGCGAGGTGCTGGTACCAGTGTTTACCGTCACGCGGCAGCCAGACCACGTCATTGGCCACGGTCCACTTCAGCAAGCCGGCATCCTGCAACAGCCGGCCAAACAGGAACTTCAGCCCGGTCAGCCCGGACAGGTCGCGGGCAAACTTGCGCAACAGTGAACCACGGCTGGTCGGAAACGGGGCGATCAGGGAAATATCGGTGTCCTCATCGCTGCCGGTACGGGTGTGATGCACCAGATGATGGACCCGATACTTGTGCAGGTCATTCCAGATCGGTCGGGCGCAAAGCCAGTCACTCAGGACATCGTTCAGCCACCGGGTTTTGAACAGAGTCCCGTGCGAAGCATCGTGCATCAGAATTGCCAGACATAACTGACGACCGGCGATCACCGCCATGGCCAGCAAGAAGACTGGCAACGCAATCCACCACGTCCGGGTACTGGCCCAGACCATCAACACAAACGACAACGCGATAATTCCCCAGGTAGAGATAATCGCCCAGGCACCCATCAGATCGGAGCGCGCGGTCAGCACCCGGATCTCATCGCGACTGAAAATATCGGTGACCCGGCGACGAGTCACCGCGCTGTGACTAAAAACATCCTCGTTACTGATTTCGGCGGGGTTGGCTTGCATATTCATCACGTCACTCACTGCAGGGCTTGCCCGGGCCGGCGGTCTTCCGGCGCCAGAGCGTATTGCTGATAAAGACGCTGCCACAGGGCGTAGCCGGCGCGGTCGAATTTTTTTACGGTATTGACGAACGCATGGCGTGCCTGCGCATCCACCAATGGCGCTGGCAGCAACGGATCAAATACGATCTGCCGGATCGCCCGACCTCCCAGAAGAAAGGATTCCCGTGCGGCATCTTCCAGTTCCAGCTGATCCGCTTTTTCCAGCCAGCGCTCAAGTTGCTCGCGCTGCCGCAGATATCGCTGATTCAGTGCTTCGCTATCCCACAGGGTACGCAACCGCCCTTCCCTTTCCGCGTCAAAATCGCTGGCAATGAACACCGCCGCTTCAGATTCCAGACCCAGCGCATAGAGACGGCGACGAATCGCATCGGCGCCGCCGATAAGATTGTCCGGACGGACAAACAAATCCCGCTCCAACTCGCGCAGACCAAGCATTTCCAGCGCCCGCTGGCGACGGCGCAGCGCAGTGCGGTCAGTACGACCAAGCGGCCCGCAGTGAACCATCACATAGCGGCCGGTCCACTGCGCCAGCCGCGCTTCGGCATCGCGCCAGGTCGCGACGTCGCCGGCCAGCACCGTGGCGGCTTCGCCCAACTGGTAGCTGCCTCGCTCCCCGGAAGCGATCAGTCCGGCGGCAGACAAGCGCGCCAGCGCTACCCGGGCATTGTTTTCGGTAATTCCGAACAGCCGGCAGGCGGCAACAATCTGCCGGCTGGAAAGGGCCTCGCCCTCCTCCTCTGCCTGCAACAGGCCCATGACAATCTGCCGGGCATTCGGCGCCCCTTCACGACTCATTACGTATTCCTGCAGATAATGTTGACTCAATGAAACATTACTAATAATGTCAATGTCAACACTATTTAGTAATCATTCCACCGGAGACCGCCATGACCCCGCCCGTTGTGCTGATCGAGCGCCGTCCGCCACTGGTCCACATCCGCATTAACCGGCCTGAAGCACGCAACGCGGTAGACGGCGCCACCGCTGCGGCGCTGGTGGATGCATTTCGCCAGTTTCAACAGGATGAAGCATTAAGCGTTGCCATCCTCAGCGGCAATGGTGAGCACTTCTGCGCCGGAGCGGACTTGAAGGCCGTAGCCAGCGGCACGGGCGGCAACCGCATTGCCGCAGAGGGTGACGGCCCCATGGGGCCGACCCGCATGCAACTGTCCAAGCCGGTCATCGCTGCGGTATCCGGTTACTGCGTCGCCGGGGGCATTGAACTGGCTGCCTGGTGTGATCTGCGGGTGGCCGATCACACCGCCGTGTTTGGAGTGTTCTGCCGTCGCTTTGGTGTACCACTTATCGATGGCGGGACAGTACGCCTGCCACGGCTGATTGGCATGAGTCGGGCCATGGATCTGATCCTCACTGGCCGCCCCGTGAGTGCTGATGAAGCGCTGCAAATGGGGTTAGCCAATCGGGTGGTTGCGGCCGGCAAAGCTATCGAAGCCGCCGAGCATTTAGCGCTGCAACTGGCCGGCTTTCCACAACAGTGCCTGCGCGGTGATCGGCAAAGCGCATACCAGCAATGGGGCATGGATGAAGTTGACGCCATCGCCAACGAATTTCGTCATGGCCTCACCACCCTGCAATCTGGCGAAACGCTGTCCGGCGCCGCACGCTTCCGCGATGGTAGCGGCCGCCATGGCGACTTCTCTGATCACTGACACTTCACTGCCAGCACAAGGAAACTTTATGCAAACCCTGACCAGCATGACCTATGAGGTTACCGGCAAGATCGCCCGCATAACCCTGAATCGTCCCAGCCGTGGTAACGGCATCACCATGCAGATGCCGCAGGAACTGGCTGCCTGTGTCGAAAAAGCCAATCTCGATCCGCAGGTGCATGTGATTGCCCTCAGCGGCAACGGCAGCGGCTTCTGCGGTGGCTACGATCTGGTAGAAAGCGCAGAGGGCATGCTCAAGGGGGAGGCCGATCCGTCGCGATCGAAGGGCTCGCCGCTTGATCCCATGGTGCAGATGCAGAACCACATGCCGAACACTGCCTGGGACCCGATGATCGACTACGCCATGATGAGCCGGAACGTGAAGGGCTTTATGAGCCTGTTCCATTCTGACAAACCAGTAGTGTGCAAGGTGCATGGCTTTTGTGTTGCCGGCGGCACGGATATGGCACTGTGCTCGGACTTGCTGGTGATCGCCGAGGACGCCAAGATCGGTTATCCACCGGCTCGGGTCTGGGGCTCGCCCACCACCTCAATCTGGTTTCATCGCATCGGACTGGAAAAAGCCAAGCGGCTGCTTTTTACCGGTGACTGCCTGACAGGAAAACAGGCACTGGAATGGGGCATGGCCACCGAGTGCGCGCCGGCGGATCAGCTTGATGAACGTTTTGAAGCTTTGCTCAATCGTATCGCCCTGATGCCGATCAATCAGCTAATGATGATGAAACTGCTACTAAACCAGTCAGTCATGCAGCAGGGGCTGCACACCACCCAGATACTCGGCACCGTGTTTGACGGCATCACCCGTCACACGAAGGAAGGCTATGCCTTTCAGCAACGCTCTGCCGAGGTTGGCTTCAAGCAGGCGGTAAGGGAGCGCGACGAGCCATTCGGCGATTACGGGCTGAGCAATTTTCGCAACTGAACGTTGCTACGGCCCCGGGGCGAGCTGCATAGAGGATATCAGGGAGTAAACAGAAACTGGCGCATCCGTACCAACCTGCTAAGATTCGCCCCATGACTGCGACCAAGAAGAATCATCCCCTGACCATGCTCCGGCAACTCGGCAAGCGCGTCCTGCCTTCAGACAGGAAAGCGCCGGGCGCCCACGAGTACACCATTGACGAGCTGGCCCGTCTGGCCGATACCACGGTGCGCAATGTCCGCGCCTATCAGGATCGGGGCCTGCTGCCGCCGCCGGAAAAGCGTGGCCGCACCGGTATCTATTCCGACGTGCACATGGCCAGGCTGCGGATCATCAGCAAGTTGCTGGAGCGTGGTTACACCATAGCCAATATCAAGGACCTGCTCGCTGCCTGGGAACAGGGACGCGACCTGAACGACATTCTGGGCCTGGAAGTGGCGGTCACCAGCCCATGGGCAGAAGAGGCCGCTTCCTATGTGGACTATGAGGATCTGCTCAGATGGTTCGGCGAGCAGATCACCCCGGATGTGTTGCAGAAAATCATTGCACTGGACTACGTCCGACCAGAAGGCGATCGTTTGCGGGTACCCAGCCCACGGATTCTTAATGCCGGCATTGAACTGGTTGATGCCGGCATTCCTCTGGAAGCGCTACTCGACGAGGTCAATTCCGTGCGCGGTCAGGTGGACATGATTGCCGACGGTTTCGTTCGGCTTGTGGTCACCCACCTGATTGATGCCAAGTATGGTGACAAGGGACTGCCAGAAGGTGAGGATGTGGCCAACCTGGCCGAGTTCATTACTCGGGTAAGACCCATTGCCGATATGGTAGTAAGCGGCGAGCTGGCCCGCATTCTGGACAAGGCCATCAACAAGGTACTGATGGATCGTCTGGCCAATGTGCTGGAACACCTGGAAACTCGCACTCCAGGATAACCTGTTAAAACAAAAAAGCCGCCTGACTAAGGCGGCTTTTTTGTTTTAACAGGGCAACTACTTCTTCAGACTATCGCGAATTTCCCGCAACAGAACAATGTCCTCCGGGGGAGCAGCCGGTGCCGGCGGTGGTGCTGCCTCTTCCTGACGCTTTAGCCTGTTAATGCTTTTGACTAGCAAGAAAACGGCAAACGCAACAATCACAAAACTGATTACATTGTTGATGAACAGACCGTAGTTGATGGTCACCGCGCCCGCTGCTGCTGCGTCTGCCAGAGTCACGAGGTCACCCTCACCCTTCAGCACCACAAACAGGTCAGTAAAATCTACCCCACCAAGCATCAAGCCAATCGGCGGCATAATGACATCGGAAACCAGACTTTTCACAATGGTCCCGAAAGCACCGCCGATAATAATACCAACCGCCATATCCACCACATTGCCCTTAACGGCAAATTCCTTGAACTCCTTGACCATTCCCATAGCGCTCTCCCTTGGACTCCAGCGCGGGACCGCCCCGCGTGCCGCCAAGCATAGAAGGAAATCCGGATTGCGCCCAGAAGAAATTCTCCCCACCCCATGAAGGCTCGCTTCAAACCTCTGAAAGTCGGTCAAAAAAAAGCCCGGCTCTTATGAGCCGGGCTTTTTGGTTGGCGTCCCCTAGGGGATTCGAACCCCTGTTACCGCCGTGAAAGGGCGGTGTCCTGGGCCTCTAGACGAAGGGGACTTAAACCTTCTTGAAGCGTGTGCGTGTTGCCCAGGATATTCGGTAGATCTATTTGGTGGAGCCAGGCGGGATCGAACCGCCGACCTCTACAATGCCATTGTAGCGCTCTCCCAGCTGAGCTATGGCCCCATATGCTGGCACCGGGCTGGCGCCCCGTGTGAGGCGCGCATTGTAGCAGTGATCAGGGGGCTGTCAAGCACGGCACCGACTGATTGATCACTCTGTGTCCGCCCCATCCAACGGCAGACCCTGCTCAATACGCTGCCAGTTCTTTTCCAGCTTTTTGGCCTGCTTTTTTGACACTCCGCCCAGCACCTCAATGGCCTGACGAATGCGTGCCCGGGACAGATCCGAGCCGATAATCTCCATACTGTCTACCACCGAGAAGCTGGCGGTAGTACCTGCAATGGCAACGAACACCGGGTGCAATACATCCTTGACCTTGACGCCCGTCGCCGCTGCAATACGCTGCGCCTCAGCAAAGATCGCGTCACGGTTCCAGTGGCGCAGAGTCTCCAGCGCCCAAAGAAAATACTGCAACCACTCACGCATCTGATCGTGGCTAAACTTGTCATGGTCAAAAGCAGAGGCATTTACCGGCGGCACCCCGGTAAAGCAGAAACTGCCACGCTCTGCCACCTGACTCAGGGTTTCCACCCGACCGCGCAGATGTGGCAGTACCTGCATCACATAGTCCCGATTAAACGCCCATTCCATCAGGGTGCTGAGAAACGCCTCATCATCCAGTTCACGCAGCCACAGACCGTTAAGCCACGACAGCTTCTCTACATCAAATACCGGGCCGCCAAGCGAGACACGGCTGATATCGAAGCTGGCAATCATCTGCTCGAGGGAGAACTTTTCACTCTCATCCGGCATGGACCAACCCATGCGACCAAGATAGTTGGTCAGCCCTTGCGGCAGATAGCCCATGCGCCGGTAGAAGTTGATGCTGGTCGGGTTCTTGCGCTTCGACAGCTTTGACTTGTCCGGGTTGCGTAGCAACGGCATATGACATAACACCGGCATCTGCCAACCAAAGTACTCATATAAAAGCTTGTGTTTGGGGGCGGAATTGATCCATTCCTCACCGCGAATCACATGGCTGATTTCCATCAAATGATCGTCAACCACATTAGCCAAATGATAGGTCGGCATACCGTCTGACTTAAGTAGAATCTGGGCATCCACCTGGGCCCAGTCCAGCTCCAGATTACCGCGCAACAGATCGCTAATATCGCAGCGACCTTCCTCAGGCACTCGCATACGGATCACATAGGAAGCTCCGGCAGCATGACGGCGCTCTACCTCATCCGCAGGCAGCTCCAGATCAGACGGCTTCAAGGCACGCTGCACCCCGCGGGCCTTGAGGTCCTCGCGAAGGGCATCCAGCTCCTCGCCGGTGCGGTAGCAACGAAACGCATGGCCTTTCTCTACCAGCTCTTCAGCATAGCGGCTATAGATCGCGCCACGCTCACTCTGTCGATAGGGTGCATGCGGCCCACCGATATCCGGGCCTTCGTCCCACTCAAGTCCCAGCCAGCGCATTGAATCGAAAATCATCTGCTCGGATTCAGCCGTGGAGCGTGTCTGATCGGTGTCCTCAATGCGCAAAATGAACTGACCGCCATGCTGGCGGGCAAAACACATATTAAACAATGCGATATAGGCAGTGCCCACATGCGGATCACCAGTGGGCGACGGGGCAACTCGGGTACGTACGGTCATGACCACTCCTGCAGCGGAAATCCGATGGCTGCTGGCAGAAAGAACTGCCAGAACCATGTCTGAAGGCGCGCATTATACGCACTTGTACGGGCAATGGCGTTTCTCTCACCGGCGGGATGCATTCGCACAAGCAAAAAAAGCCGGCACAAGGCCGGCGTTCCATATCAAGTTAGAGTAACCGTTTGCAGATCAGGCGGCGTTAACCTGAACTCTCGCCAAATCAACGTTATACGCACCCGCCTTAAGACAGCCGGCGATAGTCAGTGGCTTATCATGACTATCACGCTCAACCTCCAGCAAATTGACAACTCTAGGCATGGATAGCTGACGCTTGTCCTGATCAAGCACCACCATCACCTGCGGGCGCAAGCGGCGAGTTGGGTTCTGGGCAATCACCACACCCACTTCGTTGTTGGAAAGCTCTACAAGGGTTCCAGTGGGATAGACGCCAATGGCCTGGATAAACTGCTCCACCAGCGCACTTTGGAATGCCTTGTCGCGCTGATCATAAAGGTTTGAAACTGCCTCCGTGGAGGTCACTGACTCAGCATAGGGGCGCGGGCTGGTAATCGCATCATAGGTATCAACAATGCCGGCAATGCGCGCCAATAGGGGAATCTGGCTGCCACTAAGACCATGGGGATAGCCACTGCCGTCATGACGCTCGTGGTGATACTGCACCACCCCCAGAATCTGCTCATTGATATTGTCACAGCTCTCCAGCATATCCAGACCGTAACGCACATGCTGACGTAATTCGGCTTGCTGTTCACCACTCAGAGATGCCTCTGCACGGCCAAGCAACTCCCTGGGCATACGCGCCATGCCAATGTCCATCAGCAAAGTGCCAGTCGCCAGATTGAGCAGCACGTCCTCCGGCAAACCAATATGACGGCCAAACACAGAGGCCAGAATCGATGCCCGGACGCTGTGGCTGTAACCGTAGGAATCTTTGTCTTTCAAACGCGCCAGCCAGACCATTGCATCCGGGTTGCGCATAACGCTTTGCACCACCACTGAGGCGGCCTTTCTGGCCACCGGAAAACTCAGCGCCTTGCTCTCTCTGGCCTGCCCCAGCAAGTGCAACATCGCACGACTGATTTCACGATGATAGGGAGCAGCAGTGGCTACTTCTCGCTTGAGTGGCTGACTGGTGCGATAGCGGGTCGGAGTAAACTTGCCAAGATTGCCTCGCACCGCTGTCGGGGCGGCAGGACGGACAACGGGACGGTCGCTTACCGCATGGGGAGGCAGTGCCGCATTAATGACACTGCGACGCACATCAATAAGAACGAATTTGCACCACACCCTCAGTTTTTCGATATCGTCCTGAGAACGAATGGGGAAGCCCTGCAGGGGAAATGGCGTCTCAATCCACGGACGATCCAGCTGCGACACAAACATGCCGACCTGCAGATCCGATGTGGCGACTTTCTCGACCTTGACTGCCATAACATGCCTTCTGACGAAGAGGTGGTGTAGCGCTTTACAGTATCTACTACTTTCTTACTAACAATTAGGGATCATCTCACACTGGATACGTGATAATCATCACACTCAGAAAAAAAGCCCAGTTTCTGCCGACGAACGGCTGCTGGCGGGCTCTCAGCGCATATCCGCCGGGCTGCGCAGCCACAGCAAACGCCCCCCACCCGGAGCCATAACGTCCACATCAACACAGGCAACAGCGCCCACCGGGAACGGATAACGCTGACCATCCACCAGCACACCACACAGCAGGTCCACAAATGGCATATGACTGACCAGAGTCCAGCCATCATCAGCCCGCAAAGCGATCAACTCCTCAATGACTTGGGCAGGCTCGCCATCCGGGGTAATACTGCTCATCTCGCCGCGAGCCACCTGAGGAAAGCTCATGGCAATAATATCGGCGGTCTGGCGCGCCCGCACATAGGGACTCGTGATCAGCTTGCTCGGCGTGACACCACGCTGGGACAACGCCTGCCACAACTGCGCCACATCTTCCCTGCCACGCTGGGTCAATGCTCTGGCCTGATCTGTTGTGGTCTGCCCTTCTGCCTCACCATGACGGACGATATACAGGCGCATCAGTGTTTCCCCGGCACCACAAACTCAACATCATGGTTATGCTCGCCGCCCATCAGATCGGCGATGACCTTCTGCACTGGCTTGCCGGCAAACAGTATCTGCCCAAGTCCGGCAGCAATGGGCATATAAACGCCCAGCTCTTCCGCCCGCGCGGCAACCAGTCGCACCGTATTGACGCCTTCCGCGGTCTGGCCCAACTCTGCCACCGCCTGATCAACTGACTTCCCCTGACCAATGGCATAACCAACCCGATAGTTACGCGATAGCGATGAAGTGCAGGTAACAATCAGGTCACCAACGCCGGCCAAACCGAGAAAAGTAAGCGGATCCCCACCCAGACGCACGGCAAAGCGACTCATCTCCGCCAGGCTACGGGTAATAAGAAAAGCGCTACTATTTTCGCCGACACCAAGCGCTGCGGCCATACCGGTGGCCATGGCATAAATATTCTTCAGTGCGCCAGCCAGCTCCACGCCGAAGCGATCCGGATTATCGTAAACCCGGAAATAGCTACAGCTCATGGCATCCTGAACCCGTTGACACAAAGTCTCATCGGGGCTGGCGATGACCGTACCGGAAAAGCGCTTTTCAACCACTTCGCGAGCAAGGTTTGGACCACTAAGCACAGCGACACGCGCCTGCGGCCACTCACGCTCAAGCAGTTGGCTCATAAGCAGGAAGCCATCCGCATGAATGCCCTTGGTGCAACTGACAACTATCGTATCTGGACGAATCAGCTCCCGGGCAAGTGGCAACACATCTGCAAATGCCTTGCTTGGTAATGCGACAAAAACCAGAGTGGCTCCACTCAGGGCATCCTCCAGCGACTCAGTAGCCAGCAGCCCCTCCGGCAAAGCCTTGCCGGGCATATATCGAGTGTTTTCTCGCTGCTCGTTAATGGCCGCTACAGTTTCCGGGTCGCGCACCCAAAGACGAGCATCATGGCCGTTCTCCGCCAGGATGGTTGCCATCGCCGTACCAAAACTGCCACCACCAAGGATGGTGGCCACTTCACGAGAATCTGTCATTGCAGAGTTCATCTCCAGATTATTTTTTGCATAGTGCCGTCAGTGCCTGATCAATTGATGGATAGGCAAAGGTGAAACCCTGACTATCAAGGCGCGCTGGCAAAACCCTCTGACCACCAAGCAGCAGAACGGACATTTCCCCCAATGCCAACTTCAACGGCAAGGCAGGAGCAGAAAACAGCGCCGGACGGTGACAGGCACCAGCAAGGGCCTCATGGAAACGACTGTAGGTGACCGGCTGCGGAGCCACCGCATTGTACACACCCTCCGCAGATTTCTGCTCAAGGCAGCGCACCAGCAAGGTCACCAGATCATCCAGATGAATCCACGACAGCCATTGCTGACCGCTACCCAGTCTGGCGCCCAGGCCAAGACGATAAAGTGGTATAAGCCGGGATAGCATGCCGCCATGCCCCAACACCACACCAATCCTCAGAACACAAACTCGTAAACCACGACGGCCAATATCTCGGGCGGCTTTTTCCCAAGCATCACAAAGTAAATAGGTGAAATCACGGCGCGCTGCCGGGCTGGCTTCCGTCAACTCAAGCGAACCCGCGTCTCCATAAAAACCGACGGCGGAACCATTAACCAGAACTGAAGGGCGCTGATTGAGACGATCCACCAACTTTGCCAGCGCTTCGGTAACACCAACCCGGCTGTCCAGCAAGGCCTGCTTGCGTGCCCTGCTCCAGCGCCGGTCCGCAATGCCTTCACCGGCCAGATTGATCAAGCCATCAATTTTTTCGTCGTCAGCAATTTCATCCAGGGAGCTGACCAATCGGGTGCCGTCAGGCAGTTTGGCCGCAGCCTTTGCAGGCGAACGAGACAGCACAATCAGCTCGTGACCACGCGTAGCCAGTTGTCTGCAGAGAGCCGTACCAACGAAACCACTACCGCCGGTGAGCAAAACTTTCATCGCGTCACTTCCGTCAGAGAAACAATATCCGCCGGCGAGTAGAAGTACTCCAGACTACCGGTGCCGACTCGCACGCTGAGCGTCAACTGACGCTCAGTGACTGCCGTGAGAATACCGGTTCTTGTGCGCGTATCACGACTGGTGATAGTCACTTCACGGCCTACCATAGCCGTAAACTCAAGTGCAGTCTCTGCGACTTCAGACAGCGTCTCAGGCTCTTGCGCCTCGCTGGTAGCAGTGCTCTCTGGCACAACGGGCTGGACTTCTGGCAAGCCACCCTCAGCCAGTTCAACACCCGCTAGCAACACCTGCTGACCACTGGCAAGAACAATGTATTTGAGCTCCTGCTCAGCATAGGAAAACTCTGCCGTGCCGCCAGCCACATTGGACTCAATAAACAAACGATTACGGCGCAGACCACGCAGAATCCCCTCTCGGGTGCGGCCATCAACCTGATAAATCACCCCTTGCTGGCCGTTTAGCGTGTCCAGCGAAGCAAACTCCAGTGTCACCGGCGGCGGCGCCTCAGCCACAACCTGACCACGCTGGGGGGCGGCACCAGGAACCACCAGACGGAGCTGCTGGTTACCACCTTCTGCCAACACCCGGGTCTCCATCTTGCCCGGTCGCACGGCCCAGCCAATGTCTGCGCGATCAAACTTCATATCTCGCTGCTCAATACGACCATTCACCAGGGTGATGGTGGCAACGCTGACACCCCCGCTTTCGCTCATTAACAAGCGAGTGTCACTGAATTGGATGCTGCTAACCGTTTTTTCGGGAAACTGGGTTTCCAGGTACTGGCGACCAACGTATTCCAGGGTGTCTGGGTGATCATAGGTTAAATCGACGCGATCTTTGATAAAGCGCAGGTTGTTGGTACGCACCGCAAGCTCCCCAGACAGGTAACTACGATCCGGGTCCGGCAGAATCACTTGCATAAAACCGGTCAAGGTATGCGCGTCGCGACGGGTTAACTGCAGCTCCATCTGGTAGCCGCCACGAATGATCTCTGTATGTGGCGTGCTACCGTCCTCCGCTCGCCAGGTAATCTGCAACTCTGGCGCGGACTCATCCGCAGGCCTGACATAGAAGGTCTGCCGCTCCTGTGTCACCGTTGCGGGATCCAGATCAAGCAGAATGCGAACCTCAATATCCGGGATAAATCCCTCACCCTGCTGAGCAGATAGCACGCCTCCAACCAGCTTGGCATGACTGTACAAAAACGGCTGGCCACGTAGCCGCCCGGACAGCATCGGATTGGCGTCACTACGAATGGCCAGCAGCACCGCTTCCTGTGAGTTGGCAAAGGTATTAATCTCGGCTCGCTTACTACCAACCAACTCTGCAGGCGCACTGACACCGAACAAACGGCGCGGCTGCTCTAGCACTAGAGGGTCCCTTGCCACCGCAACCGCTCCGGAAATCAACACCAAAGTCGCGCCCGCAACCCTTAGCAAGGCCGCCAGCCAGACATCCGACCAGAAATGCCGAATATAGCCACTGCCGGCAAATGGCAGGGCAAACATCAACGAACTCCTGCCACGATGCTGGGCGTCCATCCCCAACATGACGGTACCCATTAAAAAAATGGTCAGACCAACAATCAGCAGGGCACTCACCATAGCTTCCTGATTCCTCTGTAATATCTGCCCGGCGGACAGTGCAAATCACCTGCACTTTACAAAGGAACCTCCGGACAAGTCCATGACGAATGCCCGCTTCTGGCGCATCGACTGATAACCTGCGCAGATTCACATCCAGGCCACATACATCGATACTTGGCGACTCTGCTGGCTACAACCAGCCACAGATCACATCACAGAGCCAGAAAGCATGCACAGCGACCGCCACAATCCCGTACTCGGTATTAGCTATGCCCTGGCTACCAGCCTTGTAGCCAGCACCGCTGCTGCCAGTGCCAAGTACCTTAGCGGTAGCCTGTCACCGTGGTTCATCGTCTGGTGTCAGTACGGGCTGTGCACCTTGCTGACTCTTCCCTGGGTGCTACGTCAGGGCATGGATGGCTTACGCAGCCGACGCCTCGGTCTCCACTTGGTACGCTCGTTAGGCGGCTGGCTTGGCTTTACCACCTACTATCTCGCCCTGCCATTTATCGCGCTGGCGGATGCAAGCGTGCTTCGGTCTGCCGCTCCCCTGTGGGTGCCCCTCATTGTTTTTGTATGGTTTCGCGAAAAGGTTCCCGCTGTCCGCTGGATAGCGCTGCTATCTGGCTTTGTGGGCGTCCTCCTGATCCTGCGCCCCGATACTGGCAGCATTAATCCGGGTCACCTGCTCGGCATGTTTGCAGGCATCGGACTTGCCATTTCCATGGCCACCACCCGCGCGCTGTCCACCAGCGAACCAGCGACCCGGGTATTGTTTTACTACTTCTTCATTTCCTTTATCGCTTCTAGCCCCATGGGCATAGCCCATTTCAGCCCGGTTTCTGCGGCTCAGTGGCCCGCTTTGCTGTACGTCGGCCTGTCCATTTTTCTGACCATGGTGCTGTACAACCGGGCCTACAGCCTCGCACCCACCAGTCTGGTGGCACCTCTGGGGTATGTGGCTGTGCCAGCAGCGGCATTAATTGACTGGCTGATCTGGGATCACCTTCCGGACCACTGGATGCTGGCCGGCTGCACCCTGATTATCCTCAGCGGCATCTTTGCAGTAACCCTGCGTGGGCGAGGTCAGGGCGACCACTGACCTCCTCTGCACAACCATTTGTCTGGCAAAAATTCTGTGATGAAAAAAAATGCTTGTCGAATGACATCGTCAGCGCTATATAGGCGCCAAGAGAGCAATGCAATCTATCCGTTTGCCTGACCTCTCGAACTGGCAGTCATGTGATACTCAGGGAGCCGTGCATACGCCTCCGGGCGTGCGCGGACCCCAACAACAACATGGGGACCGTCATGGCCAGCAGTCGCATTAATACCGATCAAGACGAAACGGATGATTTGCTGATGAACGAAGACGCTGATTTCATCGAAGAAGAGCAGGACGAGGCGGACGTTCAGAACAGTCGATCTAAAAGCTTCAATCTAGACATGCGCCATCGTATAGAGAACAGGCTTGAAGAGAGACGTCTGCAACGCGAGCTGAATGAATACGAATTCTTCGAGCTGGACGACGAAGATACTGTGCATTAAAAAAAGGCCCGCATAGCGGGCCTTGTCATAGTGCGCTGTGGCACCCGCGTCGCCCTCTGGACGACACGGGTACTATTACCAGCCTGTCAGCTCTTTAAGAGCCAAACCCATCTCGGATGGGTTACGCACAGTTTTCACTCCGGCAGCTTCCAGTGCCGCGAACTTCTCATCAGCAGTGCCTTTGCCGCCGGCAATAATGGCGCCTGCATGGCCCATACGCTTGCCCGCCGGGGCAGTCACACCGGCAATGTAAGATACTACCGGCTTGGTAACATGATCTTTAATAAACGCAGCAGCTTCGTCTTCTGCGCTACCGCCAATCTCGCCGACCATGATAATCGCCTCGGTCTGCGGGTCATCCTGGAACAGGCGTAAGGCATCAATAAACGTCATACCAGGAATCGGATCGCCGCCAATACCGATACAGGTAGACTGACCAAAGCCCAGCGCCGTGGTCTGATTCACCGCCTCGTAGGTCAGCGTGCCAGAGCGGGAAACAATACCCACCTTGCCCGGCTGATGAATATGGCCAGGCATAATGCCAATCTTGCACTCGCCCGGAGTAATAATGCCTGGACAGTTCGGACCGATAAGGCGGACACCGCCCTTACGGATGACATACTCCTTTACCTCAAGCATATCCAAGGCCGGCACACCTTCGGTGATGCAGACGATTAACTCGATACCTGCGTCCGCCGCTTCCAGAATAGAATCCTTGCAGAATGGCGCAGGCACATAGATCACTGAGGCATTGGCACCAGTGGCCTCCACCGCTTCGCGCACGGTATTAAAAACTGGCAGGCCCAGATGGGTCTGACCACCCTTGCCAGGAGTTACACCACCAACCATTTTGGTGCCATAGGCAATCGCCTGCTCAGAATGGAGTGTCCCCTGAGAGCCGGTAAACCCCTGACAAATAACCCGGGTTTCTTTATTGATCAGTACGCTCATGCTGCACCCCCGACCGCCTTAACGACCTGCTCGGCAGCATCGTTAAAACCAGTTGCTGCGATAATGTTCAGGCCGCTTTCAGCCAGTTTCTTACTGCCCAGCTCGGCGTTGTTACCTTCGAGGCGAACGACCACCGGCACCTTAACACCCACTTCCTTGACCGCACCGATAATACCCTCGGCAATCATGTCGCAACGGACAATACCGCCGAAAATATTCACCAGAACAGCTTTCACATTGCTATCGGAAAGAATGATCTTGAACGCTTCGGTGACCCGCTCTTTGGTGGCTCCACCGCCAACATCAAGGAAGTTGGCCGGAGCGCCGCCCTTCAGCTTGATGATATCCATGGTCGCCATGGCCAGACCGGCACCGTTGACCATGCAGCCGATGTTTCCATCCAGGGCCACATAGTTCAGCTCCCATTCCGCCGCGCGACGTTCGCGTTCGTCTTCCTGAGAAGGGTCTTCCATTGCCTTTAGCTTGGGCTGACGATAAAGCGCACTACCATCCAGATTAATCTTGGCGTCCAGACAATGCAGGTTGCCTTCTTTGGTAATAACCAACGGGTTTACTTCCAGCAACGCCAGATCGTTCTCTTCAAACAACTTGGCGAGGCCAAGGAAAATCTTGGTGAACTGCTTGATCTGCCCAGCATTCAAACCAAGCTTGAACCCAATCTCTCGTGCCTGATAGGGCTGCGCGCCAACCAGCGGATCAATGGCCGCCTTGAGAATCTTTTCCGGAGTTTCGTGGGCAACTTTCTCAATTTCCACGCCGCCTTCCGTAGATGCCATAAAGACGATCCGACGACTGGCACGATCGAGCACTGCACCTAGATACAATTCCTGGGCAATGTCAGTACAGGACTCAACCAGAATCTTGGACACCGGCTGGCCGTGCTCATCAGTCTGATAAGTGACCAAGCGCTGGCCGAGCCACTTCTTGGCAAAGGCGGCGGCCTCTTCTGCAGACTTGACCAACTTGACGCCACCAGCCTTGCCACGACCACCGGCATGCACCTGAGCCTTGACCACCCACTCAGTGCCACCAATTTCTTTAAGCTTTGCCGCTACCTCTTCCGGGGTATCGCAAGCAAATCCTTTGGAAACCGGTAGTCCGTATTCTGCAAACAGCTGTTTGCCCTGATATTCATGGAGATTCATGTTCTGATCCCGTTATCTTCCGTTAAGGAACTGTTCTCCGAAACAACCCAGTGACCTTGTGAGCCACCGGATCAACCTTCGTTCTGTGTTATTTCTTGCGCTTACGCTGAGCAATGTGAATCGCTTTAGAGTCCACCGCCAGGGCAGCCTCATGCACCGCTTCAGACAGCGTTGGATGACCAAATACCATCAGCTGCAAATCTTCCGTGGTGGCACCGAACTCCATTGCGATCACGCCCTGCTGGACCAGCTCGGAAGCCTGTGGTCCAAGCACATGCATGCCGAGAATGCGATCTGTCTTCTCATCGGCAATAAACTTGACCATGCCGTGACTTTCACCTGCCGCGAGCGCTCGGCCGTTAGCCGCAAATGGCACAACACCGGTTTTGTAAGGCTCGCCGCTGGATTTCACTTCCTCTTCGGTCTTGCCTACCCAGGCAAGTTCTGGATGGGTGTAAATTACCCATGGAATAGTGTCGTAATTCACCTGTGTATGCTCACCAGCAATTACGTCGGCGACCATAACACCCTCTTCCATTGCCTTGTGAGCAAGGGCTGGACCACGCACCAGATCACCAACGGCGTATACCCCTGGCACATCCGTGCGACACTGCTGATTCACATAAATAAAATTACGCTCGTCCATGGTCACACCGGAATCCGCAGCCAAAAGATTCTGTGTTACCGGACGACGCCCCACTGCCACGATCAGACGATCAAAGGTTTCCTGATGTTCGCCACTGGCATCGGTGTAAGTGACATTAACTTTCTTGGCCTTTACTTCAGCGCCGGTTACGCGAGCACCAAGGCGGATATCCAGACCCTGCTTGGTAAGAATCTTACGCGCCTCCTTAGCCAGCTGCTGGTCCACCGGCTGGAGAAACCCGTCTACGGCCTCCAGCACGACCACCTCGGCTCCCAAACGGGACCAGACACTCCCCAGTTCCAGGCCAATCACACCGGCACCGATCACGCCGAGACGCTTGGGCACTTCACTAAAATCCAGCGCACCCGTGGAATCAACGATGCGATCGTTATCCACCGCTGCCACCGGAATACTTACAGGCTCTGAGCCCGCCGCCAGAATCACATTCTGGGCAGCCAGCACCTTAACTTCACCGTCGTTACTGGTGAACTCAACTTGCTTGCCGGCAAGCAATTTACCGCTACCCTGCAACCAATCAATTTTGTGTGCCTGAAACAACTGGGCAATACCACCGGTCAGCTGCAGAACCACCTGATCCTTACGCTCAACCATTTTCTTAACATCAATAGACAGTTTGCCCGTGCCAATACCATGATCGGCAAAACTGGCCTCGGCCTCGTGATAGCGCCAGCTGGAATCCAGCAGAGCTTTCGACGGGATACAGCCAATATTCAGACAAGTGCCACCCAGCGCAGGCTTGCCTTGCTTATTAATACGCCGCTCAACACAGGCCACCTTCATACCAAGCTGGGCACAGCGAATTGCAGCGACATAGCCGCCCGGGCCACCGCCGATTACGACGACATCGTATTGTTCAGACATAATCTTTCCCACTTCTGTCATGGAGGCGCCGGTCATGCCGGCGCCGATGCGTCAGATATCCAGCAACAAACGTGCCGGATCCTCAATAAACTGCTTGATGGCCACGAGGAACTGCACCGCTTCACGACCATCAATCAACCGGTGGTCATAAGAGACTGCCAGATACATCATCGGCAGGATTTCCACCTTGCCATCAACTGCCATCGGCCTTTCCTGAATCTTATGCATGCCGAGAATGGCTGTTTGCGGCGGGTTCAGAATGGGAGTCGACATCAGCGATCCAAATACACCACCGTTGGAAATAGTGAAGGTCCCGCCAGTCATCTCTTCGATGGACAACTTGCCTTCCCGAGCTTTTTTCCCAAACTCGATAATATCTGTTTCGACTTCCGCCAGCCCCTTCTGATCAGCGTCGCGCAACACAGGAACTACAAGGCCCCGATCACCGGACACGGCGACGCCGACGTCGTAGTAACCGTGATAAACAATGTCGTCGCCGTCGATTGAAGCATTCACCATGGGGAAGCGTTTCAACGCCTCAACACAGGCACGCACAAAGAAGCTCATAAAACCAAGGCGAACACCATGAGCCTTTTCAAAGTCGGCCTGATAATGCTTGCGCATATCCATGATCGGCTTCATGTTGACTTCGTTGAAAGTGGTCAACATGGCAGCATTATGCTGGGCATCCACCAAACGCTCCGCAATACGTTTGCGCAGCCTGGTCATTGGCACGCGGCGCTCTTCACGATCGCCATTTGCCACTGGCGCCGGCGCAACCGCAGCTGGCGTCACTGGCGCTGGCGCTGAGGCTTTCTGCTGCTCGCGCTGCTTCAGCGCGTTATCCACATCATCGCGGGTAATTCGCCCACCCTTGCCAGTGGCCTCAACCTTGCTGGCATCCAAGCCGGCTTCCGCCAAGCGCTTGCGAGCTGCCGGCCCTGCCACTGGCGCCTTATCTTCTGCAGCAACAGGCGCGCTGGCAGGCTCTGATTGAGTTTCTGTCGCCGGCGCAGCACCATCGCCCGCTTCGAGCACCGCCAGTAATGCCTGGCTTTCGATGGTGTCGCCTTCACCATGGTGAATCTTGGTCAGCACACCATCCGCTGGCGCCACGACTTCGAGCACGACCTTGTCGGTCTCGATATCCACCAGCAACTCATCACGACTGACACGATCACCTTCCTGCTTATGCCAGGTTGCGACGGTACCGTCAGCCACGGATTCGGGAAACTGCGGAGCTTTGATTTCAATAGACATGATCTGTCCTGCGTCCTTTTATTGATCCGTTATTCGGTTATTCGATGCCAAATGCATCGTTAATCAGTCGTTGCTGCTGCTCTACATGCAAAGCCATGGATCCAGCCGCCGGGGCAGCCGCGCTTTCCCGGCCAGCATATTGCAGGTACAGCTGAGCATTGTGCTGTTGAATCACATGACGCATGTGATGCTGACTACAGTACCAAGCGCCCTGGTTCTGCGGCTCTTCCTGACACCAGGCAACGTGCTTTAGATTCTTGTAAGGGGCGATAACTTCCTGCAAACGCTGCTCCGGAAACGGATAGAGCTGCTCAATCCGGACAAGCGCAGTATTGGTAATGCCATCGTTCTCGCGCTTTTCAAGCAGGTCGTAGTAGACCTTGCCTCCACACAGCACCAGACGAGTTACCTCATCTGCATTTACATCAGTATCCGCAAGAACGGTTTCAAAGCGGCCTTCAGATAACTCCTCCAGCGTCGAAATTGCCCGCTTGTGGCGAAGCAGACTCTTCGGGCTCATCACCACCAGCGGCTTGCGCGTTGGGCGCAACGCCTGGCGGCGAATAAGGTGATAAATCTGCGCCGGCGTAGTCGGGGTACACACCTGAATGTTCTGCTCAGCACAAAGCTGCAGAAAACGTTCAAGACGGGCAGAGGAGTGTTCAGGCCCCTGCCCTTCGTAGCCATGCGGCAGAAGCAGCGTCAAACCGCAGATGCGCGCCCACTTGGACTCACCTGAAGAAATAAACTGATCGATCACCACCTGAGCACCATTGGCGAAATCACCGAACTGGGCTTCCCAAATGATTAATGCCTGTGGCGTTGTTGTCGCATACCCATACTCAAATGCCAGCACGGCCTCTTCAGAAAGCAGCGAGTCATAAATATCGAACGGCGGCTGGGCTGGATCAATATGCTGCAGTGGCACATAGGCCTCACCATTTTTCTGGCTGTGCAGCACTGCATGGCGATGTGAGAAGGTACCTCGGCCAACATCTTGGCCAGTGAGACGCACTGGAACGCCCTCATCAAGCAAGGTAGCGTATGCCATGGTCTCAGCGTAGCCCCAATTGATTGGCATGGCACCGGCGGTCATTTTCTGACGGTCTTCAACAATCTTTTTGACCTGACGCTGCAACACCACACCTTCAGGAATTGTTTCCAGACGGCCGCCAAGCTCCTGCAAACGCTTGAGGCTGAAGGAGCTATCCCAATCATCGCTGAGCGTATGCCCCAGATAGGGAGACCAATCAACAAACAAAGCCTTATTCGGCTCTCTCACCAAACTCTTGACGACATGAGTACCTTCGTCGAGCAGGTTACGATAGTCCTCAATAAAACGGGCATTCTCAGCCTCGTTGATAATCCCTTCGCGCATCAACTGCTCTGCATACAAAGTGCGAGTAGTCGGATGGGACTTGATTTTCTTGTACATCAGCGGCTGAGTAGCAGACGGCTCGTCCGCCTCGTTGTGACCAAGACGCCGGTAGCAGATCAGATCGATAACCACATCTTTCTTGAACTGTTGACGATAGTCGACGGCCACCTGAGTAACGAAATACACCGCCTCCGGATCATCCGCGTTGACATGGAAAATGGGCGCTTGCACCATTTTAGCCACATCTGTGCAGTACTCCGTTGAACGAGCATCTTCGCGCTTGTGAGTGGTAAAGCCGACCTGATTATTGACGATCACATGCACGGTGCCACCGGTTTTGAAGCCGCGGGTCTGGGACATCTGGAACGTCTCCATGACCACACCCTGACCAGCAAATGCCGCGTCACCATGAATCAATAATGGCACCACCTGATCGCCCGCATCGTCATCACGACGATCCTGACGAGCGCGTACCGAGCCTTCCACTACGGGAGACACAATCTCCAAATGTGACGGGTTAAATGCCATCGCCAGATGCACTTCTCCACCGGGCGTTTGCACATTAGAAGAGAAGCCCTGATGGTATTTCACGTCACCGGAGCCCTGCTCGATAAAGCTCTTTCCTTCAAACTCACCAAACAGGTCTGCAGGGCTCTTGCCGAGTGTGTTGACCAACACATTCAAACGGCCACGGTGGGCCATGCCGATGACCACTTCCTTGACGCCATAACTACCGGCTCGCTGGATCAACTCATCAACCAGCGGAATCATAGACTCGCCACCTTCAAGGCCAAAACGCTTGGTCCCCGGGTACTTGTTACCCAGATATTTTTCCAAGCCTTCGGCCGCAGTAAGACGCTCGAGCAGATGTTTCTTGATATCGGCGCTGTATTGCGGATGGCTGCGCACGGTTTCCATACGCTGCTGCAACCAGCGTTTTTCTGCGGTATTGACGATATGCATATATTCCGCACCCACTGTTGAACAGTAGGTGCCTTTAAGGCAATCAACGATTTCCCGCAGCGTGGCTTCCGGTTTGCCGATAAACAAATTACCGGTCTGGAACACGGTATCCAGATCCGCACTGGATAGACCGTGATGGGACAGCTCAAGATCCTGAACCTCCTCACGCTCCATCTGGCCCAGCGGATCAAGCCGCGCCACCTGATGACCGCGGTTGCGGTAGGCAGCGATCAAATGCAGTACACGTACCTGACGACGCTCATGCTCACTACTTACCGAGCCTGCACCAACTTTCTGCACTCGCGAGCGGTTTTTCGCCTGCAGCAGAAAATACTCGCGCACGGCAGAGTGCGGCACGTCAGACTCAACGGCACCATCAACAGCAGGGAGTTTTTCAAAATAGGAGCGCCAGTCTTCAGGCACGGAGTTGGGATCAGTTAGCCAATCTTCATACAGGTCATCGACCCAAGCGGCGTTTGCGCCACCAATATGGGAGGAACCCCATTGCCGATACATGGAACTGTCTTGCATTGCAGCGCGTTCCCTCATGAGGAAGGATGCCACACTCCAGCTGCTGGCCTGGTCGATATGGTGACCGCAGGGAGATAGCCCCGTTCCCACTTCTCTTCAGTTCAAGAGCCGGCACTTTGTGAGCACCAACTCTCCCTTATTCGGTTGTCTCCGAGGGGTTACCCCGGATTGCTCCAAAGTCTAGCCCCTTTTGCTGAGCATTGTTAGGCACAATGCGTAAAAAGTGACTGACACAACACAACATTTTGCAGATCAACCCTGCCATCAGGGGTAAAAAAAAGGCGACCCGCAGGCCGCCTCTTTTACTTATACCGCCCGCTCGAGCAGCATCTCCCGAATATGGCCAATGGCCCGGGTTGGATTCAACCCCTTCGGACAGACACTGACGCAGTTCATGATGCCGCGGCAACGGAACAGCGAGAACGGGTCATCCAGCTTACCCAGACGCTCATCAGTGGCCTGATCACGGCTGTCCGCAAGGAACCTGTAGCTCTGCAGCAATGCAGCCGGCCCCAGGAACTTGTCCGGGTTCCACCAGAACGACGGACAGCTGGTTGAGCAGCAAGCGCAAAGAATACACTCGTACAGACCGTCGATCTTCTCGCGATCTTCCGGCGACTGCAGGCGCTCTATAGCCGGTACCGGGGTGTTGTTCTGCAGGTACGGCTGCACCTTTTCGTACTGGTTGTAGAACATGGTCATGTCGACAACCAGATCACGAATCACAGGCAGGCCCGGCAGAGGACGCAGAATCAGCGCCTTCTTACCCTCCAACACGCCCGGCGCGGTGGCCGACAGCGGTGTAATGCAGGCCAGGCCATTCTTGCCGTTGATGTTCATGCCATCCGAGCCACACACACCCTCACGGCAGGAGCGCCGGTAACCCATGCTATCGTCCTGCTCCTTCACCAGGTTCAGAACATCCAGCACCATCAGGTCCTTGCCACCGGTGTCGACCTCGTACTCTTTCATGTACGGCTCGCGGTCGGTCTCCGGGTTGTAACGGTAAATACTGACTTTCATACAGGCTCTCCGTCAGTAGGTGCGAACTTTCGGCTGGAAGGTATCGACGGTCTTCGGCTTGAAGTTAACGTCGCGCTTACCAAGCTGCTTGGTTTTAGGGTCGAAAATTGAGTGGCACAGCCAGTTCTCGTCATCACGATCCGGATAGTCGTAACGGCTGTGGGCACCACGGCTTTCGGTACGACCTTCAGCGGCGATGGCGGTGGCTTCTGCCACTTCGAGCAGGTTATCCAACTCCAGCGCCTCGATGCGCGCAGTATTGAAGGCCTGGCTCTTGTCGCCCAGATGCGCTTCGCCAATACGGCTACGCAGATCAGCCACTTTCTTGACGCCATCAATCATCAGGTCACCCTTGCGGAATACCCCGAAGGCGTTCTGCATAGTGCTCTGCAGCTCTTTACGCAGGCTGGCCACTGACTCGCCGCCCTTGGAGTCGTCCCAGCGACGCAGGCGAGCCATGGCACGATCCATGTCATCACTATTTGGCTCGGCCTGATCCATGCCCTGACGCAATGCATCTTCGATATAAAGACCCGCTGCGCGACCAAATACCACCAGATCAAGCAACGAGTTACCACCCAGACGATTGGCACCATGCACAGATACGCAAGCCACTTCGCCCACCGCAAACAACCCTGGAATTTGCTCTGCCTGACCCTGGTGGCCGCCATCCAGACGCAGCGCCTGACCATGAATATTGGTCGGAATACCACCCATCATGTAATGGCAGGTGGGCACCACCGGAATCGGCTCTTTCACCGGATCAGCATGAGCAAAGGTCTTGGATAGTTCACAGATGCCCGGCAGGCGGCTATGCAGCACTTCCTCACCAAGGTGATCCAGCTTCAGGTAGACATAGTCACCGTTCGGACCGCAACCACGGCCATCGAGGATTTCCATCATCATCGAACGGGCCACCACGTCACGGCCGGCGAGATCCTTGGCATTGGGGGCGTAACGCTCCATAAAGCGCTCGCCATCCTTATTAATCAGGTAGCCACCTTCCCCGCGGCAGCCCTCGGTCACCAGCGTACCCGCGCCGGCAATACCGGTGGGGTGGAACTGCCACATCTCGATGTCCTGCACCGGCACGCCAGCGCGCAGCGCCATGCCGATACCATCACCAGTGTTGATCAGGGCATTAGTGGTAGAAGAGTAAATACGGCCGGCACCACCGGTGGCAAAGACAGTCGCTTTTGCCTTGAAGAATACGGTCTCACCGGTTTCGATGCAGATAGCGATTACCCCGGCAGCATGGCCACGGGCATCGGTGACCAGCTCAGCGGCATACCACTCGCTGTAGAACTGGGTGCCATTCTTCAGGTTCTGCTGATACAAAGTATGCAGCAGGGCATGGCCAGTACGGTCAGCTGCAGCACAGGTGCGGGCAGCCTGACCACCCTCACCAAAGTTCTTCGACTGACCACCGAAGGGACGCTGATAGATGCGACCTTCTTCAGTACGGGAGAACGGCAGGCCCATATGCTCAAGCTCGAACACGGTCTGCGGACCAACCGAACACATATATTCGATGGCATCCTGGTCACCGATATAGTCGGAACCCTTGACGGTGTCATACATGTGCCAGCGCCAGTCGTCATTCGGATCAGCCGAAGCGATGGCGCAGGTGATACCACCCTGAGCAGACACCGTATGCGAACGGGTTGGAAAGACTTTCGAGATCAGTGCGGTTTTAAAGCCGGACTGGGCCATTTGCAGCGAGGCACGCATGCCTGCACCGCCGCCACCAACTACGATGGCATCAAAGGTTACCGTGCGAATGCTCATGGATCAGGCGCCTCCCCAAATAATCACCAGACCCCAGAGTACGTAAACGAGGGTCAACAACGCGATAACGAGCTGAGCAATCAACCGGACCACGGTACCCGCAGCACCAATCTGACGATTGGTCAGATAGTCGGTAGTCACGGTCCACAGGCCGACCCATGCATGGGCGCCAACAGCGACGATCATAAAAGTATTGGCAATCTGCATCACCAGACACCCCATAAAGCCTGACCAGGCCTCATAGGTAACCTCGCCCTGAGCAATCAGCCAGCCCAGCACGACCAATGTATAAATAGCCAGAAGGACAGCACTAACACGCTGTACCAACCAGTCTGACAGGCCATTACGGCCCAGACTTGTAACGCTGGTTACCATACCCAGACCCCCGCGAGAATGATCAGTACCGCAGCAATAGCGAAACTAAGAATGGCGCCGCGGCGGCCGCCTTCCAGAGTTTCACCGATGCCCCAATCCATAATCAGGTGCTTGATACCAGCCACCAGGTGATACAGCACAGCTGCCAGAATCGCCCAGACCACCAATTTGGCGAGGGGCGCTGTCAGCAGTTCTTTGGTTTGCGCAAAGCTTTCCGGAGATGCCAAAGAGCGATCCAACAGCCACAGCAAAATCGGAATCGCCACAAACAGGGCGACACCGGCAACACGGTGGGTGATGGAGGCCAGGGCGGGAACCGGGAACTTGATCGTAGTCAGATCGAGATTTACGGGACGCTTGTCGTTCACGTTAGCCATCACTATGCCAGGCTCCTGTGGAAGGAGCGGTTGTCGGGAACGTGCGAAAAAACAGCACTGGACGGAATCCGTTACCACTCATCGGGTATGCCCCGGTGCGTAGCGGGGCGCAAGTATAGCCCTGTGTCCATCGAAAACAAACAACCTGAGCGGAAAAAAACCGCCAACATACTGTTTTCAAAGGGCCAATTTCACGCGACCCTCAGGTCACAGATTTTCCGACGTAACATGCTGTTTACCTTGCACATTTATGAAAGTGTGAAAAATACCCGTTTCGTTGACAAAGATGTGTCAAAACTTTAATTTCGCCCAGCCTCGGCGAGCCAAACAGATCCCTGCCATTTACGTCCGGCCGCCACTCCGCCTGCGAAGGAGAACATCCATGACCGAGAAGAACGCCATCCTCAAGGTAGAGGGCCACGACGATATCAGCCTGCCAATCTACACGCCGACCATGGGTCAGGACGTGATTGATGTGGCCAGCTTGACCGGCAAGGGCCTGTTCACCTTTGACCCAGGCTTTACCTCCACCGCCTCCTGCGAGTCGAAGATCACCTATATTGATGGTGAGAAAGGACAGCTGCTACACCGTGGCTACTCCATCGAAGAGCTCGCCAACAAATCCGATTATCTGGAAGTCTGCTACCTGTTGTTATTCGGAGAGCTGCCCACTGCTGAGCAGAAGGAATCCTTCGTCAGCACCGTGAAAAACCACACCATGGTTCACGAGCAGCTGCAGTTCTTCTACCGCGGCTTCCGCCGTGACGCACACCCAATGGCGGTCATGTGTGGCGTGGTTGGTGCCCTGTCAGCGTTTTATCACGACTCCACCGATATCAAGAACCCAATGCACCGGGAAGTCACTGCCTATCGGCTGATCGCGAAAATGCCGACCATTGCTGCGATGTGCTACAAGTATTCCGCTGGCCAGCCATTTATGTATCCACGCAATGACCTGAGCTACTCGGAAAACTTCCTGCACATGATGTTCGGCACCCCGTGCGAAGAGTCGAAGATCAGCCCGGTACTGGCCAAGGCCATGGACCGCATCTTCATTCTGCATGCGGATCACGAACAGAATGCCTCCACCTCGACTGTGCGTTTGGCAGGCTCCTCCGGTGCCAACCCGTTCGCTTGTATCGCTGCTGGCATTTCCGCATTGTGGGGCCCCGCACATGGCGGTGCCAACGAAGCCGTGCTGAACATGCTTGACCAAATCGGCGACGTGTCCAACATCGACGCCTACATCGCTAAAGCCAAGGACAAGAACGACCCATTCAAGCTGATGGGCTTCGGTCACCGGGTATACAAGAACTATGATCCACGCGCTTCCGTAATGCGTGAGTCATGCCACGAAGTACTGAATGAGCTCGGCATCCATGATCCGCAGCTGGAGTTGGCGATGAAGCTGGAAGAAATCGCCCTTTCTGATCCGTACTTCAAGGAGAAGAAGCTGTTCCCGAACGTCGACTTCTACTCCGGCATCATCCTGAAAGCGATGGGCATACCCACTTCCATGTTCACCGTCATCTTTGCCCTGTCCCGTACCGTGGGCTGGATCGCTCACTGGAACGAGATGATCTCCAATCCGTACAAGATTGGCCGTCCGCGCCAACTGTACACTGGCTATGACGAGCGCAAGTTCACCCCGGTGAATGAACGCAAGTAATTGCCCGCTAAAACAGAAGTATGAAAACGAGAGGCCACCTTAGGGTGGCCTTTTTTGTGCGCCAGGCGTTTTATGCGACACAGACAAAGTCGGCTTCCGCCTACCCATTAGCAGCACCCAGCTGACCGCCTCTTACTCTTACTCAAAGATAGGCACTACCCCGTTCTTCTGATTAGAAAGGGAAACAAGGAATGCTGTTTATCTAAAAAAGGCCCGAAAGGAAGGCAAATGTCAAAAGGTGTCAGACTTAGAGATTACTAATTAAGTAATTTTGGCCCGCAAACATGAGCCTGACTGGCCCGGTGCTGAAGCCGACAGTACAACGAATCATTTCGAAAACATAAGGAAAATACGACCATGGCGAATATAAGAGCAAATGCCGTGCAAGGTGTAGCAAAAGCGGCTCTCATAGGGCTAGGAGTCTTACTTCTGGCAGCATGCGATATAGACGTAACCACCAGCTCAGGCGGCGTAGTAACCTCATACCCTGCAGCCATCAACTGTGGAACGAACCTCCCAGCAGATAAAAAAGTCTGTCGGATTCAGAGTTATGAGAATAAAAAAGATGTCTTCGGCAATGTTAGTGAAATCAGACTACTTGCGACACCGTCAAAGAATTATAGCTTCTCTCACTGGGAAGGATGTGACAGAACCGACCGACTATATTGCTACAAATCTCTCGGAAGCAATGTAAGCATCTCTGCAAAGTTCAAGTATGTGGTGGCAAATGACGCTCCTGCTTCGAATGAAGTACTTCGATTTGTCGCAGTAGGTGACATGGGTACAGGGAAAAATGGCCAGCTCAGGGTGGCCAATGCTATTCAACAGATCTGCGATCCAGCAACAAACCCCTGTCATTTCGCAATCGGTCTTGGCGACAATATTTACGAGAAGAATGTCATCAGCCCCTATGACAGTGTTTTTAACTCGCACTTCGTCACACCCTATGAAAAGCTGGGATTCCCCTTCTACATGGCTTTGGGAAATCACGATAGCGACCTGCTTATCGATGGCTTTGGCAACTTCGCAATAGCCGGCCAGACACAGGTGCTTTATAGCAACCTGAACTCACAGTGGAAAATGCCGAATCGCTACTACGAGCACTCTCATCCTGCCAATGCAGGCGCTCCTACTGCAAGCTTTCTGGCACTCGACTCAACGCCCATGATGGCCATTATTGACCCGCTACTTCTGATTGACCCTGAGTATGCTTCAAGACAGGGAACCTGGGCACGTAACCGGCTGGCCAGCAGCAACGCAACGTGGAAATTTGCCTACGCACATCATCCATACTTATCCAATGGCAAACATGGCAATGCAGGCAATTACGACGGATTTAATGGCTCCGCTCCACTGCTCTATCGTCAAGCAGGGGAGTACTACAGGGTATGGTTAAAAGACAACATTTGCGGCAAGGTCGATGTATTCTTCACGGGCCATGATCATGATCTACAGCTGCTGCATGCAATACCGGAATGCGGCAATACACTATTCGTAGTCTCTGGTGCCGGAGCGAAGAGAAACGATCCCAAAGACACGAAAACAAGCGCTTCCAGCAAGTACAATCCGGCGATTTACTACGCAACAGATACTCTAGGATTTGTTGTGGCAGAAATACAAGGAAACAGAATGAAACTAATGTATTACACAGTGCCCGGCGGCGACAGTGATGCAGTCAATTTCGGCTTACCCATTAACAGCACACCAGCTGCCACCTATACCTTCAATCGCCGCACTCGAATGAACTGACGTGCTGATCAATTTCGTTTCCTGAGCGATTTGGCCAGACCCATGTCTGGCCTTTTTTCTGGCTTACTGATCTTTGAGATAGATCACTCTAGCAATATCGTCACTCCACAAGGCCTGGTCAGTATCAGCCCCCTTGAACAACAACCACAATAAGCCTGAGATTTTGGCTAATCTACTCTCTCCCCTGCTTTGGCGTTCAAGTAGCCGATATAGCGCTCACGAATTTCCCTAACGTAGTTGACCGGCTCGCTACCACGAACATAGCCATAACGCGCCTGTCGGTAATACTCTGGCCGTGATAGCAACAGCATGGCCTGCTCCACATTACCGAACCATTTATTCGGATCTTTACCAATCTTTCGCGCCAGACGGCGAGCATCATGCACATGTGCATGGCCGGCATTGTAAGCAGCAAGGCTAAAATAAATTCTCTCTTCCAGCGGCAGCGACGCCGGGAAGCGATCCCCCAGCCATTCAATAAATGCCATGCTGGCAGCGATATTATCTTTTGGGTCATACAAGTCGCTGTAACCAAACTGCGCAGCCGTTCTCGGCATGACCTGCATCAGGCCCATTGCTCCGGCATGGGATTTTGCCTTGGGGTCAAAGCGGCTTTCCTGATACATCTGTGACACCAGCAAGCGCCAGTCGCGGATTTGCTCTGTACTGTACTGGCGCAGCAAATCATCCCATGGAGAGATAGGCTCACCGGGCTCCACACGCTGGGCTCGGTACTGGCTGATAAACTTCGGTTCGGCAAAGTATTTTTTCCAGGTGACGTTGTAGAAAACGCCCCGGTAATGCTTGCCAATAAACTGATTCAGCTCCGCCAGTAGTTTCGGCTGATCCTGTCTTACCACCCAGCCGATTTCCTTTTCCTCTGCCAGATCAAGCACCACTGCAAGGTCGTCACGAAAAGTAGTCTCCATGGCAACCAGATGGCTATCGACCAATGTCAGGTCATACTCTTCTGCGGCGACCGAATCCATCAACATTTCGGAGGTGGCATTGGCAACAACGGCTATCTTCAGGTTAATGCCCTGTTGTTGTAATTCGAGAAGGGTCTGGTAATAGCTATGCTCAGGGTTAACCGCAACGACCTTACCCGCCAGCCCGGCAACGTCGTTCAGGGGGGCGCTACCTTTGGCGCCAACGAACTGTTCGGTAACCAGCAAATAACGACGGCTGAACTTCCAGCCACGGGCCACCCGCTCATCCGTGCGTGTAACCGCGGCGGCAACCACATCTCCATAGCCTTCCGACAACGCTTTATACATGGACTCCTGACCGTCGCGAACAATGATGCTGACGCGTAGGCCACGCTGACGGGCGAACTCGCGGATCAGGTCGTAATCAAACCCCATTAGCTCGCCACGCCAAAGAAAGTAGCTGGCCGGGTTGTTGGAAGTAATCACCCTTAGCACGCCGGCCTTTTCAATCGCTGGAAAATCCCGTGGCTGAATCACACGACGGGAAGTAATCACGCGCTGAGCGGTGAGGTATTCATTCAAAGAGCGTTGCAACTGTTCATTGTCCGGGCGCATAGCCCAGCCGATTTCCCGCCCCTGAGTTACGGTTGGGCCGATCCGCACTCCCGCAACCATAGGAACCAGCGCGGCGGCGATATCGCTATCCATGATGGTGGCCTGATAGGTGCCACTGGCAACGCCGTCCAGCATTGCCCAATCGGTGCTCGCGCCCGGCTCTGTCTGTAGACTGATATGGGGATAGCGGGCGGCAAGCTGTTGTACCGTCTCCTGCCAGGCAGTGCCCGCTGGCACTGCAATCGACAACTCTTCAATGTCCTCAAGGTTCTGCGCAGTTGAGCCTTTCGGCAGGATAAGCACCTCATCGACGATGGCCAATGGAACACTAAATGCCAGCAAATCGTTACGACTGTCGGTGCGGGTCAAGTTGGTAACAATAAGGTCACCACGACCATCCAGCACCGCCTGGGACAACGCATCAAAGTCATCCACCACAATCCACTGCGGCATTAGGCCAAGGGAGCGAACAAAAGCTTCGGCAGTCTCTCGGTAACTTGCCAAAGGCAAGCCATCACGGGGTAATGAAGGATCCTCATCAAACTTTGGCGCAAGCAAGCGCACCACAGCGCGCTCTCGCAATTCAGGCAGATCTCCGGTTTCGATATATGGGTTCTGCATACTGCGCTTGGCCGCTTCTTCAGATGACTGCGGCGACTGATCACAAGCGGCGCTTATCAGCGCCAGTAACAATAGCGGAAGCCGTGGCAGAAATTTCATAAAACCTCCTTCTCCGGACTTCAGTTGTGCGAGCATGCCATTGCTTCGGCAGGCCGTATGACAAGTCACTCTTCACGACTGGGTGCTCCTCATGACAAGGTACATGGCCCTCTTCTACACTGCCACCACTGACAAGGAGACACATATATGCGCATCACTATTGCAGTACTTGCCTCGCTGCTGGCTTACCTGCTGTTCTGGCCGGTACCGATTGATCCGGTGGCCTGGCAGGCCCCTGCTGCACCAGCATTGACAGGCGAATATGGGGTGAATGACCGCCTTGCCGGGATACCGCGTCTTGCTGAGGGAGAGGGATATGGGCCAGAAGACGTTGCCGTGGATAGCGCCGGCAATCTGTTTGTTGGCTACGAGGACGGCCGCGTGATGCGCTTTGACAACAACGGCAAAAACGGGGATCTGCTCGCCAACACCGGAGGCAGACCACTGGGGCTGGATTTCGATACAGACGGGAACCTTATCGTTGCAGATGGTTATAAGGGCCTGCTGCGGATCGCCATGTCAGGGAAGGTCGAGGCACTATCCAGCGAATCAGACGGAATTCCCTTTCTATTCACCGATGACGTTGATGTCGCCGAGGACGGAAGAATCTACTTTAGTGATGCATCAAGTAAGTTTGGCCCAGCTCTAAAGGCCCGCGACGATATTCTGGAGCACGGCGGTCATGGTCGCCTGCTGCGATTTGACCCCGCCACTGGCATCACCACTACGCTGCTGGATGGCTTGCAGTTCGCCAATGGCGTGGCTGTGGCGCCGGATCAGCAGTCGGTGCTATTCACTCAGACCGGTAGCTACAATATTGTTCGTTACTGGATTGAGGGGGAGCGTGCCGGCACGCATGAGGTCTTTTTTGACAACCTTCCTGGTATCCCCGACGGCATGTCAAGCAATGGCAAGGATACTTATTGGGTAGCGTTATATGCGCCGCGTAACGCCATACTGGATGCCCTGTCCGAATGGCCATTTCTGCGCAAGATGGCTTTTCGTCTACCCACGTGGATGCAGCCACAACCGGCGCCCCATGCATTTGTTCTAGGGCTTTCCCTTGACGGCACCGTGACACACAACCTGCAACATGTAGGCGCAGACAGCTTTTATCCAATTACCAGCGTTGAGCAAGCAAACGGAAAGCTCTACCTCGGCAGCCTCACTCAGCCAGCGTTTTCCGTGATCGACGCCCCCGCCGGAGTCAGTACGGATGAGTAAGGTCGCCTTTGTTGGGCTTGGCGTAATGGGTTACCCGATGGCAGGACACCTTCAGGACGCTGGTCATGCGGTGACCGTTTATAACCGCACGGTTTCCACGGCAGTGGCCTGGGTGGCAGCACATGGAGGTCGCCAGATGGCGACGCCGGCACGGGCGGCCAGCGATGCAGATTATGTGATGACCTGTGTGGGCAACGATGATGACCTGCGCGCCGTGGTACTGGGGGATCAGGGTGTGCTGGCAGGCATGGCCGCGGGCTCAGTGCTGATCGACCACACCACTGCCTCTGCATCCGTAGCCCGCGAACTGGCCGTAGCCGCAGCAGAGCACGGCGTGGCATTCATTGACGCACCGGTATCCGGCGGCCAGCAAGGCGCCCAGAACGGCGCCCTGACGATAATGTGTGGCGGCGACTCGGGAGCGTTCGAACGGTCTGCTGTCGTCATGAAAGCTTATGCTAAAGCAATCACTCATCTCGGTCCGGTGGGTGCCGGCCAGCTCACCAAGATGGTCAACCAGATTTGTGTGGCCGGTGTGGTGCAAGGCCTTGCAGAAGGCATGAACTTCGCCGCCCGGGCGGGGCTGGATGTGCAGAAGGTCATCGACGCCATTTCCCAGGGCGCTGCCAGTAGCTGGCAGATGGTGAATCGTCACAAAACAATGATTGCTGAGGAATACGAGCATGGTTTTGCCGTCGACTGGATGCGCAAGGATCTGGATATAGCTCTGTCCGAGGCTGCCGAGAATGGCTCCGACCTGACAGTAACCACTCTGATTAACGAGTACTACCGGGATGTGCAGAACATGGGTGGCGGGCGCTGGGATACTTCGGCGTTATTGAAGCGCTTACAGTCCCGATCCTGATCGGTTTATGCCATACTTCGCCACCTTTTTGGCAGCCCTGGGAGCCCATCATGTTCAAGGTAAACGAGTACTTCGACGGCAAGGTAAAATCGATCGCCTTCCAGACTGCCACGCTGCCGGCTACAGTCGGCGTGATGGCGCCGGGTGAATATGAGTTCGGTACCAATATCCGGGAAACCATGCGAGTAATCAGCGGCGCCCTGACGGTGAAGCTGCCGGGCAGTGATAACTGGGAATCGTTTGCTGCGGGCAGCGAGTTTGTCGTTGCTGCCGACGTGAAGTTTCAGGTCAAGATCGCCGAAGACACTGCGTACCTTTGCATTTACGGCTGAGCTGTCAGTTCGTCACCTCTGCACTTCTTGCGCCACCTGCAGCGCCCCAATGGGGCGCTCACTCCCCTACAACTCAATATCAACCAGATTGCTAAATGTCTGTCTCAGGCCCATGGACCAGGCTTCGCGCAGCTGCTGAAAACCGGGGTGATTGTCGTTGATATCAAAGTATTCATTGGGCGAGAACGAGTCTCGCCTGTAGATCAATAGATCCAGCGGCATACCCACTGAGAGATTAGAGCGAATTGTCGAATCCATACTGATTAAAGCGCACTTCACCGCATGGTCAATCGGTGTACTAAAATTGATCACTCGGTCAATAATAGGCTTGCCATACTTGATCTCACCAATCTGGAAATAAGGTGTATCCATGGTGGCCTGAATAAAATTACCCTCCGGGTAGATATGGTAAAGGTCCATATCCTGCCCCTTGATCTGCCCACCAACAATAAAGTTACAGCCAAAATCCACTGCGGACTGCTGCTTGCCGCTATCACGATTGATTACTTCCCGTACTGTGGCACCAATCAGCTCGGCCACCTCAAAAAATGAGCCCTGATTGAACAGGTTGGGCGTGTCGTGCCCCAAGCGTGTACGAAGCAAACTCAATACACTTTGGGTGGTGGCCAGATTACCCGAGCTAAGCAGAACGATCTGTCGCTCCCCCGGCAGACAGAAGCTATGTAACTTGCGAAATGTTGCAATATGATCAACACCGGCATTAGTCCGGGAGTCCGCCAAAAATACCATACCCGACGATAGCCGCATGGCTACGCAATAGGTCATTCTCTATCCCCTGAACATCCTGCCATTGGTTTCTGCAGAGGTTACTGACTAACCTGCAGATCACTACGCTCCACCAGTGCGAAAGCATGCATGCTTTCCACTCCACCGCCGTAGCGCACACCCCGTACCGGGCAAGCATCCAGATAATCCAGTCCCACCGCAAGCTTAAGATGGTGGGTCGGCTCGATGGCCTGATTGGTCACATCAAAGGTGTGCCAACGGTCATTTAGCCAGACCTCAGCCCAAGCATGGCTGGCAACATGATTGCTGTCATTGGTATACAAATAGCCGCTGACATAGCGGGCTGGAATGCCGAGCACACGGCAGCAACTCAGAAACACATGAGTATGATCCTGACAGACCCCGCGCCCGGTAGAGAACGCCTCCGTGGCCGTGCTGCTTACCACCGTTGACCCTGGCACATAGGGCATCAGCTCCAGCAGCGCAGCGCTAAGCTCTGCCAGTCTCTGCAGCGGCTGGGAACCAGCAAAGCCCTGGGCAAAACTACGGATCATCTGGTCAGCACGGGTAATAGGGGTAAAGCGCTGGAAGACCAAAGGCGACAGACGCTGGTCATCATCCTCAAGGTGCTCATCAACGATCTCTACCTCGCCCTTGGCAGCAATAGTAATAGCATCATGAGGCCGGTCCATGGTCAGCACGTGGAGGATATTGCCAAAGCCGTCGGTGCCACGGGTTGCCACATCAGGCATATCCAGGTCCCATGACAAAATTCTCTGGCGTGCTGACGATTTCGGCGTCAGACGCAGATACTGGGTGCTATGAGACACCGGGGTCTCGTAGCAGTACTCCGTGCGATGCTCAATTGACAGTTTCATACAACCTCCAGATATTCCTGACCCAAGGTATTCGCCAGATCATTAATGCGGCGCAAAAAATCGTCCAGATAGTCATTCACGCCAACATCCATAATGTGGCGCATATCACCATACTGCAGACGCGCAAAAAGCACCGTCACCTGACGTTTGGCATTCAGGCCAGCATTACCCTCAATGGCTGGAAGCAGCTCGCACAGCATTTCAACGCAGGAACGTAGCGAGCGAGGTACTTCCCCACGAAGAATCAGCAATTCAACAATATTCTCGAACTGCAGCGCATCACTATAGATCTCGCGATAGGCCTCGAAAGCACCCACCGAGCGCAACAGGGCGTTCCAGCGATAAAACTCCACAGCTGTATTGCCCGGCGAGCCATCTACCTGCTCCCGACCACCGAGAATTCTGGCAGTGTTATCCGCTCGCTCAATAAAGGTGCCAATACGCAAAAAGCGGAACGCATCATTGCGCATAATGGTCCCGTAGGCCGCCCCACGGAAAAGATGGGAGCGCTGTTTAACCCAATCAAAAAATGCAGACACACCGATACTTAGCAGGCCAGCCCGGCTCATCTCCTGAAGTTCGATCCAGGTAGTGTTGATGCTCTCCCACATCTCCGAGGTTATCTTGCCTCGCACCGCATGGGCATTTTCCCGAGCCATACGCAGGCTATTGAAAATGCTGCCCGGGTTATCCCGGTCAAGAGTCAGGAAGTGCAATACATTATGTACCTGCAAGGTGCCATAACGTTCCATATAAAGCTCTTTGGCACCACTGATTGCCAGCGGAGTGCTGAGCTCGTCACGGGCCGTGACTGAAAATGGAATCAATGACATATTCCACGCCACATCCAGCATCCGCGCCGTGTTCTCGGCCCGCTCCAGATATCGCGACAACCAGTACAACTCGGCAGCAGTCCTACTCAGCATGACGGCTCCTCCAGTACCCAGGTGTCTTTGGTGCCTCCTCCCTGGGACGAATTCACCACCAGCGAACCTTCCTGCATGGCCACCCGCGTCAAGCCACCGGGGGCCATACGAATTTCACGACCACTGAGTACAAATGGACGAAGGTCAATATGCCGCGGCGCTATGCCGCTCTCGGCGAAAATCGGGCAAGTAGATAACGACAGGGTCGGTTGCGCGATGTAATTATCCGGGCGGGCGATCAACCGGTCACGAAACTGGGCAATCTGCTCCTTAGTACTTAATGGACCAACTAACATGCCATAACCACCGGCGCCATGAACTTCCTTGACCACCAACTCGGCCAAATGATCAAGCACATAAGACAGATTGCTGGCATCTCGGCACTGCCATGTTGGAACATTTTTCAGCATTGGCTCTTCGTCAAGATAGAAACGAATCATCTCCGGCACATAGGGGTAGACTGACTTGTCATCCGCTACCCCTGTGCCAATCGCATTAGCGATCGAGACATTGCCCTCCCGATATACCGATAGCAGCCCAGGCACACCAAGCATGGAATCTTGACGAAACGCCAACGGATCAAGATAGTCATCGTCAATGCGCCGATAGATCACATCCACTTGTTGCGGCCCGGCAGTGGTGCGCATATACACATGACTGTCTTTAACAAAAAGGTCCGGCCCCTCCACCAGCTCTATACCCATTTGCTGTGCTAGAAATGCATGCTCAAAGTAGGCGCTGTTGTAACGACCCGGTGTTAGAAGCACAACATTCGGGTGACTGACATTGCTCCCCTGTTGCAAGGTCTCCAGCAGCAGTGACGGATAGTGATCTACCGGGGCCACCGAGTTACCAGAGAACAACTCAGGGAACAGACGCATCATCATGCGCCGGTTTTCAATCATGTAGCTGACCCCGGACGGAGTGCGAAGATTATCCTCAAGGACATACCAGTCGCCCTTGTCGTCGCGAATCAGATCCACGCCACTGATTTGCGCATAAACATCATTGGGTAAATCCACGTCCTGCATGCAGGGCTGATAGTGGGCATTGCCAAAAATCTGCTCAGGGGGAATGCGCCCTGCTTTGAGAATATTCTGGTCGTGGTAAATATCGTGCAGGAACATATTCAGTGCTTGCACACGCTGGCGAATACCATTCTCGAGCCAGCCCCACTCCTGTGCCGGAATCACTCTGGGCAGACTATCAAAAGGGATTAGCCGCTCGGTACCACTGGATTCACCGTACACGGCAAAGGTAATACCCACCCGGTGAAACAGCAGTTCCGCTTCGCGGCGCTTGCGCTCCATTTCTTCCAGCGGACGCTTGTTGAGCCAGCTCCAATAGCTGCCGTAGTGCTCTCGCACCTGACCATCGGCCAGCAGCATTTCGTCGAATATCCCGTTTCCGGGCAGTTTTGCGGGGAACATCTGATCACCCTGCGGCAGTTGTCATCCTGACTCTGCAAGGGTCGCGCCAGAACAGGGCAGGCGCAATCAGGCGTTATGACCGGAGTTTTTTAGGGATAGAGGATTTTATGGCACCAATTTGGTGCGAAAAAAGCACGGCCGCCACATGTAGGAGCGGCTTTACCAGCAGAAGGGCGGCCCTTAGCCGCCCACAAAGTTTAGCAGCACACCCGCCGCCACCGCGGAGCCAATCACACCCGCCACATTTGGCCCCATGGCATGCATCAACAGGAAGTTCTGTGGATTTGCCTCCAGACCAACCTTGTTAGCAACCCGCGCCGCCATAGGCACCGCCGACACACCGGCGGCACCGATAATGGGGTTGATCGGCATGCTACTGAAGCGATTCATAATCTTCGCCATAATCACGCCAGAACCTGTACCGATGGCAAATGCCGCCAGACCAAGCACCAGAATACCCATGGTTTCCGTTACCAGAAACTGCTCCGCACTCAGCTTCGAGCCCACCGCCAAGCCCAGCATAATGGTGACAATGTTGATCAGCGCGTTGGTAGTTGTATCAGTCAGCCGAGCGACAACGCCAGACTCCTTCATCAAGTTACCAAAGCAGAACATGCCAAGCAGCGGCGCCGCATCCGGGAGAATCAGCGCCACCAGCACCAGCAGCACAATGGGAAACATGATTTTTTCCCGCTTTGACACCGGGCGCAGCTGCTCCATACGAATCTCACGATCTGCTTGAGATGTCAGCAAACGAATGATTGGCGGCTGAATCACCGGCACCAAAGCCATATAGGAATAGGCGGCCACGGCTACTGCGCCAAGTAAATCCGGTGCTAGCTTGGTGGTCACATAGATAGAGGTGGGGCCATCAGCACCGCCGATAATGCCGATGGAGGCTGCATCAGCAACGCTGAAATCAAGGCCAATAAAATTAAGCGCCAGGGCGCCAATCAGGGCAGCAAAAATACCGAACTGGGCAGCAGCGCCGAGCAACAGGGTGCGTGGATTGGCCAGCAGCGGGCCAAAGTCTGTCATTGCGCCTACGCCCATAAAAATGAGCAATGGGAAAATACCGGTGGTCAAACCCACCGTATAAATCAGGTAAAGAATGCCATCGCCGTAATTGGCGTCTCTGGCCATTTCGTGAACCAGCATTCGCAGTGCCGGCTCCGCCTGATAGTAGGCGCTGTACATGGCCTTAACACCTTCTGCAGGGTCAATACCGAGCGCACCGGCAATGCTGGCAATCAGTTCCGGCGAACCAAGGTGCAGAGCCTGACTCACCGCCGACTCCGCCATCCCCGCCATAGGAATATTGGCGAGCAAACCACCCACGCCAATTGGCAACAGCAGTAACGGCTCAAAGCCCTTGCGAATGGCAAGAAACAACAAACACAGACAGACCGCAATCATGACCGCCTGACCTGGCTCTATGTGATACAAACCAGTGCTGAACCAGAGTTTTTCCAGCTTATCCATTGATCTGTCCTCAGCCGATGGTCAACAGCAGGTCACCAACGGTGACCGCGTCGCCTTCCTTGGCCTGGACCGCAATCACGGTTCCGGCTCGAGGCGCACAAATATCAGTTTCCATCTTCATGGCTTCCAGCACGATGATCTTTTCGCCAGCGGCCACCTGTTGCCCTGGCTTCACCAGCACACGGAAAATATTGCCGGCTAGCGGTGCATTTAGCGGCTCCCCGGCCCCCGCTGGTGCAGAGGCCACGGCAGTGCCGCCGCCCACCGGAGCGATGCCGGTAACGTCGCCACCCGCGGCGACAGTGACACTGTAGTTCTGGCCATCTACGGTAACCGTATAGATCTCTTCACCGCTGTCCGTAGTCGGCACATCATGGCCAGTGGGCACCGGCTCAAAGGCTTTCGGATTGCCCCGGTTTTGCAAAAATTTCAAGCCGATCTGCGGGAACAGCGCGTAGGTAAGCACATCATCAATATGCTGTTCACCATGGGCCAACTTGATACCTTTCTCTTTCGCCAAGCCATCCAGCTCAGTGCTCAGCTTATCCATTTCATTGCTGATCAGATCCGCCGGACGACAGGTTATTGGCTCATCACCATCCAGAGCACGGGCCTGCAGCTCAGCATTAAAGGGTGCCGGCGCCGAGCCATATTCACCACGCAAGATACCGCGAGTTTCTTTCGACATGGCCTTGTAACGCTCGCCGGAAAGCACATTCAGCACTGCCTGAGTGCCGACGATCTGCGAAGTTGGCGTAACCAGAGGAATAAAGCCAAGGTCTTCGCGGACTTTCGGAATTTCCGCCAGCACTGCGTCGAACTTGTCTTCGGCATTCTGTTCTTTCAGCTGGCCTTCCATATTGGTGAGCATGCCACCCGGCACCTGGGCTACCAGAATGCGTGAATCTACACCGCGCAGACTGCCTTCAAATTTCGCATACTTTTTCCGTACTTCCCGGAAGTAGGCGGCAACTTCTTCAAGCAGATGAATGTTCAGGCCGGTGTCGCGATCAGTACCTTCAAAGATCGACACCACCGCTTCGGTAGGGCTATGACCATAGGTCATCGACATGGATGATATTGCCGTGTCGACAGTATCAATGCCCGCCTCCACCGCCTTGACGATGGTGGCGGTGGACAGGCCCGTGGTGGCATGGCAATGCAGCTGCACTGGAATTGCCAGCGTCTGCTTCAAACGACTAACCAGCTCGAACGCCTCATATGGGCGCAGCAGGCCAGCCATATCCTTGATGGCAATCGAATGGGCGCCCATATCTTCAATTTTCTTTGCCAGATCAATCCAGGCTTCGAGGGTATGCACGGGGCTGTTGGTATAGGACAAAGTGCCCTGAGCATGTTTGTCTTCACGAATCACTGCGGCGATGGCCCGCTCCAGATTCCGTGGATCATTCATGGCGTCGAATACACGGAACACGTCAACACCATTTTTCGCCGCCCGCTCGACAAAGCGATCAACCACATCATCGGCATAGTGCCGGTAGCCAAGCAGGTTCTGACCGCGCAGCAGCATCTGCTGCCGGGTATTCGGCATGGCTTTTTTCAGCTCCCGAATGCGATCCCATGGATCCTCACCCAGATAACGAATACAAGCATCAAAGGTAGCGCCACCCCAGGACTCCACCGACCAGAAACCGACCTGATCAAGTTTTGCCGCAATCGGCAGCATGTCATCTAGCCGCAGCCGGGTAGCAAAGAGGGACTGATGCGCATCGCGCAGCACAACGTCGGTGATACCGAGAGGTTTCTTGTTCATGGCCAGAGCCTTTTCAGGTAGTGGTCAGTGGAATCAACCGCGTCCGGTACGGGCGCGGTGCTGGCGAATCGCATCCTCAATGATGCGCAGGGTGGTAGCTTCTACCGGCGCAGCAGTACTGGCCGTGACAGCGGGTGCTGCCGCAGGAGCCGGCACGGCTTCCGGGAAATAACGGTTTACAAACCAGGACATCAGGTTGGTGCAACCCACCAACACGATCAGGAAGGAAAATACCACGCCCATGCCAACTAGCATGAGTTCTAGGCCTTGCTGCATCAGCGTATCCATGGAGTTTCCCCTGTTTGAGGTGTCTCGTTGGTCGTCATTCAGGGCCTTGTGGACCCGGATGGCGCGGACTGTAACCAGATTGTCGACAATCTGCAATGACAACTCCGCTCTGCAAAATGTGACATTGCCGTCACCGGAAAACCAGTACGACGGGTAAGCCCCGACCCTGTACCATAAAAAAGGCCGCCCAACTGAGGGCGGCCAAGAAGGGGAATCACTATCAGCGCAGCTATACGTTTGTCACTCGGGGGTCACTCCGACTGGATCGGCACCATGCGCGGCTTGGCCTCTTCTGGCACCACCTGCTCCAGTTGCACTGTCAGCAGACCATCCTTAAGACCGGCGCCGGTAACCCGAACATGGTCCGCCAGACGGAACGTCCGCTCGAAAGCACGGCGGGCAATACCACGGTGCAGCCAGGTGCGGTCACCCTCATCATCCGTTGGCACCTCGACTCGACCACTCACCCGTAACTCGTTTTCCTGCACCGTGATATTCAGTTCCGACTCACGAAACCCCGCCACCGCCATAACAATGCGGTATTGGCCATCCGCATCACGGATGATGTCATAGGGCGGATACCCCCCGGACTGATCCGCCCGCAATGCGTTATTAATCAGATCGTCAAACCTGTCAAAACCTACGCTGTGACGAAACAGCGGGGCCAGAGAAAAGCCACTGTTCATAATTACCTCCAGACACTTCGGCAAGTAGGCCATCCCCGCAACGGGCAATGGCAGTCAGCGTGATCACGAAGTCAGTAATGGAGACGGCATAACGAATTTTCAAGGAATATTTTTAACGGGCTAGCTGAAGGTCAATACGAGCCTTCAGAGGTGGTAACTTCAGCTTCAGAGGGGTATCACCCAAGTCGGTTTCTGCCTCCAGCAGCAATCCCAGCCGACCGCTTTTCGGCGCATCCGCCGGCACATCAACACGCACCCGCAGACAGATCGGTTGACCCGCTGTTACCGGCAACCAGCGACTGACATCTTCATCAACAAATTTCGATTGCTCATTACATTGTGGATCAAGCAAAAAACGGTGCTGCCAGTTGGTGCCAGTTGCCTGCTCGGCACGGTAGCGAAACCGGACCCGGCCGGAAGTCTGGGGCAGATAGCGGAACAGGAACAGCTGGGTCGATCCCGGCGTTACCGTGCGGGCCGCCGGGGTTTGCCAGCGCGGCGCCCGGATCAAGGCCAGCATGATGCCATCCTGCAGATACTCACGCCGTGCAGTGAACTGCCAACGGCCATCGCCCTGCCAGACAAACGGCGACAACGGCAGGTCATTCGCCCGGGCACTTACCGCGTGCCAACCCGACGGCATATCCGCCTCCAGAATCAATGACCGGTCGGCAAGTGACTCCGGCAGTTCCAAAGCAAACAGCCCAAGGCCATTAGTCAACGTCTGGGCATGCACCTGCTTGCCCTCTCGCACCCTCACCTGAGTAGCGGCGACGCCTGCCTCGCCACGCTGACGCTGGCCGTCATGTGCCGTAGCAGTACCAGCACCGTTATCTTCAAAAATCTGACCGGCCAGTAACATTCCAGCAGGGCGACACAGATAGCCGGCAGCCACACCGGGCAGGTCCTCGCTGCGCACCTGATCGAAGTGGCTAGCATCGATGTCAGGCAGCAAGGCGCCGCCTCCAGACAGCAGGCGGCCACCTCCGCCCGCACCGCCCGCCGCCGCGCCCTGCCCCCCTTTACCGCCACTCAGTAGCCAGTGGCGTTGCTGCTGATCAGCAAAAGCGGCCTGAAGCAACATGGTGCCGCCACCCCCTCCACCGCCAGCACCTTCGTCACTGTCACGGCCACTTTGGCCGCGTAGATCAAACTCACCCGCTCCCTCCAGTCGCCCGGCACGAATAACGATAATGCCGCCGCCAGCACCGCCACTACCTGCCAACCCTGCGCCGAATGAACGACTGCCGGCACCGCCGCCACCGCCGGGACTAAGCAGCAGCAGATCCCCTAACCCTGCACCACCCTCACCGCCAAACGGCTGGCCAGCGGCATTCAGACCAGTTCTCCCCGGAGCACCACCAGCACCACCACCGCCACCGACCGGCTCACTATTGTCTGGACGCAAGCTGCTGGCACCGCCACCGGCGTTGGCCGGTGCTCCGCGGGCCATGCTGCCATTGGGATAGCCATCACTGACCGTCCGGGCATCTGCTTGTCGGCGAGAATCCAGCGCCACTGTGTCTGCACCGTCCGTGGCTAGCCAGCGTGGAGTGCCAGCCAGCCCCTCTCCCTTACTGGCATGCTGACCAAAAGCCGCAGCCAACTCGGCAACAGCAGGGGCTCGATAGCGATAATCCGTCACATCCCCCAATGCACCCACCAGCGGCAAAGCTGCACCGCCGCGAAACCCGGCACCGGCCACCGACAGGCGATGACCGTTCAACTGCAAACTGCGACGCACATCCACAGCCAGAATGCCGCCACTGGCGCCGTCCCAGGGCAACACAGCAAGATCACCCGTCAAAGAGAGGCTCTCGTACTGCGGCACTCGGACCAGCTGCCAGCGCTGGCGGCCGGATTCAGCGGCACCATTCGGTTCACGACTACGATAGGCATGGAACACACCACTATTCGGCCCGGCACCTCGAACTCGCACCCTGTCAGCCTCAACTTCCTCAATGCGCACAAACTCAAAATGGCCGGCCTCAAGCTCAAGCCAGCCTCTGCCCTGCGCGTCACCGCGAATACCATCGCCATAACCGTCGTCATTACTGGCCGCAATCCGGGCACCTTGCATTTGTACCAGCAGTCCCAGGTCTCCCGGACCAAGCTCGCCCGGACCGCGACGTGCCGCCACCGGGAGCCAACGACTACCGGGTGCAACGTCACTGGAGGAAGCAGACTCAAGCCAAAGATTGACCACGCCCTTTGCCTGAACAGCGCCGTCACGACCGGGGAAACCACACAGACCAGCGGCCCCCACAGGCACCGCCGCCAGCATAAAGAGGCTCAGAGCGAAGGCGCGGACCACGGCCCCGGCCCTTCATTGCGCCGGAACCAACCGGCAATACTGATACGATCCGCATGGGCAGCCAGCACCTCATGGGGAATGCGCTCGGAAAGAAAACAGACCAACGTACCGGCACGTGGTGCCACATCGAGCAGCGGCGTCACCGCGTCCACATCAGGCCAGACCCGCAAACAGCCGCCATGTGACTGTTGCCAGCGTGGATTCAGATAGACAACAACGGATACCACTCGGGGGTTATCACCGCGAAAGGCATCCAGGTGGCGTCGATAGAAGCCGCCTGGCGGGTAAAGGGCAAAGTGCGCTTCAAGATCAAACAACCCCAGAAACAGACTGCGGTTGATCTCGATACGAAGCTGCTCCAACTCGTCCAGCAAACGCAGCTGTGCCAGAGTGCTGCCGTCCAGCCAGAAGGTCCGGTCACGGCGGATGAACTCGTTCTGCTGCTGCAGATTATGACGACCAACGGCCGCTTCGCTGAACTGTCCGCGGGCATCGCGCTGGCGAACCTCGCGGCGCAGAGCTCGAACAAGCGCAGGCGAAACGTAACCGGGCTCGGCCGCAAAACCGCAGGTCAGCAGGCCCTCGACAATGCGCTGCCGCGGGCCATCGCCAACACCACCAGTGGTCTCAATCAGCTGCGCCATGGCTGGGCTCTCAGTGCAAGGCGTCGCGTTCGGGCACCGTTTCATCCTCCGGACCGAACAAACAGCCCAGTTGCTGGCACTCTTCCAGCAGCTGGGCAGTGGCATCAACGTTAGCCTGAACAAAATGGATGAACTGCTCGAAGGTAACCCCGGCTCGACCAAGCAACAGATCACAGGCCACCAGTCTTGGCAACGCATCATCATTGACGTCAATGAAGATCTTCAGAGTGGGCCAAGTCATATTCAGGCGTGAAATTTCACTTAACAGCATCAACAGGCTACCAGGACGGATCTCGATTTCTGTAGTGAGTAGCAAGCCGTCTTCCTCGACAAACAGGCGGCTGTCCAGCACTCCTTCGCGACCCTGTAACTCCGACAGGTGCAGGCCATGGCACTGATCGCAGATATAGTGATGAATGCCAGCTTGTTGCAGCCAGCGCTCAACCTGAGCTGCATCGGGAACCAGTAACACCAGCATGATCACTCTCCTGCACTATTCAAGGGCGCATGATCAGGCATTCTGCCAGCCAAGGGAAGTGATGCTGAATTGACCGATATGCCCGCGCATCTGGCCGGATTGGCTTTGGCGTAACCCCCCGGCGCAGCTATTATGCCGCTAGTCAGCGAACAACAAGAACGGGGAATTGCATGTCCGATCACACTACCTGGGTAGCCTTCCGGTCCAGCGACACACTGCATCAGACCACCGATAGCTTCATTAGCCGGATGCGTGGTGGCGCATCAAAACCTGAACCTGAAACAATCGAAAAAATCATGTCCACATTTATGCAGGAAGTACTGCATAACTTTTTCATTATTCCTACCGAGCAAGCTGGACTGCCACCATCAACTCAGAAGGTGGTTCAATTCACCGTCGACACCATCAATAAAGCTACACACCTCGTGATCAAGAGTACTGTTCGCAAGTTGGATATTGATCAGAATCGTCGTGCGGCGGAATATATGGATACCGTGCGCTTTAAACTGGAGGAAGGTGGTAAAGAAATCTGGTACGTGGCCTTTCCTCTAAATGAAATGATGGCCGCCAAGGGGCGCAAGGCATTTGAGATGGGTGTAAGTGGTCAGGGTCAGCAGGCTCTGCCAGCATTACTAGAATACTTTCACCAGCTCACCGATATCGCTTTGTACTGGTACTTTGAAGAGCCAATGAAGCTGCTGCGCTTTGGCCCCATTATGCGCAAAGTTTCAGAAGTGGGCGTGGCTACAACTCGCAAAGCCACCCATACGGTAATCGATAAAGTCATTCCCGGCATGAGCGCAGAACAACTGGTTACTGTTTGCCAGTATGCGCAGATGCAGCTGGTGAATGGCCCACAGCATCACGACATTTGACCGCCTATATTTGCGCATTCCGCAAAGGAGTGCGCAAATAATCGATCAGAAAGTCTGGCGCTGCCGTTACCACTCAACACTGCCTGAAATGCTGATCCACGTGAAGTATGTTAGACTTCGCCAATCCGATGACGGGGTAAGCGCTTTGTAAAACGTGCTTTTTTACCACTTCGTTCATCTCTCTCGGCCCAATGGGCACCCTTCTGGCAACCGTTTTAGCGAACTCGATCAGGAGACTAACTCACCTACGAACGAGGTAGCCTACCGTGACAGCACCTATAAAAAAGGACATCAACAAGGGATATATTGCTCTTCTTGGCTGGAGTCTCAATGCCGTTGAGGCCGCCGAAAACTTTGATCGGCGCTATATTGTAGTCGCCCCTGACTGGGCAGAGCCGTACTGCACGGAACATAACATTCCCTATCTGCCTTGGAATTTTGAGCGACTAAATGATCGCTCAATGGAAATTGCAGAAAAACTACGTGATCTGGGTGTTGACGCAGCCATCCCTTTATTTGAAGAGACGGTGGAGTGGGCTGGCGCCATCAACTCCGTATTAATGAACAACCCCCGTCTGTTCGGCCAATCCATGCTGATGCGTGACAAATCACTTATGAAGCGTCGCGCTCAGCTGGGTGGCATTCGAGTCGGAATTTTCGAAGAAGCCCATGACCGTGACGATGTCATCCGTTTCCTCAAGCGAGTCAACCAGACACTACTCAAGCTAGATGGCGATCCCAATGACCCGATTCACTTCAAGGCCTTTGACAAGGCTGGCTGTCTTGGCCACAGGGTAATTCGGACGCCAGACGACGTAGATGCCATCCCCGAAGAGGAGTTTCCGGCTCTGATGGAATCCCATCTTGATGGCTGGGAGTTCGCGGTGGAAGCCTGGATTCACAATGGCAAGATTGCTTTCCTCAACATTTCTGAGTACGTCACTCTCGGATACTCGGTATATGTCCCAGCCTCTCCAGCTCTGGAGGAGTACAGACCTCAGATCCGGCAACAGATTGAAAAGCTGATTCGTACCTTTGATATTGAGTTCGGCTTTATTCACCCGGAGTACTTCGTCACCAGCGACGGCGAGATGTACTTTGGTGAGGTCGCCTATCGGCCGCCGGGCTTCAAGGTATTTGAGCTGCTAGAGCGGGTGTATGGCTTTAATGCCTATCAAGCACTGATTTTATGCTTTGACCCCAAGGCCACGGATGAAGAAGTGCGCGAATTTTTCCCCCGCGAAGTAGTGGACGCCAAGGGGTACGCCGGCTGCTTCGGCGTCTATCCTCGTCGCAGGGTTGTCAGCACATTGCAGATTCCGGAGGAGACCGAGTCCCATGCTTACTTCGAGTCCCATGAGTTAACTCCACCGCTGGAAGAAACCGTCACCAAACGTACTGCGTTTGGCACTCACTGGGGGCTAGTGTATTTTGTCGGTGACGACGCAGATACTTTGCACAAGCTGCTTAAGCATCAGGAAGAACTGGACTTTTATCTTTGACGATGCATTGCCAAGGACCACTGCATGACAGATGTCAGTAGCAAAGACAGCAATGAAAGCAGTGACACCTCAACGCCAGCACACCTGATCGACAAGCTTGATCAGGCCGTTGGATTGCTGGAAGCAGCGCGCGACTTTGCCAAAGCGGGAAAGCTGCCGAGAGTACTGGACACTTGCCGTCGGGTACTGCTGCATCACGACGGCCTGTCAGTCATCGAGGCACGCGCCGAGGCATTGGAAAATGCGGGCGTGTTTCTTGGCTCGGATTGGGCGGCACCACAACATCTGGTGGCGCCCCTGTCCCGCCATGCGCTCACCGGCGGTGTTGATATTCTGCTGATTGAAACATTAAGCGATCTGCGCTTGCTGGCGGTGGCCCGTGGTAAATACCGCCACCCATTGATCTCAGCGGAATACGCCAACCAGTACTTGACGCAGATCCTCGCCATCAATCTGGACTTGCTGTTTAACCCAGCAGATGAGGCGCGACGGCTGCATCAGGGTCGTCTGACATTTTTACCACATGCCCTACTGGAGCACCTCGCAAGCCACATCGGTTACGAGCAGATTGTAGATAAGTTGATCGGTGAAATCTGGCGTGTACTTGAACAACGCCCCATCCAAACCGGACCGGCAAAACAGATGATTACGCGGATTGCCGCCTGCCAGTATGACCCGGAAATTGCCTTGACCGGCGCTGGTGCAGACCGCCTGGTGAGCAGTCTGTTCGGCCCGACCCGGGCAAGCCGAGAGGACCCTGGGCTAGAAGTCTATCAAGAGCGGCTGGCAACCATGGACGAGATGACCTTGCAAACTGAGGCATCAGGCTTTGCCCGGTCCATGCACGACACGGGCCTCGTGTCCGCATATCACACGCTGCTGCTGTTGCATCTGTTGGAACATCAGGAAAATCTGCTCGCCGATGCGCTGGGCCTGTCAAGCACCGGTCGTGATTGCATGCTGTGTTACAGACAGTTAGTGCACGCTCTTATTCATCAGGCAGTTACCCCGCAAACACCTCAGTCAATTTACGGCTTGGCGCTAATGCTTGAGCGCGGCATTCTCTATCAAGCCCCCTTGGCTCCTGCCCTGTGGCGACAACTGAGACTGCAGCTGTGCCCAGAGGCCATCAATCGGCTGGCACTGGTGTCCTTGCCTGATGTGCCAGCAGAAACACGCTTGATGGAAGGAGTCTTATGCATGCTCGGTCAGCCGCTCGGTGTCGGCCAGGGCAACAACCCCACCTGTCAGTCAGCGCGCGCCTTGTCCATGTGGTCCTGCAACGACCCGGACTACCTGCTGCAAATGGTAGCTTGGGCCGCCCGTGACGACGAGATCATCATGCACTTTGAAGGCCAACCTGTGTCATCACGGCTTGCCGGCACCGGCGTGGCATTAGCAGCACCGATCGATCTTGACCCGGTGTCCATGGTAGTGGTGCCGCATCTTGATCGCATTTACGCGGAAATGGGCCGGCTTTGTATTGGTCGCGTTGGCGACCCGCATCGCTGGATCAACCCCGAGTTTCATGGCTGGTGGACCGGCCGTGGCTTTCGTATTGGCGTTGATGTGCAAACCGGCCTGCTGCTCGAAACTGAAACTTTTTTGCGCCACTTCTATGCCAGCTATCACCCCTTCTACAACGGCAATCAGCCGCTGATTCATCCACAGCCAGCCGGCATTGCCGTCACCGATAGCGCAGCGAGATTTATTGGCTGGCATGCGGTAACCATCTTGCGAGTCGGTCTGGACCAGGAAAGCGTGATGAGGGTGTATTTCTACAACCCGAATAATGACAGCGGTCAGGACTGGGGCAATGGCGTTGTTGTCAGCACTGCCGGTCAGGGCGAACGGTATGGCGAGGCATCACTGCCATTTGAAGAGTTTGCCTCGCGTCTTTACATCTTCCATTACGATCCTCTGGAGCATGGGGTGTTAGCCGCAATCAGTGCTGAAGAGCTACATAGGGTAATAGCGATGATTCAGGGAAGCTGGGGTGAAAGCCGCCTCCCCGAGACACCTATGCAGATGCTACCGGACTGAAACTGTACTCAGTCCGGCGTGCTTTCACATTGCTCCAGCATCCGCGCTAATGCTTTCGCTTCTTCCTCTTCCACAGTCAGGCCATAACGCTGCTTGACCCGCTGCCAACGGGTTGCGTACTGACACCAGAAACGCTCAAGTGGCACCCAGGACACGGGGCTGAGATCGCCACGCTCCTTGGCTGATATCGTATCCAGAATGATCAGATTGTCGTGGTCATTAGTGAAAGCAATCTTCTGCTCGTCACTCCATCCCTTGGCACCATGCTGCACGGCATGGGCTGGAGTCACCAGTGGCACCACCCAGGTCAGACTAAGCGGCAACTGAACATCCCTGCCCCAGCTCTGCCATGCGCCACCGGCCAGCTGGCAAGCTTCCGGATCAGCCCAAGTAATCAGGTTGGCGGCATTTTCGACCAGCACCCGGGTTTCTGTGTCCTGGCAGGAACCCTCTTCAACCAGCCACACCAACGGCCAGGACTCTTGCTGCTGCGATGCTTCATCCGCCTGCGCGGCGGATGGCGCGGCATATTCGCCACAGCTCGCCAACATCAACAATAGGGCGATTAGAGCAACACGTAATTTGATCATCAGACTCCTCCGCTATTCCGCTGCCCAAGCATGCACGGCCACCCCATCAACAGCCAACGAAGTTTGTCGGCTATTTGTCACCGGCTGTCCGAACATGGGGCCCTTTGCAACTTGCCAGTGTGGCAGCGATTGACTAAGGTCAGCCGGCCTTTATACGGATTTATAACTGCCATGAAGCATGACGATACAGCCACTCCTGATCAGCTAATTGATGCAACAGGTGCGCCACACTGGGGAATATTCCCGGGCAGCGTGACATGCATCAATGGACTTCAGGCGGACTACCGCAACGCCCTGGGCGCGGTCGTGCCGGGCTGGCGAAAACGATTCAACTACAAGCAATTCCAGTACTTCGGCGTGATAAGCGATCAGGTACTGATCGGCTGCGCTCTGGCAGACACTGCCTGGCTCGGCCTGGCCTTTGTTTATGTGTTTGATGCTCGCAGCCAGAAGCTACAGGAGTATACCTGGCGCTCGCCGCTATCCCGGGCATTGCAGTTAAGCGACTCACCCTGCGAAGGCGAGAGTCGCTTCCAGCAGCGTGGCATAGATATCCGGCTCGGCTATCGTCGCGACAATGGCGTACTGGTAAAGACACTGCAGGTCGACAGCAAAGCCCTGTCAGTGAATGCACAGATGGTCGAGTCACCCCCCTTCGCGCCCATGTCCCTGTGCACTCGAGCAGGCATCAATGGCTGGGTATATGCCAATAAAGTCGCTGGCATGCCAGTCAGTGGAGAGCTGCGTCTGGAGCAGGAGGTTCTTGATCTGGGCACAATCGGGGCCTGTGGCCACCATGACTTTTCTGCTGGCTTTATGCGCCGCGAGACTTTCTGGAACTGGGCCTGCTTCAGTGGTCGCCAGCAGGGCCAACTAGTTGGCATAAACCTGTCCTGCGGGGTCAATGAAACCAGCTATACCGAAAACTGCCTATGGCTCAATGGGGAGCTGATCAAGGTAGACACGGTCCGCTTTGACTACAATCGTGATGACCTGATGCAGCCTTGGAAAGTGGATAGTCTGGACGGTCAGGTTGAACTAACCTTCGTACCTCAAGGCAATCACAAGGAAAAAATGAATCTGGGCCTGTTTGCGAGTAACTTTAATCAATTGTTCGGTCAATTTCAGGGTGTACTGCGCCCAACCGGACGTGAGCCGGTTGAAATAAAGCAACTAAACGGATTTGTTGAGGAGCAATACGCCAAATGGTGAGCCCGGAGCAGCCCAACAACGACAAAAACGGCAAACAAACCAAAGACATCGATCACGGCGTGACTCGAGTCCGGGAAAACTATAGCCGTATGCTGTTTTGGTGCGTTCAGTACTGGCGCGAGCTACTCAACTTCAAGTTCGACAAGTACATGATTGTGCAGGTGCTCCCCGGTGTTTACGGCATCCTGCTGGTGGCCCTGCTACTAAGCATTCTTACTGCCACCGTACTGGCGTTTATGAAAAGTATCTGGCTGGGAATCGGCTTTATGATTCTGCCGGCGCCACTGATTTTTCTAGTGGTTGCATCAATTCTACGAGCGCTGCTGGAGTTCTACCTGGTGGTATTCCGCATCTCGGAGCATGTCGACGAGCTGGTCGGGCTGCGTGACACGGTGGACCGACTGTCTGGCATCAGCGACACGGTCGATGACATGGTGTCATTGACCAGACGAATTCCCTTCTGGAAAGCCATGTCCCGACGCAGCAACCGGCGAACGGTGCCGGAGCCGCGACGCCGGCGTCAGGATCATGACCAGGATTCAGACGAATAAATGGCAACTCACCCTGCCCGCCTATCCTGCTGTAGCACTTAACGCAGCCAGCAACAAACGACGGTATAGCCGTTCCTTCATGGATTGGGGCGCGGTCAGCCCCATGCGTTGTAGATGGGCTGAAAAATGCTGTACTTGATCGCGCTCCTCCCTCAGTGCTCCACGCCCCAGTTGTAGATACTCTTTCTGAGACATCTTCCTTTTCAGCCATCCCAGTGCCGCAATAAGCTGTTGTTCAACGGCGCTAAAGTCACACCCCAGTGGGAACATCGGGAAGTCGTCATCACTGAACTTCTGGCGCACTTCAGATAGCCGCTCTGGCCGGTTAGCACTAAATAATTCCGGAACCTGATAGTCGGCGCTGAGTTTGCCCACAGACTTGGCTTGCTGCAGCAGTGCCTCCTGAAAACGTGAGTCCGTGATATTCAGCATTGCCTGAACCACTTCGCTATCATTGCGACCACGCAAATCAGCGATGCCGTACTCCGTAACGACAATATCGCGCAGATGACGCGGAATGGTGTTATGACCATAGGACCAAACAATATTGGAAGCCGCTTCCCCGCCCCGTTCGCGCCAGCTACGCAGCATTAATACCGAACGTCCGCCATCAAGCTCATGGGCCTGAGCAACAAAGTTGTACTGCCCACCGACACCGCTGAGCACCCGACCGTCCTCAACCTGATCCGCTACACCTGCACCCAAAGCAGTCATGGTAAAAGCAGTATTAAAGAACCGGCCATGCTGGCGCTGGGCTCGCTTAAGCTGCTCATCCCCATAAAGCTGATTAACGAAACTGATACGGGTCATATTGACCGACGATCTTTCCACCTTGTCCAATGCGCGAAGCCGCGCATAGAAGGCCTCTGGCCCAAGGAAAAAACCGCCATGCAGCAGGGTGCCACCAAGCAAGCGTTCACCAATAAATGGAGCCAACGCATCACGAGTTGCTCCGACATTCAGGTTATTAGGCACCACACGAGAGTCCGGCAGTAGCAACGTTTCAGCGTTACACTGAATGCGCGAATCGATAATCCCGAAGCGCTGCAACCAAGCCAGACTGGCGGCCGTCAGCTCAGCCTGAATGACGCCACGCTGTAGCAGCACATCAATAGCATGAGGGCCAAGTGGCTCTGACAGAGAGCCCTCATTGATTAACGTCTGCAGGGCCAGATCGTCATATACCGGGCGCCTGATAACCCCTGCATCAAACAATGCCAGCAACGCCGCCGTAACCATCTCACTACAGCCATACAGGCCTTGGCGGAACTCTCCCAGCCCCCCTGTTGAATCAATGATGCCTGAAAAGCGGGCCATGCCCGCCGCTTCGCAAATATCCTGATAACGATCGTTGTCCAGCGCTCGCTTTAAGGCATGGTGCACAAGAGCATCACCCAGTGAACCGATACCAATCTGAATCAGACCTCCATCGCGCAGCAGACTGCTGGCATGTAAACCGACAAAGTGATCTTGCAAGTCCACCGGCATGTTTGGCGTGGAAAATAGTGTGGTCTGTGCCGCAGCATCATCAATCAATAGATCAAATGAGTCCTGACTTACCTGAGCATCGCCGGTCATCTTTGGCAGTTCATCATTTAACTGCCCAATAACCATAATGGCTTCGCCCGCTGCGCGACGGTCCTGCAACAGGGGCAATAAATCCAGGGTAATTTCCGGATTACAGCTCAGGCTGACGCTATGTTCGTCAATGGGAGCCACCATCTGTGCAACCACATTAACGCGACGCTGATTGATATCCCGTGGCGCATGCGTGTAGTTCGAGCTGATGTAATGCTGCTGGGCGTGGCCGTTACCCAACATACTGCCCGGCTGAAAAAAGAACTCACTGACGATGACATTTTCAGGCAGCTTGCCGGCACGCAAATCATGCAGATAGTCCAGCTCTTCGTAATCTCCAAAGACACGCTCTACAAACGGATTGAGAAAACGCTTCTCCAGATCGCTGCCAGCCTTCGGCCGGCCCAACGACAGGGCGGTATAGATCGACAGGGAGATATGTGGATCTTCACATGCACGGCGGTACAGTTCGTTGACGAAGCGATTCGGCTTACCCAGCCCCAGAGGCAACCCGAGTCTGATCTCCCCTCCCACTGTTTCCAGCACTCTATCTACCGCTTGTGCGGCACTGGTCACTCGTTGTGTCATCTGTCCTCCAGCATTTTTTTAGCTATGCCGGCATGATGCCACAAACCCGTCCTTGGTCTCCTCTGATTCGCTCAGGCCGCCCGATCCGCAGCGGAGTCCTGACTGCCAGCCTCCCAGGCCGCCTGCAGTACCGGATCGGTATACGGGTTACGGTGCCCTCCACTAAGCCCCGCTTGACGACCGGCGGTATAGGCAGCCTCAACATCCGGCCCTCCACCGGCAGCCGCTGACTCGCCCATCAGGCGCTGGCGCCAACCTGCTCCCGCCACCATCAAACAGGGAACAAGCAACAGGCTGACGAGAGTGGCGAACATCACACCCGCCGCCAGAGACACAGCCATAGGAAGCAGAAAACGTGCCTGTGCACTGTCAGCGATAATCAACGGCGCCACGCCCAGCACAGTGGTCAGGGTAGTCAGCAGTATTGGCCGGAATCGACTAGCGCCGGCCTCAACCACCGCCTGCACCAGGGGCTCACCCTCCTCACAGCGGCGATTGATTTCATCAAGCAACACCAGGTTGTCGTTTACTACCACACCGCTCACCGCAATCACCCCGACCATAGACCAAAGCGTCAACTCAATACCCAGAATAAGATGTCCCAGCGTGGCGCCGACCATACCAAATGGTACGGCGCTCATAACCATCAGTGGTTGCCGATAATTGCTAAACAAAACCGTCAGGACAAAGAATATTCCCATCAAGGCAAGCAGGTAGCCCACACTCAGATAATTCATAAACTCCTGGATGGCCCGTGGCTTGCCAGCTATGCCCCAGTCAGCTCCGGGCCATTGTTGAGCAATGCCATCAAGAAAATCGTTTTGCAATGAAGCCATCACCAGTGACGGCGAGGTAACATGGTTATCAACTAAAGCGGTCAAAGCAGCATGGCGGCGCCGTTCATAACGTCCGATTACCGCCGGCGCTTCGGAGATGCTCAACGTCGCCAACGCACCCAACGGCGCCCAGCTACCATCCGCTAAAAATACGGGCAACTGCTCCAATTGCCAGAGACTGTCACTGTCAGCACCCGCCAGCCGTAATACCACCGGAATTTCCTGATCCGCCTCTGCCAGCCGATCTACCTCAATCCCCTGAAAAGCATGGCGAATCTGGCTACCGATATCAGCCATTCGCAAGCCCGCATGGCGACCGGCGTCCGTCAATGCAATATCAACAATCGGCCGCCGAGCCTGCAGGCTGTTGCTCACTTCATGCACCCCCGCGTACTGACGCATACGAACTTCCAGAGCCTCCGCCATCTGGTCAAGCTGGGAGAGGTCATCATGGTAAAGATGAATATGAACATCCGGCTTGGTCTGCAGCACACTGGCGTCAAAGCGCTGGGACAAAGCATCCGATACCCTGCCATGGCGCTCGCGCCACGCATTGGCAAACTCACTGGCGCCCACAGTGCGCTCATCGGCTAAACGCAAAGTAACGCGCAGCCGCATGGCTGCATCAGGATCTGCCGCATTGGATACCTTCTGTCGCAGCCCTTGCTCAACCAGCACAGACTCGATCAGTGGCGATTGACCTTGCTGGTGCCAATGGGATGCCTCCTGCCTGGCAGAGCTTTCCAGCATCAGCGCCTCTTGCTGAATGCGGGCAGCAGCAGTACCCCGTGGAAAAACCATTTCCGCCACGACCTTGGGCCCCTCGACCCGAGAGAACAGCACCATCTGTACCCAGCCGCTGTGGATCAGTGCCACACAAATAATAAACATGCATAGAAACGCCGTCAGAACCACACCGTGACGGTTAACTGCTCGCCACATTAACGGCCGATATATGCGTGCCAACACCCGGTCAAGCCATTCATTAAAGGACGTCGATAGCTGCTCAGAGCGCTGCCAGAATTTTCCTTTCGGTGCTGGGCTGGAAAGGTGGGCCGGTAGAATCCATAAGGACTCGACCAGTGACAGGGCGAGAACCGCCATGGCCACCAATGGCACCACTCGCATTAGAGCGCCTTCGGGCCCCGGCAAGAACAATAGCGGCGCAAAGGCAATTACCGTGGTTAGTACTGCAAAGCAGACAGGTTTGACCACATCTCTGGCACCATTAATGGCGGCATCCAAACCTGTTTCGCCAAGGCGTTGGCGATAGTGAATCCGTTCACCGACAATAATCGCATCATCAACAACGATGCCAAGCACCAGAATAAAGGCGAAAAGGGAAATGGTATTCAGGGACTCCCCCATCAACGGCAAGACCGCCACGGCGCCAAGCATGGCCACCGGAATACCCAAAGCAATCCAGCCAGCGAGGTAGGCGCCCAGTGCCAGCGACAGCAGCAGCAGCAACACCACCAAACCTTGCCATCCGTTGTCCCAGAGGACGGCGGTACGGTCTCGAAACTCCGCCGCATCGTCCTCCCATAACACCAGACTGGCCCCAGAAGGCAGACTCGCCTTACCCATATAGCGCTGCACCGCATCAGCAACATCCAACACCTGCTGAGAGCCGACTCGATATACGTCCAACGCCACCGCTGGATGACCATCTTGCCACGCGGCAATCTGGCTACGCTCAAAGCCATCATGCAATGTGGCGACATCCGACACTCGCAACACGCTACCATCGCTGGTATCGCGGAGCGGTAAATCCAGGTAACCATCGCCGCTACTGATCCGGTTACCGGCAGACAGCAGCAGATCACCTTGAGCACTATGCAGAACGCCGGCAGTCACCGGGCGGGCCGCGTGCTGTACTGCAGCTGCCATACCGTCAAGCGTCATGCGAAACCGGTGAAGATTATCGCGCCGCACTTCCAGCGCAACTTCGCGGGCAGGAAGGTTCTCGATATCAATAACGCTCAGGCTATCGTCTCGCAGCAACTCCTGACGAACCCTGTGGGCAAGCTGATACAGTTGCAGCTCGGACATAGCGCCGACCAGCAACAGCCGCATCACCCGATTGCGGACAATCAGCTCCTGCACTAACGGCCGACTGGCCTGCACCGGCAGCCCGCGAATACCGTCTACCGCAGTACGCACCTGATCAAGCACCTTGCTCGTCTGATATCCCTGCTGCACATCCATGCGCAACATGCACAGACCATCGTAGGCTTCGCTGGTGAGTTCGCTTAGTCCCTCCAGACCCGCCACTGCCTGTTCCACCGGCGCACATAGCAATGTTTCCACCAGAGCGGGACTGGCCTCAGGCATCTGCACGCTAATACCGATACGATCCAGTGGTACATTGGGCAGGGTTTCCTGACGTACCACAGACATACCCAGCCAACCACCAAGCAGCAGCATAACCATCAGCAAATTGGCAACCGCTGGATTACGGGCGAACCAGGCAACCGAGCCGTTCATGGGAGCTCAACCGATGCGGAGCCAGATGACGATATGGGTGCACCGGGAGAGATGGCCACCGCACGCTGCAGAGGAATAACCTGAGCTCCCTCCAACCAGCGAGATGCACCACTTAGAGCAACTTGATCACCGTCTTTCAAACCGCCACCGATATAAATGCGATCGCGGTTCTGATGGATAACATCCACCTTGCGACGGCGTAACTGCTGCTGATCATCTATCAGCCAGACATGGGTTCCGCCGGATAATACCGAGCGCGGCAACGAAGCAATATGCGGATGATATTTTCCTTCGATCTCGGCCTGAACTAACACGCCTGGCTCAAGCGGCACCTCACCCTTGTCCGCTTCGTCAACCTGTACCACCAGATACAGCATACGATTTTGATTTATGCCGCCTTCGCGGCGCACCAGCTGGCCATGCCAGACCACATCACGACCGGCAAATCTGCCGAGCAGACGGGTCGCCACCGGAGTAACTTGCTCGTCACCACTTAGCGGTAGCTCCAGCAGTGCAAGCCACTCATCACGCACCGGCAAACGCACTTCAATACGGTCAGTACTGAACACGGTAGCAATGGCCTCCCCGGCGCGAACAAACTGCCCGGGGTTTGCCCTGACATCTCTTAGCCGACCATGAAAAGGGGCTTCAACACTGGTCTTGGCCAGCTCCATTTCTGCCCGCGTCAGACTAGCCTGAGCAGCCGCCAAACGCGCCTCTGCTTCCTCCAGATGGGGTACAAGGCGCGCATAATCATTGCCCTTGTCACCATTCACTCGCCGGGCCACCTTGGCCCGAGCCCGGGTGTCCGCGAGATGCAGTCGAGCTGCGCTGACCTGACTACGTCGCTCCGCTAATGCCAGCTCATAGCTCTGCGGATCTATCTCCAACAACAACTCGCCTTCTGCAACCACGCCTCCATCGCGCAACGCATCAGGCCGATTAATCACGCTGCCGGACACCTCGGCCAAAACCACCACTTGATCCGCAGCACTGGCAATCCCCTCAAGCAGCACAGGAATACGCTGACCAAGAAATTGTACGCCGACCACATCGACTCGCAGGGCACCATCAACAGACTCTACACGCTCGCTCTTTGGGGACCAGCCATACATCAGCAGCAACGCCGCTACAGTTACCGCCAGGACCACCAACATGGCCGAACGCCGGCGAAAAAATTCAAGCATTACACTTCTCTCCATTTCGCCCGACGAATTGGCTCGACAACGAGCTCCGTATTGCGATGGCCCAGTCTTTCATCAGCGACTGGCAGCGCTCAGCTCCAAAACCAAGCACGGCATTGAGCTTCAGCATTAACACAAGGCGACCGTTACAGATCAACCAGCAAGCAGCCACCGGATAAGCCGGGCTGCCCGGCGGGACTGCCCACATCAATGTATCTAGCGGATAATCACTGCCCTGCCAGTCAATACTCCATTCACCCATACTGCTAAATGAACCAAGATGTTGCCGCTGCTGCATAAGCGGCAATAGCCGATTAACCAACCACTGACCGCCTAGCGTTGCCACCAGCCGTGCCTGATGCCACATCCACCAGTGCTCGTTATTACGTATCGCCTGAGAAAGTTGCTGCTGGATTGCCACGCCATCGGTGCGGCCGGTGAGTGAAATGCAAATTCCACTGGCATGGTTCATTTCGTCAGAGGGAAGAGTTAAGGCACCACGTAGCGTCACCGGGACAAACCAGCCACCGCCACCCTGAACCAATAGTTGCTCGCTAACAACATTGTGCAAAGCCGCCATAAGCATGGCGTTCAGCGGAACAGAGTCAGATTTTGCCTGCTGGCGGAGGCGCCTGGTCTGTTCCTCACTAAAGTACTCAACAGCAATAAACTGATCCTTTGCATCAACAGCTGCCAGCGCTCTTTTCCGCCACATCGGTGCTTCAAATTTCTTCTTGCGCTGCTGTGCGCGCCAGCACTGAAGGAAGCCGGGAATTGGCATGCTCTTACCTGTTACGCCCCGCCAGTCACTCACCGGGATGCGACGCAGCAGTTGCATGAAAGCGCCCACCCCATCGCACTGCTCATGAGGCACAGAAAATACATGACGCTTGCCGTCAGAAGGCTCAATCATGCCGAAGTAAATGGTGTCATCAATACCGTGAAGACGACGCGCTCTAAACCAGGGGGCTGCATAGTCCTGCATCATTTACTCCTAAAGGCGAGCCAACTCTATATACCCCGGCCGGCCATCCAGCCCATCACGAGGATCTCCGTGATAGCCAATGAGAAAGTGATGACTACGCATGGTTTGCCGACGGCAGCCCTGCACTGCTGCCCGCAAAGGATCATCCAGAAAGAAACCTGCACTAATAGCAGCACTTTTTCTGGCAGCGCTATGGGACATCTCAGCCAGCAACTCTCTTAGCACCTGAGGATCCTCATCGCGGATCAACACGGAGTGGAGCATGAGATAGCGGATCATGCCGCCCGCAGGCGGCAAATGCAGGCCACCAACCAGACTAGTCCAGAAATTCCAGAAAAAGCGCAGCCAGGAAAGACCTGCCGGGTAGGAAATCACTCTGGTCTGCTTAAAAGACTTTTGATCCCATAATGCAGCCATACCGACAATTTTTTCGTTATCCAGAGCAAGCCAGTAGTCCGCCACTTGCAGACCACTAAAGTAAGGATTGCCGTCAATAATGCCGGAAAACTGATAGCAGGGATAAAACTGACGCTGCGGCGCATGCTGATCATGAAATTTCTGCATCGCCGGAAGGTCTGCCAATGTGGCGGGCCTGAAGGTCAGAGAGGACCGCTTACCTCTGGGCACGCGAAACAACAGGCTGGTTTCAATATCCCCGTTCGGATAGTAAGTAGGCAGCCCTGCCCTACCACTGGCAACGGAAGTCATGGAGCTTGTGTTCTCGCTCAGGATTACCGTTTGGACAAGATCATCCGGCGCGATAAAACTCCCAACATGTTTGGACATGCGCAGAATCAAACGCCCGCCACGGGCGTGTTCCGCAATACGCAGGTCATGGGCATAGCGAACTTTCCTTGCCACACCGTTTACATACATGAGTCGACTGCCAATGCCATACAGCATTAACAATTTTCCCTCGGTGCTACGGGCGATATGAACTTCCGGTTCCTGACAGATCACACTGCCGCCGCGAAAATAATCCGGCTCGCGCTCGAAGTTCAAAACCACCCGGCCACGCTGAGGCGTGTCACGGAATAGCTGTAGAATATCAGCGCCATCCGCTGCACTGGCGGCATGGAAAGCGCTCATCAGGCAACTCCTTCCAACACCCCGTCTGCAACCATTTCTGCCAGCTCCATTCCCGGCCAATAGCGCAGAGGCTCGATTTTCACATTACCATCTACCATGCCTCGTTTCTGACAATACCCCAGATAGCATTGCTGCATATCCGGACGGCAAAGAACCCGCACAGGCGCCAACTGACCAAGATCACGGGCCAGTCGATAATGGAAAAGACCTAACAATTCCTTTTCCAGAAGACCGGACAACTTACCCGCTTCCGTCAACATGTGGGCGTGGGATCCCTCCGTCAATAAGACATAGCCTGGTGTTCCTTTTCCGTCGCTATCATCCAGAGCAAGCAGGGTCACCGGATGCATGTCATGGGGCATATCAAGTCTATCGACCAGTTGTTGCACCATTACGGCAGAAAGCTTCTCTCCAACCAGATCAACACCATCATCACGGCCAAGAAATGTGAAGCACGGTACCTTGCCGATCATGCTATCCACACGCAGGCGGTCGCTCATCCGGTAGCGCAGCAGACCGGCTCCGGTGCTTAACAGAGGCGTGACTTCCTGACCGGGCTCTAGCGCCCAGGGCGGTAATATCTTGCCACTGGCAATATCAGCGAACTCATAGACATGGCTACGAAACGCCAGCGGATATTTCTCCTGCCAGGGGAAAGTCACCACGCCTTCGGTTGCCCACAGTCCTTTGCCCTGAAATGCCACCCCGGGAAACAGATCACTGAGCTTGGTCGCCCAGGACGCTGCGGCAGCGGTGTCCCAGGCGCTGATAAGCGCCAGCTTAGGCCACAGCTGGGCAAAAAAGGCCGGCGACTGACGGCCATCCCATTGACGTAACAAGGCCGCCCGAAAAGGAGCCTTGGGGCAACGAACCATACTCAGCGACCGGCCCCGAATACCAAAGCTTCCCGCTTGCAGGCACTGCGCCAACTCATCACGCCATACACTCAGATCATCGAGTAATGCCAGAGCAAAAGTCGGACTCCAAACAGACATAACACTGAGAGACTCATCCGCCACCAGCCACGCCAATGTGGCAAAGCGAGAATCCGCAGAGGTGGCTGCACTGGCTACGGTTTCAGGGACTGCCTGAGTTATTCCTGCGAGGAATCGCTTGCCAAAGGAAAGCAACTTCATGTCGTCGTTAATTTGCCCTTCAAGCTCACTGCGCAGGGAAGTGGGCACCCAGGATAACGACCAGTAGTGGCTACCGGAGCGAATATCCGGATAACTCCGGTACATGTCCCCCAGCCAGGGACAAATCGCCTGATCCAGCTCATCGAGGAAGCGCTTCGTATAGGGCAACCATTTTATTGCCGAGGTTGAACCACTGGTGGGCTGATAACGCTGCACAGGAGAAGCAATCAGCGAAGCCCCTCCCAAGCGCTGCTCATCAATAGCAGGACGCCAATGGTCATAATCCGTTTCCGGCATTTCTGCAGCGTAGCGCTCGAACGACCAGCTCGAGTCGATGTTGCTTCGCTGTCCTGCGGGCGTTGCCGCGACAGCGCGTAACAGGGAAGACAGCTTAGTGCGCTGAATGTCTTCCATATTCTGGCACTGCTGCTCAAATGCAATCCTGGAGGGCGAGACGAGGCGTGACAAAATGCCATGGCCTAAAGCATAACGGACGCTCACTGTCGGCTCCGCACCATCGCCTGCCCGTTGCTATTTTTCTTCTTCCGACTTGCGGATATCACGCGAACTGCTACCGCCACCCGGGGTACATGATTCCCTCTGTCAGCTGCCTCCACCGGCTGGGCAGCCGGGTGGACCGCGCCCTGAGACGGCTTGCGCCAGACTTTGTTCAGGTAGCGAAAGACATAACGAAATGCATCAGAGAATCCGATGCGGCCTACACAAGGTAGTTCAGTACCACGGTGCCACTCCGGGTTGCAGGTTTCGAAATAGGCCGCAGCGGCGCTGGCCTGACGCACCTGATCAGTAATCGGTGCCACATCGTCCTTAAGACGCTGGTAGCTATCGCCGAAGTCCAGCACACCACGATCAGCATCATAGTATCCGGGGAATAGCTGTTCGCAGTACTGCGGGATCAGCGATTGATACTCCTGATAGCGATTCTGCGGATGGGGATAGAAGCGGAAAAGATTGTTCGCCATCAGCAGGTAGGTTTTGTAGCCCTTGGAAATCAACAACCAGAATACTGGCGTCATAGGGTGGCGCAGTATGGTTCTCACCAGGTAAAGGAAAAACGCCAGCGGCAGTGCTCTGGTGCCCCAATACTCACGTTCAATAATGGTATCCCCGCTGAAGACGCCCTTAATGCGCTTACCATCCACTTGCATATCCATCGTAGCAACCGTGGAAAAGCCGACAATCTTCTGATCGCTACGCCGACGCAACATAAAGACGCCGGTTTTACGGCTCATGTCACTAACGAAGGTATCCAGATCAGAGTTCTCGTAATAGTTTTGAAAGATGCCATACATCTTCAAAACATCCGCCGGAGATATGCGATTGATCGGACAATAGCGAGCGGTTATCCGATTGTTTGGCTTGCTCATGGTCAGGCCTGCTTATTGTTGTTTTTCAGAATAGATAGGATTGACCATTGCCCGCATCGCCGTACAGGTTCCCCACCGCCATCCTCTTGTCCATTTGCGACAACTTGCTAGTACCTCCTACCGACTCGCAGAACGGGCCAATATGTGTACATATATTCACATATATTGTTGATAAAATGGCCCAATCTGCAGGAACAGAATATTTCTATAGAATAATAATATTTAATAAAAACAAAAGGTTGGTAGATATGAGACTGTCGCCTTCACTTGTCAACGATGTTCCACTTGTCCCGGTTGTGTACGTCCGTATTCTTATGAGACTAATGTCCCAACTGGGTGTTTCTCAGCAATCCCTGTTGTCTGAATCGGGCATTCATGATGCCCTGATCTCCGATCCGGAGGGCCATGTTTCAGTCAACCAACTACTGTCGCTATTTCGTTCCGCCGAGCGACAAAGCCCGGTTCCATGCATCGGCGCACGCTATGGAGCGCTGCTTGATTTGTCAGCGCACGGCCTGCTCGCCTACTCAATGCTATCGCAGCAACGTGCAGGGGACCTGACCAGACGGGCTATTCAGTTCTTGCGCATCCGCGTGCCATTGATGGAAGTTGAACTTGTGCCTGTTGGGGATGGCTCCGTTATCCGCCTGCATCAGCGGTGGCCGCTGGAGGACATGGAGAACTTTCTTGTCGATTGTTACCTCGCCAGCATGTGCCGACTTAGCGCAACCATGAGCAAGAACGCCAGCATCCAACTGCAGAGTGACGACCCTCTGCGCCTGAAAAACCTGGAAGAAATTCTCGGCGTTAATGTGGAAGGAGGGCATAGCTCTAATCAACTGCTGATTAGCCAATGTCAGGGCAACCAGAAGAACCGCTTGGAGCTGGGCGGAGTTAGCGACGCCGAGTGGAACGCGGATCAGGTTACCGCATTAATCCGCCACTATATCCACTGCAACCCTGGTCGCTACTGCACACTGGAGCATGCCGCGGAAAAGCTTGGCCTGACACCACGCACACTGACTCGCTACCTATCAACTGCCGGCGAATCGTTTTCACAGTTACGTAACGCTGCAAGGGAAAAGTTCGCTCGCCATTACCTGCATGAAACCGAATTCAGCATTGCTGATATTGCGGAAAAGCTTGGCTATAGCGATCAGGCCAGCTTTACCAAGGCCTTTCGTAGCTGGACAGGACACTCACCGGGACGGGTTCGCAAGGAGCAAGGCCTGCAGGCGTGGCAGACGGGGGGCAGTACACGGATAGCCTGAAAGAGCGAAACAGGACGTGCAATAAAAAAGGGCCCGCAGGCCCCTTTTTTTGCAGCAAAAACCTTACGCAGTTTCAGCAGCAATTTTCTTCATCAGCTCAACCTGAGCAGCGGTCGGCTGTGCAGTCTGCAGCGCCATCAACTTGCTCATGTCGCCTTCGATGCGGATCTGACCGGTCATAAAGCCCTGCATACCAGCAGATTGATCACCTTCAATGAAGATGCGCTTGGCCAGATCAGCCGGCAGGATCATTGTGGTCGGTGCGTTCGGATGATGACCTTCTTCCAGCATTCCGCCTACCAGAGACATTGCCTTGTCAACAGAACCACCAGTGATGGTGACATTGATAATCAGGTCAGCCAGCGCCGCCGGGGCTTCCAGAGCACCAGCTTCATCACGCAGAGTCTTAACCATGGCGAACCAGCCTTCAGACAAAAATTCCTGACTCATAATTATCTCCTCGATGTTGTTGTCATAACTCGTCCTGTTCAAACGAGCGTTCGAAACGTTCAGTACCATATAGAAAGGCCCGAATCATGGCAATAGCGCCAGCGTCCATGCCGGCGAGCATTCCTGTCAGGCTGCAAAAGGCCGGATCAGAGGTCGTAACCACGCTCTTCATGCAGGGCAATATCCAGCCCCTGAGATTCTTCTTCCGGAGTCACACGCAGAGAAGTGAACAAGCCAACCAGACGCAGGATGATCCATGTCGCAAGCGCTGTGTAGAGAGCGGTTGCCAGCACACCGACTGCCTGCACACCGACCTGATCCAGCATGCCGTAGTGATCAAAAGCGAAGCCGTAACCGGAGAACAGCCCCAGTTCGGTAGAAGCGAACACCCCTGCTGCCAAAGTGCCCAATATGCCGCCTACACCATGCACCGGAAACACATCCAGCGAATCATCAATTTTCAGGCGCTGCTTGATTAGCATTACTGCATAGAAGCACACCACCCCGGCAGCGAGGCCAATTACCAAAGCGGCTGCCGGGCTAACAAAGCCGGACGCCGGAGTAATAGTTCCAAGACCAGCGACCATACCGGTAGCAATACCCAGCGCCGAAGGTTTGCCAAACTTCTTCCACTCCAGCGCGATCCAGGCCAGCGAGCCCGCCGCCGCAGAAATATGGGTAACCAGCATAGCCATGGCCGCATTGCCATCCGCCGCAACAGCGGAACCACCATTGAAGCCGAACCAGCCAACCCAGAGCATGCCTGCCCCCATCACGGTCATGGTCATGTTATGCGGCTTCATCCCGGCGCCGGGAAAGCCATTGCGACGCCCCAGCACCAGAGCTGCCACCAGCGCTGCCACACCAGCAGTGATATGTACCACGGTGCCACCGGCAAAATCGTACAGGCCGAGCTCCGCCAGCCAACCACCACCCCACACCCAATGACAAACAGGCACATACACCAGCAGCAGCCACAGCATGGAGAACGTAAGCATGGCACCAAAACGCATGCGTTCCGCGAAAGCACCGACGATCAGTGCAGGCGTGATAATGGCAAAAGTCATCTGGAATAAGCCATGCAAAGCCGTTGGCAAGGTACCCGTGATCGACTCACGATCAATGCCACTGAAGAACACATAATCAAGACCACCAATCCAGGCATTGACGCTGCCTCCATCACTAAACGCCAGCGAATACCCCACCACTAGCCATAACAAGGATGCGCCGCAGGCAATGGCAAAACATTGCATAAGCACGGACAGCACGTTCTTTGCACGGACCAGGCCCCCGTAAAAAAGCGCCAGCCCTGGCAGAGTCATAAACAGGACCAGAGCAGTGCTGGTCAGAATCCATGCTGTGTCAGCGCCGTTCATCTGATCGGCGAACGCCAGCGCCGGACATAGCAGTGCCGCCAGCAGGAAAGATTTGCTGAAAAGTTTCATTGGTAGAATTCCTCAGATCGCTTCGCCGCCGGTTTCACCGGTGCGGATACGGACAACCTGCTCAAGCGCAGAAATAAAGATTTTGCCATCACCGATCTTGCCGTTACCGGCAGAACCGATAATGGCTTCAACGGCGGCGTCCACCTGCTCATCGCGGACGGCCAGCTCCAACTTCACCTTGGGGACGAAGTCGACTACATACTCGGCACCACGGTACAACTCGGTATGGCCCTTCTGGCGGCCAAACCCTTTCACTTCAGTAATGGTCATGCCCTGTATGCCGATTTCCGCCAAGGCGTCGCGAACATCGTCGAGTTTGAAGGGCTTGATCACGGCGGTGATCATTTTCATTTTTTATCTCCTGAGTGGCGGCTCACGCTGCACCAATATCGAACCTTATCAACAAGATGCACCGGATCAGGGCATGCAGAATGCGGGCCAGCTCAGGAGTTCAGTAATTTCAGTAGGTTAAGCTGAGTGGAGCGAGTAACGATGCATAAATGCACCATATTAATGCAGCATCGCAGGCGTTACGCACCAGCATGGATCACCCTGAGTGCTCCATGCTGGCACGATAGAAGCTGCAAAACAGTTAGTGCAGATAGTTGAACATCTTGCGGCGGTATTCACTGGCCAGCGGATCACCCTTGGGCAGGCAGTCAAACACCTTTAGCAACGCGCCACGGGCCAACCCGTCACCAAAGTCACGGTAATCACGCAGCATTTGCAGCAGAGCCTGCAGGCCAGTCTCAAACTGGCCTGCGGCGGCGGCCCGCAGGCCATATTGATATAGGTCTTCCGGGGTGGGAGTTGCTGTCACTCTGGCGGCCAGCTCCGCCAACGACACCGGTGCCGACTCCTCGAGTTCCTCCAGTAATGCAAAACGGGCTCGAAATGGCCGCAACTCAACCACATCCTCGGCGATTTCCGCTAGCACTGACTGAGCCTCATCAAGACGCCCTTCACCCAACAGATACTCCACCAGCAGCGCCCGAAAGCCATGACGCGCCGGCTCATGCAGCAACGCATCACGCAATGCCGCCTCAGCCTCGGCACCATGACCATGGGCCATCGCCAATCTGACCTGCTCTACAAAGGCCTCGGCACCGGCCTCCGGATCCGACTCTGCCAGCACCGGCGCCAGCCACTGGCGCAATGCCGCCTCGGTCTGGGCACCAACCAACTCATCCGCCAGCCGGCCCTGCACCACCAGTTTCAGGGTAGGCAAGCTACGAACCTGGAACTGAGCGGCCACCTCCTGCTGCTCATCTGCATTAACTTTAGCCAGCAGCAACCGGCCATCCAGCTCACGCACCAACTTTTCCAAAACAGGGGCCATCTGCTTGCAAGGCTGGCACCAGTCAGCCCAGAAATCGACGATTACCGGTGTCTGCATGGACGCCTCCAGAACCTGCTGGAGATTGGCGGAGGTAACATCAATGATGTGGCTGTCTGGTGTCACTGTGGGCTCCTGAAAACGGTGTGCGCTTAAAGGATGCAAGTATAGCAGGCAGCCCACTCACTGGTGGACGGCAGGGCCAAATGACACCGTTTTGACATTATTCAGAGGCTGAATCTAATATCAGCATTTCTACCTACCTGATAAAGACTTCAAATAACAAGCTGGGGGATCAACCGCATGACCGTCCTTTACCGTCTGATAACCGGTATTCTGGCCACTTCCGTCGCCACTTCAATCTGGGCAGAAGAGCTAGATGACCGCCTGGCCCAAGCAGAGGCCCGTCTCGCCGCGCTGGAAGCCCAGAGCATGTCCAGCGAGAAGTTTCGCTTTAATGGATTCATCACGCTGGGGATGGAAAGAACCAACACGATTGAAGGGATAGTAGTTGACCCGGCTCTGGGGCCCGTGGCCGGTCAACCCATTTCCTATCGTGGCAGCAATTCTGAAAACTGGAATCTACGCGAGTACAGCCGCGCGGGATTCCGCATTGAAACAGATATCAATGAACGTACCGGGGCAGTTATACAGATACTGGCCAGTGGCCAGAATGACTATGACGCCGAGCTACAGTGGGCCTACCTGTCCTACAACATCAAGCCGGAACTGGTATGGAGAGCAGGTCGTCTGGTGCTGCCGACCTACATGCACTCTCAATACACTCAAGCGTCCTATGCCTACCCCTGGATTGAGCTGCCCAGTCAGGTCTACGGCACACTCCCGGTGAATACAATGGAGGGCATGGATCTTACCTGGCAGTTCAGCACCGGCAATGTTGGTCATGCCCTGAATGTGACATGGGGCACCGCCGATGTGCCCACCGAAGTCGGACGCTACCTGGTAAACAACCAGGCCGGAATGAATCTGAAATCTTTCTTCGGCAATTTCACTACTCGTATCAGCTACTCCGTAGGAGAGACCGATCTCGATCTGCCAGACTTAACGGCCCTTGGCGGACCTGATTTATCGCCCTACAGCCTTGATAGCAGCTTCGGCTATTTCGCCAGCGTCGGCGGTCAGTACGATAACGGTTCAGTGCTACTAATCAGTGAAGTCGTACAGCTTGGTGTTAACGCTCCCTACGGCTGGTTCCCCACACAGACCGCCGCTTACCTCACCGCAGGCTATCGCATGGGACGGCTGATGCCTCACCTGACCTGGTCTGGGGTAGAGTCGGACGTCAATGACAGATGCGCATCCGCCCCAAGTGCCGTTGCTTGTGGCTCGCTGGTCTCGCAAAACGTGGCACGCTCAAAAAGCTGGACCTTGGGCGCACGATATGACCTGGATGCCGGCATAGCGCTTAAGGCCGAAGCTACTAGCTTCTACGATTTCACAGGTGACAAAACTGCCAACGGCACCCTGTTTTCAGGCCTGCCAACAAGCAACGATGTCGTAGTCTTCCGTCTCGCCGTGGACGCTGCATTCTAAGGAGAGCTGAAATGAAAAAATCATTCATTATGTTGCTGCTCTTCTTGCCGTTGTTGGCAAAGGCAGAGCTGGTAGTCGTAGCTGGCAGTGGCTCGGAATTTAGCTCGCTAACAGAAAGCGAAGTACGTCAACTTTTCTCTGGACAACTGAAAACTGTTGGCGGAAAGCGCGTGCAGCCATTGGACTTGCCCGTCAGCTCGAAGGATCGGGAGAGTTTCTACACCAAACTCATGGGTCGCTCACCAGAGCAGATGCGCGCTTACTGGACCAGACTGATCTTCACTGGTCAGGGCAAGCCACCAAGAGAAGTTTCCAGCGCTCAAGAGTTAACCACTCTGGTTAACTCAGGCGACTATATTGGCTATCTTCAAATGGATGCTGTGCCTGACAACGTTAAAGTGCTTTACCGCATTCAGTAGCAACAGGAACATGGGCGACCTTAGGGTCGCCCCGTATAAAAATACGGATTTACAAGGAAGCGAATCTCTGCCCATACTTATCGAATAAAATTCCATGGACAGGAAATAACAATGAGCAAACTTTATTGCTTGGGGGCAGGAGCCGTAATAGCACTTTGCCTTCCAGTCGGTGCTACAACTCTGGAGGATCGCATCGCTGCTGCAGAGCAGCGCATCAATGCCATTGAGCAGCAAAACAGCGAAATACCTGTTCGCATCAACGGCTTCCTCACTTATGCCATACAGCGCACCGACACGATCCGCGATGCACTTGGTAATGATATTACCTATGGCACAACCGGTACACAGTGGGACTCTCGCCCCCTGAGCCGGGCCGGCCTGAGACTCAGCGCAAAAATCAGCGACAAAAGCAGCGCAGTTCTTCAGCTGCTTGGCAGCGCCGAAGAAGACTACGACACCAGCATGCAATGGGCCTATCTGCAGTATGACGTATCGCCGGCACTGACCTGGCGAGCAGGCCGTTTGGTGCTACCGCTATACATGCATTCCCAATACACCCAAGCTGCATATGCCTATCCATGGGTCGAGTTACCTGCTCAGGTTTATGGCACTCTTCCGGTCGATACCATAGAAGGCTTGGACCTGACCTGGCAATTCACCAGCGGCCAAATACGCCATCGTCTGAATATTACCTGGGGTAACGCGGAGGTGCCTGGCGACGGGTTTTCTGGCGGCTTTCAAGGACGCGATCAGGCAGGCATCAATCTCAACTCTTCATTGGGCAGCTGGTCTGTACGGTTAGGATATGCCAGCGCCCAAACAAGCCTTGCGTTACCCGATTTGTCCGCATTACCGCCACCTAACACCGGGCCAGACCTATCAGCGCTCAGTCTTGATAGCGCCTACGGCTATTTCGCCAGCTTCGGCACCCAGTTCGATAACGGTCGCCTGCTGGTGATGGCCGAGATGGTAAGGCTGGGCATTGATGCCCCACAACATTGGCTGCCCACGCAAACCGCCGGCTATATCACTGCCGGATATCGCATTGGCAAAATGATGCCGCATCTGACTTGGGCTGCGGCGGACAGTGACGATGACTCTGACTGTGCCGCAGCCGCCGACCCGGCGGGCTGTCAATTTTTGTTATCGCAAAATTCCTCAAGATCAAAGTCATGGACTATTGGCGCTCGCTACGACCTGATCAGCGGCGTTGCCTTGAAAGCTGAGGCAACCCGCTTCCATGACTTTAGTAATAGCTCGGTTACCAATGGGGTGCTATTCAGTGGCCTACCAACCAACGGCAGCCCCATGGTGTTCCGCTTTGCCGTAGATGCCGTGTTTTAATTGTCAGGGAGACGCATGATGCTAAAGAAAGCCGCAGTGTTGTTAACCCTGCTGATGCCACTATTCGCTCAGGCGGAGCTCGTCATTGTCACAAACCAGGACTCACCGCTTAGCAGCCTGAACCAGAATGAAGTAAAGCAGTTATTCTCCGGGCAATTGCGGTCGCTAGCGGGGAAACCCGTGCAGCCACTGGACCTCCCCGCAAAAGACCCCACGCGGGAAAAATTTTATTTGCACATTATGGGACGGACGCCCGAACAGATGCGTGCTTACTGGACGCGACTTATATTTACTGGCCAAGGCAAACCTCCACGGGAGGTGTCTTCAAGCCATGAATTAAAAATACTTCTGGGTTCTTCAGCAGAGTATATCGGCTATATAGAAGAGGAAGCCCTGACCAGTAATATGCGGGTGCTTTACCAACTCCCTTGAGGAGCCCAGTCCACCGGCATTTTATCCTGAGCAACAAGATACTCATTGGCCTTGGAAAAATGTCCACAACCAAGAAAGCCCCGATGGGCTGACAGGGGCGATGGATGAGGGGCAGTCAGTACCAGATGTCTATCACGATCGATCAAGGCACCCTTCTTCTGCGCGTAACTGCCCCACAACATGAATACGATACCGTCACGCTCACGGTTTAGCCTGTCAATGACCGCATCAGTGAAGCGCTCCCAGCCCTTGCGCTGGTGGGAACCGGCCAGCCCCTTCTCTACCGTCAAGGTGGCGTTCAGCAATAGCACACCCTGATCAGCCCAATGCTCCAGATTGCCATTTTTGCTTGCCGGCTTCGCCAGATCCCGTTCGATCTCCTTGAAAATGTTAACCAGACTGGGCGGTGGACGGGTTCCTTCAGGAACGGAAAAACACAGGCCATGGGCCTGACCAGGACCATGATAAGGGTCCTGACCAAGGATCACGACTTTCACCTGATCAAACGGAGTGTGCTCAAAGGCATTGAAGATCAGGGAGCTGGGAGGATAAATCTCCTTGCCCTGCTGCTTTTCTGCGCGCAAGAAAGCTCGCAGATGCGTCATATAGTCACTACTTAACTCACCGGCCAGAACCTGCTTCCAACCAGCTTCAAGGCCAGCCCAGTCACTGGACTCAGTCATGCCGGGATGTCATGAACAGCTCCAGCATGCGCCGTACCAATGCTCGCAGGTCTTGCATGGAGAACTGCGGGTCCAGCAGCAGGCGATGCTCCAGATTCATGATCGATGCCCACATCAACTGCGCATCCTGAGCTGGCTCCGCAGTACCAAGCTTCTCACAGGCAGTCTGCAGAACCTCCACCAGTTTATTGGCGTACACCAGAGCCAGATCGCGCAACCGCTCGTCCAGCACCGCCTCCTGCATGAACGCCTGCTCAGCAATCAAGTGGTCACGTTTATCGCGCGACTCCTGATAGAGGAAGAAAGTGGTCATATCGGTCAGCGACTCCGTCAACCGTAGGCGCTCTGCAGGGTCCTGCAGCCGACCACTATCAAACTGCTCCAGCAAGCCGAATGCCTGCTCCCGGAACGGCTCAATCACCTCTGCCATGGCCTGCTCGGCAAACAGGGTGAAGGTGTCGGCGATCAGGTCAGAAATATCCTTGAAATAATAGGTTGTCGCTGACAGCGGCACATCAGCTTCCTTGGCAACTGCACGGTGTCGAACATTGCGAATCCCTTCACGAACAATAATTCTCAGCGCCGCTTCAAGGATACTGCGACGGCGCTGTTCACTACCTTCACGGCGAGCCTGACGGCCCTGATACTGAATGTCGGTCATAAGGCGCTCACTCCTTGACGTAAGTGTGTGCTTAAAAGCTACTTGTGTAGCGGCCGCATATGCGGAAACAGAATTACATCCCGGATTGAAGGTGAGTCAGTAAACAACATCACCAGTCGGTCAATACCAATGCCCTCTCCCGCAGCCGGCGGCATGCCATACTCCAGGGCAGCGATATAATCCTCGTCGAAAAACATTGCCTCATCATCGCCAGCTTCTTTCTCCGCCACCTGCTTGTGGAAGCGCTCGGCCTGATCTTCTGCATCATTAAGCTCGGAAAAGCCATTGGCGATTTCCCGGCCACCGACAAAGAACTCAAAGCGATCGGTGACGAACGGATTGCTATCGCTACGCCGGGCCAGTGGCGACACCTCCGTCGGATATTCGGTGATAAAGGTGGGCTGCTTTAGCTGATGCTCAACGGTTTTCTCGAAAATCTCGATCTGGACTTTGCCCAAACCATAGCTATCTTTAAGCGGAATACCCAGACCCTTGGCAATTTCTCTGGCCTCCGCTATATCACCGAGCTGCTGCTCAGTAACATCCGGATTAAAATGCAGAATGGATTCAACCACAGTCATTCGTGCAAACGGCTTGCCGAAATCAAAGGTTTCACCTTGGTATTCAACTTCCGTTTTACCAAGCACATTCGCGGCAACTGTACGCAGCATATCCTCGGTCAGATTCATCATGTCGCGGTAATCGGAATAGGCCTGATAGAACTCGACCATGGTGAATTCCGGATTATGCCTGGTGGATACACCTTCATTGCGGAAGTTGCGGTTAATTTCAAACACGCGATCAAAACCGCCCACTACCAGGCGCTTCAGATATAGCTCTGGAGCAATGCGCATATACATCTGCAAGTCCAGCGCATTGTGATGGGTAACAAACGGCCTTGCCGTTGCCCCACCAGGAATAACCTGCAGCATAGGGGTTTCCGCTTCGTAAAAGCCGCGCTCAACCAGATACTGACGTATGCCACTGATCACCGCCGCACGGATGCGGAAAGTATCTCGGGTTTCCTCATTAATAATCAGATCAACATAGCGCTGACGATAGCGCTGCTCGGTATCGGTCAGACCATGCCATTTCTCAGGCAAGGGGCGCAGGGATTTGGTCAATAGCTGCTGACGCTCAATCATCACATAGAGGTCGCCCTTGCCCGACTTATGCAGCACACCTTCAACACCAACTATATCGCCGATATCCCAGTGTTTGATTTCCTGTTGAATCGCCTTGTCCGCATAAATCTGAATACGACCAGACTGATCCTGCAGCACCATAAAGGGACCACGACGGGCCATTACCCGACCGGCCACCTTGGCGCGAATGGTCAAGGGCTCCAGCTCTTCCTTGGTCTTTTCACCATGGGATTGCTGCAGCTCGGCAGCCAGCACGTCATGACGAAAGTCATTCGGAAACGGGTTGCCCTGCTCGCGCAGCGCATCCAGCTTCTGGCGACGCTCGGCGATCAGTTTATTGTCATCATGGTGCTGCTGGTCGTCAGTCATTCTTTCACCTGGTTGCTGGTATGGCTCGGGCGACGAAATAATTACAGCCCGGATTTCAAGGAAGCCTCGATAAACTTATCCAGATCACCGTCCAGTACGCCCTGAGTATTACGGGTTTCTACGCCGGTGCGCAGATCCTTGATGCGCGCGTCATCAAGTACATAGGAGCGAATCTGGCTACCCCAGCCGATATCCGACTTGGTGCTTTCCAGACGCTGCTTCTCCGCATTTCGCTTTTGCACTTCCAACTCGTAAACCTTTGCCTTAAGCATCTTCCAGGCTTCATCGCGGTTCTGATGCTGGGAACGACCACTCTGGCAGGCGGCAACCACGGTGTGCTCTTCCTTGGTATCAGGATCGGTAAACACATAGGTCAAACGCACTGCCGAATCTGTCCGGTTAACGTGCTGGCCACCGGCGCCGGAAGCACGATAAGTATCGGTGCGTACCTTGCTCGGATCGATATACAGATCGAAATCGTCATCCACTTCCGGTGATACAAAAACAGAGCTGAACGAAGTGTGACGTCGACCACCAGAGTCGAACGGGGATTTGCGCACCAGACGATGAACGCCGGTTTCTGTTCGTAGCCAACCAAAAGCATATTCACCCTGAATATGCATAGTGGCGCTCTTGATGCCGGCAACTTCACCGGCGGACACTTCAATCAGCTCTACTTTGAAATCGTGAGCCTCGCACCAACGCAGGTACATGCGCAGCATCATCTCGGCCCAGTCCTGCGCCTCGGTACCACCGGAGCCGGCCTGAATATCAACGTAGGCGTTGCAGCTATCCATTTCGCCGGAGAACATGCGGCGAAACTCCAGACCAGAGACCACTTTCTCCAGTTGATCGATATCACCTTGCAGGTCTTCCAGACCGGACTCATCACCTTCATCGGCAAGCATCTGCAACAACTCGTCAGAGTCATCAAGGCCGCTGAAAAGCTGATCCAGATTCTTCACCACGCCCTCCAGCTGGGCGCGTTCACGGCCCAGTGTCTGAGCACGGTCGGGGTTGTTCCAGATGGCAGGGTCTTCGAGCTCGCGCTCGACTTCGGTCAGACGTTCCCGTTTTCCCGGGTAGTCAAAGGTACCCCCTCAACGCATCAGTGCGTTGGCGGATATCGGCGAGCTGGTTACGCAGCGGATTGATTTCCATGAAAAACTCATCAGCAAAGACGGAAAGGCGCGCATTCTAGCCGGTGTGGGGCCGGTTTTCATCCAGCCCCAAACTCCCTCAAGTGCGGAGCTCAGTCCACCAGCTCGTAAACATGGTACGAACGCGGCTCCATCTGGTTATAAGTGGTGCCCACATAATTGGCATCAGCGGGAATGCCCTGGCCGGTGTGGAACACCTTGAAGCGGCGCACATCGACGGCGGGATCCATCACCCCGGCCGCATCCAGCTCGGCCCAGATAAAAATACTCTTGGCCGCTAGCGAAAATTCCACCTTTAACGGACTGGCGTCCTCAGGCATACGCAGTTCCTGCACTTCGTCACCGGGTGTCAGACGGTATTTATGAATGGTCTTCATGTTCTCTCCTTAAGCCGGAACTGGCCTATCGGGATGGGATGCTATCAGAAAAGCCGCACCGTAGGAGCCGCTTCAGCGGCGATCTTTTGTGGCCAGCGGGATCAGATACTCAAACAATAACTGCGGCGAACGCTGGCCACGATAATCATTTACCCCGAGCTGGTAGATCCCTGCCACACGCTGGCAATTTCGCGGCCAATCCGCCACCGGGGCATTAAAGTGAATGGCGTCGATCACCCCGCGGCTGCTCGGCAGACCGAGGGTCAGCTTGAGGTGACGCTCGCCAACCACTCGCTGGTCCAGCACTTCAAACTCGCCATCAAAACGGGGCGCCGGAAAGCCCTGTCCCCAGGGATAGGCATGGGCCAGCAGCTCAGCATTTTTCAAGGTCAGCTCGGACTCTTCCAGTACGCCATCCGTGTCGATAACACTGGTGAAGATATCCGCCGGGGCAAGCTGCGCCACAATCTGTGCAAAAGCCTGACGAAACTGTTCCAGCTGGTCCGCCGCCAAGGTCAGCCCCGCCGCCATGGCGTGGCCACCAAACTTGCGCAGCATGCCGGGATGACGGGTAGCCACCGCATCCAGAGCGTCCCTCAGATGCAATCCCTGAATGGAGCGGCCGGAGCCTTTTAGCAAGCCCTTCTCTTGAGCCTTGGCGAAGGCGATCACCGGCCGATGTACCGCTTCCTTGACTCGCGAGGCAAGAATACCAACCACCCCTTCATGCCAGTGCTCATCATGCAGACACAGGCCCAGTGGCAGATCCCCTTTTTCCTTAAGGCGCTGTACCTGAATCATGGCCTCATCGCGCATGCCCTGCTCGATCCCTCGCCGCTCACGGTTGATGCTGTCGAGCTGCTCTGCCAACTCAGCGGCCCGACCAGTGTCATCACAAAGTAAACAACTGATGCCATAGGTCATATCGGAAAGCCGGCCAGCGGCGTTCAGGCGCGGACCAACAATAAAGCCCAGATCCTGGGCCACCACCCTTTCAGGATCACGACGGCCGACCCTAAGCAATTCAGGGATGGCGGGGATGCACTGCCCGGCTCGTATGCGGCGTAAGCCCTGCTCCACCAGAATGCGATTGATGCGATCGAGCACCACCACATCGGCCACTGTGCCCAGCGCCACCAGATCCAGCAGAGACGCGGGATTGGCATTGGCGGGCAACAACCCGGCATCACGCAGTGCACTACGCATGGCCAGAATCAGATAAAAGGCCACGCCAACGCCGGCCAGATTAAGAAAAGGTGACGCCGGATCAAGGCGCGGATTAACGATGGCATCCGCATCCGGCAGCAGTTCACCTGGCAGGTGGTGATCGGTGATTAACACCTTGATGCCAGCGGCATGGGCCGCGGCAACTCCATCAAGGCTGGCGATACCGTTATCCACGGTAATGATCAAATCGGGGGCCGCTTCCTGCCTGGCCAGCTCTACAATTTCCGGCGACAGCCCATAGCCATACTCAAACCGGTCTGGCACCAGAAAGCCCGGCGTGGGCAGCCCCAGCAACGCCAGCCCGCGCACCATCAGCGCGGTTGCGGTGGCGCCATCGGCGTCGTAGTCACCGATAATCAGAATCTTCCAGCCCTGCTGGCGGGCTTCCATTAGCAGGGCAACCGCCTTATCAAGGCCCGGCATAAGGCTCGGCGACGGCAGCTGATCAAGGGTCAATGGCACCTCATCAGGCCTCTGAATACCGCGTCCGGCCAGTACCCGCGCCAAAATCGGCGGCAGATCCTGCCATTCAAGCAGGGTGGACAGTTCACGACGACGTATTTGCGGCAGTTTCAAGGGAGGCCTCCTGAGGGTCGCGGCATTATAGACAGGATTGGCCAGACAGGCCCGCAGCCATTAGCCAGACCATCTGGTCACAATCAGGGGCTTAAATCCTTGCTTCACGCGCCTATACTTGGCGCCCGTTCCCTTTTGCCTTAGTGGGGACGTGGACATGCTGGAGTGAGCAAACGCTCACATGAAAGCGGTTTTATGACCACTTCAGCCGGGGCCGCCCCGTGCAGGCTCCGACCCAATCAACGTGGAGAGCAAACCATGATTTATTCCGGCAAGGCCGTCAGCGTGACGCTGCATGACGGTGGCATCGCCGAACTGAAGTTCGATCTTCAGGGCGAGTCCGTCAACAAATTCAATCAGGAAACCGTTGTCGATCTTGGCAAAGCTGTCGACGCCATCAAAGGCAACAGCGACGTCAAGGGCGTGGTGGTCACCTCGGGCAAGAGCGTCTTTATTGTCGGCGCCGACATCACCGAGTTCACCGACATGTTCAAACTTCCGGAAGACGAAATCGCCGGCTGGTGCCTGAAGTCGAACCAGGTGTTCTGCGCGTTCGAGGACCTGCCGGTCCCGACCGTTTGCGCCATCAACGGCATCGCCCTTGGCGGCGGTCTGGAAATGGCCCTGACCTGCGACTTCCGCGTAATGGCCGACACCGCTCAGGTGGGTCTGCCGGAAGTGAAGCTCGGTTTGTTCCCGGGCTTCGGCGGCACCGTGCGCATGCCGCGTCTGATCGGCGTCGATAACGCCGTCGAGTGGATCGCTGCCGGTGGCCAGCACAAGGCCGACAAGGCACTGAAAGATGGCGTGGTTGATGCTGTGGTTGCTGGTGACAAACTTTTTGATGCCGCCGTTTCGCTGATCAAGCAGTGCCTCGAAGGCAAGATCGATCACATGAAGAAGCGCTCGGAAAAACTCGAGCCGCTGAAACTGCCGCCGCTGGAAAACATGATGGCGTTCCAGACCTCGGGTGCGTTTGTTGCCCAGCAGGCTGGCAAGAACTACCCGGCGCCAGTGGCCGCCGTTAACGTCATGCAGCAGCACGGTGGCATGAAGCGCGACCAGGCGCTGGAAGCTGAAGCCAAAGGTTTCGCCAAAGTTGCCAAGACCCCGCAGGCAACTGCGCTGGTTGGTCTGTTCCTCGCCGATCAGGCGGTGAAAAAAGCCAATGGCGGCCACATGAAGAAAGGAGCCAAGGACCTGAACCAGGCCGCCGTACTGGGTGCCGGCATCATGGGTGGCGGCATCGCCTATCAGTCCGCCTCCAAGGGTACGCCGATCATCATGAAGGACATCGCCGACGCCGCGCTGGACCTGGGCATGGGCGAAGCGTCCAAGCTGCTGGCCAAACAGGTTCAACGCAAGCGCATCGACCCGGCAAAAATGGGCAAAACTCTGTCCATGATCCGCCCGACCCTGAACTACGGCGACTTCGCCAACGTTGATGTTGTTGTTGAGGCAGTTGTCGAGAACGAGAAGATCAAGCAGTCCGTGCTGGCCGAAACCGAAGGCACGCTGAAAGACGGCGCCGTGCTGGCTTCCAACACCTCGACCATTTCCATCACCCGTCTGGCCACCGCCCTGAAGAAGCCGGAAAACTTTGCCGGCATGCACTTCTTCAACCCGGTGCACATGATGCCGCTGGTGGAAGTGATCCGTGGCGAAAAAACCTCGGACGAAACCGTGGCAACACTGGTGGCCTACGCCACCAAGATGGGCAAGAACCCGATCGTAGTTAACGATTGCCCCGGCTTCCTGGTTAACCGTGTTCTGTTCCCGTACTTCGGCGGCTTCGGCATGCTGATGCGTGACGGCGCCGACTTCCTGGCCGTTGATAAAGTCATGGAGAAGTTCGGCTGGCCCATGGGCCCGGCATACCTGATGGACGTGGTCGGTATCGACACCGGTGTCCACGCTGCCAAAGTCATGGCGGATGGCTTCCCGGATCGCATGAAGCACGACTTCAAGGATGTGTCCGAAGTGCTGTTCGAAAACAAGCGCTATGGCCAGAAGACCAAAGCCGGCTTCTACCAGTACGTTCTGGACAAGAAAGGCAAGCAGGTGAAAACCGCAGATGCCACCACCTGGGAACTGATCAAGCCGCACGTCGCAGAGACCCGCGAATTCGATGCCGACGAAATCATTGCCCGCCTGATGATCCCGCTGTGCACCGAGACAGTTCGCTGCCTCGAAGACAACATCGTGGGCTCGGCTGCCGAAGCAGACATGGCGATGATCTACGGCATTGGTTTCCCTCCGTTCCGCGGTGGCCCGATCCGTCATATCGAATCCATCGGCATCAAAGAGTTCGTTGCCCTGTGTGACAAGTACGCACACCTCGGCAAGCTCTATGAAGCGCCGCAACTACTGAAAGACATGGCCGCTTCCGGCAAGTCTTTCTTCGCCTAATTAACGGATCAGGAGAAACGAAATGAGTCTGAATCCGAATGATGTAGTGATCGTTGATGCGGTCCGCACGCCCATGGGCAAATCCCGTAACGGCATGTATCGCCATGTTCGCGCAGAAAAACTTTCCGCCCTGCTGGTGCAAGCTCTTATGCAACGCAACCCGGGCTGGAAAACCGAGCAAACCGAAGATGTGATCTGGGGCTGTGTAAACCAGACCAAAGAACAGGGCATGAACATCGCTCGCAACATCGGTCTGCTCGCCGGCCTGCCACGCACCACCGCTGGCCAGACCATCAACCGTCTGTGCGGCTCGTCCATGCAGGCCCTGCACACCGCAGCGCAATCAATCATGACCGGCAACGGTGATGTGTTTGTTATCGGTGGCGTTGAGCATATGGGCCACGTTGCCATGGACCATGGCGTCGACCTGAACCCGGAAGCCAGTAAGTTCACCGCCAAGGCGTCGAACATGATGGGCCTGACCGCGGAAATGCTCGGCCGCATGCATGGCATCAGCCGCCTGCAGCAGGACGAGTTCGGCCTGCGCTCGCACATGAAAGCCTGGGAAGCCACCCAACAGGGCCGCTGGAAAAATGAGATCGTGCCGATCGAAGGCCACGATGCTAATGGCGGCAAAGTGCTGTGTGAAATCGACGAAGTGATCCGTCCGGAAACCACCCTGGAAGGTTTGCAGGCGCTGAAGCCGGTATTCGATCCGCGCAGCGGCACCGTCACCGCCGGTACCTCATCGGCACTGTCCGATGGCGCTTCTGCCATGCTGGTGATGAGCGCTGCCAAGGCGCAGGAAATGGGCCTCAAGCCACGCGCCAAAATCCGCGCCATGGCTGTGGCTGGTTGCGACGCTGCGATCATGGGTTATGGCCCGGTACCGGCCACCCAGAAGGCACTGGCCCGCGCTGGCCTGACCATTGACGACATCGACTACTTCGAGCTGAACGAAGCCTTCGCCGCGCAGTCCCTGCCGGTGATCAAGGATCTGAAGCTGATGGACAAGATGGAGGACAAGATCAACCTGAATGGTGGTGCCATTGCACTTGGCCACCCACTCGGCTGCTCCGGCGCCCGTATCACCGGCACCCTGCTAAACGTGCTTGAGTGGAAAGACGGCACCCTGGGTGTGGCGACCATGTGTATCGGTCTGGGTCAGGGTATTGCGACAGTGATTGAGCGGGTGTAACAAGCACTCACTCTGGTAAGTGAAGACCACACAAAGCCCCGACTTCATGTCGGGGCTTTGTGTAAAATCCCCGCCAAATTTGCAATAAAATGCCCCGCAGTACCGACAGATGCCCTACCCTGTAGCAAGCGCTAACAGGAAGGACTGCCCTGAATGAAAGTTGTTGATGTGTTCCTCGGCCAGAAGCGCCTCTGTCTGATGGCACTCGCCCTGATATTGCTGGGGCCGCTTTGCAGCGTTCACGCCATCTCCCTCAAGGCCAGCCGCGTTACCCTGAATAGCCCCACCGGCGCGAGCCCACCAAGCTTCACTACGATTAACTTCCGGCAGCCATTTGCAGCGCCGCCGGTGGTCATCGCTATGCCAACCAAATCCAGCGCTGACCCTTTTTCGGTTCGAATTCGTAATGTCACCAGCACGAGCTTTGAAGCCGCCGTGGTATTCCCTGATGGCACCACCAGCGCAACCCCTTCGATGGATCTGCACTATCTTGCCGTGCCTCCCGGCACCCACACTTTGGGCAGCAGCACCCTTGAGGTGGGCACCCTGAGCACCAGCGCGTTTCAAAGCAAGTTTGGTGGTGCCAGCTGGAGCAGCATCACGTTTACCAGCGGCTTTAGCCAACCGCCGGCACTGCTGACCACCATACAGACCATGAACAATGAGCCGGCAGCGGACCTGTCGACCGCGTCGGTACCCTGGATGACCGTGGCAGCCCGCAATCTCGCCACAACCGGAGCCCAGCTGGCACTCGAACGCGCGGAGGTCACCTCCGGCACCATTAGCGTGGCAGAGACCATTGGCTATGTGGCCATTACCAACAACACCAATACGGTTTTCAACGACTCTCTGGGCAACAGCATTCGACTTCAGGCAGTAAGCTCGGGGGATGTGGTCACCGATGGCTGTACCAACACTTCTTTCCCCGTTGCCTTCACCGGCCCTCCCCTACTGGTGGCAAGCCAGAATTCGCGCGACGGCGGCGATGGTGGCTGGGCACTACGTTGTGCTCTCAGTAACAGCATTGCTGGTACGCTGATTCAGGAAGATCTGGCCAGTGATACCGATACCACCCACACCACGGAGCTGGTTGGACTACTGGCCAGCAGCACCGCGTTCCGAGCCCTGCCGGCACAAATTGGCTTCGACCTGGAAATGGATCAAAGCACCCTGACGCCGGGAAGCGCCGGCGGCCTGAACTGGACATCAGTAAACTTTGCCAACGCTTTCTCAACCACGCCGCTGATTTTCGCGCTGCCCACTGATGAGGGGCCAGACCCGGCCTCCCTGCGTTTACGCAATATCACCAGCACCGGCTTCGACATCGCTCAGGTGGAACCGCTGAATGAACTCGGCGCCCACGAATCCATGACGGTGGACTATCTGGCGGTAATTCCCGGCGTCAACGTACTCGCCGAGGGCAGAGTCATTGAGGCCGGCAGCGTGGCGGTGATTGCCGAGCAGGCAGAACCATCTACCGGCATCACGACGAGCTGGGACACCATTACTTTCCAGTGGGATGGCTTCAGCCAGCCGCCAACCCTGATTACTGCAATACAGACCATCAATAACGAGCCAGCGCTGGACCCCGGCGCACCTTCCAGCCCGTTCCTCAATGTCACCACACAAAACCTGACAACTACCGGGGTGGAAGTGGCTCTGGAACGTGGCGAAGCCACAGCCGGATCCGTGGTGAGCAGCGAGCAAATCGGCTACCTGGCCATCGATGCCGGCATCACCGATACACTCACCGCCAACGACAGCCTGCCGGTGAGTTTCGAAACCCAGCAGCGCAGCGGCATTCTGGGCTGGGACAACGGTTGCTACAGCGGCGGCTTTGCGGGCAGCTACACCAGCACCCCGCTTGCCTATGCCAGCCAAACGTCGCGGGCCGGCAATAACGGCGGCTGGCTACGCCGCTGCGCCATATCGAATTCCAGCCTGGGATTAACCGTTGATGAAGATCGCTTCGGTGATACCGAGCGCGGGCATATCGCCGAAACTGCCAGCGTGTTGATCTTCGCCCGACCATTCGAGTACGACTTCCCCCAGGCCAATCTGGAAATCTCCTATCTGGTTGACGGCAACCCCGCCCTGGACGCAGACCCCGGCCAACCGGCGACCCTCAGTGTAGGAGCCAACAACATCGGAACCATCAGCACCTTCAACGTGCAACTGATTGCTGCGGTACCCGAGTTTGTTGGTCTGGTTATGGATGCCTTTGCCGGTCAGCCGCTGCAGTTTATCGACGACGCCCCTGCCACCGGCATGTCCATTGGCACCATCGAATATTCCGACGACAACCAGGCAAGCTGGACTTATGCACCGGCGGCCACCGGGGTCGACACCAACGTGACCCACTGGCGCACCACCCTGAACGGCAGCCTGCCGCCCGGACAAATCGTGACCGTGGAGTATCAGGTACAGGTTGCCCCCTGAACGGGGCGCGCAACCATATATTGGCCCCATCTGCGCTAGCACCCCATCGCGCGATGAGGGATAAAGTGTACATGCGTACACAAAGTTCGTCCTCATTCTCTCCCGATGCCCGCTTTTTGCTTGGCATCTCCCAGCTCAGCCTGTCACTGGCGGGCGAAATATCGGATACCGTAGGCACGGTACATCGGGAAGTGCACAGCTCCACGCCGCTTGGCCTGCTGCCACCGCAAACCCACATTGCCCGGCATGTCTTCGCCCTGCTGAAACACAGCTTCCTGCTGCCAGCGCGCATGATCGGCCTGGCCGGGCACCAGATCCCGCAGCGCGAAGTGGACACCATGACGCTCAGCGTGCAAGCCGCCATCAACGGTGTGTTCGGTGACATGCTCGCCGGCCAGAACAACCCTTTGGCGTTTGGCATGTCCCTGCACGGTGATACACCGGTCGCCGGCCAGCCGCTGGCACTGTTTGTCCACGGCCTGTGCCTGCACGAACAGTACTGGCACAACCCGGCACATCTGGCCTTTAGCGACGACCTGAGCAAGAAGGGTTTTCGGGTCAGCCGGCTGCGCTACAACAGCGGCCTGCCGATTGCCGAAAACGCCCGCCTGCTGGCAGAACTTCTTGAAACCACCGGCGCCTCGCGCATCGTGCTGATTGGCCACTCCATGGGCGGGCTGATTTCCCGCAGCGCGCTGCACCAGGCCAGCGACGCCGGCCTTCGCTGGGCCGGCCAGACAACACATCTGGCCGCCATCGGCAGCCCGCACCACGGCGCCGAAGCAGAACGCCTGGGCAACTACGCCAACCGACTACTGAACCTCACTCGCTGGAGCGCACCCCTGACCCGCCTTGGCAACCTGCGCTCTGCCGCCATCCACGACCTGCGCTTTGGCAACCTGCTACATAGCGACCGCGAACGCGCCGCCGACATCTTCCACACCCACGACCCGCGCGAACCGATTCCTTTGCCGGATCATGTTGAGCACTTGTTTGTGGCCGGCACCCGCACGGTGGAAAAGACCGCGACGAAACTGCGCAGTGATTTGCTAGTGACGCCAGCCAGTGCGTTGGCGGAAGAGTATCCGGGATCGCATGGCGTCACGCGGGAGTTGCTGCATGGGGTGGATCATATGCAGTTGCTGAGGGATGAGGGGGTTTATGGGCGGATGGGGAGGTGGATGGGGAGGAGCTGACGGGTCAGGCGACCGCCAGCGTCTGAAAAGAACGAAGCAAACGAGCTGGCATAGGAATTTCCAGCTTCCATGTAATGCTCATGGGGCGACTACCCTCATGCCTCTCATAGATCACCGGACCGAGATAACAGTATGGCTGGGAGTATCCACCAACCTTGGCCACGGTACGCACAAAGAGTAAAGGTGAATAGCCCATCGTTTGATGCTTGATATACCGCCGCCCAGTGGGGGAATCCTCGGAAGTAGTGCTCTGGGATTGCCAGTGGAAGCGATCGCTGCTGATAGCGTAGTCCTCGTAAAGGGTCGAGGGACTGTAATGCTTCTCGTTCTTCTCGATGGTGGCAAGAAATACATCTAGCTTCTTGTCCGGCAAGTGTCGCACACCCTCGCGCATTGGAGGCTGATTCGCCCAACTCCAGTTACCCGCAAGTATTAATACTTCATCTCGAGTGTAGCTCGAATGAGGCACTAGCAATGTATTAGCGGGCTGCACCTGATGCCGAATCAAGTTCGGACAACTCAGGCGCCATGCAATAAGCTCTCGAGCTTCTACAAGAATATCCGGGCTCTGACACAGCCTTTGCCAGATCATTTCTGGCTCATTCAACTCTAGCGGTTTGACAAGCGGCACCACTAGCGCATGCACCAATGGATCACTGCCCTCACCGCTCGTCAGCCATCGCAGCCAGCGAGCCAGTCGCAATTCGTCATCCGCATGAGCAATGCGACGCAACCACTTAGCCCAGATAACATTATCCGCAGCAATGGGCTTCTCTATCAAACTGGCCCGTGCGCAAAGCGCAGACCAGGTATCACGGCGATAGATGTCATCCGGATTCAAGCGGTAATGATCTAGGAAGTTAGCAAGAGTTAGAGGCTTGCCTGTATCTGCGGCGAACTCGGCTATATTTCTAACCAATGGTTGAGCCCCAGCAAGAAATGACTCCTTGATATTGGCAAGAATTCGCTCTCTGGCGACCCGCTCGAGCTGGATCGCACAACCTGCGGGAAGATGAGGAAAGCCTTCTTCCAGTTCCGCCTGAAGATCGGCTTCAGGCTTGGTAGACAAGGCTTTCAAACGCAGATCGAAACGGAACTTGCGATGCATCTGCCCAACAAAATCCAGCACCGTTAAGTAATCCTTATCCTCGGTCAGGCGAAGGCCTCTGCCAAGCTGCTGCAGGAATACTGTGAGACTTTCTGTCGGGCGCAGAAACAGAACAGCATCCACTTCCGGAATATCGATGCCCTCATTGTAAAGATCCACCACAAACAAAAAGTTAATCTCTCTCTGACGAAGGCGCTGTCGAGCACTATCACGAACCACATCCGTGCTACTTGCAGATAGCGCTAAAGCCGGGATACCTGCACGATTAAAAAACTCGGCCATAAATTCCGCATGAGCCACGCTGACACAGAAACCCAGCCCGCGAACCTCATGGATATTCAAGAGACGCTTACAACACTGATCAACAATATTTTGTGCTCGAACATGGTTCCCAGTAACCAGCTTGTCAATTTCACTGACACGATAACCGCCTCGCTCCCAGGTGAGCCTAGAAAAATCCATATCCGCAGTATCAGCCACGCCGTAATAATGAAATGGCACAACCAGCCGACGGCCTATCGCGTCCGGCAAACGAATTTCGCTTACAATCCTGTCGTCAAAATACTTGAGCACATCCTCGCCATCCGTCCGCTCCGGCGTGGCCGTTAAGCCCAGCAATACTGTTGGTCTGAGAGCATCGAGAATTCCTTGATAGCTCTCAGCGGCAGAGCGATGCGTTTCATCTATCAAAACATACTCAAAAGCACTTTCACCCCATTGCTGGGGAAGCTGTCGGCGATGCAGAGTTTGCACTGTTGCAAAAATATGTCGAGACGAACCAGGGTCATTATTGCCATCCAGCAGAGCGCCGAAATTCTGATCCCGCAGTACCGCCCGGAATGTGTGTAGCGTTTGCTGAAGGATCTCCCGCCTATGAGCAACCACGAGCAAGGACGGATAGGAACCACCTTGATCAGCCACAAAACGACGATAATCGAAAGCCGCGATCATCGTCTTGCCCGTACCGGTTGCGGCAACGACCAACTGACGGTGAGGCGGCGCCTTGCCGATCCGATCGCAGGCAAGTGCATCGAGGACTTCTTCCTGAAACTGATACGGACGGAGTTCAAAAACAGGTAGATTCTGGTTTCCCGCACCCTGCCCAGACTCCTTCTGCAAGGCAAGCCTTAGCCTATTCTCTTCAAAGGCTTCGAATTCTGCGTCCTGCCAATAGGTTTCGAAGGTAGCGAGTACTTTGTCCCAGATCGGCCTGTCTGCGTACTGGGTAACTTTGACCGTCCACTCCAGTCCCTCAGTAAGCGCTGGACGAGAAAGATTAGCCGAACCGATATAAGCGGTACTGAAGCCTGTTGCACGCTCAAATAGGTATGCCTTAGCGTGAAGCCGAGTACGGTGCACGTCGTAGGAAACCTTAACTTCCGTTTGCGGCAATTCCGCCAGCACCTTCACGGCCTGTAAATCCGTCGCGCCCATATAACTCGTCGTGAGCACTCGCAGTCTCGTGCCGGGGCGCTGTGTAAATGCCTCCAGAGCATCGCGCAACAAACTTATGCCACCCCACTTAATAAACGAGCAGAGAATGTCAACACGGTCCGCGGTGGCTAACTCCTGCTTGAGCTGGGAGAGCAGACTGGGATCCATCCGAGTCCCCGTGAGGAGACTGGTTTCACTTAATGGCGTATCAGGGCGCGTTTTCACCAAATCGGTAGCGCCAACAGCCAGCAAACGCTCAAGTGCGGCGGGCAAAAAGGCACCGTAGCTCTGACCATCATCCTGACGAGAAAGCAATTGAATAATCTGGTTAGCGAGCTCTCGCTGATGACTGAGGCGATCCTTTGCTGGCAATCGACGTAACGCTGCAGCGATAAGGTCTGACAGATGCTCGGCAAGGACGATATGGCTGTCCGCTGGGTCCAAGCCCTCGCGCAACACCTCCTCCGAAATTTGCTCCAGCTGTTCGGCCAGAGATTCGTCAATAACCTGCTCGTAGAGTCCGTTCTTCATACCGACAACCAGATAAAAGCCAGGCTCGCCAGGTTGGCGGAAGTCGCCATCTGAATCAATAACTGACAGCCAGAACCGATACCTCGCCCAGGCAATAGCTCACGCGAGTTTGCGAAATCACCCCCAGGCACCGGCCACGATTCCAGGGCACGCTGCCTCTCAGACAGCCAACCAAGGAGCGGAGCCATGACCAGCAAGAACCTCGAAATCCACTACCTCTATCGCGACGCCGCCAACTACAAGCAGTACGCCAGCGTCATAGTCCCCAATCCCAAAGGACTCACTCCCGAGCAGGTCAGGGCAGCGTTGCTCCAGTACTTTTCCGCCGACCAAGTCTGGCCCGACATCCTGCACTTTCGCCCGGAAGATCTAGGCTGGCCGACCGCCTACTTCGATGATCACGACGAAGCCGGCGATGACCTGAATCTGCACGAGCTGGAGAGCATCACCGATGCCAATAGCCAAACGACGGCAAGCCATGAGCTACCAAGCCCGCTATTCCAAAAGTTCGACTGACCACCACAGCTGCTGAAACACCCCGAGGATAAACACCTCAGCCTGCCACCCAGGGGTTGACAGCCAGCCCCCTATCCCAGACTATCTTGCACGATCGTACCAATATGATATCCGGCAGCAGTCGAGCGTTCGCTCAGGAACCGGAAGTTCCGATAACAACAACAAGGAAATCGATGATGCGCCGCACCCGCTTGTACCCTGCCCTGCTGCTCGCCTGCCT
>NZ_JAFMPS010000012.1 GCF_020667895.1 Alcanivorax sp. 1008
GGTCAGGGCCAGGCACTGTATTCCAGTTTTGGCTTCGGAGCGGGCTGGGCCGTTGGCGCCGGACTGTCGGGAATGCTGTGGACATCATTTGGCTCAGATAGCTTCCTGCTGGCGGCGGCGGTGGCCATGTTTGCCAGCATGCTGGCTTGGTGGAAAGTACGCTGACGCAGTTAAAACTTTATTCTGATATCGGTCGTTGCAATATCCGGTAAACTGGTCAGGCTGCTTGGTCTGGGATGGTTATCAGGCGCCTGGCTGACTTGTATTGGCAGAACATGGATGCTTTGGCTTGTTGGCAATGACCATATCCCTATGGGGGGTAAGAAAGTGCAAATTAAGCCGGATGATGAAAAGCAGCAGGCGCTATTGAAGCGACTGGCCCGGGTAGAAGGGCAGTTGCGTGGGGTTCAGAAGCTGATTCGCGAAGGCGAGGACTGCGAGAAAATCCTGCAGCAGCTTACCGCGGCTCGCAAGGCATTGGACAAGTCATTTTTCGAGATGATCGCCTGTCTGGTGGAAGGTTGTGTATTTGACGAGAGCATGGGCAGCATGACGGATCGCATCGCTGAGGTGCGCGATCTATTGTCACGCTACGCTTGAGCTGCACTGCGCAACAGGTCGGTAAAGCACCTTGCCGCGTTAGATGGGCTTCGGGATGGGTGGGTGACTACTCCCAGTTGTCGTTGGATGCTGACTCCAGGCACGGACAGTGCCTTTACCTGATCGTCTAGCATGCTCGCCGGTAGTACGCTCCAGCCCAGACCAATGGCAACCATCATGTGGATGGTTTCCAGATAGTTGGTCGACATCGAGATATCCAGAGTCAGCGATTGCTGGTGGAACAGATCCTCGACGATGCGCCGGGTGAAGGTCACCGGTGATGGCAGGATGGCGCTGTAGTCGGTCAGCATTTCCAGAGACACTTCTCTTTCCTGTGCCAGCGCATGTTCCGGTGCGACCATAAATACTAGTGGATCATTCCAGATCACGGTTTGCTGCACACGCGGGTCTGGTTGTGGTGGCAGGGTCACCACGCCGAGTTCCAGATCACCATGCAGCACTCCTTCCCAGGCTTCTTCCGAGTCAATGAAATGGATATCCAGCTGCACGTCCGGGTACTGGCGGGAGAACTGGCGGAGGATCGGTGGCAGTCGGTGCAGGCCGATGTGATGGCTGGTGCCGATGCGTAGTTTGCCTGCCACCCGGCCGGACAGGTTGGTGATGCTGCGGCGGATGTCTTCCATTTCTCGCAGTACTGCTCGAGCTTTCGGTAGTAGCGCCTGACCGGCTTCGGTGAGGTGGATTTGCCGGCCGATGCGGTCAAACAGGCGGGCACCGAGTTGTTCTTCCAGTTGGGCGATACGTTTGCTGATCGCGGGCTGGGTCAGGAATAGCTGCTCGCCGGCGCCGGTGAAGCTGCCGGTGTCGGCGACGGAGATGAACACTTGCAGACTGTGGGTATCCAATTCTTTTGTCCTTCTGGCGTTTGAAAACCGGTGCTGGTGGTTGGGCAGGCGTCCAGTTGATAACCAATAGGAATGCTTTAGATAATAAATATGAATTGGATTTATGCAAGCCATCTCCGTATCGTGCCAACCCTGACAAGCCCCCATCGGGGCAGGCTGGAGAGAAACCATGGCCCGTACGCTGTATGACAAACTTTGGGATGCCCACCTCGTCAAGCAACGCGATGACGGCTCGGCGCTGATCTATATCGACCGACAGATTATTCATGAAGTGACCTCGCCACAGGCCTTTGAGGGGCTGCGACTGGCTGGGCGGCAGCCGTGGCGGGTGGGTTCTAACTTCGCCACCCTGGACCACAACGTGCCCACCACGCCGTTCAAAAACGCCAGTGAGATCGAGGACGACACCTCGCGCATTCAGGTGCAGACACTGGAAGATAACACCCGCGCCTTTGGTATCCGGGAGTTCGGTATTGGCGACGTGCGCCAGGGCATTGTTCATGTAATGGCGCCAGAGCAGGGGGCTGTGGTGCCCGGCATGACCGTGGTCTGCGGTGATTCGCATACCTCCACCAACGGAGCGCTGGCCTGCCTTGCGCACGGCATCGGCACTTCTGAAGTTGAGCATGTGCTTGCCACCCAGTGTCTGGTGGCAAAAAAAATGAAAAACATGCTGGTCCGGGTGGAAGGTGAGCTTGGTGCCGGTGTTACAGCGAAAGACGTGGTGCTGCACATCATCGGTGTGATCGGTACTGCCGGTGGCAACGGCCACGCCATGGAGTTTGCCGGCAGCGCCATCCGTTCGCTGTCCATGGAAGGCCGCATGACGATTTGCAATATGTCCATCGAAGCCGGCGCCCGCGCTGGCATGGTGGCGGTGGACGATACCACCATCGACTATGTTCGTGGTCGCCCGTTTGCTCCGCAGGGTGCCGACTGGGACAAGGCAGTGGACTACTGGCGCACGCTGGTCAGCGATGACGGAGCCCGGTTCGACACGGTGGTCGAAATCAACGCCGCCGATATCAAACCACAGGTGTCCTGGGGGACATCGCCGGAAATGGTGCTGCCAGTGGATGCGACCTTGCCGATTCCCGAGCAGGAGAGCGACGCGGTGAAGCGTTCCGGTATGGAGCGTGCTTATCAGTATATGGGCCTGACACCGGGTATGAAGATCACCGATATCAAGGTGGATCGGGTATTTATCGGTTCCTGCACCAATTCACGTATTGAAGATCTGCGTGCGGCGGCGGCGGTGGCCAAGGGCCGCAAGAAGGCGGGCAACGTCAAACAGGTGCTGGTAGTGCCCGGTTCCGGTCTGGTCAAGCAGCAGGCCGAAGCGGAAGGGCTGGACAAGGTCTTTGTTGAAGCAGGGTTTGAGTGGCGCGAGCCAGGCTGCTCCATGTGTCTGGCCATGAACCCGGACAAGCTGTTGGCGGGTGAGCACTGCGCCTCTACATCAAACCGCAACTTTGAAGGTCGTCAGGGTAATGGTGGGCGTACTCACCTGGTTAGCCCGGCAATGGCGGCGGCTGCAGCGGTGGCCGGTCACTTTGTGGACATTCGTGACTTCGATAGTCGCGATCTCTGAGGAGAGCGTCATGGAAAAGTTTATTCGTGAGGATGGTTTGGTGGCGCCGCTTGACCGCGCCAATGTGGATACTGATCAGATTATCCCCAAACAGTTTTTGAAATCGATCAAGCGTAGCGGCTTTGGGCCGAACCTGTTTGATGAGTGGCGCTATCTGGATGAGGGGCAGCCTGGTCAGGACAACAGCAAGCGACCGTTGAACCAGGATTTTGTCCTTAATCAGTCACGTTATCAGGGTGCCAGTATTCTCCTGGCACGGCGTAACTTTGGTTGTGGCTCGAGCCGTGAGCATGCCCCTTGGGCGCTGCTGGATTTTGGCTTTCGCGCCATTATTGCGCCCAGCTTTGCTGATATTTTCTTCAATAACTGCTTCAAGAATGGCGTGCTGCCGATTGTTGTCAGTGAAGAAGTGGCTGACGAGCTGTTCAGTGCTGTGAAAGACAAAGAGGGTTATCGCCTGACCGTTGATCTGGCTGAACAGAAAATTATTCGCCCGGATGGCGACGCCATTGCTTTCGAGATTGATGCGTTTCGCAAGCACTGCCTGTTAAACGGTCTCGACGATATTGGCTTGACGCTGCAGGCGGCAGATTCGATTCGTGAATATGAAGCTACGCGTCAACAGCGCGAGCCGTGGGTGTTTATTGAATAATTTATCGGGCGCGGAGCGCCTGCTGAGGGTGGGAAGTCCATGAGTAAGAAAATACTGGTAATGCCCGGTGATGGAATCGGTCCAGAGATCGTTGCTGAAGCGGTCAAGGTTCTCAATGCGGTAAACAAAAAGTTTGACCTTGGTATCAGTACCGATGAGGCGCTGGTTGGTGGCTCAGCCTATGACGTGCATGGCGATCCGTTGCCGGAAGTTTCGCTGGAAAAAGCACGGGCTGCGGACGCTATTCTGTTTGGCTCTATTGGTGGTCCGAAGTGGGACACCATTGAGCGTGACAAGCGCCCTGAGCGAGGGCTGCTGCGTCTGCGCTCGTCTCTGGGGCTATTCGCCAATTTGCGCCCGGCAATTCTATTTCCACAGCTTGCCAGCGCCTCCAGCCTAAAGCCGGAAATCGTCAGTGGTCTGGATATCCTGATTGTTCGAGAGCTGACCGGCGGCATCTATTTTGGCCAGCCCCGCGGCATCCGTGTGGAAAATGGCGAGCGGGTGGGTTTCAACACTGATGTTTACAACGAAAGTGAAATTCGCCGTATTGGCCGGGTGGCATTCGAGCTGGCCATGGTTCGTGACAAGAAGTTGCTGTCTGTGGACAAGGCTAATGTGCTGGAAGTTACCGAGCTATGGAAAGAAGTGATCACCAGCATGGCGGCGGAGTATCCAGAGGTGCAGGTGTCGCATATGTATGTCGACAACGCTGCCATGCAGCTGGTTCGTGCGCCGAAGCAGTTTGATGTGATCGTTACCGGAAATCTGTTTGGCGACATTTTGTCTGATGAAGCAGCAATGTTAACCGGTTCTATTGGCATGTTGCCGTCGGCATCGCTGGATGAGAATCGCAAGGGTCTGTATGAGCCATGTCACGGGTCGGCGCCGGATATTGCCGGCCAGGGTATTGCCAACCCGCTGGCTACTATTTTGTCACTGTCCATGTTGCTGCGTTACAGCCTGGAGCGGGCCGATGTGGCCGATGTTATCGAGAAAGCGGTTGAGCAGGTGCTGGAGGGCGGTCTGCGTACTGCGGATATCTGGACCGAAGGTTGCCGTAAGGTTGGCACCGCTGAAATGGGTGATGCGGTTGTGGCCGCTCTTGGTTAGTACGCCCGAAACTCCAATTCAAGGAGAAAGAATATGAAAAGCGTAGGATTTGTAGGTTGGCGAGGCATGGTTGGTTCCGTGCTGATGGGCCGGATGTTGGAAGATAACGACTTTCGAGATATTGAGCCGGTGTTTTTTACCACCTCTCAGGTTGGTCAGGCTGGCCCGGAGATTGGTCGTGATGTGCCGCCTCTGAAAGATGCTACTAGCATCGATGAACTAAAGAAGCTGGACGTAATTGTCACCTGTCAGGGTGGCGATTACACCAATGATATCTATCCGAAATTGCGTGCTGCAGGTTGGCAGGGCTATTGGATTGATGCAGCTTCGGCGCTGCGCATGAAGGATGATGCGGTGTTGATTCTTGATCCGGTCAACCGACGAGTGATTGACGAAGCGCTGCTGGCCGGCAAGAAGGATTTTGTTGGTGGTAACTGTACGGTCAGTCTCATGCTGATGTCGTTGGGCGGGTTGTTCAATGCCGGGCTGGTGGAGTGGGCTACTTCAATGACGTATCAGGCAGCGTCAGGCGCGGGCGCCCAGAACATGCGCGAGTTGATTGCGCAAATGGGTAAGGTCCATGCGGATGTGGCGGGACAACTGGCTGATCCGGCCAGCGCGATTCTGGAGATTGACCGCCAGGTGGCCGCGACCATGCGCGCCGATGACTTGCCAAAGGCCAACTTTGGTCATGCCCTGGCCGGTTCGCTACTGCCCTATATCGACAAGCAGCTGGACAACGGTCAGAGCAAGGAGGAGTGGAAAGGCCAGGCCGAGACCAACAAGATTCTTGGCCGCAGTGTTAATCCGATTCCGCTGGATGGTACCTGCGTACGCATTGGTGCAATGCGCTGCCACAGTCAGGCGTTGACCATCAAACTGACTCGAGATGTGCCTATGGATGAAATTCACGAAATCATTGCCAGTGCCAATGATTGGGTCAAAGTGGTCCCTAACACCCGTGAGGACTCTTTGCGTGATCTGACTCCCACCGCGGTAACCGGCACCCTGTCTGTACCAGTGGGTCGTCTGCGCAAGATGAATATGGGCTCCCAGTATCTGAACGCCTTCACTGTTGGTGATCAGCTATTGTGGGGCGCCGCTGAACCGCTGAAGCGCATGCTGCGCATTCTGCTGGAGCAATAATGAGTCGTTCCTTTTCTGTTGCTGTGGTTGGCGCCACCGGTTTGGTTGGTGAAGCAATACTGGATTTGCTGAATGAGCGAGAGTTGCCGATCAGCACCCTGCAGCTGGTGGCATCTGATGCCACCGCCGGACGTCGGATTGAATACAAGGGTGGCTACCTCAGGGTGGCCAACGTCGAAGGCTTTGATTTTTCTGCTGTCGATGTTGCCTTGTTTGCGGTGCCGCCGGCGGTCAGTGCCAAGTACTCGCCACAGGCAGCCGAGCAGGGCTGCGTGGTGGTGGACCTGTCCGGCATCTGGCTGGCGGATCCCCAGGTGCCGGTGGTGCTGCCGGGAATCAATGAAGCCGCTTTGGATGATGTACGTGAACGTAATCTGGTTGCCGTGCCAGCGGGCATTGCTGCCCAGATCGCCCCGTTGCTAGCTTGCTTGCTGGAACATCAGGTGCCCGCACAGATATCTCTGACGGCCATGCTGCCCGCCTCGGCAGCGGGTCGTGATGGGGTGGAAGAGCTGGCTCGGCAAACCGCTCGCCTGCTTAACAGTCAGGACCCGGAAGCAAAGGTCTTTCCGGCGCAGAGCGCCTTTGTCACCCTTACTGCTGGGGTAAAGGCCTGTGGAAGTGGCACCCTGGCGCCGGCGCAGAGCACGCGTTTGGCGCTGCAGAGGTTGTTTCCGGTGCTTGCTGGACGGGTTCAATGTCAGGTGGCCAGAGTGCCGGTTTTCTTTGGGCAAAGCGTGTCTTTCGGCTGGTTTGGTGATAGCCCGATGGGGGTCGACGAGGCTCTGGCGAGTTTCGCCGGAGCCGGTCTGGGTATCGCTGATATAGATGAAACTCAGCGCGGACAGGCTGTTTCCGCGGATCTCGATTCGGACAATTTGCGTATTCATGAGCTCGCCGGTAGTGACGATGGCAGGACTCTTGGTCTTTGGGTCAGCGCTGACAATGTCCGCTACGGGGCAGCCCTGAAAGGTGTACAAATTGTCGAATTGTTGCTAAAAGACTATCTGTAATGGATACTTACTGACATTATGTGACGCAGTTTCTAGGTTTTTCCGGTAAAACTCGGACAGAATAGGACCTGCGAGGAAGCGCAAGGTTAACAGGCAACCGAAGACAGGCCCGCCGGGGAGCCCAATGGGCCGGGGTGGGGGTCGATAATAAATAAAGGGCGTAACCATGTTCCGAAAAACAGGCATCGGACTCGCGGCGCTGGCAATGCTGGCCCCCGGACTCGCAGCAGCACTGGGAGTGGGGGACTACAAACTCAATTCCTATCTCAATCAGCCCCTCAGTATGGAAGTGGAGCTGTTTGACGTTGGTGATCTGACACCAGAAGAAGTGCTGGCCAACCTTGGCTCGGAGAGTGATTTTCAATCCTCCGGCGTTGAGCGGGTATTTTTTCTTAATGAGCTCCAGTTCGAAGTCACCCTGCAGCAGGATGGCAACGGCGTGCTCAGCATCCGTTCCACTCAGCCGGTGCGTGAGCCATTCCTGAACTTTATTGTTGAAGTGATGTGGCCAACTGGCCGCTTGCTGCGCGAGTACACCGTGCTGCTGGATCCCCCGGCTTTTGCCGAGCCTGTCCAGCGCCCTGCTGTTGCCCCGGTTTCTTCCGCTCAGCCCGCAAAGGTTGAGGCGCCGGCTAGTCAGCAAGCACCAAGTCAGCCGCGCGTGGTTGCCCAGAGTCAGGACTATGGCGTTAGTCGAGCTCCTGATTATGTGGTTCAGCCCTCTGATACTCTTTGGCGCATCGCCCTGAACAATCGCCCGGTCAACAGTATTTCTGTGCAGCAAATGCTGATTGCCATTCAGTCCTTGAACCCGGACGCCTTCATCGATGGCAACGTCAATCTGGTGCGCGAAGGCACGGTGTTGCGCATGCCCTCCGAGCAGGAAGTGCGTCAGATCAGTACCCGCAGTGCCATCGCGGAAGTAGCGGAGCAAAACCGGGAGTGGCGTGCCAAGCTTGAGGCACGTGGTATTACTCTGCCGAGTCGCACCCAGCTGGATGGTACCGCCAGCGGTGGCGGCGGCGCTGATCTGGGTGTGGCTACCGAAGGACAGGTAAAGCTGGTATCTCCGGATGCGCAGAGCGGTGCAGGCACCGGTCGAGGAACAGGTGGTTCGTCCAGTACGGATTCTTCTGCCCTGCAAAACGAATTGGCCATTCGAGATGAAAATGTTGATCGCCTGAATCGCCAGAACAATGAGCTGTCCAGTCGGCTGCAAGATCTGCAGGAGCAGGTCGCAACCAGTGAATCTCTGCTGAAGCTGCGTAACAGCCAGATTGCTCAACTGCAGCAACAGTTGCGTGAGCTGCAGGAAGCTCAGGGTATAACACCGACTGAGCCCGTGGTTATTGAGCCGGTTACAGACGCGCCAGTAGCTCCGGTGACAGGAACACAAGCACCCCAGGCGGCGGGCACAGAAGCGCCGCAGGCGGCCGGTTCTGAAGCCGCAACAGCCCCGGCCGCAGCCGGCGGAGCAGCTGCTGCGGGTTCTTCGGGCGAAGCACTGGATCCAATTTCCCGTGCTGCGCAAGCGGTTAAATCTCTGGAAGGGGCCATGGGCGCCGACGGAGCAAGGCCAGCCACGCCTGAAGAAATAGCCGAAGCTCGTAAAGCGGCTGGTATGGATTCAGGAGCAGCGGCAACGCCAGAGCAGCTTGCTGCAGACAGGGCAGCCGCCGGTATGCAGCAGCCACAGGCACAGGCACAGGCCGGCGCCGCGGGCACTACCCCAGCTCCTGAGCCCGCTGCTGAGTCTGGCATTGTCGGCACCATCATGGACAACTTGGTGTTGATCCTCGCTGGACTGGTCGGCCTGGCTGTTGTGATTGGTGGCATGGCCTGGATGCGCCGTCGTCAGGCTGATAAGGATGATGACAGTTATAAGGAACCTCGGGCTCTGGCAGATGCGGATGAAGAAGATGATTTCTTCGTCGACAACGGTGATTTTGTTGAGGATCTGGAAGACCCGTCTGCTGAAGCAGGCGAGCCGGCCCAGGATCCGCTTGAGGAAGTAGATGTTTACACCGCCTATGGACGTCATGCCGAGGCGGTTACCTTCCTGAAGAATGAGATTCAAAAAGCGCCACAGCGCGACGACCTGAAAGTGCGACTGCTTGAAGTGCAGGCAGAAATGGGTGACCGCGATGGCTTTGAGCGTGAGGCAGCTGCTTTCGCCGGCGCCGGCGCCAGTGTTGCGGCAGCCATCAGTTCCCTGCGCGCTGGCTTTGCAGGTGGCGCAGAAGAGCCGAGCCTGGACGATCTGGAGATGGATCTGGCTTCTGATTTCGAAGCCCCGAGCGCCGCGCCTGCTACCGCTGACGACACGCTCGAATTTGACATCGGCGGTGACGACGACGGCGATGACCTGGGATCTCTGGACTTTGATCTGGGAGATAGCAAGCCGGCCGAAGCGCCGTTGATTGCAGCAGATAATGACGAGCTGAGTTTTGATCTTTCTTCAGATGGCGAAGCAGAGCTATCTCTGGAAGACGACGGCCTCAGTCTGGATCTGGATGATGACAAGACTGAAACCCTGACACTCGAAGACGAAGGTCTGAGTCTGGATATGGGTGAGGAAGGCGACGACGAACTATCTCTTGAGCTGGATGCCGGAGAGGAAGAGCTGTCCCTGGATCTGGACGATGCGCCTGCTAAAGCCGCTGTTGCGCTGGATGACATCAGTGCGGATCTTTCTGAAGAAGCAGACTTTGGAGAACTCAGCCTCGCTGATATGAGCGATGAGTTCTCTGAGGCTGCGGAGAAGCCGGCAGCAGAAGAGCTGGATTTGTCCCTTGACGAGCTGTCCCTTGATGACTTGTCTCTGGATGATGACGAGCCGACTCAGGTTAGTATGCCTGCGGTTGATGCAGAGCCGTCCGCCACCGTTCAACGTGATGCGGTGTCGTTTGATGATGATCTGGAAGAGCCTGCACCGCTTACCGCTGAGCAGCCAACCACCGCGCGTCCGGCCCTTGAACCTGCTCTGGAGCAGGCACTGGGTGCCGACGATGATGACTTTGACTTCCTCGGTGATACCGACGAGAACGCTACCAAGCTCGATCTGGCCAAAGCCTATATCGACATGGGTGATGCAGAAGGCGCTCGCGATATTCTTCAGGAAGTAGTCTCTGAAGGTAGTGCGGAGCAACAGCAGGAAGCTCGGGATCTGCTCGCCCAAGTGGGCTGATCAAGAGTAAGGAAAACAACAGGGCGGCCCCGGTAACGGTGCCGCCCTGTTCGTTTCAGGGCATAATGCGCTCCCCAGTAGCAATCCTGATCTGACCATGTCCCGCATCGCACTAGGTATTGAATACAACGGTAATAACTATCGGGGTTGGCAAACACAGCAGCCCGGCGTGCCGACTGTACAGCTTGAGGTGGAGCGAGCACTGGCCAAGGTAGCGGATCATCCGGTTTCAGTTATCTGTGCAGGACGTACTGATGCTGGAGTGCATGGTTGCGGTCAGGTAGTGCACTTCGACAGTGATGCGGTGCGTGATATGCGTGCCTGGCAGTTCGGTGGTAACAGTAACCTTCCCAAGGACATTAGTATTCGCTGGGCGACACCGGTGGCGGATGATTTTCACGCCCGCTTTTCTGCGTTCTCGCGACGTTACCGCTATGTGATCTATAACCATCCGATCAGACCCGCGTTGCTTGCAGGGCAGGTCAGTTGGCAGTTTCTGCCGTTGGATGTGCCATCGATGCGAGAAGCGGCTAAACACCTGATCGGCGAACATGACTTCAGCTCCTTCCGTGGCGTCTACTGTCAGTCGAAAACGCCGGTAAAAACGGTACACCGTCTCGACCTGTTCCAGCGGGGGAACTTGATCGTTTTAGAAGCAGAAGCGAATGCCTTTTTGATGCATATGGTTCGCAATATTGCGGGCACCCTGATGGCTGTGGGCACTGGTAAGAAAAAGCCGGAATGGGTTGCTGAGGTGCTTGAAGCTCGCAACCGCAGTGTAGCTGCCTCGACCGCACCACCCCACGGCCTTTATTTGGTGGGTATAGGCTATCCGCAACGCTTTATTCTCCCGCAGGAGCCATTTGGCCCGGCCTGGTTGCCACAGGACCTCAACGCCTGACCTGATTTTCTTCCCGGCTGCTATTTCCAGTCAGTCCCTGCGCTAGCAGTGAATAGCCGGTGTCGGTATGCTCCACAGAACTCATGGGTTCTGATTTTCTGGAGAGTCATTCATGCCTGAAACCATCCTCATAACGGGAGCAACCGGTGCTCAGGGCAGTGCCCTGGTGCCCGAACTGCTTAAGCGCGGCTTCCGGGTACGTGCCATGACTCGCAATATCAGCAAGCCTTCGGCATTAGCACTGAAAGCGCTTGGTGCTGAGCTGGTAGCAGCGGACCTTGACGATGAGGGCTCTCTGCAGCGTGCCTGTGAAGGCGTGCATGGCGTTTTCGCCGTGCAGAATTTCTGGGAGCGCGGTGTTGGCTTTCAAGGCGAAATTGACCAGGGGTGCCGCTTGGCTCGGGCGGCAAAGAAGCAGGGTGTTAGCCACTTTGTGCAAACCTCGGTTTCCAACTGTGATCATGCCGAGGGGGTGCTGCATTTCCAGAGCAAGTACGAGATCGAGAAGTACGTTGACCAGTTGCAGTTGCCGCGTACATTTCTGCGCGAAGTCTTTTTTATGGAAAACTTTCTTGAGCCTGTGGTTGGCTTTAGCGGCAAAAAGCCCCTTAGTCCCCGCGTAGTGCTAGCCATGATGGCCGGTGCGCTGAAGCCGGATACTCGTTTCCATATGGTCGCGGTGGAGGACATCGCCTGGTTCGCTGCGGAAGTATTCTGTAACCCTGAGCAGTATCTGGGCACATCACTGGATGTGGCCAGCGATGTGTTGACCGTCGATGAGATGAAGGCGGTGTATCGTAAAGTCACCGGCAAGCGTCTGCTGCCATTTGCTATTCCCATGTTTCTGCTGCGAATGTCGAATGCAGAGGCGGCCAGGCAGTACGATTGGAATAATCGTCAGGGCTGGAGCTTTGATATTGAGCCGTTGCGTCAGAAGAAGCCGGATTTGGTAAGTTTTGAAGCGTTTTTACGCCGTCGCCTGGCGAGCTAAAGGAGAGAGTAATGCCAGCGTTTACTGTTAGTCACGATTACTCTGCATCAGCGGATCAGGTGTGGGAGCTGCTGGGAGATTTCTCTGGTTTGGCCAGCTGGCTGCCCGGAGTTAGCGCCTGTGCGGTGGATCGTTCCGGCGTAGGAGCGGTTCGTCAGGTGTCTTTGATGGATGGCAGCATGGTTAAGGAAGAACTGGTGGCACTGGATAGTCAGGCGCGTAGTTACAGCTATCGAATTGTTGAGGCGCCGGGGATCACAGCAGACACTGACTATGTCGCAACACTGGCGGTGCTGGCCACGGACAGTGGTTGTCGAGTGGAGTGGTCGGCTCGCTTTCAGGCGGATCCGGCCTATCCAGCAGACAAAGTTGCTAAAGCTCAAGCTCGGGCAGAGCAGATGTACGGGTTCTGTCTGGCATCGTTGGTCAGCCGCTTCGACAGTTGATAAAGGTGGCTCGTCAGGGCAGCTGCATTAACCGCCCGATTAGTGCAGGAAGTGCTGTTTCTACCCGCAGGATCCGTTGACCAAAGCGGTGACAGTCAAAGCCGCTATCGCGTAACAGATCCGTTTCATATTCTGTCCAGCCGCCCTCCGGGCCAATCGCCAATGTTACCGGCTGGCTAAGTCCAGTGGGCATATCCGGGTAGTCGCCGGGATGGGCCAGCAAGGCGATGCTGCCCGCCAGTATCTCAGGCAGTTCATCTTCGACAAACGGCTTGAAGCGTGGCTTGAGCTCCAGTGATGGCAGCAGGGTGTCGCCCGCCTGCTCAAGGCCGAGCAGGAGCTTTTCCTGCAATAGCCCGGCATGCAGCTCCGGGGTTTGCCAGTAACTCTTTTCCACCTTCCAGCTATTCAGCAGGATGATTCTTTTGACTCCCAGACTGGTGGCATCAATCAGGATGCGCTTGAGCATTTTCGGACGTGGCAGGGCCAGAATAAGGGTCAGGGGCAGGGCCGAGGGTGCTGGACTTTTGCCGCTGAATGACAGGGTGATTTGCTCGCCGTCGTCCTCTAGCAGTTGGGCCTCGCCAAGCGGCCCATTAAGTAGGCCTGCTCGCAAGGTCGCGCCGCAGGTGAGCCCAAGCACCTTGCGGATATGCACAGCTCTCCGGCCACTGATATGCCAGCGGCCGGAATCCAGTTGATCATCGGGGAGCAGCAGCAACAGGTTCATGAACGCAATTATGCCATTGACCGGACTGCTCAGTCCCGGGCAGGTTTTCACCTTGCCATCAGGGATGACCTTGCTAAAGTGGCCGGGTGAGTCTGGGTGCTGTGCCGACTCCCGGCCATGCAATGAATTTCTGGAGAACAACATGCAGTTTCAGGGTACCGACAAATACGTTGCCACCGACGATCTGAAGATGGCAGTCAATGCATCGATTGCGCTGAAGCGCCCGTTGCTGATTAAAGGTGAGCCGGGCACCGGCAAAACCCTGCTTGCCGAGCAGATCGCCGAATCCCTGAATCTGCCGCTGCTTACCTGGCATATCAAGTCCACCACCAAGGCCCAGCAAGGGCTGTACGAGTACGACGCGGTATCGCGACTGCGTGACTCCCAGCTCGGCGCAGGCGGCGTCGAGGATGTCGGCAACTACATCAAGAAGGGCAAGCTCTGGGAAGCTTTCGAAAGCGATCAGCAGGTGGTTCTGCTGATTGACGAGATCGACAAGGCGGACATCGAGTTTCCCAATGACCTGCTGCAGGAACTCGATCGCATGGAGTTCTATGTCTACGAAACCCAGCAGGTCATCAAGGCGGAACGGCGCCCGATTATCGTGATTACCTCAAACAACGAGAAGGAGCTGCCGGATGCCTTTTTGCGTCGCTGCTTCTTCCACTACATCAACTTCCCCGATGCCGAAACGATGATGAAGATCGTTGATGTGCATTACCCGGATATCAAACGGGATCTGGTCAAGCAGGCTATGGAGATCTTCTTCGACCTGCGCAAGGTGCCTGGTCTGAAGAAGAAGCCCTCTACCAGTGAGCTGATTGATTGGCTCAAGCTGCTTCTGTCCGATGATATTCCAGAGGACGTTCTGAAGAATCGTGATACTCGCAAGGCTATTCCGCCACTGTACGGTGCGCTGTTGAAGAATGAACAGGACGTCCAGCTGCTTGAGCGGCTAGCCTTCATGAGTCGTCGCGAGGGTTGAGGTTGTGCTGATCCGCTTTTTCGAAACGCTGCGCGAACACAAGGTGCCGGTAACTCTGCGCGAGTTGCTCGACCTGCACGAGGGCTTGAGCGCGCATCTGGCGTTTGCGGATATGGAAGACTTTTATCACCTTTCCCGTGCTGTGCTGGTAAAGGACGAAAAGTACTATGATCGCTTTGACCGTGCCTTTGACAGCTACTTCAAAGGGCTGGATGCGGTCGATCCGAACTGGTTTAACAAGGCCATTCCAGAGGAGTGGTTGCGCAAGGAGCTGGAGAAAACGCTTAGCCCGGAAGACTTTGCCAAGCTGCAGGGGCTTGGAAGTCTGGAGAAGATTCTTGATGAGTTTCGCAAGCGTCTTGAGGAGCAGCACAAGCGCCATCAGGGTGGTAACAAGATGATCGGCACCGGGGGCACCAGCCCCTTTGGCGGCTACGGGGAGAACCCGGAAGGCGTTCGTGTTACCGGGCCGTCACGCAACAAGAAAGCGGTCAAGGTTTGGGAGAAGAGAGAGTACCGCAATCTGGATGATTCGGTTGAGCTTGGCACCCGCAATATCAAGCTGGCACTGCGTCGTTTGAGAAAATTTGCCCGTACCGGAAAAGCAGAAGAGCTGGATCTCGACGACACTATCAGTTCAACCGCAAAAAATGCCGGCTTGCTGGATATACGCCTGCGTCAGGAAAGGGAAAACCGGGTCAAGGTACTGCTGTTTTTTGACGTCGGCGGCTCCATGGACCCGTACGTCAAGGTGTGCGAGGAGCTGTTCTCTGCAGCGCGCACCGAGTTCAAGCATATGGAGTATTTCTACTTCCATAACTTTATCTACGAGTATGTCTGGAAGGACAATCGCCGCCGCTGGGATGAAAAAGTTTCGGTGTGGGATGTGCTGCATAAGTATGGCAATGATTACAAAGTTATCTTTGTCGGTGATGCGGCCATGAGTCCCTATGAAGTGAACTCCGTTGGTGGCAGTGTGGAGCACTGGAATGAAGAACCCGGTGCAGTATGGATGCAGCGCATCATGGATACCTGGAACAAGGTGGTGTGGCTGAACCCTGAGCCCAAGCGAAGCTGGGACTTGACCACCACCAATACCTGGATCCGACAGCTGGTAAATCACAAGATGTACCCCCTGACTATTCAGGGGCTGGAAGAGGCCATGCGCCACCTTTCCAAATAGGTGGCATGGATGCCACGCCGGGCTGCAGTTCCCAAGGCCCGGCTCCCTCGCTACAGTGAGCTGGTATTCGCCTACACTGGAGTGGTCAACAGATTATGCTGCTTGTCACGCGCTCCCTCGCTACACGACTGATAGTACCGGCCTCGTTGCTGGTGCTACTGGTGGCCGCATTGAAGCTGATTGGCTATGTTGCGGTTATTGCTAGTGATACTGGTGTGGCGCTGCTGCTGTTGCTGCTGTGGATTCCTCTAGCCGTATTGATGATGTGGCGCGCCCGTCGGCGTCGAGCTGTGATACTGGCCGGGTGCCTTGCTGAGTCCTCTGCGTGGGGACACCGTCTTCGCGGCGGTATTGTCATGGCGGTTGTTCAGGCCGCTGTGGCCTTGCCTGTGGCGATTGTTTTGTTAGCAGTGATTAGCCAACCGCAAAGCGCCGGTTTCTGGGTTCTGCTGTTGGTCAGCGGGCCGCTCTGGTGGTTGTTGATGCTGTTATGGCAAAGCCTGCTGGCAGCGCAGTTAAGCAGCCGTTTTTTGCATTATGCTGCCGCGCTGGTTTCGTTGCGGTTCGCGGGCGCGCTGTTGGTGTCTCTTTGGTTGTTACAATCCCTGTGGACACCGGTGCTGGATGTGTCAGAACTGACCCTGTTTCAGGCGGCGCGTCTGGGGATGACGGAAGCAGTGGCGGAGAGCCAGTTGCTGTTGCTGGTGGCGGGTATCTGGCATGGTTTTTCGTATCTGTATCTTTGGCTGGTGCAAACGCTAACAGCGGGTGCGCCGTCGTCATTGTTGGCTTTGCTGGCTTGGTTGTTGCTGCTGCTCCAGGGGGCCTGTTTTGTCTGGCCGCTGTTGATGTGGATGCAGGGTGTGGGGCTGATGTTTGGCCGGCTGTTGAGCTCAACAGTGGTAGGTCAGGGCGATCAGCGGCCTGCGCAAACCGCTTCGCCGGTGCTGCCATGGCTGGCATTAATGCTTGCGGCGTTGCTTAGCTGGAGCATATTGGTTCCGCAGCCATGGAGCTGGCTGACAGGGCAGTCACAGGTGATACAGCTCGGTGGCAGCTACTACGTGTTGCCAGAAGATCGTCTTGAGCAGATTCTGCGCGACAATGCGGACTGGCTTGATGAAGATATGGCTGGCCGTCTTGTGGCATTGCAGACGCTGGCAGATGAGCAGCTTGATAGTCTTTTTAGCGAGGCGCGAGCTCAAGTGCCGGCCTATGCCAATTGGCATTATTCGCTCTCCGGTGGTATGACTCGTAGTCTCGTTGCCATGATGGATTATTTCACCGAGGACAATGAGCGTGCGGTGAGTATGTTGTCAGAGCGTCTTTTCCCTCCTCGTTTATGGCAACAAAAACTGACCCGTTTTGAGGATTCCATGGCGGAGGAGCATCGACGCCAAGTGGCTCTTCTGTATGACGATATGCTGGCCGATCTACAGCGGCGTCTGAGTGGCTGGGAGGCCCACCCACATTTTCCCAGAGATCAGCTGGAGCTTATTGATCTGGATGTGCTGTCGGATAGCTTGCGGGGCGCTCCGTTACAGCAGAACCAGGCTCTGGGGCAGGCAGGGGTGTCGGTGGTAGCGGGTGCTGGAGCGGCCGCGTTTTCGCTATCCCAATCCTTGCGTTCCGTGGCTCAGTCCCGGGCAGCTGCCCAGGGGGCAGCAAGAGCCGGAGCCAGAGTGGCCAGCCGCAGCTCAGCCACCGGAGGTGCCGTACTATGTGCGGCTAGCGGTCCTATGGCGCTGGGTTGTGCAGTGGTGGTGTTTACCGGAGTTACGCTTGCTTCCGAGTATGCCATTCTGAAAGCGGATGAGTTTTTTTCCCGTCAGCAGCTGGAGGCAGATTTGCTGGTCAGCATTGATGCATTGCAACAGGCCCTTAGTGATGCCTACCAGCAGCAGCTTCTGGCCGCGTTGCGTCAGGACTCAGAGGAGCTCCATGGCCGTCTGTTGGGGAAATTTCAGCCAGTTCAGCGCTTTCGCGCCGTGGACTAAAGAGTCCGTCCACGACTCTCGCGCCACGCATCACGGGCTTCATCAATACGCACCAGCTCCATTATATTTTCCAGGTGAATGACGCCGCACAGTTTAGTAGTCTCGTCGGTAACACCGATAATTGGATTGCTCTGATGCTGCATGCGGTCGAGTACCTGCTCCATGGGCTCACGGATATCGCAACACTCCAGTAGCGGCAGAGACAGGCTATTAAGTTGTGCCTGCTCTCCTTCGCCGCGCAGGGCGGCGAGCATATCCTTTTGGCTAAGCACGTGCAGGCTGCCGTCGGCAAACTTTACCGGGAAATGTTTCTGGTCGCTCTGCAGGGTCAAATCCAGTGCCCGTCGCAGCATATCCTCACCATGCAGAAGGTCAAAGCGGCTGATCATGGCCTGACCGGGGCTGACACTGTGCAGGCTGTGACGTAGTTGTTCTGCGCCGGATTCCGCGCCAGCCGCGAACCAGATAAAAACACTGATCAGCATCAGTATTGGACTATAGAAAAAGCCCAGAAAAAATAGCACGACGGCCATGCTTTGGCCGATCTTTGCGGCGCGAATAGTGGCCACATGGTGCTCCATTCTCATGGCCAGTGCTGCGCGCAGAACCCGGCCGCCATCCATGGGAAAGGCAGGCAGCATATTAAAAATTGCCAGCATCATGTTGATGGATAGCAGGCTATACAGGAAGGCCGCCGGAGAACCGAATAGTTGCGAAGCATCCGCATTTACGTCAGGCGGAGCAATACTGTTCAAGCTGATCCACAGACCAATGATGATGGCGATGGCCACATTCACCATGGGCCCGGCGAGGGCAACCAGCATTTCCTGCCTGGGCTCTTCCGGCATCTTTTCCATTGCAGCAACACCGCCGATGGGAAGCAGGGTTATGCTGCGCGTGCGAATGCCGAAGTATCTGGCAGTAAGGGCATGGCCAAGTTCATGCAGCACAACACAGGCGAACAGGGTCAGCACAAAAGCCAGACCTTGCAGCACGGCCGTGCCGCTCTGGGTGGTGCGCCAGACAGTCAAAGCAATCCAGCCCAGTAACAGGGCGAAGGTGGCATGCACTGCGATATCGATGCCGGCGATGCGGGCAAAGCGAAAGGACCATTTCATTGTCACGCTAGTATTACGGTCTGCCATCCACTTGGACCTTGTTGATGTTCATGTTTGCTAAAGCCTGCCACTGCGTTTCAGTGCCAAATAAACCTGATTAAGCCGGGCTGGCAATTGTTCGGGTGTTGATGTCACCAGCATGGCTCCCGCATGGCGCAATCTGGTGTGTAGCGCGTCCCGGGCATTCTGCCAGGCGGCATCAGCGCTGATTTTGAATGCCGTGTCGAGCGAGCTGACTTCGCTCTGCCTGAGATTTTCCTGAGCTGGCAACTGAATGTCGGCAATCATCAGCAAGTGCCGGCTACCCAGCAGCTTTACCGCGCTCATCAATTCCTGTTCATCATCTGGCTGAATACGACTGATCAATACAAGTAGAGCATGTTTGTGCCAGCGACCCAGTAGCTTTCGCGCGGCGCTACTATAATCACTGGCGCGGTTTCCCGGCTGCAATGTATACAGACCACTGAGCAGCCGGTTGATTCCCTGCTGCCCCCGCTGCGGTGGCAGCCAACGCTCTGTGTCATTGGAAAACAGCATTATGCCGGGCTTGTCACTGTGTTTGATGGCGCTCCAGGACAGAAGCAGTGCAGCATTCAGAGCGTGATCAAAACCAGTCAGGCCATTTACCGGCATGGCCAGTCGTGCGCCTCCATCCAGCAGCATAATAATATGTTGGTTCTGATCTTCCTGATACTCGCGACTAATCAGAGTGTGGCGCCGGGCGCTGGCTTTCCAGTCGATCTGTCTCAGGGCGTCCCCGTCCCGGTACTCGCGCAGTTGATGAAACTCCATTCCCTCGCCACGACGCTGCTGCAGGCGGCTACCACCGTCCAGATGGTTGTCCTGATGGGCCAACAAAGCGCCTCCTGTAAGCATGGAGAAGTCCGGATACACAGGTACGCTTATCGATGCGGCAACACGTCGGCGCTGCCAAACCAGGCCCAGAGGGCCGGGGATCCACAATTCAATATCACCGAACGGGGCATGGCCCCGTTGCGCCGGGCGATACTGATAGCAGAACTCCGTAACTGTGCCGTCACCGGGCCTTAGCTGTGCAGGTAATCCGGTATTCTCATCATCCGCCGGATGGTGGTCTGCGAGCTCGGCCAGCGGCGGCAGCTCTTTGCTAACAAACTGCAATCGGATGGAGTGTTTCCTCTGTACGGAAAATGCGGCCGGCAACAAACGCGTGGCATTGGGTGTTGGCGTACTGAGGCCTCGGATAATGTCGAATAGTACCAAAAGGCCCCACAGTAGTAGGGCGGCCAGCCATAAACCATCTGCACTGACCTGATGCTCGGGCAACCATATGCGAGCCAGTAGCGGCAACCCGGACAGCGCCACCAGAATCAGTGTCAGGCGTATCAGTCGTGGAGCGGCGCGTAGCATCATTGGCGTGGGGCCGGCACCTGGTCAAGCATTCTATTGAGCAGTGATTCTACCGTTTGGCCTTCGATTTCTGAGTCGGCGCTTAACTGAATACGATGGCGTAATACAGGTCTGGCGACACACTTGATGTCGTCAGGAATGACAAAGTCGCGGCCTTCCATCAGTGCCTGGGCTCGCCCTGCTGTGCACAGGGCAATACTTGCTCTGGGGCCAGCCCCCCGTGACAGCCCGTTCTGGTCGCGGGTGCTGCGCACCAGTCGGAGGGCATAGTCAATTACTCCCTCATCCAGTGACACTGTGGTGGCGAAGTGCTGTAACGCTAGCACGCCCTCGGCATCGCAAAGGGTGCTCAGAGAGCTGACGTTCAAGCTGTCACTGATGGTGCCATCAAGCACCATGCGGACAATCCTTGCTTCCTGCTCAATGATCGGATAATCGATCATTATCTTGAACAAAAAGCGGTCCAGCTCGGCTTCGGGCAGTGGGTAAGTACCTTCCTGATCAAGCGGATTCTGGGTGGCAAGCACCATAAACGGCGGTGTCAGGGGAAAGCATTTTCCCTCAATGGTGATCTGTCGCTCCTGCATAACCTCAAGCAGTGCTGACTGGGTCTTTGCAGAGGCACGATTGATCTCGTCAGCGAGTAGCAATTGAGTAAAAGCCGGGCCTTTACGAATTCGAAACTGCTCCGTTTTCTGGTCAAACATGGCATGACCGGTAACGTCAGTTGGCATCAGGTCGGGGGTGAACTGAATGCGTGCAAAGTCAATCTGCAAACAGTGGCTGAGCGTCCGCACCAGTAAAGTCTTGCCGAGGCCGGGGACGCCCTCAAGCAGCACATGGCCGTTGCTGATTAATGCGAGCAAAACTTCCCGCACAACCTGTTGCTGACCCACTAGTATGGTGCTAACGGTATCTTCAATAGAGCGAGCCAACTGGCCGGCATCGGCGAGAGTCTGTGGTGTTGTCATGCCTCACTCCTGGGGGCAGATGTGGTGTTTAGCTCCGCCATTTCCCAAGGCAGGTTGCCTGGGGATATATGGCGGAAATGCAGATAATTGCCAAACTGATGCAGCATGTCACCGATCAGTTCTTGCTGGTCGTAGCCATATACATCATAGGCCTGACTGCCGCGGCGCAGGAAAACCTCCACTCGCCAATACTGGCTTTGATCGTCATCACTACCGGTAAGGGCGGCCAGCGAGAAAGCTGGTCTTGGTGCTGCTACCAGCTTCAGTTCGTAGAAAAAATTAACCCCGTCGCCGTGCACGATATGTAGTCGGCAGCGTTGTCCTGGCTGATGCTGAACCTCTGCATGCCACTGTAGCTGGTTTAGTGTGGCGGCCAGTTCGCGCATAGCGGGATAGCCAGTCTCCTCAATAAAGCTACTGGCCTGATCCTGATCGGGGAAGTTAAGCATGCGGTTAAGGCGTTCTTTCCAGCTCAGGGGGTCGGGAACTGTCGGTTCGCTCTGACGCTGCTGCAGGCTGGCTTCCCGGTAGCCCTCAATGACTAATGCTCGCCATAGCCCCCAAGCGGATAAAAGCATAATGACGGCAAATGGCAGTGCGCTGGCAATAGTCATGGTTTGTAACGCACTGAGGCCGCCTGCGATAAGCAGCACAGAGGCAACGATGCCTTCGGTGGAGGCCCAGAAAACCCTCTGCCAAACTGGTGTCTCCGCACTGCCACCGGAGGACAGGGAATCGATTACCAGCGAGCCGGAGTCCGATGATGTGACGAAAAAAGTAACAATCAGAATAACGGTTACAAATGACACCACTTCAGTGAAAGGCAGCCGCTCATATAGCTTGAAAAGGGCAATAGCTGTGTTCGACTGCACTTCGCCAATCAGCGCGGTGTAGCCTTCATTCATGATCATATTGAGCGCTGTGTCGCCAAAGATGGAAAACCAGAGAAAAGTAAAGATGGATGGCACTAGCATTACGCCAAGGACAAACTCGCGAATGGTGCGACCGCGGCTGATGCGGGCGATAAACAAGCCTACAAATGGCGCCCAGGCAATGGTCCAGCCGAAGATAAACAGGGTCCAGTTGCCGATCCAGTCTCCACGGCTGTAGGCCTGCAAGTTGAATGTGCGCTCAACAATATGGTTCAGATAGCTTCCGGTATTTTCCAGAAAGGTTTCCAGAATCAGGATGGAGGGGCCAGCCAAAAACACAAACGTCATAAGGGTGATAGCCAGCACCATATTCAGGATCGAGAGCCTTTTAACCCCTTTGTCCATGCCGGCCACCACAGAAAAAATAGCCAGGCCCGTAATGATAAAAATACAAACCACCTGCACTGTGGTGCTGACCGAAATTGATGGCCACAGGTAATGCAAGCCGGCGTTTATCTGAGTGACTGATAGTCCTAGAGTAGTAGCTATGCCGAAAAGCGTGCCGAGAATGGCAAAGACATCAACGGTGTGGCCCAGTGGTCCATAAATCTTGTCGCCAATGAGAGGGTATAGGGCGGAGCGCATGGACAGGGGTAGGCCGTGGCGAAATGCGAAGTACGCCAGAACAAGGCCAACCAGTCCATAGATGGCCCAGATATGAAAACCCCAGTGGAAAAAAGCAATTTGCATTGCCTGTTTGGCGGCATCCACGGTTTGTGCTGCACCCGCTGGGGGGTCTGCATAATGAAGTACAGGTTCGGCCACCCCGAAGAACAAAAGGGCAATGCCATAGCCTGCTGAGAAAAGCATGGCAAACCAGACTGGAAAGGGATACTCAGGACTGGAGTGGTCGGGGCCGAGGCGTATGTTGCCAAAGCGGGAAATGGCAATGCCAACAATAAAGACCAGAAAAATGGCCACTGCCAGCATGTAAAACCAGCCAAATGTGTGAGTAATAAAATGTAGGGCATCGGCGAATAATTCGCCGGCAAGTGCTGGATTAGCCAGCGTGCCAGCCACCAGCAGGAAACTGACAATTACCGCTGGTGCAAACACAGGAACAAGAATGGTTGAGCGGGGCAGCCCACGTTCTGCAAGCATGTCTGGTCCTCCTTTGAGTGTGCCCACCTTACCTTTTTTTGTTGCTATTCGCTCAGACGGAGGCGCGCAGGTGCTGTAATAAGGTCACAAGCTCCACCATTTTTGTTTCATTTTCTGGTAATTCATCGAAGGCGCGCTTGACTTGCTCTTCACTGAGGCCTGATAGCGCCATGGCCAGTGCCGTGCGGCGCTCAGGGTCAGCGCCTCCCGGGTGTCTGAGTAGCGCCCGCTCCACCTGCTGACGTAATGGTTGCAGTAGCTCGCTTCGCTGGCCAATGCGCCATAGCAGCGCCGAGGAAGCACGTAGATGATCGGTGAAGTCCTGATGCTGGAGGCTACTTGCCTGAAGAATGACTCCTCTCCTTGGTATCTTATGCCAGAGGAATATCAGCAGCAGCAGTGCCAATGCGCTGATTAACGGCCATCCTCGCTGCCATAGCCATTGGCTCAGAGGTGGCACGTTAATGCTTTGAACCCACCAGATTTGGGGTTTGTCGGCACTAATTTGTTGAAGCAGGGCGGCATGGTCGAGATGGTGCAGGCGGTCATTGCTGAAAATATCCAGGCTAGTGAATAACCAGATTTCTCCTGCGCCGGCGGCAAGCTGCAGCGCAAGGTCATGGGTTTCATTGTTGGCGCGAGCTAATACGCTGGTGTTGCTGGCGGGTATTGATGGGTCGCTATTATCCACCTCTTCAAACAGGTCGCGGTGCAGCAGATCAATGCTTGGTTCCAGATCCAGTTGTAACGCCCCGTCACTGTCATTAAGCCAAGCATATTGTAGATGAGCCCGCTCCTCGCCACAGAGAAATGCGGTGCACTCATCCATGTCGTCGGATGAGTCAAGGCAATGGCGGCGAAAACCGTAATCGAGTACCGCTACGCCGTTGGCTACCGGCAGCGGCAGGGCAGGACGGCCATCTACATCGGGGTAGTGCCAGGAGGTCACACCAAAGTGATAGAGCAGGGGATCATGATTGATAATGTCTTCCGTGCTCTGATCTTTAGATTCATCGATTGGCAAGGCATTGATTACCAGGCTGCCCCCACTTTCCACCCAATCAATCAGTGCCTGTTGTTGCCATTGTGGAAGGCGGCTCTGATGCCGCTCAATGATTAATAGCACTGAGGAGTCCGGTAGCGGGAACAGCTCTGCTGAGGAGATAATGCGACGGGATTCTTTATGCCAGCTGTGCAGCAACTGCATTGCCGCAGCCTGCGGCTGGTTTGTCGGGGAATCGTGTTGAACGATAGGCACTCGCTCAAATTGACGCCACAGTAATATAACTGCGCCGAAAATCAGCATGGTTAGCAGTATTGTCTTGCCAGACTGCTTCATGAGGTGAGCAGCGCTGTTTTGGTCGGCGAGACAAAATGATGCTGCCAACGCTGGCTCAGTTGCATGATCTGCTCGGCGTCGGGCAAACGATGCGCCCAGGCTACGTCCATCCATAGTGCGGTGATTTCCCCCAGTAACAGGACGCCGGGGCGATCAGTGTGGGTGTGCCGGCAATACTCTAGTACTTCGGATTCCGTGGCGCCGGGTAGAACAGAAAAATCTGCAGTGTTGGCGAGGTGCGACAGGGTGCCGCGATATAGCAGACTCAGGGCCTGACGGTAGTTGCCCCGTTGTGCCTCCTTTATTACTGCCTGCTGAAGATCGTCTGGTAGTGATTCGCGACGGATATCCAGCCCGGCGATATGGGTTACGGGTGGCGGGCTCGGTTGCCACCGTCTCGGCAATGAGGCAAGCCAATGGCGGTAGTGCCAGAGTGTCCAAAGCAGTAGAGAAATAGCCACTGACCAGAGCGCAATGCGCAAAATTTCTGCCAGGGATGGCAGTGACGAACCGTCTCTAGTCACGCCGCCGGTACCATCAAAAAGCCAACTTAGCAGTCGATATAGCCAGCTGTTTTCAGGGGCTTCTTCTTTCTCCATGGCGGACTTCTTATTGCGTAGTTGCCATGTCTGCTCGATATGGGTGGGCATAAAATCTTCGCCGGCGAGAATTTCAATGGCCTGTTGCTGTGCTTCCCCGGTGGGGTTGGCAGGGCCGGCCTGGGCGTCGGGGGAATTCAGCACTAGCAGCGGCAAGATGCATAGCAACAGCGCAGTAACGTTGCCGGGCCCACGTCGCTGGCCAAGGCGGCGTAGTCCTAACTCCAGATCCCAGCCTTCCAGCCATGTGCGTTTGTTGAGGTATAGGGCGAAGCCACTGGTGACGTATAGCGGCTCCAGTACGGAGAGGGTTATGTACCAGGTAATCAGTCCCAGTGTGGCATTGCTGCTGCTTTGCAGGAACCAGTCCACATTACTGAGATAGTACTGCCCTGGAAGCAGCATCATAACCAACACAGTAAAAGAGTAGCTAAGCACCAACTCGATGTGGGCCATCAGGAAAGTTAGCATCATGGCGCGATTTGGAGTGCCCATGGAGAGCACTCGACAACGTTCGCGATAGTTGCGTCCGGAAAGTCGTTCAAGTTGTACGACGGGTACCGAAAAACTGCGAGTGAGATAAAAACGTCGCCATAGTAGCCAAGGCAGCAGGCCCGGCAGGGCATAGTGATGAAAGTCTTTCAGTAGTCTGCCAATGGAAGCATCCTGACTAAATAGTTGGCGAGCGCAGAACTCCAGCAGTGGTCGTTCCATTAGCGGTTTTAGCCACCAGAATAGCAGCAGGGCCCAGCCATTGGAGCCGCTGTGGGTTAGCCACAGGACGAGCAGTAATAGAGGCAGGCTGAACATCAGCCAGAGAAGGGTTAGCGGCTTCCACCAGGCGCGATACAGATGGGTGCCCATGTCCATTGACTGCCATGGTGTTCGCGGTGCAATGCGAGCGTTGATGCTGTCGAGTTTCATCAGCGCCTTCCCGCAGCAAACAGATAGCCAAGCGTAAGCAGCCAGAGAACCCCGCCAACTGAGTATTTGATCCATGCCTCAAATTGCCGGGGCGACCAGAATGCTTCAATAAATGCTGCCAGCAACAATAACGCGAAGGCTCCATACATCACTGTCATGGCCTGGGATGCGGCCAGACCTAGCGCCTCCCTGCGTGACCATGGGCCGGGAGCTAACAGCGCCCAGCCCAGACGTAGACCTGCACCGCCGGCCAGAACAATAGCGGTCAGCTCAGGTGCGCCGTGGGCAATAACAAAAGTGAAAAAGGGTTGCTGGAATCCTGCGTTGGTCAGGTGTGCGGCTATGGCGCCAAAGAAGCTTCCGTTAAAGAGCATGACAAACAACGCACCAACGCCGAAAAATAGTCCGCCGGCAAAGGTGCGAAAAGCTATGCCGATATTGTTGTAGATGTAGTATCCAAACATGGTGACATCATCGCTGGCGGTGCGTTGGGTGCGATGCTCGGCTTCGGGGTGATACATGCTTTCCATCTGCTCGGCTGTGGCCTGATCGAGCAGGGCGTAGACCATATCAGGCTGGTTCCGCACTAGCGCCCAAAGCAGTATCAGGGAGACGCAGAAAGCCACCGCGCTGGCCAGTTGCCAGGGCCACTGAGCGCGTACTGCCTGCGGAAAGCCCGCCAACAGGAATTGCTTGATCGGTGCTGCCAGAGGTAGGCGCGGACGGTACAGCTGGCGGTAGCCGCGTAGCACCAGATCATCGAGCCGCTGAATCAGGCTGAGGCTGTAGCCGCGCTCTCTGGCCAGTGCCTGATGGTGACAGATTCGCCGATAACTGGCAGGCAGCTGATTCAGCGAGGGGTCGCTGGCAAGGTCGCCATGACGCAGCTTTTCCAGTGTTGCCAGTTGCTGGTCGAGTTGCCGCCAGTCGGCTTCAAACTGCTTTTCAAACTGGGCTTGCTTCATTCCAGCCCTCGCAGGTGGCGAGCAGTTGCCATCGCCCTTTGCTCGGCCTGTGCCGAATCCAGCTCCGGCCAACCCAACGCACACAGCTCCTGGCGGCGCGCCGCAGACAGGCTGTCCTGCCGCTCCAGCAAGGCCAATAGTGTCTGCTGGTCGTCCAGAGTCACTTGCCAGTCAGGGGGGGTAGTCTGGGCGACGGAAATTTGCTGTGGCGGGCGGCTGTTGCCAACGTGTACCACCATGGTGTTCGCCGCCATGTCACCAAATCGTTGAAAGCGGCGATTGGAGAGCATGGCGACAAACCCGGTCAGATAGAACATGGGGAAAAAGTCGGCTTGGCGAATCAGGTTGCGCAGCAGGCTGCCGTTCAGGGTTACCGGGGCGCCATCTGTATGGGTGACGGCAATGCCTAGCAGGCGCTTGCCTGGCGTTTGGCCGTGGCGCAGCACCTCAAATAACACTGGGTAGAACCATTCCAGCAGGAACAGCAAAATCAGCATCAGGCCGGCGGCGCTGCCAGTGCGGGTGGACAGGACAACCAACGCAACGATATACACCGGGGCGCGGATTAGCAGATCAATCAGAAAGGCGCCGCCTCTGGGAAGGATGCCTGCCGGCACCAGCGACAGGGTAGCCCCTTCCGCGGTACGCATACTCTGGCGATCATCAATCACGCCCAGTGCCCCGTTGCCGGATCACCATCACGGCGCTCACGAACAACAGGGTGGTCAGGGCTACCCTGATGATGGCCAGTGTCTGCACCGGGGGTGGATCAAATAACTGCACTGAGAAACCGGCAAAATAGAACAACAGCAAAATACATAGCCAAGTCAGCAAGCGACCATCACCTTTGATGGTGGCCGGTAGCAGCAACAGCAGGGGGCCATAGGCAAGCAGGCTGAGAAGAATGCCGGCGCGTAACATGGTGTCAGCGGAGACGGTGGTTTGCTGTGGCTCCAGCCACCAGAATCCGCCGATGGCGGCAATGATCAGAGCGATATGGCTAATACGGGCAAGTAGCAGCATCAAGCGGTCTTCCTCAGCGTGATGGCCAGCTTTGCCAGTCGCTGGCCGAGCGCCCGGGCCAACGTGGACTCATCGTCGCTGAGCCGGCTCTGGTTATCGATTCCGGCCATGTGGCTTGGGCCATAGGGCGTACCACCGGTGCTGGTGGCGTACAGCGCTTTTTCTGAGTAGGGCAGGCCGGTGATCAACATGCCGTGATGCAGCAACGGCAGCATCATCGACAGCAGGGTGCTTTCCTGGCCGCCATGCAGGCTGCTGGTGGAGGTGAATACTCCGGCTGGCTTACCCAGCAGGTCCCCGTTCATCCACAGGCCACTACTTTGGTCAATAAAGTATTTCAGCGGCGCTGCCATATTGCCAAACCGGGTGGGAGAGCCCAGCGCCAGAGCTGAGCAGCCGGCCAGTTCTTCCAGTGTGCAGTAGGGCGCCCCGTTGTCCGGCACCGGTGCCTGTGTGGCTTCGCAGGTGGCTGATACGGGGGCGACGGTACGTAGCATGGCTTCCACGCCCGCCTGTTCCACACCTCGGGCGACCTGCTGGGCCAGGTTGCGGACGCTACCCGAGCGGCTGTAGTAAAGAATAAGAACGTAGGGATTAGTCACGGTCAGGCTCAAAGCAGTTGCAGTACGTTTTCCGGCGGCCGTCCGATGACCGCTCGTTTGCCGCGGATCGCCAGTGGACGCTCGATCAGTTTGGGGAAGCGTACCATGGCGGCAATCACTTCACTGTCGCTGCTTTGCGGTGATAGCCCAGCCTCGGCATACTCAGGCTCCTTGCTACGTAGCAGATCATGGGCCCGGGACAGGCCTAGCTGTTTTATCAAGGTGGTCAGGGTGGCAGCATCAGGGGGCGTTTGCAGATAAAGTACCTGCGTGGGCTCAATGCCATTTTCCTGCAGCAGCGCCAGCGCCTGACGGGATTTTGAACAACGCGGATTGTGATACAGGGTAATCTTGCTCATGGCGGCTCAAACTCAGTGATGGGCCTCCATTGTAGTGTTGACGGGGAGAGTGGCAACCGATGAATCAGCCTGCCAGTACTTGGCATGACAGACTGCTACCTACACTGACAGTGGCACGGGATTTTTTCCTGCTGTTGCTCAGGAGTTTTCGCAATGACGGCTGTCGTGAAAGTGCTGCGGCACTGACCTATACGACGCTGTTTGCCATCGTGCCTATTATGACGGTGGCTTTTGCTATTCTTACTGCCATTCCAGCATTACAGGAGCGTAGTGGGGAGATTCAGGCTTGGGCTTTCTCCAATTTCGCCCCTGGTGCGGGAGAAAAGGTTCTCGAGTATGTAAATGAATTTTCCCGGCAGGCGGGAAACCTGACCGCCATCGGTGTTGTTTTTCTGGTGGTCACATCAGTGCTGATGCTGAGCACTATTGAAAAGAATATGAATCGCATCTGGCGGGTAACTACACCGCGCAGCGGCCCCACCAGTTTGATTATGTACTGGGCAGTGCTGACTTTGGGGCCATTAAGTCTGGGCGCCGGGTTAGGCATCAGCTCCTATCTGACCTCCATGGCGCTGGTCACCGATACGGTTGAGATGCTTGGCGGCATGCGTCTTTGGCTATCCTTGCTTCCTCTGCTCTTTATGACCATGGCGCTGACACTGCTGTACGTGGTGGTGCCTAATTGCTATGTGCCGGTACGTCAGGGGTTGATTGGCGGGTTCGTTGCCGCTTTGCTGTTTGAGTTGGCCAAGGGCGGTTTCACCCTGTTTATCAAACTGTCCCCGTCCTATCAGGTGGTTTACGGGGCCTTTGCTGCGGTACCGCTATTTCTGCTGTGGATATTTATTTCCTGGAATATCGTTCTCGGCGGCGCCGAGTTGGTCCGCGTGATGGTGGTATTTGGTGAATACCGCAGCGAATTGCCACGGCTTCAATCGCTGCTGCGATTACTGGAAATTCTTTGGCGCCGCCAGCAGCAGGGTAGGGTGTTGCGTGTCCAGGAAGTGCGCAGCGTGCTCAAACTGGCGGGCGCCAGTCATTGGGAGGAGTTTCGTAATTTGCTGATGGATCTACGCCTGATGAGGCGTACGGAAAACGGTGAATTTGTCCTTGGCCGCGATCTTGGCAATCTTACCCTTATCCAGTTGATGGATATGCTGCCATGGAGCATGCAGGAAGATCTGCGCGTCAGTGATCAGCATGGTCGACCTTGGGAGTCGCTGCTGGCGGCCCGTTGCCAGCAGGCCAGACAAGGACTGGAAAGCTCACTGGATATAACCGTGCAGCAGTTGTTTCGTGCTGAGCAACAGGCAGAGCAAATAAAGCAGGTGGATGAAGAGAATGAAGCAAGTTGAGCTAACACATCATGATTTGCGCTTCCCCGCGCTGATGGCAGGAGAAGGTGAACCGGTACTGCTGCTGCATGGTTTCCCCGATAGTCACCGTAACTGGCGTCATCAGGTAGAAGCCCTCGCCGAGGCGGGCTATTGCGCCATTGCTCCAACGTTGCGTGGCTACGCGCCGGATTGTCAGCCCCGCGATGGCGACTACTCGTTACGTGCCGCGGTGGAGGATGTTTGCGCGTTTGCCTCCCAGCTGGGCGGCAGTGTCCATCTTGTGGGACATGACTGGGGGGCAGTAGTCGCCTATCTGGCTGCGGCACGTTCACCGGATCTTTTCCGCAGTTGTACCATGCTTGCCATACCGCCGCTGAAGCGCCTGCCCGCGGCCTTGCTGAAAGTGCCGGAGCAACTTCTTCTCAGCGGCTATATGGAGTTTTTTCAGCTGCCGCTGGTGCCAGAGTGGGTGTTGCGGCGAGATGGTCTGGCCGGTGTGGAGTGGTTGTGGCGACGCTGGTCGCCCGGTTGGGATTCTACCGGCTACCTGGATGAGGCCCGCCGTACTCTGGCGCAGCCCGGAGTTATGAGCGCTGCGTTGGGCTGGTATCGGCACCTGCCCAAGGTGTGGACTGAGGCCAGCAGGGAGGCTCGAGGTTGGCTGGCTTTACCGGTAAGGGTGCCGACCATGGTTTTATTAGGCGAGCAGGATGGTTGCATGAGCCCCCGTCTGCTGGACCATACTATTAATCAGAGGGATTTTCCTGGCGGGCTGAGAGTGGAGAAAATTGCCGGAGCCGGACATTTTCTGCATTTGGAAAAGCCGGAGCGGATTAATGATTTGCTACTTGCCCAGTTGCGTCAGTACAGCGGCGACTGGCCATGATAGAAGTTGCTCAGTGCATGGCTGGTGAACTGTAGTGACGAACGCGAGGAAATCAGGTGACAGATATGCAGCAATGCCCGGACGTGGAACAGGACCTGCCGCAGACTGGTGAGCAGTCTCTGGTACTTGGTGGCGGCTGTTTCTGGTGTACTGAGGCCGTTTATCTGGCACTCGAAGGAGTGCTGTCGGTAACTTCCGGCTATGCTGGTGGCAGCGCTGAAACTGCAAACTACGATGCAGTTTGCAGTGGTCAAACAGATCACGCTGAGGTAATTGAGATTCGCTATGACGCCGGTCGGATCAGCCTGGGTCAACTGCTAAAAATATTCTTTTGTGTGGCCCATGATCCTACTCAGCTTGATCGTCAGGGCAATGATCGTGGTCGTCAGTATCGTTCGGTGGTTTTCTATAGCAGTGAGGCGCAGGCCGAAGTAGTGCGAGGCTATATCAGGCAGCTCAGCAGTAGTGGTCTTTTTAGTGCCGACATTGTTACTACGCTGGAGCCGTTAACGGCGTTCTATACGGCGGAGAGTTATCATCAGAATTATGCTGCGCGCAATCCCATGCAGCCATACATTATGTTTGCCGCAACTCCCAAAGTGGCCAAGTTGCAGCAGACATTTCCTGAGAGATTGAAGTCGAGAAACTGACAAGAGGCGCCGCGATGAAAACCCGTTCCGCCAGTGGTTATGACCTGACACCGCCCGCCGTCGAAGAGCTTGAGAAGCGGGCGGCAACGCTGACCCCCGAGGAGCGGCATATCCTCCTTAATCAGGGCACCGAGCGACCTTTCTGCGGTGGTTATCTGGACAATAAGGAGGCAGGTTTCTATGCCTGCCGGCTTTGTGATCTACCGTTGTTCCGCTCACAGCACAAGTTTGAATCGGGTACCGGTTGGCCAAGCTTCGCTGACTGCTTTGACGCAGACCATGTGCGCAGCATTGAAGACCACAGTCACGGTATGATTCGCACCGAGATTCGTTGTGCCCGTTGTGATGCCCATCTTGGCCATGTATTTCCCGACGGACCGGCACCGACCGGGCTGCGCTACTGCCTGAACTCTGCCTCCCTTCATTTTGTCCCTGAGTAACCCTTCTATCTGTACACGATTACAACTGGGCAACGGCGCCGCTACTGAGCAGTTCTTCAACCTGCTCTGCCGTGAAGCCGCTACGCAATAACGTGGCTCTAGTATCCGTACCCGGTTTGCGCATGGCTTGAGGTGTATCGCTTGTGGTGCGTGAGAAGCGCGGTGTAGGGGCGTGCTGGGTCACTCCGTCAACTTCAATAAAGCTGCCACGGGCCACATTGTGTGGGTGCTGTGGCGCTTCTTCCAGGCCTAAAACCGGGGCAAAGCAGACATCGCTGCCCTGCATGATCTGACACCACTGATCGCGGGTTTTGCGGCGAAAAATATGGGCAATTTTTTCTTTTTGCTGCGGCCAGCATGCCGGGTTCATCTGTTCATCAAAGTCCGTATCCAGCCCCGCTTTTTCTTTCAGCAGGGCATAGAACTGGGGCTCGATACTGCCGATTGAAATGTACTTGCCGTCAGCGGTTTCATACACATCATAAAAGTGGGCTCCAGAGTCGAGCATGTGGCTGCCGCGCTGGTCATTAAACAGGCCATTCGCACGCAGGCCGTAGAACATGGCCATCAGGGCCGCAGAGCCCTCATGCATGGCACAGTCGATCACCTGACCTTTACCGGAACGCTGCGCTTCGAGCATGGCGCACACCATGCCAAAGGCCAACATCATGCCGCCACCACCAAAGTCGCCCACCAGATTGAGTGGCAGGGCCGGCTTTTCGCCACGTCGCCCCATGGCATGCAGGGCGCCGGAAATGGAAATGTAGTTGATATCATGGCCGGCGGATTGTGCCAGTGGGCCGTCCTGGCCCCAGCCAGTCATGCGCCCGTATACCAGTTTTGGGTTGCGGGTCATGCACTCTTGCGGGCCAACACCAAGGCGTTCGGCTACACCTGGGCGGTATCCTTCAAAGATGGCATCTGCGCTCTCGCACAGTTTTAGCACGGTGCTGACGCCCTGCGGGTGTTTCAGATTGACAGCGATGCTTTGCCGATTGCGAAACAGCACATCGTGGCCACCTTCGGCGCTAGGGTTGCCACCGGGGCGGTCAATACGAATTACCTCGGCACCCATATCGGCCAGCATCATTCCGCAGAATGGCCCTGGGCCAATGCCAGCGAGCTCAATAATTCGAAAACCGGTAAGTGGACCTGACATGACTAGCCTCCGCAGTTAGTGAAGCGAAGGCTAGCAGCGTTTGCAGAGGGCGCCCATGACCAGAGTTTACCGCTGGGGAAAACTCAGGGCAGCAGGCCGGACTTGCTCAGTGTTTTGTGTAGCCGCTTGCACTGACTGCGTGCAATTGCCTCTATCTGGTTGGCTTCGTTGGTGCGCAGCAGTCCATTCCACAGCACTTTTCCTGACGGCCGCTGCAGTTGAAACTCAATGTCCTGAGGGCCCACCGGGTCGCTTGCCGGCTCTTTGCCAGTCAGGGTGATCTGGAAGCCAGGGCTCCGCTGGGAAGCATCGCTGCTCGGACGACGCTCATCGGTTACCACATTGCCCGCAGGCATCTGCAAGGGCAGAAGCAACAGGGAAGTGATCTCGCCGATCATCACGCCATCAAAGCCCTGAGACAGGGCTTCCTGCATCAGCGCTTCGCTTTCCGGCAATTGCCCGGGCCACAGACTATGGCTGCTGCGCAGCCGCAGGCCATTATGCTTGAGCTGGGTGGCGCAAGCCTGCTCCCACTGTTGGCGCATATCAAGGTCGGCGGCACGGCCGATCAGTAATAGCTTGCTGACAGGTGCTTCAATGCTTTCTGCGCTATGCCGGGTGACCAGCGTTGTGGTGCTGGCGCAGCCGGCAGTAAAAGCAAGCAATACAATCAAGGCAATCTGGCGTAAAGGCATGGCGGCTCCGTATAAAATCGAAAAGAGCGAGATCAGAGTTACATTGCAATCAGTGTAACAGCCAGCGCCGGGAAAACCTTGACCAAGATTCAGAACCAGTCGGAAACCAGGGCCGGCATCTTGTCATTAGCCCGCATTACCAGCCGATGCTTGTGTTCGCCGCCAAGCAAAGGGTTATACCAGCGCAGTTCGTAGTGTCCGTTGTCCCCCTGATACTCGATCAAACGAATTTGCAGGTCAGTGCCCTGGTCGCTGGCAACAATTTCACCGGCTTCATTTTCAACATAGAGCAGTGGTTCATGCAGCCTGATGTGCTCCGGCGGTTCTGCCAGAACTGATAGTTGCCAGTATGGCTCTACTGGCAGCTCACCACGGATAAATTTCGCCTTGCCGAGCAGTTTGCGTTGCCCCTCACGGCTGCCAGGTTCTGGCCAGAAGTGTCGGCTGCGCAAGTCAAATCGGTAGTCCGGTGGAATATCACGGACAACGCCATTGGCTATCAGGTCGCCACTAAGCATGCCAAATTGGCCGCGCAGAAAATCCAGGGTCTGTGGGCCGTAGATGGTGTGACCACCCTCGTAGTATTGGAGGGCATACTCTGCGGGTGTGGTGACATAGCCGAATACACCGTTGGCCAGACTGGATATCTCTACTAGCCAGTCACCCTCGGGTAGTTGTGCGGCGACTTCCTTGCGGATGGCATTACCGGATTCAAGGGTGACTTCCCAGGGAGCGGTCACCAGTACCAGATTGTTGATGCGAAGCACTTGTAGCAGAGCGCGGTGTGGATAGCGCTCCGCTGACAGCAGTAGCGGTTGTAGTTTCGACAGCATCCACTGTTTTACCCCATGGCAGCCATCGGTGAAGGTGCGTCGTGGCCAGCCTTCCTTGAAATAGGGTAGGTAGCCGATGGGGAATACCTCATCGCCATTGGCCGCACCGGCGGTGGCTGCTCCAATGATGGCCCGTTCGCATAGGCCAAAGCGGGCATCGTCATTCAGTGCCAGTACATCTAGCAGTCGGCTGCCGCTTTGCAAGGTCAGTTGACTATCCAGTTGCTCCCCGAGCGAGCGCCACAGGCCGATCGCTTCTCGGGCCAGTGCCTTGCCAATACGGCGGGAGGCGATGTCACCGCGCTCGCCCAGATGCCATGCTGGATTGTTATCCGCGTGGGTGGCTTGAAACGGACCATGTATGGGCGAAAATGGAGTGCCACTGGCGCTCATGGCAGCCTCCACATCCCGTGCCAGCCAGGCCCAGACATCAGCATGATAGGGCGCTGTAAATGCGGGAATGCTGGTGCCATGAATGGAAAAAGCCGTCAGTGCTCCTGCCGGATAGAATTGGCCATCATCGTCCTGCAGGTCGATGCGTAACATGGTCATCTGCGGATTGATTGCCCGAAATGCCAGGGCCTCGTTAATTTCACTGGCAGCGATATTGAAATTGTTGGCCCAGGCCTGCACAGAGCGGTTGCGGGTCAGCCCCCAAACCGGCGTCTGACCCGTGGCGAAACGGGCAGGGCGGCGTTGTTCGAATGCCTGAATGACAGCATCGCTGATGCGGCTGGCAAGAAACTCGAACAGTACCGGATCAAAGCCTGGGCGGTTGCCGCCGAAAGCATTGTAGAAGTCGCTATCAAAAAAGTTAGCTGGCCCGGTATGGGTATGGGTGACCAGCAGACTCAGTGAATGGGGGGAAATGTCCGTGCGCGCGGCAACTCGCTCGGCAACGGCATGATGCAGTGCGAGGGACCCGGCACCCAGATCAAGTTGCACCAGCGCCATAGGCTCGCCATCGCGGCCACGCAGGTAAAAGGCGCGGGCCTTGAGTCTAGTACGGAAGCCATCCGCATCCTTGGCCCAGGCCGAATAGCCGAACTTGGGAATACCAATGGGTGGGGTAATGTCTATCACCGCCATGCCTGCCCTGGCCTGCTGGGGCGCTGGTAAAACCTGACCGGCAGGGAGTAGGCCGCTGAGTTGGTGAATCGGGTAACTGACGAATGGCCGGCTCTCCACATAAAGCAGCGCAGCAAGGCCGATGATTAGAAGAATAAGCAGTTTACGCCACCAGTTTATTGTTGAACGTGGCATGCGAGACCCCGAAGTCAGATAGTTGATATACGTTGGATGGCCAGTCTAGTGGCTGCCGAGGCTGGTGCAATAACTTTGTACTATGGTCCCATAGTTTGGCCCGGATTGCCTGACAGTAACCTGGAGTGGTTTGGTCTTGCCAGCCTGATTCGATACACTGCGCGCCCTTCGGTACCGCCCCACCGGTGCCGAGTTTCCCTTTGCTTGCCGCAATGGCAGCGCTCACCGTTATGGAATAACTGAATGTTGCAGGTACTGAAAAAGACCTGGCTCGCCAATTTTCGCGGCGATCTGCTGGCTGGCCTTGTTGTTGCGTTGGCGCTGATTCCTGAAGCGATTGCCTTCTCGATTATTGCCGGGGTCGATCCGAAAGTTGGCCTGTATGCGTCATTCTGCATTGCCGTAGTGACGGCTTTTGTCGGTGGCCGCCCGGGCATGATCTCCGCAGCCACTGGCGCCATGTCATTACTGATGGTGGTGCTAGTACGCGACCACGGGTTGCAGTATCTACTCGCTGCCACCTTGCTGACCGGCGTACTGCAAATTGTTTTGGGTTATCTGCGCGTTGATGTGTTGATGCGCTTTGTGTCCCGTTCGGTAGTCACCGGGTTCGTTAATGCGCTGGCCATTCTGATTTTTCTTGCCCAGTTGCCGGAGCTTGGTTCTTTGCACTGGACTGAGGGCTCGTTGCTGCCAACGGTTCAGCTGATGAACTGGGCGGTGTATGCCCTGGCAGCCGCCGGGCTTGGCATTATCTATCTGCTGCCGTTAGTCACGAAAGCGGTGCCTTCACCGCTGATCTGCATCATCGTTTGTACGGCGGTGGCGATGTATTTCGGTATTGATGTGCGCACTGTGGGAGACATGGGAGACCTGCCGGATACGCTGCCGGTTTTCCTGCTCCCGGACATCCCCCTGGACTTTACTACGCTGCAGATTATTTTCCCTGTCTCCATGTCAATGGCGGTAGTGGGCTTACTGGAGTCCATGATGACCTCAACTATCGTTGATGACCTCACGGACACGGACAGCGATAAGCGTCGCGAGTGTAAGGGTCAGGGCATGGCCAATATTGCATCTGGCCTGCTGGGCGGCATGGCAGGCTGTGCCATGATTGGCCAGTCGGTAATCAATGTGCAGTCCGGAGGGCGTGGCCGGCTGTCCTGTCTTCTGGCGGGTGTGTTTTTACTGCTGATGGTGGTGTTTCTTGGTGATTGGGTGGCGCGTATTCCCATGGCGGCGCTGGTGGCGGTGATGATCATGGTGTCCATAGGCACCTTTAACTGGGCTTCATTCGCCAATCTGCGTAACCACCCACCTAGTAGTAGCATTGTTATGCTGGCAACAGTCACTGTTGTAGTTGCGACACACAATCTGGCCATTGGCGTACTGGTGGGCGTGCTGCTTAGTGGGGTGTTCTTCGCTCATAAAGTGGGTCAGATTCTGTATATTGGTTCTGAGCTTGATTCTTCTGCGGATACTCGCACCTACAATGTAGTCGGGCAGGTGTTCTTTAGTTCGGCGGAAGCCTTTATTGGTGCTTTTGATTTCAAGGAAGCCTTGAGTAAGGTTGTGATTGATCTGCACCGTGCCCATTTCTGGGATATCACCGCAATCAGCGCCCTCGATAAGGTTGTGGTCAAGTTCCGCCGAGATGGTACAGAGGTTGTTGTCGTTGGTTTGAATGAGGCCAGTGCAACCCTCGTTGACCGTTTTGCGGTTCATGATAAGCCGGATGCTGTTGAACAGCTAATGGGCCACTAAGGAGAATAATAATGACCAATGTAATGGCCTGTATCGATGGATCCCGAGCGGCTGAAGCGGTGTGTGATTATGCGGCGTGGGCTGCTTTACGCATGCAAGCACCACTAACCTTTCTGCATGTGCTTGATCGAGCTGTTTATTCCAATGCGGTCAACCTGAGCGGCAGCATCGGCCTGGGGGCGCAGGAAGCATTACTGGAACAGCTGGCCACATTGGATGAGCAACGCAGCCGGTTGGCCCTTGAGCAGGGAAAATTGATGCTTGAAGCCGCTGTCGAGCGGGCCATTGCTGATGGTGTTCAGGTGCCGATGACCCGCCAGCGCCATGGCAATCTGGTTGATACCCTGACTGAACTGGAGAACGAAATTCGTTTGCTGGTGATCGGTAAGCAGGGAGAAGAGGGTGATCAGTTGGGCGGTCATCTGGGTAGTCATGTTGAACAGGTGATACGGGCAACGCATCGACCGGTATTGATTACTCAGGAGTCCTATCGTGATCCACAGCGAGTCATGCTGGCATTTGATTGTAGTGCCACAACTCGCAAGGCGGTGGAGATGCTCGCTGCCAGCACTTTATTTAGCGGTTTGCCCTGTCATGTGGTGCTGGTTGGCGCAGACACGGATGACCATCGGGCACAGATGGAATGGGCTAAACAAACCCTTGAACAAGCTGGTCATGAGGCAGTGACTGCTATTGTCGCGGGGGAGGTAGAGGCTAGTTTGCGTGAGTATCAGGTCCGTGAGCAGATTGACCTGATGGTAATCGGTGCTTACGGCCACTCCCGTATCCGTCAGTTTTTTGTTGGTAGCACCACCAATAATATGATTCTGAATGCAGCCGTGCCGCTGCTGGTTTTGCGTTAACACAGGATTTTTTCGAGCGGAGACAAGTTGTGCCCTATACCCGCGACGAGCATGGCAAGAGAGTTGTTGGGCGTGTCGGCGAGCCCTGGGTGTTTGTCGGCGCTGGGGTGCTGGCGGCTATCGCCGGGTACATCAATGTGGTGATGTTGGGTTTTTTTGCTGTGCCCGTTAGCCATATGAGCGGCGCTGTATCCCGTCTTAGTGGGGATATCGCACTGGGCGATATGGCTGACCTGATTCTGATTTCCGGTATTGTCGCCGGCTTTCTTGCCGGTGCCATGCTGTCCGGTATTCTCATCGGTGCCGCAACCCTGCGAGCGGGGCGCCGTTATGGCGGTGTGTTGATGCTTCAGGGGATGATGCTTGCGGTGGCCACATGGCTGGCCCTGGACAGTGTGTCGTTGGCGGTGCCGTTAGCAGCCATGGCCTGCGGCCTGCAGAATGCCATGGCTAGCAGTTATCGTGGTCTGGTGCTACGCACCACCCATGTCACCGGAGTGGTTACCGATATTGGTGTGTTGATTGGCCAGCGTCTGCGGCAAAAGAAAATTCGCATCTGGAAGCTGTGGCTGTTGCTGACTTTGCTGTTAACTTTCTTTCTCGGAGGCGTAGTCGGCGCACTGACGCTCAAGGCCATAGGCATGCAAGCCTTGGGCATTGCCGCGTTGGTTTGCTTCGTAGTTGGCGCGGTGTATGTGTTGGTGCAGCACGCTCGTCTTTGAAAAAAAATTAGCGGCCGCCGGCAACCCGGCGACCTACCACACCGCCGAGCAGGGCGATGGCACAGCCCATCGCCAGTGGCAGCAATTGCCATAGCGACCACGGCAGGCTGCCCGCAAAAAGTATGACCCCGAGCGGGACAATGGCTGCTAAAACAATCAGTGTGGCACCCAACGCCGCGCTCAGTCCCAACAGGATAAATTCCAGCCAGTTCACTTTTCTGAGCAGACTCTGCCGGGCGCCCAGTGCGCGCAGGAGTTGCTGGTCACTGCGACGTTGTGCGGCCGTAGAAAGTAATGCCGCCAACAGTACGAGTAGTGCCGCCGCCACCAGCAGGCCGGCCAGCAAAGAGGTGGCCTGACTGGCCTGGGTAACAATCGATTGGGCTCTCTCAAGAATGGCATTCACATCAAGCAGGGTAATGTGAGGCAAAGCGCCCATCAGTTCCGCCACCCTGCGGCCGTCACCTTGGGGAAGCCAGAAACTTGTCAGCCAGGTAGCGTCTTGCTGGGCGAAGGCTCCGGGGGAAAACATAAAATAAAAATTCGGCGCGAAACTATCCCAGTCCACCTCACGGATGCTGGTGACAGTGGCTCGCATTTCACCGCGGCTGCCTACGAAGGTAAGTTTATCGCCAAGCTGGAGCCCCATGGCGTCAGCCAGCTCTGCTTCTACCGAGACCTCATCCGGGTTTGAGCCATGCCACTCACCATCGCGCACGCGGTTGCTGGGCGGCAGCTGCTGTTCTTCGGTCAACGCCAGATCTCGATTCAATGCCCGCTCGGCGCGATCATTTTCTTTGCTCACAGCATCGCGAACAGGTATGTCATTAATCAGCGTCAGGCGGCCACGGACTATGGGGTAAACTGGCTCAGCGCGAGCTTCATGGCGGTCTAGCCAGTCGCGCAATACGGGCTGATCTGCGCTAAACAGGTTGAATACAAAATGGTTGGGCGCATTCACCGGCAGTTTGCGCTGCCACTCCTGAAGCAAACCAGTGCCGCTCTGTCCGGCCAGAGTAAGGATCGCCATGGCTAGAGTGAGTGCGGCCATCAGTGGCAAGGTGGTGGTGCGGCGTCTGCTCAGTCGTCTAATGGCCAGCCTGCTGGTGACAGACCAGTGGCGACTGCGTCTGTCCAGTAGAAGTAAGAGAGGCAGCAGCAGCGCTGGCAGCAATACACCAAATCCTGCAAGCAGCAGCAGCATCAGACCAAGGTCCATGATGGAACCAGTGAGTGTCGCGGCAATTACCATTGGGCCAACCAGTGCTGCGCCGAGCTCCAGACCGCTGCGACGTAAGTTCTGGCTGCCATGGGGGTTCAATACTTGCACCGCCGGAACCTGCACCAGGGCGCTTAGCCGGGGCAAGGAGAAGGCCGCAAACAGAGCTAAAGGCCCTAGCAGTACCATTGACCACTCCAGTGGCCCCGCCGCCAGTGAGCCATCCCAGCCAAGGGCCTGTCTGGCAAGCAGTGTGACAAGCGTGCCGAGCGCCACCCCGGCCACAACCAGAGGAAGAGTGGCGGCCAGTTCGTGACCCAGCAAACGACGAATGATGGTTGCTCGTGACGCACCAAAGGTACGCAGCAAGGCGGCTAACGTGGCCCGCCGGCTTACCCGCAGGCCGGTGGTCAAGTAAATAGCGGCGCCACATAGCAAAGTGATAAGCATCACTCCCAGACTGATCCACAGGGTTAGTTGTTTCAGTGGACCCATGGAGCGTTCCAGCTGGTACTCAACGTCCTCTATGTTCTGATCCGGGCGCAAGGTGGCTGCCAGTTGCTCCTTGAGTTGCCTCGGCTGGTCGCTGAGCATGGCGGTGTCGTAACTGATCCTTGAGCCGGGGCCAACCACACCGGTACTGTCCAGATCAGCCTGATTTAGCAGGACGCGCGGGTTCATGCTGTAGAAACCGCCACCTTGATCTGGTTCACGGCGAATCATGGCGCTGATGGTCAGGCTGGCCTGGCCGAGCTGCAGCTGATCACCGATCGCTAGCTCAAGCCGATCAAGTAGCTGGTCAGCAACCCAGACTTCGCCCACCGCTGGGCCGTGGCGTAGCTTGCTGAACTCGCCGCCAAAGCGTGAATTGCTTAGTTCAATCTCCCCCAGTAGTGGCCATTTTTCATCCACAGCCTTGGCGCTAACCAGCAGTAGCTTATTTTCGTGGATAACGACGCTTTGGAATTTGATGATTTCGGTATGTGGATGGCGGTCGATGATCTCGCGTTGTGCTGGCTCCGGTGCCCGGCTGCTGTCCAGCACCAGATCTCCACCGAGCATTTCCGCGCCCCGTGCACTGAAGCGTGTATCCAGTTCGGCGCGTAGTAGCAGTACAGTGGTCAATGCCAGTGAGGCAACAAACAGGGCCAACGCCAACACTCGGAAAGCACTATCACGCCAGGGGCGGCCCATGATGCGCAGCCAGTCTTTCATGCGGCAGCCCCGTCGCTGCGTAATCTGCCCGCTTCAAGGCGCAGCTGACGGCCACAGCGGCGGGCCAATTGCGGGTCATGGGTGACCAGCACCAGCGCGGTTCCGGTGGCTTGATTCATGTCAAACAGCAGGTCTGCGATACGTTCGCCGTTAGCATGATCGAGGCTGCCGGTGGGTTCATCAGCAAACAAAAGTTTCGGTTGCACGACAAAGGCGCGCGCCAGCGCCACCCGTTGCTGTTCTCCGCCAGACAGCTGGCCGGGAAAATGTCCCATGCGTGCCTCAAGGCCAACTTGCTGAAGCCAGCGCTGGGCTTCTTTCTCGGCGTTTGACTTGCCCTGCAGCTCCAGTGGCAGCATCACATTTTCCAGCGCAGTGAGATCCTGTACCAGATGAAAAGACTGAAAGACAAAGCCGCACAGGGCTCCCCGTCGCGCTGCGCGCTGGTCTTCATCCAGGCTGCTAAAGGCCTTGCCCTGAAGCAGAATCTCTCCCTCGCTTGGTATGTCCAGCCCAGCCAGCAGGCTCAGCAGGGTAGACTTGCCGCTGCCAGAGGGTCCGGTGATGGCAACGGTTTCCCCGGCTTTCACGTCGAGCGTGATATCGTCAAGCAGGGTCAGTAAACCTTCCGGGCCTGAAACAGTCTTATTGATCGAGTGGGCGCTGAGAATTGAGGAGTCCTGCATGCGAAATCTTCTTGTTGCTGTCGGATTGTGGTGGGCAGGCAGCTGCTACGCCGCCACCGTACTGATAGTTGGGGACAGTATCAGTGCCGCCTATGGTATTGACAAGGAGCAGGGCTGGGTGGCTCTGTTCGAAGCCGAATACGCAGCCAAGTGTGATGGCCTGAAGGTGAGTAATGCGTCAGTTAGTGGCGAGACCACAGCCGGTGGCGCAGCCAGGCTGCCCGCCATTTTGCGGGATGTGGAGCCGGATATCGTGGTGATTGAACTTGGTGGCAATGATGGGCTACGCGGATTGTCACCGCAGGCAATGGAGGGGAATCTGCGCACCATGGTTAGATTGTCGCGGCAGGCGGGCGCCCAGCCATTGCTGTTTGGCATGTACCTGCCACCCAATTACGGTGAGGCCTATCGGCAGATGTTTGATCAGGCTTTTACTCGCGTGGCTAAGTCAGAGTCTGTGGCGCTGCTGCCGTTCTTCCTCGACGGTGTTGGCGCAGTGGACGGGTTGATGCTGGAGGATGGCATTCATCCCAATGCGAAGGGGCAGCCGATCCTGTTGAATAATGCGCGCCCCCTGCTTGAGGCCGCTCTGGAGAAACACTGCCAATAGTGATGTCTGCGGCCCCTGCAAAGCATTTTTAACAGCAGTCACAGTTTCGGCTCTAGTGCTGCCCATACCTTCAGGATACGTTGGCGAATACCATCACTAAGGCCTTGTTCCAGTGCTGCAGATTGCTCGAGTATTTCTCGACAACGCTCAATGGTCGGCGTTCCACTGCTGCTTTTCATAGCGCTGGACAACTGTTGCAACTGCCATTGCATGCGTTGTTCCCGAGCATGTTCTGGTGATTCCAGCCCGGCGATAACCTCCAGCGCTACCGCCAATTCCTGCTGGCTGGTGTGGTCCTCGGAGACAGGAGCGTTTTCGATGCTGGCTTTCAAGGCCGACCAACGCTGCCACTGTGGCCAGCGCTGGCGTCGTTGGCGCGCGTCGCTTACGAGTGACTCACGTTGCTGTTGCAACTTTTCTTCTCGTTTGGGGCAGGGCAGGGTATTGATTCGCTCCACCATGTCAGCCAAGAGTTTCATGGCATTATCGTCGCTCGCTTGGTTCAGTGCGTGCTGCAGTGCCTGTAACTCGCAACGTAGTGCTTCAGCCTCACTGGATGCCTGCTCACGCTGTGCTTGAAACTGCTCCTCACGGCGGGCAAATACCTGGTCGGCCAAGGTGCGGAAGCGCTTATATAGCTTGCGCTGGCTATTAAGTGGTACCCAGCCAACGTTTTGCCAGCGCTTTTGCAAGTTCTTGAAATGCTCGGCAGATTGACGGCTATCGTCGCTATTGAGCAAAGATTGACCTTCCTCAATCAGCTTTTCCAGTTCAGCAATGTGCGTGCTGGCAATATTGTCGAGCAGATCGTCAAAACGTTTGAGGAGGTCTGAAAATCGTTTGCTGACTTCACGAATATCGGTAAATCGTACCGGGTGATAACTTTTCCACTCCTGCGGTGCGGCACGACGAATTTCCGCTACTGCAGACCAGTCGGTGACATTTTCCGGGTTCAAGGTGGCCAAATACTGCTCAAGTTGATCGCACAGCGCGACACGTTTAGCAAGATTGGCGGCACGCTCACGGTCCTGCTCGGCAAAGTGCTCGCGGCACGGCTCCCAGGCCATGTCAGCGGCTGCACGAAAGCGGTCCCATAGGGCCTGATCGCTTTGTTGATCAGCGGACATTAGCTCGCGCCACTGCTCCTGCAGAATTTGAATGCTGTCTGCCTTCTCCTGAGCGGCCATGTCAATCTTGGCCAGCCGCTCCATCTGCTCACATAGCTGCAGCTTTTTCGGCTCGGCTGCGAAAGCATGCCAATCGCGCAATTCATCAAGCTGCGGCTTCAGTTTTTCCATGCGTGCCCGCTGAGCGGTGCTGACACCATCTTGTAGCTGCTCCAGCTTATGCCATAAACGGTTGGCAAATTTTAGCTGCCGCTGGCGAAGAGCATTGTGTAGTACGCCAATTGTACGATCCACTTCGTTGGCGGATTTTTTCCCGTTTGCAGACGCCGTTGGCTGAGGCTCATTAGGTTCTTCCTGTTCTACCGGCTTTTTGCGAAGTTCAGGTGGAACAGGAATATTTTCTGGCCAAAGCGATTCGGGGTTTTGCTGATCAAGTAGTCGCCAGTGGTCAATGAGGGACTTCCAGCTCGCCACCAGCTCAAGATAATGCTGCTCTTGAGATGGGTCAGCGGAGCTGATGTCAGTGGCTTCCTGCCAGCGCCGTTGTTGGCTGGCCAATATTGCTGCCAGGCTGTTCGATGCGGGCCACTCAGTGGCTTCATGAAGAGCCTGCAATGAGTCTTGTAAGGTATTGATCGCGGCTTTCAGTTCCAGCCGGGCGTTATCTTCGGCCTGCTGCTTTTGCTGCTGCTGCTGCCATTCATCGACATGTTGCTGACATTGCCGGATTAGCGCTGCGCCATGAGTTTTGGCGGGCTCCTCAAGGTGGTGGAAAATTTCCTCCCAGCTATGCTGAAGTTGTTGCAGGCGGGCAGCGTACAGGTTGTCATATGGCCGCTTGCTATGGCTCAGTAGTAGCTCTATCAGTTCCTCTCCGCGCTGTGCATGTTGCTGATATTCCTGTTGTTGCTGCTGATAAAACTTGAGCCTTTCCCGAGCCAGTTGAATCACTTTTTTGTCACGTCCATCCCGTGTCAGGCGGCGCAGGTTTTCAGGATCCTGTAGTCGCCCGGCAACGCTTATGCGTAGTTCGGCATCTGCTCCTTGCAGAGCCAGTTGCATTAGCAGCGATTCATCATCAATGCGGCTGGCGGCGGTCAGGCGGCTGGCACTGTCCTTGGCGGTATGAGCCACTGCAGCAAGAAGCGCCTGATTATCTGTTGAGCCAATAATCTGCAGGCGCTGGGCATCGGCAAGGCCAGGCTTTGCCGTGCCTGCTAGCAGAGCCTCAATTCGTTGATTGGCGCTGTCGCGCACACTTTGCTCTTTATCATTGCGGACAACATGATCCAGCACGGTCAGGTCAATTAGCTGAGCACTGGCTGCCGCTCTTACTGCGGCGCTGGAGTCACCTCGGGCTAATATGGCGAGTGTGCTCCTGTCGCTTTCGCTATCCGGGTCCAGCGTGGTAACGGCCTGTTCGCGCACCTTGGCGTCGGTGTGCTGCCAGCGGGGTTTGAAAAAACGACTGAACATGCAATGCCCTCAAAGAAACGTCTGGCGATGGAAGTGCGCCTGATGATAACGGGGTGAGAGGAGAATCAGTAGCGGTGTTTGCCCTGTGCATTTTTTAGCCACTGCTGCCAGCTTTGCTCCAGTGCGCTAAAGCCGCCACTCCACTGTTGATCTATTAGTTCTCGGCTGAAGTCTGCATCCGGATGTGGCGTAGTCAATAGCCTGTTGATCAGTTGACGCCCTTCGGCAGAGTCCATCAGATACCAGACTAACGACCAGCTGGTGGCATAGGACAGGTTGTCGGGGCCGTTGGCGGCGTACCACTGTTTGTATGGTGCATTGATGGTTGCAGCAAGGTGGCCGGGCCGCTCGTTGATACGGCGCTCTTGCAGAGTTTGCAGCCAGTGGCGGTCAAGCGGGATGTCGGCGCTCAATCCATGGACTTGCAGATTCTCGAAATATTCAGCCAGCCCCTCATTAAGCCAGCTGGGAATGGCGTGATCATTGCGGGCGGAAATTGCATGAGAACATTCGTGAATGATCAGTTTGATCAGGGCCCTTTCGTTTGGGATAGCCCAGGTGGTGATCTGGTTGCTAGCACTGTTGTAGAAGCCGGCGGCGTTCTCGAGTACCGGAGCAACCCGCCGCTGGTAGGTTCTGAACTCCGCTTCGTCACCATAGATCATGATGCGAAATTCAGCGCTATCCGAATACTCCATGCCCAGCGCTTGCTGATAAATTGAAAAAATCTTCACCACGGACATGGATAACTTGTCGCGCAGGGGAGGGGGTACGCTGTAGCCAGTGCCATCGATCACAACAGAAAATGGCAGGCTATAGTCGTAGCGTTGTGACAGATCCTCCGTGGTGGTGCTTTGCGGAGGACGGTCACCAAAGTGTAGTCGGCCGGTAGCGTCGCGCCACTGATAGATGCCGCTGCCAGCCGCCTCAGCGGCGAGCAATATCAGGCAGCACGTCGCGAGGCTAGCAAGGCATCTTTGTCGGCCCACAGTTTTGCCATCCATTGTTGGAAGCGTTCCCGGAAAACGGGATCGTTTTCGTAGTCCCCCTGAGATGCCCAGTCCGGTATCGGATGCTGCTGGACAATCACTTGAATATTTCTCTGAGCGCCGCCCAGAAATGCCAGCAGAGTACGCGGCACATCGTTGGGGTAGATGATAGTCACATCCAGCAGGGTGCGTAGATGACCGGACATTGCGCCAAGAGTGAAGGCCGCACCGCCGGCTTTTGGTTTGAGCAGATACTGATAGGGGGATTGCTGCTGGTCGTGCTTGTGTGTGGTAAAGCGAGTGCCTTCAACAAAGTTCATTACTGATGTCGGGAACATGGCGAACTTTTCGCAAGCGGCCCGGGTAGTGGCCAGATCAGTGCCTTTGAGCTCAGGGTTTTTCTCGATTTCTTCACGGCTGTGGCGCTTCATAAAGGGGAAGTCCAGCGCCCACCAGGCATCGCCAAGCATGGGTACTTTGCGCAACTCCTGCTTGAGGAAAAACTTGAGCATGGGAATGCGCCGGTTGAAGATGCGCTGCAGTGTCAGAATGTCGGCCCAGGATTGGTGGTTGCTGATAACGAAGTACCACTGCTGCTTGGTTAAATTATCCATGCCCTCTACCTGCCAGTGGATCTGGCTGAACAGGGCGATGATCAGATTGTTGATCGTGATCCAGAACTCGGCAATCCGCACCAGCCCATGGGAAAGCGCCACCTGAGCCTTGTCGCCTTTGAGAAGCAGCTTCATCACCACCAACAAATACAAAGGCACCATACAGATCAGTGTATTGAAGAACATGGCGACCAGAGCCAGGCTGCCGCGAATCTTGTGGAACAGGTTCATAGGTTGAGTGCGCTCCGTTGTTGTACATCCAGATCAATGATTTTGAGCATCCCTGTCATTGGTGTCTCTGACTCAGGCGACTAAGCTGCCGGCATTCTGTGTCATTTTCTGGAGAGCATAGCATGGCCGGCCCATTGTCCACCCTCAAGGTTCTGGATTTCAGTGCACTGCTGCCGGGGCCGTTTGGCACCCTGATTCTGGCTGATCTTGGTGCTGATGTGCTGCGCCTCGAATCGCCGGGGCGGCCTGACATGGTGCGTATGCTGCCACCCATGGATGAGGGCGTCTCTGCGGTCCACGGCTACCTGAATCGCTCAAAACGCTCGCTGGCTGTGGATCTGAAGAAGCCTGCCGGGGTTCAGGTCGTGCATGAGCTTATCAAGGACTACGACATTGTGGTGGAGCAATTTCGTCCGGGGGTCATGGCTAAGCTTGGGGTTGGCTATGAGCAGCTGCGGGAAATCAATCCGCGCCTAATCTACTGCTCAATCACGGGCTATGGTCAGGATGGTCCCTATCGTAACCGTGCCGGTCATGACATGAACTACTTGTCGATTGCGGGAATGACAGGCTACAACGGGCGTCGTGACTCTGGTCCGGCGCCTATGGCCTTCCAGGTAGCTGATGTGGCGGGTGGTTCATGCCATGCGGTGATGGCCATTTTGGCTGCGGTAATCGAGCGACAGCATAGTGGAGAGGGGCAGTACATCGATATTTCCATGACAGATGCAGCATTTAGCTTGCATGCTCTGACGGCCCCCGGTGCGCTGATTGGCGGGGAAGATCCCCAGCTTGAGGGGACCCAGCTCAACGGAGGCTCGTTCTATGATTGCTATGAAACTTCCGACGGCCGCTGGTTTTCCGTCGGCGGCATTGAGCCCCAGTTTTTCAGTCAGTTCTGCCAGGCGATTGGTCGCCCGGATCTTGCTGGCCGCGGTCTGGCCATGCTGCCGGAGATCGTTGCCGAGGTGAAAGCGGGCATTGCTGAGGCGATGAAGCAAAAGAGCTTCGCCGAATGGGAGCAGATATTCGCTGCGCTGGATTGCTGCACTGAGCCGGTCCTGTCATTTAGTGAGGCGTGTCAGCATCCGCAGCTGGTGGCCAGAGAAATGCTGGTTGATGTGCCCACTGCCTCTGGTGCCAGCCAGCGCCAGGTGGCGTCGCCATTCAAATTTTCGCGCAGTAAGCCTGAGTATCGATATGTTGGCACACGGCTGGGTTCGCACACCGATGAAGTATTGGCTGGCCACGGCTTCACGGCTGAGCAGATCGCCGAACTACGCAAGTCTGGTGCCATTGCCTGATAGTCTGATCCCGTCGGTCGCTGGCCGGCGGGACGGATACCGTTTCCGGTTACTGTGCTGCTGGCTTATGCTTGGGCAATGGTAAGAAGTCCTTCTCCGGTTATTGCTTTCATTTGTCTGCTAGTAAGTGCTGCGGCGTTGCCGCCGGCTTTTGCGGAGCCAGCGGAGCCAGCGGAGCCCGTGGATGTTGCGCTGGCAGAGCCGCAACCTGTCCAATCGCTAGAGACAGGTATTGCCGATGTGTGTGGTCAGCCACTGCCTGGCGATGATGTTCCTCTTTATGATCGAACACATCAGGCCATGTCTCGCGGAGTGTGCTGGTCCGTTGACTGGTTCGATCGTTTCTTCGCCAGCCCGGATAGTCTGCTTGATGAGCCGGCGACCACGCTGGTCCGAGTGATTGGTGCGCATCGTTGGCAAGATGATGGAGATATGGGCGATGAGGTGCGTGTTCGTGCCAGTGTCAATTTGCCTAACCTGTCTAATCGTCTGAGCCTGACATTCCGTAACGATGATGATCCCGATGATGACTTCGCGACCACTGCGGACACCAGGCCAGAGCAGGTTGGTGATAACGAAGATAATACTTTTCGTGCGGCGTTGAACTGGGCTGCCAGGCAAAGAGAAAGGGATTCCATTGATCTGGAGGTAGGTGTCCGATCCGAGTTCAAGACTTTCACTCGGGGGCGCTATCGACTGCGCTTGCCGTTGCCGGGAGATAGGTGGGATTTTCGCTTTACCGAAACGGTGTACTGGATCGATGGTACCGGCTTGGGTACTGAGTCCCGTTTTGAGTTTGCACGACCGCTGACAACACGCACCGCACTTAGGCTGACCACTGAGGCGGAGCATAACGAAGATCTGCAGGAGCGCGAGCTGGGTTGGGATTTAAGTCAGGCAGCAGTGCTGTATTTGCGTCTGAATGCGCGCACTGCGCTGCAGTACAGTGTGTCGGCTCAGGGTTTTAGCGATCTTTCAACTAATGTGGATGTCTGGCGAACCAGTCTGCGTTACCGGCGCAACTTCTTTCGTCGATGGCTTTTCTTTGAGATCGAACCATTTGTTTTCTGGCCGCGTGTTGATGATTACAGTGAGGTTAACGGTGTGGTGCTGCGTCTCGAAACACAGTTCGGCGTATATGAGCCGCTTAATTAACAAAAAGCCCCGCATGGCGGGGCTTTTTGTTATGCCTTAACAGCCTGAATCAAGACTCGCTGCTTCCCTGCTCAGCAGCTGCCTTGGCAGCTGCTTCAGCCTGTTGCTGGCGGCGCAGAATACGCGGGTCATTGCTAGCCCTGCCGGTGCTGGCTACTGCCGGTGATGCTGGCGGATTGGCTGGCTCGGCTGGCTTTTCAACCTGTACCGGTACTGGCTCAGCGACAGCTGCTTGAGCGGGCTCGGGTTCGGCAGCCGGCTGCGTTTCAGCAGCTGGCATATGGTCTTTTGCCTGTTCTTCCACCGTGGTTTCTGTCGCTTGCGTAGACTCCTCCGCAACGACTTCAGGGGTTGCGTTAGATTGCGGCGCGGCAACGTCTGTCTCGGCTGGTGAAACAACTGCCGCCGGCTCTACGCTGGCAGTCGGCGTTTCAGTTTGCTTCGGGCTGGCGGCCTCTGCTGGAGTAGTCGTCGATTCAACAGCTACAGCTGCAACGGCGGCTGCTTCGCTTACAGCTGCAGGTGTGTCGCTGGCAACAACTTCATCATCAGTGCGGGTTTTTCCCTGTTCGCGCTCCTTGCGGCGTGGACGATGGCGCTCGCGGCGCGGGCGATCATCTCGAACATCTTTACGACGCTCGGCTTCTGCGCCCATGGCGGCAGGGTTTTCTGTTACTTCCTCGGAGACTTTTTCCGGCCGGCGCTCAGTCCGCTCCTGACGCTCTGGACGCGGAGCGCGTTCCTGCTTGGGCGCTCGCTCAGGGCGATCGCCACGCTGACGATTATCGGTGCGTTCAGCACGCTCAGGGCGTTCAGTACGCTCGGGGCGTTCTGAACGCTCCTGACGGTCGCCACGCGGAGCGCGGTTATCAGTGCGATCGGCTTTCTCAGGGCGATCACCGCGAGCGTTCTGCTGCACCCGGCCATCACGCGGCTCTCCACGGCGACCGCGGTTACTGCGGTTGCGATTGCGGTTGTTATTGTCATTGCGCGGTGGACGGCTTGGTGCCGGTGGCGGAGTGGGTTTGCTAGCAGGCGCTTCAGCAAACATGGCCTTCAGCCAAGCCACCAGGCGTGCAAAGAAGCCAAGATGAGCAGCCGTGGCCGCAGCAGCCGGCGCTGCCGCTTCCGGGCGGGGCGCTGGGGCGACGGTGTCAGGGGCTACCAGCTTGACTGCAGGCTGCTGGATCTTGATTTCCGCTTCGGTTACTGGCTCCTGCGAAGGGTCGTTGCTTTCCAGCAGGTTTACTTCGTGACTTATCAGGCCATCACTGACTTGATCATCGCGAATGCGCTGCACTTCAAAGTGCGGGGTATCAAGATTCGGATTCGGAATAATCAGAATTCGCGTTTTGTAGCGGCTTTCCAGATCGCGCAACTGCTGGCGTTTTTCATTCAGCATGTAGGTGCCCACCGGCACCGGCACCTGGGCCTGAATCTCGCCGGTACGCTCTTTCATCACTTCTTCTTCGATCAGCCGCAGCACCGATAGCGCCAATGATTTGACGTCACGGATATGGCCCTGGCCGTTACAGCGGGGGCAAACGATGGATGAGGTCTCACCCAGCGACGGACGCAGGCGCTGACGTGACAGCTCCATTAGGCCAAAACGGGAAATTCGACCAATTTGCACCCGGGCGCGGTCGGCCTCCAGAGCTTCACGCAGCCGGTTTTCTACTTCACGCTGGTTGCGCTGTGGCCCCATATCGATGAAGTCGACCACGATCAAGCCACCGATATCGCGCAGTCGCAGCTGGCGGGCGATTTCATCCGCCGCTTCCAGATTGGTGTTAAGGGCGGTTTCCTCAATATCGGCACCCTTGGTGGCGCGGGACGAGTTGATGTCGATGGAAACCAATGCCTCTGTCGGGTCGATCACGATGGACCCACCGGATGGCAGCTTAACTTCACGCTGAAACGCTGACTCGATCTGCGACTCGATCTGGTAGCGAGAGAACAGCGGGATTTCATCCTTGTACTGTTTGATCTTGTGCTGGAAGTCAGCCATCACCTGAGTGACAAAACCCTGAGCTTCCTCGTAGGTCTCTGGCGAGTCGATCAGCACTTCGCCAATATCCTTACGCAGATAGTCGCGGATGGCACGGATAATGGCATTTGATTCCTGATGGATCAGAAATGGCGCCTGACGGCCTTTGGAGGCCTCGTCGATCTTGCTCCACAACTTGAGGAGGAAGTCGAGATCCCACTGTAGCTCTTCAGCGCTGCGGCCAAGGCCGGCAGTGCGGACAATAACACCCATCTCGTCAGGTAGTTTCAGGGAGTTGAGAGCATCCTTCAGTTCCTGACGTTCTTCGCCCTCAATGCGGCGAGAGATGCCTCCGGCGCGCGGGTTGTTGGGCATCAGTACCAGATAGCGGCCTGCCAGACTGATGAAGGTGGACAGGGCTGCGCCCTTGTTGCCACGCTCCTCCTTGTCGACCTGAACGATCACCTCCATGCCTTCACGGATCACATCCTTGATGTTGATCCTGCCACCGGAGTCCTTGTTGTCTTTCTGGAAGTACTCCCGGGAAATTTCTTTAAGAGGAAGAAAGCCGTGACGTTCAGCGCCGAAATCGACAAAAGCAGCTTCCAGGGAGGGTTCGACGCGGGTGATCTTGCCTTTATAGATGTTGGCTTTTTTCTGTTCGCGGGTGCGGTGCTCAATATCCAGATCGTATAGCTTCTGGCCATCGACAAGGGCAACCCGAACCTCTTCGGCGTGGGTTGCATTGATTAACATGCGTTTCATGTTTGCTCATCACATTCTTGTGATGGCATGCAGACAGGCCCGCTAGGGCGGGACAGACCGGCCGAATTGGTCAATGCAACACGTGACGGCCGGCGATAACCGGCAGTTTGGTCACGTCTTGATCATTTTCCCTGATCGAACCTCTTTTTCATTGCGGCTTCATGGCCGGGTTCTGTTATTGCGTGCCTGTTGGGCTCGCCTCACAAAACTGTCATCTTCCGGGGCCGTTTTCTATTCCGGCGCCCATAAATCGGCGTTGTTGATACCGTATGTGTCTGTCGCCACGCTTTGCGGCGTAATCTCTCTGCAGGCCACCGGTTATGTTTTTGCTGCCAGGTAAACACTCTGGCAGCGCCGGTATACATAGCCAGCCTGCGGGCCGGACCAATAAAAGATCCATGGGCTTGCTGTTCTGTCGGCTCCACTTATGGCCATGCTCATGTTCAGCATCCGGTGAATGTTCGCAGCGCGTCACCGGAGGGCGGGCGGAGCCGACGGCCGAGTGTAACAGTGAAACTGCCGGTTGATCAATGAGATAGCTCAGCCCTGCCGGTTGTCAGGGTCACTGTCCGGATTGTGCCGTAGAAATTCCCAAGCAAACCCGGATAACACTCGCTAGAATCGCCGCCATGTCAGAACCTACCCCCGCAAAAGTCACCTTTGTCACCATCGGCGAGGACCGCGTCGGCCAACGGCTGGATAACTTCCTCATCGGTCACCTCAAGGGTGTCCCCAAGTCTCGCATCTATCGAATCATCCGCGATGGGCAGGTGCGGGTGAATAAAAAGCGGGCGTCCCAGACCACTCGCCTCGAAGAAGGTGATGAAGTCCGTATCCCGCCGGTTCGTACCGCCGAGGCCACCGTTGCTCCGGCGGTGGGTGCGGGTCTGGCCGAGCGCCTGACTCGCGGGCTGGTCTATGAGGATGACTGGCTGCTGGTCTACAACAAGCCCGCTGGCCTTGCCGTTCACGGTGGCAGTGGCATCAGTCTTGGCCTGATTGAAACCTTGCGCGCACTGCGCCCCAAAGAAGATCAGCTTGAGCTGGTGCACCGCCTTGACCGGGATACATCCGGCCTGATCATGGTGGCGCGCAAGCGCAGCTTCCTGCGCCGCCTGCAAAAGCTGATGCAAGGTGGCGGTATGGAAAAGCGCTACTGGCTGATATGCCGTGGTTTTAAAGGTCAGAGCCGCAGCATCAATGCGCCATTGCTCAAGCTCACCAGCAGTAATAATGAGCGCATCGTGCGGGTGTCACGGGAGGGTAAAGCCTCTGATACCGAGTTTCGTATTGTTGAACGGCTTGCCGATACCCAGCTGGTGGAGGCAACTCTGGGAACCGGGCGCACCCATCAGATTCGTGTTCATGCCCAGTACGGTGGCTTTCCGCTGTTGGGTGATAGTAAATACGGTGATCCAGCGGTTAATGAACGACTCAAGAAAATGGGAATCCAGCGGCTGTGCCTGCATGCGCGCACCTTAAAGCTGCGCCACCCGGAAACTGGCGCCCAGTTGTCACTGGAAGCCCCGCTGGACGATGCGTTTGAACACGCCCTGAGCGTACTGAAAAAGGAAAAGGTGGCATGAAGCAGCTGGTCATCTTCGACTGGGATGGCACCTTGATGGACTCCACAGGCCGGATTGTTGAGTGCCTGTGTCTGGCGGCCGATGATACAGGTCTGCCTGCGCTGGCCACTGAGCACGCTCGCTCGATTATCGGTCTGGGCCTGCCGGAGGCGATACGTACTCTGTATCCGGGAATCGACAGCGATGATGCGGAACAGATGCGCCAGCATTATGCCCGTCATTTTATCGCTGCTGAGGCGGTGCCCAGTCGGCTGTTTCCCGGAGTGCGTGAGCTGCTTGATGAGCTGAGCGATAGTGGGGTCACCATGGCGGTGGCCACCGGCAAGAGTCGCAAGGGGCTGGACCGGGTTTGGCGGGGTAGCGACTTGGGCGGCTATTTTGCTGCCTCCCGCTGTGCTGATGAGTCTCGTTCCAAGCCACATCCGGCTATGGTTAACGAGCTATTGGCGCAGTTGAACAAAGCCCCCCACCAGGCGCTGGTGGTGGGCGATACCAGTTTTGATCTGGAAATGGCCAACAACGCCGGAGTCGAATCCGTAGCGATGACCTGGGGAGCCCACCCCCGTGAGCTGCTGGCGCAATATTCACCGCGTATGGTGTTGGATGATATTCGCGGTATCCTGCCGCTTCTTAAAATGTCGGAGATGACCTGATATGGATCTGAATCAGGGAGGTCGGCCACAGTCCGATCGCGAGTGGAAACTGCTGGAAAAACTGCTGCTATCGGTACATGACGAGAGCCGCAAGCAGCGCCGCTGGACGATTTTTTTTCGGGTGGTAACGTTTGCCTATCTATTCCTGTTGTTGTTCCTGCTGATGCCAGGACGCATGGGCATGCCAACGCCGGTTAGTGGCGAGCATGTCGGTGTAGTGGATGTATCCGGGGTGATCGCCGATGGCGCTGATGCCAGTGCAGACATGATCGTCACCGGTTTGCGCGAAGCCTTTGAGGCGAATGACAGCAAAGCAGTGCTGTTGCGAATCAATAGCCCTGGTGGTTCACCGGTTCAGTCGGCCTATGTTTATCGGGAGATTATGCGCTTGCGCGACAAACACCCGAACAAGCCGGTATATGCGGTGATTGTGGACATAGGTGCCTCCGGGGCCTATTACATTGCCGCCGCTGCTGACTACATCTATGCAGACCAGGCCAGTATTGTCGGTTCCATTGGCGTGATCATGGCAGGCTTTGGGTTTACCGAGGCGATCGACAAGCTGGGTGTTGAGCGGCGAGTAATGATTGCCGGCAACAACAAGGCATTATTGGATCCTTTTGCGCCAGTGCAAGCTGAGCAACAGAAGCATGTACAGAACATGCTTGACGAGATTCATGGTCAGTTTATCGATGCAGTCAAGCAGGGTCGCGGTGAGCGTCTGACCCAGGGTCGTGATAGCGAAATTTTCTCAGGCCTGTTCTGGACCGGCGAGCGCGCCCTTGAGCTTGGTCTGATCGATGGTCTTGGCAGCCCGGGGCAGGTGTCGCGGGATGTTATTGGTGTTCATGAGATGGTCGATTATACGCCACGCCGGCACCCGCTGGATGATTTGCTGGGGCGGCTAGGCACCAGTATCGGTCAGAGCATGGCCAACGCCCTGGGTGGTATGACCGTGCGTTGAAAGGTTGGCTCAGGGGAGGGCGACGCCTTCCCCGGCCAGCATGTCGGTCAGTCGGATCAGAGGCAGGCCGATGAGAGCATTCGGGTCATCCCCCTCCAATCGACGAAACAGGGTGATGCCAAGCCCTTCCGACTTGAAGCTGCCGGCACAATTGAGCGGCTGTTCCTTGTTGATATATGAATTGATCGCTTCACTGCTGAGCTGGCGGAAGTGAACCTTGAAGGGTTCACAGCACAGCTGGTACTGATCGCTGGCGCTGTTGTACAGGCAGAGTCCTGTGAGAAAAGTGACGCTGCTGCCGCTGGCCTGCCGAAGTTGCTCGACGGCCCGGTCGGCACTGCCTGGTTTGCCAACAATACTGCCGTCTTCCAGCACCGCCACCTGGTCCGAGCCAATTATCAGCGCTGCGGGGTGGCGCGCGGCCACGGCACGGGCTTTTTCCAGTGCCAGACGTTGAACCAGCTCCTCGGCGGGCTCGCCAGGCTGGCGGCTTTCGTCAATATCGGGGCTGTCACACAGGAACTGCAGCCCAAGACGTCCCAGCAGCTCGCGGCGAAAGGGAGAGGAGGAGGCCAGTACCAGTGGTGGGTGTTCTTGGCTCATGTCCGGGCTCCGTAGTCAGGGGTGGCGATTGTCCCGTCAAAAAGGCTTTTCACTCAAGCAGTTAAGCTGGCAAATTGGCTTTGACAGGGGGGCGGCGCATCACTAGAATTGCGCGCCTATGAATTCCGGGCAACTTCCGTCGTTTCTTGAGCCGCGCAAACTGGCCGATCAGGAAGCTGAAATCAAGGGTCAGACCACCGTATCACGGTTGCCCAGACTGGCGGAGTTTCGCGACAGTCAGGATGAAATCGTCGAGGTGGCGCTTCGCTTTGGCCGTGACGAAGAGCGCCGGCAGCAAGTTACAGGCACGGTAAAAACCCGTCTGCAGCTTACCTGTCAGCGTTGTCTGGAGCTGGTGCAGACAGCCGTTCAGGCCAATGTTGCACTGGTGATGGTATATGACGAGGAGCAGATCAAGGCTCTGCCTGAGCATCTGGATCCTTGGCTGGTAACCGATGAGAGAATCACGCTCTCCGAGTTGCTCGAAGAAGAGTTATTGCTGGCGCTGCCGCTGGTGGCCATGCATGAACAATGTCCGGTGGTGCTGCACAAGTCTGCAGAGCCGGCGGCAGCGGTAGAGTCTAAACGGGATAACCCCTTTGCAGTTCTGGCTCAGCTTAAGAACCGGGACGATTAACAGGAGCGCACCATGGCAGTTCAACAGGCACATACCACTCGATCCAAGCGCGGCATGCGTCGTTCCCACGATGCGCTGAGCAAGCCGACCCTGAGCGTCGACAGCAACACTGGTGAGGTTCATCGCCGTCACCATATCACCCCGGATGGCTACTACCGCGGTCGTCAGGTGATCACTCAGGCAGTCGAAATCGACGACGATCAGGAGTAATCCTGAATCAATAAAAACGGGAGCTACGGCTCCCGTTTTTATTTGTGTGATTGCGTTTTCTTACAAAGCGGAAGCGGAAAAATAAATCAGAATCCGGCATAGTGCCGGCCGTTCTGAGCAACAAGAATATCCGGGGAAACTATGTCGCAGGTGACGCTTGCCGTAGATGGCATGGGGGGTGATGCGGGCTTGTCGGTGACTGTGCCGGCGATCGCAAAGCTGCTTGCTGCCAATCAGTCCGTTCACATTATTCTTGTGGCGTTGGATGAGCCCGGCCGGCAGGCTCTGGCGGCGGCGGGTCTTGCCGCACATCCTCGTGTTGAGTTCATTGCTGCGGCAGAAGTGGTCACCATGGATGATCCGGTGGCTGTGGCGTTGCGCAATAAAAAACAATCTTCCATGCGTTTGGCAATTAATCAGGTTCGAGATGGCCGTGCACAGGCCGCAGTGAGCGCTGGTAATACAGGCGCTTTGATGGCCATTTCCCGATTCGTTCTGAAAACTTTGCCGGGCATTGAAAGGCCGGCTATCTGTGCGCCTATTCCAACTCGTAAGGGCCAGTGTCATATGCTGGATCTCGGTGCCAACGTGGACTCCGAACCACAGCATCTGCTGCAGTTCGCCATTATGGGCAGCGCTCTGGTACGTGCTGTGGATCGAATTGAAAACCCGCGTGTCGCTTTGCTCAATATCGGCGAAGAGGACATCAAGGGTAACGAGCAGATCAAAGATGCCGCCCGGCTGCTGGAGGCCCACCCGCAGCTGAATTACGTGGGCTTTGTTGAGGGTAACGGCATTTTTCAGGGCGATGTGGATGTCGTTGTCAGCGATGGTTTTGTTGGTAACGTGGCATTGAAAACCATGGAGGGTGTTGCCTCCATGATCAGTCATATGATTCGTGAGGAGATCTCTCAGTCCTGGTTAAATAAATTTTCTGGTTTGATGGCCTTGCCAGTATTGCGCGGCTTGAAGCAGCGCCTCGACCCGCAGCGCTATAACGGGGCCAGTCTGGTAGGGCTTAACGGTATCGTGGTGAAGAGTCATGGCGGTGCTGACATTAATGGTTTTCTCAGCGCGCTACAGGTTGCTGTGCATGAAGCAGATCGTAACGTGCCGGCACTTATTGGTGCCGGGCTGGCCCAGTCGCCGCTGGTAAATGCAGGAGAGTCTGATGAGTAAAACTGCCTTTATTTTTCCCGGTCAAGGTTCCCAGTCGGTCGCCATGTTGGCCGATCTTGGTGCTGAAACCATGGTTCGGCAGACTTTTCAGGAGGCGTCAGGAGCGCTGGGTTATGATCTTTGGGATCTGATTCAAAGTGGTCCTGCAGAAACGCTCAACAGTACTGATAAAACCCAGCCAGCCCTGCTCGCCAGTGGCGTTGCGTTGTGGCGCTTGTGGCAACAGCGCGGTGCCGCGCGCCCGGACTTTCTTGCCGGGCATAGTTTGGGTGAGTACACCGCACTGGTTTGTGCTGGCGTGTTCAATCTTGGCGATGGCGTCCGTCTGGTTGAAAAACGTGGTCAATTTATGCAGCAGGCGGTGCCGGCGGGTACTGGAGCTATGGCGGCCATTCTTGGTCTTGACGATGATCAGGTTCGTGCTGCTTGCGCCGTCGCTGCTCAGGGTGATGTGGTTGAAGCTGTGAACCTTAATGCGCCTGGTCAGGTGGTGATAGCCGGTAGTGCTGCGGCAGTGGAGCGAGGCATTGCAGCTTGCAAGGATGCCGGTGCCAAGCGCGCCATGGCCCTGCCTGTTAGTGTGCCTTCGCACTGCGCGCTTATGAAGCCGGCAGCCGAGCAGCTGGCCGAGGTGCTTGCTGGCATGGTGCTGCATGCGGCCGAGTTACCAGTAATAAATAATGTTGATGTGGCTGTCGCAACCGATTCGTCACAGATTCGTGATGCACTGGTGCGCCAGTTGTACTCGCCGGTGCGCTGGGTGGAAACGGTTCAGAAGCTCAGAGCAGAAGGCGTGGCTCATGCCTATGAATGCGGCCCTGGAAAAGTGCTGTCCGGTCTGGTGAAGCGCATTGACAAGGAAATGACGGTCTTCGCATTGGAAAATGCAGACGCCTTCAATCGGGCACTGGGAGAAGCATGATGACAGAACAGGCTAAGATTGCTCTGGTTACCGGCGCTAGCCGTGGGATTGGTCGCGCTATTGCAGCGCGGTTGGCAGCAGATGGCTTTACCGTGGTTGGCACAGCCACCTCACAGGCAGGAGCTGACAGTATTGCAGCGTTCTTGCAGGAAAGCGGCTACCAAGGCGGCGCTGTAGTACTGGACGTTGGCGATGCAGGCTCGGTAGAGAGCGCACTGGCAGAGATTAATGGGAAGTTTGGTGCGCCACTGGTGCTGGTTAACAATGCCGGTATTACCCGTGACAACATCATGCTCCGGATGAAGGATGACGAGTGGGATGCGGTGATTAATACCAATCTCAACTCCCTGTTCCGGGTTTGTAAGGGCACTTTGAAGGGCATGACCAAGGCGCGCTGGGGCAGAATTATCAATATCAGCTCTGTGGTGGGTGTTATGGGTAACCCGGGTCAGGCAAACTACGCTGCGGCCAAAGGTGGAGTGGAAGGCTTTACTCGTGCTCTGGCCCGGGAAATTGGCTCGCGCAACATTACTGTAAACAGCGTCGCGCCAGGATTTATCCAGACCGATATGACTGATCATTTGCCGGAAGCGCAGCGTGAAGCGCTACTGTCACAGATCCCTCTGGGCCGCCTTGGCAGCCCGGAAGAGATAGCCAGCGCAGTGGCCTGGTTGGCCAGTGACGGTGGCGGATATGTCACTGGCACTACAATTCATGTCAATGGCGGTATGTTCACTGGCTGATAATGCATCCTATTGGTGCGTTATCTGGTTGATTTTGTGAAGTAATATGCAGTAACAGGAACCTCGGCGCTAACTGGGATCGCGGCTTGCATGGGCTGGAAGCGTTCACCTAGAATAGCCGCCTGAGGTGCACAGTCACCGATAACAGGAGAGAACACTCATCATGAGCAGCATCGAAGAACGGGTAACCAAGATTATTGTTGAGCAACTGGGGGTCAAGCCGGAAGACATCAAGCCGGAAGCCTCTTTCGTAGAGGACCTGGGTGCCGATTCTCTGGATACCGTTGAGCTGGTGATGGCTCTCGAAGAGGAATTCGAAACCGAGATCCCGGACGAGGAAGCCGAAAAGATCAACACCGTCCAGGCAGCCATCGACTACGTTAAGTCGCACAGCTGATTGATCCGGTGATATGAAAAAGCCGCAGGCTCTTCAGGGCTTGCGGCTTTTTCGTTTTATATCCCGGTAAAAATATTGCAACAATAACGGCTTGCAATAGGCAGTCTTTTTGTCGGTCGTGAAGGCCATGGAGTTAGATATGCGTCGTGTGGTGGTAACGGGTATGGGGATGCTAACGCCGCTGGGAGTGGATGTGGCGTCATCCTGGCAGGGCCTGGTCGCCGGTAAGAGCGGCATTCGCAGCATAGAGCATTTCGATACATCGGCATTTTCAACTCGCTTTGCTGGCATAGTGCCGGAGTTTGCTCTGGAGGAGTATCTGCCCCTCAAGGACGCCCGCAAGATGGATGTTTTTATCCAGCATGGCATGGTGGCAGCGATTCAGGCGATCCGTGATAGCGGTATTGAAGTGACCGAGAAAAATGGTGGTCGTATTGGTGTGGCAATTGGTTCAGGTATTGGAGGGCTGACCGGTATCGAGGAAAACCACCGTAAAATGCTTGATGGTGGACCACGCAAGATCTCACCGTTTTTTGTCCCCGGCTCAATTATCAATATGCTGGCTGGCAATCTTTCCATTATGTATGGCCTGCGTGGCCCCAATATCGCTATTGTTACTGCCTGCACCTCCGGAACTCACAATATCGGTTTTGCCGCTCAGCAGATTCAGCTTGGCACAGCTGACGTGATGATCGCCGGTGGTGCGGAAAAGGCGTCCTGCGAACTGGGCATGGGGGGCTTCGCCGCCGCTCGTGCGCTGTCTACCCGCAATGATGATCCGCAGGCAGCTTCACGTCCCTGGGACCGTGATCGTGATGGTTTTGTCCTTTCCGACGGTGCAGGCATGGTTGTGCTGGAAGAGTATGAGCATGCCAAGGCTCGCGGAGCGCATATCTATGCTGAGTTGATTGGCTTCGGAATGAGCGGTGATGCTTATCACATGACTTCGCCCCCGGAAGATGGCTCGGGCGCTGCCATGGCGATGCGCAATGCGTTAACCAGCGCCGGGGTTGCGGCAGAACAAATCGGCTATATCAACGCACATGGCACCTCCACCAAGGCCGGTGATCTGGCTGAGGCGACGGCGGTTAAATCGGTGTTTGGTGATCATGCGCATCGGCTGGCAATCAGCTCGACCAAGTCAATGATCGGCCACCTGCTTGGTGCGGCAGGCGCGGTGGAGGCAATTATCAGCATCCTCGCCCTGCGTGATCAGGTGGCGCCGCCGACCATCAATCTGGACAACCCGGATGACGGCTGTGACCTGGATTTCGTTGCCCATCAGGCGCAACAGCGTGACCTGAAGGTGGTGCTGTCAAACTCGTTTGGCTTTGGCGGTACCAATGGTTCACTGGTATTTCGCCAGATCTGATGTCTGAGTTGACTGCAGAGTCTGAGGCAGCCGCGCTGGTCAGCAGTGAAGATCGTGGCCTTGCCTATGGTGACGGGCTGTTTGAAACCGTGCGTATGGCGTCTGGCCAGATGCCGCTGTGGCCGCGTCACCGCGAGAGGTTGGCAAGCGGCGCCGCCCGTCTTGGCATTCCATTGCCTACTGAGCTACTGGAAGAGCAAATCGCTCTTCAGTGTGCCCTGGGTGGCGATGCGGTGGTCAAAATCACCCTCACCCGCGGGGTTGGCGGTCGAGGTTACAGTGCCCCTGCGGAGCCGTCTCCAACCCTGCTGTGCCGGCGTCATCCACTTGTTTTGCCCGCAGAGGATCGCTATCGCGATGGCCTGACATTGGGCGTCTGTGATATCCGTCTTGCCTCACAGCCAGTGCTGGCCGGCATCAAGCATCTGAATCGTCTGGAGCAGGTGCTGGCCCGTCGCCAGGTGGATGCCGCCGGCTGGCATGATGGACTTCTGCTGGGAGGCTCTGATGAGCCTCTGGAGCTGACCGCGATGAACCTGTTTGCCCGCTTTGGCGCTAGTCTGTGGACGCCAGCGCTCAGCCAAGCTGGTGTTGACGGGGTGATGCGTGGTTATGTGCTGGATACTTTGGCGCCTGCTCTGGGGCTTGCGGTGCAGGTCAGCGCTGGAACCCTGTCGCAACTAGAGCAGGCCGATGAATTGTTTGCCTGCAATAGTGTTGCTGGAATCCTGCCGGTCCGTAAACTGGCACTTTGCAGCTGGCCCGTCGGGGATGTCACCCGTGCCATGCAACTGCGGGTCAGTGAATTATTTACAGGGAGCTAACAATTGCGCGCGAAATATGTGGGATTGCTGGCTTTGCTGGTGGCATTTACTGCCGTTGGCACGCTGTTCTGGCTGGCTGGCCATGTACATCGGCCGCTACAAGTTGAGCAGGAACAGGTTGTCAGCATTGCGCCCGGCAGTAGTTTGAATGGAGTGCTGCGCAAGTTTGCCCGTGAAGGCTTGCTTGGAGACCCTGGCGAAGCCAAGCGCCGCCGGCTTGGCGCCCGTCTGTATGACCTTTTTACCGATATTTCCCAGCGCATTCAGGTTGGCGAGTATGCGCTCAAGCCTGGTGACACGCTGCTCCAGCTGCTGCTACGCATTGAGAGGGGGGATGTTGTGCAGCGTAGCTTTACCCTGATTGAAGGCTGGAATATGCGTGAGTTACGTGCTGCGTTGACGACCGCTCCCAGCCTGCGCCAGACGCTTGAGGGAATGGATGACAATGCTTTGATGGCCGCTCTGGGGTTGCCCGGGGAAAGCCCTGAGGGCTGGTTTGCTCCGGATACCTGGCACTACACCAGTAATGACAGTGATCTGGATTTATTGCGTCGGGCGTTTGAGCGTCAGCAGACTCTTGTTAACGACGCTTGGAGTAGTAGAGCGGCGAACCTGCCCTACAGTGACGCCTACGATGTGCTGATCATGGCCTCCATTATCGAAAAGGAAACCGGCGTGCCTTCAGAGCGTGGTGAGATTGCCGGGGTCTTCGTTGAGAGGCTGCGGAGAGGTATGCGTCTGCAGACAGACCCGACCGTGATATACGGTATGGGCGAGCGCTATAACGGGCGTATCCGCAGTGCCGATCTGCGTGAGCCCACCCCTTGGAATACCTACGTCATCAAGGGGCTGCCGCCAACGCCGATAGCCATGCCCGGAGCTGATGCTATTCGCGCAGCGGTGGCGCCGGCGCAGACTCAGGCGTTGTTTTTTGTTGCCCGTGGGGATGGCTCCCATGTTTTCTCTCGCACTCTGGAAGAACACAATCGGGCGGTGCGCGAATTCCAGCTACGCCGTCGAGAGGATTATCGGTCCTCCCCGGCACCGGCAGGAAACACACCTTGATGCGCGGACGATTCATTACCTTTGAAGGGGGCGAGGGCGCCGGCAAGTCGAGCAATGTGCAGCTGGTTGCCCGTTTCCTGCGTGACCATGGCGCTGAGGTAGTGGTGACTCGAGAGCCTGGTGGTACGCCGCTGGCGGAGGATATCCGCAACCTGCTGTTGGCCCCACGTGACGAAATCATGCAAGCGGACACGGAGCTGTTGCTGATGTTCGCTGCCCGCGCCCAGCATGTGGGCGCATTAATTGAACCGGCCCTGCAGCGCGGTGCCTGGGTGCTCTCGGATCGTTTTGTCGATGCCAGCTACGCCTATCAAGGGGGCGGTCGCGGCTTGTCCATGCAGCGTATCTCTGCCCTGGAAGAGTTGGTGCTGGGTGGTCTGAAGCCTGACCTGACGCTGCTGTTTGATGTGCCCGTGGAAGTGGGGCTGGCGCGGGCTGGCCGGCGTGGTGACCTGGACCGTATTGAGCAGGAGGACATGGCCTTTTTTCAGCGCATCCGTGATACCTATTTGCAGCGTGCCGAGGCGGAGCCGCAACGTTTTCAAGTGCTGAACGCAGCGGCGCCGCTGCAACAGGTACAGGAACAGCTGCTGGGCACTTTGACACGCTGCTGGCAGCAATGGAGTCAGCCATGAGTGCTGGCCGAGCAACCGTGCAAGTGCCCTGTATCTGGCACCGTGATTTGTTGGCCGAGCTGATGCAGCAGGCCGTTGATCAGCGGCTGCCCCATGCACTGGTGCTTTCTGGTCCTGCCGGTATAGGTAAACAGCGTTTGGCGCGGGCTTTTCTGGAGGCCCTGTTGTGTCAGCAGCCGCAAGGTGGACTGGCCTGTGGTGATTGCCAGTCCTGCCACCTGGTGGCCGCTGGCAGCCATCCGGATATGGCGCTGCTGGTCCCCAATGAAGAGAAGAAAAGCAAGGTTATCAAGGTCGATCAGGTTCGTGATCTGGTGGACTTTTTCTCCAAGACCGCGCAGTACGGTGGCCGTCGAGTGGCCCTGCTTTGGCCGGCTGAGTCAATGAACCGAAATGCCCAGAATGCCTTGCTCAAGACCTTGGAGGAGCCGGGCAGCGGTGCCTTTTTGCTGTTGTTGTGCGATCAGCCTAGCCGATTGCTGCCCACTGTGCGTAGTCGCTGCCAGCAGCGTCAGCTTGGTGTGCCGGATCAGCCCACTGCCCAGGCCTGGTTGGCTGAGCAGACTGGCGATGAAAGTCAGGCCCGGGCGTTACTTGCCGCAGCTGGGGGGGCGCCACTGAAAGCACTGCAGCTTGAGCAGGTGGAGTGGTTTGCTCAGCGTGACACTCTGCTAGGGCAGTTTGTTGCCGTACTGGAGGGCAGAACTCCGGTCAGTATCGCTGCTCAGACGCTTCTTAAGCATGAGCCACTGCCCCTGCTGGAGGCCTTGCACGGCTGGCTGGCGGCGGCGCTGCGTGGCCAGCAGGCGGACGATAAGCTGGCGCCGGTAATGAATAGACTGCGGCAAAGGCTGAGCGATCGCCGCCTTTTGCAGCTCGCAGCTGAGGTCCAACGTGCACGCCAGCTGTTGCAATCCAGTGCCAATCCGAATCCCGCTTTGCTGATGGAGCGCCTGTTACTGCTGGCTGTCGGAGTTGACGCCATGGCAGCCGCCTTCTAATCTGCGACATGTTTCGTACCGGAGTAAAAAATAATGAAAATGCCCGGCGGTGGGGGCGGAATCCTCTCCCTGACAATCAAGGACAAGGCGGTTCTGTATGCTGCCTACATGCCATTTATCCGCCATGGAGGCCTGTTTATTCCCACCGCGAAGGATTACAAACTTGGCGATGAGGTATTTCTGCTGCTTAATCTGATGGATGAGGCAGAGAAAATTCCGGTGGCCGGGAAGGTGATCTGGATTACCCCGAAGGGTGCCCAGGGCAACCGTAGCGCCGGTGTCGGAGTGCAGTTCTCCGATCAGGACGACACGGCTCGCAAGACAATCGAAAATTATCTGGCGGGTTCGTTGGAGTCGGATCGCCCGACCCATACCATGTAAATCGTCCTGTGCAAGGATGACGGAGTTTAACCAGCGCCCGCTTCAGCGGGCGTTGCAGTTTTGAGAGAGGCACATGACAGCAGCGCTGAACGGTTTGGTGGATTCTCACTGTCACCTGGATCGGATTGACCTGAAAGACTACCCGCAGGGCTTGCCCCAGTTGCTGGAGGCCGCAGCGGCGGCCGGCGTCAGCCATCTATTGTGCATTGGTGTGGATATGGAGAGTTTTCCGGCAGTACGGGAGCTGGCGGAGCGCTATGCCCATGTTCACTGCACGGTTGGCGTCCATCCACTATATCGTCAGTCTCGTCCTGCGGCGCGCGCTGAACTGGTAGAGCTTGCGCAACATCCGCGGGTGGTGGCCATTGGCGAAACCGGGCTGGATTATTTTTACGCAAAAGATGATACCCGCGGGCAGCGAGAGAGCTTTGCCGAACATATTGCGGCGGCTCGGGAAACCGGTCTGCCACTGGTGATTCATACTCGTGATGCGCGCGAGGATACCATCGCCATGTTGCGTGATCTTGGTGACGGCAAGGTGCGTGGCGTGCTGCACTGTTTTACCGAGGATCTGGCCATGGCTGAGCAGGCCATGGAGCTTGGTTTTTATATTTCCATTTCAGGGATTGTTACCTTTGCCAATGCGGAGCCCCTGCGCGATGTGGTCAGAGCGCTGCCACTGGAGCGTTTGCTGATAGAGACGGATGCACCCTGGTTGGCCCCGGTACCGCACCGCGGCAAGCAGAACGAACCACGCTTTGTCGCCGATGTGGCCCGCTTTGTTGCTGACCTGAAGCAGTTGCCGGCGACAGAGCTTGTCGCCATCACCCGGGATAATTTTTTCTCTCTGTTTAATAAGGCGAAACCGGTATGACCCTATCTGCTTTGGTGCCCTCTGTGCTTGCCTTGCTGCTCGGTCTGTTAGCAGGTGCAACGTTGGCATGGTGGCGTCTGCGCACGGACGATGCCGACGCCCATCAACAGATTCGTTTACAGACTGAGCTTGATGGCACGCGGCAACAGCTTGTGGCTATGCAGGCCGAGTTGGCAGCGGCCCGTGGCCAGCTTGGTGAGAATCAGCAGCAGCTGGCGGAAGCGCGTGCTGAGTCAGCGCGGTGGCAGGAGCGGGAAAAGAACCAGCAGGAGCGACTTAACTGGCTTGAGCAAAGTCGCGAACAGATGAAAAAGGATTTCGAAGCATTGTCGGCGCGGATTTTTGAGGAACGCACCCAGAAACTGCAGGAGCAGAACCGTACCGGGTTGGATGATGTGCTGAAACCGTTTCGTGAGCAGCTGCAGGACTTTCGCCGCCGGGTAGATCAGATTCACAGTGATGACAATCGTCAGCAGGCCACGCTGTTGGAGCAAATCCGTAACCTGCAGCAACTGAACCAGACCATGGTTGAAGATGCGCGGCACTTGACCAACGCGCTGAAAGGTCAAACCAAAACCCAGGGCAACTGGGGCGAGATGATACTGGAGCGGATTCTGGAAGAGTCCGGTCTGGTGCGTGGCCGTGAATACGAAACCCAGGTTTCCATGACCACCGAATCCGGTCAGCGCCGTCAGCCGGATGTGATTGTCCATCTGCCGGATAACAAGGATGTGATCGTTGATGCCAAGGTTTCCCTGACCGCATACGAACGATTTTGCCGAGAGGACGACGAGGAGCTGCGCCGTCAGGCGCTGGATGAGCATGTGCAGTCGCTGCGCTCACATATTCGCGGCCTGAACCGCAAAGAGTACGAAGGCCTTGATGGGGTGCAGACACTGGATTTCGTGCTGCTTTTCATTCCTGTCGAAGCGGCTTTTTTATCTGCCATGGAAAAAGCGCCCGAGCTCTACAACGAGGCCTATAACAAGCATATCGTGCTGGTGAGCCCGACCACCTTGCTGGTCACCCTGCGCACGATCAACAATATCTGGCGTAACGAATATCAGAATCGAAATGCCCTGGAGATTGCAGATCGAGCCGGCAAGATTTGTGACCAGATCACCCTGATCGCCGAGTCATTGGATGATGTTGGCGACAAGCTGGGCAAGGCACAGAAGGCCTATGACACCGCCTACGATCGCTTGAGCCGTGGCCGGGGAAACCTTCTCGGCCAGGCGCACAAGCTGCAATCACTGGGTGCCAGGGCCCGCAAGCAGCTGCCTGCACCTCAGGATGACAACGAAGAATAAAAAAAAGCCCGACAATCCGGGGGAGGAGGGTGTCGGGCCAGATGTCCGGAGGCAGTGCGCCTCCGCGTCTGTGCCGGTGTCACATCGAGGAGGATGACACCGCCCCGCCAGCTTGCGCGAGTAACCCGGCTTCGGCAACAAGACGGTTAGATCGATTCCTTATCTGTCCGGGGGGATCATTCCGTTGAGAAATAAGCGCTCGGCAATGTCACCCGCTTTGCCTACAACACTCGTGGTCAGGAAACTCGTATCGAAGATGCCAAAGGCAATGCCTTTGACAACAGCTATGACAGTGTTGGCAATCTGCTATCGATCACCGATCCGCAGGGTAATGCCGCCAGCAACGTCATGCTGGCCAATGGGCTGGTGGCCAGCACCACGGATCTGGCAGGCCAGACCACCGGCTATACCTACGACAGTGCCGGCAACAAGCTCACTGAAACGGACCCGCTCGGCAACGTAAGCAGCTGGACCTACGACGCCAACGGCAACGTGCTTACCGAGTCCATCAGCCGCATCCACGATGGCGAGAGTCGCACTGAAACCACCGCCTACGAGTACGATGCTCTCAACCGCGTCATCGCCGTCACCGACACGCTGGGCAATGTCACTCGCACCGAGTACGACGCGGCTGGTAACGAAGTGGCACAGGTTGACGCGCTCGGCCGGCGCACGGAAATGAGCTACGACGCCTACGGGCGCGTGATCAGCACCCGGTACCCGGACGACACCACCACAAGCAGCCGCTACGACGCCGAAGGCAACCTGGTGGAAGAAACCGATCGCCTCGGTCGCACCACGGTGATGACCTACGACGTCCTGAACCGCTTGACCGAAACCCGCTACCCGGATGGCAGCACCAGCACCACCGAGTACGATGCCGCCGGCCGCGTTATCGCGGAAGTGGATGCCCTCAGCCAGCGCACCCGTTACGAGTACGACGCCGCCGGCCGTCGCACCGCTGTGATCAATGCGCTCGAACAGCGCCACAGCTTCGAGTACGACGCCAACGGCAACCTCGTTATGGAAACCGACGCCAACGGCCACGAGACCCGCTACACCTACAACAGTCTCGACCAGAAAGTGTCCACCCGTTTCCACGACGGCAGCACGGTCAGCGACGAGTACGACGCCCTCAGCCGCAAAACCGCCAGCGTTGACCAGAACGGCACCCGCACCGAGTACGACTACGATGCACTGGGCCGTCTCACGACAGTGCGCCAGTTTCTGAACGGCGCGCCCCTGACCACGCTCTACAGCTACGACAGCCAGGGCAGCAAACTTACCCAGACCGACGCCGAAGGCCGCACCACAAGCTGGGAATACGATGCTCTGGGCCGCGTCACCGCCCGCATCCTGCCGCTGGGCCAGCGTGAGACTTTCGAGTACGACGCCAACGGCAACCAGATCCGCCACACGGACTTCAACGGCCAGCTCACCACCAGTGAGTACGATGCCCTGAACCGGTTGATTAACCGAAGCTATGCAGACGGTACACAGGAAGCCTGGACCTATGACAACGCCGGCCGGGTAATCGAAACCACCCTCACCACCAATGGCCTGCCGCAGGTCACCCACTACCAGTACGACCAGCAAGACCGCCTGACCCGGGAAACCAAGCCCGACGGCTCGCAGCTGGCCTACACCTACGACCTGAACGGCAACAAGACCTCGGTGACGGTAACGCCAGCCGGCGGCACCCCAAGAACGGTCAACTACAGCTACGACGCCCTGAACCGGCTGCACACCGCCACCGACGAGCACGGCACCACAACGTACACCTACACCCCCGCCGGCAGCCGCGCCAGCGTCACACAGGCGAACGGCGTCAGGACGAGCTACAGCTACGACAGCCTGAACCGCCTGACGCAGCTCACCAGTCGCGCCAGCAACGGCACCGTGCTGCAGCAGTACAACTACACGCTGGATGCCACGGGGCGCCGCACTCGTATCGCCGAGCATAACGGACGGATCAGCGAATACCGCTACGACGATCTTTACCGGTTGGTGGAAGAGGCGATTACCGATCCGCAAAACGGCAATCATCTGGCTCAGTACCAGTACGACACGGTGGGCAATCGACTGGAGTCCACCGTCAATGGCCAGATCACCAGCTACAGCTACGATGGCAACGACCGAATCCTGAGTCAGGGCAGCACCAGCTATAGCTACGATGCCAATGGCAACACGCTGACCGAATCGAGCAGCAGCGGCACCACGACTTACAGCTGGGATGCCCGCAACCGTCTGATCGAAGCCACAACCCCGAATGGCACCTTGCTGTTCGGCTATGACATCAGTGGCATCCGCACCAGTCGCAGCGAAAGCGGCATCACCACTAACTTCGTGGTGGACCATAACCAGCAGTACGCTCAGGTGTTGGCCGAGATCGAGAATGGCTTCACCACAAAGCAGTACACCTACGGCGATGACCTGCTGAGCCAGAGCGAAGGGGCAGGGCAAGAGCGGTTCTTCCTGTATGACGGGTTGGGGACGACAAGGGCCTTGGCTGATGGTTCGGAGGCAGTAACCGACACCTATGCGTACGAGGCGTTTGGGGAGCTGCTTGCGAGCACAGGTAGCTCGGACAATGCCTATCGGTACACGGGGGAGCAGTATGACTCGGGGCTGGGTCAGTACTACTTGAGGGCGCGTTACTACGACCAGGGTGTAGGAAGGTTCAGCCAGATGGATACCTGGATGGGGCGGAGTCAGGATCCGGTTACCCTGCATAAGTATTTGTATGCGAATGCGGACCCGGTGAGGTATGTGGATCCCTCTGGTCAAATGTCCATTGGTTCGCTGATGTCTGCAGTTGGAAATGCCGCGAGACTGGCGACGAGTGCCACGGTAAACATTACAAGGCAGTTGGGAGCCCGGGCAGGACGAGCCGCCGGAGGTCTCAGACTGTTCGTGGGTCGTGCTATGGCTCAGGCCAGGGCAAGATCTTATGTTGTCAAGAGATATCACCTTCAGGGCAGCAGCGGGAACAAGTCAAAGTTCTTAAGCGATGTCATTAATCCAAATAGGTATATTGCAAAAGCGTTGAGGTCAAGGCGTGCTGAAGTGGCAAGAAATAGTTCTGACTCGTGGAGTTTGATAGCCGATGTAGGCCGCGTCGTTGGGACAAAAGGGCAGACGCGGATTAAAGTTGTGTTCACCCGAACGGGCAAGATAATCACGTCCTATCCAGTTAAGTGACGAGGTCTAGTTATGCCAGAGAAATTGACTATAGGATTCGAAGCGGATGATCTTGACACTACTAGAAAGACTGATGCTTGGGATCTTTACATTGGAGTCACAGGACGTTTAAAGATCATCTTTAATGATAAAATCTTCCTTGAGGAAGAGTACTCTAATGTCGTTGAGTTTGCTGTTCTTCTAGCAAGATGGTTGCGAAATAGAACACGCGAATTTGTGTACAAGCCGCTTGAAATGGATGACGTATTGCTAGAGCTAAAGTATCAAGATGGCGGGATGATGCTCTGCTCTGATTTTTCCGAGGTAAGCCCGTGTGGACCAATTCCGTTTCGCATCGTTCTCGAAGGAGCGGAAGAATATATTAATAGGGTTTCTGAATTTATCGGCAAAGCCGGATATGACTTCTCGGCGCTGGTCTCTGATGATCGATTGGATTCGAGAGCGTAGGGAGTTTCTTTAGAGATAAAGAGAGCACTCAGGAGTCGGGCCTCACATTTCACACTTAACCAAGCATTGAGGCTCATGGAGCTAGCAAGTCTCCTTTTACCTGTTGCTATTTCTTGCCTGGAGGTGATGCTGAGTGAGCGTAGATCAAGACCTCGTTGAAGCGCTTTTCGCGTCACTTCGAGACGGGCAGGCTCAGGTCTTCAGGCAGATGCCGGGCTCAGGCGTTGCCTTTGTCGCCTCTGCGGATGACTTGCTGCAGATTGAAGTGGACTATGATGGCCCAAAACCCGTTGCTGTGATCATTAGTGTAGGGGCTTCCCGATTACTGTTTCTGGAAAGCGAGCCCCGATTTGATGATCTGGTCCGTCTAGTGTCAGAGGCGCCCGCGGACATTGAGCGGTACAAGAGCATGAGGGAGAAAGCAGTGCGAAGTCTGATTAAGCGACTGAAATAGCGAGGTTGCTGTCATTGAATAGACTGAGCTGGTTCTAATGACTGTCGGATTAGCGAATTTAAGAGCGTCCGATGACTGAATTCCTCTCATATCCTGGCACTGATATCGATATCCGCCTCGGAGACGTCGTCTCATACAAGCCGTTCCTCAGAAAGAGAGTCCAGGGCAAGGTGGTATATATGCCGGGTGAGTCCCAGAAGAACTCCCAGTTCGAGTACGGCGATGTTTCCTTGTGGCTCATAAAGCTGGACGATAAGCGAGGATCCCTTGTTCAGCTGGGATACTTCCCTCCGGATGAGGTGGTGCCGAAGTCTCTCAAGTTCATTAGTAGGGGAAGTCCGGATGAGTAGTTCGATCCTGATGAGGAGTTGCTGTGATAGGCGAACCGGCCAATATTTGACCCCTCGCCAGGTATAAGAAACAAGAGAAGTAATCTTTACACCCCGCCACTGAGCGGGGTTTCCTGTTTCTGGAGGTGAAAAATATCGAAGAAAGGGTTTGTACGGAGTCCGGAGGGCATGTACCGGGTTCGAGGTCTGTGAATCGCCACCAGTTTACCAGACATCTTTCACTCATCATCGGAGAGTGAGGCAGCAGACCTCCGCCACTATTCAACCAAACGCACAGCTTTCTCTTGCGACTTTATCTCCGTCACTGTGCCCAGATCATTTTGCTGGCCGGTCCACGGCTGCAGCCGTATGCGACGATTATCAAGCTGGTCGATAAACGGGTACTTGATGATGTCCAGGTAGGGGGAGTGATCAAAGTCCGAGGCAAAGTAGATGCCGGGTTGGCGACTGTAAAGTTGGCTAACGCCACCATGTTCCTGTTTGACCAGTGGCATCACCGGAAACTGGACAAAGCCGAAGGCTTCGCCCACTGGAGTGCCGGTGATCTGGCGCAGCAGGCTGCCGGCCAGTGCCGCGAAAGCACTGCAACGCCAGCGGCGGGGCAATAATGACCAGGGCAGCAGCAGGGTCATCACCGCGAACCAGGACCGCTGTGCTCCGACTCCCAGCCGGCTGATGGCATGACGAATCAGTGCCTGCCGCTCTTCATTATTGAGGCTGCGTGGCCGACAGATACGCAGGTGCTCGTGCTCCAGCAAGGAAAGTGATTGCAGGGTAATGCCGCTGTCCAGTCGCGCATCAAGGATCAGTCGGGTATCCGGGCCGCAGGCCAGATAGCCGTCAAGCTGGCGTCTCAGGGCCGGGTCGGCAATATCATGCGGCTGGCCAAGGTAGAGAATCGCCCGCGACCAGCGCGAAGAGGTGACGTTCTTTAAGGCTTCATCCAGGCGGCTGCGACCATCAATCAGAATCACATCGCCGGGCTGCAGGGTGCGGCTCAGCCGGTCAAAGTCAGACAGGCGAATGACGCTGCCGGGGCGGTCATGCTGCAAAAAATCACAGCACCATTGGTAAATACTGTTCAGGTCCATGATGGCTACCGTTGCCGTTGTTCTGATTGCGCGGTCACGTTACAGCACCGCCAGCAGCCGGTCGATGACCGAATCGCTGGTATAGAAATGTGGTGACAGGCGCACGCCGCCGCCCCGTGGCGCGCAGACCACGCCGGCATCAGTGAGTCGCCGGAACAGGGCAGGAGTGTCCTCCCGGGTGGATCGGAAGGTGACAATACCGGCACGCCTGTCCGGTGACGGCGGGCTGATCAGCTGCATGTCTCGTTGCTGCAGGCCAAGTTGCAGACGGCTGACCCGGTCTGCCAGTCGCTGACTCACCTGATCCATGCCCACCTCCAGCAGCAGCGACAGGCTGGCACTGAGGGCGTGGGCGCAGAGAATATTCGGGCTGCCACACTCAAAGCGCCGGGCGGAGGAGGCAGGCTGCCAGTCCTGACGATCATAATCGCCAGCCTGTTCCACCATGTGCCAGCCGAACTGGTGCAGTGTCAGCTTTGATCGCAGCGCTGGCCGACACCAGAATAGCGCCAGTCCTTCTGGACCAAGCATCCATTTGTGGCCGTCGGCGACAACGAAGTCGGCCTGCCATTGCTGTACATCGACCGGGATGGCGCCGATGGCCTGTATGGCGTCCACACAAAACAGGATGCCGCGTGCCCGGCAGGCCTCGCCGAGCCGCTGCATATCCAGACGCAGGCCGCTGCCGAACTGGACGGCACTGATGGCCAGCAGGCGCACCCGCTCATCCATGGCGGCAATCAGGGCGCCTTCCGGGTCATCTGCGTCGAGTGACACGGCGCTGACCTCGACGCCCTGTGTGGCCAGTGCCTGCCAGGGAATGCGGTTGGAGGGAAATTCCTGATCACTGATCAGGATGCGGTCTCCCGGCTGCCAACCGAGGCCACTGGCGACCACGGACAGCCCTTCAGAAGTGTTCTTCAGCAGGGCGATATCGTCGGCAGAAGCCGCGCCAATCAGCGTCTTCAGTTGCTCTCGCAAGCGTTGTTCGGTGGCCAGCCATTGCGGGTAGTGGCGGGCGCCGCTGCGCGCATTTTCCTCGGCAAAGCGGATCACCGCATCCCGGCTGCGGGCCGGCCAGGGGGCCACCGCCGCATGATTCAGGTAAAGCATTGCCGGGTCCTGGGGGAACTCTCGGTGAAGGTCAATTGCCATGCTCACGAAATCCTGTCGTTGGCACCGGTTTAATGGGGGGTGCGGTGAATTTCAAAATGGGCCGGAAGCAGGACTGATGGGCCATTTTCCGTTAGACTTGCCAGTCATTTTTGAGCTTTGTGCCCCCGCCTAAGGAGATACCAATGGGTGATCTGGAAAAAGCGACCCGTCGAGCCCAGGAGTTCCGCCAGCGTGAGCGGGAGATTCTGGACGCTGCTCTGGAGTTGTTCCTGGAGCAGGGCGAGGACCGTGTCACGGTAGAGATGATTGCTGACAAGGTCGGCATCGGCAAGGGCACTATCTACAAACACTTCGAAACCAAGAACGAAATCTATCTGCTGCTGATGATTCGTTACGAGGAATCTCTGGCCGAGCGATTTGGCAAGATTCGTGAATCAGACGACAAGGAGCGGCTGGCCCGGGATTATTTCCATTTCCGTATTGCCGATCCGAAGCGCTACCAGCTGTTTGATCGGCTTGAGAACAAGGTGATTAAAGATCATGCAGTGCCTGAGCTGGTGGAAAAGCTGCATCGTATTCGCGCCGCCAACTTCGAACACCTTAGCCGGATTGTGCGTTCGCGTATTGATGAAGGCACGCTGGAGGATGTTCCCGAGATCTACCATATTTGTATTGCCTGGGCGCTGGCTCACGGCGCTGTGGCGTTGATGGAGTCTCCCTTCTACCAGAAGCTCATTGACGACAAGACGGATTTTCTCGATTTTCTCGTCAATATTGGTATTCGCATGGGTAACAAGGGCCAGCGGGGCCACTGAGTATGTCCTCAGCGCTGGACGACCTGCTGGCTCGCCTTGCTGAGGCTGAGCAATCTCCCGGTGGCCCACCGCTGGAAAAATGGCAGCCGCCGCTGTCCGGTGATATCGATATTCGCATTGCTTCCGATGGCCGCTGGTATCATGAAGGCACGGTCTTTCAACGGACGGCGCTGGTAAAGCTATTTTCTTCCATTCTGCGCCGTGAAGGTGAGGATTATGTCCTCGTCACGCCGGTGGAAAAATGGCGCATTCAGGTTGATGACTTACCATTTATTGCACACTCCGTTGCTCGGCTCGAGCGTGACGGCATCAGTATGTTGCTGGTTACCACGAATGTGGGCGAGGAGCTGGTGATTGGTGAGGCGCACCCCCTTGAGGTCCAGATTAGTGCGGATGATGAGCCTCGGCCGGCCGTCGAGGTGCGCGCTGGTTTGTGGGCGAGAGTTGATCGCCCGTCTTTCTATCAACTTGTCGACTGGGCTGAGTCATGCACCGAAAATGGGCGCACGGAGCTGCGCGTTCATAGTGCCGGCAAAATCTTTACCCTGGGGAGTATATAGCGGGTTTATTGGCTGAAAATATCTGACAATTGGGTGGCGGCATAGTGCCTTTACCGGGATATACTCGGGCAATCGGGGCTGTTGTTGACTCAAGTCATGGATGTTTTGAGAACCATGGCGAGGGCGTTAGCGCTCTTGCTCGGCACATCGTTTTGTACCACTTCTTTTGCCGCTGTGACCTATGAGGGGACAGCCGGCGTCCGTGCGACTGTCTTCAACGGGACTAGCTATTCAACGTTGAGTTGTATCAGTTGTCACTCGGCCGCGGCGGATGTGCCGCAACTTCCTTATCTGGATACCTGGAGTAACGTAAACAGCTATGGTTTGACTACCACGGCGGATTTTTCCTGCGTAACTGGTTATGACGGTAGTGCAGTAAGTGGCCATAACTATATGGCAAACCGCGTTTCCTGTGGCGAAATGCCCTCCGGCGACGATCTGGATGCTGACGGAAAATCCCTTTTCGCCGGTTGGCAAAGTAGTGGCTTCCCGCGTTGGGCGGCGCCGACTATGACTACCAGCGCGGCCTCGTCTATTTCCAAATACAGCGCGACGCTTAACGGCACCATTAATGAAAATGGCTCCGATGCTAGCGGCGGTGCATTCTTTCGCTACTCCACCAGTTTCTCCACCATTGATGCAGATGGTGGCAGCCTGTCTTCAACCACTAACCCTGCTGGTACCGGCGGTGGTCTGACATCGACCTCATACAGTCGCACTGTTTCCGGCCTTTCTTGCGGTACGACATATTACTTCAAGGCCTGGGGTACTAACTCGGTTGGCTCGGGAGAGGGGACACGGCGCAGTTTTGCTACCAGTGCTTGCCCGTCCATCAGTCAGGGCGCGAGCGTCGGCGTGGTTATGTCTGAGGACGGCTCGCCCACACCATTCAGTCTGGTTTTGAATGCCAGCGAGAGCGTGACCTGGTCTATCTTTGATCAGGCCAATAACGGCACTGCCAGTGTCTCTGCCGGCACAGCTACTGCGAAATCGATTTCCTATACACCCAACGCAAATTATAACGGCGCGGATACGTTCATCGTCAGAATATCCGATGGTACTACCACCGATGATATTACCGTCAACGTCACCATTAGTGCGGTCAGCGATGCGCCGGTAATCAGTCAGGGGGCGAGCGTCGGTGTGTCCATGTCAGAGGACAGCTCGCCGACTCCTTTTTCGCTCAGCCTGAATGCCACTGACGTGGATAGTGCAACGCTTTACTGGCGGATTAGCAGTGCCGCATCGAATGGCACTGCCGGGATTTCAGGAGGCACTAACTCCACCTCTGCCAGTGGCGCTGCCAAGGGTATTACCTATACACCGACAGCCAACTACACGGGTAGCGACAGTTTTGTTGTGCAGGTCAGTGATGGTAGTAACGGCACCGGTTTGTCAGACTTCATCACAGTCAACGTCACAGTTAATGCGGTCAATGACGCACCCACCTTCAGTGTTGCTTCGCCGGTGGCTGTTGTTATGTCAGAAGACAGTTCGCCGACGCCCTTTTCGCGCAGTCTGACCGCCAGTGATGTGGACAACGCAACGCTCTACTGGCGCATCAGTAGCGCGGCATCAAATGGAACAGCCGGAATATCCGGTGGCACTAACTCGACTTCTGCCAGCGGCGCCAGCAAGAGCATTACTTACACGCCTAATGCCAACTATTTTGGCAGCGACAGTTTTATTGTTCAGGTCAGTGACGGCTCCGGCGGTACAGGTCAGTCTGCTTTTATGACTGTGAATGTCACCGTTAGCGCGATTAATGACGCTCCAGTGATTAGCTCGATTCCGTCCACTTCCGGTACCGAAGCTGTGCTTTACTCCTATGCAGCCAGCGTAAATGATCCGGATGATCTTAATAATGGTTCGGCGTTGACCTGGAGCCTTGATACGGCGCCGGCTGGAATGACAGTAAGTACAACCGGCTTGGTGCAGTGGACGCCGCCCAATGGGGTTACCACCGCCGATGTCACGCTGCGTGTTGCGGATGGTGGAGAGAATGGTGCGGTAGCCGATACCCAAAGCTGGACTATTTCTCTTGACGCTGTGAACGATCCGCCGGTGATTACCTCTACTGCGCCTACGGTGGCAACAGAAGATACTCAATATAGTTATCAGGTACAGGTGACTGATCCGGATGACACCAATAATGGCGCCAACCTGATTTTCCAGCTTGCCAATGAGCCGGCCGGCATGGTGGTCAGCAGCACAGGCTTGATTACCTGGACTCCACTTGAGGGCGTTTCGAGTAGCGGCGCGGTGACGGTTACGGTGAGTGATGGCGGTGAAAACGGCGCCCTGCCGGACAGTGAAATTTTTACAGTCTCTGTCACTGCGGTGAACGACGCGCCACAGATCATCAGCTCTGCAGTTACCACTGCGACCGAAGATACCTTGTATCAATATACGGTTGGGGTAACGGATCCGGATGATGCCAACAATGGCACTGCGTTGTCCTGGGCGCTGCAGAATGCGCCTGTTGGCATGAGCATCAGCAGTACCGGCACTATCAGTTGGACTCCGACCGAAGGTGTGCTGACCAGCGGTAGTGTGACTGTCCGTGTGCAGGATGGCGGGGAAAACGGTGCCTTGCCTGCAACACAGAATTTCACCGTGAGCGTGACGCCGGTGAATGATCCGGTGACTATCACCTCCGCGGCGCCGTTAACCGCGACGGAAGATGTTCAGTATAGCTATCAGGTTTTGGTTAGTGACCCGGATGACAGCAACAATGGTAGCGATATCAGCTTCGCACTGACTAGCGCACCAGCAGGTATGTTGGTCAGCAGTACCGGGCTCGTCACCTGGACGCCGGTAAATGGTGTGTTGAGCTCTGGAACTGTGCGTGTGCGTGTGCAGGATGGGCTGGAAAATGGCGCTGTTGCGGCACAACAGCAATGGACAGTGGCGGTGACACCGGTTAACGACGCGCCCGTGTTAAGCGCGATTGCCGCTCAGTCCGTGGAGGAGTTGTCATCGTTCAGTTTGGCGGTTCAGGTAACCGACCCGGACGATGTAAATAACGGCGCTGGCCTGTCCTGGAGTCTGGACACCGCTCCCGACGGCATGACCATTAGCAGCCTCGGCGTTATTTCCTGGACGCCAGGGCAGAATACCGCCGGTAGTTATCCGGTAACGGTGCGAGTAGCGGATGGTGGTGAAAATGGTGCCGCCGCCGATACCGAGTCATTCTCTATTCAGGTCACTCTGCAGGATGCGGATGGCGATGGTGTGGCGGACTACGCAGATAACTGCCCGGTCAATGCTAACCCTGATCAGGCTGATCTGGACGATGACGACATTGGTAATCTTTGTGACCCGGATCGTGATGGCGATGGCATCCCCAACGATATCGAAGATCTCTATGGGCTGGATGCCGATGATGCCAGCGATGCGCTGGCAGATCTGGACGGCGACGGGCTAAGCAATCTCGCCGAGTATCAGGCATGTGCCGCCGATCTGCTGGCTGACTGCGAGGCGCTGGTGGTCGATTCTGTGGCGCCGCAGGTTAGCGTGGAAGACATTCGCACGGACCAGATTGCCTACCTCACTGATATTATCGTCACGGCCACTGCCGAAGACGGTATTGATGGTCCGCTTCCCGCCTATCTCACGGCAATCAATGGCCAGCTGGTAGAAGCGTCAGCATCTGGCCATCTGCGCCAGCTACGCCCGGGTCGACACTTGCTGCGCTGGCAGGCAGAAGATGCCGCTGGCAATGTTGGTTCAGCGATTCAGCAAATTGATATTTTGCCGCTGGTAACATCCGGCGGAGCTCAGGTGGTTGGCCGAGGGCAAACCGTGGAGGTGCCGATTCTGCTGGGTGGGGAGGCGCCATCCTATCCAATAGCAGTGCAGTATGGCCTTTCAGGCTCCGCAGTTGAGGGTGTCGATTATCAGCTATCGGCTAACTTCTATCCGGTCGCTGCGGGAGTTAGCTCAACTATCGAACTTACTGTTGCGCCGAATCTGGCCACTGGAGAGGATCGCTACGTCGATATCACCCTGACGGACATCAGTGGCGATGCGTTGTTAGGAGATACGCTTACCCACAGGGTGTTGATTGTCGATCGTCAGCTACCACCGGAGTTGCAGCTACGCAGCCGTCAGATGGGTAGACAGTCCGGTCATGTCTATGCTGATCAGGGGCTGGTTGAGGTGCTTGCAGATGCTCGTGATGCCAACGGTGATACGCTTAGTTATGACTGGACTGAAACGGATCCATTGCTATCGTTTAGTGGCAATAGCAATGTGCAGTCCTTTGACCCAGCGGGGCTATCTGCCGGGCAGTATCGTGTTCGGGTTGCAGTATCAGATGGCATAGCCACGGTGCGGCGTTCGCTGCAGTTGGTTGTTCAGGCTCAGGCTCCATTACTTGAAGATGAAACCGAAGTTTATGAAGAGGGTGTGCTGGTCGCCGTGTTAATCAACGATCAGGATGGTGACGGCGTGCCGGATGCCAGTGATGGTCTTGGTGATAGTGATGGCGATGGCATTCCGGATTACCGTGACAACTTGAATGACCCGGTGCTGCAACCGCTGCAACAGACCACACAGCTTGGTCAGGCGCTGCGTAATGCGATCTCCACAGAGCCAGGGCTGCGTTTGTCCTCTGGCGATCATGCATTGCGTGCAGGTCGCGGGGGCGTGCGAGTTTATAGCTCTGAGTTGCCAGTTGATCCGGACTACGCGGTAGTCGGCACTCTCTATGACTTCGATGTGTTCGGACTCAACGAAGCTAATCGCACAGCACGGGTAGTATTGCCATTGGTTCAAGCATTGCCACCCCAGGCGGTCTGGCGTAAGTACGATGCTGACGGTTGGCATGGCTTTGTTGAAACCGGTAGTGACAGTATCGCCAGCGCTATGGCCACCGACGGCCGCTGTCCAGCGGTGGGCTCTGCGCTTTGGAGTCCCGGCCTGAGAGCTGGAGATAACTGTGTCCGCTTGCAAATGACCGATGGAGGCCCGAACGACGCTGACGGCACAGCTAATGGCGTAATTCGTGATCCTTCTGGCGTCGCTGTGGCGAAGGCAGAGGTAGAAGAACCGAAAGTGCCGAGCAGTGGCCCGAATGACGCTGGAGCCATGGCCTTTTTGTATTGGCTCCTGCTGCTGTTGCCGTTGTCGCGTCGTCGTTATGTTTGAGCTGCCAGGGATGGATGTAAGCGAATGAAGTTTTTCAGAAATTGGCTTTTGCCCGGACTGTTGTTTGCTAATTCCCAGGTTTGGGCGATTGATCTGCATGATATTCAGCTCAATGCAGATATTACGGTTAACTATGATGACAATCAGTCCCGTGCTGAGCGACAACGTGATCAGGTTGAGGATGTATCCGCCTCTATTCAGGCTAGTCTCAGCTGGTTTCGGCAGTTGAGTCCCCGTAGCCTTATCGCCCTGTCGGGTTTTGCAGAAGGCGAACGTTTCGATCAAGTGGATCTGCTTGACCGCAACACCCTGGGGGCTGGCGCCGCTTTTCGTTGGCAGCCTGATTCGTCTTTCTCTTCTCCGTTGATCGAGTGGAACGTTTCCCTGCAGGATGATGATATAGGGGTTGATCAGCGTGACAGTACGGTCCTGAAAACCCAGCTTTTTATAACCCGTCGTTTCACCGATAGGATTACCATGTCTGTTGGTGCCGAGTATCGTCATGCGGATGCGGAGAGCGTGGTTTTTGATGTTGAAAACAGACGATTCTTCTGGAATTTTGATTACTTTTTTGCCAGGAAATATGCAGCTTATTTTACCTACAGCCATCTTCGCGGAGACGTTTTTTCATCGGCGCAGCGTATTTTTTGCAATGGTGCGTTTGCTACCGATATTTTGCCGTTGATTAACGCATCCACAGCCATTGAGCCAGATGATGCTTATAACGGTACTTTTTGTGGCGAATGGATTGCCTATCGTCTGGATGCCAGAACTAATACTTTCCTGGCTGGCGTAAATATGCCCGTCGGTAAAAGTATGTCTTTTGATGTGTCGGTCATGCGCGCCGAGGTAGAGGCGGATCTGGGCAATCATTATGAGCGGAACATGGTTCGCGCCAGCTTGCTGAAGAGGTTCTGAGCATGAGTATATTGCTGCGTCTGGGATGTTTTTCAGTGCTGGTTCTGATGCTGGCTGCTTGTAATGAAAGGGAAGGTGCTGAGACGATTGCCAGTGCTGAGCGAGCGGTGGAGGTGCCCGATAATTTCTTGCGCTATCTGAATGACCAGCAAGGCGCCGTGCTCAGTACTGACTGGAGTGCAGCTTACTATCGGGCGGTGGACCCGATCAGTAACAGAACAACATTGCAGGACTGGAAAGCCGCCAACCAGTTTGGGCAGTGTGATGAAGAGGTTCATGTGGTGTTTCGCGACGCCAAGGACCTTGGTTATGGACGTAATATGCGCGGTTGTCGCCATGCGGATGGTCGAGTGGCCATATTCGTTGATAACTATGTGGTGCGAGTTCAGCCAAGTGATCCTTCCAACTATGGCCCGATCAATGTGGAAGCTGCTATCAGCGAAGACCGGCATCATAAGCAGGGCACCAATGCCATTGAGTTCACGCCAATTGATCCCACGGACCCTGACTCAGACAAAGTTGCCAAGTTTTTTACATTTGACCAGAACGGTCTGCGCAGTGTGCAGGCGGATCTTGATGGTCGTGGTAACAAGCCCATGCCACAGCCATGCCTGCTGTGTCACGGCGCAACTCTGGCGGCATGGGACAGCGCGGCGATTGTTGCCAGCCTGGCTCCATGGGCGGAGCCAGGTGTTGAGGAAACTCTCAAGTCAGCGAAGCTGAATCTGCTAGAGCTGGAAAGTTTTGACTACTCTCCTTATGTGAGTCGTTATTCCCGCTCGCAGCAGGAAGAGCCGTTGAGGTTATTGAATCGTTTTATTCTGGATACTTACCAGCAGTCTGCAGCCCGTCCATTGGCAGACCCTGGTCATTGGTCGGCGGATTTTGCCGTTGAGGTTGCCAGTAAGCGTTATCTCGATCAGCCAGAGTTGCTTGGTCAGGTCTATCAGGACGACTCGGTTCCCTGTGGCTGGAGGGTTAACCCTTCCATTGATGCAGACTGTGTCGGCTCCGTTGATCTGCCATCGGAGCCCCGTCAGGAAGGCGTTGATCTGCTATACAAGCGTGTCGTGGAACCTAACTGTATTGGCTGTCACTCAGTGCGTGGCTCCAGTGCGGGTGAGCGTCAAGGTGGTGACGGTAATGCGATTAATTTTAGCAACTATGAAAAATTTATCGGTTATAGCGACTTGATTGTAGATTATGTCTATCACCGGGGAGTGATGCCGCTGTCTCTGCGAAACTATGAGAAGTTTTGGGCTGATCGGTGCGATGGTGCGCCGGCACTGCTGGCTTCGTTCCTGCCGGAGTTTGACCGTTATGATGAGCAGGCTTGCGTAATCACACCGGGGCTGCCGGTGGCCAAGCCTGGGGCCAGTCGTCCGGTTGATACTCCGGTGCTGCTTGATGCCTCAGGCAGTCTTTTTGCCCGTGACTTTCAGTGGCAGGTGTTGTCTCTGGCGGACCCATCCGCAGTGGTTAGTCTGTCTAGCCCCAGCTCCTCTGTAACCCAGTTCGATGCGAGTCATGAAGGGGACTATGTGCTTCGCCTTACGGTCAGCAACCTGCGTGGCAGTCATAGTGAGGATGTTACGTTGACCGTGGATAACAGCTTGAGCCCTGCGCCGTCACAACTGACTTTTGCGGATCATGTTCTGCCGGTATTACGCGATATCAGCTATCCTGGGCGGGTGCAGCGCTGTACCGACTGCCACAGCGCTACTGCGCAGCTCGGTGGCGCCTATGCGGGCATCCCTGTGGTTTATGATGTGGATGCCACTGTTTACGCGGAGGTGATAGAGCGCGTTGATCTGGACGATCCTGAGAACAGCCTGCTGCTGCGCAAGCCGACCCGTGACCAGCACGGAGGCGGCATGCTGATCGATCGTAGCAGCGCGGACGGCATGGCGCTGTATCAGATGTTAATCAACTGGATTAGAAATGGAGCAGATTGCGGCGCAGATCCTCTGATCTGCGGTTAACCATTTAGCAGTAATTGTTATTTACTGGTGTGGGTAAACACACCATCCCAGTCGATATCCGGTGGGTCTTCTTTGAAGTGAGCGATGCGCTCCAGATAGACCTGATAGATTTTACGGTCTGGTTCTTCTTCGGCCAGTTTTAGCAAGGACTGCTCCGCGGTGCTCCAGCGCTGCTCGCGATATTCCGACAGCGCACTATGGAAACGCTCCAGCCGATGCAGGGTTTCCTCCGATTGCTCGCTGGTGGCACCCAGCGGTTCGAAAATCACCACCGGTTCGTCTTTGCCTTTGACTTTTACTCTGTCCAATTCAAGGAAGCAGTAGTCAGGGACTTTGGCGCGAGTAAATTCACTGACAATAATATTGACGCCATATTGCTTGGTTAGCCCTTCCAGCCGTGAGCCCAGATTCACCGCGTCACCCATAACCGTATAGGCCATGCGGAATTCCGAACCCATGTTGCCGACACTCATCAGGCCACTGTTGAGGCCCACGCCGATATTGATCTCTGGCCAGCCTTTTTCCCGGAAGCGTTGGTTAATGCCCGGAAGAGCCTTGACCATTTCCAGTCCAGCCTCCAGAGCATGGCGGGCATTGTCTGGATCTTCTAGAGGGGCGCCCCAGAAGGCCATGATTGCGTCGCCCATATATTTATCGATGGTGCCGCGATGATGATGGATGACATGGGTCATTGGCGTCAGCATTTCGTTCATCAGCTGGGTCAGTGCTTGTGGCTCCAGCCCTTCGGAAATGGTGGTAAAGCCGCGTACATCCGAAAATAAAACGGTCATGTCCCGGCTTTCACCGCTGACGCTGATTTTCTCGGGGCTCTCGGCCATTTCTTCCACTAGCTCAGGTGGGATGTACTGGCCGAACAGTTTTGCCAGCATGCGCTTGTCGCGCGCCTCAACAAAGAAACCCCATAGAGTCTGGAAAACGAAGATAAACAGAATCAAACCCACCGGTGAGGCCAGTGGCAATACCAAGCCGCTATTCCATGCGTATAAGTTGCCCCCGACAACGGCAGCCAGTGCCCCCATTGTCACCAGCAGACTGCGCATCGGTTCGAGGCGAGCATTAATCACGCCCAGTACAACGCTGATGGTCAGAAGCAGGAAAAACTCAACCGCGATGATCCAGCCTGGCTGGCGCTTGATGTTGTTATCCAGCAGGCCGGCAATCAGGTTAGCGTGTACCTCAACACCCGGATAGGTGGTCTCCAGTGGCGTGGTCCGCTGGTCCTTCAGGCCAGGGGCAGAGCTACCAACCAATACTATTCTGCCGCGCAGTTGTTCTTGCGGAATTTTCTTTTCCAGAATGTCGCTGATGGAGTAGTACGGGAAGCTGTTGGCGCCGCCACGATAGGGCACCAGTACTGTTGCCAGTGGAGCCAGTGGAACAATCTGGTCTCCAAGGCGCAGTGCATCAACAAACGGGTAATTGCTCTGGGTATCAAGGATCAGCTCGATGGACGGGTCGTTGCCCGATGCCCGCACCATCGACAATGCCAAAGAGCCATATAGCTTGCCTTCAAACTCCTGCAACAGTGGCACGCGACGGAATACACCATCAATATCAATGGTAGGGTTGTCGAAGAATCCACCACCCCAGGCCGTGCTTTGCAGTACTTCCAGATTGCCCGAGAACCCATGGGGTTGAGGTAAACCGAGACGGCCAGCGAAGTCCTCTGGCAGCTCCGCCGCAGGTGGTGGCAATACGTTTAACTGGCTGCTCTGGCCATGGGCAAAGACATAGCCCAGAACGACCTGACGATCACGAAAGCTGTCGGCAAAGCGCTGATCAAAATTGAGGGCAGGGCCCAGGTCCTTCCAGATGCGCTGGAATTGGCGGTCCGAGCGCAACTCCTTTTCGGCCATGCTACGGAGGGCAGATACGCCCGGGTCCGTATCTGGTTCGGCGAACAGTACGTCATAACCGAGGCTTTTGACCTGATAGTGGTCGAACATCACGTCCATGAACTGGGCAAGAATGCCTCGATCCCACGGCCAGTGCCCCAGGGCTGCCAGGCTCTTCTCGTCAATGTCAGCGATAATGATGCGATCATCAACACCACCGGGCACGGTCATCCGTAGCCGTATGTCGTAGGTGGCGCGCTCCAGCGTATCAAGCAGAGGGATGCGTGGAAGATAAATGCTATGCAGAACAAATAGCGCGCAAATCAACAGCAGCAGGCTGGTGCGTAGCCACTTTCCCGGTGACATCGGTACTCCTTACCTTCAGTAGCCTTTACGCGGTGCGGTATAGGACTTTAGCGTTGAGAATGCAGGTTTGCGGCCGACCAGCTGCTCAATCAACATCAGCTCTTCGTCCGTATGATTTTTCATGGGGGCCGGGGTGATCAGTTGGCTATAGCCGCCGCCTTTGCCAATGTAGCGTGGCGAATCATGGTGGGTGGCGATCACCTTTTCTTGCTGGCTCGGGTCCGCGTTGGCGACGATATCGACGTGGCCGTAGCATGTGCAGGCATAGCTCAGGTCGTCTTCGGACTCCACATAAAGTCCGGTGCCACGAATGCCGATGGTGGCAGTGCTGGTCTGTACCTGATGGACAGAGCCGCCGGTGCGTGCGCCAAATACGGATAGCAGTTTACCAGTGGCAAGCCTCAGGCTCTCTTCGATGTTGTCTTTGCCCTTGAACTGTACCTTGCTGTTGTCACGCAGGATGTGGGCATCAAAGCCGATCACAAATACGACATAACTGCTGCGGCCTGTTTCCACCAACGAATTGGCGCTGATGTAGGTGCTTTCATTGGCCAGCTTGCCGTCTACAAACACAGTGCCGCGCATGTCGTAGATGGATTTGCCAGCAATCAGCTGCTCCGGGATCTTGCCCATGGCATGCACCAGAGCTGGCAGTACTGACGAGCCGGTCACCCCGGCAACAAGGGCAGAACCCATGGTGTAACGCAGAAACTGGCGGCGGGCTTCAATAATCTGGTCGCTCATGGCTCTCTCCGTGGAGGCAAGTCCCTGTTATCTGGGTGGGGATACGTGTTTATAGCACAGCGCGGGGGCTGATGGGATGGTTACTCCCATTCAGTCTTGTTCATCGGGTCTGTGGGGCAGCTCATGGCCGCAACGGCGGCAGTACTTGGCATCTTCATCGTGTTCATGCAGGTGGCAGTGACTGCATTCACGCTCGAATCGACGACGCACCATGGCCTGGGAAATCTCGGCGGTGACGATACCGGTGGGTACGGCAATGATGGCATAGCCGGTCAGCATGGCCAGTGAGGCAATGGCCTGGCCGAGGGGGGTGGATGGTGAGATATCGCCATAACCTACAGTGGTAATGGTAACGATGGCCCAGTAGATACTACGCGGAATGCTGGTAAAGCCGTAGGCCGGCCCCTCCACCACATACATAATGCTGCCGAAAATCAACATGACAATCATTACGCTGAACAAGAAGACGCCGATTTTTCTGCGTGCCCGGAGCAGGGCGCTGAGTAGAAATCCGGCCTCGTTCATCATTGATACCAGCTTCATCACCCTGAAGAGACGCAGTATGCGCAGGGCTCTCATGGTCAGCAGGTAGTGCGCGCCGGGAATGAAAAGGCTGATATAGGTGGGCAGGATCGCCAGCAGGTCGACAACGCCAAAGAAGCTACGAGCGTAATGGGCGGGACGAGCGCTCACCCAAAGCCGTACCAGATACTCGATAGTGAACAAAATGGTGAAGAACCACTCGATCAGACGTAATTCTCGACCAAAAACTGCATCGATTGAAGCCACGCTTTCCAGCATAACGGCTACCACGCTGGCTAGAATGGCAATTAGCAATAACTGGTCAAAACGTCGGCCATAAGTAGTGTCCGTGCCGAAAATAATATGTCGCCAGCGAATGCGCAGACTGTGGGGTTCCTGTTCCATACGGGCCCTGCTAATCAAAGATGGCCTGATTGTCGCTTGTCCACAGGAAAATGACCACTTAGTCTTGGGGCACTTTTTGTATTGGTGACGTTATGCAGCAGTCCCTTGATGACATTACTGAATTTCGTCCCGCCACCAGTTGGCAGGGACGGCTGGTGGCGAGTGCCATGCGCACGTTCGTCAAGCCGGTGGTGGCTCGGGTGCCTTTTACTCCGAGAGTGATGAAGTTCTCCCAGCTTGGCTTTGATACGGTCACGCTGGCCTTGCCGGTTCATCCTGATGTGCACATTGCTCCAGCGGATGTGGGCGGCGTGCCTGGCGAGTGGTTAATTGCCGGTCGGGAAGTGCTTTCTGGCCGTGTGGTGCTGTATCTGCATGGTGGAGGTTACTTCTTCGGTTCCCCCCGGTCCCACCGCTCGGTAACTTGGCGACTGAGTCGTGCCTGTCGTGCCAGAGTCTTGGCGCTGGACTATCGCCAGCCACCGGACTGGCATTACCCGGCGCCTATGATGGATGCGGTGAGTGCCTACCGGGCGCTACTGGCGCAGGGCTGCAGGCCGGAAAATATTATCATTGCCGGGGACTCCGCCGGTGGCAATCTCACTCTGGTGACGCTGCTGTCGTTACGCGAGCAGGGGCTGCCGTTGCCCGCAGCTGCGGTACTGATCAGCCCGTGGGCCGACTTGACCTGCAGTGGTGAAACACTGGTCAGTAATGCGGATGTGGAGCCCATGATTCCCCTCAATGCATTGCGTTTTATTTCCTCATCTTATGCGCGGGGCCAGGATCCGGCAGCGCCCATGCTTTCGCCGATTTTTGCCGATTTGAGTGGTTTGCCACCTTTGATGATTCAGGTGGGCCGAATTGAAATATTGCTTAGCGATGCTCGGCGTATTGCGCAGCGTGCGCAGGCTTGCGGTGTTACCTGCCGACTTCAGGAGTGGGATGGCATGATGCATGTATTTCAGGCTTTGGGTGGTTGGCTGCCTGAGGCATCGTTGGCGTTGAGAGAGATCGGTGCTTTTGTTGATGAGCAAATTCGGGCAGCAGGAGGGGAGGCCAGAATTCGCCAGCGCGCTACCATAGTGACAGGGCTGGGCCATTAAAAGCAGGGAGCGGCCGAAGCCGCCCCTGTTTAATCAATTGTTGCGAGAGGGCAGAACATCGCGCAGTTTGGCCGCCATATCGCGGATCGACTGCTCGGTAACATCCCAACCAATACAGCCATCGGTAACCGATACGCCGTACTCCAGCTTTTCCAGATCCGCCGGAATTTTCTGATTGCCGAACTTCAGGTGTGATTCCACCATCATGCCGACAATGGACTTATTGCCTTCCAGAATCTGGTTGGTGACATTCTCCATTACCAGAGTCTGCAGCGCCGGATCCTTGTTCGAGTTGGCATGGCTGGCATCGACCATGATGTTGGTGGACACGCCGGCCTTGGTCAGCTCTTTCTCGGCAATGGCAACTGACACTGAATCATAGTTCGGCTTGCCGCCACCGCCGCGCAGCACCACGTGACCATACTGGTTGCCACGGGTCTCGGTGATTGCCACCTTGCCATCGCTGTCGATGCCGAGGAATCGGTGCGGGCTGCGCACGCTGAGCATGGCGTTGATGGCTACTTCCAGACCGCCATCGGTGCCGTTTTTGAAGCCAACCGGGCTGGACAGACCGGAGGACATTTCCCGGTGGGTCTGCGATTCGGTGGTGCGCGCGCCGATGGCCGACCAGGTGATCAGGTCCTGCATGTACTGCGGAGTGATCGGATCAAGTGCTTCAGTGGCGGTGGGTAGGCCCAGCTCCGCCATGTCGAGCAGCAGGCGGCGGGCAATATGCAGGCCGTCCTCAATCTTGAAGCTGTCGTTCATGTAAGGGTCATTAATCAGGCCCTTCCAGCCCACCGTGGTGCGGGGCTTTTCGAAATAGACCCGCAACACCAGCACGATGGTGTCGCTGACTTCTTCTGCCAGCACTTTCAGCCTCTCGGCATACTCATGCGCAGCCTTGACGTCATGGATCGAGCAGGGGCCAATAACCAGAAAGATGCGGTGGTCCTTGCGATCCAGAATATTACGAACCACTTCACGACCTTTGGCTACGGTGTCGCAGGCCTTGTCGGTGAGTGGCAGCTTGGCCTTCAGCTCGCGCGGGGTGATCAGCGGGGTCTGTGCGGCGATATTGAGATCTTCTACCTGAATTTGAGTCATGGTCTCGGCTTTCGTGGCTTGCCTGAATGAGTTGGGCAGTCTAGCGGAATCAAAAGGTTGAAGGAACATGGGGGGAGGAGATGGGGGTGATAGTGGTTTTCTATCCCTGCCTCGCCTCCTGCTACTTGCAGAAATCTATAGCTTTACCGACTATATCTGGCCAGCAAGAAGCTCCTCAACCAGCTTCGGCACTTCGACGGTGGCGGGTCCCACGCGGTGTTCATGGAACGCATCGCTGATCATGCTGCCCTCAAGATTCACCTCAATGCAGCGCGCTCCCACCTGACCAGCCAGGCGGACAAAGCCTGCAGCGGGGTAGACGTTTCCTGAAGTGCCGATGCTGATAAACATCTGGCAGTTCACCAGAGCAGACTCAATATGCTCCATATGCAGGGGGATTTCACCAAACCAGACCACATCGGGGCGCAAAACCCCTGGCGGTTGGCAGCAATCGCAAGGCTCGGCGGTGGCAACATCGTCAGTCCAGCGCCTCCGTTTATGGCTGCGTGTGCAGAACACACTGAGCAGCTCGCCGTGCATATGCAGCAGGTTTTTGGAGCCCGCCCGGTCATGCAGGTCATCAATATTCTGTGTCACCAGGGTGACGCTGCCGGGGTATTGCTGCTCCAGCCGGGCAAGCGCAAGGTGAGCAGCATTGGGCTGGATGTCAGGCTGCTGTAGTTGGCGTCGGCGCTCGTTGTAGAAGCGCTGCACCAGGGCCGGGTCGCGAACGAACGCCTCCACTGTGGCCACATCTTCCAGCCGATGGTTCTCCCACAGGCCATCTGCGCCACGGAAGGTGCGGATGCCGGATTCTGCGGAAATACCAGCGCCGGTCAGGATAACAATATTCATAGCGACCCCCGATTTCTGTTTCTTCACATATAGCAGGCTATAATGCCGCCATGAGTGACATGATCGTAGCCCAACAGGAAGTTCTTGATGCAGACGGCCGTCAGGCTACGTTACTGCATTTTCACCGTGGTCAGGTGCTACGCATACTGGCCGACTCCATCGCCCTGTACCGCGATCGCGCGTCAGTGGACGATCCCCTCGGTAATGGTGTGGTTGGCCATGAGTTGATACCCGCCTCGTTGAAGCTGCAGTTTGAGCCAGATAGCGGCTTTGTCCGTGAGCAGCGTGCCGGCTTCGTCGGTCTGCATGGTGGTGCGGTGTTGTTTATCCGCCCGGATGGTATCGCCCTGTATGATAACGCGGGCAATGCTCTGCGAAACCACGACCCCCACTGGTTGATTCCATTCGTTAAAGTCAACTGAACCGGAGACATAATGGCTGAGGAAAGCACCAAACTTCGTCTGCGCACGCTGACGATGGACGACTATCCACAATTGGCGCGTCTGATGAATCTGGTCTACCCGGATATTGGCGGAGCCTGGCCGAAGAAAACTCTGGCCGCCTTGACTGGTAAGTTTCCGGAAGGACAGCTGGGTATTGAAGACCACGACGAGCTGGTGGCGGTGGCGCTTACCATCAAGGTCAGCTATGACCGCTTTTCCAACCCGCATCGCTATGAAGATCTGATTACTGAAAACCAGATCCATCTGCATGATGCCGATGGCGATGCCCTGTACGGACTGGATGTGCTGGTACACCCGGAGTATCGCGGCTACCGCCTGGGGCGTCGTCTGTACGAGGCGCGCAAGGACCTGTGCCGGGAAGAAAATCTGCGCGGTATTCTCGCCGGTGGCCGTCTTCCGGGTTATGCCGGGCAGGCTGACAAGATGTCGGTAATGGAATATATCGATCAGGTTGAGCGACAGAAATTGCATGATCCGATTTTGTCGTTTCAGTTGTCCAATGGTTTTGACGTCAAGCGTCTACTGACTCGCTACTTGCCGGAGGATTCCAAGTCGCGCGGGTACGCCACCTTGCTGGAATGGGACAATATTCTTTATGAGCCGCCTGCCACCAGCGATTACGTGAGTAAAAGTGTGGCCCGTATTGGTGTGGTGCAAAGGCGCATGCGTGCCGCCCGTTCGGTTGAGGATCTTCTCAGTCAGGTGGAGTTTTTCGTTGATGCCCTGTCCGATTATCGGGCGGATTTTTGTGTTCTGCCCGAGTTTTTTAGTGCCCCGCTGATGGGCCTTGAGCTGGACATGAGCTCGCTTGATGCGATCCGATTCCTGTCCGGATTTACCCCTGAAATTGCCACCGCGTTGTCAGATATGGCGGTGAGCTACAACATCAACATCATTGCCGGTTCCATGCCGTTAGTGGACGACGGCGATGTCTACAACGTGGCCTACCTGTGTCGTCGAGATGGCACCGTGGAAGAGCAACGCAAGATTCATATCACTCCTAGTGAACGTCGCGACTGGGGCATTGAAGGTGGTAACAATCTGCAGGTATTTGAAACCGACGCGGGCCGTATCGGCATTCTGATCTGCTATGACGTCGAGTTTCCGGAGCTGTCGAGAATCCTGGCCGAGGAGGGCATGGAGATTCTATTTGTGCCGTTCTGGACCGACACCAAAAATGGCTATTTGCGAGTGCGTCACTGTGCGCAGGCGCGGGCCATCGAGAACGAGTGCTACGTGGCCATTGCCGGTAGCTGCGGAAACCTGCCACGGGTGGATAACGTTGATATTCAGTATGCGCAGTCGGCGGTGTTTACCCCGTCTGACTTCTACTTCCCGCATGACGGAATCATCAGTGAGGCGGTGCCGAATACCGAGATGCTGGTGTTTGCCGATGTGGATCTGGAAAAGCTGAAACTGCTGCACAAGGAAGGCTCGGTGACTAACCTCAAGGACCGCCGCAAGGATCTCTACACCCTGTCCCGCAAAAAGCCTTAACCGACTGTAGGAGCGGCTTAAGCCGTAAAGACCGGGCGGATCACTACCCAACCCATCAACAAACAAAACAAACAAAAACGCCGGCACAAGGCCGGCGTTTTGCAGAACTGAACAACAAATTACATGTTCGGATAGTTCGGACCACCGGTGCCTTCCGGCACCACCCAGTTGATGTTCTGGGACGGATCCTTGATATCGCAGGTTTTGCAGTGCACGCAGTTCTGGGCGTTGATCTGGAAACGCTTGGAGCCATCCGGATTGTCCAGCACTTCGTACACGCCGGCCGGGCAGTAACGCTGTGCCGGCTCATCCCACTTCGGCAGGTTCACCTGAATCGGTACCGCCGGATCTTTCAGTGTCAGGTGGCAAGGCTGATCTTCTTCATGGTTGGTGCTGGACAGGAATACCGAGTCCAGCTTGTTGAAGGTGATCTTGCCATCCGGCTTCGGGTAATCGATTTTCTTGCACTCTGACGCCGGCTTCAGGGTGGCATGATCCGGGGTCGGATCGTTCAGGGTGAACGGCATCTTGCCGCCGAGGAAGTTCAGGTCCAGCACTGCCAGACCCGAGCCGATGAAGTTGCCGAACTTGTGCTGGTACGGACCGAAGTTGCGCTGGGTGTACAGTTCTTCATAGACCCAGCTGTTCTTGAATACGTCTTTGTACTCGACCAGTTCGTCGTTGCCACGGCCCGCTTTCAGCGCTGTGGCAATTACTTCGGCGGCCATCATGCCGGACTTCATGGCGGTGTGGGTGCCCTTGATCTTGGCAAAGTTCAGGGTGCCGGCGTTGCAACCCACCAGCATGCCGCCCGGGAAGGTCATCTTCGGCAGGGACTGCAGACCGCCTTTGGCAATGGCGCGGGCGCCGTAGCTCAGGCGCTTGCCGCCTTCCAGATACTTGCGCACTTCCGGGTGGTTTTTCCAGCGCTGCATTTCATCGAAAGGCGACACGTGCGGGTTGGAGTAGCACAAATCAGTGATCAGGCCGAGGGTAACCTGATTGTTGTCCAGGTGGTAAAGGAACGCACCGCCGAGGGAGCCGGATTCAGTCAGCGGCCAGCCCGCGCTGTGCATAACCAGGCCTTCGCGGTGCTTGGCCGGATCGATTTCCCACAGTTCCTTGATGCCGATGCCATAATGTTGCGGGTCGACGCCGTCGCGCAGGTTGTACTTTTCCATCAGCTGCTTGCCGAGATGGCCGCGGCAGCCTTCCGAGAAGATGGTGTACTTGGCGTGCAGCTCCATGCCCGGGGTGTAGCTGTCCTTCTTCTCGCCGTCGTGGCCGATGCCGAAGTCACCGGTGGCGATGCCTTTTACTGAGCCATCTTCATTGAACAGCACTTCACTGGCAGCAAAGCCGGGGAAGATCTCGATACCCAGGCCTTCAGCCTGCTGGGCCAGCCAGCGGCACAGGTTGCCCAGTGAAATAATGTAGTTGCCTTCGTTATGCATGGTCTTCGGTACGAACAGGCCCGGCACTTTGATGGCCTTTTCCGCATTGGTCATATAGAAGATTTCGTCTTCCTTTACCGCCACGTTGACCGGGGCATCCAGTTCCTTCCAGTTGGGGAACAGCTCGTTCAGGGCACGCGGCTCAAGAACTGCACCGGAGAGGATATGGGCACCTACCTCGGAGCCTTTTTCGACTACCACGATGCTGATTTCCTGACCGCTTTCCTGAGCGATCTGGCCCAGACGGCAGGCGGTGGCAAGCCCGGACGGGCCGGCACCGACGATGACTACATCGACTTCCATCGCTTCGCGTTCCATAGCTTGCTCCTTGTTCAGTTGCGGGCGCATAACGGGCGCCGGAGTTGGAAAGGCGCGCAGTATAGCCACGAGGCAGGGCAGTGGCCACTTTGCGTGACGTATTGTCGGGCGGCTTTGCGGCCAATCCAGTAAACAGGGTGGCACCAATTCAAACGACTGTTTGGATTATCCCCGTCGAACTAATTGATTTTCAAGGGAAACGGCTGACTGAAGCGTCACTCGTGTGTTGAGGGTGTGAATTCTATTTGCAGCAAAATCATACGCTTGGCGCTTTTCGGCCTATTGACCTTGGCGGGGTCTGCGGTCACCATACCGCGTCTTTCGTGGGGGGTGCCCTGCCATCTCCTGTCCCAACCATTCCAACGGAACAAACCCGAGGCTTCTATGAAGGTTCTTGTACCGATCAAGCGCGTCGTTGATTACAACGTAAAAGTGCGCGTTAAGGCTGATAACAGCGGCGTAGAGCTCGCCAATGTCAAAATGGCCATGAACCCGTTCTGCGAAATCGCCGTCGAAGAGGCTGTGCGCCTCAAAGAGAAAGGCGTGGTAACTGAAATCGTTGCTGTGACCATCGGCTCAAAAGCCGCTCAGGAACAGCTGCGTACCGCCATGGCTTTGGGTGCAGACCGCTCCATTTTGATCGAAACCGAAGAAGACGCCCAGCCGCTGGCTATTGCCAAGGCGCTGAAGGCTATTGTCGAGAAAGAGCAGCCGCAGCTGGTTATCCTCGGCAAGCAGGCCATTGACGGCGACAACAGCCAAACCGGCCAGATGCTGGCTGCACTGACCGGCATGGGTCAGGGCACTTTCGCTTCAGAAGTGGTTGTTGACGGTGACAAGGTCAAGGTTACCCGTGAAGTAGATGGTGGTTTCCAGACCGTTGAGCTCAAGCTGCCGGCGGTAATCACCACCGACCTGCGCCTGAACGAGCCGCGCTATGCTTCTCTGCCGAACATCATGAAAGCCAAGAAGAAGCCGCTGGACACCGTGTCCGCTGCTGATCTGGGTGTCGATTTCGCGCCGCGCACCAAGACCCTGAAAGTAGAAGCACCGGCAGCCCGTTCTGCTGGTATCAAGGTGGCTTCCGTCGAGGAGCTGGTAAGCAAACTCAAAAATGAAGCGAAGGTGATCTGACATGGGCATCCTCGTCTACGCAGAACATGACAACAGCACCATCAAGGGCGCAACTTTGAACGTGGTGACTGCCGCGGCAAAAATCGGTGGCGATATCACCGTTCTGGTTGCTGGCAAAGGTTGCGGTGCTGCCGCTGAAGCTGCGGCAAAGATCGCTGGCGTCAGCAAAGTACTGGTTGCCGACAACGACGCTTACGGCCACCAGCTGGCCGAAAACGTTGCTGATCTGGTTGCCGAACTGGGCAAGGGCTACAGCCACATCCTGATTCCGGCTACCACCACCGGTAAAAACTTCGCTCCGCGGGTTGCCGCATTGCTGGATGCCGAGCAGATTTCCGAAATCATTACGGTAGAATCCGCTGACACCTTCAAGCGTCCGATCTATGCCGGTAACGCCATTGCTACCGTGCAGAGCAGCGACAGCGTCAAAGTGATCACTGTCCGTGCTACCGGCTTTGACGCCGCAGCTGCAGAAGGCGGTTCCGCTTCTGTTGAGGCAGTTGATGTTGCCAAAGATGCCGGCGTGTCCAGCTTTGTCAGCGAAGAGCTGGCCAAGTCCGACCGTCCGGAGCTGACCGCTGCCAAGATCGTTATCTCTGGCGGCCGCGGCATGCAGAACGGCGAAAACTTCGAGATGCTGTACAAGGTGGCCGATAAACTGGGCGCTGCTGTTGGTGCATCCCGCGCTGCCGTCGACGCTGGCTTCGTACCGAACGACATGCAGGTTGGTCAAACCGGCAAGATCGTTGCACCGCAGCTGTACATCGCTGTGGGCATCTCCGGTGCGATTCAGCACTTGGCCGGTATGAAAGACTCGAAAGTGATCGTTGCCATCAACAAGGACGAAGAAGCACCGATTTTCCAGGTTGCTGACTACGGTCTTGTGGCTGATCTGTTCGACGCAGTACCGGAGCTGGAAAAGCAGATCTGATCTGTTTTCCCGCTCAAAAAAAGCCCGGCCTCTGTGCCGGGCTTTTTGCTTTCTATGCTTTACCCCTGACTCTGGTTGGCTCGGTGTTTCCCTTAGGCGTGAACGCCACCATCATCCGGAGGGTGACTCAGCGTAGCGGGCACCCCGGAGGATGATGGTGGCGGTTGCGCCCGGGCACGGTGGTGACGGTGGGGGTTTGGTTTTGGGTTAGGAGATTTCGCGGCTGAAGCCGCTCCTACAGGGGTTTTAGTCGCATCAAAGCGCCATTTGGTGCATCAGTCAGCAGATAAATAAAGCCATCCGGCCCAATCCGTACATCGCGGAATCGTGCCACACCCTCAAGCAGCTTTTCTTCTTCCACCTCGCGCAAGCCATCAAACCGTACCCGCGCCACATGTTGGCCAGCCAGCGCACCGACAAATATATCGCCGCGCCACTGAGGAAACGCATCGCCCTGGTAAAACGCCATGCCCGAAGGGGCAATCGATGGAGTCCATTGCTTCAACGGCATCTCGATGCCCGCCATCTCGGTAACGCCAATCTTTGGGCCATAGTACTCACGGCCAAAGGTAACCAAAGGCCAGCCATAGTTCTTTCCGGGCAATACCTGGTTGATTTCATCGCCACCACGCGGACCATGTTCATGTAGCCAGATCTGCTTGCCATCCGGATGCAGTGCCATACCCTGTGGATTGCGGTGGCCATAGCTCCAGATTGCATCATCAAAATCTGCATTACCGACAAACGGATTGTCCTGCGGAATGCTGCCATCATCATGCAGGCGTAAAATGCTGCCAGCATGATCCTTGCCATTTTGCGCGCGATCCCGCTCACCGCGATCACCTATGCTCAGATACAAATAGCCCTGCTGATCAAACA
>NZ_JAFMPS010000013.1:0-30587 GCF_020667895.1 Alcanivorax sp. 1008
GTAATGCACAGCAGGTCATTGTTACCCTTGAGATCCGATGGCCAGTCGGCGAAGCGATCTCCGCGGTAGGCGGCCTCGTCGAACCGGTATTGCTGGATCATGGTCCCCATGGCGCCATCAAGAATCAGGATGCGCTCGCGAAGCAGGGCACCAAGATGGGCTCGGACAGACTGGCTCATGATTTCTCCGGTATAGGGTAAACGGGCACGCATTATAGCCGGAACTACACCGGGAAGTGGCAAAAGGCCCGTAAGATTGCGTTATACTGCCGCCACCTTAAGGAGACTGATATGCGATCAACCCTGACACTAATGATCGGCCTGGCCGCTTTCACACTGCTTTGGCGCGTGGTGCCGCACGGCTGGAATATGACCCCGGTATTGGCGTTGGCACTATTTGCCGGCGCTCGCCTGCAGGCTCCAGCTATGCGCTTCGTGTTGCCGCTGGCCGTGATGCTGTTATCTGATCTGCTGCTGGGCTTTCACGACACGATGCTTTATGTCTACGGGGCCTTACTGCTCGTGGTGCTGATGGGGCAGGGTTTGGGTGCCAGAGCATCGCTGCCGGGACATGCCGGCATGTCGCTGGCTGGCTCGGCGGCCTTCTTTTTGATCACCAATTTCGGCGTCTGGATGAGCGGGGCCCTGTATCCACCGACTGCAGAGGGCTTGCTCAGCAGCTATGTCATGGCACTCCCGTTTCTTTGGAAGACGTTGGCCGGAGACCTGTTCTTTGTTGTGATGTTCTTTGCTGTGTTTCGATTGGCGGCACAGCAAGCCCCGGCTGCTGCAATGGCTAAATTGAAAATCACCGATTGATCGTTTTTTAAACTTAGTCGGCAGTATGCCGTCGTTACACCACCAAGGAGTAGAGGGTTACCTATGAATGCCATGTTTGATCAGTTTCAGCAATTCGCTTTGGAAAACGTCTTTCCTTTCGGCACTAATCTCATTGCCGCTCTGGCGATTTTTATTGTCGGTAAGTGGCTGGCGAAACGTATTAGTAGCGCAGTTGACTCCCTGCTTAGCAAAAAGATTGACTCTACCGTATCAAAGTTCATTGGCAACCTGACCCAGATTGCTCTGCTTGCGGTAGTGGCGATTGCTACGCTTGACCGTCTCGGAGTAGAGACCACCTCACTAATTGCCATTGTCGGTGCCGCCGGCTTAGCCGTAGGTCTTGCGCTGAAAGATTCGCTGGGTAACTTTGCCTCCGGTGTAATGCTGATCCTGTTCAGACCGTTCCGGGTGGGAGACTATGTTGAGGCCGGTGGGGCGGCGGGCACGATTAAGGAAATCCGTATATTTGCAACCATCATGACCACCCCTGATAACAAGGTTATAACCGTCCCAAATGGCGCCATTATGGGGGGCAATATCGTTAACTTTTCCGAGATGCCTACCCGCCGTGTGGACATGGTTGTGGGTGTTGGCTATGGCAGCGATCTGGCCAAGGTCAAGCAGGTTATCAGCGCCATTCTCGAGCAGGATAAGCGCGTGTTGGCTGACCCGGCTCCGGTGATTGCTGTGTCCGAGCTGGCCGATAGCTCGGTGAACCTGATTGTCCGTCCGTGGGTTAATGCGGCGGACTACTGGGCTGTACTGTGGGACACGACCGAATCGGTCAAGCGTCGTTTTGATGAGGAAGGCATTGAAATTCCGTTTCCGCAAATGGACCTGCACCTTTCAAATCCTGGAAAAGGAGATAATCAATGAGTAAGCGTTTTATGCTGGCAGCATGCGCCGCCGCCTGTATTGCCCCAGTATGGGCGGAAGACGTGACTGAAGCAGATCGTAGTTGGCAAGGCGAGCTGGAGCTGGCCTATTTGATCAAACGGGGTAACACAGAGTCTGACACTGCGCAGGGGAAAGTTAACGCGGAGAAAGATGGTGTGAAATGGCGCCATACCGCCAAGGTAGAGGGCTCGAACACTCAGGCTGAAGACGCCACCACTGGAGACAAGGTGCGCACAGGTGAGCGTTACTTTGCGTCCTATAAGTTGGACCGCAAGCTGGGCGATAATTCTGCCAACTATCTGTTCAACATCCTTTCCTACGACAAGGACCTGTTCTCCGGCTATCACTATCAGGCCAGCTATGCACTGGGCGTTGGTCGTCGGTGGCTAGACAATGACAGGCACACTCTGGATACCGAAGTTGGTCCGGGTTTTCGCTCATTCTGCCTTGAGCCGGAGACCTCCTATACCGACTGCCAGAGCACGGAAGATGGGGCGATTGCCCGTTTGGCGGTGAAGTACAACTGGAACATTAACGACGGCGCTCAATTTCGCGAAGAGGTAACTTCGGAAATTGGTGAAGATGCCTCGACGGTGCGTGCTGAAACCTCGTTGACGTCGCGCATCAATGGTTCTTTGGCGATGCGAATCAGCCATCTTCTGAAATACACGTCGGAAGTTCAGGCGCCTGCCAAGAAAACCGACAGCGAGCTAACCGTGTCATTGGTTTATAGCTTCTGATCAGAACGCCCGGCAATAAAAAACCCGCCTGATGGCGGGTTTTTTATTGCTCGTCAGAGCGCCGTAAGATCAGGCTTCCTTCAAGGCGGTAGAGATATCGATGATTGCCTGCTTGCCGTCACCAAACAGCATTAGCGTGTTGTCCTTGGCAAACAACGGGTTGGGCAGGCCGGCAAAGCCGGAAGACAGGGAGCGCTTAACGACAACCACTGTGCGCGCCTTATCGACGTTAAGAATAGGCATGCCATAGATCGGGCTGCCTTTATCTTCACGGGCCATCGGGTTGGTGACGTCATTGGCGCCAATAACGATAGCTACATCCGTCTGCTCAAAGGTCGGGTTGATGGTGTCCATGTCCTTGAGCTTCTCATAGGATACTTCGGCCTCGGCCAACAGAACGTTCATGTGCCCCGGCATACGACCGGCCACCGGGTGAATGGCGTATTCAACAACAGCACCACGCTTTTCCAGTGTATCCGCAAGTTCGCGAACGGCGTGTTGAGCCTGCGCCATGGCCATACCAAAACCAGGAACGATAACTACGCGTTGGGCGGTTTCCAGAATCATCGCCACTTCATCCGCTGAGGACGATTTGACCTTGCCCTGATATACCTCGTCGTCGCTCATCGACACGCCACCCTCGGCCATGACACCGAACAGTACATTAGTCAGCGAGCGGTTCATCGCCTTACACATGATTTGGGTCAGGATCAGGCCAGATGCACCAACAAGCGAACCGGTAATGATCAGCGCGCTGTTCCCGGTAACGAAGCCAGCGGCAGATGCGGCGACACCGGAATAGGAGTTGAGCAGCGCGATAACCACCGGCATGTCTGCACCACCGATTGGCAGTACCAACATTAGGCCGAGCAGGGATGCGGCAACCACAAGTGCCCAGAAAACCATTTCATTGCCTGGTTCAACTACCAGGTAACCAATGGCGATCAGTGAGCCGAGCAGTAGCAGGGCATTGACGAATTTCATGCCAGCAAAGCCGATGGATCCGCCGCTGATCAGTTCCTGCAACTTGGCGAACGCAACAATCGATCCTGTCATCGTAACTGCGCCAATGAGAACAGCCGCGCCTGTGCTTATCAGAGCCACCGGGCCCTCCAGCCCGCCCAGATAGCCCGCTGTAGCAACAGCGAATGATGCACCGCCGCCAAAGCCGTTAAGCAGGGCAATCATTTGTGGCATGGAGGTCATCTGCACTTTGACTGCCATGATGGCGCCAATTACGGTGCCAAGAACGATGCCGGCAATGATGAACTCATAGCTGATGATTTCTCTATGAAACAGGGTCACCACACAGGCGATGAGCATGCCCAGTGCGGCCAGCTGGTTGCCACGCACAGCGGTGCGTGGTTTGGTCAGCCCTTTGATGCCGAATACGAACAGTGAAGCGGCAATTAGATAGGCAATATTGAGCCAGTGATCTGCGAGATGCATGAATTACTTCCTCTTGAACATCGCCAGCATGCGGTTGGTAACCATAAAGCCACCCACCACGTTAATGGTGGCGAGTACCACCGCGACAAAACCAAATACCTGGACCAGTACACTTTCACCATGACCGGCTGCGATAAGTGCGCCGACCAGAGTGATGCCGGAGATGGCGTTGGAGCCCGACATCAGCGGAGTGTGCAGGGTTGGGGGTACCTTGGTGATCAATTCCACGCCAAGGAAGATGGCGAGAACGAACAAGGTCAGCATGGCAATAAAGTCCATGATGATGCTCCTCAGGCGTTGGCTTCCGCTTGCGGTTCAGCAAGCGGTGGCAGGTTAAGCAGTTCACGCATGCGCTTCTGCGGCACATCGCCCTGATGGGCGATAACGGTGTTCTGGAAAATTTCGTCTTCCATGTCGAGGTTTAGCTGACCTTCTTTATCAATCATCAGATTGAGAAGGTTTTCCATGTTTTTGCCGTACATCTGGCTGGCATGAAATGCCACAGAAGAGGGCACATTGACCGGGCCGATAATGGTGACGCCATGTTCTACAATGGTTTCGCCAGCACGGGTCAGTTCGCAGTTGCCTCCGCGCTCTGCAGCGAGATCGACAATCACAGCACCCGGCTTCATCGCCTTGACCATATCGGCGGTGACCAGAATCGGTGACTTGGCACCGGGTACGGCCGCAGTGGTTATGATTACGTCCATTTGCTTGACCACTTCAGTCATCAGCTCACGCTGGCGCTTGAGGAAGTCTTCGCCCTGAGCCTTGGCGTAACCACCAGTACCTTCAGCTGCACTGGTATCAAGATCCAGCTCCACCGGCTTGGCGCCAACTGACAGAATCTGCTCACGTGCTGCTGGGCGCACGTCATAGGCTTCGACGATGGCGCCAAGACGTTTGGCTGTTGAGCAGGCCTGGAGGCCGGCCACACCCACGCCCATAATGAACACGCGGGATGCATTTAGAGTGCCGGCGGCGGTCATGTTCATCGGGAACATACGGTTGCTGCTCACGGATGCCATCAGCACGGCTTTATAGCCAGCAATCATGGCCATTGAGGAGAGTACGTCCATGGCCTGAGCACGGGTGATGCGTGGCACCAGCTCCAGCGCAACACCGGTGACCTTGTGCTCAGCCAGTGTGCTGGCGAACGACGGGTTGGCTAGCGGGTCCATCATGCCGATCAGAATCTGGCCTTCCTTCAGCGCGCCAAGATCGGCATCACCATGGCTGCCACTGCTGCCGGGTGTTTGTACCTGCAGAACGATTTCTGACTCCGCGAAAATCGCAACACGATCCTTCAGCTCCGCGCCGGCGCTGACATAATCCGCGTCGGGGTAGCCGGCGGCATCGCCCGCACCCTGTTCGATCAGCACCCGGATACCCGGCTTCTTCTTCATCACGGCCACATTGGCCGGAGTGAAAGCCACACGGGTTTCCCCGGGGCATGTCTCTTTCGGAATACCGATGATCACCTGCGCTACCCCCATCTCGGTAAGCTGGTTGTTTAAGGTCCTGACGGTGTACCCGCCGGGGCCGACTTCTGGTTCAGTTTTTGCCATATTCAGGGGGCCTTTATGAGGCCACCCTCCGGCAGGGTGCAAACCTTAATGGGGCCGTACTACCCATGGCAAATGGGAAACGCCTTTTCCTTGCATAATCGCTCAATAAATGACCGAAATGACCCGGAAGGAAGCTCTTCTAAGTCTTTTTTCTGGTCACAAGGGCAAGATCTTCTTGTTCGCTTATGGGCAAAAACGGGTCAAGAATGGTGTTGCCGCGCACCTCTGCCTCTATAACGTGCAGGAAGGTGTAGGCGCCAAGAAGCTTGCGGGCCAGAAAGATGAATTCCTTGGGGGGAACATCGAAGTGCACTGACAATGCATTTCGCCCGGCGCGTGCTACCAATCTGCTGGGTAAATCGCTCGCTCCCCAGCGGTATTCCAGTTTTTCATTGAGCACATGATCTGGCGGTGGAAATCGCTCCGGGTCCTGCAGAACCTCCACTGCCTCAAAGCACATGGAAGCAAAGTCCTCCAGCAGACGCTTGGGTGCCCCCTTGTCCAGAAAGCCCAATGCCATCATGGCGTCGATTAGTCGCTGGCTGTCGTGGTGGTATGCGCCGCGAATCATTTCCCGGCCAGGGCCAAGTGTGTCATGGCTGAAGTCACGAATTGCGCCAAAGTCCAGCAGCACGATTTGATCGGCGCCTGATTCAGGATGGATGCGCAGTAGATAGTTACCAAAGTTCGGGTCTGTCTGCATTTTGTTCCATTGAAAAACCTCACGGCAGCATAGCTCCATAATTGCTCTGCCAATAAAGTTTCGCCGGTTCTGGCTAAGCTCTAGTACGGCTGGGTCGTTAACGCTGATGCCGTGCTCAAAAGTCATGCAGATAATATTGTGTGTGCTGTAGCGCGTAACGATTTCCGGCACCACAAAACGCGGGTCATCGGCAAGAATTTCGCGAAAGTGAGTGGTGGTAGCGGCCTCCAGGTCGTAGTCCACCTCGCGACCGAGCATCTGCCGGACTTCGTCAAGCCACTGATTAAATTGCTCGGTGATAGGTACCAGCCGGCTCATGCGCAGCAATTGAACAATAGCGCGCAAATCCGAGTCGATAGCCTCAGCGACACCCGGGTACTGAATTTTTAATACCAGCTCACGACCATCCGCCTTGCAGCGAGCCCGGTGCACTTGCCCCAGAGATGCGGCACCGAGAGGCTCATGGTCGATTTCCAACTCCGACAAACGCAACTCGCCCAGTTGCCGGTGCAGGTGTTTTTCAATGGTGTCCCAGTGCAGGGCAGTAGTGTTGTTTTCCAGAGTGTGTAAGGCCGCGGTAACCTCGTCGGGCAAGAAGTGCTCACCAAACAGGGCCATCATCTGGCCAATCTTCACCACAGAGCCCTTTAGCTTGCCAAGATCGCTGGCCAGCTCTTGAGCCTGGCGGGAAAGAATGTCGCGACGCATGTCCTGACGCTTGTCGGCGCTGGCAAAAAGGGTGCCGGCGGACAGCGTGGCATAGCGGGCGCCGGCCATAAATCCTGCTTTGGCCATGGAAAAACGGCGCTCGAAGGCTCCTGTTTTGACGCGCTTGACAGTTTTTCGATTCATTCCTGCAGGACTCCAATTGCACCCTTACTACGGGCTCGGCATTCTATCAGCTTGTTGGTCAGACCGTGCTGACCATTCAATTTTTGTCAGACGAGCGCCAGTGACATCGAATCCAGAGGAGGGTGCATGCGCACATGGGTGTTGTTGAGAGGCTTGATCCGCGAGCAGCGCCATTGGGGGGGCTTTCCCGAGCAGATGCAGGCGGCCTTGCCAGAGGATCGTATTGTCACGGTGGACCTGCCCGGTAATGGCTCGCTTTGTCAGACGCCTAGTCCGACCCGCATCGAGGACATGGTCGCAGCGCTGCGCAAGTCTCTCAGTGATCAGGACTTGAGGCCACCGTTTCATGTGGTCGCGTTATCCTTGGGCGCCATGACCACAATCAGCTGGATCAACGACTATCCCGGAGAAGTCGCCGCCGCTGCGCTTATTAACAGCAGCGTGGCCCGGTTTAGCCCGTTCTGGCAGCGGCTACGCCCGGCAAATTACCGCTCCATCGTTATGGACGGGCTGCTTGCCCGCAGCCTGATACAGAAAGAAAGGGCGATTCTGGCCATGACCACAAATTTGACTGATACACAGACCCAGGAGGACCTGGCGGTCGAATGGGCTGAATTTGCCCGGCAGAATCCGGTCAGTCGGGCAAATTCGCTAAGACAGTTATTGGCGGCTGCGCGCTTTCATGCCCCCATCAGGCTGGCCGGGTCCGCTCCGGTGCTGATTGTTAACGGCGCTGGTGACCGACTGGTTGACCCCCGTTGCTCGGCTGCCATGGCGCGGGGCTGGGGTTTGCCAATCAGGGTTCATCCCACGGCAGGTCACGACCTGACGCTGGACGCAGGCGAGTGGGCCGCCGAGGTTCTGCAGCAGTGGGTCAGATCTGCTTGACCGTCTCATAGGCCAGTGATAGCTTTCTCGAAACCCGCGAGTTCTGTTCCGGGCTGCGGCCGTGACAGCATCCCACGGCGGTGCTGATAACAATAACAACTGGTTGAGGGCGTCAGGATGGCAACTCCGCAAGAAATCGAACGGATGGCGGCTGGACCAAAAACTCCGGCTGAAAAAGTCTGGTACGACCGCTATTCCCATGAGCGTTTGCAGGCCTGGCGCCAGATTCAGGACCCGTTTGCCGACGCCTGCACCAGCCGGATGCAGTTTCGTAAGCCCTCGGGCCTGCTTGACGAAGTGGAGCGGCGGGCCCGTGAGGAGGGTGGTGTATTCCAGGCTTTTATTGATGAGTGCTACCGTATCCCGGACTGGGTGGACTTCGAGATGATGGAGCCCGGTCGGCGTTTTTGTCGCCGAAATGGCGCCCTGCAGGGCTTGATTCTGATGTGCTCGAGCCTGGTCGAGGGCTATGCGCACAACAAGCCCTCTCAGGTGCTGGTGTCCACCGGGCGACTACAAAAGGATGTTTCCCGGCGCATCTATGAAACCGGGCAGATGCTGCACAATATGGTCGGCCCGGATGGCTTACGCCCGGGCGGTGTGGGCCATCGCACGTTAATGGAAGTGCGTTTATTACATTCTGCGGTGCGCCAGTTCCTTAAAGACAATCCCCGTTTTGACGTGGCCAAATACGATCAGCCGATTAATCAGGAAGACATGGCTGGCACCATTCTGGAGTTTGACTTTATGGTGGTGCGTGGCATGAAACGTCTTGGCCTGCATGTAAGTCGTGCAGACCACGAATCACTGCATTACATGTGGCGCTATGCGGGCTTCGTGCTTGGCGTACACGAGGATTTGTTGACTGCAACCATCGAAGAGCAGGAAGTATTGGCCCTGCAGCTTACTAGCCACTTATATAGCCCGAGCAAAGACTCGGAGGCGCTGGCCAAGGCCCTGCTGCGGGATATGTCACAACGGCCACCCTTTCGACTTTCCTACGACCAGCTGCTGGCGTTCAGCCGCTTTCTGATCGGCGACAAGGTGGCAGATGATTTGAACATCAGCAGTTCAGTCCCGGCGGCTGCGGTTGTCCGGCTGGTGCGAGCAGGGCTGGTGGTGGGTAGTATTGGCCAGCAGCTACTGCCTGGCTTTGTGTTGCGCCGGGTAGAGTCCTGGAATCATGATTTTGGTCGGCGTACTTTGCAGCAGGGGCTGGGAGACAACCCGGCCTCATGGGGCTTCAAGGCAATCGCCTGAGGCCTATTGCGGCGGCCGCTCAGGCCGCCGGCTCCAGTGTCGCAATGCGGGCCTTTTCGGTTAATCCGATCAGGTCTACCAGCACCCGGCCAGTTTCCAATACCCACGCATCTTTCTGATCCGGCTGCTGTTCTCCGGCTTGCATGGCAGAAATACGCTGTTCCTCTTCCTCAATCAGGCTATGGATATCTTTCAGTGGCTCAAGGCCTCGAGAGCGACGCAGGCGGTTTTCTGCTTTAAGGCGCTGATCTTCTGTCTGCTTCTGGTATTTACGCCGGGCATCCTCATTCAAGGGCAACTCACGGATATTGCGCATTTCATCAAGCATGGCTATCTGCTCGCGGATATAGTCATACTCCGGATCCTTGGCAATGCGCTTGTTCAGGCTGCGCCGCAAGGGCTCAATGAACGGTGTCAAATCTGCGCTCGGAGAGAAACTGGCCGGGCGAATCCGGTCCCATGGCAGAGCGTTTGGCAGGGCGCTCTCGCCGATTTCTTGCTTATTGATCACGAATGGCAGAGGCAGATCTGGAATAACTCCTTGATGCTGATTGCTGCCACCTGAAACCCGGTAAAACTTCGCCTGAGTCATCTTTAACTGGCCGTGATTGAGTGGGATCAGCGTCTGTACCGTGCCCTTGCCGAAGGTTTCATCGCCAACTATCAACGCGCGGCCGTAGTCCTGCATGGCGCCAGCAAAAATCTCTGATGCTGAGGCGCTATGACGATTAACCAAGACTGCCATGGGACCACTGTAGAGCTTGCCCGGGTACTGATCTGGCTCGGCCGAAACTCTGCCACGGGCATCACGAACCTGAACCGTGGGTCCACGATCAATGAACAGGGATACCAGCTGGGTAGCTTCTGGCAACGCGCCGCCACCATTGTCACGCAGGTCGATAATCAGGCCATCAATGCCATCACTTTTAAGCTGCATTATCAGCTTGGCAACATCGCGGGTAGTGCTGGTGTATTCCGCATCACCACGGTGCATGGCTTCAAAATCGAGATAGAAAGTAGGGATGTCGATGACACCGATACGAGATACGTCGTCACCATCAGGCAACTCGATAATGCGACTCTTTGCTGCCTGATCCTCCAGCACCACCTTGTTGCGGACAATGGAGATAACCCGAGTGTTATGCTCGCTGGGGCTGCTCGCCGGCACTACTTCAAGACGCACGGTGGTGCCTTTGGGACCCCGAATCAGGTTGACAACCTCATCCAGCCGCCAGCCCACCACATTAATAACATCCTGATCCTCTTGAGCAACACCAACGATGCGATCAGCAGGTTTAAGCACGCCACCCTTGGCAGCGGGCCCGCCTGGAACCAGGCGAACCACTTTGGTGAACTCATCTTCACCTTGCAGGACTGCACCGATTCCTTCCAGAGATCGGCTCATGCTGATGGTGAAGTTCTCCGAGTTATGCGGCGTGTAGTAATTGGTGTGCGGGTCGTAAGTGGTGGTCAGGGCGTTAATATAGATCTGGAATACATCTTCTGGAGTGCTTTGCTGGAGACGCTTAAGTTGGCCCGCATAACGACGTTGTAGCCGGGTGCCGATTTCTTCTTCCAAATCACCATTGATGCGCATGGTAAGTACGGCATCCTTGAGGCGCCTGCGCCATAGATCCCGCTTGTCAGACTCATCCAACGGCCAGCTGGCTTCGCGGCGATCTACCAGAACAGTGTCAGTGCGATTCATATCAAGCTTGTCGATGCCTTCTTCAAGGAGCTGTAACAGGTAGGTGAGGCTTTCTTCCACACGAACCTGATAAAGGTTGAATATGTTGTAGCCGGCGGCAAGATTGCCGCTGCTGAGCTGATCGTCCAGACGGTCTCGGTACTGGTTGAACGCTTCAATATCGCTTTGCAAAAAATACAACCGGTTCGGGTCGAGGTCGCGCAAGTAGCGGTCGAGAACCTCGGCGGACAGCTGGTCATTGAGTTGGCGTTTGTGATAGTGCCGTTCCAGTCGGGCGAGAATCTCCTGAGCCGTGCGCCCATGAACGTTGTCAGGCCGAAGGCCCGTACCATCCAGCCGGTCAGCGGCGGACTCCGCCGGAGGGGCTACGGTAAAGGAGATGGCCCCCATTGCCAGACTGGCTGAAAGCGTGAGGCCAATAAAAATCTTGTGAGCAAAGGACAGTTTACGCATCGAAATTCCAACGTGGCTTAGCTTGAGACCCAGTCAGGCCCGGCGGGGCCAGAGGGTCAGCATTGGCACCAGTATAACCAAGCGGCCCGGGATTGCATTCAGCAGGCGCCTTGACGCGATCTGGCAATAAATGCACCTTGCCGACTGTGACAGCGGTCGGGGCTAGTAATTCAATGAATGGACTTTTTGCCGGAGGGGTGTTGCTGGCCGTGCTGGTGGCGCTGGTGCAGCTCTTTGCAGGCGATCAGGATGTTGCCAGTGCCACCATTCAGGCCATGTTCTCGGCGGCGGATTTGGCCGTTGAGGTATGCCTCGGGCTAATTGGCGTGCTAACCCTTTGGAGCGGCTTGTTTCGTTTAGCGGAGCGCAGTCAGCTGGCTGACCGGGTCGCACTGGCGGTGGCGCCCGTTCTCGGGCGTTTGATGCCAGGCGTGGGGCACCACCCGGAGACCCTCGGCCCTGTCACCATGAACCTGTCCGCCAACATGCTTGGCCTCGATAATGCTGCCACCCCTCTTGGGCTGAAGGCCATGGAGGCGCTGCAAAAACATAACCCCAAGCCGGATACGGCCACCGATAGCCAGATCATGTTTCTGGTCATGAACACCTCCTCTGTGACCCTGTTGCCCGTCACCGTGATGATGTATCGGGCTCAGCAGGGGGCAGCCAACCCGGCGGATATTTACCTGCCGTTGCTTATGGCTACCACAGCTTCCACCTTTGTCGGTGTCTGGCTAACCGCCCGACTTCAGGGTATCCGCCTGAGCCATCCCCTGATAATGGCGGTGGCAGCTGCCTGGCTAGGCTTGCTTGGCCTTGGCGCTGTTGCAGCGCTGGCCATGCCCGGGGCTGATGCCGCCCGCTTCTCCGGGGTTGCCGGCAGTGTGATTCTGCTGCTGGTGGTGGCCACCTTCATCGGCGCTGGCCTGCGTGCCGGGCTTAATATCTACGACACCTTTATCGAAGGAGCCTCTGAGGGGTTCCAAATGGCGATCAAGTTGATCCCCTATCTGGTGGCTATGCTTGTGCTTATCGCCATGCTGCGCGCCTGTGGTGCCCTCGATTTACTTCTAGAGGGAGTTCGCTGGCTGGTGGCGCTAACCGGGGCGGACAGCCGCTTCGTGGATGCCTTGCCGGTGGCTCTGCTCAAGCCATTGTCTGGCAGCGGCGCCCGGGCAATGATGATTGAGGTTATGCAGACCCATGGGGTCGACTCCCTTGCCGGACGCATGGCGGCAGTTATGCAGGGCAGCACGGAAACAACCCTGTATGTACTGGCGGTATACTTCGGCAGCAGTGGTATTGTGCGTATTCGCTATGCGCTCTGGTGCGGCTTGGCTGCAGATATTGCAGGTTTGTGCACGGCCGTACTGGCCAGCTACCTGTTTTTCGGTTAATCATAGGGTTATAAGAAACTGTTCAGTCAGTGGCTGGACACTGCTACAGCAGGAATCATGGTCGCATGAATCAACGCGCACATATCAGACGCACCGTGCAGATGCCGGCACGAATCAGCAACGCTGAATTCAGTGATCGCCCCTGTCAGGTGAGTGACTTTTGCCTGGGCGGCATGTTGCTGACCTTGCCTGCCAGCGAAAAGAGTCTGCTGCTGGCCCTGCGGCAGGGCGATCAGCTCAAGGTGTCTGTGGATGTCCAGGGATTAAGAGGCACCCGCTCGGTTACCTTGCAAGCGCGTCTGGCCCGCAAAGAAGGACAAGATATCGGCGTCGCCTTTGACGCCCCTGATGCAACCAGCTTGCTGGCAGTGCAGAACCATGTCCGTGGATTACTCGACACTGAGCAGCAAGCGGGGGGGCGGCAGCCTGGTCTGAGCCGCGAGCAGGCCCGTAACGCGGCCGCCCAGTTGCTGGATATCAGTCGTCGTTTTTGTCTGGCCAGACTTGAAGTGTTTTTCCCCCAGGCACGAGAAGCACTGCTTGATAATGCGGAGAAAGCCACAACCAACGAGGCGCAGCACCCCTGGTTTGAGGCCGCCAAGTTGCTTAGCCAAAACGCCACCGGGCTATCGCGTAACTTTGTAGCACGCACTCTCAACTCGATTGAACAGTTTTCTCAGGGGCTAGACAGTTCTTCCGCGAACATGGCTAAAGCGGAGAATGAGCATGCCAATGGTCGCTTGTCTCTGGTTGATAAGGATATATTTGAAGATTGGCTAACGCTTAAAGTTATGGCATCCCGAGCCGAAAGCCATTTCAATGAAGAGCTACTTCATCTTCAGTTGCGATTTGACGAGCTGTTCGCCATTTCACTCAGCGCCAGAAAGAACCCGCTGCATCCGTCCGTATTTTGCACTGCATTTGGTGAGTCACTTCGGCTGCTGCCATTAAAGCAAAAAACTGACAAGGTTATTCTGGCGTGTTTCGATGATTCCGTAGTAAATCATTTGAACGATTTCTACCGTGAGTGCAATGAATCTCTGGCGAAAAACGGTGTGCTGCCTGATCTGGACGTTGGTCGCTATATTAGCGAAAGGTATAACCAGAATGCGGCGGAAAAACCTGGCAAGCAGGCTGCGGCCCCGGATCAGGGTAAGAATATTGAAGAGCAGGCCAGCGGCCCGGTAGAGCAAGAAAACCCGCCGCCTTCGGCTGAATCAGCTCCGGCCAAGCACGCAGCCAAGTCAGGTGCGGCAGGAGCAGCAAACGGCACCGGTGCCCCGACCCAAGTGTCGCCTTTGCCCTCGGCTTCCAGGGCGCCAGCCAGCTTGGCCGCTCGGCAGTTTACGTTGCAGCAACATATTGCCAAGCATGCCTATGAGACCGTCAAAAAACTGCTTAGCAGTAACTCTGTTGAAGCGGCACGGCATCGTAATGCTGCACAGAGGGCCTCAGAACATTCCGTGCCTGTTCCAGAAGGGCATCTTGATGCTGCTTTGACACGATTGCAGCGAGATTTCTCCGGCGATCAGAGTATTCCGCTTCCTCAGCGAGTGAATCAGGCTTTACGGAGCGATCAGGATGAAAATGTTCATCTTGATCATGATACTCAGGCTGCTGTTGATGTTATTCATAATTTGTTTGCCGGAATTCTTGGCAACCCTGCGCTGAGCGAGAGGGTTCGTGATGCCATTCGCAAGCTGGAAGTGCCATTTCTGCGACTGTTGCTAAATGATGATTCCTTTCTTGAGGAAGAGGCTCATCCGGCCAGGCAGATGCTCAACCGAATTGCCCATCTGGGCGTTCGAGGAAGTGCCAATCTTCAGGCCCATGAAACAGAGATTGATCAGGAAGTTGCCGGGATTGTCTCGGGTTTTGATGAAGACACTGAAGTGTTCAGTGAGGCAGTGCAGAAGCTTGACCGCTTGGCAGAGCGTCAGCAGAGCCTTTACTTGCGGAATATGAAACGTGTTACAGAAAGCTGTGAAGGCCGTTACAAGGTGGTGGTCGCTCGGCGTGAAGTAAATCAGGCTTTAGAGCGCCGTATCGGTGGCAAGAAAACGCCTAAGGCGGTGTTGAGCCTGATTGATGCTGGTTGGCGCCAGTTGCTAACCCAGACCTTGCTACGTAGCGGTAGGGACAGCAGAGACTGGCATGAGTACCTTGGCGTTATCGATCGAATGATCAAGTCCGTTGAGCACGTTCCCAGTCAGGAAGAGCTTGCCGCCATGTTGGCCTCAATCAAGTCGGGGCTCGGGCAGGTCGACGATACACAGATGCAAAATGCTCGGCTGGTATCTGAATTGCGGGACTTGCTGTCACGCAAGTCCCGTGACCAGCAACCTCCGGACCTTGTTGATGTGCCAGCCGGATTGGTGGACGAGTCAAATAATGAAGCCCCTGAGGCGAAAGGTGAAATTGAGCAACGCTGGGCACGTAGGGCCCAGCGCCATGAGGCCGGTGACTGGTTTAGCCATTTTGATAGTGGTCAGGAGCAAGTGCTCAGGCTGGCATGGACTGATGCGGGCAAGCAGACCTTTGTGTTTGTAAATCATCAGGGCATGAAAGTGACTGAGTACAATCTGGCTCAGTTTGCAGAACGTCTGGCAAGCGAGCAGATGCGGCAGATCGATAACCTCGATGCCCCGGCCGTGGATCGTGGCTTGGAAAGCATGGTGCAGCGCGTCTATGACCAGATGGCCCACCAGGCAACCCATGACGACCTGTGTAACCTGATTAGTCGCCGTGAGTTCGAGCGGCGCTTACGCCAGCGACTGGCAGTGGGAGGCCCCAATGGCACCCTGCTGCATCTGGATATTGATCAGTTCAAGGTGGTTAACAATCTTGGCGGTCCAGAGGCTGGCGACGAATTGTTGTTAGCATTCAGCTCGTTGCTGAAAGAGCAGTTCTCGGGCAGCCTTATTGCCCGACTGGGTGGTGATGAATTTGCCATCTGGTTGGAAGACCTGCCAGCAGAGGCGGCCATACGAGCAGCGGAAGGGTTCTGCCGCCGAGTGCCCAACGAACGCTTCGTTTGTGCGGGAAAACCATTCCAGATCACTATCAGTGGTGGTCTGGTACAGCGTGAAGCGGCCGGCGTCACCGCTACCGAGCTAATGCGGGCGGCGGATGCTGCCTGTCATGCTGCCAAGGAAGCCGGCCGCAATCGTTTACAACGCTACACCACCGACGACAAGGATATGGTCAAACGGGATGACGTGATGGCATGGGTTACACGTCTGGATGAAGCCATTGAAGGAAATCGTTTGTTGCTGCGCTGCCAGCGAATAGAGTCAACCGTCAGTGGCGATGCGCTTCCGGCCTATGAGGTTTTGATCGCCATATCTGGTCAGGAAGGGGAGATGGTTGCGCCCTCAGAGTTCCTGCACGCGGCAGAGCGCTATAATCGTATGTACGCGGTTGATCGATGGGTGGTGTCAAATGTATTGCGCTGGATGCATGCCAATCCGGCGGCTGTGAGTCAGCTGGATCACTTGTCGATCAACCTGTCTGGCCAATCTCTGAATGACGCCACTTTGCTCGAGTTCCTGTTTGAGATGTTCCAGCTTTACCCAGTGCCGCGTGAGCGTATTTGCTTTGAGGTGACAGAGACGGCAGCCATTGCCAATTTGGAAGATGCAGTGGATTTTATTCGCGAGTTGCAGATGCTCGGGTGCCGCTTTTCTCTTGATGACTTTGGTTCTGGTTTGGCGTCCTATGGGCACCTGAAGCATTTGCCAGTGGACTATATCAAGATCGATGGCAGCTTTATCCGCGGCGTTGCGGATGATGTGGCCGATTTGGCATTGGTGCGTTCGATTAACGAAATGGGTCACCTGATGGGTAAGCGGACCATCGCTGAGTATGTGGAAAATGACCAGATACGTACCCTGATGGCGGAAATTGGCGTCGACTATGTACAGGGCTACGGGGTTGAAAAACCAAGACCCCTGGATGCCTTGAGCGCAAGCTGACGAAGCTATCCGAACACTGATACTATGCGCCCCATTGGCTGATTTTTACCTGACACTCCGGCGTCAGGGCCGCTCATGGAGCTCGTATGTTACACACCTTTGATATTCGCCATGGTGCTCTTACCGAGCTTCCTTCGGTTGCAGAGCAACCTGGGAACCTTGCCTCAGCACGCTGGATTGACCTGGTGGGAGAGGATGAGGCCGAGAGGGCGTTGCTGGAAACCATTTATACGGCACCGTTGCCCGACTCCGACGACGTAGAAGAAATTGAGGCTTCAGCACGGTACTTTACCGACGAGCAGGGCATTCACGTTCACTCGCTGTTTTTGCATTACAGCGAGGGTCGTCATCGCACCACTTCAGTCGCTCTGATTTTGCAGCCTGGCCGACTGGTCAGTCTTCGTGATACGGAAATTGCAGATTTTCGTTTGATGCGTATGCGTACCCGCCGTGGCTGGGTAAAAGTTGAAGAGCCGCTGGATATCTTGCTTAGCATTCTTGAGCAAAAAGTAGAAAATCTTGCCGACTCTCTAGAGCATGTTCATGGTCAACTCGAGGATGTTAGCTACCATGTGCTCGAAGACGAGGATGCCGAGCTTGAGGATAGTATCGATCGGCTGGCGAAACTGGAGGACTCTAGCGGTAAAATTCGCCTCTGTCTGATGGATACCCAGCGTTCAGTTTCATTTATTCAGCGCCACCTGCGAGCGGATACTGAACGCCGCGCGCAGTGCCTGGAGATGCAGCACGACCTTGATACATTGATGGCGCACACAACTTTCATGTTCGATAAAATTAACTTTTTGATGGAGGCCGCTCAGGGCTTTATCAATATCAAACAGAGTCAGGTCATCAAGACTTTTTCGATTGCAGCGGTCGTGTTTCTTCCGCCTACTATGGTTGCCAGTGTTTACGGTATGAATTTCCGTATCATCCCGGAGCTGGATTGGCAGTTCGGCTACCCGTTTGCGCTGCTGATTATGTTGCTTGCCGGGCTTGCGCCCTATGTCTATTTCAAACGTAAGGGTTGGCTGTAACAAGCCTCTCTGTGATAAGCCACGTTTCGTGGTCTGGCCACTAGGCCGGCCGGTAGCGGCCATCTTCAGTGCGCACCGCTCGCTGCAGTTCTGCCAGACGGATAAGATGCGCATCCAGCGAGAACGCTGCCACCCCATGCAGGAAAGTGGGCACGTCGTTGTAAACCAATGCAACGAGATCAGCGGGAAGGCTATCCGGTTGATCATTTAGAGCCTGAAATACTTTTTCTTCACGGGCCAAGCGATGACCAATGGTGGCTTCGATGGTAAGCACTGGGTCAAGAATCAGATCCCCATGTCCCGGAGCGATGTGCGAAATGGTCTCATCCAGCAAGCGCCGCAGGGATCGCAGGTAGTCACTCATGGATCCGGCCGGCGGCGCGATGACCACGGTGGAGCCATTAATAAGGTGATCGCCACTAAACAGCAGGCCGCTATTTTCTTCGAGATAGCAAAGGTGATTGCTGACATGGCCCGGTGTGGCAATAACCCGAAGCCGCAACTTGCCGAGGTCTATCTGCTCGCCGTCAGCAAGCACCACATCCGGGGCCCAGCTATCATCCTGCAGGGGGTCATCCAGTATTGGCGGGCCAATCACCGGGCCACGGCAGTGGCTGCGCAGTAGGGCCACGGCCGGCGAGTGGTCCCGGTGGGTGTGGGTGACCAGCAGTCGGGTTAAAGGCATATTCAGGGACTGCGCCGCCCTCAGGATGTTATCCACATGGCGACTGTCGGCCGGTCCCGGGTCAAGTACCGCGAGGCCATCATGGTCTGCCATCAGGTAGGTATTCGTACCCGGGCCGCTCATCATGCCCGGATTCAGTGCCAGTAGCCGCCATATCCCGCTACCGATCTCTACTGGCTGCCCGGGGGTCAGTGCAAACATGGTAATTCCTAATAAACGGTGATCTTGACCGGTTCAACGAGCCAGCTCAATTCAGTATTATCAGGCAGGCCGATGATCGGTGCCACGGTACTGAACGGGTAGCTATTTCCCGGTGGAATCTGCATAACCACATTGATCTGCTTCTGGCCTAGCTCCCTACAGTCATCCTCTGCACAGGTCAGAGCAGTGACTTTGAGGCGCACTGCAGAAACTCGCTCTGCGCTGAGGTTATGCAGTTGGCCAGCAATCCTGACACCGCTTTCAACCACTCTGGCGGAATCCAGAGTGATGCTGATCTGGCTTGGGTCAAGCAGTGCAGGGGGCTTGAGCAATTGCAAGCCAAGCACACCGATGATGCCACCGGCAGTGAGCACTATGACCAGTGCTGTGGCAGCAAATAGACGCTTTTCCGCCTTCCAGCTGTTGGCTAGCAGCACCAAAGCAGCAATCAGCACTGTCAATAGCAACAGAATATGAACCATCCTTTATACTTTCCCTATGCCAGACTGATTAACAAGTAGCCGGAGAAACAATGTTTATTGTGCTGTCACCAGCCAAGACGCTCGACTATACATCACAGGTGCCGTCGGTAAAGACCAGTCTGCCACGGCTGCTTGAACATAGCGAAATACTGAACCATCAGCTTCGTGAACATGATGCCAAAGCGCTGGCTAAGTTAATGAAGGTCAGCGAGGCCATAGCCCGTCTGAATGTGGAGCGCAATCAAGCCTGGGAGCCTGGCACTGATCAGAGCAGTGCCCGCCCAGCACTATTTGCCTTTCGTGGCGATGTATACACCGGTCTTGATGTTGATAGCTTCACCAAGAAGGATCTTGAGCAGGCCCAGAAACGTCTGAGAATACTCTCTGGCCTATATGGATTACTGCGACCGCTTGACATGATGCGACCCTACCGGCTGGAGATGGGGACGCTGCTAAGTAATCCTGCAGGGCGGGATCTTTACGCATTCTGGGGTGACACGGTCAGCGAGCTGTTGAAGCAGGATATGGAAAAGGCCAAGGCGGAAACCCTGGTTAACCTTGCATCACAAGAATATTTTCGAGCAGTCAGGCCGGCAGTGCTGGGCGCCAGAATCATTACGCCAGTGTTTCAGGATGAGAAGAACGGCAAATACAAGGTCATCAGTTTCTATGCAAAGAAGGCTCGGGGGCTTATGGCGGCATGGATACTGCGCAACAATATCCAGCGGCCAGAGCAGTTAGAGCAGTTCAGCGAAGCGGGGTACCGTTTCGTTGCTGAAGACTCTCACGCTGACACATTGCTATTTCGACGATCTGAAAGTGAAGTTGGCAAGATCTGAAAAAAAGGGCGCCTTATGACGCCCTTTTTTACCGCAAGACAGGTGATTATTTATCTTCGTCTTTCTCAAACTCGCTGCGGGCAGCATAAAAGCCAGTTTTGAGGCCATCCCAAGCCAGTTCAATGCCATCGCGAAGGTCCTCCAAAGCGTGTTCTGACGCCTTTTCCAGCTCGGCAATACGACCTTCCAACTCATGACGCTTGCTGCGGAACTCTTCTGCGCGGGCCTTTGCCTTGCTTTGCAGCTCATGGCCCATGTCCTGAACACGGTGTTCGAAGCGGTCAAGTTGATAGTCCCAGTCTTCCAGCTGGCTGCGAAGTTTTTCAATAAAAGATGACTGGCTCATAGCTTGCTCCTTGATGATCCATTTGGATGATTTTGCACCTGCTCTGTCTCAAGAAGACAGCCAGGGTGAAGAAAAGTTTTCCGGTTTGACTACCAGAATATCTGCGCAGCTGTGCAGCAAAATCTGCTCTGCAGTGCTACCAAGCAGTAATCGGCGTATGGCGCCACGATGGACGGAGCCCAGTACTAATATGCCCGGGTGTTGATCCATATATTCACCCAGAGCTCGATGCGGTGTTCCCTCCAGCATAAGGGCTGATTCAGCTGGTAAAGAAAATTCCTCTGCGCAGCTGTGTAGACGTTCCTGATAGTGCTGGCGCAGTGAGTCAATGCTTGATAGAGACACAGGTACCGCTTCCCCCGCCAACATAATCAGGGTTTCATCCGGGTACTCAACTACATGAGCAAGTTGCACCTCGGTATCCAGATTGGATGCCATCTGTCTGGCGGCAGCGACTATATCGCCATTTAAAGTGTCAGGGTGATCCAGGCCATGATCAGGGTCGACTGCGGCCACTACTGCTGGCTGCGAAGGCCAGGGGGTCTCGCCTACGCATAGAACTGGACAGGGCGCTTTACGGATAACTTTCCAGTCTCTCGGGGTTAGCAGCAGGCGCTTTAATATGGGTTCTTGAGCGCGATGTAAAACTAGCAACGCGGGATCCATTCGACGAATAAATTCCGCCAGAGTGACTGATTCGCTTTGCTCCCAAAAAATATGGGTTTCACTATCAGGTGCGTCTAGTTTCTCCAGTATGCGACGCAGCTGCTTCTCCCAGCCCTGCATGACGTTGTCGCGAGCACGCTGCAAGTGCTGTTTGTCCATGCCGACCGCTCGAATCAGGGCGGCAGAGTAGGCATTAACATAAACCTGCAGTGGGGCTCCCAGTTTTTTCGCAAGAAACACGGCTTTATTCAGTGCCGGCTGTGGGGCATTGATGTCACTGTCCAATAGGACAATTACGGATTTCATGGGTGACCTCTTAATCAGGCGCGCAGGCGACCAGTGCCGCAAAGGGCTTCGCGATCCAGAATTTCCACCTCGCGACCCTCTACGGCAAGTAGCCCCTGTTGCTGGAATCGGGTGAAAATTCTGCTGACGGTTTCCACCGCCAGGCCGAGATAGTTGGCGATATCGTAACGTGACATAGGCAGGCGGATTTGATGCCCTGACAAGCCGCGCATTTTCTGACGATTGGCAATCGAAATAAGCAGTGATGCGATGCGATCGTCCGCCGACTTTTTACTCAGCAGCATGTGTAATTCACGATCCGCCTGAATCTCACGGCTCATGAGACTGAAAAAATGATGCTGCAGCGATGGTATCTTGCTGGACAGCTCTTCCAGACGTGAAAAAGGGATTTCACATACTGAAGATGTTTCCAGCGTTTTTGCCGAAGTTACATGGTGTGCGGTGCTAATGCCATCCATGCCGACTATTTCCCCAGGCAGGTAAAAGCCGGTGACCTGCTCATCGCCTTCCTCAGAAACAACATAGGTTTTGACTGCGCCGCTGCGCACAGCGAAGACTGACTCGAACGCGTCAGAGGCCCGATACAGGTGCTCGCCACGCTTCAGTGGCCGCCCTCGGTGCATGATGTCTTCCAGTTGATCAAGCTCATCAACCGAAACTGCTAGAGGCAAGCAGATTGGGTTAAGGCTGCAGTCATTACAGGATGTGCGATGCGCCATGGTGGGACGTCCCTTCGTGTTACTTACCAGATAAAGGTTCGAACCCATTATAGCCACCTCATTTTGCCGATGTGCACCTGATAGGTGCTTTTTTTGCTGTACGAGCAGGGGTATACAATATACCCCGCATGGTATATAGGTCAGATTAGATGATCCGGCTAAAATGCCGCTTCACCGTGTCTTTCTGGTAACTGTCGAACACCATTGCCACCGCTCTGGCCAGCAGTCTGCCGGTGGGGGTGAGACGCAGTTGCTTCCAGTCAAACTCTACCAGCCCATCCTGCACCAGACGCCCCATCTGCATTAGCTCTGGGCCAAAGTAGCTGCGCGCGTCGATACTCCAGCGCTCCGACAGTTCATCAAGATCAATCCACATGCGGCATAGCAGGGTGGAGATCAGGTCGCGGCGGATCAAGTCGTCCCGGTTTAGCAGGCAGCCTCGCTCCAATGGCAGGGCTGCTGCATCAATATCATCCTGCCATTGCTCCACAGATTTTTGATTCTGGCCGTAAAAGTCTCCCAGAGCACTGATTGCTGAGGTGCCGAAGCCAATCAGGTCCGCATCACCATAGAGGGTGTAGCCCTGAAAGTTGCGGTGCAAAGTGCCGCTGTCCTGAGCTTGCGCCAGCGTGTCGCTGGGTAAAGCAAAATGGTCCATGCCGATGAGCAGGTAGCCCGCGCTATCTAGCATTTCACCGGCGCGGCGAAACATGCGCAGCTTTTCATCAGCAGAGGGCAGTGTCTGCTCGCTGATTTGCCGCTGTACTTTGAAGCGAGCCGGTAAATGGGCGTAGTTGTACAGGGAGATTCGCTCAGGACGTAGCTCAAGCAGCTGCTCTACGGTACGGGCAAGACTGGTTTCTGACTGCCAGGGCAGGCCGTAGATCAGGTCAGTATTAATGGAACGGTAGCCAAAGTCGCGTAGCCAGCCAAATACATCACGGATCATTTCATAGGGCTGGACCCGGTTCACCGCTTGTTGCACTCGCGGATCAAGGTCCTGCACCCCAAGGCTGGCGCGATTGAAGCCCAGGCCGCGCAGCAGGCCAATACGAGATTGGTCCACGGTGCGAGGATCAATCTCTACTGAGTAGTCAGCACGATCATCTTCCAGCAAATGGAACTGGCGAGCGGTGTGATAGACCAATTCTGTCATCTGCGCGTCGCTAAGATATGTAGGTGTGCCGCCACCCCAGTGCATTTGCAGGACTGGCCGCTGGCCATCAACGCGCTCCGCTTTCATACTGATTTCGCGTAGCAGCCGCTTGTGATATTCGTCAGCCCGCGTGGTGTCTGCAGTGACGATGCGGTTGCATGCGCAGTAATAGCAGACGTGTTTGCAGAACGGGATATGCATATACAGCGACAGGGGCCGGCGGGCCTGATTGCCCTGTTCCAGCGCCCGCCAGTAGTCATCTGCCGTTACCTCCTCATGAAACTGCAAGGCAGTAGGGTAAGAAGTGTAGCGAGGTCCCTGGTCGCCGTAGCGGCGGATAAGGTCAGTATTCCAGTCAATCATTGCGGCCACCCGCAGCATCAGTGGCGCCAGTATGTCGTGCCGCTATGGGTCCGTGTTGATGCATATCAATGATGATGAGGGTGGGAAGGCTCCATAACCGGGTTTTGTTGACTTGAATCAGACTGATGATGGTGCCCATGAGCGCCGGCCAGTCCCTGCCAGAATAGCCAGCCGGCCATAATTAACGTCAGAACTGCCGTTAACCGGCGCCAGCCTTGCCGGCGTAAAACGGTTAGCAGGCCAGTTGCGACGCCGCCAGCGGCCACTGGTGGGACAGTAACCAAACCAAAAACGAGCATCACCGTTGCGCCGTTCAATGCACTGCCAGTTGCCACGGATAAGGCCAGTGCAGTGTACAAAAGGCCGCAGGGCAGGAAGCCCCATAGCGCACCAAGCAGCAGTGCCTGGCCAGAGTGGCGAATCGGCACCAGAGAGGTGGTCAGTGGCTGGATACGCCGCCACACTGCCAGGCCGACTCGCTCCAGTTTGCCGAGGCCCACATCATGACCGAGCAACATCAGGGCAAGTAGCAGCATAAGTATTGCCGAGAGCATCCACGCAACTGGGCCAGCACCTGGCAGGGTATCAATGATCAGCTGGCCGAAAGCGCCGGCGAGGGCGCCGAGAATGGTATAGGTGGACACGCGACCAATTGCGAACAAGGCTTGCCAAAGCCAGAGTCGCTTGCCTCGTCGGCGATCTTCCTGAACCGCCATGGACAAGCCCAGGCTGATGCCCCCGCACATACCCAGACAATGGCCTGCGCCGGCAACAGCGAGCAGTGCTGCAGCGGAAATCGCTTCAGATAGGTTCATTGCTTAGTGTCTTCATCGGTAGGTTTGGTTTGCCTTTCCTGATCATCGAACACGACACGCCAGGCAGGGCTATCAAGATCATCGAATTGCCCACGTCTTAGGGCCCAGATAAATGCCCACACTGCTGCTGCAACAACCAGAGAGGCCAGAGGGACAAGGAATATCAGGATTTCCATGATGCCATCCTTGCCGCGTTCCAAGTGACCAGTAGTGAACTGGCAGACATGCCGATAGCCGCCAGCCACGGCGGAATCATCCCGGCCATGGCGAAAGGAACTGTGGTCAGGTTGTAGGCCAGTGCCCAGGCGATATTTTGCTGCAGTGTTTGATTTGCTCGTCGCGACAGTTTTCTTAGCCAGGGCAGTGCGGTGAGGCTAGGGCGTAACAAATAAATGCCGGCGGCCTCACGGGCTAACGCGCTGCTTTCTGCAACAGCCACACCAACGTCAGCATTGACCATGGCGGGAGCATCATTAACCCCGTCACCGGTCATTAATACGGATTTGCCACTGCTTTGCAGCGCATCAATCCAGTCTGCCTTGTCAGAAGGCCTTTGCGAGGCGCGCCAGCTATCTATTCCCAAGGCCTGTGCGACTGCTGACACGGCGCCTGACTGATCGCCTGAAGCCAGATGCAGGTGAAGGCCATCGGCGCGCAGTGCATCACAGACGGCTGATGCTTCGGCCCGCAAAGGGTCTTGCAGGCGTAACAGGTATACCGGCACCTCATCACGGTACAAGGCGACATCGGTAAGAGCGCCATCGTCGGCTAGCGACTGAGGTTTGCCGGAAATGCGCCAAAGGTGCTCTTTATACCGGCCACTGACCCCTTCGCGGCTATGAAGTAGATCGCTAAAGGTAATATCTTCCGGGCCTGCCAGCTGTCTTATCGCCACGGCGAGAGGGTGTGAGGAGCCACCCTCAAGTGCTGCGGCAATAGCTTTCAGGCGGGGCTCATCTTCCTGATTGTCGAGCACAACAGTTTCTTCAATGCGAAACTGAGCCTGAGTCAGCGTGCCAGTTTTATCCAGCATCAAGTCAGTGATATGACGAATACGCAGCAGGCGACGTGGATCGGCTACGAGTACGCCCTGACGCAGGGCCGCACTGACTGCCGCAGATATACTTAGAGGCCCGGCCAGAGCAAGGGCGCAGGGGCAGGTCACTACAAGTACTGAAATAGCATGCTCAAATGCGATAGTCGGGCCGCTGCTCCAATGAAGCCAAAGTGTTACCAGAGTCAGCACCAGAACTGCGCTGACGAAGCGGGAGGCAATCCACTGAAAGCGTAGAGTTTCCGCATGACGCCTGTCTACCGCTTGATCAACCATGCGGCCGATGCGAGCTAATAGACTTTCGCTGGCGCGGCCACCTGCATCGACTTCCAGTAGCCCTTCGCATAGCCGCGTGCCCGCATGCACGGGCTCTCCTGTCGTACGCTGCACTGGTAGGGACTCGCCCGTCAGCGTGGCTTCTTCCAGACTGCCACCGCCGCGACTTATCAGGCCATCCACCGGAACCAGCTCGCCGGCACGGACTTGCAGCCGATCGCCGGCATTTACCAGCATGGCCGGAACTGGCTGCCAGCTATTTTCCTGCCAACGTCGCACCACCAGAGGCAAGCCCTGTTGCAACTGCACCAGTTGGCGCCCAACCCGGGCACGCTGTCGTTGTTCGATCCAGCGGCTGATCAACAGGAAAAACACAAACATGGAAATGGATTCGAAGTAAACGTGTTCACCGCCGGTGAATGTGAACACTACGCTGCCACTCCAGCCCATCAAAATGGCTAGCGACACAGGCACATCCATGCTCATCATCCTGGCTTTGAGCGACTTCCAGGCACCACTAAGAAATGGCCAGCCGGAATAAAAGACCACGGGCGTGGCAATAATCACTCCAGCCACGCGGAAGAAATCACGCCACAGTGGTTCGAAGTCATTAAATGCACCAATGTATAGGGCGACCGCGTACATCATGGCCTGCATGCTGCCCAGCCCTGCCACCAATAGTCTCGCCAGTAATTTGCGACTGGCTTGCTTGTCTTCATTGAGCTCACCCTCGCGAACCGGCAGACGAGGTTGGTAACCGAGATTGTGGATTCGTCGGGCGATCTGCCCGCTATCAAGATCTCGACCGGTGATTCGTACTCTCAAGGTGGTCAGGTTAAGCGAAACAGCCGTTACATAAGGCAGCTCTTTCAGAGCCTTCTCAATCAGCCAGACACAGGCGGCACAGTGCACTCCATCAAGGGCGAGGGTCAGAGTCTGCTCACCATTCTGATTATCGATGAAGGGAGCGACCAGCTCTGGCAGATCGAACAATGCCAGAGAAAGCTCTTCGCCAAGTGCGGGGGCACTGGCCAGCTGGTCGCCGCGGAAGCAGTAGTAGTCACCCAAGCCGAGCCCGTGGATTGTTTCTACTGCGGCAGCGCAACCCGCGCAGCAAGTAGGGACTTCACCATCAGGCGTACGCGCGAACACAGGCTTCACCGCCGGGGTCCCGCAATGCCAGCAGTGAACATTCTGTTTCAATGAGCCGCTCCCAGCACCAGCTCGCCGGAAGATGAGACCGTAGCAGGTCCAGCCAGGCGCCAACTGACATCATCAGATGAAACGCGCACATGCCAATTGCCAGCTGGGAGCTGACTATCAGTATGATATTGACCATTGCCGGTATGAGTTAAAACCAATTCCTGATCCTGAGCCGCAAGGGTACGGTGGCGCAGTGCCAGTTGCATGGTTTCCGGCCAGACCATATCGCGACTGGCAACAAACTGTATATCTGTGCCGCCATCCGAGATTGCTGTTGCACGCATACCAATACCAAACTGGGCCGCTATGTTTTCTGCCGCCATATTGCGATTGGTGCCGCGGCCTTCTTTGTACCAGTCGTCGATAACCAGATCGTCGGCATTTTTTACTGCAGTAACCACCAGAAAAATTCCGGTGACTACCGACGATGCCGGAATGGCAATAACAAACCACACCCAGACCTGTTTATACCAGGGGCGATCAGGGGCGTCCGGCGATAAATCTGGACTCCCGCTCGCGGCGGATACCTTGGCCATCTTTGTCCTCCAAAATAAACCAGACGGTGCCGGTTTCTACGCTGTGATAGAAAGGGTCAAAGCCCAAGGTGACGCCTACAGTGGCATGACTGCCAGCGCTCACTTGTACTTCCTCCGGTCCAGTCCAGACCAGCCCCTCAGGACCCCGGAAGGAAAGCAAAAAGGTTTGATCCTGTTGGGTCTTATTCATTACTTCAAGGCGGTAGTTGTTCTTGATACTGCCATCGCTGGCCACGCGGTACAGGTTGACCCTGTCACGAATAACATCCAGGCCGGCGGGCACGCGCATAAATAGGGCCGCGACAAACAACGAAGACATTAGCACCAGAACAATGCCATAACCGATCAAGCGTGGTCTGAGAATATTGGTTTTCAGCCCAGCCAGTGCATTTTCCGTTGTGTAACGGATCAGGCCGCGGGGCTTGTCGATCTTCTCCATAACCAAATCGCAAGCATCAATGCAGGCGGCGCAAGTGATGCATTCGTACTGCAAGCCATCACGGATATCAATGCCGGTCGGACAAACCTGAACACACAGTCCGCAGTCGATACAGTCGCCAACACTGCTGTCATCGCGGCTCTTTGCGCCACGTGTACGGGGTTCGCCACGCTTGCTGTCGTAGCTCACAATGAGCGTGTCGTGGTCAAACATAACGCTCTGGAAACGAGCATAAGGACACATATACATGCACACTTGCTCGCGCATCCAGCCCGCATTCATGTATGTGGCCACGGTGAAAAAGCCGATCCAGAACATTTCCCAGCCGCCCAGTGATATGCCCACAAAGCGGTAAACCAGATCGGTGATCGGGGTGAAGTAGCCTACAAAAGTTATGCCGGTAATCAGGGCAATAAATAGCCAGGCGCTGTGCTTGCTGAAACGCTTTACTATTTTCTTTATGGTCCAGGGAGCTGCATCCAGCTTGATTCTGGCGCTGCGGTCTCCCTCTATCCAGTCTTCAACCCAGGTAAAGAATTTTGTCCAAGTGGTCTGCGGGCAAACATAGCCACAGTAAACTCGGCCTGCCAGCACGGTGAAGAAAAACAGGGAAAAGGCTCCAAGGATCAACAGCCAAGACAGGAGAACAAAGTCCTGCGGCCAAAACGAAACGCCGAAAATATGAAACTGTCGCCCAGGCAAATCGAACCAGACTGCCTGCCTGTCACCCCATTGGATCCAGGGCATTACCAAATACAGCCCCATGGTCGCCCAGATAGTCACTTCACGGACTCGCTCAAAGCGGCCGTTAATTGATTTCGGATGAATTTTTTCTCTGGCGGAATAAAGACTGATCTCAACAGCATCACTGTCACGGGGAGTGACATCAATAGCGGGAATACGTTTGTCTTTGCTCACCGCAGTTCTCCTTGCCTGATTACTGCCATTGTACGCCTAAGGGCGAAAAAAAGGCCTGCGGTTGTTCGCCGCAGGCCTCCTTGCCGCTACTTCCGCCAGTAACTTACTCCTGCTTTGACAGGCCGTAGACGTAAGCGGTTAGAACGTGAATTCGCTCGGCAGACAACAGCTCGCTAAATGCTGGCATAACACCCCCGCGACCTTTCTTGAGACCTTCCTCAATATCCGCCAAAGAGCCGCCATACAGCCAGATATCATCGGTCAGATTAGGTGCGCCGAGCATTTGATTGCCTGTGGCGTCAGCACCGTGGCAGGCAGCACAGACCATGAAACGAGGCGCAGCTCGCTCAATGGCCTCAAGCTTGGCTGGATCGTCACGCAGGGCAGGGCGGGAAAGGCTCTGCACATACAATGCCATATCCCGAGCCGCTTCATCAGTGCCGCCAATAGCGGCGATCATCGGTGGCATCATGCCGCGACGACCGTTGATCAGCGTAGTACGGATGGCCTCCGGGGTACCACCGTAGAGCCAGTCGTTGTCTGTCAGATTGGGGTATCCGCGCGCTCCGTTGGCATTGCCGCCGTGGCAGGTTGCACAGTTATTGGCGAACAGACGAGCACCAACCTCCATCACCTCCTGATGCTGCCACAGTTCGTCAGCAGGTACCTGAGCGTATTGCTCGAAGATTGGCTGAGTCTGCTTATGAACAAAGTCGACCTCTTCCTGCCACTGTCCTGCCTGTGTCCAGCCCAGTAGTCCCGGATACTTTCCAAGGCCAGGATACAGCGCCAGATAAACTACGGCGAACACCAGCGTCAGGATAAACAGCCCGAGCCACCAGCGCGGCAGGGGAGTGTTTTTCTCCTCAATACCATCAAATACATGGCCTGTGGTTTTCTTGGTAGCTTCTTCGTGGCTGATGCTACGGTTCCATATCAACAGCCCAGCACAGCCAACCAGCATGAGCACCGTCAGGGCAATGATGTACCAACTCCAGAAATCAGTCATGGCGCTGCGACTCCCGTCCGAATTCATTTTTATCAGCGACGAACGGCAGATCTGCTGCGGCGTCGTAGCGAGACTTGCGACCCGGCCAGAAAACCCAGATTACCATCGTCATAAAGGCGAGAAAGAAAATCAGGGTAAAGCCGGTTTGAAAAGTGATGACATCCATCATTATCTCCCGGTCATGGCGTGGCCAAGCTGCTGCAGATAAGCTACCAGCGCATCTTCTTCAGTTGCTTCAGACCATTCGCCGCGCACTTTTTCCATCTGTGCGGCGATCTGTTCATCTGAATACGGTATGCCAAAGGCTTTCTGGAATACGCTCAGCTTGCGTTCAGTGTGCTTCCAGTTAACTTGCGTTTTTGCCAGCCATGGATAGCCAGGCATGTTTGACTCCGGCACCACATCCCGTGGATTTCGCAAGTGAACCCGGTGCCAGTCGTCGCTGTAGCGCCCACCAACACGGGCCAGATCCGGCCCTGTCCGTTTAGAGCCCCATAGAAAGGGGTGCTCCCAGACATCTTCTCCGGCGACCGAGTACGGACCGTAACGCTCGGTCTCAGCGCGCAATGGACGAACCATCTGGGTGTGACATACGTGACAGCCCTCGCGGATGTAGACATCCCGACCTTCCAGCTCTAGTGCGGTATAGGTGCGCAGGGTCTTAAGCGGCTCGGTGGTCGCCTTTTGCCAGAACAGCGGCACAATCTGTGCCAGACCGGCAAAGCTGACCACGATCAGGATCAGGACGATCATCAGGCCGACATTTTTCTCGACTTTCTCATGAGCATTCGACATGTCGGGACTCCTTA
>NZ_JAFMPS010000013.1:30687-73985 GCF_020667895.1 Alcanivorax sp. 1008
TTCCACATGGAAATCGGCACTTCCAGATTGTTAACCACGTGCAGCATGGCAATGGTCAGGATATAAGCACCGAAAAACCAGTTGGCAACATAAATGTGGGAGGTAGTCCGGCGAGCCACAGTGGTAAAGAACACCACCGCATAGGAAACCCATACCACCGTGATAAGAATATCAATTGGCCACTCGAGTTCGGCGTACTCCTTGGCGGAGGTCAGGCCAAGCGGCAGAGTAATTGCAGCCAGCACGATAATTAGCTGCCACCCCCAGAAGGTGAATGCTGCCAGCTTGGGAAATGCAAGAGTGGTTTGACATGTTCTCTGCACTACATAATAAGAAGCTGCAAACAAGGCCGATCCACCGAAGGCGAAAATAACCGCATTGGTGTGCAGTGGTCGCAAACGGCCAAAGCTAAGCCAGGGGATATCAAAGTTCAGTGCCGGCCACGCCATTTGCGCCGCAATAAGCACCCCAACCAGCATGCCAACAACGCCCCAAAGAATGGTGACAATGCTGAACTGCCGGACAACGGTGTAATTGTAGTCAATGGGGCCGGGAGAGGGTGTCTGGGTCATCGGTCTTCCCTTGTTTGCCAGTAAACGCCCTTGCGACTGCGAGGGCGCAGGGTGGGGCGGTTGCAACCCTACCGTGCGAACTTGCCGAGAACCTTGATATAGGTCAACAGGGCCAGCGCTGGCGCGGATTATCGCTGTTTAATCGGCAGGATTCGACTGATTAAATGCATACATTGAGCTGGTTGGCGACAGACCAACCAGTCAGCAGGCAGTGAACAATGCGGGCAACGAACAGATTACAATTCGCGGCTTGCCAAGAACTCGCGCACAGCACTCAGAGTTTGCCCCGGTGCTTCTTCATGCGGGACATGACCGACGCCCTCAAGCATTACCAGCGTACTATCCGGAATGTCCTGATCCATTAACTCGCCAATGCTCGGTGGAATCAGGCGATCCTCATCACCCCAGATCAGCAGTGTCGGCATGGCGAGTGTGGCGGCGCGCTGCCGGGCATCCTCCCGGAATGTCATCTGGCTAAATCGCTGGGCCAGTGCCCGGCGGTTACCTTCGCGCAAGGTAAGCTGGTAGTAACGCTCCACCAACTCATCCGTAACCAGTGAAGGGTCGCCATAGACGTCTCGAACACTGGACTCAATCATGCTGCGTGGTAGCAAGCGATCCATCAAAGGTGCCATTGCCGGAATCTGGGCAAGGCGAAACCCGAGTGGCATTGACTCTGCCCGGAAGGGATAGCCAGCGGAATCCACCAGCACCAGTGCGGCAACTCGGCTCGGCGCTAACAGTGCAGTTTCCATAGCAATCTGCCCGCCAAGCGAATTGCCCGCCAGTACGGCGCGCTCTATGCCTCTGGCATCCATGACCTTGAGAACAAATGCGGCATAGCGCTCAGCACTGTAATCGTTGTCTGGTGCCGGCCCGGTCAGGCCGAAAGCGGGTAAATCGAAACGCAGCACGCGGCGGTCTGCGCTCAGGTCATTTGTCCATGCGTCCCAAGTGTGCAGGCTCGCAGATGTGCCGTGAATCAGCACTATAGGGTTGGCGTCTGTCTGCTGGCCCTGATCCCGGATATGTACCTGCATACCGTCGATTTGAATAAATTCAGACGGGGCTTCGGCCCAGCGCGCTTTAAGCTGCGCCAGTGGCAAGTCTGGCGCCCAACTTGAACCAATAGCTACTGCCACGGCGATAACAATCAAAATTGCAGCAGCGGAAATCAGTTTGGTCATTCTGGTTCTCCAGATCGTTTTTGGGGAGGCGGCACAATACCTGTAAAACTCTGTCAGCGGCACCCCGCTGGCCCACCACGGTTACTTCGCATAATGTATATTATGTTAAATCATTGAAATGAGGTCAGACTCTCGGCGAGCCGGTGATTCAGCCTGCCCTGTTTTGACCGTGACGGAATGACAACATAGCTAATGTCGATGCACCGAGCATGGCAATGCCCAGAGGCAGCAGACTGTGATTGTGCAGCGAGGTCATGATCATGCCAGTGATGCCTGCGAGGAAAAACTGCAGACTGCCATTGATGCCCGTGGCAGCTCCGCTGTCATGGGGAAAGTAATGGGTAAAACAGGCAATGGCATTCGGGATAATCATGGCAACGCTGCCGGCAGCCAGCATAACCAGAGGCACCAATAGCCAAAGTGGCGGCTGGCCAAGCAGTATGATCAGCAGCAACAGACTGGTCGAGGCAAATAGCTGGATTGCCAAGCCGGCTGCCATCAGGCGAATTGAGGCAAAACGTCGCAGTAACAGCACGTTAAGGCGGTTAAATAGAATCATCGCAACCACGTTGATTCCAAACAGCAACGGAAAACGGGTTTCAGGAACCCCGTACAGGCGCAGATAGACAAAAGCCGAGTCGGTGATAAAGGCAAACAGGGTCGAGAACGCCAGTGCATTGGCGGCAATTATCGGCATGGCCTGCCGGTGCCGGAGCACCCTCGCCCAACCCCGCGCTACGTCGCGCAGACGGCGATCCATGGCCACAGGGCTATGGGTCGGCATTACCCGCCATACCCAAAACATCATCACCAGGGCATATCCCGCCAGAGCGACAAAGATCATTGGCCAGCCAAACCGGGTCATCAGCAAGGCACCGGCTGCCGGAGCCAGTAAAGGGGCGATCAGCATTACCAAGCCGATACTACTTAGCACCCTCGCCGCCTGCTGGCCATCAAACCAGTCCCTTACTGAGGCCGCGGCGACCACCACTGTGGCTCCGCCGCCGAGAGCCTGAATCGCTCTGAGCAGGTCCAGCTGCCAAAGCGCGGTTGTCTGGCTTATTAGTAGACTGGTCAGGGCGAATAGCAGTAACCCGGCCAGTGCCACTGGCTTGCGGCCAAGGTGATCCGACAACGGTCCACCGAAGAGCTGGCCGACAGCTGTGCCAATCACGTACAGGCTGACCGAACGCTCTACCTCTGTGACCCTTACGCCATAGCTGTCCGCCATTGCGGACAGCGCTGGCAGATAGGTGTCGATGGCCAGTGGGCCAACAGCAATAAGGGGACCAAGTGCCAAAGCAAGGCGCAGATGGGTAACGTTAGGCGATGGAGTGTTGCGCACCAGATCTCCGGGAAATAAGGGGGGTATAAAGCAGGTCGTCACCCAGAGTAATAAAATACTTTAATAATGTACTTTATATGATTGTTTTTAAACATAAAATACGGCCGACATGGCCAGAATATAACCATCCGCCTGCCCTGTGCTCGTCAAGGCTCTGCATAGCGCCCTGACAAAAACCGCCAGCTCTGCCACCTTCGCGGATATGACAACCGACTCTTCACGCACTAATCTGAGCGGTAAAACTATAACAAAAGATCGGGAACATGGGCGTTCGACAATTACAAAAGGAAAGGACACGGCAGGCGTTTATGCAGGCGGCGCTGGATATGGTTGCAGATGACCGGTCGTTCACCAGTATTAGCCTGAGAGAGATTAGCGCCAAGGTCGGCGTGGTACCTACGGCCTTCTACCGCCACTTTCCTGATCTCGATAGTCTTGGCGTGGCGATCGTGTCCACGGTATTGCCAGCATTGCGACAGGAGCTCAAACAAAGGCGCCAGAAAATCCGCGACTCCGCCACATTAGTGGAAGATTCGGTTAACACCTATTTCGACTATGTTCTGGCCCACCGCAAGGAATTCGTTTTTTGCGGCCGGGAGATTACCGGGGGCTCGAAGACAATTCGAACGGCACTGCGCCTTGAGGTATTCACCTTTAGCAGGGAGCTTGCTGACGATATCGCCGGAATCAAGCAGACCCAAGGACTTAGCGACGATGACATCTTTGCCATGGCGGACTTGATGGTCAGAGCCATTCTGACCACAGCGCAGGATTTGGCAGGCATCAGTCAGTACCCGGAAGCGGTGGAAACCCTGAGAAAGCGCACCATCAAACAGATCCAGATGGTTGTGATCGGTGGTGAGCATCTGCGCTCTTCGGGCAGCGAATCCAGAATATAGTCCTTGTCCGCCAGACCCTCACCCCTGCCTGACTGCCCTTACCCGCAGCACCCGGCCCGGCTCCTGTAGCTGCTGAAGCCAGGTGCGCATGGATTCCATCGATCCGGCTAATGTCCAGGGAGGGTTAAGAACAAACATGCCGGAGCCATACATGCCTGCTCCGGGCGGACGAACGCAGAACTCGGTTTGCAGCAGCGGGCCCTTTGTTTGTCGTTCAACAGCCTGAACGAATGGGTGATGAGCCCCCCCTGCAAGCAGCGGGTACCACAGTAAATAAGTGCCAGTCGGCCATTTTTCTTCCGCCTTGGCCAGCGCTTCCGGCACGGTGCGGTATTCATCCTTGACCTCGTAGCTGGGATCGATCAGCACCAGTCCGCGCTTTTCTGGCGGTGGCACCAGTGCAACCAGAGACTCAAGGGCATCTCGATGATGTATATGAACCCGGGGATCCGAGGCAAAACGGGCTTTTAGGGCTTCATACTCCCGCGGATGCAGTTCGTTAAAGATCAGCCGGTCTTTGGAACGGGCCAGATCAGCGGCGATCTGAGGGGAGCCGGGGTAAAAGCGCGGCGGCCAGTGATGGGCTGCAGCCCGGCGGACAACCTCACGATATGGTGCTGCCGCTTCAGGCCAGGCAGTATCGGGCAAGGCGCCTATGCCTCTTTCAGCCTCGGCAGTCTTTTTTGCCCGTGCATCAGCCAGATCATAGAAGCCGGAGCCGGCATAGACATCCACCACTGCCAGTGGCTTGTCTTTTTTTAGCAGATAGTCGAGCACCAGGCAGTAAGTCAGGTGCTTGTGAACGTCAGCAAAGTTGCCGGCGTGAAAACCATGTAGGTAGCTGAGCATCAGTAACGCTTCGGGTATCCCGTGATGCGGCGAATATTACGGTAAAGAGGCGCCAGACGCCCGTACAACGGACGATAAACCTCGCTGTAGAGCCGGTCATACAGCTTGACCGCATCTGGATCCGGGGAAAATGCCCTGCCCGGCCGCGTCATCGCAGCCACGGCGACGCCGTGATTGGGATAACAACCGGAGCCCACAGCTGCGTTGATCGCCGCGCCGAGGCCGGAGGTTTCCCATGTGTGCGGTCGTTCGGCACGCAAGCCGAAAATATTTGCGGTGATCTGCATGATCTCGTCGCTCTGCGAACCACCACCGGAAACCCGCAACTGACGAATGGGTATGCCGTTACGTTTTTCCAGCCGCTCCTTGCCTTCGCGCAGCGCGTAGCCTATGCCTTCGATAATCGCCCGGTACAGGTGCGCGCGGGTGTGTACATCACCGAAGCCGATAATGGCGCCCTTCGCTTCTGGTCCGGGATATTTCACGCCCGGGTTCCAGAAAGGCTGCAATGTCAGACCCATGGCCCCTGGTGGTGACTCACGCAGTAGTCGATCAAACAACTGTTCGGCGGCGACATTCAGGGTTTCCGCTTCTTGAACTTCGGCAGCGGCAAACTCGCGCTTGAACCAGTTCACCATCCAATAGCCCCGTTGCACGATGATTTCCGAGTTGTAATGATCGGGTAATGCGGCTGGATATGGGGGCACAAACGGCATTGGCTCGACGTATCTGGAATTGCAGGTATTAAAGGTGGCTGTGGTGCCGTAACTCAGATTCCCGGTGTCAGGTGTCAGTGCGCCGCTGCCGAGTACTTCGCAAGCTTTGTCTGCACCGCAGGCGTAAAGCGTCAGTCCTTCAGGGATACCAGTATCGCGTGCGGCCTGATGGTTTATTACGCCGAGCGGTTGGCCGGCAGCTACCAACGGCGGCAGCTGCTCTCGCTTAACCGTCAGAGCATGCCATTTTAGATCCAGCGCTCCAGCCCAGTCCTGTTTGCGAAAATCAAACGGGATATAGCCCACCTGAGAGGGAATAGCATCAACCAGCTTTCCGGTCAGCTTCATAGTCAGGTAGCCGGAAAGCAACGCGTAGTGTTCGGTTTTTTTCCAAACCTCCGGTTCATCGGCGGCAATCCAGTTGCACTCAGCCTTGCTACGGAACTGGCGCAGCGTTTCACCCTGACCAATGGCCGTTACCGCAAGGTTCAGCCAGGTCGGCAGTGGTGGAAAGGTGCTGGTACGACGCTGGTCTAGCCAGATTACCGCCGGGCGTAATGGCTGGAGCTCCCTATCAAGGCAAACCACCGAGGCGCGCTGGGTTGTCAATGAGGCGGCAATTATTCGTGACTGCAAATCTGGATAATTTAACCACAGGCCCTGACAGGCACGACAAAGGTTTTCCCAGAAGTAGTCGCAGTCCTGCTCGGCCCAGCCAGGATGGTCGGCACGATAGGGTTCGATATGCACCTGATGCCGAGCCACTAGTTCGCCACGTAAATCGAATAACATGGCGCGAACACTCTGGGTGCCTTGATCAATGGCCAGCAGCAGGTCCTGGCTCATGACATGCCACTCATGCTGCGTCAGCCACGCTATTATTGGCCTGCGGCACGCTGTAGTAACGCTCGACTATTTGCAGATAGCGGGAAACTTCCGCGTCCCACTGTGCCCCGTTCCAGCCAAGTTGCTGCTGACATAACGATTTGATATCGCCAAGCACCGCCTTACCGCCCTGCTCCAACAAGTTTCCAATACGAGTACGGCGCAATAAAAGGTCGTCCAGGTGAACCACCATTTCGTTGTCCAGCACCCAGCGCACCTGATCAAGCAATGCATTGCCGCTGGGTAGTGCGGCAAGTGGATGGCCAAGACGATGCGGCGGGTTAACGGCGAAGTGGAACATGCGCTCCTTCGGTGTCTGGTTGGCCCTATGATCGCTGGCTTCAATCAGACCAGCGGCCAGTAATGCATCCAGCGCAATCAGCCGGAAGGTGGTCAACTTGCCGCCACTGACAGTAGTGACTCCATCGTGGGACCAGACCGCATGATCACGGCGCTCCTTGGAGGGATCAATGCCCTTGCCAGAGGCGATGATCGGTCGCACACCGGCCATGGTCGAAATAATATCGCTGTCTTGCAGTGCAACCTGCGGGAACTGACTGTTAGCCAGTTTGAGCAGATAATCGACTTCTGCGCGGGTGCAAACCGGTTCAAATGACAGGTCATCACGATGATCCAGATCCGTGGTGCCGATACAGGTTCTGCCTTCCCAGGGAAACACGAACACGGGCCGACCATCGTCCGGATGTAGAATGGTCAGGCAGTCGGAAACCTGCAGGCGCTCGGCCGCTACGAACAAATGGCTGCCGCGTTGTGGGCGCACCTTTTTTTCCGTACCAGACAGTCGGTCGGCCCAAGCGCCGGTGGCGTTAATTACATGACGAGTGCGAAATGACAATGCCGCACCAGAGATCAGATCCGTTGCCGATAATTGCAGCACATCACCGTCTCGCTGAATCTTGCCAACTTCAACATAGTTGCAAGCCCGGCCGCCATGGCCGCAGCCCTCATGCAACACTCGCGCTACCAGCCGACTGTCGTCGGTGAGAGAGTCGGTATACCTCATGGCGCCGACGAGGCCATTACTGTTAAGACCTGGCACCAGTTGCATCAGCTTGTCCATGGACAGCCAGCGGTGATCCCGAATTCCGGCAAGAAAATCGTAAAGCCATAGAACAGCTTTCATTGGCCAGCGGCCGGGGAACTTTCCGCGCCGAACCGGAAATATATAGGGCTGGCGTACCACCATATCTGGCAACTCTTGCAATAGACGTTCGCGCTCCAGTAAGGAATGACGAGTCAAACGGATATCGCCCTGGCCGAGATAGCGTAACCCGCCATGAACCATTTTTGATGAGCGGCTTGAAGTGCCCCAGGCAAAGTCGCGCTGCTCGACCAGCAGTACACGCTGCCCCCGGCGTGCAGCCTCCAGAAGCACTCCAGCACCAGTGATACCCCCACCGATGACAATCAAGTCCCAGGTTTCCGCTGTCAGTTCGGACGGATTCGGGCGCTGACCAAGCATGTTATTTCTCCTACAGAACTACTCTTCCAGCAAGCAGCCGGGATTCATTTGTTGGGTCGGATCGAAATGCCTCACCAGAGTATTGAGCACGGCTATGCCCTGCTCTGTTTTTTCATGTTTTAGCCAGGGCGCGTGGTCTCGACCGACACCATGCTGGTGGCTGATTGTGCCCCCAAGGGCCACAATCGCATCACTGGCCGCCTGCTTCATCTGCGCCCATCGTGCTTTGGTTTCTCCATAGGATGGCGCGCAAGGGAACACATACGTGGTGTAAATACTGGAACCCTGCGGGTACAGGTGTGACAGATGGGTAAAGACATGTACTTTGCCATCATCACCGCAGTTGTCGCGAATTGCTTGCTCGATATTGGCAACCATTTCTGGAACGCGGTTCCAGTCGACAGCTGTTTCCAGAGTATCCACAGCATAGCCGTGCTCCCACAGCCCATGGCGAAGATAGGGAGAGCGAAAGCGTGACTCTTCCCATTTTTTACCCAGCAGTGTGCCGACATGAACCCCACCGGCTGCACGAATACGACGCTTGGCGTCGGCCAGATTCTGCGAACAGGCGCGAGCCTGTCCGGTCACGCCAAAGGTAATCATGCATTTGCTGTCAGCAATGCCGCGTAATGCCAGATATTTCTCCAGCCAACCGACCAGCTTTTCGTGCCCTGCCAGTTTCAAGTGAGAACGCGTTTCCTCCGCATTAGACAAACGCAGCATCGACAACGGAAGTTTCGCTTGAGCCATGGACCGCACCAGCTCCACTGCGGTACCCCAGTCCGGGGCGAAGGCGACATGGAACTCTTCTTTTTCCGGCAATGGCGTGACGCGTACCTTTACTTCGGTAAGCACGCCAAAGCGCCCTTCACTACCCATCACCATTTCGCGCAGGTCTGGACCGGCACTGGAAGCCGGGATTGTCGGTATGACAAGCGTGCCACGGGGTGATTCGAGTCGGCCACCGGCAAACATCTGCTCGATCCGCCCATAGCGCATGGATTGCTGGCCGCTGGATCGGCTGGCAATCCAGCCGCCGACCGTGGAGAGCTCCCAGCTTTGCGGAAAATGGCCCAGCAGATAGCCTTTCTCGCGTAACTGTTGCTCCAGTGCGGGCCCAGGGGTGCCGGCACCGAAAGTGGCGATCTGGCTGACCGGGTCCAGATCAATCAGTTTATTCATTCTTGCCAGTGACAGGGTCAGTACCGGAGCCTCCACTGCTGGCGGATTGATGTGGCCGGCTACTGAAGTTCCGCCACCGTAGGGGATCACCACAACGTCGTTGGATAACGCCCAGTCAAGTAGCTCGCGCACCTCGGCGCTGGTCTCCGGCTCGGCGACGCCATCGGGAAACGGTCCCATCTCGCCACCACGCATGGCCAGCCAGTCCGGCAGACTTTGCCCGCGCGCATGTCGCAAGCGAATTTCTGCATCAGTGCGGATCAGTGTGTGGGCCGGCAAACGAGATGCGGGCACTTGAGCCAGCACCTGCTCCAGGGAGGTGTCCGCCAGCGCTGTTGCAACGCCAAGGCGCTGCTGCAGAAAAGCCAGCCCCGATGGCTTGAGTTCGTATTCGTTGGCCTCGTCGCCCCAGCCATTCCAACGTCGCATGCCGTACTCCCGTGTTTTCGACAACCACACATTATTACCTGCGCGGATGCTAACTGTTGCGAATCCCAACTTCACTGGCGCCGGCTGTCAGCATATGGACATTTGGGGACACAGCGGAAGCCCCATGGCGCACAAAGTCATCCCGGTGACCACAAACACCTTGTCTTGTGCAGCTATAATGCAGTCCTTTGCCAGTTGGAAAAACCATGCATAAGATTCGTCCAGCCAGCCAATCTGATTTAAGCGCTCTGGCTGCGATGTTGGCGCGGGCATTTAACAACGACCCTTTTTGGCGTTGGATAGTTGATGGCCAAGGGGATTATCAGTCCCGCCTATGTGGTGGCTTCGAAGCACAGCTACGGCATATGGCATTACCAGGTGGGCTAGTATGGTGTGGAGGTCAGCATCAAGGTGCGGCGCTGTGGTCCGCACCCGGCCAGTGGCAACTGGGTGTTTTACAGCAATTACGTTTCTTGCCTGAGTTCGTCCGCATGACCCCATGGCAACGTCTGTGGAAGGTCAGTCGTGCCATTCAGGCCGTACAGGAAGCTCATCCAAAGGTTCCTCATTACTATCTTCAGGTGCTTGGTGTTGACCCTTCTCATCAGGGTAAGGGCTGGTCGCGACCGCTCATTGAAACCGGCCTTGCTCTGGCGGACCGATATGCTCAGCCGGCATATCTGGAAACCGCTGAACAAAGCAATCTATCCCTCTATCGCCGTTATGGCTTTGAAGTGACTAAAACGCTTGGCGATATGCCAGGCAACCCGCCACCTCTGTGGTGTATGTGGCGGGAGCCAAAAGGCAGTGCTTGATACTGGTTAGCTGGCTTTAGCATCCTTGTACTTGGCCGGGTCGGTGGTGTACTCCGCGTGACCATAATTAACCAGCAGCTGATTCAGCCGGCGAATTAGCAGCTGGTCCGCCACCCAGCCGGCCACCGGCACTCGCTCAATCAGGGAAAATGCCGTCATCTGCGGCAGGATGTACAGGTTGCTTGCTGCGAAAAACAGGTAGTCCTTGATACCAGGTTGCACGCCCATCCGCTTGGCCTTCTGCTTTTCATCTCCAATCAGAAATACCCGGCTGAAGAACACCTTGGAAAAACTTTTTTCGAAGCTGTTGTAAACACGATTGCGCAACGATTGATCCGGTGGCAGATAGGCTGACATGGTGGAACGCACTAGTGCGCCACAGGTTTCATCGTCATAGCCGTCACGCAATGTGCCGCCGTAGGTCATCATGGCGTTGAAAATTTCCCGCGGCGAATCCGGCAGCAGATCCTCGGGCAAACCAAGCAAATAGCTCTGGTAGCGGCACAGTTCGACAATGGCGCGCTCGTCCCGGGTAAATTCCTTGCGACCTTTGCGAATTACTTTAAAGGCTGTAATAAACGCCGGCATTGTGCCGGCAGGCATCTGATCGACCTGTGGAATCGGAATGCCGTAAACGCTGACATCCCATACCTTTGAGCGCTTGAGGATATTGAAGCGCACCATAGAGTGCATCAGTCTCACCATGGCGGCGGCTTTGAACCCGGTACCGAAACGCTGCAATGCACCGGGCAGGGTCGCAGTGGTAAAAAAGCTGGCGGTTTCCTTGACCCGCTGCACCGATGACTCATCCGACAGAGTGCCAGTCAGAGCCATGGGCAAACCCGAGTACTTGTTCATAAAAGTTGCAACAAAGGCGCCGCGAATGGCGAATGGGGCCAGATTGGCCATGGCAATACGGCTGACCCGGGCACCCTCGTTAACCAAGTCCATATCGAGCCACTCCGGGATGCGCTCCATGGACTGAATAAAGTCGATCAGCTCCTGCGGTGCGCCGTCGACCTTGTCGACTCCCTTATCGCAAGCATCGGTGAGCATGCTGATCAATCGGCGGAAGCCGAATTGAGGAATCAGTGCGGCATAGGCGTCGGCCACAGTATCGCCGAGCATAGTGTAGGCCCGGGCCCGCTCAATCCGCTCCCTATCCGCCAGCAGGTTAGGCCGGTACTTGCGAGCAAATCGGCCTGGCAAGGCGCACTCATCACTGGGGTCGTCAGTGAAGCGTTCCGGGGTAATGCTAAAGTCCACATCTCCATAAAGAGATGGAATCAACGTTTTTTGGGCGGCCACCTTGGCTCGCAGTTCCTCAAGGGACATAACCATGGCTGAATACCGTTATCACAGATAGACACACAGTAGTCAGCCAGTCCGATGTTGAGCAATGGGCAGATCACTCACCGCTTTGACCTTCCGGGTCAGTGGGTAAACATCAACGCCCAAGAAGTCGACGGCGCCAGCCAGGCAGTTGTTGTGCTGCGCGCTTTACTTTCAGGCTCTCAATCATCGACTCAATGCTGTCAGCAGTTCTATTGCGCAGCTCCCACAGTGCCTCCCGATCATCTTGGCGGCCAGCATATTCCAAGGTACTTATCGGCTTGCCAATCATGAACCAGAAGGGTTCGGGGCGCGGCAGCATGGTTGGGCCAAGCCCCTTGGCAACGGGCATAAAAGTATCGCCGCCGCGCAGCAGCGTGTTCACGCGCGGGTGGCCAAGTAGCCAGCGCCCTGCCCGGCTATTCTGAAAGTCGTCGCCATCGAACAGAATGGTATAAGCCTCATCACAGCCCACCGAGGCGAACGGAATAACGTCGTAGCCGTGTTCGATGGCCATACGGGCGAAGCCGGTCCGCTTCTTCCAGGTCAGCCGGTTGATCTCGCTACGTCGTTTGGCAACTTCGCGAGCTCCGCCGGGGAATACCAGAATGTGCTGGCCTGCCTGCATCAGCCGGCTGCAGTTCTCCCGCGTTCCCGGCACCGCGCCGTAACGAATCAGCATGTCACCCCAGCCGGGCACATCAAAGTGGAAATGATCTCCGAGGCTGCGCGGATAGATACCCGTCTTGCTATACAGGGCGCTAGCAAATAGTGGCGAGTCAACCACGCCAAAAATGGCGTGGTTGCCGACAAACAGGCCCGGGCGACCTGGAATGATATTCTCCGCACCAAGCAGTCTGGGCGTGAAATACCAGCGCTGGATGGTCAGCATCCGGCGAATACGGCCCGCTGATGGCGGGCGGTAATCCTCAAACTGAATCGGTGTACGGACTTTCATGCAACCTCTGCTGACCTTGTCAGCTATCGAAGTGGTCGAGTTTACCATTCCATGACACAGTCACGGTTCCCCAAAGGTGACAAAACGACTAGGCTTGGTGGTCAGTTGCGGCCAGATGATGCGCCGTATTGCGCTGGATTATTCAGAATTTTATGTTTCCCAAGGAGTTCCCATGAAGAAGCTCGCTCTTGCTGCCCTGGTTGGCAGCGCCGTTACCCTTAGTGCCTGTACTGTTAATCCCTATACCGGCGAAAAACAGACTTCCAAGGCGGCAACGGGTGCGATGATCGGTGCCGCTGCCGGTGCGCTGATCGGCATCGCTACCTCCGACAACTCTAAGGAGCGCAAAGAGCGAGCTCTCAGGGGCGCAGGTATTGGTGCCGTAGCCGGCGGCAGTGTCGGCGTTTATATGGACGTTCAGGAGGCCAAGCTACGGGAAAAACTGTCCGCCAGTGGTGTTTCGGTGACCCGCGATGGCGACAACATCATTCTTAACATGCCCGGCTCCATTACCTTCGACAGCAATCAGTATGTGCTGCGCGAGTCGTTTATGCCGGTGCTGGACTCAGTTGCCGAGGTGCTGAAAGAGTACAAGTCGACCATGATTCAAATAGGCGGCCACACGGACAGCACCGGAGCAGACCAGTACAACATGATGCTGTCGCAGCAGCGTGCGCAATCAGTAGCCAATGCTCTCAGCGGTTATGCGGTCGAGTCGGTGCGCATGGATGTGGTCGGTTTTGGAGAAACTCAGCCAATTGCCAGCAATAGTACGGAGAGTGGCCGAGCGCAGAACCGCCGTGTGGAACTGATTTTGTTACCCTTCACTCAGTAATCTCTCGTCAACTGTGGCGTCTCCCCAGGCGCCACACCGCCCAAGCCAAAGGCAACACCAGCACACAAACCAGTACGTACGGCCCTATCGGCCAAATGCTATATATACCGGTCCCCAATAGGGGCCCGATGATATAGCCCAAAGCCGGACAGGCACTCATCATTCCTGCCACAGCGCCCTGCTCTTCCGCCCCCACACGCAAGCTGGCTGCACTACTGACGCCGGGCATGCCCAATCCCAATCCCAGGCCCACAAATGCAATGGCGGTGGCAGCCACAGACTGCACCGGCGCAAATAAAAGCAGGAACGAGCCGAGTCCGATCGCGATAACCGCCACCTTGAGCAGGGTCTCCGGCGGCCAGCGCAGTTTTTGCACAATCACGACCTGTGCCAGTAACGACGCCGCCGCCGCCACCATCATCGCGAGTCCAACCCCGGCCGCGCCCTGAGTGGGAGTCAGGCCAAAACGGTCCTGATACATGAAACCAAGCGTTTGCTGCACCACGGCAAAGCACAGGAACAGGGATACCCCGATAAGCAGCACATCTACCAAGCGCCTATCAACATAGGCCGCCAGACTGGCGCGCACCGCATCCAGTACAGAAAATGGATGGCTGGGTCTGCTGTGCTCCAGTATACGTGGCGACTCCGGCAGCCGATGCCAGACCAGCAGTGCCATGATCAAAGTAATCAGGACCACCGCATACAACGGCATAAGCAGACCAAATACGGCCAGAGCACCACCCAGTGCCGGGCCAGCTATAGTGCCAAGATTATGGGCAGCGGCAATCTTGCCCATTCCCCGGGTCCGCTCAGCGGCACTGGTAATATCAGCAATATAGGCAGTTGCTGCGGGTGGTGAAGCAGCCATAACCAACGCTTGTAAAACCCGCGCCGTCACCAACAAAGCTAATAGCCTGACACCGCTTACCCAGCCACCAAGGCCTGCTTCAAATGCCAGTGCGAATAATAATGTTCCGGTTGCATAGCCACTCAGCCCAATAACCAGCACCGGGCGCCTACCAAGATATTCACTGAAGCGTCCCCATACCGGGCTGGCCAACGCGAAAGCCAAAGCTGAACAGGTAATAATCATGCCAACCTGGATATCTGCCAAACCGGTGGCCCGACCCAAGGACGGCAAAATGGCAAACACCAGAGTCTGACCCATGCCAGTTACAGCAACCGCTAGCAATAGCAAAAAAGTAGAGGGTTTGAGCGGGGCTTTTGGCACGCTTACATAAACCAGCTGTAGCGCGGGTGAAGCGTGACCACGGTACCAATAATTAACAGGCTCGGCGCGGCAACTTCCATTGTGGCAACTTTATCCGGCAAAGAACTTATGCTGCTGATAATCACTTGCTGATCCTCCAGCGTGCCGCGCGACACTATTGCCGCTGGCATATCGGTGGCCATGCCCTGTGCCAAGAGGTTGCTGCAAATCTCCGCCAGACTGACCAGCCCCATGTAGAAAACCAGCGTTTCATTGACGGTATTCAGATTGGCCCAGGGCAAGTCTACAGATCCATCCTTTCGGTGACCGGTAATAAAGCGCACGGACTGCGCATGATCACGATGCGTTAATGGAATTCCTGCATAGGACGCACAGCCTGCAGCAGCGGTGACTCCGGGTACCACCTGAAAGCTGATGCCGGCGGCAACCACGCTATCGAGCTCCTCCCCACCGCGGCCAAAAATAAACGGGTCGCCCCCCTTCAGGCGGCAGACTTTTTTACCTTCAAGAGCGTACTTGACTAGCAGGTTATTAATTTCCTGTTGCGGAACAACATGTTCATTGCGGGCTTTACCCACATAGACCAACTCTGCATCGCGCCGGGCCAACTCCAAAATCCCCTTACCCACCAAGCGGTCATAAAGAACAATATCTGCTTTCTGCAGCAGACGTAGCGCTCGAAAGGTCATAAGGTCCGGGTCACCAGGACCAGCACCGACCAGATATACCTCTCCCTGCGACAGCTTCTGGATATCCGCATTTGTTACTGCATCAGATAACAGTGTTTCTGCTTCAGCTTGCTGGCCAGCCAAGACCTTTTCCATCAGCGGGCCGTCCAGTAGGCCCTCCCAGAACAGTCGTCGCGCGCCAATTTGCGGAAGCTTCTCTGCCAGAGGCTTGCGAAAGCGCCCCATCAGCTCAGCAAGCTTGCCAAGGCGTGCCGGAAAGAGTGTTTCAATTTTTGAGCGGGCCCATCTTGCCAGCACCGGAGAGGCACCACCCGAGCTGATACTAATCAGCAATGGATCACGGTCGACAATCGCGGGAAAAATAAAGGTGCACAGCGGAGGGTTGTCGACCACATTGACCGGCAGCTGTCGGGCTACCGCATCGGCATTCAGCTGCCGATTGACGTCGTTGTCATCAGTGGCGCCAATGGCCAGCACCACACCGTCAAGGTGGTGTGTCTGGTAAGTCTCAGGCAGCCATTCGCCACCTTGCTGCTCAATCAGCAGTTTAAGCTCCGCTTCTATTTGCGGCGCTACTACCCGCAATCTGGCACCGGCACGGACCAGCAGCCGGCCCTTGCGCAGGGCAATATCACCGCCACCGACCAGCAGCGCAAGCTGATCACGCAGTCGCCAGGAAACTGGCAGATAGTCCATTGCTATCTCCCGTTACAGGGTCTCTCGACCGCCCAGGTAGCTGCGCAGCACAGGCGGAACCGTGACGCTTCCGTCGGCATTCTGATAGTTCTCCAAAATGGCCACCAGAGTGCGTCCAACGGCCAGCGCGGAGCCATTCAGAGTGTGCAGCAACTCTGGCTTGCCGGAGTCCGCACGGTAACGGGCCTGCATGCGGCGCGCCTGAAAATCAGCAAAGCTGGAGCAGGAAGAGATTTCCCGGTAGGTATTCTGGCTCGGGATCCACACTTCTATGTCATAGGTTTTACATGCGGAAAAGCCCATATCTCCAGTGCATAGCACGACCACCCGATAGGGTAACTCAAGCGCCTGAAGGATAGCTTCTGCGTGCCCGGTCAATGCCTCCAGCGCGGCGGCTGATTCTTCCGGGCGTACCAGTTGCACCAGCTCCACCTTCTCAAACTGGTGCTGTCTAATCATGCCGCGCGTATCACGGCCATAGGCGCCTGCCTCGCTGCGGAAACAAGGGGTGTGGCAGACGTAACGAAGCGGCAGCTTCGCCGAGTCAATGATTTCATTAGCTGCCAGATTAGTCACCGGTACTTCCGCCGTGGGGATAAGGTATAGTTCCCGGTCGCCTTGAATACGGAACAGATCCTGTTCGAACTTGGGCAACTGGCCGGTGCCGCGTAATGCCTCAGGCCCGACCAGATAGGGAACGTAGACCTCTTGGTAGCCGTGCTGGTCTGCATGCATGTCGACCATAAAGTCGATCAAAGCTCTATGCAGGCGCGCCAAAGAACCGGTCATTACTGAGAAACGAGACCCGGATAATTTGGCTGCCAGATCAAAGTTGAGCTCTCCACTTGCCAGAGTGGCGCCCACATCAACGTGGTCACGGACTTCGAAGTCGAACTGACGGGGCTGTCCCCAGCGCCGCAACTCAACGTTATCTGCCTCGTCCTTGCCCTCCGGCACATCATCCAGCGGCATGTTAGGCACCGCCATCAACAGGGCTTCAATCTGCCCGTGCAGTTCGGCGGCACGGTCCAGCGCTGCCTGCATCTGCGCGTCGATCTTGGCCTGTACCTCTGCCACTCTGGCCTTGGCCTCATCCACCGCCACGCCCGACTTAACCAGCTCACCAACGTCGCGGGAGGCCTGCTTGCGCTGAGCCTGCAGGTCCTGTGACAGCATGTCCGCCTGCTTGCGCTCAGCATCCAGCGCCCGAAAGGCGGCCAGATCAAAGTTCACTCCACGGCGCGCCAACCGCGCAACCATCTGCTCGCCATCACGGCGTAATTCACGAATATCCAGCATCAAACCATCCTGCCCGTTATCCTGCTGCCCCGGCTGTTAGCGGACAGCGTAATCAAGGCGGGGATTATCGTTGAGATGGGCCGCAAGGTCACGTTCTGTAGCGAAAGGCTATTTTTTCTCGGGATAACGCTGCCAGTCGGCACCGAGGTTGCGTTGCTGCCAGTCGCGCAGCTTCTCAGCGATGCGAATTTCAAGGCCGCGGGATGCCGGTTGGTAGAATGCTGGCCGACCCATGCCTTCGGGAAAGTAATTCTCGCCAGCAACGTAGGCATCGGGAAAATCGTGGGCGTAGTGATAGTCCGCCCCGTAACCTTCTGCCTTCATTAGCGTGGTTGGCGCATTGCGCAGGTGCAGTGGCACCTCGTCACTCGGATGAGAGGCGACAAATGCTCGGGCCTGCTTCCATGCCAGATAAACCGCATTGCTCTTCGGTGCCACAGAGAGATATACCAGTGCTTGAGCAATAGCCAGTTCACCCTCCGGTGAGCCAAGACGCTCCTGCACATCCCAGGCATTCAGGCATAGTTGCAGTGCGCGCGGGTCGGCGTTACCAATATCCTCACTGGCCATCCGTACTATACGGCGGGCCAGGTATAGTGGGTCGCAGCCGCCATCTAGCATGCGTGCAAACCAATAAAGAGCGGCGTCCGCATCAGAGCCCCGTACAGATTTGTGCAAGGCGCTAATCTGATCGTAGAAATAGTCGCCTCCCTTATCAAAGCGCCGCAGGCTGTCGCGCAGCAGCTCATTGACCAGCTCCAGATCAATCACCTCTTCGGCCATATCCAAAGCAATATCCAGAAGATTAAGCAGGCGCCTGGCATCTCCATCGGCGTGATCAAGTAAGCGGTCTCTGCCGGCATCCTCCATGCTGATACCAGCGAACTCCGGCATCCCCAGCGCCCGCTCAAGCAGCTGCATCAAGTCTTCCCGATCGATGCTGCGCAAACGATACACCCGAGCCCGCGATAACAGCGCATTGTTAAGTTCGAAAGAGGGGTTTTCAGTGGTCGCACCAATAAAAATCAAAGTGCCATCTTCCACATGAGGTAAAAATGCATCTTGCTGGGCCTTGTTAAAGCGATGCACTTCGTCAACAAAAAGCACGGTACGCTGACCACGAGTCAGGCGCTCTTTTGCCTGCGCCACTGCCTCGCGTATTTCCTTGACCCCTGCGAGTACTGCAGAAAGAGTGATAAATGCAGCATCAATGGATTGTGCAAGGATTAACGCCAGAGTAGTTTTACCAGTGCCGGGCGGCCCCCAAAGAATCATTGAGTGAAGCTGATGTTGCTCAACCACGCGACGAAGCGGCTTACCTGTTCCTACCAGATGAGACTGACCGACATAATCATCCAGTGACGTTGGACGCATGCGCGCTGCCAACGGCTGATGAGACATATCTGCAGCAAACAGGTCACTCATTCGCTTTGCCGGATTACATCAACGCCGTCTGGTGCAGTGAATTCAAACACGCTGTTATCAAGCGTTTCATTAATTCGGGTGCCTTGAAAGTCCAGCGAGGTCTGTTGTCCCAATGCATCCTCAAGACGCATGCTATGAGGCATCTTGCCAACAAAGGTGACCTCCAGCTCAACGAACATGGTGTCGTCATTACGGGGGGAAAGGCGGTACGTCACCATTTTCCCTTGGCGGGCGCCCTCCTCCACCAGGAATGCCTCGCTCACCTGACCTGGATCCCCACCAAATAGCAGCGCTGGAGTGCTTGCGGTATCCGGCGTTAGCGGCTTTTCCACCACTTGTTCCAGATCAACATCGTAGATCCACACGGTGCTGCCGTCCGACACTGCCAGTTGTTCAAACGGCTGAAGCGTGTGCCACAGAAAACGATTTCCTCTGGCCATCTGCATCTCACCACTGGCTTCCTGCAAGCGTGTGCCGCCTTGATCCAGAACCACTTGTTGAAAGCTGCCAGACAGTGTTTGCACCGCAGCAAGACGTTTGACCAGATCCTCAGTGGGGCCAGCAAATACCAACGCTGGAGCGACAACCAGCAGCAACCCTAACTGCAATTTCATGGAGAGTCCTCAGTCAGCGCTGCCAGGCGCCAACACTTCACGTTGACCATTATGTCCGGCTTCACTAACCACCCCGGCCATTTCCATGGCTTCTACCAAACGGGCGGCGCGGTTGTAGCCGATCTTGAACTTTCGTTGCACCGATGAGATCGACGCGCGGCGGGAGTGCAGTACAAAAGCTACCGCTTCGTCGTACAGGGCATCCTGCTCAGCGTCGTCGCCGCCAGCGCTGCCGTCGAAGCCTGGCATGCCTGTATCGCCGCCACCCTCGAGTATTTCATCCAGATAGTCGGGCTCACCACGCTTACGCCAATCATCACAGACCCGATGCACTTCCTCATCTGAGACAAAAGCTCCGTGAACTCGTTCCGGAACACTGGTGCCCACCGGCAAATAAAGCATATCCCCGTGGCCGAGCAACTGCTCCGCGCCGCCTTGATCAAGCACCGTACGAGAATCGATCTTAGAGGAGACCTGAAACGCCATGCGGGACGGCACGTTAGCCTTGATCAGACCCGTAATTACATCCACCGAAGGCCGCTGGGTGGCAAGAATCAGGTGGATGCCGGCAGCGCGAGCTTTCTGGGCAATACGGGCAATCAACTCTTCAACTTTCTTACCAACAATCATCATCATGTCGGCAAACTCATCCACCACAATGACGATATACGGTAGCTTCTGAAGCAGCGGCGCCGGCTCTTCAAGATCCATCGGGTCTTTCGGCTTCCACAACGGATCACGGATTGACTCACCTTTTTTCTCGGCATCAATCAGCTTGCGGTTATAGCCGGCAATATTACGTACCCCCAAAGCGGCCATCAGCTTGTAACGCCGTTCCATTTCTGCCACGCCCCAGCGTAGAGCGGCAGCAGCATCTTTCATGTCAGTGACAACCGGGGTCAGCAGATGTGGGATGCCATCATAAACAGCAAGTTCCAGCATCTTCGGGTCAATCATGATCAGGCGTACTTCTTCCGGGTTCGCCTTGAACAGAATTGACAGTAGCATTGCATTCAAACCGACCGACTTACCGGAGCCAGTGGTACCGGCAACCAGCAAATGGGGCATCTTGGCCAGATCAGCAACCATCGGATTGCCGCTGATATCCTTGCCCAGTGCCATGGTTAGCGGGGATGGTGATTCATCAAACGCCCGCGACGCCACCGCTTCGGTAAAGCGGATCATTTCTCGCTGCTCGTTGGGGATTTCAATGCCGACCGTGGTTTTACCTGGAATAACTTCGACTACCCGCACGCTGATTACCGCCAGAGAGCGGGCCAGATCCTTAGCCAAATTGCTAATACGGCTAACCTTGATTCCCGCAGCCGGCTGAATTTCAAAACGGGTAATAACCGGGCCTGGCTGCACCGCCACCACCTCTGCTTCGATATTGAAGTCCTTTAACTTCATTTCCAGCAGCCGCGACATCGCATCCAGCGCAGCATCAGAAAAGCCACCACGGCCACCCTCTTCCACCGGGTCAAGCAACGCAAGCGGCGGCAGTGTTCCGGTGACTTGAGTGGTAAACAGGGGCTGCTGTTTTTCTTTCTGCACCCGGTCGCTTTTCTCTACCTTCTGTACCGGCTTGACGATGGCAGGTGGCTTGCGGGTTTCCGCTTTCTTTTTACCCGCCTCGACCACCATGCGTCGCTGCTCTTGCACCTGTCTGGCTTGACGCCGAGCTTTCAGCTGCTTGATCCATACCGGCACTTTACGAACCAGTGCCATAAACATTGCGGCGATAGTGCCCGCCAGGCGAATCCAGGACAGGTCGGTAAAGATGGTCATGCCGATCAGAAACAGGGTGGTCAACAACAAGGTGCCGCCCAGCATATTGAAGCCATCCAGGGCAGTGCCGCCGACTTCCTTGCCAAGAATGCCGCCGGCATCTTCTGGCAAAACACTGCCATTGCCAGCCAGGTGCATGTAGCAGAGCCCGGTACCGGCGACCATGGTCAGCACAAAGCCAACCAGCCGCACCGAGAACATGGGCCAAGAGCCTGCCATGCCCGCATGACGCTCGCGTAATACACGGACACCCCAGAAACCGACCAGCAGCGGAAACAAAAATGCCAGATAACCGAACAGGATAAACAGCACATCGGCAAAGTAAGCACCGGCACGACCGCCGGCATTCTGTACGGCAGCCGTGGACACCATCTTAGACCAGCCCGGGTCGCTGGGCTCATAGCTGGCCAGCGCCAGTAACAGATATACAGACAGCGCCAGTAGCAAAATAACCATGCCTTCAAGCAGACCGCGCTTCAGATGCAGGGACCAACCCTGCTCAGTCTGTTTTACTGTTTTGGAGTTACTCAAAGTTTGCTCACTAACCAGCTGAATTAAATAGGAATACTACGCCGAAAAGGCGTGGCGTACCAGCGCTCCCGTGCTCCGCCGGGGACACTCGGGGGCGACTCGCCAGGGCCCGATTGTTCGATCAATAGCCGCTGCCAGTCAAATTGATCGCGAGCAACTGTTCAACGATAACCGCATTTGGTGTAGCTTCCTCGACCATTCTCGCATTGACGCATTTTCTCTGGAGGCTTTCATGAGTGGCGCCCAGCATCACCGTCTTATTATTCTTGGCTCCGGCCCCGCCGGCTATTCCGCTGCTGTTTATGCCGCTCGCGCCAATCTTAACCCGGTGGTGATCACCGGAATCCAGCCCGGTGGCCAGCTCACCACTACCACGGAAGTGGATAACTGGCCGGGAGACGTGCATGGTCTGACCGGCCCAGATCTGATGGTACGCATGCAACAGCACGCCGAGCGTTTCAATACTGAAATCCTCTATGACCACATCAACAGTGTAGACCTCCAACAGCGCCCGTTTGTGCTCAATGGGGACAATGCTCAGTACACCTGCGAAGCCCTGATTATTGCCACCGGGGCCTCTGCCAAGTACCTCGGCCTGCCCTCGGAAGAAGCCTTCAAGGGCAAGGGCGTATCCGCCTGCGCCACCTGTGACGGTTTTTTCTATCGTGGCCAGAAGGTGGCTGTGCTCGGTGGTGGGAATACCGCTGTCGAGGAAGCCCTGTATCTTGCCAATATCGCCGCTGAGGTCACTCTGATCCATCGCCGCGACAAGCTGCGCGCCGAGAAGATTCTTCAAGACAAGCTGCTCGCCAAGGACAATATCCGAGTGATCTGGGATCATAGTCTGGACGAGGTACTCGGTGATGAAAGCGGTGTCACCGGAATTCGGGTCAAATCAACCAAAGATGACAGCACTCAGGAAGTGGAGGTGCAGGGCGTGTTCATCGCCATTGGTCATCAACCCAATACAGCCATTTTTGAAGGTCAGCTGGAAATGAAAGATGGCTATCTGAAAATTCGTAGTGGCAGTGCGGGTAACGCCACCGCCACTACGATTGCAGGCGTTTTTGCAGCGGGCGACGTGGCCGACCATGTTTACCGGCAGGCAATCACCTCCGCCGGTGCAGGCTGTATGGCGGCACTGGATGCCGAGAAATACCTCGACAACCTCTGACCGGTCGCTCTGTGACCTCTCTCACCTGGCTGGCCCCCGGAGATCCCTTTCCACCGACCAGTCAGGCGCTGGATGATCCTGATGGTCTGTTAGCCGCCGGTGGCGACCTGTCCACCGCCACTCTGTTGAATGCCTACGGTCAGGGAATATTTCCATGGTATTCACCAGGGCAGCCAATTCTTTGGTGGAGTCCGAACCCCCGACTGGTGCTGTTTCCGCAACGGTTCCACCTGTCCCGCCGGATGCAGCGCACCCTGCGTCAGGGGCACTGGAAGTTCTCCCTGAACAGCGCCTTCGAGCAGGTAATAGATGCCTGTGCCGACACGCCAAGACACGGACGGTCAGGCACCTGGATTACCCCGGAAATGCGAGCCGCCTATTGCCAGCTGCATGCACTAGGTCACGCTCACTCCCTTGAAGTCTGGCACCGGCAACAGCTGGTGGGCGGCATTTACGGAGTGCGGGTTGGCCATGTGTTTTTTGGCGAATCCATGTTCAGTCATGCCCGTGACGCGTCAAAGGCCGCCATGGCAATGCTGTGCCAGCTTCACACGACGCTGTCATTCGAGCTGCTTGACTGTCAGGTGGAAAGCGCGCATTTGTTGTCTCTGGGCGCAAGCAACCTGACACGGGAGAAATTTGAGCAGCAGCTCAGAATGCTCACCACACGGTATTCCGAGGCTTGGCCGGTGATACCTCCCGGCGGTCTGAGCTTTTGTCAGGCTGCCTGTTTCGCTGAACCTGTTGGGGACTGAGAAAGAGCCATGACTGACCTGTCCACGCTGCGTTTTTTTCGTACCCCGGCGCACCCGTGCAGCTATCTTGATGATCGCGAAGCGACCACCCTGTTTGTCGACCCATCGACGCCGATGACCAGCGCTCTTTACAGCAGACTGTCACAGCGGGGTTTTCGACGCAGCGGAGAGTTTCTTTACCGGCCGCACTGCCAAGGCTGTAATGCCTGCATCCCCGTGCGCGTTCCAGTCAATCAGTTTCAGTGGCGCCGACGCCACCGGCGCCTGCTCGAACGCAACGCAGACCTCACAGTAGAAAGCCGCCCGGCTCGCTTTGATCGGGAGCTATACAGCCTCTACGCCCGCTATATCATTAGTCGCCATGGCGATGGCGACATGTACCCGCCGTCCGAAGAACAGTTCACCGGCTTTCTGATTAGCCAATGGAGTGACACGAGATTCTTTTGCTTCCGGGCTGAGGGCAAGTTGCTGGCTGTTGCGGTGGTGGACCGGCTGGAAGATGGCCTGTCAGCGGTATACACATTCTATGACCCGGACGAATCTTCCCGTGGTTTGGGTAATCTGGCGGTGCTTTGGGAGCTGGAGCGCTGTCGCCGCGAGGGCCTGCCTTACCTCTATCTTGGCTATCTGGTGGATGGCTGCAAGAAGATGGCCTATAAGGGCAACTTCCGGCCGCTGGAGCGACTACGCGACAATGTATGGCAGCCTTCTGACTAACTCTGTTGTTGCCGGGTATCCTTTTGTTTTGCAGCTCCGCGCCATTTCGGGCAGAATTGCGCCTTCTTTTTGGCGGACCACCGCGTAAGGGCACATAACTGCATGGCGAAAGAAGAGCAGATCGAACTGGAAGGCACGGTAATTGACACCCTGCCGAACACCATGTTCCGGGTAAAACTGGACAATGGCCATGTGCTGATTGCACATATCTCAGGCAAGATGCGCAAACATTATATCCGCATCCTCACCGGCGACCGGGTCAAGGTTGAGATGTCTCCCTACGACCTCAGCAAGGGTCGCATCACTTTCCGGATGAAATAACCCCTCCAGCCCCCTGCTTCAAAAGGGCTGCCAGACAAAAAAGGGACCCAAAGGGTCCCTTTTCCTGTTGGCGAACTGGGCAAGCATGCCCAGCTCCCTTACAGGGCCGGCTCTGCAGCTTGCTCAACCACGGTCAACACCAGCTTGTCGTCCTGCATGGTGACCCTCACTCGTCCGCCATGCTCCGAGAGCTCACCGAACAGTAGCTTTTCCGCCAGAGGCTTCTTGACCTGATCTTGAATCAAGCGCGCCATGGGTCTGGCTCCCATGGCAACATCATAGCCATGCTCTGCAAGCCATGCCCGTGCAGAAGCGTCTACCTCCAGCACAACCCCACGCTCGTCCAGCTGCGCCTGAAGCTCCACCAGGAACTTGTCCACCACGCTGAGGATGGTCTGTGGCGTGAGAGCGCTAAACTGAATAATCGCATCAAGCCGGTTACGGAATTCCGGCGTAAACATCTTCTTCAGTGCCTCCATACCATCGGTGCTGTGATCCTGTTTACTGAAACCAATGGAGCTGCGGCTGATTGCCTCGGCGCCCGCATTGGTGGTCATGATCAGAATTACATTACGGAAGTCCGCCTTACGACCATTGTTGTCCGTCAAGGTGGCATGGTCCATCACCTGCAGCAGCAGGTTGAACACTTCCGGGTGGGCCTTCTCGATTTCATCAAGTAACAGCACGCAGTGAGGCGTCTTAGTGACTGCCTCGGTAAGCAAGCCACCTTGGTCGAAGCCCACATAGCCCGGAGGCGCACCAATCAAACGGCTGACTGTGTGACGTTCCATATATTCAGACATATCAAAGCGTATAAGCTCCACACCCAGTGCGCGGGCCAGCTGACGACTGACTTCAGTTTTGCCGACACCAGTGGGGCCGGCAAACATGAACGAGCCCACCGGCTTGTTAGGTGTCTTGAGGCCTGCGCGGGATAGCTTGATAGCGGCCGCCATGGCCTCAATGGCATCGTCCTGACCAAATACAGTCATCTTCAGGTCACGCTCCAGATTGCGCAGCAATTCTTTATCAGAAGCAGACACCGACTTTGGTGGAATACGCGCTATCTTCGCGACCATTTCTTCTACATCGGTAACATCAATCACAGTGCTACGCTGGTCTTCCGGGCGAAGGCGCTGCCAGGCACCTACTTCATCGATTACATCAATCGCCTTATCCGGCAGATGGCGATCATTGATATAACGTGCTGACAATTCGGCAGCAGACTTCAACGCACCGTCGGTGTACTCCACATGATGATGATCTTCAAAGCGCTTCTTCAATCCTCGCAAAATACCAATGGTTTCATCCACAGTAGGCTCGACCACGTCAATTTTCTGGAAGCGTCGAGCCAGCGCACGATCCTTCTCGAAAATGCCACGGTACTCCTGGAAAGTTGTTGAGCCCATGCATTTTATGTCGCCGGATGCTAATGCAGGCTTAAGGAGATTAGAGGCATCCATCACCCCACCAGAGGCAGCACCGGCACCAATGATGGTATGAATTTCGTCTATGAAAAGAATGGCATTAGTCTGCTTTTTCAGATCACTGAGCAGCGCCTTGAAGCGCTTCTCAAAATCACCACGGTACTTTGTACCCGCCAGTAGTGCGCCAAGATCTAATGAGTAAACCACCGCATCCTGCAGTGGCTCAGCCACTTTACCTTCGACAATCATCCAGGCCAGACCTTCGGCAATGGCAGTCTTGCCAACACCAGGCTCGCCGACCAGTAACGGATTGTTCTTGCGGCGGCGGCAAAGAATCTGCGCTGCTCGCTCAATTTCAAAGGCACGACCGATGAGCGGGTCTATTCGACCACTCGCTGCCTGGACGTTCAGGTTGACGGCATAGCTTTCTAGTGGGCTGCCACTAGCCTCGTTTCCTTCCTCACCCATCTGCTCGCTGTCCGCAGAGGCCCCGTCTTCATCGCCGTCACTGATTTTTGAAATGCCGTGGGAAATGTAATTGACCACATCGAGACGATGAACATTCTGGGTGGCGAGAAAGTAAACGGCCTGACTTTCCTGCTCACTAAAGATGGCCACCAGCACATTGGCACCGGTTACTTCACGCTTTCCTGAAGACTGCACGTGGAATACGGCGCGCTGCAAAACACGCTGAAACCCCAATGTGGGCTGGGTATCTCTCTCCGGGTCTTCCTCTGGAATCAACGGGGTTGTGTCGTCAATAAACTGCGAAACCGAGCTACGCAAGTCGTTGACGTCAGCGCCACAGGCAGTCAGCACTTCAACGGCGGAGTCGTTATCAAACAGCGCGAGCAAAAGGTGCTCTACCGTCATGAACTCATGACGATGACTGCGGGCATAACGAAACGCCTCATTCAGAGTCATTTCCAGTTCTTTGCTCAGCATGATGACACCTCTTGAACCTATGGGTTGGTTATCAGACCACCATGTCTGCCAATTCGTTCAGGCTACTTCTACCTGACACATTAACGGATGCTGGTGTTGACGAGCATAATCAATGACCTGCTCAGCACGCGTCTCCGCCACATCACGGGTATAGACACCACAAACTGCACGTCCCTCTGTATGAACCGTCAGCATGATTCGCGTCGCCTGCTCGCGGTTCATGGTGAAGAACAACTCTAACACTTCGACAACGAACTCCATTGGCGTAAAGTCGTCATTCATCATCAGTACTTTGTACATCGCCGGTGGCTTGACTTTGGCCTGCTGCTCTTCAAGCACCAGCCCTCCATGCCGCTGTGGCTGGTCATGCCCTTCACCACTCAGTCTTGCCGGTGTACTGCGTTGTGATTCTTTGATATCCAATACCATTATGCTCATGCGTTCCTGTGTTCAGTTGTACTGCGCCACCAGCGCCAGCGCAATAACTGTGTGGCAGCGCACACCATACCCAATCGCCCATTCGTCGGGGACTTGACACCCCGGCCCAGTGGTTAAAAGATGTACGATAGTTAATCGTTCCACAATCAGTTTACACCAGTGCCGTGAGGTCTTGGTGACGTAGCGGAGCGACAGCCACAAAACAGACACAAAACAACAATCAGGGATGACAGGGGCGGCACGATGGCAACCGGCAAGGTGAAGTGGTTTAACAATGCCAAGGGTTACGGTTTTATCCGGCCGGATCAAGGTGGAGATGACCTTTTTGTCCATCACTCGTACATCCTGATGGATGGCTATCGCAGCCTGAAAGCAGGCCAGCCGGTGGAATATGAGCTACAGCCCGCTTCCAAGGGGTTTCATGCGGTAAACCTGAAGCCGGTGGACTGATTCAGGGCTCGGCAGGTGGCATTCCTGACGACATAGATATACTTTGTCGGAAATTCTGTTCCATCGCCCACTTGGCAACCCTGATGGCTAGGCTGCTACTGCTGAACAAGCCCTACCACGTGCTTTCCCAGTTTCGCGACAAAGACGGGCGGGGCACCCTTGCGGACCACATCAGCATTCCCGCGGTTTATCCCGCAGGCAGGCTTGATTACGACTCGGAAGGTCTGCTTCTGCTTACCGATGATGGTGCGCTGCAGGCGCGAATTGCCGAGCCTCGCTTTAAACTTCCAAAGACCTATTTGGTGCAGGTAGAGGGTCAGGTCAGTGACACAGCGCTAGCCGCGCTGCGTAGTGGGGTTGAGCTCAAGGACGGCATGACTCTGCCAGCAAAAGCCAGAGCTATTGCGCCCCCTGCCCTTTGGCTGCGCGATCCGCCGGTGAGAGAGCGCAAGAGCGTACCGGATAGCTGGCTGGAGCTGACCATTACTGAGGGTCGCAACCGCCAGGTACGGCGCATGACGGCCGCTGTGGGACTGCCTACACTGCGGCTGGTGCGCTGGCAAATTGGCGACTGGACGGTGCAAGGACTGGCACCTGGTCAGTGGCGAGAGGTTGTCGTCCATCTACCGGCCAAAGCCCCCGCCAGGGGGTCTCGCAGGCAGCGTTGAAGCATCCATCACTGTAATCGAGTGCTGTGCTGGTTTATCCTCTGCACCCCGACATTTTCCGGCCCGCAATGAATAGTTTTGAGCCCCATATCACCGTTGCCACCATAGTAGAGCAGGATGGCCGATTCCTCATGGTGCGTGAGCATGCGGACGGCAAACTGGTGCTAAACCAGCCAGCCGGCCATGTAGAGGCCGGTGAGAGCCTGATTCAGGCAGCATTCCGTGAAACCCTTGAAGAAACAGCCTGGCAGGTGGAGATCACTTCCCTGCTCGGCCTGTACATTTATCAGGCCAAGCGTGGCGGTGGCGTTTACTATCGAATTTGCTTTGTGGCCGAGCCGGTCGGCCATGATGCCCGGCAAAAACTGGACACCGGCATTATGGCCGCTGAGTGGCTATCTGCCGATGAGCTCCGCGCTTGCAGCGGAGACCACCGTGGCCCGCTGGTCATGCGCTGTGTGGATGACTATCTGTCTGGCCGGCGACTTCCGCTGGACGTGATTTACCAGCACCCCTGGCCTCTTCAAAAAGCATGAATACGCCCTTCGCCAAACCAGTTGGACAGACCCGGATTATCGTCGGCATGTCCGGAGGTGTCGACTCTGCTGTTGCTGCTGCCCTTCTCAAGCAGCAAGGCTATCTGGTTGAAGGGCTATTCATGAAGAACTGGAACGAGGATGACGGTAGCGAATACTGTACTGCCCGTGAAGACCTGATGGATGCAATGCAAGTGGCCGGTGCACTGGACATGGAGTTACACACCGCCAACTTCGCCAGCGAGTACTGGGACCGTGTTTTCGCTCATTTTCTCCATGAATACCGATCCGGCCGCACTCCGAACCCGGACATTCTGTGCAACCGCGAGATCAAGTTTCAGGCGTTTCTAGACCATTCCTTGACCCTCGGCGCAGATGGCATTGCCACTGGCCACTATGCACAACTCGATTACCCTGGTGATAGTGCCAGGCTTCTACGCGCAGTGGATAAGAACAAGGATCAAACCTATTTCCTGCATGCGGTTGGCGGCGATAAGTTTCGCCGTACCCTGTTTCCTCTTGGCGGCATGGAAAAGCCTGATGTGCGCCGTTTGGCAGAGGGGTTTGGCTTCGACAACCACAAGAAAAAGGATTCCACCGGTATCTGCTTTATTGGAGAGCGCCGTTTCCGGGACTTCCTGCAACAGTATCTGCCCGCTCAGCCGGGGCGCATCGAAGATGATCACGGCAACCTGCTGGGTGAACACAGCGGGCTGATGTATTACACCCTGGGCCAGCGTCAGGGACTTGGCATAGGTGGGCGATCTGCAGCTGCCGAGCAGCCCTGGTACGTGGCCGCCAAGGACCTTGATCGCAACGTGCTAGTCGCGGTGCAGGGCCATGACCATGTGTTACTGCAAAGCGATGGCCTGAACACTAGCGCGGTGCACTGGGTTGCCGGGCAGCCCCCCGCCTTGCCGACTCAGATTACCGCAAAGACCCGCTATCGGCAGGCCGATCAGGGCTGTACCCTGAAAAACCTGGGTGATGGCCGGGTATCCGTGCTGTTTGATCAGCCGCAGCGAGCCGTAACCCCGGGACAGTCGGTGGTGTTCTATGATGGTCAGGTGTGCCTCGGCGGCGCCGTAATTGAGGAGACCTTCTGATGGCTTCCGATCGTGAACAGATGATGTCACTGGCGGCCGTGTTCCAGTCCGCACAGCTTGCAGACCAGCTGGCAACAACCGGGCAATGCAACCGCCGCAATATGGCGCCCTTGTTCAATGCCGTGCTAACCCTGGATGCGCAAGACTATCAGAGCATCTATCCCAACCCGCCAGAACTACGCCCGGGCCTGACCCTGCTACGCAGCGCGCTGTCCGGAGAACAACAAGCAGCAGACCTGCGCGCCGTGGGCCATGCTCTCGCTCTGGTACAGCTTTCTACTGCCTTACGCCGCGACCCGACAACGATAACTGTGCTGCGTAATCGTCTTGAAGTGCTGTCCGCCGCCCGCGCCCAGTTCGAAGACATTGCTGATGTGGAGGTTTGCCGGCGTCTTGGCAGCATCTATCTGGATACCCTGAGCACTCTGAAGTTTCGCATACGCGTACATGGAGAGCCTCAGTATCTACAGAACGAGGATACTGCGGCTTCGATTCGGGCTCTTTTTCTGGCAGGCGTGCGCGGCGCCATCCTCTGGCAGCAGGCCGGTGGCCGGCGCTGGCATCTGTTATTACGGCGCCAGCGCCTGCTTAAGACCTGCCAAGGCCTGATGTCTCTCTAACTATGTCGCCCGGCGCCCACATCCGGGTGGTTTTGCCGTATCATTGCGCCGCCTTTTCGCCCGACCTAGCCCCGACTTCAACCGAGGAACCGTCATGTCCGCATCGCTGAATCCCCTGCTCGCCATTTCCCCCGTTGACGGCCGCTATGCTGGCAAGTGCGACAGCCTGCGCACGATCACCAGCGAATATGGCTTGATCTATAATCGGGTCAAGGTAGAAGTGCGCTGGCTGGAGGCCCTGGCGGCACACTCCCAGATTGCGGAAGTACCCACTCTGAGCGTCGATGCCAGCCGTCGGCTGCGTGAAGTGAGCCTGAACTTTTCCGTCGATGGTGCCGCACGGATCAAGGAAATCGAGCGCACTACTAACCATGACGTCAAAGCGGTTGAGTACTACATAAAGGAGCAGCTTGAGAGTAATACCGAGTTGCACGCGATCAGCGAATTCGTCCATTTCGCCTGCACCTCCGAAGACATCAACAACCTGTCCTACAGCCTGATGCTGGCAGATGCCCGCAATGTCATGTTGCCGGTGATGGATAAGGTGATTCTGGCGCTGCGCCAGCTGGCTCACAGCCTGGCCCACCAGCCTATGCTGTCACGCACCCATGGCCAGTCGGCATCGCCGACGACGGTTGGCAAGGAGCTGGCCAATGTTGTCGCCCGCCTTGTTCGCCAGCGAGACCAATTTGCGGCGGTCTGCCTGCTTGGCAAAATCAATGGTGCGGTGGGCAACTACAACGCCCACCTGAGCGCCTATCCGGAGGTTGATTGGCCCACGTTCGCTCAGCAATTTGTTGAAAGCCTTGGCCTCACGTTCAATCCCTATACCACCCAGATTGAGCCACATGACTGCATCGCGGAATATTTCCATGCTCTGATGCGCTTCAATACCATCCTGCTGGATTTTGACCGGGATGTATGGGGCTATATTTCCCTCGGTTATTTCAAGCAACGCACTGTGGCTGGGGAAATTGGCTCATCAACAATGCCCCATAAGGTGAACCCGATTGACTTCGAAAACTCGGAAGGAAATCTCGGTCTGGGCAATGCCATCATGGACCACTTGGCAGCAAAACTTCCGGTATCCCGCTGGCAGCGTGATCTGACTGACTCCACCGTATTGCGCAACGTAGGGGTTGGCTTGGCTCACAGCATGATTGCCTATGAGGCCTCTTTGAAAGGCATCAGCAAGCTTGAGGTCAACCCTGCACAATTGGATACAGATTTGGATGCCGCGTGGGAAGTTCTGGCTGAACCGATTCAAACTGTTATGCGCCGATATGCCATTGAAAAGCCCTACGAAAAACTCAAGGAATTAACCCGCGGTAAAACCATCACTCGGGAAGCGCTGGAAAGCTTTGTTGAGTCGCTGGCCATTCCAGACGATGCCAAAGCGCGACTGAAGGCCATGACGCCAGCCAGTTACACTGGCAACGCGGCCGATCAAGCACGCAAGGTCTGACCTCTGTGGATCGCGCCGATGTGAACCTGCCGTCATTCGAGCTGCCGCTGCCCGCGGAACAGTTTCTGCAGCAATACTGGCAGAAAAAGCCGCTGCTAATGCGTGCCGCAGCCAGCGGCCTTGCCCATCCTGACCCGGACACATTAGCCGGACTGGCGCTGGAAGATTGCGTTGAGTCACGTTTGATGACAGGAGCCGGAGGCGGCCCATGGAATGTCCAGAGCGGGCCTTTCACCGAGCAGGACTTCAGTGCCCTGCCGAAACAAAACTGGACACTTCTGGTGCAGTCTGTGGATCACTTCATGACCGAAGTATCGCTACTGCTGGACAGTTTTTCCTTTCTACCCGGCTGGCGCATGGAAGACATCATGCTCAGCTATGCCGTAAAAGGCGGCAGCGTCGGCCCACACTACGACCGCTATGACGTATTTTTGATTCAGGCCCGTGGCAAGCGCCACTGGCAGCTCGGCCCCCACTGTGACGACAACAGCCCACGCCTGCCACACGACGAGCTGCGCCTGCTGGACGGCATGCCCGTGGAGGATGAGTTTGTCGTGGAACCGGGCGATGTACTCTACCTGCCCCCTGGAGTTGGTCACTGGGGCGTCGCTGAAGATGACGACTGTATTACCTGGTCTGTCGGGTTTCGCGCCCCGGCACCGGCTGATCTGCTCGCCCGACTGGCTGACGAAGCGATTGAACGCAGCGATCAGAGCCTTTTCACAGATGTGGGCCGAGCACCTTGCAGCGCCCCCGAGCTGCTTGGCGACGCGGATTTGGCTAACCTGCGCCAGCAGGCTTTGGAGCTTATTGATCGTGATGTCCTGCGAGAGGCTCTATCTGCCCTGCTGTCCGAGCCTCGCCAGCCAGCCGGTCTTGATTTTGAGGTCGATTGCGGGCACATTGCCGCCGCATCGGAAGACACCGTGATGGTCCGGCATGGTGCCGCCCGTCTATTGATAGATACCCTTGGCAATGCCTGGATCAATGGCGAAAAACGGCCACTGGGTGAGGCCCAACGGCCTCTTGCCACTCTGTTGGCTCGCCAGCGCAGCTACACCGAAACGGAATTACAACCGCTGCTGAATGATGATTCAGAGCAGTTGATGGAGGAATGGATTGATGCCGGCTACTTCACTGTTATCGAGTAACCAGACTATGCCTGTCACTATCCAGCGCACATCCTGGGCTGAAAATGAAACGGCCCTGCGCAGCATTCGCGAAGCGGTATTCATTCGCGAGCAGCGCGTACCCGAGTCACTGGAGTGGGACGAACACGACCAGCAAGCGGTGCACTTCCTGGCCCTCGGCCCAGGCGGCATCCCGGCAGGCTGTATTCGTTTGCTACCCACCGGCCAACTCAGTCGCCTCGCCGTGCTTGAACAATTTCGCAATCAGGACATAGGCTCTGCCCTGCTTTCCGCGGCAGAAGCTGAAGCCCGTAGCAGCGGTATGGATGAGATTTTCCTGCATGCCCAGACTCAGGCCACCCACTTTTACGAAAATGCCGGCTTTACGGTCAGCGGGGGCATTTTCCTTGAGGCGGACATTCCACATCGCCAGATGTTCAAGGAGCTTGGCCACTGATGCAGCCGGGTAACGCAGACGGTGCATTGCCAGATGACCCTGCAGTGCATGAACAAGTCTGCGATGAAGTGCTGGCCGATGCTCGTCGCAGCGTGCGCATATTTGCCCCCGACCTGGACCAGCAACTACTTAATCGAGACCGTGTCAGTGAACTGCTGGCGGGGCTGGCACGGCGGAACTCCTCGGCACGCATTCGTATTCTGATTGCAGATGCCGCTCAGGCGGTAACGGATGGTCACCGTCTTGTCTATCTGGCCCGCCGTCTGCCCTCATATATCACTATCAGGGTATTGCCCCGAGACAGCCGTAGCGTAAGCGAAAACTGGCTAATGACCGACGAACGCACTCTGTTCTGGCGGCCTGACTTCCGTCACCTTCGTCACGCCATCCTGCATCGGGATGATCCAGCTCGATGCGGCGCACTCCAGCGCTACTTTGATGAGCGCTGGGATCAATCGCTTAGCGACCCCGCTTTACGCCAGTTGCACCTTTGACAGATCAGCCTTATGCCGCAGCTCTTTGAGCAGCCGCCGACGAGCTGACTCATAAAGCCGCTTTGACAACCAGCCGCTATCCAGCATGCGCCGGTGCTCGGCGAGCTCCGCAGCGAGACGCTTGTTGCCCTTTGGTAAGATGATCTGCGCCCCCTCGGCACGTTCCGCGAGCAATTCAACAAAGCGTCTTGGCCGCGCATGGCGGAACAGCTCACGGCTGACGCTGCACACGGAAATAGCGCCCGTGGCAGTGCGAAACTCCCATCGCCCAAGACGGGCTGACATCAGCGCTAGCAACAGCAGACAGGGAGCTGCCACGGCCACCATCAGCAGCGCCTGCGGCTGGAGTACCGTGGCGACTATTATCATGAGCATACTTACCAGACCCACCAGCGATACACGGATGATAATATCGCCAGCGTGATACGTCGGTTGCGGGTCAAGATAGGCTAGATTGATCACCCGCTCAGGCACCTCTGGCCGACGTCGATCACGAATCGCCACATAATGCCCATTGAACAGCACCAACTCGACTTCCTCATCACGCCTTGGGCTTCGCTGCAGCAGCCTGCTTTCTATGCGGCGTTGGTTGCTCGATGGCACGGCAATGCAGTCATCGGCAAGCATTCTGGTGACGAGCGCATGAGCACTATGGTTCATGATGACGTCTCTCCCCACTATCTCATTGGAGCGCCCATTGAAAGCGCGATAGGAAGATAGTGCCGCAAATCCTTAATGCTTAAATATGAACCAGTTGGCAGTGACAGCGGACCCGCACCTCAAATCATGCAACTGGTTAGCCGCCACAGGGCATGGCCGCTGGCCTGATACTTGTCCTCGAAATCACTAATTGGCTGGTCAGGATGAAACTGCTCAAGCAGTGCCCGACGACCAGTCATGGCTAATGCGGCAGCCATTTCCTCAACGTAGATAGACCAATTGCTGCGCAGCTCAAGGCACTGGCTGATTGCCAGCAAGGTTGGCAGCACCGGGTGACCATGCCAGCGCCGGGACAGATGGCCCGGTTTCGGCCATGGATTAGGATAGAGCAGAAAATTGCGCTCAAGCATCCAGCCGTCTGCGGCCATCAAGCGCCAGATGTCCGCGCACTCGGCACGTAGCAAGAGAGCATTGACGGGAAGCTCGAAGCGAGCATGCCCGCGCAGAAGCCGGTGGGCAGATTGATCAATACCAATAACCAGCACGTCCGGATTCGAGCGGGCCAGCTGACAGGAGCTGTAACCGGTGCCGCAGCCGGAGTCCAGCCATACAGGCATGGACTCTCCGCGCTGGCGCCGCCAATTTTTCATGGCGGCAAACGCCTCGACGTTATGATCGGCAAGTGGCTGCTGCCACTGCGAGTTCAAATGGCGCGATACAACTGCTTCAAGAGATTGATGCACACCTGTTTGAGATGACAGAACGGAACGACTGTTGCCAGACATCAGCGACTCCACCATTCGGGGCCGGCAGTGTAACTACCAGCCCCGGGGGCTACCAGTGAAGTCAGCCGAACTAAAGGATCATTGCCGCCTGTTTAAAGTGACTCGCCAAGCAGCGCGCCAAGCAGGCTGGCAAACAGATCAATCACTTCCTGCGGCAAGATATCGGTGATCGGGCCGGCAAAATAACTGCGTGACTCACCATTCAGGAAGTGAATGGTGGCGCCCAGACTCTGCCAGTCGAATGCAACCGTGGCCACCAGCTGATCACCGGAGTAGATATAGCCGCCATTCAAGCCGGTCAGGAAAAAGCTCAAGGCAACATCAGTATCGTTTGCAGCGGTCGCGTCGAGTCGCAGACCATCCAGAGTAAACTGCCACTGTTTCCCGTCTCCCTGTATGGCTGCAGTACCATTAATATCGAGCACAGAGAAATTAAGTCCCGCAACTATGGCCAGCAGGGTTTCCGGGTTCAGGCTTGCAGAAGAAGCTTGTTCAGTGAACTCTGCAAAAAGACCACCCAACCCGCTCAGCTCACCGTCAGCTTCGACTTCAAAAACTGGCAAGCCAAATGCTTCAAAGCCGAAAGCAGCCTGCAGCGTCGCACTTTCCCGAATATCAATATGCAAGGCCGGCACGCCGTCAAGGCTGAACAGACGATCACCGTCCGGGCTAACCAATTCACCAGACTCAATGTGCAGGGACAGCAGTGGGCCATCAGCCTGCGCCGTCAGCACCCGAGTGTTGACCTCGCCCCATGCGTCCAACTCACCATAAAAACCGAAATCCTGATCATCCGTTTTATAGATTGCCGCATCGCCAACGATATGAGCACGAACCTGCAGGTTGGCAAGCAGGTCCAGTATGTCCTCAATGAAAGCGCTGCTATCCAGTTCCCCACCGGAAACTACCGCAGCAGTCAGCGCGCTGAGCAATGGCCCGAAGTCCGTATCGTAAAGATCGATATCCAGAGTGCCCTGTAACTGACCGGAGATTTCAGTATTGCTGGCCGAGGCGGTCACCGCATAGCTCAGCTCTCCGTTAGAAAGTCCGGCGATAAGTGGCGCCAGATCCACTAACACGTCTACAGTCTGGCCGTTATGGACGCCCGAGATCACCATCTGCCGAGTTGCGATAGTTACGACAGCGTTTAGGCCCGGCATGCCGTACACGTCAATCAGCAGGGTTGGCGGCAGGGGAAAACCTGGCGGCAGCTGGGATAACATCAGGTCTGTTGTTATTGCAGCCTGAATAACGGTAACAGCGCTGCCCAGAGAAACCTGAGCCAAGTCCAGCGTATGTTGCGTATAGAGCCAGTCAAGTTGATGTCTCTGGCTGGCCAGGAAAGTGCCGCTTTCATCTATCCCGGCAGTTCTCAGGTAGCCATCCAAGTCATCCAGCGGCGCCATCGCTCGAGCCATGGCTGCCTCGTCGTAGCTGGTAGAACCCGAAACTACGGTAAGCGGACCTGCCCAACGGGTATACACATTCTGCAATGAGGCGATCAGAGTGGTCAGATCCAGTTCACCACCGGCGAACTGCAGCGCCACCGTACGAGATGCCTCTACCAAAGTCTGCAGGTCGCCCTCGCCCTCGCCAGTTGGCAACTGGCCACCATTGTCGATAAAGGCCTGCACATACTCCGCAATGATCTGCTGGGCATTCGTCCCGCCGCCGAGCTGGGCGAATCCCGCCGACAAAAAGCCATGTGCTTGAGCAGCATCTGTGGCCCCTGACAGCTCTGCAAGGTCGGTTACGTCAATTGGCGTCTGCCAGGCAAAATTTTCATCAAGACCAAATACTGCTGCGACCTGAGACAGTGCCAGCATTGCCGCCTGATCAGTAACCCCCAGAGGAAATTGCTCAGCCCAAAGCGCCGCGATATGAGTCAGCGGAGTGACCGCTACGCTACCCTGTGGCCGATTTGCCGGCAGCAGGGAAACCAGTTGAAAATTCTCAGGCAAAGGCATCGCCTGACCAAAGGCAATGCCATCACCACAGCCATCAGCTGCGTCACACAGCATGGTGGACGAGCCATCTGGAGCAGCCTCAATGACCAGACGAATGAGCTCTTCGGGGAGCTCTGAAAAATTGAAATACCCGGCATCGTCCGTCAGTGTGCTGGCAAGAAAACGAGTGGGCCGGCGCTCTGAATCGAATGCATAGGCACTAACCCGCGCTCCCTGCAGGACACCTTTGACGGCTCGCCCATCTGTGGAGCGATCTGCTTCTGCAGGTTTATCGTTTAGACGCTCACCGCCGCAAGCGGAGAGCCCGGCAGCAAGTAGCAAAATCACCAGCCATCTGAATGACGCGACCATAATATTTCCCTGTTGTTGTTATCGCCGCCGTACAGCAATCCCCAAGCGGACATATTTTAGTCAAGTCTAAGCCGAAAGAATGGTTGCACGCCAGTTCTGATTTGCGGTTGAAACAAAAAAGGCCCGATATGCATCGGGCCTTTTTTGCTTTTATAAACAGTGGGTTAGCTGGCTAGCAGCCGTAACGGGCCTTGGCTTCAAGACGGCGGCGGTGCAGCACCGGCTCGGTATACCCGCTGGGCTGAACACAGCCCTCGAACACCAGCTCGCAGGCTGCGGCAAAGGCCACCCCATCAAAGTCTGGCGCCAACGGCCGATACAGGGGGTCATTGGCGTTCTGTTTGTCGACCACCACCGCCATGCGTTTCATGGCAGCCATAACATCGTCCTTGCTGACCACGCCATGACGCAGCCAGTTTGCGATGTGCTGGCTGGAAATACGCAAAGTGGCTCGATCTTCCATCAAGCCAACATCACTGATGTCCGGCACCTTGGAGCAGCCAACGCCCTGATCAATCCAGCGCACCACATAGCCAAGAATACCCTGGCAGTTGTTGTCCAGCTCGGCGCGCTTGTCTTCTGCGCTCCAGTTGGTATCACTGGCTAGCGGAATAGTCAGAATGTCATCCAGAGAAGCACGGGGGCGGCTCTGCAGCTGCTTCTGCACGGTGAATACATTCACCCTGTGGTAGTGAGTGGCATGCAGTGTGCCCGCAGTTGGGGACGGCACCCAGGCACAATTGGCACCAGCCTTTGGGTGACCGATTTTCTGCTCCATCATTTGCTTCATCTCGTCAGGCATGGCCCACATGCCTTTACCGATTTGGGCATGTCCCGGCAAGCCGCACTCCAGACCGATGTCCACGTTCCAGTCTTCGTAGGCACCAATCCACTTCTGCTTCTTCATGTCCGCTTTGCGCACCATGGCGCCGGCTTCCATGGAGGTGTGGATCTCGTCACCGGTACGGTCAAGGAAACCGGTGTTGATGAACATGACCCGCTCTTTGGCGACACGGATGCACTCTTTCAGGTTGACCGTGGTACGGCGCTCTTCATCCATGATGCCGATCTTCAAAGTGTTGCGCGGCAAGCCCAATGAGTCCTCAACGCGACCAAACAGCTCGCAAGCGAAGGCAACTTCTTCCGGGCCGTGCATTTTTGGTTTTACGATATACACGGAGCCGGTGCGGCTATTGCTGTATTTGCCAAGGCCTTTCAGGTCATGAACCGCTGCCAGCACAGTGATCATGGCGTCCATGATGCCTTCCGGGATTTCCTCACCGTTGACCAGAATAGCGTTATTAGTCATCAAGTGGCCGACGTTGCGCACCAGCAATAACACCCGACCATGCAGAGTTAGCTCGCTACCATCCACGGCAGTGTAGGTGCGATCCGGGTTCAGGGTGCGGGTGATGGTACGACCGCCCTTCTCCATGGTCTCAGCCAGATCTCCTTTCATCAGACCGAACCAGTTGCCGTACACCACTACCTTGTCAGGCGCATCCACCGCTGCCACTGAATCTTCACAGTCCTGAATGGCCGTCACTGCAGACTCAAGTAGCAGGTCTTTAACATTCGCCGGATCTTCAGCACCAATCGGATGACTGGCATCAATCTGAATTTCAATATGCAGGCCATTATTGACCAGCAGAATGCCGCTAGGGGCAGCCATATCACCACTAAAGCCAACAAACTGGGCCGGGTTCTTCAGGCCGGTTTCACCGGCACCGGTATTTACCACCAGCTTACCGTCAACAATGCTGTACTTGACCGAGTCACAGTGGGACCCGTTGGCCAGAGGCGCGGCGTCATCCAGCAGCTGGCGCGCCCAGGCAATTACTTTGGCGCCACGCTTCGGGTTGTAAGCGCCACCCTTCTCGGCACCACCTTCATCGCTGATCACGTCCGAGCCGTACAGTGCATCGTACAGGCTGCCCCAGCGGGCGTTGGCTGCGTTCAATGCGTAGCGGGCATTCATCACCGGAACCACCAGCTGGGGCCCGGCAATGGTCGCAATTTCCTGATCAACATTCTCGGTGGTAACGCTAAAAGCCTCTCCTTCGGGTAGCAGGTAACCGATCTCTGTCAGGAATGCCTTGTACTCCACCATGTCGATAGTCTTGCCCTGGCGAGCCTGATGCCAAGCGTCAATCTTTGCCTGAGTCTCATCACGCTTGGCTAGCAGCGCCTTGTTTTTTGGCATCAGATCGGTGGCGACTTTTTCCAGCTCGGACCAGAACGTGTTCGCCGCAATGCCAGTGCCGGGAATAATGCGGTTGACCACCAGGTCGTGCAGATCAGAGGCGATTTCAAGGGTGCCGTGCTTGATGCGATCAGTCATGGGACGGGTACCTATCCGGTCGAATAAAACGGATGCCGGGCAACAGCCCGGCTATTGAAGGCGGCGATTCTAACGGATTCGGCGGGTCAGTTCATGCGCCCTGAGACAAGGCGCGTGACCCTTGAGTCACCACTCTGAGGTTTTTTCTCCCAGCCCAGGCTTGCCCGCGGTCACTGCCTGTTACGGGGCTGCCCGTAACAGCGGCGTCACCGGCACAGATGATCCAGCACTGACGCGCAGGCGCACGATCAGCTCCCGGTGTTGCTGGGATATTGCGTCAGCGAGTTGGATACGATGACAGACATCACCAGACTGTGCCCCTGCAGTGGCCTGCAGGGCATCAGCGCTCCAGTCCTGCAGCAACTTCCAGTCACCATCTCCGGCGCGTCGGGCACTGTAACGATACAGGTACTGTCCGGAGCCACCCTTGGCTTGCGGTGCAATCTCATAATTTTGCCCCGGTGCCACTCCCGCAAGGTGAAGCCAATCACCTGCGCCAAAGCCGAGGCTGTCATCAAGACCGCCCAGCGGCATCAACGCAACGGCTTGGGCAGAGTCACCACAGTTCAGATAGCCATGGCCAATACCGCGCCGGCCATCATTGAGGTCGTTGACGCTGGCTAGCTCCCAGCCTTCCGCACCAATCAAGCGATTGGCCAGCAGCTCCGCCTCCGCCCCCGGCTGATTCAAGTCGAGCAGAAATGGCACGCCGATACCGGCACCGGCAAAGCCGCTGTTACCCACCAGCAAGCCCTGATTGTTCAGACTGAAACCGAACACTGTGCGCACCTGAATACCAATAGCCGCTGTCTCAATCATGCGCAGCCCGGCAATGCAGTCAACCACGCCATCTGCATTGCCATCCTGCTGCAGCGGATCGAAGTCACAGCGCAGCAGGCGGCCAGGCCAGACGGTGCTGCCATGAATATCGGCACGCAATACGGCGGTGCGATTGTTTAATGCCAGCGGATATAGTTTCGACAAGCCCTCACCACTGATCAGCTCAGAGGGAAACTGCAGGCGGCTGATAACGCCGTCTGCCGCGACGGTGATTAACGAGCTGCCGGCGCCGGCGCTGTCAGTCGCAACTGTAGATGTCGTGAAATCAGCGCTGGTCGCAATGCCGCGATAAGAGTTGCTACCCGGCTTGCCACGGCCGCAGCGGTAATGACCGTAGCCGTGGCCCTTACCATGACTATGATGACCTTTGCCGCGGGTATTCGCGTGACGGTCGCCATCCTTATGGCAGGATACCGGCGCTGGTGGCTCGCAGCCCACAGCCGAGATAAGGCAGTCCGCATCGTTGCCGTGATACGCCAGTACCTGTGCGGGCACGTTGTCGTTGATTGCCGTTAGCCAGGGTGCATCGCTTAACGTAACAACGCCGTTATTGAAAACAATGGCGCCAAAACGGCCGGTATCGGATAGCTGCGAGCTGGCCACTACGCCATGACGGTTACCGTTAACGAAAGCACCCGGGAAGCTGCTATCTGGCAAAGAGCCAGCCAAAGGCGCCAGCAAACGGTCACGAGCGACAAACTGCCCCACCGGGCCATCCAATGTCAGCATCACACCCCATGGCAATGCCGTAGAACAGAAGATCCACACGCACACCGGTTCGCCCGCTGCCAGAGCAATAAAGTCCGGGGTGTCGACGATCAGCAGCGCTGGATTACTGCCCGGGGTGACGTTGAAACTGCGCCACTGGCCAGCTTCGGTCAGCTGGTAGCCGATCAGGTTGCCACGCTGGTTGACGGTGGTGCCCACGGAGTACTGGTGATTGGCAAAACCCTGTCCGAAGGCCGAACTTGCCGTCATTTCGGTGAGTGGCCGCATAATAAAGCCATCACTGCCCTGCGCCAGCGACTGGGCAGCAGTGAGCAAAGCCAGTGTGGCAAGCAGGAATATTCGCATCAGAGCCCCCGAGGCCGATCAAATTTCAACCGACCCAATCTAGCACGATCGCTCAGGAAACCGGGAGTCCGCCGGTCGGCACAACCAGAGCTGTCGAGCATCATCACAGATTTACGATGTCGAGCCGATGGGCCTGAGACGACCCGCTGCTGCTTCTACCCTGCTCAAGATTGACAAAATCAAACAGCTTGGCGTCAGCCAGCTGCGATGGAGCCACATTCTGGATGGCGGCAAAAATGCTTTCGATACGGCCGGGAAACTGGCGATCCCATTGGAGCAGCATGTCCTTCACCGCCTGACGCTGCAGGCCGTCCTGAGAACCACACAAATTGCAGGGAATGATCGGGAATTGCTTGTAGGTGGCGAACTTTTCGATATCCTTTTCACGGCAATAGGCCAGCGGTCGTATCAGGATATGTTTGCCGTCATCACTGCGTAGTTTGGGTGGCATCGCCTTCAGCTTGCCGCCATGAAACAGGTTGAGAAACAGGGTTTCAACGATATCGTCGCGATGGTGGCCCAGAGCGATCTTGTTGGCCCCGATCTCCTCGGCAAAGCCGTAAAGGGTGCCACGACGCAGGCGCGAGCAAAGCGAGCAGGTGGTTTTACCCTCTTCAATTTTTTCCCGTACGATGGAGTAAGTGTCTTTCTCAAGAATGTGGAATGGTACTCCTTCTTTCTCAAGGTACTGCGGCAGTACATGCTCCGGAAAACCTGGCTGTTTCTGGTCCAGATTAACCGCGACCAGCTCAAAATTAACCGGAGCTGTAACCTGCAGATTGCGCAAGATATCCAGCATGGTGTAGGAGTCCTT
>NZ_JAFMPS010000014.1 GCF_020667895.1 Alcanivorax sp. 1008
ATGCCAGCTACCAGCGAGGCAACAATGTCTTTCAGGGCGAAGCCCAAGGCAACAGCAACAGCGCCGCCAACCGCAATCAGGAACTCCCGCGGAGGCTGCAGCACTCCGACTACCAAGCCGATAGTTCCAAAAATATACAGGGCAAAGCTCAACAGGGTAGAAATCTGCAGGATCAGAAAGCGCCGCGTGGGCATCTTATCCATTAGTTTCTGGCTGAATCTTGTCAGCCCGGTGTTGACCGCGATAATCAGCAAAATCCCTGCGATCAGTAGCACCAGCATGTAGATATTAAATATCTCAAACAGGCTGATCAGGTCATTGATAATGCCGTTATCATCATTCATGGAGCATATTCTTCCTGTTCAGATAGCTGATCACCGTGTTGTACCAAAGCGGTGTGATGCGATAGCGTCCTTCCTTGCTGCGCTGCATAAACTCTGCATCAAGTGCCGACTTAAGTGCATAGCGCACCACATTTTCCTGTTGGTTGGTTACTTTCAAAATCTCTTCGAAAGTGAGATTTTCGTGAGTAACAACCGCGGCATAGACAAACATCAATTTGGGGCCAAGCTTTTCCAGTACCCCGCTTCCAGGAACCTGCGGTAGCCCAACCGTAACAGTGCGCTCACCGGGACGGATAGAGGTGAGCCACATTTCCAGTGCGGTCATGGGAATGCCTCGGCAGCTGTCCCATAGAAGGCTGAAAAAACGCTGCTCCGCATTGCGTAGGTTGCCCGCATCAGGTCCCCGGGAAGTCAGCAGAATATCATCATACTGAAGCTTGAAGCCGCTTAGGTGATTGCGTGACAGGATCAATGAGCGGATCTCATTTTGACTCCAGCGCTTAACCCGGATTGCATTACGCATCTGGTATTCGCGCCCGAAAACGTTACATAAGTAGGCCCAGCTCTGGTTATTGATCGAGACAATCCAGAATAGATTTTCCACTCGCACGTTGGTCAGATTGAGCAGGCCTCGCCAGCCATCCAGATGCCCCACCTCCGCCAGAAACAGGTTTTGGGCTTCATCCAGCATAATGATAGTGGGAGTACGTTCAGCATCAGTACGGGCCAGCTCGCTGGGGCCATCACTCACATCCGTACCAATCAGGTCGCCAATTAGCTTGTACACTGCTTCGCGGCTTGTCGTTTTGGCTGGAATGGTTAGCCGATGAACTATCAGATCCGGCCTTTCCTTGCGGATAAATTTTTCCAGGCGGGCCAGGGCCGCACTTTTTCCGATACCCTTTTCGCCAGCAACCAGCAAGGCGTTTTCATCTGAGCGGCCATCGAGCCAAAGGTCCAGTGGCTTGCGCATTGCGTCCATCAGACCTGTGTCAATTACCGGGAAGTCCATTTCACCGTCACCCTCAGGGGTGAACCAGCGTTCATATTGCTGCGGTACTTCCTCGCTGCTGATTTCCTCGCCATCCTGCTCTACCAGTACCTTGGTGCGCATACGGAACCAGCGCGCGCTGAGGCTGCGATACCAGTCGAAGTCACTAAGCAGCATGTCCAGATACTGCAGCACAAAAAGCAGTATCTGCAGCGGCAGTAGCAAGGTGGCAGACCAGATAAAGCCTCTCGGCGATAGTACCCGTTCGACTATCGGATCAAAGCGCTGAGACAAAAGACGCTTCAGGTTAACCAGATAGTCCTGCCGGCGGACCTTCAGCAATGAAGCAATGGCAAACCAGTTCACCAGCCATGTAGCCAGCTCGGCGACCCGGTAGGTGAGTGAAGGGCCAATCCAGTGATCAATGATATACAGAATAATCCATGGCCAGATCATCCAGCGCGCATGACTGCGGGCATGGTTGGCAAGCTGCTTGTTTTGTTCACCGCCAAGAAATACTCCGGCACCGGTGCTGATACGTAGCAGCAGCCATTCGCCGCTCAGGCTAAGTAGTCCGTAGACGATGTATAGCTCAGCCAGCGGTGCCCACCAATGCAGTAGTGCCGCATTGCTGCCGGAGAAAAAGCTGGTAAAAGCAGTCAGTACCAGCCACAGAAGAATCCAGGGGGCCAGTGGAGCGATACCACTGAACGGTCGCGCCAGCGCTTTCACCCAGCGCTGCTTTGGCGCTCGGGCAATAATCAGGTTGTGGATATTGAGCAGTGTGGCGGTGCTGCGTTTGGCAAGTTTGTGCAGGCCGGCAAAAGCGCCGATGGCTAGCGCCAGAATCAGTATCGTGCTGATCAGATCGCGGTAGCGGCTCAGGCCTTCGCTATCGTCATCCAGGCGCGCCTGCCAGCGCTCATAGATGTCAGCCAGAGCTCTTCGGGCCAACCCATACTCAAGTTGCAACGTGTCTGGCAGGTTATCGCTGGCGGCTTTGTCGTTTACATATTGCAGCAGGGAGGTTTGCCGCCAGTAGTGCCGGTGCTGTACGTCGTGGCTGACAGCAGCTGGCGCAGGGGTGGTATTATCCGTGCCTCCTTCGATAGCCCTGTCTTCGGCCCATACGGAGGCCGTCCCCAGCCAGAACATCATTATTACCACCAGCAGCCTGCTGCAGACCATGTACTCCCTCCGTTGACGTCACTGCCAGCCTCAATCGGCCGCGCTGTGGTGCCATCATAACGCAGCAGCGCCGAATGAGAATTCTTGCTTTACGACCTTCTTCAAATAGTTAGGGAATGGCTATGGCGGGGCTTGTCCCGCCGGGCCACCCTGCTAGAATGCGCCCTCAGCAGCTTTCAGCCGCTGACGCCGCAATAGCTCAGTTGGTAGAGCAACTGATTCGTAATCAGTAGGTCGTAGGTTCGATTCCTATTTGCGGCACCAATAGATAAACGAAAAGGCCCGCATAAGCGGGCTTTTTCGTTATCTGGCTAAATTGGGGGCTGTTTCAGGAGTAGGTGGCTACATTCCCTGAGTCCGGCCATCACGCGCTTAAGTGCTATGCTCGGCATAGGTGTTATCTGATGGTTTGGTGCAGGAGAGCCGCAAGATGAGCAAGATCAAGGGTCCGGCCATTTCCGAGGATACCTTCAAGGTGTCTGGTCATTGTTGTGGGGTGCGCTTTGATCATATCGAGGCTGATCAGGGCTTCCCGTTTCAGTTGACGCCGGAAGCACGCAAGCAGCTGGAAGCGCAGGGCATGAGTCTGCCTCCGCAGAATGCTGCGGCTGTAGGGGCGAAAAAGAATTAACAAGGTATTCCGGTCTGCTTGTGTTACAGTGTGCCGCCAGCGTGGTTAACCAGTCTTCGCGCTGCCTCTCTATTCGCCCTTGTGCGTAACCTCGTCTGCCTTTGACTGGCGCCCCTGAAAAGCAGGTGCGACAGGCCGATGTTTTCTCGGAGTTCCATTTCTGATGTCTTTTGACACCCTCGGCCTGCGTGCCGATATTCTTCGTGCCGTTTCCGAACTCGGCTATACCCAACCAACCCCGATCCAGCAGCAAGCCATTCCGGCAGTGTTGAAGGGCGGCGATCTGCTTGCCGGTGCACAGACCGGTACCGGCAAAACCGCCGGTTTTACTCTGCCCATCCTGCAGCGCTTGATGGACAACCCTCGCACCACCACGGGCAAGCCGGTAATTCGCGTACTGGTGTTGACTCCAACCCGTGAGCTTGCCGCTCAGGTGGAAGAGAGCATTGCCCAATACGGTAAGTACCTGCCGCTGAAATCCATGGTCATGTTTGGTGGTGTTGGCATCAATCCGCAGATCGACAAGTTGCGTCGCGGCGTGGATATTCTTGTATCGACGCCCGGCCGTCTCCTCGACCACGTGTCTCAGCGCACCGTGGATCTGAGTAAAGTTGAAATTCTGGTGCTGGATGAAGCCGATCGCATGCTCGATATGGGCTTTATCCGCGATATTCGCAAGATTCTTGCGCTGCTACCCAAGCAACGACAGAACCTGCTGTTCTCTGCCACCTTTTCTAATGAGATCAAGGCGCTGGCGGATGGCCTGCTGAATAAGCCGGCATTGATCGAGGTGGCGCGTCGTAATGCCACCGCTGACACCGTGGCGCAGAAAGTCTATCCGGTGGACCGGGAGCGCAAACGTGAGCTACTGGCTAAATTAATTACCGACCATAACTGGTATCAGGTGCTGGTATTTACCCGCACCAAGCACGGCGCTAACCGTCTGGCCGAACAGCTGGACAAGCAGGGTATTCCGTCGATGGCAATTCATGGCAATAAAAGTCAGGGTGCCCGCACCAAGGCGTTGTCTGAGTTTAAATCCGGCAAGTTGCAGGTGCTGGTGGCCACAGATATCGCCGCTCGTGGTATCGACATCAATGAGCTGCCGCACGTGGTCAATTTTGAGCTGCCTAATGTGGCGGAGGACTATGTTCACCGTATCGGCCGTACCGGCCGCGCCGGTTGCGATGGTGAGGCGGTGTCACTGGTCTGTGTTGATGAGCTGAAACTGTTGGCTGGCATTGAGCGACTTATCAAGCGCTCTCTGCCAAAGGAAATTGTCCCTGGCTTTGAGGTGGACCCGCGCATTAAGCCGGAGCCAATCCAGAATGGTCGCAATGGCCCCGGTGGCCGTGGTGGTCAGCGTCAAGGTCAGCGTCAGGGTCAGCGTCGTGATGGCGCAGTGCGTGTATCTGCGGATGGCGGTGGTAACCGTCGTTCCAGCGGTAACGGCAATGGCAATAGTAATGGCCAACTTCGTCGCACTCCGGCCTGAAATCTGATCGGCTTTCAGTGAAAATTCCGCGACTGCACCACCAGCTGGTGTAGCGCGGCTTGTTGATCCTCGATGCGTCCTGCAACCAAATGAACAATGCCTTCCGGGCTGCGCTCAACTGTGCCGGTAATCAGCACCAGTGAGCTGCCAAGCAGTGGCCGGCGATACTTCTTCTGCACCGAGTCCCACACCACCACATTACTGTTACCGGTTTCGTCTTCAAGGGTGATAAACATCACCCCCGACGCTGTGCCCGGTCGTTGTCGGTTAGTAATTAGTCCTGCAACCCGGGCCAGCTGACCATGACGGGCGCGCTTCAAATTTGCTGCACTCATGGCGCGGTCGAAGGGGGCAAGATGACGTAGTAATGCCAGTGGGTGGCGGCCTGTTGTCAGCGACAGGGCGCGATAGTCCGCTTGCATGGTATCGAACTCAGAGGGTGCGTCCAGATACACGCCATCGCGGAGGTCCTGTTCATTAATCGCCTGCTGGTTAAATAGCGGTGGTGATTCTTCTACGGCCAGCACATCCCAGTAGCCCTGGTGGCGGTGACCGCTGAGACGTTTCACTGCGTTGGCGGCTACCAGACATTCACGCTCATGGCGGTTCAGATTTGCCCGGCCACACAGATCCTGAATGCTCTGAAAAGGGAGCTGTTGGCGGGCAGAATAAATTCGCTGCGATGCCTTGGTATTGAAACCATCAATTTGCCGCAGGCCGATGCGTAATGCAGGTTGTAGTCCAAGACTCAGCCTGTGCCTGTCTTCAAGTGTGTAGTCCCAATGACTGTGGTCCACATCCGGTGGGCGGATTTCTATGCCATGCCGATTGGCATCCTGAATCAGTTGCGAAGCGGAATAGAAACCCATCGGCAGGCTGTTTAGCAGGCCACAGTAAAATACAGCGGGGTGATGACGTTTCAGCCAGGCGGATACATACACCAGCAGGGCAAAGCTGGCGGCATGGGATTCGGGAAAGCCGTATCCACCAAAGCCCTTCATTTGCTCAAATATTCGCTGGGCGTAGTCATGGCTGTAGCCATTACGGAGCATGCCCTGAATCACTTTGTCTTCAAACTGCATGAGCTTTCCGGTTTTCCCCCAGCTGGCCATGGCGCGGCGTAACTGGTCCGCTTCGCCACCACTGAAGCCAGCCGCCACCATCACCAGCTGAATTACCTGTTCCTGAAAAATCGGCACACCAAGAGTGCGTTCCAGTACACCTTTTATTCGCTCATCGGGATAATCCACAGATTCCTTGCCGTCCCGTCGGCGCAGATAGGGGTGTACCATGTCACCTTGAATGGGGCCGGGCCGGACAATGGCAACCTCAATGACCAGGTCGTAAAACTGCTTTGGTTTTAGTCGCGGTAGCATGTTCATCTGGGCGCGGGACTCCACCTGAAAAACACCGACGCTATCGCCTTTGCAGAGCATGGCATAGGTGGCCGGGTCTTCCGCCGGAATATTCTGCAAAGTGAAGTTATCACCAATCAGAGACAGCATCTTATGAATGGCTGTTAGCATGCCTAGTGCTAATACATCCACTTTCATCAGGCCGAGGCTTTCCAGATCATCCTTGTCCCATTGGATGATAGTGCGATCCGGCATGGCCGCATTTTCCACCGGGACGAGGGTAAATAGTGGTTCATGAGTAATGACAAAGCCGCCGACATGCTGGGAAAGATGGCGAGGAAAGCCCAGTAGTTGCTCGACTAATGACAAGTAGTGACGGGTCAGTGATGTGTCGTGCAGGCCCGCTTCGCGAAAACGTTGTGGCAGCTCCTCCCGTTTATCCCACCAGGCAAGATTACTGCTGAGCTGGTCAAGTAATGCCTGATCGACACCCAGTGCCCGGCCGACATCACGTACCGCGGAGCGCATTCGGTAGCTGATCACTGTGGCAGTCAGTGCTGCCCGGTCACGGCCATATTTTCGATAAATATACTGCATCACCTCTTCCCGTCGGTGGTGCTCGAAGTCGACGTCGATATCCGGAGGCTCATCCCGTTCTCGGGAAATAAACCGCTCAAACAATAGCTGGCTACGTGACGGGTCGACCTCTGTGATAAACAGGCAATAACACACAGCGGAGTTGGCCGCAGAACCACGCCCCTGACAGAGAATGTTCTGGTTGCGGGCATACATGACTATGTCGTGTACGGTAAGAAAATAAGCTTCGTAGCGTAGCTCAGCGATTAGCTGGAGCTCTTTTTCCAGCAATGCCTGTACGCTGTCTTTTATGCCATCCGGCCAGCGTTGTAAGGCTCCCTGATAAACCAGTTGCCGTAGCCAGTCAGTGGCGCTAATTCCTTGTGGAATCGCTTCGCGGGGGTATTGATAGCGCAGCTCGGACAGAGAAAAAGTACATAGCCGGGCAATTTTCAGACTCTCGCTGAGAAGCTCTGCCGGGTAAATTTCTCGTAGTTTGGCAATGGGGCGCAAGTGGCGCTGATCATTAATAAATCGCCGCCGACCCAGCTCCTGTACGGTGCAGCGATGGTGTAGTGCGGTGAGCACGTCCTGCAGCGGCTGTCGTTCCGCAATATGCATATGTACGTCATTGCTGGCTACCAGTGGTAACTCCAGCTGGGTGGCCAATTGCCACAGGTATTGATAGCGAGCGCCATCGTTCTGTTCCTGCAATAGCTCACAGGCAATCCATAGCCTGTCGCCAAAGTGGGCCTTGAGTTTTGCGCCCTGATGGAGATCCTGTGCCATATCAAATGAAGGCAACCACAGACAAAGGCAGTGCTGTATCAGCCGACCGATATCCGCCCACTCAAGATGATACTGACCTTTCTCTGCGCGTCGCCGACCGCGGCTTATCAGGGCGCATAGTTCGCTATAGGCCTGTCGGTGCGGCACTAGTAGCACCATATGTATCGGCGTGTCTGCGTCGGGCTGATTAATCTGCAGCTGGCTGCCGATAATCAGTTTGACTGATGTGGCTTTGGCTGTTTGATAGGCTCTGACCACTCCAGCCATGGAGCACTCGTCGGTAATCGCCAGCGCCTTATAGCCCAGCTTTTCTGCCTGCAAGATCAACTCTTCCGGTTGGCTGGCTCCCCTGAGAAATGAAAATGCAGAACAGCAGTGCAGTTCGGCAAATGACATGGCGGGATTTTCTATGCCTGAGTAGTTCATGGTCAGAAGAAGCCATGCAGAAACCACGGGCCGCTTTCATCCGTGGTAAAGAATACCCAGCAGTGAATTCCAAGAGGGTGGCGGCCAATACGATAGTGACGCTTCAGTCCCTGTTGCCACCATGGTTCGTTTAACTGTCGAGCACCGGGCAGTAATTCCAGAGCGCTTCCCCGCCAGTAAGGCGTGCAATTCCGACAGCGCAGTGGTTGCGGTTGCTCCAGTAGCCACAGGGGAGCGTCGTCAAGTAATGCGGGCACGGCAAACTGCTGACGGGGAGGTGTGCCTAGAGGGTCGTCATTGATGTCGTTGTGTTCCGGTAGATGGCTGTCCGCCGGAGCTGGCCGATACAGTGATAGTCCTGGCAGGTTAGCCAGCTTTTCCAGTAGTTCATCAGCGGCAGGGCGTTCCAGCGATGCAAACAAATGCTCAGGGGGAGCATCCATAGGCAGGGGGCGACCGGTCTGCAAAGTTAGCTTGAGTACTGGTTGCAGAAGATGTTGCCGTTCCAGATGACGTAGCGACAGATCGAACCACTTGGCGGCCTGATGATTGGCGCTGGCACGACGTACCAGCAGGCGCTGGGCTTGTCCGCGTAACGGTAAGAAAAGCCAACGAATCGCTCTTACCTGTTGCTGATGATGCAGCAAATGCTGACTCATTTGCTTGAGCAGCTGCTGCATGGGGTGATGCAGGTGCTGGCTAACAGATACCGGTTCATCAAAAGATAGCGATGCAGTAAATCGTGGCTTGCTGACAATGGCCTGCCGCAGATCTGGCAGATCACCTCGTAGCTTTTCCAGCCAGACCGTAAGGCTCTTGCCAAAGCGGCGTTGTAGTGCATTTGTGGGCAGAGTGAAAATATCGCCGAGGCGGCGCAGGCCCGGGCCCAGAAGGGACTTCTTTAGTGCCGGGGGTAATGGCAAATCGGCAAGCGGGTGTTGCGCCAGTAGTGCCAGCATTTTTTGCCGGGTGTTGGCTTTATCAACATGGTGTGTGCGGTGATCAATAACCACGGCGGCCCGACTTTGCGCCAATGGGTAGTGACTTAGCAACTTGGCGGCAACAGGGGTATGGCCCAGACCGATCTGGTAAGGAGACTGGCTAGTGAACTGACCCCGCAGCTGTGCGATCAACGAATCGACACCGTGAAACAGGCGCAGTGATGGGCCAATCTCAAGCAGCAGGCAATCACCATCAATGCAGATCATTGGGGTGTAACTCAGTAGCGCCTGCGCATGGCGAGTCAGCAGGGACTGTTCGGCCTCGGCGTGGCGAGGGTAAATCTGCAGGCCTTCACATAACGCCAATGCGGTGCCGGGCCTCATGCCCGGTTGCACCCCCTGATCTGCCGCCGCTGTATTTACCGCCACCAGCCTGTGCTGATCGCGGATGGCACTGGGCTGAGGCGACTGTAATGCCGCTGCGTCTATCATCAGCTGCGGAAAACGCAGCGCCAGCCACAGGCTCATTGAACAGGCTCCGACTGGACATCACGGCGTTCAGAACGGCAGGTTCTGCAGGCCGGGGCGTGAGGGTGCCGGGCGCCTCCAGGCAAAACGACTATCCGGGTCCTGATAGTTTGCACCGCTGTCGCTTTTTGCCGGGATGGTCTGCTCGCGTTGTCTGGCTGGTGCCGGCATGTCGCGACTCGCGGCCAGTGGCTGACTGATGCGTGGTGGTAGTAGTGCCAGATTGACCTGTTGCCCACCCCAGCCACCAGGCTGCTTGATCACATCTACGGCCAGATGAGCCGGTGGCTGCATGCGCAGACGCAAGCGTAGTACCGCTGGAGAGGGGCGATCCGCCTGATTGACTGGACGTACTGCGATCAGTAGGCAGCGGCCTTCGCGCGCGGCCAGATGCAGGCGGCGCAGGGCAATCTGGTCGTCCATGTTCTCTGGTAGCCAGACCATCAGAGTGCTGACTGCGCCGCTGGCCAGGGCTTCATGGCAGGCCTGCAGCAGGGTGTCGTGGCGTTCGCTGCGCATGACTAGCAGCCGATGGCTTTTGATGCCCGCCTGTTGCAGGGTGTCAGCGCGGGGGCGGGCCGGCGGGTTGGCCAGAACCACCAGGCCATCCAGACGACCTGCCATGGCCGGCAACATCAAGCGCAGGGCCTGTGGGCAGGGGGCAGCGCATAGTAGTTCTACCAGACCGGCAGCTGGCCAGCCGCGCAGATGCAGAGTGTTGTTGAGATTATCAAAGCCACTGTCGATGGTTTCTTCGCAGGGGGCCGCAGGGCGCCCACGCCAGATACCAGGGCGCTCAAGCAAGCTATCCAGAGAGGGGGTGTGGTTGGCGGCAGAGGTAAGCGGAAGCATGGCGGCACCTGTACATAGGGTCAGTACAGGAGAGAATACTGTTCATCTGGACAGTATTGCAAGTGTTGTGTTGAAAACCAGCTCTAGCCTCCGCGGTGACGAGCCTCAAGCAGGCTGGCCCGGCCATACTGGCTCTCTGCGGCCAGCTTGCGGTAGCGGGCCAGCAGTTCACTGCTGAGTAGTTCCAGTTCTGTTTCAATGCGCTGCCGGCGCTGTTGGTTTTGCTGATCCAGCAGCTCAATCTGCTCGCGCAGTTGGTCATGGGCAAGGGCAGCCCCTCCGGGAAGTTGCTGCTGCTCGGCCAGCAGGGTTTGCCGGCGGTTGAGAAGGGCTTCCAGTTGCTGGCTGATTTCTGCGCGCTCCTGAGTGGCATCGGCCTGACTGTTACCCTCTAATTGAGCGAGGCGCTGCTCCAGCATTTCCTGCTCTCTTTTCAGCATGGTCAGAAATGGGGTGATGCGGGCTTGCTGGGCGGAGTTTTCAAATGCTGTCCGGGATAGCTGCTGCAGTTGTTTTTCAAGGCAGTGGCGTTGTTCGCTACTGCGGGCCAGAGCGCCAAGTTCGCTCAAGAGCTGGCTGTCGGTATTGTTGATCATCTGTTTGAGCATCTGGCTTTGCGCCGCCCGGCTTTCATCCAGACGGGTGCGTAGCAGCTGCTCAACCAGACGATCGGTGGCGCTGCGCAGTGAGTTGACCTGCTCTGCATTATTGAGGATCTGACCCTGAACCATGTTGTAGATGGCGAATGCTTGTGCCAGCTGCCCCTGCTGGCGCAATTCAGAGGCTTGCTCCAGCAGGCCGCGCAGGGCTTCCGGGTCGGCCCCATAGCGTTGTCCGGTGCGCAGTAACCACTGCGCTGCCCGCTGCGGATCCCCTTCGAGTCGGAAAGACTCCGCCAACAGCAGGGAAGCTTGCACCGCTACGGTGCTATCCAGTTCGATGGCGCTGAGCAGCTGACGTGCTTCGATAAACCGTGATTTGCTCAGGTACTCAGCTGCGAGAGTTAATCTGGCCCGGTTCAAGGCCACGCGATCAACGGCCCCCGCCGTCCCGGGAGGGGCTGCCAGATATTGCTCCAGCACGGTTTGTCGATCTGTTAGATCATCCTGAGTCAGTGCTTGCAGTACCTGACGACTTTGCGCATGACTGTGTACTGTTTTGCTGGTTTGGCACTGCTCTTGCTCTGCCGCCTGAGCAGGCTGCATTAGCAGGCAGCTGCTGAGCAGCAAGGATAGGCAAAGGCTGTGATGTGACATGGCGGATAAGTCTCCCCGGCTAAGTAGCTTTATGAGCTGCTTGAATTTTTATTGCACTGTTATAGGGATTTTCAGAAAGGTTAGGTGCGTGTTGCATCACAACAGTGAGAAATTGACCCCCTCGCCTGAGTCGACTGATCAGTAAAACCCATGAGTGCTGGGCTGTATCTGTCTGGCGATGACAAAAAATGCCGGCAAATGGAAAAACAACATACTTATTGTGGGCTTGGCAAAGTATTATCAGGTCATTCGTGCGTCACATGGCGCAGTCGGGGCGAATAGCAGGGCAGTGATGGAAAACCATTTTGAAGTCGTGATTGTTGGCTCTGGGCCGGCAGGTTTGAGTGCTGCTGGCCGCGCCGCAGAGCTGGACCTGTCCCATGTGCTGCTGGAAAGCACTTCCCATCTGGCTAATACCATTCAGCGTTATCAAAAGGGCAAGCACGTGATGGCTGAGCCTGGCTTCCTGCCATTGCGCAGTAGCCTGCCATTCGATGCTGGCTCCCGTGAGGATATTCTGGCTGCCTGGCAGCAAAACGCGGAAACCCTGTCCATCAATGTGGATTGGCAGGCGGATGTGGTGTCGATTAGCGGGCAGCGTGGCGATTTCACCTTGCAGACCCGCGCTGGTAAAACCATACGAGCCGCTAATGTGGTGCTGGCCATTGGCTTGCAGGGCAACCCCCGTAAGCTCGGAGTTCCGGGTGAGGATCAACCATTTGTCCAGTATCAGCTGGATGATCCGGATGAATATCAGAATGAATCAATCATGGTGGTCGGTGCCGGTGACTCTGCCATTGAGAATGCGCTGGCCTTGTCACGGAATAATCAGGTTTCCCTGATCAACCGTCGTGATGAATTTGCCCGCGCCAAAGAGGGCAACCTGAAACTGCTTGAGGATGCCATTGAGCGTGGCCGCATCAAGGTGTTCTTCAATAGTAGTTTGCGCCAGATCGAAACACTGACTAATGGCGATCATCTGGCTCAGGTGACATTGACCACCGGCGAAGGGGAAGTGCAAGTGCCGGTGGACCGGATTATTGCCAGACTCGGTGCTATTCCACCACGGGACTTTGTTGAATCTTGTGGCATTAATTTTCCTAATGATGCTGTCAATGCGGTGCCTGAGCTGACGCATCAATATGAGTCAAATGTGCCCGGTTTGTATGTTATCGGTGCTCTGGCAGGGTATCCGCTAATCAAGCAGGCCATGAATCAGGGCTACGAAGTGATCGAGCATATTCTCGGTCACGATATAAAGCCGGTGGATAATGATCTTCTGGCGGAAAAATTTTCTGGCTTGCCATTTGATCTTGATGTCGAACAGACCCTTGAGCTCATTCAGAATAATGTGTTGTGCTTTGGTCCGGTCAATAGTCTGCGTTTTCGTGAACTTATTCTGGAAAGCGAGATGCACACGCCGGCAGAAGGCGACGTGATCTTCTCCCGTAACGACTACACCAATTCATTCTATTCAGTAGTTGAAGGCTCGGTAGAAGTTGTTATTGATGAGGCTACCGGAAAACGAGTGCGTATCGGGGAGGGACACTTCTTCGGTGAGATGGGACTGATTTCCGGCCGCCGTCGTAATGCAACTGTGTATGCGGGACGCCACTGTGTACTGGTGGAAACGCCGCGGCGCACCATGCTGCGACTACTCGCATCAGCAGATGAAGTGCGCCGGCGTATTGATCAGGTGTTTATTCTGCGGGCTATTCATTCCCAGTTTGCTCCCAACTCCAGTCTTGAGGACCTGTCTGATCTGGTGAACTCGGCAGAGTTACGTCAGTACGCTCCAGGGGAGGTGCTGTTTGCAGAGGGAGAGAGTGGTGATGAGCTGCATCTGGTGCGGCGTGGCTCACTAACGGTGTCCCGCTATCTGCATGGCCGCGAAGTGGTGCTGTCCTATGTGCCGGCAGGCAAGTATGTGGGCGAAATGGGGTTGCTCGGTAATACCCGGCGTACTGCCTCGGTGCGAGCTGTGGTGCCCACTGAAACAGTAGTGATGAAGAGCGGGCCATTTCTTGCCCTGCTGGATAGAGATCCACAGTTGAAAGAGCAGGTGCAGCTACAGCTGCAGGCTCGGCTGCGCGCCAATGCCTCCATGGAGGCCTCAGAGGAAGGTGGTGAGTTGCTTTCGTTCCTGATGCGTCAGGGGCTGGGCGAAGCCACGGATGTGTTGTTGATTGATGAATCCCTGTGTGTGCGTTGTGACAACTGCGAAACCGCCTGCGCTTCAACTCACGGCGGCACTTCTCGTCTGAACCGTGAAGCAGGGCCAAGTTATGCTTCTATTCATGTGCCCACATCCTGCCGCCATTGTGAACATCCACATTGCATGAAGGACTGTCCGCCTGATGCGATCAGTCGTAATGCCAGCGGCGAAGTGGTTATTGCTGACAACTGTATTGGTTGCGGTAACTGTGAAAGCAATTGCCCCTATGGGGTTATCCAGATGGCTCAGGTGGGCGGTTCTCAGCCTGGCCTGTGGAGCCGTGTTCTGTTCGGTGCCGAGCATAAAAAAATCAAGGACAAGGACGCGCCCAAGCGGGCAGTGAAGTGCGATATGTGTACCAGTCTTAAGGGCGGGCCTGCCTGTGTGCGAGCCTGTCCCACAGGTGCTGCAGTGCGCATTAGTCCGGAACAGTTTATTGAGCTGGTGCAGGAGAACTGATTATGCACGGCTCTTTTCTTTCTCACCGTGGTGGCTTCTGGTTTTGGGTTGCATTAGTGCTGGTGCTGTCCAGTGTGCTGGCTTATGTCTGGCACGAACCACTGGGGCAGCCTAATGGTGGCACCTGGCTGGGCTACACACTGGGTACTGTGGCCGCCTTGCTGATTGTCTGGCTGACATTCTTTGGTGTGCGCAAGCGTGCCTATTACTCTCGCTTGGGCACTGTCAAAGGCTGGCTATCAGCTCATGTCTATCTTGGTGGCAGTCTGCTGGTGCTGGGAACCTTGCATAGTGGTTTTCAGTTTGGTCTGAATATCCACACCCTTGCCTGGCTGCTGATGGTCCTGGTGATTGTCAGCGGCTTTTACGGCGTTTGGGTTTACTGGCGTTATCCCGAGCGGATTACCCGTAACCGTGATGGCATGACCCGGCAGCTAATCTTTCGCGAAGTGGCTGATATTGATCGCAAGGCCAGTGTGATTGTTGAGGGGCTGGGTTCGCCTGCAGACCGGATGGTGATCTCGGCAATTCAGCTATTCAGTATTGGTGGTGGTGCCTGGCACCAGCTAACCGGTCGGGATCGTTCGCGCATCATGGTGGCTGCGAGCAAGGGCTCCGCTAAACGCTGGGTGCAGGTAGCCAATCCAACCCAGCAGCGCTTGCTTGATGAGCTAACCGGGCTGCTGTCGCGATCAGCTGATCCGCAGGAAGCGGCATTGTTGCAGGAGCTGATTGATTTAATTTCGCGCAAAGCCAAACTGATGCGGCAACTGCTAGCGGATATTCGTTTGCAGGGGCTGATGGAAGTCTGGTTGTACTGCCATATCCCGTTGACCATGGCTCTGCTGGCAACGCTGATGGCTCATATTGTCAGCGTGTTCTTCTACTGGTGACGCCATGTATGTATTGATCCGACGACTTGGCGCCGGTAGCGGCCCAACCAGAACTTTCAAAGACGAAGAGCTGGCCGTTGACAAGTTGTCTATCGGCCGCGGTACAGATCAGGAGCTGTTGCTGCCCGGTGATCGGGTGGCCTACCAGCATGCGGAAATTTCTCTTGCTGCTGGACAGTTCCGGATTCGCGCTCTGGCCAGCTCTGGCATCACGGTCAACGGTCGTAGTTGCAAAATGGCGGTGCTTAACAGCGGCGACCAGATTCTGATTGCCGACTACCGTTTGATTGTGTTGCCGGCGTCAGAGGGCGTTGATCTGGCGCTGAGTCTTGAAGTGCTGGAACAGCAAGACGCGCCATCAGTTGATCCTGCGAGTTTCACTATTCGTCTTGATGTATTGCAAAATTGGCGGCCGCGACGTTGGGCCTGGCTATTGTTTACCGTACTGCTGTTAGGTGGCTTGTTGCTGCCAGCGTTGGTGGCGATGGTTCCAGGCTGGCAGAACACTTTTCGTAGTACACCGCTGCCGGATGACAGCTTCTGGCTAAGTGGCCCGCTGCACTCCATGCATAGCACCATTGGTAAGGACTGTCAGGCATGTCATACCAAGCCATTCGCGCCGGTAACGAACGAAGCCTGTATGGATTGTCATGCTGATACGGCTGTTCATGTGTCTGAAGTTCATCCAGATACCTCCATGTTCGAAGGCGAACGCTGTGCTTCCTGTCATCATGAGCACAATGGCGAGCAGCGCATGGTGTTTGATGATCAGCGTTTTTGTTCTGACTGCCATGGCAATCTTGAGCAACGGATGAGCGATGCGCCGGCAGTTGAGCGTGCCACAGATTTTCATGCGGACCATCCGGATTTTCGTCTGAGCCTTTTGCAATGGCAGCCGCAGTCGCAAAGTCCGCGGCAGGCGGTCGATGCGTCTTTGCAGGAAAGCAGTCACCTGACATTTGACCATGCCACTCACCTTGATCCGCAAGGTATCAAGAGCGATGACGGCGACTGGCAAGTGCTGAACTGTGGCGATTGCCATCAGATGACCGTTGGTGGTGTAAACATGGCGCCGATCAACATGGATCAGCATTGTGCCAGTTGTCATGCCTTGTCATTCGATCTGCAAGACCCGCAACGGGTTGTGCCCCATGGCAAGCCGGATCAGGTGCTGGCCAGTTTGCGAGAATATTACGCTGCACAGTTTGTCCAGAATCGAGCCGGCGCGGGGGATATTCGTGCATCTCGTCCGGGTGGCCTGAACAACCTGAGTGAGCTGCAGCGCGAAGGCCTTGTCTGGGTGGAAAACAAGAGCAGGGCGGTAGCGGAAGATCTGTTTGAGCGCCGTGCCTGCGCGACTTGTCATGAGGTGGAGCGTAGCGCCGAGGATCCGGCTCAGTGGTTGGTCAAACCAGTACGACTCAATGAAGAATGGTTTGCTTCCAGCGAGTTTCCCCATGGGCGCCATACCCAGAGTGAGTGTATCGACTGCCATGCTGCAGATCAGTCTGCTCAGGCTGAAGATATCCTGATGCCGGACATCGCCATATGTCAGGAGTGCCATAAAGGCCAGCAGGCTAACGAGGGATTGCGTTCTGGTTGTATCAGCTGCCATAGCTACCACCAGTTTGATGTACATGCGGAGCTTGCGCCTTGAGTCGCGTCGGTGGGTTATGTCTGTCGTTGCTATGTTTGTTGCTTGGCAGCTGCGGTGGCGATTCACCTCCGTCCGGGGGATGTGATGGTAGCTGTGTTACCGGCACCAGCTTTCTTGCTGTGACGGATGTTGAAAATATTATTGCTGCAGCCGCGCTGGAAGCTGATCAGCGCGGTGTTGCCGCGACCATTGCAGTCTCTGATCGGCTTGGCAATGTGCTGGCAGTTTATGCCATGGCTGGCGCGGTTGATTCAGTCACTATCGCTTCTCCCTATCCGGTTAGCGGTGGGCTGGAAAATATCAGTTTTATTCCCGCCTCTCTGGCGGCCATCAGCAAGGCTATTACTGGTGCCTATCTGTCCAGTGAGGGCAATGCCTTTAGCTCGCGTACGGCCAGCCAGATTGTTCAGGAGCATTTCAACCCGGGAGAGCGTAATCAGCCCGGCGGGCCATTGTTCGGTGTGCAGTTTTCTCAACTTTCCTGTTCCGACCTGACCGTACGTCGTAGCGCTGGCCAACATGGCCCAAAGCATGCGCCACTGGGCCTGGCAGCAGATCCCGGTGGTTTTCCCCTGTATCGGGATGGCACCGTGATTGGTGGCATCGGCGTGGTGGTGGATGACCAATACAGTTTCGATGCCAATCCGGCGGATACGGATATTTCTCTGGATGAAGTGGTGGCATTGGCTGGCGGCCGTGGTTTGTTAGCGCCGGCTGATCGTCGTGCTGAACGTATCACCGTTGACGGTAAGCAGCTGCGCTACAGCGACATGAGTCCATCCATGGTGCAAAGCCGGGCTCAGCCCTTGCCCCCGTTTGCTGCTCTTGGTGGTGCGCTGCTAACCGTGCCCGGTTATTTCGATGCGGGTGTCGGAATTGTTTCCGGGCAAGTATTTGGTCAGGCAGTTTCTGGCATCAGGCCAGACACGGAGAACTTTTTCCCCGGCCGTGATGCATTTGTCCTGGTGGATGGAGCCAATACGCCACGTTTTCCACCAGTGGCGGCTAATGATGGTGTCGGCGCGCTCAGTCAGCTGGAAGTTACCACTTTGCTGGATCAGGCTCTGGCTGTGGCCAATCGTGCTCGGGCGCAGATTCGTCGTCCGCTGGGCAGTCAGGCGCGGGTGACTATTAGTGTGGTGGACCGCAACGGTGTGCCACTGGGTTTGGTGCGTACCCGTGATGCTCCGGTATTCGGCATCGATGTGTCGTTGCAGAAAGCGCGCACGGCGGCATTTTATTCTGGCAGTCAGGCTGCCGCCGAGCTGCAGTCATTAGCCACTGCGGATTATCTTGGCCCGGTACTGGTGGCGGGCGTACCCACCGTTGAGCGTAGTATTGATATTGGTGATTACGTCGATGCCTTACGCGCGGCACTGGATAATCCCAGCGCGCTGGCGGATGGTGCGGTAGCCTTTACTGACCGGGCAGGCGGTAATATGTCGCGGCCCTATTTTCCGGATGGTTTGCGTGATGCCCCGCCCGGGCCGTTGTCGAAACCGGCAGGAGAATGGAGCCCGTTTTCAACTGGTCTGCAGCTTGATCTGGTCTATAACCAGCTGATCGGCCATGTTGCCTTTGCCGCAGGCTTGGCTGCAGGTGACGTCAGCACAGGATGCAGCACCATCAGCCGTGTAACGCCGGGAGGAAATGCAGATCCTCTGGCAAATGGCATGCAAGTCTTTCCAGGTAGTGTGCCGGTGTACCGCGGCAGCACATTAGTCGGCGCCATAGGTGTGTCCGGTGACGGCGTTGATCAGGACGACATGATCTCCTTTCTTGCCATACATCAGGCCGGTGAGTTGCTCGGCACTATTAATAATGCGCCAGTAGCCATGCGCGCTGATCAGCTCACTCCGCAGGGAGTGCGGTTGCGTTATGTGCAGTGTCCGCAAGCACCGTTTCTGGATAGCGCAGTTCAGACCCCCTGTGGAGGCAAGTGATGAGGCGTTATCTTGCATCATTGCTGCTGGTGCTTCCGCTGACCTTGCAGGCTGCCTGTCCTCCGTTGGATGACACTCCACCGGTACGTCTGCCTGGCAAGCAGACAGTTGATCGCTATCAACAGCTGTGTGATGACGATGGTCTGCCTGCTGCGCCCCTGTTTCAGGATCAACCGTTGCAGGCGGTTCCGGATCGTTGGCGTATCGTAGACAGTCTGCCCGGGTATAGTCACAGTCTGTGGAATCCCTATCAACGCAATGTTCTCAAGGGGGATAAGCCAGTCTGGGGTGAGTGGTTTTTTGCTCTGGCGGCGGTATCCGATACGGTAATCGAATTACGTGAGTTGCCTACTCCGGTAGGTAACCAGACCACTGCCAATGCTGGTGACATTGATGTTTTTGGCAGTGGGGAGCAGAGCACTTTCAATCAGAATCTGCTGATCGAGCTGGTCTGGTTGCGGGGAGATACGGTGTTCCGCCCGCCGGACTGGGAATTTCGTTTTATACCAGTGTTCAACTTCAATCGTAGCGAAGTGGAAGAAGCTCGAGCGCTGTATATCGATCCCCGTGAGGGCACTACCCGGAATGACGACCATATAGGCATTCAGGGTGCCTTTATGGATTACCACATTCGTAATGTGTCGGACCGTTATGACTTTGACAGCATCCGCGTTGGTATTCAGCCGTTTAACGCAGATTTTCGTGGTTTTCTTTTTCAGGATAGTCCGTTCGGTATCAGATTGTTCGGCACCCGCGACAATAATATCTTTCAGTACAATCTGGCCTGGTTCCGCCGCCTGGAAAAAGATACCAACAGCGGCTTGAATGATATCGGCGCGCAGTTGCGTAATGACGATATTTTTGTCGCCAATTTGTATTGGCAGGACTTTCTCAAGAAGGGCTTTATTAGTCAGTTGACCCTGCTGCATAACCGTAACCGGGAAGATGATTTCTTTTATGACAATAACGGTTTTATTGCTCGGCCCGCCTCGCTCGGTCGCGAGGTGCCGCGTAGTTACGATGTCACCTACCTTGGCTATAACGGGGATGGCCATCTTGGTCGACTGAACCTGACGGCATCGCTTTATGCCGCTGCAGGCACCAATGAGCCTGGGGTAATGAACGATGAACGCACCGAGGTAAGGGCAACCTTTGCCGCCTTTGAGGCAGGCCTGGATATCAACTGGATTCGCCTGCGTGCCACCGCAGTGCATGCCTCCGGTGATCGTAACCCGTTTGATGATCTGGAAACCGGCTTCGATGCGGTGTTTGAGAATCCGATTATTGCTGGAGCTGATACCAGTTTCTGGATTCGTCAGGGTGTGCCATTTATTGCCGGTGGCGGGGTTACCTTGTCCACCAGAAATGGATTGTTGCCGAACCTGCGTTCCTCCAAGGAGCACGGCCAATCAAACTTTACCAATCCAGGCCTGCGTTTGCTTGGCGTTGGCGCGGACCTCGATCTGACACCCACCACACGACTCAGCTTCAATGCCAATCATCTTTCATTTGATCGCACCGAAGTGATTGAGGTGCTGCGTCAGCAGGAGAATATAGACCGGGAGATCGGCTGGGATCTTTCCGCGGCGCTGATCTGGCGGCCCATGGCGATCCAGAACATTGTCGCGCGACTTTCCGTGGCAACTTTGATGCCCGGTAACGGCTTTGATGAGCTATTCAAGACAGAATCGAATTACTCGGTTCTTGGCAACCTGATACTGACTTACTGAGGCGATATGGGACGGGGACTGCACCAACAGAGATTACTGCCGGCAGCACTGTTTATGTGGTTACTGTGTGGCATGTTGCAGGCTGCTGAGGCGCCGGTAGAGAAGATCGAAAATCGTGTTACTGCTCCCTCCGCTCCATCTTTCCAGACACTGCTGCAGGCGGAAGAGAAAAGTGCTGGCTGTGGTAGCTGTCACATTGAATCTGATAGCAAAACCATGCATGCCAATCCGGCGGTGGTGCTTGGCTGTGCGGACTGCCATGGCGGTAATGCCAAGGTCTTCAAGCCCGACCAGTCCGGGCGGGATGACCCTGCCTATATTGAGGCAATGAAGCAGGCCCATGTGATGCCGGACTATGCCGCCAAATGGCACTGGCCCAGCAGCGCCAATCCCAAGGGCAGTTATGCGCTGCTGAACAAGGAAGCACCGGAGTACCTGCGTTTCGTTAATCCGTCCGATTACCGTGTGGTGCGCGAAGCCTGCGGCGCCTGCCATATGCCGCAGATTCTTGCCGCTGAACGTTCCATCATGGCCACCGGGGCGATGCTCTGGGGGGGCGCCTCGTATAACAACGGCATCTTGCCGTACAAGCGCTACATTCTTGGTGAAGCCTATACACGCGATGGCCAGCCCGCTGCTATTACACCGTTGATGATGCCGACTGAAGATATGACCCACCGCTTCGGCACTTTGAAGACCCTGCTGCCCTTGCCAGCTTGGGAAACTATCAAGCCGGGGGATGTGTTTCGGGTATTTGAAGATGGTGGCCGCAATATCAATAGCCTGTTTCCAGAAGTCGGTATCCCCAACTCTCTTGGCCAGATTCAGCGCCTGGAAGAGCCGGGTCGACCGGATGTAAAGCAGTCCAATCGTGGTCCCGGTACCGGGGGGCGCATTTCTGTGCCGGTAATCAATATCACTAAAACCCGGCTTAATGATCCGCTGATGTGGTTTCTGGGCACCAATGACCAGCCGGGGGACTATCGCAGTTCAGGCTGTGCTTCCTGCCATGTTGTTTATGGTAATGACCGTGATCCGCGCCACAGCGGTAATTATGCAAAGCATGGTCATTGGGGCACCAGTGCCAGCAAGGATCCATTGATTCCCAAAGATGAACCGGGCCATCCGATTACTCATCAATTCACCCGGGCAATTCCAACCAGCCAGTGCATGGTGTGTCATATGCACCAGCCGAACATGTTTATGAATACCTACCTTGGTTACACCATGTGGGACTATGAGGCCGACGCGCCTTTTATGTGGCCGGAGAAGCAGCACTATCCCAGCGATGAGGAAATGCGCCGGGTTTACGATCGCAACCCGGAAGGGGCGGTGGCTCGTGGCAAGTGGCGTGATCTGGATTTCCTTTCCTCCGTCTGGGAGCTGAACCCGCAGTTAAAGGACACCCAGTTTGCGGACTACCACGGCCACGGTTGGAACTTCCGCGCAGTATTCAAACGCGACCGAGAAGGCAATCTGCTTGATGCAGAGGGTGGTCAGGTGTCCTCTGATGATCCGGAGAAATTCAAAAAGGCGGTGCACCTTTCCTCCATCCATGTGGATGTCGGTATGCACTGTGTTGACTGCCACTTCAGTCAGGACAGTCATGGAAATGGTCACCTATATGGCGAAGTGGGCCATGCGGTGGAGATTGGCTGCAAGGACTGCCATGGTACCGCCGATAATTACCCGTCCTTGCGCACCAGTGGTGCCGCCGCGCCTTCTGGTGGTCAGGACCTGTCGCTGCTGCGTAACCCGGATGGTCAAAAGCGCTTTGAGTGGATCAATGGTGAGTTGATTCAGCGGTCTCTGGTGACTCCGGGGCTGGAATGGAAGATGAGCCTGGTTAAAGACAGCGTTGACCCGAAAAGTGGCCACTACAACGCCAAGGCAGCGCGGGCCAAGTTGATGAGCAGTGACACCAATTCGCTGGAGTGGGGGCTGTCGGTGAAGGCCGATGGGCGAGCCCACAAGGACGATGAGTTTGAGTGCTATACCTGTCATACATCGTGGACCACGTCCTGCGGTGGCTGCCATCTGCCCATTGAGGCCAACTGGAAAACAGAGCGACATCACTACGAAGGCGGTGAGACGCGAAATTATGCTACCTATAACCCGCAGGTGGCCCGCGATGAGATGTTTATGCTTGGCAAGCGCGGGCCCGTACATGATGAGCGCATAGCACCGACCCGATCCACTTCTGCACTGGTGTTAAGCTCTACCAATGCCAATCGGGAGCGTATTTATATTCAGCAGCCGCCGGTTGCCGCCAGTGGCTTTAGCTCGCAGGCGTTTAATCCTCATTACCCGCATACCGAGCGTCGCACCGAGACGAAAACCTGCACGGACTGTCACCTTTCGCAGGAAAACGATAACAACGCCATCATGGCTCAATTGTTGATGCTGGGGACCAACTACATCAACTTTGTTGGCCGTTTCGCATGGCTTGGCGGGGAGGGTGGCGTACAGGCGGTTGCCGTCACTGAGTGGGATGAGCCGCAGGCTGTGTATGGCTCCTATCTGCACCGCTACGCTTATCCGGACTGGTATCAGGAGCATCTGAAGCGCGGTCTTGAGTTGCCGGAGCAGTACTCCCAGTCCGGTGATCGTGCCGGTTGCGTGCAAATGCGTGGCGAGTATCTGTATGTGGCAGAAGGGAAGAACGGTTTCCGTGTCTATGACATTGCCGGCATCGACAACAAAGGTGTGTCCCAGCGAGTTATTACCGCGCCATTCAGTCCACTTGGTCACAATGCCAGGGTGCCCAGTTCTAATGCCACCTGCATGGCGTTGGCGACTACCCAGCCGGTGGCGCCGCAACGTAATGTTGGCGACCTGATGCGTATCGAAAATCTTGAGCAGCCCATTCACCCGATCTACTCCTATGCAGTGATTACGGATGCCAAGGAAGGTTTGATCCTTACTGACATCACTACCTTTGCAGATGGAGAGTTCCGCAATAATTCACTGGAGCGGGCGGTGACCTGGAATGAGGGTGGCGTCCTTGATGAAGCCCGTCATGTCATTCTGGGTGGTTACTACGCCTATGTCGCCACGCCCAAAGGGCTGGTGATCGTCAATCTGGATAATCCGCTGGAGCCGCAATTGGTGACCACGATTGTCCTTGATGATGTTCGTGCCAGTGCTTTGCAGTTCCGCTACTTGATCGTGACCCATGGCGCGGGAGTCAGCGCGATCGATATCACTCTGCCAGAACAGGCCAGACTGATTGCAGGTAACACTATTGCTCTGGACGACGCCCGTGGCCTGCATTTGGCTCGTGGTTATGCCTACGTTGCTGCAGGTAAGGACGGGTTGGTGATCGTTGATATGGAAAACCCGGAAAAGCTTCAGCTGTTCCAGCGCTTTACCGCCGGCGGTGCGCTAGAAGACAGTCACGATGTGATTGTTGCCAGCACTAACGCTTCTGCCTTTGCCTATGTGGCGGATGGCGTCGGTGGCCTCAAGGTGTTGCAGCTGACATCACCTTCCAGTCAGCCCAATTTCTATGGATTTAACCCGTCACCGGTACCGCAGTTGATTGCTCGTGCTGACACTCGCTTTCCGGCGCTGTCGTTGTCCCGTGGTCTGGAGCGGGATCGCGGTGTGGATGAAACCGGGGGGCAGGTTGCCGTTTTTGGCCGCCATGGCTCGCGGCCTTTCAATCTTGAGGAAATGCGCAGGCTATTTCTGGATAAAGATAATAAGCCGTGGTTTGTCAGTGATGCCATTACCGACGGCCCATCTGCGGCGAAGGGAGGCAAGCAATGAACAGAGTATGGCTGATTGGTTTGCTGGCATTGAGTGGTGCCCTATGGGCTGCAGATAAACATATGGGCGTGGCCACCTGCGCTTCGTCCGTGTGCCATGGAAGCAGTTCGGAGCGCAGCGAAGCCAATATTCTGCACAGTGAATATGTGATCTGGGGGCAGCGTGACCCCCATGCGGGAGCCTATAAAACCCTGCTCAACGAGCAATCGCAAAGGATTGCGAAGAATCTTGGTGTCGGTCCAGCTCATGAAGCCAAGGCATGTCTTGTCTGCCACAGCGATTATGTTCCGCAAGCGGAGCGTGGACCTCGTTTCCAGTTAAGTGATGGTGTCGGCTGTGAGTCCTGTCATGGTGGTTCCGAGCGCTGGCTGTCGTCGCACACTGAGCGGGGTGTGACCCATGAAGACAATCTGCAACGAGGCCTGACCTTGTTGCAGGATGCGGATGTTCGTGCAGAGCTGTGTGCCAGTTGCCATGTTGGCGACAGTGAACGGATGGCGGACCATGACATTATGGGCGCGGGTCACCCACGACTACAGTTTGAGCTGGCGACATACAGCCGTCTGTGGCCATCGCACTACCGCGATGACGAGGCTTATAAGGAAAGAAAACATTCTCCTGAATCACTGGAGTTGTGGACGGCAGGGCAGCTGCGCAGTGCTCGTAATCTTCTGCAGGGTCTGGGCAGTAAGCGGTTTATGGCGACACCGATGTGGCCGGAGTTGGCATTTTTTGACTGTCATTCCTGCCATGCGCCGATGGACTCCGAAAAGTGGCAGCCACGGGCAGCGGGCAAGCTGCCTCCTGGGGCAGTGCGATTAAATGACAGTTCCCTGCTGATGGTTGGCTGGTTGCTGGATGCTTCGGATCCAGCCGCTGCAAGGCAGTGGCGTCAGGGCATTGCCAGCTTGCACGACGCCAGCCAGCAGGGCAGCGCGGCGGTTAAGAAAGCCAGTGGCAAGCTGCTTGTTCAGTTGGATGATTTTTCTTCGCGTCTGACAGAACAGCCGCAGTTGCGGCCGCAGCCGACAGTGTTATTCAAGCGCATTAGTGAGGATGCCTTGAGGGCTACTTTCAATGACTACATGACAGCTGAGCAGGTGCTGATGGTGCTGGCCTTACTGGCAGAGAAGCAGGAAGCAGATCCAGCCATGCTTGATGGCTTGTATAAAAGCATGGCGGACCAGCATCACTTCCGTTCAGCGGAGTTCCTCCGTGCGTTGCGACAGTATCAGAACAACGTTGCCGAATAAGACTAAATAGAAAAAGAACGCCCCGGTTATCGGGGCGTTCTTTTTTTAGGGCTGCGAACTGCAGAAGGAGACGCTGAGCGCCCGGTGGGGCGAGCAGGTCTGGCTTTGCCAGAAGTTTGTTCACGAGGCGGCAGGCCTGTGTGCTGTGTCAGAATTTTTCCTTTGCTCGCAGCGCTACTCTTGCCGGTTGTGCGGCGCTGATGAGCGTCAGCTGAGTTCTTGCGACGCGGCGCTTGATAGTCACGGCCATCGCTGGGTTGAGTTTTGGGAATTAACTGGTGTTTGCCATCACCAATCAGATCCGCTCGACCCATTCGTTTTAATGCGTCGCGCAGCAGTGGCCAGTTTCTTGGATCATGATAACGCAAGAAGGCCTTGTGCAGTTTGCGCTGTTCCGGGGTTTTCGGTGTTTCTATGTTGTCACTCTTGTAGGTTATTCGGCGCAGAGGATTCTTGCCCGAATAATACATGGCTGTAGCGCTGGCCATCGGTGACGGATAAAAAGCCTGTACTTGATCTGCGCGGAAGCCATAGCGCTTGAGCCACAATGCAAGATTCATCATGTCTTCATCGCTGGTGCCTGGATGGGCAGCAATAAAGTAGGGGATCAGATACTGTTCCTTGCCGGCTTCCTTGCTGAAGCGCTCGAACATTTCCCGGAACGTATCGTAGGAGCCGATGCCCGGTTTCATCATTTTTGACAATGGACCCTGCTCGGTATGCTCCGGAGCAATTTTCAGATAGCCGCCAACATGATGGGTGACCAGCTCACGGACATACTCGGGATCTTTTACCGCCAGGTCATAACGCAGCCCGGAAGCAATCAGAATTTTTTTCACACCTTTGATGTTACGTGCGTTGCGATACAGCTGGGTCAGATGCGAGTGATCGGTGTTGAGGTTTTCGCAGATGCCGGGATAGACGCAGCTTGGCTTGCGGCAGGCAGCTTCGATTTCCGGGCTCTTGCAGGCAATCCGATACATATTGGCGGTGGGGCCACCAAGGTCAGAAATTATCCCGGTAAAGCCTTTGACCTTGTCACGGATTTGTTCGATCTCTCGCAATACAGATTCTTCCGAACGGTTCTGTATGATGCGGCCCTCATGCTCGGTGATTGAGCAAAAAGTACAGCCACCGAAACATCCACGCATGATATTCACTGAGAAACGAATCATTTCCCATGCCGGGATTTTCGCATCGCCGTAGATCGGGTGTGGTGAGCGCGCATAGGGCAGGTCGAAGACGTAATCCATTTCTTCCGTGGTCAGTGGAATCGGAGGTGGATTCAGCCAGACATCAATTTCCGCATGGCGCTGAACTAGCGCGCGGGCATTGCCCGGGTTTGTTTCCAGGTGTAGCACCCGACTGGCATGGGCATAGAGCACCGGGTCGTTGCGTACTTTTTCAAATGATGGCAGCCGGATCACGGTGTGATCCCGCTTTAGTTTTGGGTGCGGCAGGATCTGCACTACCTGCTCACCTGCGTCATTAATGTCAACGCCAAGCATGGGGTTGTTACGTCGCTCGACTTCGCACTCGTCCAGTTCCTGAGTGTTAACGTAGGGATTGATAATCCTGTCGACCCGGCCAGGACGGTCAATCCGAGTGGAGTCAATTTCCCAGTAATCCTCTGGAGTATCGCGGCGAATAAAGGCGCTGCCGCGGATATCAGTAATAGAGTCCACTGACTCGCCCCTGGCCAGGCGGTGAGCCACCTCGACGATGGCTCGCTCGGCATTGCCATAAAGCAGCAGGTCAGCGGTGGCATCCAGCAGGATCGAGCGCCGTACCTTATCCTGCCAGTAATCGTAGTGGGCAATGCGGCGCAGCGAGGCCTCGATGCCGCCAAGAACAACCGGCACCTCTGGCCAGGCTTCTTTACAGCGCTGGGAGTAGACCAGTGAACTGCGGTCCGGCCGTTTTCCGGCCTCCCCTCCGGCGGTGTAGGCATCATCAGAGCGAGGTTTGCGGTCCGCAGTGTAGCGGTTGATCATGGAGTCCATGTTGCCGGCGGCCACCCCGAAGAACAGGTTCGGCTGGCCCAGTGCCATAAAGGCCTCTTTTGAAGTCCAGTCTGGCTGGGCAATGATGCCCACCCGGAAGCCCTGAGCCTCTAGCAGGCGGCCGATGATAGCCATGCCGAAAGAAGGGTGGTCAACATAGGCGTCGCCAGTGACAATAATAATGTCGCAGGAGTCCCAGCCAAGTTGGTCCATTTCCGCCCGGGACATGGGCAGGAACGGTGCGGTACCAAAGCACTCAGCCCAGTAACGTGAATAGCCGAACAGGCTGGTGCGGGGACGGGGAATAGACAGGGCAGACATGGGGTATCCGGAAACTGCTGAGTGGCGCATTGTACTCTCTGCAAGGGCCAACAGCGACCGGCCAGCCGCTGATAGGAGGGCGGTTGCTGGGGCTGGTAGCGCCGCCAGCCCGGTGACTGCTCCGTCATTTGTAAAAACAAGTGTTATTCGGGCTGCGGGCAGGGGTTACCTGATACAAGTCATGAAATGTGAGCCGCATCACGCTAAGATAATGTCACCATGAGATTGTTAAAGGGAAGTCGGCCATGTCCATGATCAGCGCTGCCGCCATTGACCTTCAGTCAGACGAGAGTCTGATCTGGAGCTTGAGCGAGTTCGACGATCATCGCCGGGCGGTTGAGTTTGTACGTCACTTTCGTGACTCTCTTTGCATTTACTCCAATAAAGTCGGCCAGATATATGCCTGCTACGACGTCATTGTACCGGCCGGTGATGTCCCGGACTTGGTAGTTGTGCCTGATCTTGAAGCATTTACCGAAACCTGGTACGAGGTGGCGGAGAAGGCCATTCTGCCGACGGGCTATACCATCGTCCCTGGTGGCGTGGTTGGTCGTTCTGGCCTGTACCTGCATATGAAAGATGCTGACGGTAAAGGTAAAGCCGTGCCGTTGGCCGCAGGATTGCAGGCGGCGGCGGAGGAGTTTGAGGCCCGTGGTGAAGAGTTTCTGCCCATTCTGACCAAGGGTGATTTGCGGGCCTTCAAGAAGCAGGCGCCGATGTTGCATCTGCACCGCCTTGACCCGCATATGATGTCGGAAAAATCCCGATTTGAGCTGAATGACATTCGCAGCAGCATGAAGAAAAAGCTGCGCGCTTGTTGTTAAGCATTGCTGGAAATAGAAAGGGCGCCTATTGGCGCCCTTTTTTATTGCTTTTTTCAAGCGGCAGCGGGTTGATCCAATATCTGCCGCCATTCATTTATTAATGCACTGTTGTCATGTTGCCAGGGGTGGAAGTCCGGGCGCAGATACTGCAGATATTCAGGTATGACGGGTAGCAGCAAGCCGTTGATGCCGAATAATTTCCACAGCCCTTTGGCCACCTTTAGTGGTCTGCGATGCATTTTGTCATGTTTCAGAAAGGCAGCTGTGTAGGTGGTGGTGTAGCTGGCTAAAGCAAAGCTGGCGCTGAGGAAAATGCGCACGCGCGTGGCGTAGTCACCGGATACATCCTGATAGAGGTCGTAGGCCACGCCTTTATGTTCAGTTTCTTCGATTGCATGCCAGGCCCACAGGTCACGCACACTTGGATCGATTTTCTCGAGCAGCGCGGGATCACTCAGCAGACGATGGGCCAAAATGGCTGTGATGTGTTCCAGACCAGCAGTAGCCGCCAATTGCTGCAATTTCGACAGTCGCTTGCGGCCAATGGCGATAAATTTCTGGGCCAACGCTTGGCCGCCTTCGGCTTCTTCTTTGTAGCCCTGAGTGGCGAGCATTCTGTTGAAGCTGTCATGCTCCAGCGAGTGCATGGCCTCCTGACCGATGAACCCGGATATTTCTTGCTGACGAGCCTTGTCGGTCACAGTGTCTCGGAACTCGCGTACGGAATCCACGAACATGCGCTCGCCATCCGGGAAGGTTAGCGACAGCGCGTTGAGAAAGTGGCTGAGTACCGGGTCATTATCAAACCAATAGCGGGGCACATCGGCGAAGCCAAAGTCCTGACGCTGAGGAGTGATCTGCACATGAACTGGCTTGCTGGCGGTCTTCTTGCGCGTATTAAGAACCATGCTGCATTCCTCGGTTGACTGCGGCGCCGGTTGGTCAGGGCACTGGGGGTGCCGACCAAGCGCCTGCTTGGTCTATGCTTGGGGAGTCTGACAGTCGTGGCTGTCATCGTCTCGTCGAGGAGGGCCAGCAATTGGTGAGTATGGGCCACAATAAAAGCACCGGTCTGCCTCAGGTAGGGGTGCCGGGAATCTACATGCTGCTGCTTTGCGATGTCCTGCGAAGGTTTGGTCATGATGACAGTCGCATGTTGGCGGAGCTGAACATCTCACGCTCTGGCCTGTTATCACCGGAAAGTCGCATCCCGGTGTTATTTGCCCATAGTGCTGCCCGCTACGCTATTGCTCGGTGCGGTGATCAGGGGCTGGGGCCTGCCTATGCGGCGGCTTTGAAGGTCACGCTGCATGGCCCGCTGGGCATGATGGCGCTTTCCAGCCCTACCATTGGTGCGGCGGTCGATGCGGCCGGGCGCTACCTGGTCCTGCGGGCACCATTTCTGGCCATGAGCCACCGTATCGATGGCGACCGTGTGCGTATCCGCTTCGAGGCTCGTGATGACCTTGCTGATCTGAATGACTTTGTTATGGAAATTATGCTGTTGGGGCTGGCGCATATGGCCGAGCAGTTACTCGGCGGATCGTTAAAGGGGGGTATGATCAGCATGCCGGGAGAGCCGCCCGCATGGTATCAGCGAGGCCGAATCGCCTTGCCCGTACCGATTCACTATCGGGCGCAGGATCATGAGCTAATCTTGCCACTGCAGGTGTTTGAAGCGGCGCCACAGCTGGCCGATCCGGCGGTGGCTGCGGTGGCGAGGGAGCAGTGCGAGCAGGAGTTTCGGCAACTGTTCCGAGAAGTTAATCGGCTTAGCGATCGTATTAGCAGTTTGTTGGCGGCCTGTCCGGATGCCACAGCTTTGCCAGATCTGGAAACTATGGCACGTCAGCTGCACATGTCCAGCCGGACCATGAAGCGACGCTTGCAGGAAGAGGGTAGTCAGTGGCGCTGGCTGCTGGATGCCGAACTATGCCGGCGTGCGTGTCAGTCATTACGCCATCCAGATGTTCATATCAGCGAGGTGGCATTCGAGTTGGGCTATCAGGATGTGTCTAATTTCTCTCGGGCCTTTCGCCGCTGGACCGGCAAGACACCAAAGGCCTGGCGGGACAATCCCCCTGTTTCGGGGAGTGTCCACTGAACTACGCTAAAGGTAGGGTTCAACGGCGGATCACTGCGTATCGCCAACACCCTTTCTTTACGGAGATGTTCATAATGCACGTCAGGATGAAACCATCATTACTCGCCGCTTCACTGTCTGCTGCTGCTTTTTTGGCAGGTTGTGTTACTGCACCACCACCGCCGCCGACCTATAACCCCGCAGATGCCGCGGCCAATCAGGCGGCAACTTTTGTTGGCAGTAATAAGCCGGCCAAGAACATGCAGAAGGTCAAGAAGGTGGCTCTGACCGGCTGCAACGTAATGTTTGCAGATAAATCCAGTGGCAGCGCGTCTACAGGTGCTGGCATGTTCGGTGACAGGGCGACTAATGATACCCGTCGTGTGGACGAGAAAGTGATTGTGGTTTACAGCATGACTGGTCTGGATGAGCCGGCCATGCAGAAAATGACCGATGATATCTGTCAGGATGCTGAGAAGCGTATGGCTGCTTCTGGTCTGGAGGTAATGCCCCGTTCGGAGTTGGCTAAAAGCGAAAGCTACCAGAAATTGCTCGAAGCTGGCCGCAAGAGCCCCTATGAATTCAAGGTCGGGCAAAGCACCTATAAAGTCTTTTCCGCCTCCGGCAGCTCCATTTTTGATCCTCGCTATATCGGCACCGTGTCTGGCCTCGGTCAGGCTTTCAAGCAGGCTGGCGGCAACTCAGCGCTGATGCTGGAAACCCGCGCGATGAACGAGCTGGGCGTGGATTCCGTGCAGATCAACATGCTGGTGGATTTCGCCCAGATTCAGTCCGATGGCCACAGCAAAGCTTTCCAACTCAGTGATAAGGACACTGCCAGAGTAGATGCCAAGGTGCAGCTTGCTGTCAGTGGTGATATCAAGATTCAGCCGGTCAGCGAGCTGAAGTGTTGGAAGGCACTGGGTGGTCGCACCGATTGCATGATGAAAAACAATGCCACCCCGGTGTTCTTCACCAAGATTCCGGTGCTGGCCGAGGAGCCGTTCTACAAGCAGGTGCGTGAGGCGACCAAGACCAGTGACAAGGTTGCTTCTGGTCTGACCAAAGGCCTGGCCATGCTGTCTGCAATGGGAGGCGTATCCAGCACCTCCACCAGTATCACCCGTTACGAGGTTGTTGTTGAGCCTGCCCAATTTGCGCAGGTCAGCCGCAAGTACATGGACGGCTTTATGGATATGCTGTTTATCAGTGCTAACAATGCTCGCAGCGCTACCAAGTAGTATCAGTAGCGGTTAGACAGTTGGGGGCGGCTTCGGCCGCCCTTTTTCTTTCAGGGTGCTGGCCCTTGACGGTCATGACCCGGTATTGACCGGCATCCGCTATACTTCCCGCTCTTTAAGGGGAGAATGCCATGAAGTATCGCGGTGCCAGCCAGTTTCGTCATGACCAGCCGTCCCGTGTCGGCCTGTTGATCACCAATCTTGGTACCCCGGACGCACCCACCACACCGGCGCTGCGTCGATATCTGGCTGAGTTTCTGTCTGATCCGCGGGTGGTGGAAGTGCCACGGCTACTGTGGATGCTGATTCTCCATGGCATCATTTTGCGTGTTCGCCCGCGCCGTTCTGCCCATGCCTATCAAAGTGTCTGGACTGACGCCGGCTCGCCACTGATGTTGCACACTGTGGCCCAGCGCGATGCGTTGCGCGCAGCGCTGAAGCCGAAGTGGGGTGACGACCTGATAGTGGAATGCGCCATGCGCTATGGCAATCCGTCTATTACCAGTGTGCTTGAGTCCATGCAGCAACAGGGTGTACGTCAACTGCTGGTATTACCGCTTTATCCGCAGTACTCCGCAGCGACCACGGCATCAACCTTTGATGCGCTGGCAGCGGATTTTAGCCAACGCCGTTGGTTGCCGGATCTGCGCTTTATCAGCCACTACCACGACTTTTCGCCCTACATTGAGGCGTTGGCCAGCCAGGTCGAGTCACACTGGGCGCAACATGGCCAGCCAGATAAATTAGTGCTCTCTTACCATGGTGTACCGCAGCGCTATCTAGACAATGGTGATCCCTACCATTGCGAATGCCACAAGACATCGCGACTGCTGGCCGAACGATTGGGTTTGAGCAAGGATCAATACATCACAACCTTCCAGTCCCGCTTTGGACGTGAGGAGTGGTTGAAGCCCTATACCGATGAAACTCTGAAGTCCCTGCCCGGTCAGGGTGTCAAACATGTGCAGGTGGTCTGCCCGGGCTTTTCTTCGGATTGCCTGGAAACCATTGAGGAAGTTGATATCGAAAACCGTGAATACTTCATGGCAGCGGGAGGAGAAAAGTTTCACTACATCCCGGCATTAAATGCTCTGCCATCGCATATTCAAGCATTGCAGGCGTTGATTGAGCAGGAGCTATGCGGCTGGCGAGCAGCAGATAATTCGGGCCAAGTGCTGCAGGCTAGAAAGGAGAGGGCAGAAGCGCTGTCCTGATTTAGAGAATGCTTTTCAGTACCTTTCTTACTGCGCCCCAGCGATTCACCAGCAGCGCGGTAAAAATCAACAGGCATCCGGCTAGCTGCATGGGTGCCATGGTTTCACCAAACCAGAGTGCTGCCAGTAGTGCAACCCAGACTGGTTCGACAATCATGATCACTACGCCGTGACTGGTAGTGGACAAACTCTGAGCCCAGGTTTGGAAAAAGAAACGGGCTGATGTGCCGATAATGGCACTGGCCGCAATCCAGACATATAGCATCGGTGCAAAATTGTTAAAGGTGGGTTGCCAGGGCTCCAGCACTAGTGATGCCAGCCCGGTGACCATGGATACGGTCAGAACCATAAGTGTGGTCAGTGCCAATGGCGGCACACCCTGACGCTGGCGTACCTCGCCGCTTTTGTTGGTTGCCGAGCTGGTGTTGGCTGCCCGGGTGTTGAGGGCGTAGTAGAAGGCAAAGCCGAAAGCCGAGGTGAAAAAGAAAATCTGGCCGATCTCAGGGCGAAAGCCATCTTTCAAAGCCAGTAACGCGAGACCGACCAAGGCCACCGGAATGGCCAGCCAGGTGCTTATTGGTGGCGTTTCGGCAAACAGAAAACGGCCAATAAGCGGCACCATCAGCACCCCGAGAATAGTCAGAAATGCACCTTCACCGACATGGCTGGCGTGGGTCAGGCCGAGCACCCAAAAGCACATGGCAAAACCAAACACCAGTCCGACCCGGATTGCTCGCCAGGTCTGCTCGCCACTGATCTCCATAAGTTGACGTCGAGCCAGAATTGCCAGCAGGGTGCCAGCAAGCATGAAGCGCAGGCACATAAACAGCAGTGGTGGCATCAACTGCACGGCCTCACGGGAAAAAATCCAGCTGAGTGCAGACAATACGGTGACCAGCACCAGCAATAGATCAGATTGACTAGCCTTGGACAACGGCACAGTAATAGCTCGGCGGCAGGACAGTAATGGCCGCGCAGCATAGCATGGGGCACAATCCACTGGCAGGCATATAGAGGCCAATAGATGACGGAAGCAGGGCAGCCAGAGAATCGCTTTCGACTGCTGGAAGGCAGTATGGATGCGCTCGGTATGCGAGCGCATCTGGCGGATACTGCCCGCCATACACTGGATATTCAGTACTACATCCTGCATGACGGTCTGACTACCCGAATGCTGATCCAGCGCCTGCTGGATGCAGCAGATAGAGGGGTCAAGGTCAGGCTGCTGCTGGATGATATGACCAGCTACGGACATGACGCGCGTATTGCCGCACTTTCCTGCAATGACAATATCGAAGTTCGTTTATTCAACCCGATTGAATCCGGTCGCCGTCTGGCAATTACCCGTTTTCTGGCCTTCATGGCACGAATACAACGTATGCATCGGCGAATGCATAACAAGCTATGGATTGTTGATGGAGATGTGGCTATTACCGGGGGGCGTAACCTCGGTGATGAGTACTATGGCGCTTCCAGTCAGATGAACTTCAGCGATCTGGACCTGCTCTGTCGTGGCCCGCTGGTTAAGGAAATGAGGGACAGTTTCGATCGGTACTGGAATAGTCCCTTTGTACTGCCTGTGGCAAAACTGCGCCTTTTCAACCCCAGCGTTGAGGAACACCGGCTTTGGCGTCTGCGGGTGGTGGACCGCATGATGAGCGCAATGCGTGAGCGCGAGGACTATGTTTCCTCTCTGCGCCAATGGCAGCGTGATGGCAGTGGTGCTCGCCTGCTTGACGGGATGTTGCCGGCAACAAGCAGACTATTGGTGGACAGTCCGGAAAAGATTGGTACGCCAGAGCCTCCCCCTGTGGAAGAGTTGGTATTCAGTCCACTGATTGACCGGGTTCGTGCAGTCCGTAAGGAGCTGACTTTGGTCAGCGCCTACTTTGTCCCGGGAGAGCTCGGTATTGAGCTGCTTGGTGAGCTTGCTGCGCGAGGTGTGCGAGTGAGGGTTCTGACTAATTCATTAGCCGCCACTGACCTGCCATTGGTGCACGGTGGCTACGTGGCATTTCGTCAGCGGCTTTTGCAGGCTGGTGTTGAGTTGCATGAAATGCGCGCTCACCCGGATCAGAAAGGTCGCTGGCGTCACCCCTTGCGGGGTAGCGTGAGCCTGCACACTAAAGCGATGATATTTGATCGCCATAGTGCCTTTTTGGGCAGCTTCAATATGGACCCTCGCTCAGCATTCTGGAATACGGAGATCGGCGTGTTACTGGAAAGTCCGGCGCTCGCTGAGCAGTTGCTCACGCTGGCGGATCAGGCCATGGATCCGCAGATCAGTTATCAACTGAAGCTGGATGATGGGCAGGTACGTTGGCACTTTACTGGGCCTTCCGGGCCTGCGATCCAACGGTTCGAGAGCGGCACCCCATGGCGTCGCTTGCTGGCCTGGTTCAGTGCTCGTTTTGCACCATCAGAATGGTTGTAAATTCGCCGAAAGGTATTTTTAACGGAGTTCGTTTTATGTTGTGGCTAAAAGCGTTCATTGCAGGATTCATCGCGACTATTGTTTTTCATCAAGGCGTTGTCGGCTTGTTTTGGCTAATGGGTGCGATACCAAATGCCCCGTGGAATATGTCAGCAGTCCCGCCTTTAGGGGTGCCCCAGGTGATCTCGCTGGCTTTTTTTGGCGGTCTTTGGGGAGTCCCAGTGTGGTGGCTGATTCGTCGCTGGCATGGAGCCATGCTGTGGCTGTCTGCACTTGTTGCTGGAGCCGTGGGCCCCACGGCAGTGGCAATGCTGGTGGTATTTCCCTTGAAGGGTTTGGCCGTTGGACTGACAACAGTCGTCGGTGGGCTGATCGTGAATGGTGCCTGGGGGATAGGCGTGGTCTGTGTGATGCGCTGGCTTTTTAAGGTTCGCTGACGGGGGCGCTGCCCAGATAACGATTCATGATTTCATCCAGTGAGCCATCGGCCTCTAGCTGTGCCAGGCCAGCGTTAAACTGATCGCGCACTGTCGCATCCAGAAAAGCGGCATAGCGAGGAGCCGGGTTAAATATGGGGTGAATCACATAGTCACCACCAATCTCCCCGGTGCTGGAAAGTTGACGGTGAAAATATTCGAAGATCCGCCTCTCCATAATGATAACTTCAGCGCGTTCCCGGAACAGCATTAAAACCTGTGAGCGTTGATTGCTCACTTCCGGAAAAACATGGCCATCTCTTATTAGATTCTTGAACTCTGTACCAAGAAATTTCTCTGAGTTCTGGAAAACCACTACTCGAAGATCCGTCAGGTCGGTGAGGCTGTTCAAGGTGAGCTGGGACTTCTTTAGAGAAATAGCCACGTTTTGGTAGTCGATGATGCGGTGGCTGTAATGAACATTCGGCAAAGTGTTGGCAGCCAGGTTATAGACACCGTCAACCTGCCTTTCCTCAATCATGCGCTGCACACGACGGTTTGGTGCGTAGACAAACTCTACCTGATAGCCCGATGGCTCCAGAGCTTGCTGAATGATTTCTACAACAATGCCGCGATGCTGATCGGTAATAACGTAAGGCGGAATGGAGGAAGATGTGGCAATCAACAGTTCGCGGGCATGCCCCGCGCTGCTGAGCAACAGGCCGCTCAGCAACAGGTAAAGTGCCACCATGCAGAAGGTGCGGGTGTTTGTTACTGAGGAGCTATGCATGCTCTGAGGCTATCACAGCTATTCAGTGACCACACCAAACTGTTCCAATAGTTCCTTGCCCGGGAAGCCATCGGCAATCTGCCCGTTCGATTTCTGGTAGCGACTGATGGCTGCGCGAGTCCCTGGACCCAGCACGCCATCTGCATTGCCTGCTGCAAAACCCTGCTCATTAAGTGCCTGCTGCAGTTGCATTACCTGATCACGGTTTAACCGTGGCGACTGAACAGGTTCACGGGAGAGTTTGCCGGCACCATTAATGCGGTCCGCCAGGTGGCCAACCGCCAGAGCATAGGCCTCGGCCCGGTTCCAGCGCATGATGACATGAAAGTTTTCATATACCAGGAAGGCTGGCCCCTGATGTCCGGAGGGCACCAGCAGCGACGCTTTCATGTCGACTCTGGGCAGTGCGCTGCCATTGGCCTGACGAACGCCCAGCTTGCTCCACTGGCTCAGGCTCAGGGTTTGGCCCAGCCCCGCGTTCTCGAAGGCGAAGCCGTTTGGTAATTTGACCTCTCGACCCCAGCGTTCTTCTTTACGCCAGCCGATGCCGCGAAGAAAGTTAGCGGCGGACGCCAGTGCGTCAGGCAGGCTGCCCCACAAGTCGCGTTTGTCATCGCCGTCGTAGTCAATGGCGTAGCGTAGAAAGACCGATGGCATAAATTGGGTATGACCCATGGCACCGGCCCAGGAACCTTGCATCCTTGAGGCTGTGATTGATCCTTCATCGATAATCTTCAGTGCGTTGATCAGCTCGCCAGTAAAGTACTCACTGCGCCGTTGGTCGCAGGCCAGTGTGGCCAGAGAGTCAAGCACGGGCATTTTGCCGAAGAAGCCGCCGAAGTTGGTTTCCAGCCCCCAGAATGCCACCAGATATTGAGGAGGTACGCCAAACTCCTTGCTTACCCGGTTTAGCAAGCTGCGGTGCTCGGCAAGCAGTTCACGTCCGCGGACAATACGGTCTTCGGTGACTCGCCTTTCAAAGTAGGTGGCAAAGCTTTCACTGAACTCAGGTTGGCGGCGATCCAGCTCAATCACTCGTTCAACGTAATTGACTGCAGCAAGATCCCGTTCTACCACGGTATTGCTAATGCCCTGTTGCAGTGCAGTGGACTTTAGTTGTTCCACGCACGTAGCGAATTCCGCCGGATTTTCTGCCTGTGCGGTGGCAGGAAAAACAGCTATTAGTGATGGATAAATCAGGGTCGATAGCAGCAACTTCCGGGAAAGCATTTTTACTCCGGGGAAACAGGTCATGCGGTGTTGGAGCCTGTCAAAGTGGCGGGGTTCCGTCAATCGGGTTTTTTCCTTCTTCGCTGGATCTTTCGGCGAAGCGACTGGGCGGAACCTGATAGTGTCGCCGAAAAGCACGGGTAAAGTTGGCCGAGTCACCGTAACCAAGCTGATAGGCGATATCGGTAACCGACCACCCCTGATCAAGCAGTTGGGCTGCTTTACTCATGCGTGCGGAATTGGCCAGATCACGAAAGCGTTGGCCCTCCGCTTCAAGACGGCGATGCAAGGTCCGTGATGACATCTGCATCTGCTCCGCCAGTTGTTCCAGCGATGGTATGGCTTCTTCGCTGAGCAGCAGTTGCTGATAAAGTCTTGCAGAAATACTGCGCCGGGCCTCCAGCGCGGATAGTTCCTGCTCACATCGCGTGATTGCTTGATGGTGAGCGGCGGCGTCGGCCAGAGCAAAAGGGGTGTCGAGAATCGCCAGCGGTATTCGGATGCGGTAGCCGGAGCAACCGAAGCGCAGGCCGTCACGGACTTCTGCCAACCCCGCCAGAATGGCATCGTCGGGCTCTCCGGGCATTTCCAGCCGCAGGCTGGCCGCCTGATTGCCGAGCAGAAAACCGGCCATTAGCGAGATGCTGCTAAACAAGGTCTGAATCATAAAGTCTTCGCAGCGCTGACTGAGACCGGGCAGCGGGGTGACCTGGACACTGGCAAACTCCTGATCTTCCGTTACCGACAGCTGTACCAGCTGGCTAATCAGAGGGAAGAAGCGCACTGCTACCTGTAACGCGCTGCGGGCATTTGCAGCGGTCAGACCGGCATATCCGGCGCTGCCATGGGCGCTGATATTCAGGCGCCGCCCCAATGCCAGCCCTGGCTGGCGGTTTGCACCCAGGCGGATAGCGTTGGCCAGAAACCGGTCCTGATCCTCCAGTCCGATAAAGCCCCCGGCATCACCGAGCAGGCCCTCGCTGATGCTGGTTCCCTCCAGCAGGGAGCCGACCGGCACGCCGCGCTCGGCCAGCATTTGCTGGACTCCGGCGAAGTAGCGGCTGGCGGTGAGCGCTTCAGTAGGTGTCATGGTGATACGCTAACGCAAATCAGGCTGTCTGAAAATGACAGATTGCTGGCGGTCTCTGACCTGCGCGCCAGCGCTGCTCGGGGCACAGTTGTTTCAATGTCATAAACCTGGAGTCTGATGATGTTCTCCCGTTTACCTCCCAGCGTGATGATTGCCCTGAAGTCTGTGTTGTATCTGATGGTGTATGTGGTGGCCTGGCTACCCTACAACGCCTGGCAGAACATGCAGGAGAGCGGTCAATACAACCTGTATGCCTGGTGGCCCCTGTTCCTGATCTTTGCCGTGTTGCCGATTGTCGATCATCTGGTTGGTCAGGATCCCGCCAATCCGACCGATGAGCAGGTCGAAAAGATGTCCACGCAGTGGTGGTACTCTGTACTGACGGTGCTGGTCGTGCCGACCCAGTTCGTTGTGCTGGCTTTCGGGGCTTGGGTATTTGTTGAGGCTCAGCAGCAGTTTTCCCTGCTCGGCCAGATTGGCTGGATTCTTTCATGCGGCATCGTCAGCGCAATTTTGGCCATTAACGTTGGCCATGAGCTGATCCACAAGCGTAATCGCATCGAGAACTGGGGCGGTGGACTGCTCTATGCGTCGGTCTGCTATCCGGGCTTCAAGGTGGAGCATGTGCGCGGCCACCACGTAACCGTATCTACCCCGGAAGATGCATCATCCTCCCGTTACGGTCAGAGTCTTTATGCATTCTTGCCGCACGCCTATAAGCATAATTTCCTTAATGCCTGGAAGCTGGAGGCAGAGCGCCTGCGCCGCAAAGGTCTGCCTGCGTTGCATTGGCGCAATGAGTTGATCTGGTGGCATGCGGTCAGCTTGCTGATGATGGTGGCATTTGCCACCGCCTTTGGCTGGTTGGGATTGGTGTTCTATCTTGGCGTCAGCTGGATGAGCTTTACTACGCTGGAAATTATCAACTATGTGGAGCACTACGGCCTGCATCGACGCAAGTTGGAAAACGGCAAGTACGAGCGCACAACTCCAGCGCATTCCTGGAACAGTAACTATCTGTTGACCAATATGGGCCTGTTCCATCTGCAGCGTCACTCGGATCATCATGCCTTTCCTAATCGCCGTTATCAGGTTCTGCGTCACTATGATGAATCACCGCAGCTGCCCACTGGTTATGCCGGTATGTATCTGCTGGCACTGGTGCCGCCACTGTGGTTCCGGGTAATGAATCCGCGTGTGGAAGCCTATTACAAAGGCGAAGAGTGGCAGCTTTCCGCGAAGCAGTTCGAGCAGGCGGCCAAGGCACACACCGTCTGATTATCAAGCCATGGGCAAATGGTCGACAGGTCGATTTTTTGTGCCATTGACTGATATCAATTGGCAACAACCTTTTGCCGCTATCCTGAACGCTGATTTTGTGCGAAGACAGGAGATGGCAATGCTGGATAAGCAGCTCCGCATACTGCTGGGATTTTGTTTTCTGGTTGTGGGAGTGCCTGCCGGGGCTGAGGAAAAACAGTGTCCTCAGCCCCGATTTACTGAACAGGCGCCGGCAGAGTATCTGATCAAGGAAAATCCACTGAACGCCAGCCGCTCAGTGCTGGGCGCAGGCAAGCGACTTTATCTGGGGAAGGTGAAGGGCGTCGGTCCGGGCTGTGCGGTTTGTCATGGCAGCAAGGGGGATGGCCAGGGTCCACTGGCAGCCAGTTTTAACCCACCGCCGAGGGATTTTACCTGCGCACAAACCATTAACGGTGTTCCGGACGGCCAGCTTTTCTGGATTATCCGCCACGGCTCGCCGGAAACTTCAATGCCACCTCATCCGCAACTGGACGATCAGCAGATATGGAAACTGGTCCATGTGCTGCGTAATTTGGCCCGCTGATATCCTGCGCCCTTGCGTTCACTCCTGTGTCGCGCCGTAACCAGCTAGAATGATGGCTGATTTGTGAGAGATGCCGATGACATCATTCAAGTTTGATAATAGCTATGCCAATTTGCCCGAGGCGTTCTGCCGGTCATGTTCTCCCACAGCGGTTGCGGCGCCTGAGTTAATTTCCCTGAACACTTCTCTGGCAACGGAGCTTGGGCTGGATTTGCACGGCCTGGATGCAGGTGCTCTGGCCCGGATTTTTTCCGGTAATCAGCTGCTCACTGGTTCGCAGCCAGTGGCCACGGTTTATGCCGGTCATCAGTTCGGTGGTTTTAATCCACAGCTGGGTGATGGCCGGGCAATCCTGTTGGGCGAGATCGTCGATATTCACGGCCGGCGACGTGATGTCCAGCTCAAGGGAGCGGGGCGGACGCCCTATTCAAGGGGCGGCGATGGCCGTTCTCCCCTCGGCCCGGTGATACGTGAGTATCTTATTAGTGAGGCTATGCATGCTCTGGGTGTGCCGACCACTCGCGCACTGGCGGCAGTGGTCAGCGGTGAAAACGTGTACCGCGATGAGGCCCTGCCCGGTGCCATTCTGACCAGGGTCGCTGCCAGCCATATCCGTGTCGGCACTTTTGAATTTTTTGCAGCTCGGGGAGATATGGAAAATCTGCGCCGACTTGCGGATTACGTGATAGACCGTCACTACCCCGCAGCACGGGACAGCGACAATCCGTATCTGGGTTTGTTGAATGCAGTGACAGACAATCAGGTGGCTTTGATTGCACAGTGGATGAGCATTGGTTTTATTCACGGGGTGATGAATACCGATAACGTGCTGGTCAGCGGTGAAACCGTTGATTATGGTCCCTGCGCCTTTATGGATGCCTATCACCCGCAGACCGTGTTCAGTTCCATCGACAGGCGTGGTCGCTATGCCTACCAGATGCAGCCTGCTATCTGTCAGTGGAATATGGCACGCTTTGCCGAATCGTTGGTGCCGTTACTGGATGATCAGCAGGATAATGCGCTGGCCATGGCTACTGAGGTGATTCGCTCGATGATGCCGCGCTATGAGCAGGCGTGGTTGGCGCATATGCGTGCCAAACTTGGCCTGTATACCGAGCAGTCATCTGATAAGCAGCTGGTGGACGATTTGCTGGCGGCGATGGATGCCAGCGAGGTGGATTTTACTTTGCTGTTTCGCAGCCTGTGTGATGCTGTGGAGAATCCGTTGCAGGCTGCAGCTCCGGCTCAGCTGTTTGCCTCCCCGCGGGACTGGCTTGGTTGGGCCGAGCGCTGGGCGGCAAGGTTGGCCGCTGAGACTCAATATGCTTCAGAGCGGGCGCAGCGGATGCGTTCGATCAATCCTGCAGTGATTCCCCGCAACCACCGAGTTCAGCAGGCCATCGACAAGGCCACACAGTCAGGCGACTTCAGCGATTTTGAGCGACTCAAGCGGGTGTTGGCTACACCCTATGAAGATCACCCGGCTGATGATCCATGGCTTGGACCACCGCCGGCGGGTGAAAAAGTCTGCCAGACCTTCTGTGGCACTTAACCGGCACTATGGCCGCCTGCCAGCTTAAGGCTGTACGTAGATCAGTGGGCGGAAGCTTTTCAGGTAGGCGGGGAAGCCGTCAACATCCTTGGTGCCACTGAAAGGACCGACGAATAGTCTGAACGGGTCCGCGCTAACATCCATAAACAGGACCTGCAGTAACGCAGTCTGCGGTAACGGAGAGGCAATGCTGCCCACATCGGCGCTGCCAAATTGCCAGGTTACTCGGCGAACATCTGGCTGAGCGGGCAGGGCGCCCAGATTGTCCTGGGACACCGGGGCGCCGCCATTCAGGGTCTCGACATTGTTGATGTCTGCCCAGCCCAGAGCCACCTTGATGTTGTTGTCTTGGGCGGCGCGATAGTTGTGTCGCCACATCAGGGTTGAGCTGCCGGTACAGCTGGCATCACCACTATCGTGCTCATGCTCGCTTAGTTTCAGGGTGTCTTCGCCAAAAAGCCAAAGCTGGCGAATGTGGATGTTATTGGCTGAGTCAAAGTGACACGATTCCCAGCTGGAGTCCTCCACCGAAATGGGTGTGTTCCAGGTATAGGCCGGCACATCGTAGTAGGCCGGTGGATCGACTTCGATTTCACAACCCTGCAGGGATAGGGTAAAAGCAGCCAGAAGGGGCAAAAAAAGGGGGCGCAGCGCGGTCATAGGGTGATTCTCAGGTGTTTTTTTACAAGGTTACTCGTTTAGCCGCTGTGCAGCGACCTGCGAATCATAACCAGTGGCGGGCTGGCAGGCTCAAATGCCCTTGCGATCCGCCATGTATCATGGTGATATCCGTTTTTTAATGCTTGCTCTGAATAATAACAAGGGTTTGATTTCATGAAACATCTGCGCACGATTCTGGTTCATTTTTTGGTGGTTGCCCTATTGGCACCGGCGCTTGCGGCAGCGGACTCCTCCATCGCCATCTATCGCCAGCTGTTCGGCGACGTCAACAAGCAGCTGGAAGCAGCCCGAGAAGCCAACGCTGAAGTGCTGTCCCCGGACCATTTTTCCCGGGCGATGAAGTACTACAAAGAAGCGGAGACCAATTATAACCAGCGCCGCAATCTGGATGGTGTGCGAGAGGACATTGCCAAGGCACAGGATTGGCTGAGCAAGGCCATGGAATCAACCAGTGTCTCCGCGATCGCCTTTGCAACAGCCATGCAGACGCGCAAGAACGCTTTGTCAGCGGATGCGCCGACCCATGCAAGCCAGGCTTGGGGGCGCGCCGAGGAAGCAATGAAAGATGCCACCCGCAGAGTCGAGGACGGTGATATTCGCCGTGCTCAGGAGCAGGCGCGCAGTGTCACCGAGCTGTACCAGCAGGCGGAGCTGCAGGCAATCAAGACCAACTACCTTAGCGGTGCTCGCGGACTGCTCAAGCAGGCAAAAGAAGAAAAAGCTGATCGTTACGCTACCAAAACCTTTATCGATGCCAAGCTCCTGCTGGAGCAAGCTGAGCGCGAGCTTACCGAAAACCGCTATGACGCAGATTACCCTCGTGACCTTGCCCGTCGGGCACGCAACGAAGCCCAGCATGCGATCACTATTACCCGGCTGGCAATTGGTGTGAATAAGAAAGACTTTGCTGTCGAGGACATTATTACCAACTACGAAAAGCCTTTAATCGCCATCGCCGACGAGCTGAATATCGTTCCGTCTTTGCATGATGGTTATGAGCCGACTCGTGATGCCATTTTGCAGCGTGTGGATGTCCTGCAGAAGGAATCCCAGGAGCTGGGCCAGCTGCGTCTGGTGGTAGATGACCATGCCGCTGAGATCGCCCGCCTGGCAGCCTTGGTGAAGGACTATGAGCTCAAGTTGGGTATCTATAACGAGCAGCTTAGCCAATATAACGAACAGCTGGCGGCGGAAGAACGCTACAGGGCGTTGCTGGCTGAGCTGGAAAATATCTTTACCGCGCAGGAAGCGGAAGTATTCCGTCAGGGCAAAACCCTGATTGTGCGCATGGTTGGTCTTAACTTTGACAGCAACAAGTCGGATCTGAAAACCGAGCACAAGAGGCTATTGGCGAAAGCGGTCTATGCCATCCAGCTGGCCAAGTCCGAGGCCGCCACCATTGAGGGGCATACGGACTCCCACGGCGGCGATGACTTCAACATGAAGCTGTCAGAGGCGCGAGCTAATGCGGTGGTTGAGTATCTGAAAGGTGAACCGACCCTTGCTAACACTCAGCTGCAGGCGGTGGGTTATGGTGAAACCCGTCCTATTGCAAACAACGAGTCTGAAGCTGGTCGTACCAAGAACCGCCGTATTGATGTGGTCATTCAGCTGGAAAGAGAGTCTGCCAGGGCGGCAGCCTCCGCAGCGACTGAGGCCGATACTACGGCTGCTGAGCCTGTCGCCACTGACTCGGCGTCCGCCCCGTCCACCCCTTGAAGGCGCGGGTAAAATTCGCCGGGTCAGTATAGCCAAGCAACTCACCGACCTGGCGAATCTCCAGCTCCGGCTGCATCAGCAGCCGGCAGCTGTCCCGCCGTCGCGCTTCTTCCAGTAGCTGCTGATAACTTTGCCCCTGTTCCTGCAGGCGGCGTCGGAACGTTCGTGGTGTCAGATGCAGGGTGGCGGCGAGCTGTTCGGGCGTCGGGTAGCCGTGGCTGTCCGGTGTCATGGCAGCGCGGATACGACGAACGATATCACTGTCATCTGCCATCATGGCGCTTTCTCGTTCGCATTGGCCAAGAGCCTGTGCCAGTGCTTCCGGATTGGCGGTGGGTAGGGGCTGATCCAGCACCGACAGGTCCCCCTGCAGGGAAATGCCGGCGCGAGGCATTGAAAAACGCACTGTTGGCAGTTGCTCCCGCCAGCGGTCAAAGCCGTCTGGTTCTGTGCCCTGTAGCCAGATTTCATCATCGCTGCGCTGCATCGCCATCATGAACTGCATGGCCTGATACATGCTGGTCAGGATGGCATTCAGCTGCACATCACGCAGTGTCGGCGGTAAAGCTGCCTCTACACTGACCTCGAAGAATAGCTCGCTGCCCGACTGCTCTACGGTAAGAACAAAGCCACGTCCACGCAGATGCCAGAAGCGCTCCAGAATATTGATGGCCTGCCGTGGGGTGTTGGCGCACATCAGGGCATAGCCAAGGCTGCCATGGGCGGTGAGCGGCATGCTTAACCCGGCCTCGAAGGCCAGTGTGGTGGGGCAGCCCAGGGTCAGGATGGCATCCAGTATTTGCCAGATTGCCTGCAATGAGAGTCGACCGGCGGGGTCGTCGAGTAGTGTTTCCGGAAGGCCCGCACTGGCCAGTATCTGTGCGCGGGACAGCCCGTGACGTTCGGCAACCTGAACAAACATGCGTGGGTAAGTGGCGGACTGATTCGCCTGCCGCGCCCATGAGGGCAGGGCGTTCAAGGCATCCGCATGCAGGGTTGAGGACAATCTGGCCACCAATGACAACTACAATGTCCGCGCAGCCTCTCACGGCAGAGCCCTGTGTGCCAGTACTGTATGGGCCATACTGACCTGAAGTATGAGGACAACAACATGACTGCAGCTGCTTCCATTTCCCGCTCCCGTAGCAATAAGCGCACAGCCCCGGTGACAGTGATTCCCGAGGTTCGCCAGCCGAACTTTGATCTTGCAGACGATGTGCCCAAGTACTGGTGGGACAACGACCCGGCCAAGACCCTGCTGTTGGCAGCCATGTCGGCCAGCTTCCCTGCGGGCGAGCGATTCTTTATCGATTCGGTTCGCCATTATCAGAGCCAGATCACCGACCCGGAACTGCAGAAAGCTATTCGCGGATTTATCGGTCAGGAGGCGCATCACTCGAAGGAGCACCAGGCTCTGAATGGCTACCTGGAAGACAAGGGTATCGGTCTGGCTCGACTGGATCGCGAAGTGCTGGCGTTTATGAACTGGATGCGTAAAAACCTGAGTCCGGAGCGGCAGTTAGCTCATACCGTGGCAGTGGAGCACTTCACCGCGCTGATGGCAGAAGAGTTTTTGCTCAAGTATGACGCACTGGAAGAAATGGACCCGCGCATGGCACCGATCTGGGCGTGGCATGCCATTGAGGAATCCGAGCACAAGGCAGTGGCCTTTGATGTCTACAAGGCCATCGGCGGTAGTGAGTTTGTCCGTGTCACTGAGATGATGGCGGTAAGCATTCTGTTTCCGGTATTCACTAGCATTCATCTGGCTCAGCTGATGAAGGAAGATGGTCAGCTGTTCAATATCAAGTCCTGGGCTGGTGCGGTGAAGTACATGTGGGGCAAGCCTGGTGTGTTCCGCAAACTGCTGCCATCCTACTTCAAGTACTACAGCCCGAACTTCCATCCGTGGAATCACGACGCGCGGCATCTGGTGGAGAAGGCGAAGAAAAAGTGGCTGGAAGCCATCATTTCCAAGAAAGTGTAGCTGTCTGAATCAGCCCCTGAAAGCGGGGGCTGTTAACTACTCAACACCATCTGGGCTCCTCGTTCCGCAATCATTACCGTCGGTGCATGAATATTGCTGCCGGTAATGGTGGGCATAATGGATGAGTCAATCACCCGTAGTCTGTCCACCCCATGCACTCTTAGCTGTGCATCTACCACTGCCATCGGGTCATTGCCCATCTTGCATGACCCGGCCGTGTGGTAAACGGTTTCCACATTGCTGCGGATAAACTGACGAATCTGCTCATCTGATTCTACGCCTGGACCCGGAACTTCTTCGCCACCATTGAATGCCTGCATGGCTGGGCTCGCCAGAATTTTTCTGGCGATGCGTACGCCTTTAACCAGAGCGTCAAGTTCCGTTTCGTCATCAAAGTAGTTTGCTTCAATTCTTGGTGGAGCGAACGGGTCGTTACTGCGCAGAGTTATTCTTCCGCGGCTTTTTGGTCGCAGATGACAAATATGCAGCACATAGCCGGATTTCATGGGTGTAAACAGCCCATGGCCATGGGGCCGCATTCGTATGGCGGCAAACTGCAGCTGCAAGTCCGGAATCGGTTCCGACGGGTCAGACTTGATAAATCCGCCAGCATCCGTAGGGGTAAATATAAACGGTGCTTTGTTGCTGAAATATCCGGACCAGAACTTCAACAGGTGGCGATTAGGCGACAAGGAAAAGCAGCTATTGCTCTTATCCAGGTGGCGCAGGATCACATCTGGATGATCCTGTAGATTTTCACCTACCCCCGGCAGGTCATGCACTAGTGGGATATTCATGGCAGACAGTTCATCGGCGGGGCCGACACCGGACAATTTGAGAATCTGTGGCGAATTGATTACACCGGCACTAAGGATCACTTCCTTGCGGGCGAACAGGGTGACGCGCTTTCTGTTGTCGGTAAGATCGAAGTACTCCACGCCGGTTGCGGTTTTGCCTGCAAACGTAATTCGGCTGACATGGGCGCCGGTAATGATTTTCAGGTTCGGGCGTGATTCCGCCTCATCGAGGAAGGAGGTGGCCGCATTGCAGCGTTTACCTTGTGGTGTCTGGGTTATCTGGAAAAAGCCGCAGCCTTCCTGATCGGCGCCGTTCATATCCGGATTAAGGGGCAGGGCGGCTTCCTCGCAGCCACGAACAAAAGCATGGCTGACCGGGAAGTGAAAATTGGTATCGACCACATCCATGCTGCCCTGATCGCCATGGAAGGCATCGGCGCCTCGATGCTGCCGTTGGCTCTTTTTGAACCATGGCAGTACGGAGTCATAATCCCAGCCCGGATTGCCAAGGGCTGCCCAATGATCAAAGTCCTGACGGTGGCCACGGGTATAGATCATCGCATTGATAGAACTGGATCCCCCCAGTGCCTTTCCGCGTGGCCAGAAGAAGCGGCGGTCTCCCGTGTTGGTTTGTTTTTCCGCTTGATACAGCCAGTTATATTTTCGACTGTTCATCAGGTAGAGCATGTTTACCGGGTTGCAGTCTCTGACCCAGTAGGTTTTGTCTGAAGGGCCTGCTTCCAGCAGACAGACCAGATTGTCCGGGTTCTCGGAAAGGCGATTGGCAAGCAAGCAGCCCGCCGAGCCACCGCCAATGATGATGTAGTCAAACAAAGGGCAAGTCTCCGGAAATCAGTCAGTGCCGTAATGTACTACGATATTCTCTGCAGTAGTCAGGCTCTGCTAGGATGGCTGCTCTGATTTATCTACCCAGCCAGGAGTCCCCTGCTCATGCAACATATCGAAATTCATCAGGACTTTGCTATTCCCGTCGAGGAGCTATTTGCCTACCTGAGCGAGCACGAGAATCTGGAAACCATTTTTCACCCGACTAAAGTGCGGCGGCTCGCAGACGGGCAGGGCGCCCGCAATGGCGTCGGCTCGGCTCGAGAGATGCGTGCTCTGGGTGGCCCCGCCTTTGTCGAAACAGTGACGGCCTATAAAGAGAACGAGCTGGTTGAATACCGTATTACCCGTGGTAGCCCGTTAAAGAATCACCTTGGCGTGATGCGTTTTTCATCCACGCCCACCGGATCGCACCTGCACTACACGATCCAGTTTGAAGGCAAGTTGCCGCTGATTGGCCCGGTTATTCGGGCGGCGCTGGATCGAGGTATTCGCAAGGGCCTGAGCAAGATTAAGGCCTGATGGCGGGGCTGTAGAGCCCTGCAGGTAGTTCTGATCTGCATACTCGTGCTGTTTCCCCCTGACGTTGTCACACCGCCGTTGACCATGCCTAAATAGCCTGAGTCAGAACTAGCGGGTTTTACGTCATGCAGCAGATCCGGATCAGCGACACCATTCCTGAGATCCCCCACCGGGCCAGCCCCCATGGGCCTGTGCAGTCGCGCCTGCGGCGGCGGGCATTACTGGCCTATCTGCTGCTGGCGGCGCTGGGCTCTGTGCCGGTTGCGTTGCACGGGCTTGCTGGCGCCCCGGTACCGGTGTCATTGCAGGTATTCGGTTTGGGTATCTGGTTTCCCGGTGCAGGCTTTCTTGCCCTGGGAGTTAGTGCCTGGTGGATGGCGGCACTGTCTTTCAGTCTTTTCGTTTTGCTGCGCGTCGGTTGGTCACTGACCGGTATGCTGGCGCTGCCAGTGGCGGGTTGGCTTTTGCCGGCGCTGATCGCTGCCATGATGGCGGGCGAATCTGTTAGTGCAGATATACGCTGGATTCCATTGGTGGCACTGACCATTGGTGCGGCCAGTTGGTTACGTGAGGCATGGACGCGCCGTTGGCGGCATGCCCGTGCGCAGCGGCGTCGTGCGTTCCTGCCGCAGGCGCTGCAGGAACTGGATCAGGCCAGTGAGGCGGAACCGGACCCAAGCACTCGGGAGCTAACCCCGGAGGCGCTGGCCGCGGCCCGTTATGTGTTTGACCTCGCGCTGCAACCGGTGGGGCAGTTCGAAGGTTTCAGCCGGCGTGACAACTTTCAACTGGCGGCGCTGCGTTATCAGCTCAACTACATCAGCTATGGCTTGGCCATGATGCAGTGCCATTACACGCCAAACTTTCATGGCTATCTGAGTCAGGCCCAGCGTTACGCCATCGAGAGTCTGACAAGCCCCGAGGTATGTGGTTACTGGAAGTGGGAAAGCCGCGGCTCTTTCCGGCTGGACGTTGACCCTGCCGGCCGCGATAACGTAATGCTTACCGGCTGGTCCTTGGTTGGGATCACCGCTTATGCAGCCAACACCGGCGACACCCGCTACGAACAACCCGGTAGTTTGGTGTTCAAGCCATTCCATCATGGCGGTAAAACTTTCCCGCACGATTCCGGTAGTTTCATTCGTTCGCTACTGACCAATTGGCGCAGCGCGCCGTACACCATGTACCCGTGCGAGCCGTACTGGACCTTCCCGCTGTGCAATGCATTCGGTATTTGCGGAGTGATTCCGTTCGATCGCCAGCACGGCACCCAGCACATGAACGAACACTTCGACACCATGCTGACCCGTTTCGAGCAGGAGTTTCTGTTTGAAGATGGCGATATGGTGCCCATGCGCAGCGATCTCACCGGCCTCGATTTCGCCACCCGCACGCTGCCTCCCCAATTCGGCATGCTCAGCCAGCTTAGTGTGGCGATCTACTTCAATGCCCTGCATGCCGGCCATGCGCGGCGAGCCTATGCCATTGCCAGACATGAGTCGCTGCATCTGGAAGATGGTCAGCTGGATCTTGGCATACCGGCGAACCTGATGCTTGATGTTGGTGATTACTCGATTAATCCCTGCCTGAATCTGGCGCTGGTGGCACTGGCCGCGCATGAGCAGGGAGATGAGAAAATTGCCGAGGCAGCGTTGCGCCAGGCCGAGGCGGCACGACCGCGGCGCGAAGGCGCGGCCATGGCGCTGGATGGCGTTTCCTGTGCCACCAATGTGATGCTTGCCACGGCCCGCTGGGCACGACGCAATGACTGGCGTCATCTGATCAACCGCGGCCCACAGCCGGGCGCGCTAAAAGGCCCGCTGCTTGCTGATTGTCGCTACCCGGACGTGCTGGTGGCACGTGCAATTAGCGACGGAAGTAATTTGCAGTTGGTGTTATACAACGGCGCTGATGCGGGCCTTCAATCGCTTGCCATTGAGCGCTTGCAGCCTGGCAGAGAGTACCGTCGTAGTGATACTGGTGAAGCTCTGCATGCCGACAGTAATGGCTGCGCTGTTGTAGATATTCATCTTGATGGTCGTACCGAGCTAACCCTGCAACCTGCGGGGGCCTCCGCATCATCTGCTGTGCTATCGGCCTGTTCCTGATCGCCCAATGGCTTGCCTGGTTTCGCGCCGCGCGGCGCGTGCTGGCTCGCTGGCGTTGGCTTGTTGTCGCGACCATGCTGCTGGTAGGCGTTCAGACCAGCGCGTTTGCGTGGCACCTATGGCAGCCAGAACCGCCCTTCGAGGAGATAACTGCAGAGCAGCTGGCGGATCGATTTGCTGCTGGTCCGCTATGCGGAGCACGGGGCTGAGGGTGGGGGAGCGTCGCTGCCCCTCCGGCTACAGCTGCTCGCCACTTAATTTTTGCAAAAACTCTATGCGCTGCTGTGTTGCCGCATCCTGATAGGGCTCTTCGCTGTAACTGGTCAGTGGAAATCCAGCCACCGGGTAGCTGGTTTCACTTGCACTGCCATACTGTGTCTGCTCGCCCGGCGCAGATGGCATGCGCATTACATTAATGTCGGTGAGTACATATGGCCCGGCGATACCTTTTTCCCTGAGCGTGGTGGCATGGACTTTCATCAGCCCTATGCCGTTGTCGCTGGATAGCAGAAAGGAGGCATTGAGGTGGCTGACGGGTATGCCTGACTCCGAGAATAGATTGGCCTGCACTCGGTAGTAACCCGGGCTAATCACATCAAAGTGCGCCGGTATAACAAGGTGTGCGCCATCAACGTAGGCAGAGCCAAGATAATCAAGATTGGCCGTGCTTTGATATAGCTGTGCGACGGCGGTGACAGTGGAGCTTTGCCCGTCAGACAGTTTTAGCTGGGCGGCCACTGTCACTTCGGTGTCCACAAAGGAGCTCAGCTCAGTGGCCGGGATTGTCGCGACAAATGTTTCCACATTACCTTGCTGGGTTGCGCTGGCAAGCGGAACGGCTGCGGTGGTTCCTGCGCTGTGCTGGATCAGCACCTGACCACCGGTTGCCTTAATCATCGGCGAGTTACTGCTATCTCCTTCGCTTGCCACCACTACGGTTACTGGCAGGTCACGATTTCTGTCTAGCACATATTGGGGTAACTGAATTGCCACTTTTAACGAAGGCGCGTTGGACAAAGGTCTTTCCGAGGGAGTGAAGGCGCGAGGATTCAGGGCGCTCCAGTCACTTTCTGCCAGCGGCTGCGAGTAGGGTGGAAAGCGCGCATTGTAGCTATAGGCTTCGGCCACCTCAGCCAGCTGGTTTTGCATCGGACTTCTGAGGTCTTCAGCCATTTCAGCGGGTCTGTCTGGATAGCTCTGCTCTGGGTAATTTTCCGTCTGTTGGAACGACTCTTCAGCCTGGGAGTTGTCGCTCTGCGAGGAGCGCTGTGAGGAGTTCTGCGAGGTAAGCACACTTGCGGATTGATTCTGCCCGGCTACATCACTGGATGTGACGTCGTCATTTCTCGGCACCAATATCAGGGCGATAATGAAGGTTACGATGCCGATGGCGGGGATATATTTATGCATGCAGTTCGCCCTGGCAGAAACATGTAACCATGCTAATGTCCCAGCACCTTATCAGAGCTGGGACATTAGCGCGCTGTTCAGTCGTTCAGCGCTTGATAGATCAGGCTAGAGAACGAGGTGCTGTCAGATCCGGCCACATATTGCCAAGTGCCGGTTTCCTTCCACACCTGCCACCAGCGACGAGTTACCGTGCGGGTGTTGGTGGCGAAGTCAACGTTCAGCCCTGCGGAGAAGTTGTTCAGCACATAGGTAGCATTGCCTTTGTGCTGATCGGCAACCAGAGTGAAGTGGTCATAGTCAGAGGCCATGAGAACCGGGAAATGGTTCGGCATCAGACCGCGCGGGCCAAACTGCCAGGTGCGCTTGCCGTCGTAGGCGATATTGGATGAGCAGCTTTGTATGGCATCCGGCGCGGAGGCACCACAGCTGGAATGGGCCGGCACCACGGTGTCATCGGCTCCGCGAATAAATGGCTTTGTCACAGCATTGGCGCCATCGGCACCGCTCACGGAGAAACGCAGGCGAGGAATACTGTTGGGCCAGTTGGCATGATTGCGTGCCCCTGATGTTGTCAGATCAAGCACCACACCCAGATCTTTGTAGTCGGTGATGTCCAGATCCATACCCAGTACAGCGCCGGCGGCCAGCTTCATTGGCAGGGGAACGTAATCACTGTTGGCTGCTCCCACCGCTATGTCGGCGAGATCGGTACCACCACCGGCCCCAGCAAAGTCAATGGTGGCAATAATGTTCAGTGGCGCATAGCCGGCACTGGTTAGCCATGCTTCCTGATGGGCGAGAAAATACCGACTGACCAGATCACCTGTGCTGTGAGTTACCAGCACGCAGCCGTTGGTGCACAAGCCTTCAGCGGAATAGCGCTTGGCCTGCTCGAAAACGAATTCAGCGATACCGCCTTCCAGACGATCGGCGGCGGACCAGTTAAAGTATCCCTCCGCACGGGACTGCCAGAAAGTGGACATCTTGCGCCGCGTCAAAAGCTCTTCTCTAGTAGGTGCCTTGATCAGATCGTCACTAACCAGTCCATGGACAAGAATCACGTTGTGGCCGGCAAGCTGTGCATTGGCCATGCCCGGAGCGATTAGGGCCGAAAGCATCAAGCCCAAGGTGGCGAAAACCGACATAAGGCGTTTGTTATTATTCATACTGATTAGTCCTTTTGGGTTAGCTGACTAGCGCTACTGCTTTTTTAGCTGGCCCAAACTAGCCTGAGTGCGGCAACCATACTGGCCACAATGTGTACAAAAACCGCCAGTGGTGTGGCTATATTAGTGCACTTTTTGAGAACGCCTGTTCACGAACTATTCGAGAAAAGGCCTATCTCCATTTGCCAATGAGCCGCATTAGCATGAGAATCAATGGCATCCCGGCTAATGTCGAAAATAATGAAAATAACGGGTACAGACAGGAAAGAGCTGCGCTTCCCTCGAACGGTGCTGGAGCCTATCCGGCATGTTCTCGGTAGCCAGACCCCTGAGGTGTCCTTTGATGACCTGCTCATTCACCTTGGCGCCTCGCCTGAGCAGTTCGAAGACCCGGCGTTTACGGTGGATGGTGAGCAGCTATATAAGCTGTTCAAGTGGATCGGCAATGCCACCCAGAACCGGGTTTCCCTGAAGAGCTGGCTAAGTCACTTTTTCTGCCACCAGCGCTGGCTTGACCGGCATGGCTGCTCTTAGCGCCAATAACGTGCGTGAATCTCTGCTGGTGGCGGTGCGCTACTTGCCATTGCTGGTTCCTGTGATGCGGGCGGAGTTGTTTGAGGAGCCTCCCCGGGTTCGATTCTGCCTTGAGATGACAACTGACATGGGGGAGATGAATAGCTTCCTGCTCGAAATGGTCACTGCCGGAGTGCATATTATTTCCAATGATGTGATGTCGGCGGAGGTGCCAAGGGTGGTTCATTTTACCCATGGCTATGGGGAAGGCAGCAGAGCAGAAAAGCACCAGCAGGACCTTGAGGAGCTATTTGGCAGCCGGGTTATTTTTAATAGCTATTTCAACGGCATGGAAGGGCGCGCGGAAGATCTGAGTGTGATGACCCGAAGCCCTAACGACGCCACCTTTAGTGCAGTCAAACGGATACTCGAAGATGAGCTCTCCATCGGCAGTGACACGATGTCGTTTGCCACAATGGTGCATCACGAGCTGGTCAAGCTGGCCAATACAGGAAAGTATCCATCGCTGGAAGAATTCGCCGATCGCATGAATATGTCGCCGAGGACCCTGGTCCGCAAGCTTGGTAAAGAGGACACATCATTCAAAAGCATCACCAATGAAGTCTGGCTAAGGCTGGCAAAAGAGCTACTGCTTAAAACCCGTTACTCGATCAAGAAGATCGCCCTGCAAACGGGATTCAATACCACCAACTCCTTTAGTCGTGCGTTCAAGTCGTTGGTGGGAGAGACCCCACTTTCATGGCGTAGCCGCAATGAAAGCGGGAAGCCTGGAAAAGGGTGAGCCGCCGGCATTTTTATTGGCCTTATCCATTGATCTGAGTCAATTTTTCAGGAAAGGCACCAACTCCCGTTGCTATACACTGGAAGGGTATCCAGATAGTCCGTTGTTTCAGGCAAAGCACCCTGTGCTATGGCCGCGGCGGGCTTTACCACAGGGGGACGCGAAACTGATGAATGACTCAGTAGCAAAGGCAGCAAAAGCACCTAAGACAGCCAAGGCAAAGCGCAGCAGGAAGAAACAGCCATCGGTTATCGAAACCTTTACGGTTCTGCAGCAATCTGCCGAGGCGCAGGACGCTCAGGCTGCAGCCGTGGAAGATATTCTTGAGCATTCTGCTCCTCGGCCTAAAGAAGTGGATATGGCGCTCAGCGAAGTTAGTGCCATTCTTGATGGGGCGTCACCGGATGATGTGGCGGCGCTAAAGAAGGTGGTGCTCAATTGGCGTCAGTTCGGTGCCAAGCTGCCGGTAAGTCGTGATGACGAGCTGGTCGAGGATTGGCGATCTTCCGCCTATCCCTACAAGAACAGGTTGTCACGGAAAAACTACGAGCAGCAGAAGTACCACCTGCAGGTGGAGCTGCTTAAGCTGCAGTCATGGGTCAGGGAGACGGGCCAGCGTATTGTTCTGCTTTTTGAAGGTCGTGATGCGGCTGGCAAGGGCGGCGCCATTAAACGTTTTATGGAGCATCTCAACCCACGTGGTGCCCGTGTGGTTGCACTGGAAAAGCCCACCGAAGAGGAACGCGGCCAGTGGTATTTTCAGCGCTACCTTAACCAGTTGCCCACCAAGGGTGAAATCGTCCTGTTTGATCGCTCCTGGTATAACCGCGCTGGCGTCGAGCGTGTAATGAACTTCTGTTCAGACGAGGACTATGAGCTGTTCCTGCGGCAGACACCTGAGCTGGAGCGCCATCTGGTCAATAGCGGCATCCATCTGATCAAGTTCTGGTTTTCCGTTAGTCGCAAAGAGCAGCACAGGCGTTTTGAGGAGCGCCGCATCCACCCCCTAAAGCAATGGAAGCTAAGCCCGATTGATCTGGCTTCGCTGGATAAATGGGATGATTACACCGCGGCTAAAGAAGCCATGTTCTTCCATACGGATCATGCCGAGTGTCCATGGATCGTGGTTAAGTCGGATTGCAAGAAACGGGCGCGCCTGAATGCCATGCGCTATGTGCTCAATTCCATGGATTACACCGGCAAGGATATTGCTAACGTTGGTCCTACTGATCCGTTGATCGTCACCCGGGCCAGCTTGAGCACGTCATCCTGACCCAGCTAGCCGGCGGTAAGGTATTCACTGTTGCCGCCGGCTGCTTTGGTCAGGTTACTGCGCAGACCAATCAGGAAATACGGTAGCGCTCGGTCTCCGCCGAATAGACTGACAGGAGGAAGCCAATCAGCACGGGTGTGAAGACTGCCCCGATGGTAGCTAACTCGTAACCGGCGCCTTCAGCAAGGTATAGCGGCGGAACTGCGCTGGTGACATCAAGCAGCCAGAGATTGATCAGTATCAGTGCTGGCGAGGTCGCGCTCAGCAACAGAAATTGCAGCCACTCCACAGCTTTTCCACGCGCACCCTGACGCTGTGCTCTTGTTTTCTGCAGCATGAAAAAGATCAGCAACAGGCCGAGTAGCGCGAAGCCACCACCGGCCAGAGAGCGGGAGTGATTTGGCATTCCCAGCTGATAAGCCCAGTGAAGAGAGATTGCGGCCACGATAACGGCGCTGATGCTGGTCAGATGTGTTGCCATTGATCGTTCGTTAATACCGTTGCGCAAGCTTGCCAGCTCGGTCCAGGCCGCTAGCATCAATACTTCCAGGGCCAGAGCGAACAGCACCAGCACGCCACCATCCACTACGGCGCTAAGCCAGCTTAGCGGTGCCGCTGGAATCATGCGCGAAACCACAGGCATATCAGCAAGACTATTAAGGGTCATGGCGGGCGTTAGCCACACCAGCGCCAATGCCGCCAGCAGCACATAGCCGATGCGTTGGGTTGCCAATGAGAGTGGAGCCAGTGCCAGCGTTGCCGACGCACGTAGCGGGCTGCTGCTACGGTTGACCCGGAACAGCCAGTAGCCGGCAAGAGACGCCTGCACAAACAGAATGGTGTTCACCAGAATATTCATCTCGTTGAAAGAGGCGTCACCGGCTATGGTCGAAAGTGCCAGCCAGTCGATGCGCTGCAGCGGCGCTGTCATCAGGAAGCCGAAGCCAAGTGCCTGCCAGCCCATATGTCTGGCAATGTCCTTGCGTAGCAGCGCCAGGCCTGCCATGGACACGCTAACCACCACCCCCACCAGCATAATCCAGAGGCCAACGTGGAACACGAAGGTGTTGTAGGTGTTGGCGATACCACTATTGACCAGATGAATGCCGCTTAAGGTCATTGAAGCAAAAGCGGCCAACACATAGACCACACCGACCACTCGGTGGGCTTTGCGAAAACGGCGACGGAACGCTGGCCAGAATTGCAGAAAGCCGGCAGTCATCAATACCAGGCCGAGCATCATGTGGGTGCTCAGTACCGTGCGACGGGTTTCTGACATGCTGAAGTAATAGACTTCGGTTTCCTGGAGGCCATCGTCACCATAGGCATAATCGCCGGAAGAGAGCCGCGCCATTAGATTGACCCAGGCGGGCATGGCCTGCCGGACTTCCTCGGTGCCGGTCATGTCGATGCCCTGATTGGTCTGTTTCAGGATGTAGGAGGTCACCTCGGCGCCATTGTCGGTGCGACTGGTTACTGGAGAGAGCGTGGTTCCCGAATTGAACGCCAGCAATCCGTAGCCAATAAGCACCAGGCCCAACAGTGGCCAGATCCACTGGCGCGCTGCGCCGCTGGTGGTTGGGTCAATGGAGGGCGGGGTTGGATGTCTCATGGTTGCTTTCCAGAGCCGGTTATCAGGATGCACGCATGTTAGTGGGCATGGCATTGAACCGTAATAGCGATCGGGGCCAAGGGTTGTCACTTTACGCCAAGCAGCTTCATACTCCCTGTCCCAACCCCTGATTCGAAGAATAGTGCATGCCGATAATCAAGGTGGATACGCTGAGTTTTCCCGTTAGCTATGTGCAGGTGGCAGAGGAAATCTGCGCCGCACGGGGGCTTGATGCGGACCGCTTTCTTGCCGATCAATTTGGCATTACTGCGCAGTTAAGGGCAGACCCGCAAGGGCAGATTAGCGGCACCCAGTTCAGCGCCTTGATGGGGCTGCTGTTAGAGTTCGCTTCCCAGTCTCCTGACCACCAGCGCAAGTTGATCGATTTCTTTCCGCCAACGATCCACGGCTATGTGGCATTGGCTGCGATTACCTCGGCAACGGTAAAGAACGCGCTGGACATTGCCGTGCGCTACGCCCATCAGGTTATGCCTGCATTTGAAATGAGCTACACGGTAAACAAAGGGCAATGCCAGGTTTCTCTTAATCGTCTGGCCGATCTTGGTGACGGTAACGCACTGCTTACCGAGATGGTGTTCTGCGCGTTGCACTCATTTCTGCGCCTGTTTGGCGGCGATACCACGGTGCTGCATCTGACCCTGATACACGACAAGTTGGTGCTTTCCGAGCTGCCCCGGCTTTATCCCAACCTGACAGTGGAGATGGGCCGTGACAGCAATATGGTCCGATTTCCGGAAAGTCACCTGAATGCGATCATTGCCACGCGCAATACGGCCACCCATCAGGCCATTGAGCAGGCGCTGGAAAAAAACGAGGCGCGGCTCAGGCAGCGACACAGCATGACCCATCGGGTTTCCGGTGTGATCCTGTCGATGCTGCAGCATCAACGCGTGGTGGAAGCACAACAGGTGGCTCAGGCGCTGGCGCTGTCATCGCGCACCTTGAATCGCCGTCTGGCCGAAGAGGGCACCAACCTGCGGCAGCTCTACAACGATTGTCGCTGCTCTATCGCCCAGCAATTACTGCATCATGGAAATATGACGGTAAGCCAGATCAGCCAGCAACTGGGATTTTCCGATGAGGCAAACTTTTCCCGGTTCTTCAAGCAGCAAACCGGGCAAAGCCCGGGGGCGTTTCGGGCGTCAGGCAAACAGCAGGAGGTGAAGTGATGTCCAGGCCGGAGAGCGCAAAAGACAGGATCAAGCAGGAAATGCTACGCCAGCTGGCTGACGTCGGTTACGGCGCTATTACCATCACTGGTCTGGCGGAATCCCTGGGCATGTCCCGGCAGAATTTGTACAAGCATTACACTTCCAAGGAACAGATCTTTTTCGATATTACCGAGCAACGGCTGGAGGCATTTTTTGATGTCTTTGAGCAATTTTATTCCGATCGCTCCCCGGAAAAATGGGACGCAGTGATTCGCAATCTGCTGGCGGTGATCGAAAGTAACCGGGAGCTGCTTGGCCATATTCTCGAGGGCCAGACCGAGCCGGCCGTGTTTGCCAGCCTGAAGGCCGCCATCGCCCGGGCGCTGGGTCACGTCGCCAGAGTTAATGGCATCGTCATCAGCGATCGAGCGTTCTTCGATATTATCGTGCTGCATATCGCCGGCTCCTCCTATCACATCACCCGCGCCTGGATACTTGGCGGCGCCGATGTCCCCGCTGCCAAGCTGGCGCTGGTGCTGGGTGATCTGTTCAACGACGGCATCGTCAGCAAGCTGAAAGCCTGCGATCAGGCTGGTCAGGACTAAATCTCGCCCCGTTCCCGTATCCGTTTCCGTGTCTGCGGCAGTTAACACTTGGCGCCAGGTGTTAACTGTTGCTGCGTGCCATGCCCGCCTAGGCTGCTGACATCAACACGGTAAACCGGACAACGGGAGCAGGGCATGGCGCAGGTAGTCGGTAATGAAGGGGGCGGGCTTGCTGTCCCGCGCAGGCTGGATTTCGAATCGGAGATGTTTGCTCCCACGCTGACCCATTTACTGGGAGACGATATCGTCGCCCGGGCCAGAGCACTTCGCGGCACAACGGCCTTTCAGCAAACACTCGCCCGCAACTTTTATCGTGGAGATCCAGCGGCGGACAATCTGGCCCGGGCCATGCGCGCCAACCGATCGTTAGGCAGAGAACTGGATGCGGCGCTGCGCCAAGGCGTTGGCCCGGACACTGATGTGGCCGCTGAAGTGGC
>NZ_JAFMPS010000015.1 GCF_020667895.1 Alcanivorax sp. 1008
CGCTTAAATCATGCTCAGCAAAACCAATATCACTCAATGAATGACTCGATAGTGCTGATATCTTTTTTGAAGATATCGCCCCATCAGAGCTCACACGTTTGTCTGCCTGATTGTTAAAGAGCTGCGGGGTCACCCCCGTCGAGAGAGGCGCCATTCTACTCAGACGACTCTCCCTGTCAAACGTTTTTTAAAAAACTTTTAGTTAGTCAGCACTACGCCAGTCGCACTCGGGCGATCTGCTTCTTGCCCGCCTGGAGCACTGCGCTCTGCCCTCTGGCCAGACGCCGATCGCTGGCGCATTGCTGACCGTCCAAATAGACAGCACCGCGCTCCAGCAGATCCCGAGCGGCTGCGCTATTCTTTACCAGTCCGGCCATGCGCAAAACCGCTGCCACTGGAAGGTCATCCACCCCGGACTCCAGCACCACCTCTAGCTCAGGCATCTGGTCCGGAATTTCGCCAAGGGCAATCTGGTTGCCCGCTGCATTTGGCGCCTGGGCTGCGGCAGCAGCCCCATGGAAGCGGGTCACCATCTCCACCGCCAACAGACGCTTGGCCTCACGGGGATCGCCAGTTTGCTCCGCTCGCTGGCGCCACTCATTGATTTCGGTCATGGGAAGGGCGCTGAGCAACTCAAAGTAGCGCCAAACCAGCTGGTCCGGCATTGAAACCAGCTTCCTGTACATTTCCCCAGGCTGATCACTGACACCTATATAGTTACCCAGTGACTTTGACATCTTCTGCACACCGTCCAAGCCCTCAAGGATCGGCATGGTTATACAAACCTGAGGGTCCTGCCCGTAATGCTTCTGCAGAGTTCGTCCCATGAGCAGGTTGAACTTCTGGTCAGTACCGCCCAGCTCGACATCCGCTTGCAGGGCCACCGAGTCATAGCCCTGCACTAGTGGATAGAGAAACTCATGGATCGCAATCGGCTGCTCACCCCGGAAGCGCTTGCTGAAGTCGTCTCGCTCCAACATCCGGGCAACGGTGTACTGGCCAGCCAGTCGTATCATGTCGGAGGCGCCCAGCTTGTCCATCCACTCAGAATTGAACACCACCCGGGTCCGGGACGGATCCAGAATCTTAAAGACCTGCTCCTGATAAGAGGCCGCGTTGGCCAGTACGTCTTCCCGCGTGAGCGGCGGCCGCGTCACGCTCTTGCCGGTAGGGTCGCCGATCATGCCGGTGAAGTCCCCGATCAGGAACATCACCTCATGGCCAAGCTCCTGAAACTGACGCAGCTTGTTGATCAACACCGTGTGGCCAAGATGGAGATCCGGCGCAGTAGGATCAAAGCCTGCCTTTATACGTAGCGGCCGGCCACTCTCCATTTTGCGGACCAGATCTTCCTCCTGAATGATTTCTGAGGTGCCACGCCGAATCAAGGCGAGCGCATCTTCCAGCGTGGACATGTATACTCCCGTCAGCTGTTAGGTTAGGTCGAAAGGTTGCCGATTGTAACATCTGCATCGGCTCACAGAAGGCTGCAAGATTAGCCCAATCGGGTGTTCTTCCTATATATTTCGGTCAGTTATCCGGAAAAATTCAATAGAACCTGCAGGATCATGACTAAGCGACTGTCATCATTCATATTTTTGCTAGGCCGTTTTCCTCGCGCCCATGTGGCTGCGACGCTAGCCCTTGCCGCTCTGCTGGGCGCAGCCATGCTCGTACCAGAAACGGGCTCCTCGGTACCCAGTCAGATGGAGTCCTTTGAACTGGCACTTCCCGAAAGAGGTGGCTCGGAAATGGACTCCGACACCAATATCAGCACGGCAGCCGAGCGACAGTGGCGTGAAATCACCATCCGCAGCGGTGATACCCTTGGCAATCTGCTGCGCAATAATGGCGTATCAGCGGCACAAGTTCACACCCTGGTGTCTACCGACCCCACCCTCAAGGAGCTTGCCAACCTGCGCGTCGGCCAGACCTTACGTATCGATATTGACCAATACGGTACACTCCAAGCCATTGAGCAAGAGATTAGCCGAGTAGAAACCCGTCGAGGAGTCCTGCAGAACGGCGAGTGGCAGGCAGAACACATCAAGCGAGATTACCAGCGGCAAATGAGTTACGCCGAAGCAGTGATTGAGGACTCGCTGTTTCTTGCCGGACAACAAGCCGGCATGACCGACAACCTGATCATGCAGCTTGCCAACATCTTTGCGTGGGATATCGACTTCATTCTAGACATCCGTCGCGGCGATCATTTTCGAGTGCTTTACGAAGAGCTACTGCTGGACGGGGAAAAAGTCGCTGATGGCGACATTCTAATGGCAGAGTTCTGGAACCGCGATCGGAAAGTAACTGCATTTCGCTTTGAAACAGCAGACGGCCAAACCGAGTATCTTGATGCTCTGGGCAACTCCATGCGCCGCGAATTCATCCGCACTCCGGTGGAGTTTGCACGTATCAGCTCGCGCTTCAACCCCAACCGGCGGCACCCGGTACTGAATACCATTCGCGCACATCGCGGAGTTGATTATGCAGCTCCAAGCGGCACTCCCATCCGTGCAGCAGGCGACGGCAGGGTAGAGTTCGTGGGCAAAAAAGGCGGATATGGCAACGTGATCATTATTCGTCACGGCCAAGCCTACAGCACTCTGTATGCACATATGCGCAGTTTCACCCGGGGCATGCGCAATGGAACCCGCGTCAAACAGGGGCAAACCATCGGCTACGTCGGGATGACCGGGCTCGCCAGCGGACCGCATTTGCATTACGAGTTTCTCGTCAACGGCGTTCACCGCGACCCCCTCACCGTAAAGCTACCCAAAGCACAGGGCATTCCGGAAGGAGAGCGGAAGGCCTTTCTGGTTCACGCCAACCGACTGCGCAACCAACTTGCACTCTATTCTGATGCCAACACTCTCGCCGCAAACGAAAGCCGCTAATGGACTCTATGTCGGACTGATGTCCGGCACGAGTCTGGACGCTATTGATGCCGTGCTAGTTCGCTGCGGAAAAGATATTCGGCTCCTGGCAAGCCACAGCCATTCGATACCATCAGATTTGCGCGCTGAGATTCTCGCGCTGTGCCAGCCCGGCGAAAATGAAGTTGACCGGGCCGGCCCTGCTCACATCGCTCTTGGCAGTCTATTTGCAGATGCCACTCTTGCCCTGCTTGAGGGTGCAGACGTCGCCGCCGCAGACATCCATGCCATTGGCTGCCATGGCCAGACCATTCGCCACCGACCGGGAAAAGCTGGTTTTACCGTACAGATTGGTAGCGCAGACGTGTTAGCAGTGCGTACCGGCATATCGGTAGTGAGCGACTTCCGCAATCGTGATATGGCTCTCGGAGGTCAAGGCGCACCTCTGGTTCCAGCCTTTCATAAGGCCATGTGGGGACAACATCCTCGCTGCGCAATCGTCAATATCGGTGGCATGGCAAATATCACCTGCTTGGATATGGGCGGTATCGTCAATGGTTTCGACACAGGGCCCGGCAATGTGCTGATGGATTACTGGGCACAGAAGCGGCAACACATGCCTTTCGACCGTGACGGCGCCTGGGCCACCAGCGGGCAAGTGCAGCATGAACTACTTGCGCGCTTGCTGGATGAGCCTTATTTCTCCGCACCTCCTCCGAAAAGTACCGGCAGAGAGCTGTTTAATGGAGCCTGGCTGGAACAACATCTTGACGGGCAACGCGATAATGATATTCAGGCCACGCTACTTGAACTGACTGCAACTTCTATTGCCAGAGCACTGGCCGCCTTCAGTCCTGCACAGGTACTGGTGTGTGGGGGCGGCGCACATAACAGCGCACTCATGCACAGGCTGCAGGCCCTGATGGAGAGCGTTCCGGTCACAACGACAGATGACGCAGGAATGCCCGCAGATTGGGTTGAAGCGGCCGCTTTTGCCTGGTTGGCCTGGGCCAGATTAAACGGCGTTACCGGCAACGCTATAGAAGTCACCGGCGCCAGCCGCCCGGCGATTCTCGGCGCAGTTTACCTACCCTGATCAGCGCCGGTTGCGCGTCTATAGGCAGCCGGCGTGGTGCCAGTCCAGCGTTGAAAGGCACGAATAAACGATGCCGGCTCTGCATAGCCAAGCCGGCGCGCCACGGCGTCCACAGACAGCGACCCGCCGCCAAGAAGCTTCTTCGCTTTTTCTGCCAGCACTTCGTCTAATAACTGACGGAAGGAAGTCTGATCCACACTCAACTGGCGACGTAGCGTACGCTCAGAGATGCCCAATGTTGCGGCCACTTCGTGTGCCACGGGGAAGTAATCACTGAACAGCGAAAGGTGAGCGCGCACTCGCTCAGCCAAACCATCACCGTTTTGACTACGGCTCTGTAACAGCGCATCGCACTGCGCCAGATACATACGATGAGCAACCGGGTCAGCGGTGGGCATGCGAATAGCAAGATATTCGTTGGCTATCCAGATACGCGCCTGATCCGCTGCAAAGCTCACCGGACACGCAAAGTGCTCCTCATAGGCTGCGGCCTCCAGCGGCATCGGATATGGCATCTCCAACCGCTCAGGCCCGATATTGGTGCCAAGCCCGGCCTGCATGTCGCGCAGTAACTTAACGGTCCCCGACACCTCTCCATCAATTCTCACCCGGCGCACCGCAGCCGGCAGGGCTGGCGGAGTCAGCACCAAGGCACTGCAGTGCTCGCCAGGCTCAAAGCTGAGGCGGCCAAAAAGGAAGGTCAGATCCTGATAACGAATGCCAACCTGGACTGCCTGATAGGCATTGTCACAGGTCATCAACAGCATAATGAAGGGCCCATAGCCGGCCAAAGCAAAATGCTGACCCACTTTGAGGCCCGCCAGCGGGTCACGAATCCGTAAAGCAGCCTCAGTGAGAATACGCATCTCCAGACCGCGATCGATCTCCGCCGCTGGATCGATACTGTCGAGATCCATGCCAAACCGGGCCAACACTGAGTCCATATCCTCGCCTAGCGCTCGAAAGCCCTGAAGCATATAGACCATTCCCAGAATCGAGTGCTTACTCACCTTATGGCACCACCTGCATAGCCCGGCTATTGTGGCCGAAAATATCAATTTCCAACGCAAGCGTAGCATATACGTCGTCTCAGTAAAGCCCGCAAAATGGCCCCATCAACAAGTGGTCCGACAAGAACAATGCCATTGGAGAAGAATATGACCAGCAAAGCCCGCATCCCGGAAACAACCACCGAAATCGTCGATATCGTTATTGTCGGCAGCGGCTTTGGCGGCCTCGGCATGGCTATAAAACTGAAAGAGTCTGGCAACCACAATTTCGTTATTCTGGAGAAAGACAACGAGGTCGGCGGTACTTGGCGGGACAATAGCTACCCGGGCTGTGCCTGTGACGTGCAGTCACATATGTATTCGTTTTCTTTCGCTGGCAAACCGGACTGGACGAAGCGATATGCGCCGTGGAACGAGATCCAGAAGTACATTCTGGACACAACAGACAAATACGGCCTGCGCCCGCATATCCGCTTTGGCCAAGAGGTGGTAGGCGCCAACTTTGATGAAAGTACGGGCCAGTGGACAATCCGCACTGCCACTGGCGACACACTAATTGCCCGCCACTGGGTATTAGCTTCAGGCCCACTGCATGAACCGCAGTACCCGAAGATCAGGGGGCTGGAAAAATTTCAGGGCAAAGTATTTCATTCCGCTCGCTGGGATCATGATTACAACCTGAAAGGCAAGAACGTAGTTTCCATCGGCACCGGAGGTTCCGCCGTTCAGTACATCCCCGAGATCGCTCCGGACGTTAACAACCTGTATGTCTTCCAGCGCTCGCCAGCTTGGGTGATTCCACGTGATGAACGACTTTACTCGTCACTAAGCAAGAAGCTCTTTTCCTCATTCCCCGCACTGCGCAAATTACACCGGGCACGCCTTTACTGGAGCAATGAGTCTCGCGTTTGGCCAATTTTCAACCCTGCCATTGCACGGACTTTGCAAAAACTGGCAGAGGCCTTTATTCGTTTCCAGGTCAAAGACAAGGAGACCGCCCGAAAGTTAACACCAGACTATACTCTGGGCTGCAAGCGCATCCTGATTTCCAATAAATACTACCCGGCCTTTAATCGGGACAACGTTGAACTGGTAACCGATGGCATCCTGGAGGTGCGTGAAAATAGCATTGTCACAAGTGATGGCGTTGAGCGTCCTGCAGACTGCATCATTCTTGGCACCGGGTTTATCGTTGACCCACGAATCTATATGAAGGACTTCGAGCTCACTGGCCTTGGTGGTCGCTCACTTAGTCAGGACTGGAAGGATGGCGCAGAGGCCTACTACGGCACCACCGTCAGTGGCTACCCGAACATGTACCAACTGGTTGGCCCGAATACCGCGCTGGGACATAACTCGATTATTTTTATGATTGAATGTCAGGTTCAACACATTCTTAACTGCATCAACCTGCTCAAGGAAAAAGGCGGCGATTACATTGATGTACGCCCGGAAGTGCAGAAAAAGTTCAACGCGAGAATACAAGAAAAGCTCAAGGGCACGGTTTGGTCTTCAGGCTGCCAGAGCTGGTACCAACAGGCCGACGGTAAGAACTTTACCATCTGGCCTGCTTCTACCTGGCGCTTCTGGGTAGAAACACGCAGCCTGCAACCTGGCGCCTACAACGTCGTACGCTGCAAGCAAACAACCACGGCAGCTAAAGCGCAGACCGTGCCTGCCTAACGCCCGTGGAAAATAAATTAAAAGGCAGCTTTCGCTGCCTTTTTTATATCAGCACAAAGGCCAATAGTGCGCTGCCACTACCAAGAACAGCGCCGGCCAGAATGTCGCTGGGGAAGTGCACCCCGAGAAGAACTCGCGAAAGACCGATGGCAATGGCCAGAGCAAAAACCAAGGACGCCCATACTGGGAAAAATGCGGTCACTGCCACCGCAAAAACGAACGCCGCAGCAGTATGCCCGGAAGGAAAGCTGAAACGATCAGAGGGGCGTATAAATGCCGACAGGCTTTCTACCGCATCCGCCGGGCGTGACCGCCGGATCAGGTTCTTCAGCAGCAGATACAGCGGCAGCTCAATCAGGAACGCTGACAATAGCAACTGCGTGAATGCAGCCACACCGGGCACCGCCAGGTACCATAGCATTGCGGCCACAACAGCATAAAAAGGACCATCACCAAGCCTTGAAACCTGCCTCGCAATACGGGCTATTCGGGCGGCGGAAGGGCGGCCCAGAAGCCACCGCATGGCGCGTAAGTCATAGCCCGTCAGTCGATCGAATGCTTTCTCTCGTTGTGTATTCATACCGACATACTGGCCCCACAGAGGGAAAGAAATATGACGGCAACACGACAATATGATTACAGTGCTCAGGGAGCCTGTTGATTCCAGACCTCCTCCAGACGCTGATCACGCCCACACCGGGAGCGATAGTAGTTGTAGCGCAACGGATTACGTTTGGCGTAATTCTGATGATACTCCTCCGCTGGCCAGAAACTCGCACCCGGGAGAATAAGCGTCGCTATCTCTCCCGCCAACCTACCCGACGAAGCCAGCGCCTTTTTGGACTCCTCGGCCAGCTGACGCTGATTATCATCCACATAAAAAATTGCGCTGCGATAATGATAGCCTCGATCGCAAAATTGCCCCCCGGCATCGACCGGGTCTACGGTTGGCCAGTACGCGTCCAGCAACCCGGAATAGTCGATTTTATCGGGATCAAAAACGACCTTAACCGCTTCCAGATGGCCTGTTCCACCGCGAGACACTTGCTCATAGGTCGGGCGCTCAATATCTCCGCCGATATAGCCCGACGTCGTTGAAATGACGCCCGAAACCTTGTCGAAATCAGCCTCCGTGCACCAGAAGCAGCCACCAGCGAATATAGCCACGCCCTCCTTGACAGCGGGCTCCGCAGCCACCAGCCATGTTGGTAGCAACATCAGCACAGCAAGGAAATATTTCATCGATTTATCCTCTCAGCGCGGGCAAAGCCTCACCCTTGAAAACAAAGCGCAGTGCCACACCATTGTTACACCATCGCTCGCCCCGCGGCGGCGGACCATCGTTAAACACGTGCCCCTGATGGCCGCCGCAGCGGGCGCAGTGATATTCGGTGCGCGGAATAATCAACTTGAAATCACGCTTGGTGCCGATGTTTCCATCCTCAATCGGTCGAGTGAAGCTTGGCCAGCCGGTACCGCTTTCATACTTGTGCTCGCTAGAGAACAACGGCAAATAACAGGCCGCACATACAAAAGTGCCCTCCCGCTTTTCATCATTCAGGGGACTGCTGCCAGCGCGTTCTGTAGCCTCACGAAACAGTACCTGCCAGGCTTCATCAGAAACCTTGCCGCGCCAGCTGTCGGCAGGAGCATCAAGCTTTCGTACTGGCGAGGCACCATGGGCTAGCATGGCAGGAAGGCCACTGGTTACGCCTAGCAACAGGGCACTTTGAAGAAAACGACGTCGCTGCATGGCTTGTCTCCTTAACATGCATTGCAGTGAACCGCACAGGCTGTGAGGAACCCATCAAGCCTGACCTACTGTCTAGTTGATGCCTGACAAGGGGATTTGTTACGGGCCGGTCAAAACAGCGCTACCTCCTGGTCCGTGAGAGCCCGGTAATCACCCGCCAGCAGCGCTGGATCAAGCGGCAATGGCCCGATTCTTTCACGATGAAGAGCCTCGACATGATTACCCACTGCGGCCAGCATCCGCTTAATCTGGTGGTAACGACCTTCATCAATGGTTAGCCGCAGGGAGCAGGCATCAAGCCTTTCCACCTGTGCCGGCAGCGTCGGCCGAGCCTCTCCTCGCAGCACAACGCCATTGCATAACTGCTCAATCATCTGCCCGGTGAGCGGCCGTGCTGTGCGGACATGATAAACCTTGCTGCATGAGGATTTGGGAGCAGTGATTCGATGCGACCACTGACCGTCCGAGCTCAGCAATAGCAAGCCGGTTGTGTCGACATCAAGGCGGCCGACAATATGCAGATCCCGACGCAACTCGGCAGGCAGCAATTGTAGTACCGATGCCCCATCTCGGTCGGAAGTTGAACTAACCATACCGGCCGGCTTGTGCAGCATCAGGTAACGGTGCCCCGGCAAGCTCAGCAGCTCACCACGACAACGCACCTGTTGACCACTGTGAAGCTGCAGACTTGCTCTCGGTCTAAGATCACCATCGACGCTGACCTCGCCACGGCCGATTAGTACCTTTACCTCGCGGCGTGACAGGCCCGTAGCATGGGCAATATAGAAATCAAGTCTCATGGCTGCATTCCAGACCGGCTCAGTGCAAACCGGTAATAAACGGCTGAGGAAAATCTGCCACCGGCATATTGTTGGGCCCTGACCGCTCGCGCACCCTCCAGGCGTTCGCCTCAAGACTGACACCGCCCAGACCATCGCGGCGAAAACCAACGGTCATAAAATGCTCTCGCGTACGAGCCTTTGGATAGGCAGATAGCAGAAACCCCGGACGAGTCGACACCGTCCAGCCACCATTCCGGTAGTCCACCTCAGTGACCGGCCACCCCAGCTGTGCTGCAGTGGCTTTGTCGGGAAAGGCTTTCGGTTTGAGCTCCGGGGTGGCGGTGGCAACACCATTTAAACCGGTCAGGTTTGATAATGGTGATGAGATAATCTCAACCAGCTTACCCCCTTGAGCACCCAATGACACCGAAGCAATCCGGCCGAAGTGCACATCACCACTCAGCAGCACCACATCATGACCACTGCTGCCCAGTGCCGCCAGCAAGGCTGCATACTGCTCTGGAAAGCTACGCAAATTACGTTCCAGCGACTGGTCACCGACAATCAACGGCTGGGAAACCAGCAGTACACCCGGGCACCGAAGGTTTCGTGCCCAGTCGCATAGCCGAGCAAATGGCTGATCCGGCAGAAACCGCTTGCCACGCCGATATGAACGCAGATCGGCAACGCAGAATGATAGCTCATTGCCAATGGAAAAAGTTTCAACGATAGCGCTGCGCTGGATATTACTGACACCATCACGGGAGCCACGAGACCATGCTCGGCGCACCGGCGACAACTTCAGTGGCAGCAGGGTGGGCAGCAGAGAATCGTAAAATGGATAATCGTTCCAGTACTCATGATCATCCGGCAGCATCCAGGTGCCACCACGGGTCAGGATGCTGCCTAGTGCTTGCCAATGGACGGCATAATCCATAGCGATACGCTCTCGAATTTCCTTCGCAATCAGGGACAGCGAGTCAAAGCCGATATCCAGATACACCTGATCACCGCTGAGGAAAGTAATGTCCGGGCTGGCATTGCCGCCAGCCTCATAAATGGCCTTGTATGCCGCTGCTGCGTGACCTCCATCGCGGTGATTATAGAAGCAGCTTCCAAGGCCGATAATGAAGGGCGCATCCTCCTTATCAGGAAGTGAGTCCGGCAAGGTGCCGAACTCGCCATCGCGCAGGCATTGCCAAAGGGGTTCTGGCCGAATATCGGCAAGCGCTTCGATACGCCTCTCAAAACGCACCTGATACTGCACTCCCGGTAATAGGTCAGTCACGGTGACTAGCGCAAAAAAACGCTGATTCATTTGCCGAAACGGCCGCTGCCAATCACCACGGTTCAGAAAATACTCGGTCTCCTGACCATCTGTGTCGCGGATCACCACTCTTGCGTGCTCCGGCATCTTCATAAACGGGAACAGGGTCCCCACCCATATTTCCGCCGTGCTTTGTGTGACTCGATGGATTGCCAGCGACCACTGGCTGGTATTTGTATTCAGTGTCTCCTGACTCATAGCCACCCTCCCTGATGATCATTCCTTTATGGCCGGTTGCGACCATACTTGTCATGACTTGACACCCACTCATCGGCAACAATCGCCGCACCCAGCGACAGCTCACCGCAGAGCACTACTGCAGCGATAATTTCTGCCAATTTGTTAACCTTTCCGGAACCATAACAGCCAAGCACTTCAAGGCTCTCACGCTGAGTCGGCAACCCGGTACCACCACCATATGTTGCTACTATCAACGCAGGAATGGTGATGGAAAAGTAATAATCTCCGTTGTCCTTCAACTCGCTGTACACCATCCCGGCAGAAGCCTCTGCCACGTTAGCCACATCCTGTCCGCAAGCGATAAACATGGCAGTAATGCCATTGGCGAAATGGGAACCGTTATTTACCGAACCCGCCAACATCGCTCCCATATTCGAAAGCTGGCGCTGATAGTGCATTGCCTGACTGCTTGTGTGCAGCACGCTTGTTACCATTTCAGCGGGAAGGGTTACCTCTGCCACAACACGCTTGCCGCGACTATGCATTGCGTTGACGGCAGAGTGCTTCTTGTCCGTATCAAAGTTGGCTGCCAAAGTGAAATGCTCAAGCCCGGCGGGCTTCTGCTGCAATATCCACTGACAGGCGTGGTGAGTCGCCTTACTAACCATGTTCTGACCGGCCGCATCTCCAGTGGTAAAATTAAAACGCAACCAGCGCATTTTACTCTGTGAGAACTGCTGGATATCGCGCAGCTTTCCACTACTAGTAGTCTGTTCCGCCACCGCGGCAATGGCCGGGAATTCGCTCTCCACCCATAGGCCGAAATCTCGCGCCGAGCGGGCATTATCAAAAACAAAGAGCGGCGCTCGCTGCATGCAATCGTCTATCACTGTGGCTGTAATTCCACCTGCAGCGCTGGCGATGCGCATGCCGCGATTGTAGCTGGCCAGCAAGGTGCCCTCGGTGGTTGCCATGGGAATATAGAACTCCCCATTAGCGTGCTCTCCGCAGACTTTTAATGGCCCTGCAAAACCGAGAGGGACTTGGGCGACGCCAGAAAAATTTTCAATATTCCCCGGCAGTAATGCAGGGTCAAAGGAAAAGCTGCCAACATGATCGAGTTTTGCACCGGTCTTGCCGGTAATAAATACGCGCCGACTGGCAGCCATTTCAACGCTGTAATCATTATCAGCGTGACGAGGGATTTTTTTGTTATCAGACACCGCTGGCTCCGCAGGAAAAAAGGAGCGCTATGGATAGCACGATGGCACGGCCGGCACAACGCGCCCGTGCAACTGACAAATCAATCAGATAGAGAAGGAAGAGCCGCAGCCGCAGGTGGATGTAGCGTTCGGGTTCTGAACCACAAAACGACTGCCCATAAGGCCCTGCTCATAATCCACTTCAGAGCCCGACAGATATTGAATGCTCATGGCATCAACCAACAACGTGACGTCACCATTATCTACAATGGTGTCGTCTTCGTTAACGCGTTCGTCGAAGGTGAATCCGTAGGAAAAGCCGGAGCAGCCGCCGCCGGTTATATACACCCTAAGCTTGAGGGCTTGATTACCCTCTTCTTCACGTAATTCGCGCACCTTGGCGGCAGCACGGTCGGTAAATGCAATGGCGGCAGAGTCACTCATGGCAACAATCAAGTTGGAGGCAGGCTGCACATGGTGTAATACCCGACAAAAACAGTCAAGTATTAGCCCTATTTACCCTCTTTGCCCTTGTCGCCATTACCCACCTGATCCGGGTGAGGCAGATGCTTGCGCTCATTCTGCCTGACCAACTTGCCGTCAACCTGAGCACCCATGACCATTTCAATCATGTTGTAGTAGACATTGCCTTCAATCACGGCCTTTTCGGCAAGCTCCAGGTGCTCGGAAGCGTGTATATCTCCCTCGACCTTACCATTGACGACAATTTTGGGAACTCGAATCTCACCCTGCACCCGGCCACTTTCGCCAATTACCAGTCGGCCCCCTTCGGCTCCGACGCTGATATTGCCGGTAATAGTACCCAGCACATGCAGGCCCCCGGTAAACTCCACATCACCGCAGATGCGGGCGCTTGGCGCAATCAGGGTATGGTTGCTGTAATTCTCTTTTGACTGTTTTTTATCCCGCCCAAGCACCGCTTCTCTCCTGTAACTGCCACATATAGGTTTTTTCGGTTTTCTGGTTACGTCGGGCACCATTGATTGCCTCAACGGTAATCTGCTCCGGCTGCAAGCCCTCAGGCAAGCGCAATCTACCAGTCAGCTCTTGAAAGTAGCGGAAACGGAACCTTGTTTCACTGCCTTCGACAAGAATGTCACTACCACTGAGCTGCACCTGCTCTTCAGCCTGCATGCCGGATAGCTTCAACAACACATCACCGGCCACATTGTTGCGGTTATCCCCGACCTGCGTAAGCACCAGCCTGAAGGCAAACTCCCCCGCCGTAGCAGCGGGAGCAAGGTCAAATTTCTCGATGCGCAACCCCTGTTCAACGGAGCCGGGTGCCATAACGTTCTTATAGAAGGCCACGGCCTCCTCAAGTTCAGCCAATTGACCACGCAGATCGCGGATTTCGCTACGCACCTGTTCCTGCGCCTGCTGCGACACCTCGGTACCGGTACGATGCAGCGCCAACTCGTTACGAGCGGACTGCAAAGCACTGTCCAGCACGCGAACCTGATCAGTTAGACGACTGCGGTCGCGCTCCAGACGGCTGGTGTTTTCCCGGGCGGTAATCTGACCTGCAATAAAGGCAGCGATGATCACCAGAATAACGAACAGGGAACCGTAGACACGCACCCGACGGCGACGCCGGCGGTCCAACGGTACCAGCACCATGTCTTCCATCAGGCTTGCCGAGCGCTTTCTGGCCATGATCAGGGCAACAACGCAGCGCCGTCGAGACCGGCGGTCTCCGGCAGGTTGAACATGATATTCATGTTCTGCACCGCCTGACCTGCGGCGCCCTTGGTCAGGTTATCGATCACCGACAGAATCACCAGCATATCGCGCCCTTGCGGCCGGTGTATGGCAATCCGGCAGTGGTTTGCCCCTTTAACAAAACGAGTCTCCGGATGGCTGCCAGCTGGCATAACATCTACAAAGCGCTCGTTCACATAGCGGGACTCATAGGCCGCCTGTATCTCGTCAAGCGAAGGCGTTGTATCCGTCACCGGAGCGTATAGGGTGGAATGAATCCCACGAATCATCGGCAGCAGATGCGGCACAAAAGTAATATTCACTGGTGAACCGGCGATATCACCAAGGCCCTGCTCTATCTCTGGCAGATGACGATGCCCAGCAACACCATAGGCCTTGAAGTTGTCGCTGGCCTCGGCCATGAGCATGGGGATCTTGGCCTGACGCCCTGCGCCACTGATTCCGGAAGCACTATTCGAGATCAGCCGAGTGTTGTCAGTCCAGCCGTTTTCCAATAGCGGCAGCAAACCAAGCTGTACCGAGGTCGGATAGCAACCGGCACAAGCAACCAGCCGGGCCGTGCGAATTTTCTCCCGGTGTATCTCTGGTAGACCATAGACTGCCTCTGCCAGCAGCTCGGGGCAGGTATGTGGCTCGCCATACCAGTCACTCCACAGCGCCGCATCGCGAATGCGGAAATCCGCAGACAGATCAACCACCCGGACATTTTCAGCCAGCAGTTCCGGCATCATGCGCATGGCCACGTTGTGCGGGGTAGCAAAGAACACCACGTCACAGCTGGCCAGCAACTTCACATCCGGCACGGAAAAGCGCAGGTCGTAGTGTCCACGCAGGCTTGGGAACATATCCGCTACGGCCACGCCGTCTTCAGAGCGAGAAGTAATTGCCACCACCTCCGCCTGAGGGTGTGCGGCAAGCAGACGCAGCAACTCAACGCCGGTATATCCAGTGCCACCTACAATACCGATCCGCAACCGGGACGACGCCGAAGTCATTTACTGCTCTCCAGAAAACATTATGAAGGCAGGCATAATAGGAAGCTGCCGCCTGCCGGGCAACCGCGCAGTAGCGCAGATGTGATGTCTGTTGCCCGGTATAGACCTTTTTTCAGCGCGATCACGCCGCGCCCCAGCGCCTTTGCTATGATGGCGCCCCTTTTACGGAGAGATCTTATGTACCTGTGGATCCAAGCCCTGCACCTGATCTCTGTGGTGACCTGGTTTGCCGCCCTGTTTTACCTGCCGCGCCTGTTTGTGTACCACGCGCTGTCAGAGGATCAGATCAGCCGCGACCGCTTCAAGATAATGGAGAGAAAGCTCTATCGCGGCATCATGACACCGTCGATGATCGCGGTACTGGTGTTTGGCTTCTGGCTGCTCTACTTAAATCCGGGCCTGATGAAGAGCGGCTGGATGCATGCCAAGCTGACACTGGTGTTCCTGCTAATCGGTTATCACCACGTGTGTCTGGCATATATGAAGAAGTTCGAGCGAGATGCTAACACCAAGAGTCATGTTTTCTACCGCTGGTTCAATGAGGCTCCGGTGGTCATCCTGATTGCCGTGGTCTGCCTCGCCGTGGTGAAACCCTTCTAAGGGCACTGCTACAGGATCACACCATGAAACCGAACATTCTCGTCATTGCCGGGCACGATCCTTCCGGAGGCGCTGGCATCCATGCAGATATTGAAGCGATCCATAGCCTTGGCGGTCTGGCCGCCACTCTAATTACCGGGCTGACCATACAGAACAGCCAGAATGTGCGGGGCTTTGAGCTGGTCGACCTGAACCTGCTTGAGCGTCAGGCGGAAACGCTGCTGGAGGACATGCAGTTCAGCGCCGTCAAAATCGGTATGACTGGCAGTCCAGCCATCATTCGCTTTATCGCCCGGCTACTCGACCAACTGCCTGGCGTGCCGGTGATACTCGATCCAGTGCTGGCAGCGGAAGCAGGGGGCAGTCTCGGCGAGCAGTCGGTACCAGAAGCGTTACTCGGCGAGCTATTCCCTCGAGCCATGCTGGCCACCCCCAACCTGCCGGAAGCGGAGCGACTGGCAGGGGCCAGCGGCGTTGTTGGCGCCGGCGAGACTTTGCTTCGGCACGGCTGTCCGAACGTGCTGATTACCGGCACCCATGACGATACCGACGCTGTGCTTAATCATCTGTTCAGCGAGAATCAGGTGCGCGACTGGTCCTGGCCAAGACTGGCCGGCAGCTTCCACGGCTCTGGCTGTACTCTGGCGTCCGCCTGCGCTGCGCTTATAGCCAGAGGCCTGCCATTAGAGCAAGCACTCACTGACTCCCAAGGCTACGTATACCGGGCCCTACAGAACGCCTGGCAAGCAGGCAGAGGGCAACTGATCCCGGACCGTCGTGGCTAAAATCCGCGGCCTTTACGCCATTACCGACCCGGCGCTGATTCCACCTGAGCGTCTGCTGGTGGCTTGCCAAGCCGCCCTGAATGGAGGCGTCCGGCTGCTGCAATACCGCGACAAACCGGCCACCAATGCAGAGCGCCGAAAGCGAGCCATCAGCCTGCGCGAGCTGTGCCGCGACCATGACGCCCTGCTGTTGATCAATGATGACCCTCAACTGGCTGCTGACATCGGCGCCAGCGGCGTGCATATCGGCCAGTCCGATGGTGCCGTCCAACGTGCCCGCCAACTGCTGGGGCCGGATGCTATTATCGGCGTTACCTGCCATAACGATCCTGATCTGGCCATAGCTGCAGCACGAGCGGGCGCCGACTACGTTGCCTTCGGCCGCTTCTATCCGTCGCACAGCAAACCGGGAGCGCCGGCAGCAAATCCGGCTGTACTCTCCACTCCCCTGCCCCTGCCCAAGGTGGCCATTGGCGGCATCACCCCGGATAATGCGTCCGCCCTGATTGCTGCCGGCGCCGATGCCGTGGCGGTAATACACAGCCTGTTTTCTGCGGCGGACATCGAGGGCCAGGCCCGCCTGTTCGCCAATCTGTTTTCTGTGAAGGAGTAGCCATGAGTCGCATTCATTCCGAAGACCTGTTTCGCAAGGCGCAGCTGCACATCCCCGGCGGCGTCAACTCACCAGTGCGAGCCTTTCGCGGCGTCGGCGGTCAGCCGGTATTTTTCCATCGCGCTGAAGGCCCTTACCTGTTTGATGAAGACGATAACCGCTACATCGACTATATCGGCTCATGGGGGCCCATGATTCTCGGCCACGGCAATGCTCAGGTATTGGCCGCTGTGATTGACGCCGCGCGTAATGGCCTTAGCTTCGGCGCGCCCACCGCTGCAGAGGTGGAAATGGCCGATCTGGTCTGCGAGCTACTGCCGTCAATGGACATGGTGCGCATGGTCAGCTCAGGCACCGAAGCGACCATGAGCGCCATCCGTCTGGCCCGCGGTTACACCGGCCGCGACACCTTGATCAAGTTCGAGGGCTGCTACCATGGCCACGCCGACTCACTACTGGTTAAAGCCGGCTCCGGCGCTCTGACCCTCGGCGTGCCGAGCTCCCCCGGGGTGCCGGCGGCACTGGCGGAACACACCCTGACACTGGAATACAACAATGCGGCTCAGGTGGAAGAAACCTTTGCCAAGATGGGCGACCAGATTGCCTGCGTGATCGTCGAGCCAGTGGCTGGCAACATGAACTGCGTGCCGCCTATGAATAACTTTCTGCACACGCTGCGAAAATGCTGCGATGAGCATGGCGCGGTGCTGATCTTTGACGAAGTTATGACTGGATTCCGTGTCGCTCTGGGCGGAGCCCAGTCGGTCTACAACATCACTCCCGATCTGACCACGCTTGGCAAGGTCATTGGCGGCGGCATGCCGGTTGGCGCTTTCGGCGGCAAGCGCGAGATTATGGAACATCTTGCCCCGCTCGGCCCGGTGTATCAGGCCGGCACCCTGTCCGGCAACCCGGTAGCGATGGCCGCTGGTATGGCTACCCTGAAGCAGATCAGTGCGCCGGGCTTCTTCGACGAGCTTGGCCGCCTCACCGCACGTCTGACTCAAGGACTGGAAACCATGGCGCGGGAAAAAGGCATTGCCATGACCACCAATCAGGTCGGCGGAATGTTCGGACTGTTCTTTACCGACCAGACCCGAATTGCCTCTCTCAACGATGTCATGGGCTGTGATCAGGAACGTTTCAAGAAATTTTTCCATGCCATGCTTGATCGTGGTGTCTATCTGGCACCCAGTGCATTTGAGGCCGGCTTTGTCTCAATCACCCATACCGATGCGGTAATTGATGATACGCTGGAGCGAGCACGGGAAGCATTTCGCGCCCTGTGAAGAAGAGGCGCCAGCAACGTTGACCTGACCATTAATTAACGGCACGGTGACGCTATAACAAGGCAGCCGCTGAAGCACTGAGGCGGCACCCTCCACCACGGAAGGAAAGAGCGCGGCCGTGACCACCTCTCTGCCCCCTGATATCAGTCAAAGTCTGCTGCAGCGATTCAACTCGGTGCGGCAGCGTTCTGTGGACTACTGCGCGCCACTGCATCCTGAAGACTGTAATCTTCAGGCCATGCCGGAGACCAGTCCGGCAAAATGGCATCTTGCTCATACCGCCTGGTTCTTCGAAACTTTTCTGCTGAAGCCGTATCTGCGCAATTACCAGCCCTTTCATGACCGTTTCGAGTACCTGTTTAACTCCTACTACAACGGCGTCGGCAGCCAGTATCCGCGCGCCCAGCGTGGACTCCTGTCGCGGCCAACGCTGGATGAAGTCCTCCACTACCGTTTGCATGTAGACCAGTCGATGACAACGCTACTGTCACAGGTTGATCACCCTGCACGTCAGGACATTATTCGCCGCACCGAGCTCGGCGTGCACCATGAATATCAGCATCAGGAGCTATTTTTTACCGACATTAAATACAACCTTGCGTGCAACCCACTGGCACCGCAATACCGCCACCATGAGGGGTTGATGCCTTCTGTAGAGTCTGCTGACGCCATTCGCTGGGAAACTTTCAGCGCAGGACTGATCAGCATGGGCAACGACGCTCATAACGGCTTTGTTTTTGATAATGAGACCCCTGTACACAAGCGCTTCCTTGCACCATTTGAGCTCGCCTCACGGCCAGTGTGTAACGCCGAAGTACTGGCCTTTATTCATGACGGCGGTTATCGCACTCCATCACTTTGGCTAGCTGATGGCTGGGCCAAGGTTCAGCAAGAGCAGTGGCAACACCCACTTTACTGGCAGCAACATGACGATCACTGGAAGGTGTTCACCCTGCATGGCCTAGCACCGCTTAATCCGGCTGACACAGCCGTGCACCTCAGTGCCTATGAGGCAGATGCCATAGCCCGTTGGCTTGGGGCCCGCCTGCCTGATGAAGCAGAGTGGGAGCTGGCAGCGCAGTCATTGCCCGTGCAGGGTCATTTTCTGTCCGGCACCGGATTGCTGCAGCCGGGAAGGGCAGATGCCACGCCACTGTCACAGATGTTCGGCAGCGTCTGGGAGTGGACCGCCTCCAGTTATGCGCCATACCCGGGCTATCGAGCGGCGGCGGGCGCCCTGGGAGAGTACAACGGCAAATTTATGTGTAACCAGCTGGTATTGCGTGGCGGTTCCTGCGTCAGTGACCCCGAGCAGCTTAGACCAAGCTACCGCAACTTTTTCTACCCGCCGGATCGCTGGCAATTCAGCGGCCTGCGACTGGCCAGGGATGGAGACAGCATATGAGCCATAGCCAACACAAGCAGGCCACTTTTCAATATCAGGATCTTGGCCCAGCAAGTAGCAATAGTCGGGCAGAAATTCTTGCTGGCCTGCGCGAAGAGCGAAAGCGGATTAGCCCAAAGTATTTTTATGACGATACCGGCTCAACACTATTTGAAGAGATTACGCGTCAGCCCGAGTATTACCCGACCCGCACAGAACGACACATTCTCACTGAGCATGCAATGGACATGGCCGCAGCCATTGGTACCGGCACGGTACTAATGGAACCAGGCGCAGGCAGCTGCGAAAAAGTACGGCTGCTACTGGATGCACTCAAGCCCACCGCCTATGTGCCAATGGATATCGCCGGCGATTTTCTACAACGCTCTGCCGCCGGACTACAACGCCAGTTTCCATGGCTGCACATCGCCGCGCTACGCGCCGACTTTGCAGCCATGCCATCGCTGCCCCAGGGGCTGCCCGCTGGACCAAGAACGCTTTTTTACCCGGGCTCTACACTGGGTAATTTCTCTCCCCTGCAAGCCACCAGCTTCCTGCGCCATGCTAAACGGCTTGTCGGTGACGGGGGCACCCTGCTGATCGGCGTTGATCTGCACAAAGACAGCGCCACCCTGAATCGCGCTTACAATGACAGCGCCGGTGTGACAGCGCGCTTTAACCGCAACACACTCCACCATCTGAACCGAATTCTGCCGGCCGACTTTGAACCGTTGCAGTTTAGTCATGTCGCCTTCTACAACAGCGATTGCCATCGCATCGAAATGTATCTGGAAAGCCAGACTGAGCAAACTGTGACTGCGGCCGGAGAGGCGATTTATTTTTCCACCGGGGAGCGTATCCATACGGAAATTTCCTGCAAGTATTCGCAGGAGAGCTTCACTGCACTGGCTGCTGCAGCAGATCTCAAAGTACGAAATTGCTGGCGAGATGCCGAGGACTTGTTTGCCGTTTTTCTACTAACCTCAGGCGAAACCTAAACCAGAACCAGAGGAATCATCTTTGGCATGCTGGCCGGGATTTTGCGCGCGCCCTTGTGCCACTGCTCAAGAAGCCAGTCTGCATGCACCATCATGGTTGGACGGAGCCAAAGAGGAATCTCTTCCACTGGCCAACTGCCAGCAAGCCGGAACCTGGCGCAGCCAGTGCAATCCTGAAGGCAAAAACGACGCTGATAGACTGGTCCGGTACCCTGCTCCTTAGGGCTTTGGCACCGCTCCATGTAGGGACAACGCATCAGCTGGTCTCGACGACAATGGGTTAATCAGAGTACGACCAATCCGTTTACTCAGACAATGCTGTCAAAGTAATCTCATCCGATATGGAGATATCGAGGGGGCAGATATCTATCTGCACTCAGCTGTCGGCGATGGCGGGGCGTACCAAGCCCATTTTCCGGCTAAACATAACCAGCAGCCCGCCGAGAAAAAACATCACCACACCATATACCGCACTGGGCACCGACATCTCATTTGAATGCAACAGTGTCAGGGTAATCATAAGACCAAGCGTAGCGTTCTTCAGACCAAGCTCCACGGCGATGGTAAATGACTGCTTCAGATCCAGGCCAATTAGGCGACCACCACCAAGGCCAATAGCAATCCCGATAATGTTAAGAGCCACCGCAATATAAGTCCCGTCACGCGCCAGCGTCACGACGCGGTCGCCGAGTGACAACAGAATCGCCACGATCACCAGCACCAGAACGGTCATCCCAAACGCACCGACAAAGCGCTCTGCTCTGGCGGCAAAAACCGGAGCCCATTTGCGCAATGTCATGCCGATAATCAATGGAACGATCACGATCACGATTAGTGAGACGATCGTTCGCCCAACCGGTAACTGGATGGCAACGCTGGCATCCTGGAACAGATCCAGGGCCAAGCCGGCAAACAACGGCAAGGTGACGATTGCGGCAAGACTGGCAAGCACAGTAAGCACCACCGACAGGGCCACATCTCCACCTCCAAGATAGGTAAAGATATTTGAGGTGGTCCCCCCCGGACAGGCGGCAATAATGACCAGGCCCACGGCCAGCAGCGGGTCAAGCTGCATCACCCAAGCCAACCCGAACGCTGCCAGCGGCACGATAAGCACCTGCGCCAACAAACCGAAAAAAGTTGCCTTAGGGGCAATCAGAACTTCACGAAAATCTTTCGGCGTCAGTGTCAGACCCATGCCGATCATGATCAGAAACAGCGCTGCCGGTAGACCTATATCAACTAAACCACCCTGCATGCCTGCACCCCGATACTTTTATTATCACTTTATGCCAGACGCCATCTTACACTGACACGATGCGCTGCCATGGCTTGGCCTGCTCTATTTCAAACGCCAATTCCAGCAATGTACGCTCTGCGCCATGGGCTGACGAGAACTGTACAGCAATCGGCAGACCTTTCTCAGACTGCCCCATTGGCAAAGAAATTGCCGGGCTGCCACTGGCATTGTTCATTGGCGTAAAACTTACGTAGCCCATCAGCCTCTCGAATAGCTCATCAAACGGCACTTCTGGGCTGATATAACCAATCTCCGGGGTAACATGAGCGAGTACGGGTGACAAAACCACATCATAATTCTGCATGGCCTTTTCATACTGCTGCCACGTCCGCTGCAACCGCACCAACACTAACGGCAGTCGCCAACCGCGCTTACGGAAACGCTCCGCCAGACCTTTGCTGAGACCATCAAGCTGCTCGGCATCAAAGCCCTTGCCAAAACTGTGCTGGCCAAAGCGACTAGCCATAAAAGCAAGAAAACCCCAGTAGTCGGAGAAATCATCGACGAATGAAGGCTTCACCGGCAACGGCATGATTTCAACGCGGTGGCCCAGACTCTCGAGCAAAGCCACGGTTTGCTCCACCGTTACTCGGGTTTCCGGGCAGGTCTGTGCAGTAAGTGAATCCATGACCAGACCCACTTTCAGGCGCTTCTTGCCCGCTCCTTCCACCAGACCCACTTGCGGTAGCTTGCGGTTCTGCCAGTACTGTTCAGCACCGGCAAAGAAATGGGCGGTATCCCGCACCGAGCGGGTCACCACACCGTCGCAGACCACGTTGACCGGCAAGGTCTTTGACATCTCATTGGTCACAAAACGGCCCCGGGTGGACTTAAGCCCGATCAGGCCGCAGCAGGCTGCCGGTATGCGAATAGATCCACCGCCATCATTGGCATGGGCAATCGGCACAGCTCCAGCCGCCACTAACGCCGCGGAGCCACCAGAGCTTCCGCCACAGGAGTGATCCGTGTGCCATGGATTACGGGTCGGCGCGTTGCCTTCATATTCGGTGGTGCCGTTAAAACCGAACTCGGGCAGAGTAGTTTTGCCAAGCAACGTGAAACCTTGAGCCAGATACTGCTTGGCAAAGGCGCCATGCTTCAGCGCAGGGATCGCAGGGACTGCTCGGGAACCATGCCGAGTCGGCATACCCGCGATGTCGGTATTGTCCTTAATAAAAGTAGGTACGCCGGCAAATACGCCCGAACCACGCTCCACCGAGGCTGCGTGCTGTCTTGCCTGATCATAATCGGCAATCTGCACCGCATTCAGAGCACCGTTGACCTTTTCAACCCGGGCGATGGCCGCTTCCGCCAGCTCCAGAGGGCTGACTTCGCCACGACGGACCATATCCGCCAATGCCACTGCATCAAAGTCCGCCAGCAGATCATCGCTGAAAGCATGGATTCGGTTGTCACTCATGACTGGCCTCGCAGTTTGTACGATAGTGCAAGGATGGAACCACAGCAGCGCCGCACAAGAAAGCCCACGGCACTATTTTGGCCCATCACAACAGTTCACGCTGCTGATAGATTGCCTGCCACGCTTTACCCGGCTTCTGGCTGATTTCATTTTCAAAGTAGTATTTCAGCCGGCGGCGATCGTCCGGTTTATCCTTTAACGCCGCACCAATGATGAAGTGGACCAGGTCCTCCACTCGCATCACTCCTTCATGGTAGTAAAACGCGTAAACACTGAGGGCGTGGGCAACGTTGATTGCCTCCGCCGTGGACAGTGCTGCGCCTGCCAGCCGGTGGGTGCTGCGGCCATCCAGCGACTGGCCGCTACGCAGCTCATGGAACATGGTTACCAGCACTTCAATCACCGTCGGCTCCGGGATCAGATGTATGCCGGAGTTTTCATTCAGCATGGCCAGCTCCTGCAGAACCACGTCGATTTCATCCTGCAGGCGGCGGATCGGCCGAATGGTTTCAAAGTTGAGCCGGCGACGTAATGCCACGCTCATCTTATTCACACCCTCATCAACGCTATTGCTGGTGCCGACAATATTGAATCCGGGCGCCGCGTACAAAGTTCCGTCTTCATCTCCGAGCTCGGGAATGCTGATTATTCGCTCTGACAAAACTGACAAAATCGCATCCTGAAGGCTTTGCGGGCAACGGCTTAGCTCCTCGAAACGAACCAGCTTGCCATCTCGCATACCACGATAAAGAGGCCCGGGAATCAATGCCTGACGGTGAGGGCCAGAGCGAGCTAAGGCGGCACGATCCCAGTCATATAGAAGCTGACTTACCGAGCTGACAGCACTGCCCTGAATCAGCAGTGTGGAATCCCCAGACACCGCTGCAGCGAGCAGTTCGGAAACCCAGGACTTGGCTGTACCTGGCTCGCCAACCAGAAAGCAGCCCCGGTTGGTACAAAGCGAAATAACGATGCGTCGCACTACCCCTTCTTCCGCGACAAACTTTCTGCCGACACCAAGAGCGGCATCTCCACTGATAAACTTCTCCACCGCAATGGGAGACATCTGCCAACCGGGTGGCACAGGTGAATCATCGTGTTGACGAAGTTTTTCAAGCTCTGCTGCGAAACGTACTTCAGCTGGCAGTCTCTGCACTCGTTCCGATTTTTTCATCATTCTTCTCTCACTCCGCCACGCGCTTCTGGCGCCATCCTTTCCGCCGGCAATATGCGGGGCAATTCAGACATCGGAATCACACCTTGAACAACCAGATCCACTGCACTGTCTCGCATAGTTACCAGGCCTGCATCCAGGGCGCGCCAGCGCAGCTCGCCAAGAGGAGGCTGGCGGCTGATGATGTCGCGAAAATCCGCATTAACCTGCATGTACTCAACCACTGAAACCCGACCACGGGTGCCACGTTGACCGCATTGGTCGCATCCCTTTCCAACAAAGCAACGGAAATTATCCGGCACCTCATCAGGAAATAGCTCATGCAGGACTTTCGCATCAGGTTCCGCCGGCTCACGGCAGTGAGTACAGATACGTTTTGCCAAACGCTGGGCAATAACGGCGAGAAGCTCACTGGCAATAGAGTTGCGATGCAGGCCAAGATCGTACAATCGCTGAATCGCATCAACAGCATCGTTGCAATGCAGCGTAGACAACACCAGGTGACCCGTTTGAGAAGCGCGCACCGCTTCAAGGGCTGTCTCGGAGTCCCGAATCTCACCTACCAGAATCACATCAGGATCCTGCCGAACAAAAGATCGCATGGCATCAGCAAAACCGAAGCCAATCTTGGTTCTCACTCTGGTCTGCTGGATATTATCGATGGCATATTCGATCGGGTCCTCTACCGTAATCACCTTGCGACGACCATCATCAGCCAGCTCCTGCAGCCCTGCCGACAGGGTGGTGGACTTACCCGATCCGGTGGGCCCAACAATCAATACCAGACCAGCTGGATTATCCAGTAGCCGACGGTACTGAGAGGCGATTCGCGGGGACAGGCCAAGCTCATCAAGCCCCATGGCGCGACCACTTTGTGGCAGCAGACGAATAACCACATGCTCACCATGCAGTGAAGGCTGTGTCTGGATACGCAGGTCATAAGTGATCTGACCCACCTTGAGTCGTGAGCGACCTCCCTAAGGCAGACGGCGCTCGGCAATATTCAGCTCGGCCCGGGTCTTGATTACATTGATAACGCCTGCCATTTCCGCTGGAGTGAGCTGATAGTGATTAAGGTCCGAGAGCTCACCATCAACCCGCAAACGGACACGCACACGCTGGTGATAGCGCTCTATATGAATGTCACTGGCTTTCTCACTCACAGCATCAAGCAAAATTGCCTCATACACAGCAACCAGATAGGGACTGATATGATTATCCAGTTCCTCCGCAAAGTCCTCGTGTGCAGCGCTCTGTGCGGATGGTGCTGCCTGCGCGATGGCACGGGCACCTTTGTCGCTAATATTGATCGCAGACCAGAGTCGACGATAATCCGTCGGCGTGACCAAAATCCGCTGCACCGCCCTGCCCGGCATCATCGCCTCAAGTGACACGGTTTGTATTTCCGGATTATCAGAGGCCACCTGAAGACAGTCGCCCTTTTGAGCAATTGGAATCATTCGATAATGATCAAGAAAAGTTCTGGAAAACTGACGGACAAGAGACCGATCAATCTGAGGAAATAGTTTGTCCGCCTCTTCGAAAGTAATTCCCAGCCGTTTGGCCACCGCCCGATAAACAGATATATCCTCTGCGCCAAGGTGCCGCTGCACGACTGTCATCAGTGGCAAGCTGAGCCGATCGGCTTCCTCCTTGGCAGTGGCCATCAGATGCTCATCCACCAGCCCCATATCCATCAGTGCTGCACCGATATCACTGGAAAAGTCCACAGGCCCCAGATCCTGACGACGCACATTACCCTGAGCGTCACGCTCGCATAACTCCAGAGAAGTCCAATGCCCGTCTCCGCGACCAAGCATCACCAATGAACCCTCCGTAACCAGCTGCTCAAGCAGTGTGTCTATTTTGGTCAGCTCACATAGCGCGATCACCCGGTCAAATGGGGCAAGGTCCGCAGCCCCCGACTCCCCCTCAGAGACGCGGACAGTGAGGTTGGCCGGCTTGAAGGCGGCCAGGTTTTTCCCGGCAATATCGGCAATCACCTGGTTGTGCTCAACAACCACCAGCTCAGCCACCAGCCTTGATAGAATCATGGCAAAGTACCCCGACCCAGCACCGATAAGCAGAACCTTGTCAGAAGCGCGTAAAGGAGGAATACGGGAGAGGATTGATCTCACCGCCGCCTGCGACGGGATGCTATGGCCAGACATCAGCTCGCTGATATCTGACGAAGACACAAAGGCACTGCGAGGAACAGCATGAACCATCTGGATAGTGCGAAGATCAGTGTTGGCCGGCATAAGGCTCCCAACAGTATTGGCTTGATTGTGATATCAATAGGTTATCGTTTTATTCGAGTGAGGTAATGATGGAAATCAGTTTTTGGCACGAGCGCTGGGAAAAGGGCGAGATCGGCTTCCATCTTTCCAGAGTCAACCCGCTGTTAACACGCTGGTGGCCCTCCCTGGGCGCCGGCGACGGAGATGCCGTGTGGGTGCCACTGTGCGGCAAAAGTCTCGACATGATCTGGCTACACCAGCAGGGACACCCGGTTACCGGAGTGGAGCTATCCAGGCAAGCACTACAATCCTTTGGCATAGAGCAAGGTCTGGATTTGCACTGGCATCAGGACGGAGCCATGGAGGTTGCTGAAAGCTCAGGGTTCACGCTCTACTGCGGCGACTACTTTGCGGTAACCGCCGCACAGCTTGCCGATATTCGTCTGGTTTACGACCGAGCAGCATTGGTCGCCCTGCCAGCAGCTATGCGGCAGCTCTATGTTGCTCATATGCGAAGCGTATTGGCTGCCGGCTGGCGCCTGATGCTACTGACCTTCGAGTATCCGCAGGAACAGCGGCCAGGACCACCATTCAGCGTCCCCGACAGCGAGGTGCAGCAACTTTTTCAAGGCTGCTCCATTGAGCTAATCAGCGAACAGCAGGTCATTGACCGCCATCCCGGCTTCCGCGAGCAAGGCATGACAAGCATGATTGAAAGGGCATACCGTATCAGCGATAGGTCGGCCTGATTCCTGGAACTGACACTTTCTGAAACTAACGGCGCCGGACTAGCATTTCAGCCTCAAGACGGGCCCGTTCGGCGCCCTGCTCATCTCCCTGTCGCATCCGTGCCGTGGCCAATAGCTGCCACAGTGCGGCCTGATAGGCTGGGCGAGGAGGAGCCAGACGCAATGCCCGCTGGATCATAACCTCTGCGCTTTGCGGGTCGTCCTCACGCAGGCGCAACTCAGCCAACTCGCGATACAACCAGGATGACTCAGGCTGCATGTAAAGAGCCCGCTCCAGGTAACGCCCAGCGGCGGCGAGATTGTTCTGCTCCCGAGCGGCAACTGCCATCTGCCAGAGGCTTTCTGCTGCGCTATCTTTTAATGGATCACCCGGCGGCATCTCCATTGGTACGGACATATCGCCCGGCGTTACCGTGCAGGCCGCCAGCGACATCACAGCAATCATCACAATCAGTCGAACAACCCTTTGAACCATCTTTTTACGCCTCCGGGTACAGACTGCACTTTGCCACAGGCACTGCTCTGCTGTGGTATTGATGACGTCATCAATGGATATTCACGAGCACCCTCGCAGCCCTGACCGCTGCGCCGCACCCCATCCGCATCCAGCCATACCATCTCGACGCCGGCCGGCGGGACCAGGCGCATGGGGCGCTGAGGCAACGCAGCCATGATGCTGGTCCAGATGCGTAATGGGCCGCTGCTGCCGGTAAAGCCGGTATCCCCATTGTCATCACGGCCAAGCCACACCAGTGCCAGATGGCTGCCACTAAAGCCGGCAAACCAGGCATCACGCTGGCCATCGCTGGTACCGGTCTTGCCGGCCACCAGCAAATTTGCCGGCAACTGGGCAACCGCATAGCGCCCGGTTCCGCGAATCATTGCCTGACGCAAGGCCCATTGCAGCAAGTAGCCCTGTTGTGGATCAAATACTTGTTCCGGGCGCACCGGGTAGCGCGCCAGCGGCGCGCCATGACGGTCCAGCACATCAGTAATTGAGCGCAAAGGGGTGCGCTGGCCACCGGTGGCAATGGTCTGATACATCACAGCTGTTTCAAATGGGCTCAGATTCAGGCTGCCCAAAAAAATGCTTGGATAGGGAGGAATACGGCTCTGCACACCAAGCTTTTGCAAGGTACGAATCACCTCGCCCAAACCGGCGTCCAAACCAAGACGCGCAATCGCCTGATTGCGTGACTGGGCCAGCGCATCGGTCAGCGACATGGCGCCGAGTGACTGATTGTCATAGTTCTTCGGCTGCCACACCTGTCCGTCTTCCATGCGCACTTCGAACGGACCATCCGTGACCCGCGTGCCAAGGTGAAATTTTGTCGGCTGCTGCAGGGCGGCAAGCACCACCGCCGGCTTGGCCAGCGAGCCGATCGGACGCTGCGCATCGAGAGCCCGATTAAACCCGGCACTACGCGGCGACTTGTCACCCACCAATGCCAGCACATCACCCTGATCCGGCGCGGTAATGATCACCGCGCCATTGAGCTCCTTATGCGGAACAAGAAAATCACTCAGTTTCTGCTCGGCAACCAGTTGCGCCAAAACATCCAGGGTTGAGTGGATCACCAGACCTTCGGAGGCAAGGATTTCTGCTGGGTAATCGCGCCCCAGCTGACGCCGCACCAGATCAATAAAATGAGGAAATGCATATAGCGCTGAACCACCCTTGGGCACCACTTCCAGCGGCTTGTTGCGCAAGTAACCAAGCAGCTTGTCATCCAGCAAGCCCTGACTGGCGGCCGCCTGCAGCACTGTATCGCGGCGCTGCCGTGCACGCTCTGGATGGCGACGCGGGTCATAATAGCTGGGGCCTTTCAGCAGACCGATCAGCATGGCGAACTGGTGCGGCTGCAGCTCTGCCAACGGCCGTCCAAAATAGAACTGTGCTGCCAGCCCCATACCATGAATAGCACGACCACCGTCCTGCCCGAGATACACCTCATTCAGGTAGGTCTCCAGAATCTGCGCCTTGCTGTAATGCAACTCCAGCAACAACGCCATGGGAATCTCGGTCAACTTGCGCGACAGAGTGCGCTCACGAGTCAGCCAAAAATTCTTAACCAGCTGCTGCGTCAGGGTGCTGCCTCCCTGCTCCATCTGGCCAGCACGCAGGTTGGCAAACACAGCGCGCATCAAGCCACGAATAGAAATGCCATGGTGCTCATGAAAGCTTCGATCCTCGGTGGCCATCAGCATATGCACCAATAGCGGCGGCACATCCTCGAGCTTTACCAGCACCCGATCCTCACTATGGCCGGGATGAATACTGCCGATTTGTAGCGGCTCCAAACGTGCAACCGGCAATGGTTGACCACCGGCATCGGTCAACTTGCCAATCCGCTGACTGTCGATAAGCAAACGAATCTGCTGCGCCGGCTCTCCCCCGTCACTGTCGCGAAAGCCTCGGGTATAAAGGGATACACCGCCATTAAAGCGAGCAAAGGTGCCCGGCTCTCGGGCCGCATCATCACGGCGATAGCGGAGCAGCGACAACAACTGATCAAGGTTCTCGGCGGTCATCTCCCGACCGCTGAAGAGCTCCACCGGCCGCGCATAGACCCGCGCTGGCAACTGCCACTGATGGTTATCGAAACGCTGACGCACACGGGCATCCAGCCACGCCAAGCCAAGCAGGCCGATAACCAGGCTCACCAGTGCCAGCTGCCAGACAAGCCGGCGCCAGCGTATGCCAGAGGACGCAGCAGCACGACCCGGCGCCTTGCGGGCCGGAGACCTTTTTCCAGAAGGGGACTTCTTCGCTTTACTCATGGGCCGGCAGTATATAGCACCTTCACGTTTGGCAATGGACCCTGGCATCACCATAATGTTCGCTCTTTGCTTTGAGGAAGCCGACAAATGACCCAGCGCTACGATATCTACGCCATTGGTAACGCCCTCGTCGACACTGAAGTCGAGGTTAGCGATGCCTTTCTCGAACGTATGGGCATCGGCAAGGGCATCATGACGCTGGTCGACGAAGCCCGTCAGCGGGAGCTGGTGTCAGCCCTGAACAGCGAGACCCGGGTTCACCGCCGCGCCAGCGGTGGCTCCGCGTGCAACACTGCGGTAGCTGCTCAATATTTCGGCGCCCGAGCCTTCTATGCCTGTCGGGTCGCCGATGACGACACCGGTCACTTTTTCGTCGATGACCTGCATGCCGCTGGCGTCGATACCAATATGGCCGGCGACAAAAGCGCCGGCGTCAGTGGCAAGTGCCTGGTAATGATCACCCCGGATGCCGAACGGACCATGAACACTTTTCTGGGCATTTCCGAAACCGTCGGCGAAGAAGCAGTTATTGAAGATCAGGTAGCAGCATCCCGATTTGCCTATATCGAAGGCTATCTGGTTACCTCACCAAGCGCCCGCGCTGCGGCTATCCGCCTGCGTGAAACAGCGAAAAAGGCCGGCGTGCGCACGGCTCTGACCTTCTCCGATCCGGCCATGGTGCAGTTCTTCGCCGATGGTTTGCGGGAAATGATCGGCGACGGCGTAGACATTTTGTTCTGCAATGAAGCCGAAGCTTTGGGATTTTCTGGCACTGATAACATTGATGCCGCTATCGACATCCTCAGGACTCACGCCAACGCACTGGTAATTACTCGCGGCGCGCAAGGTGCACGACTTTGGGATGGCGACAGAATTATTGATGTCGAGCCATTCCCGGTAAAGGCAGTGGACAGCAACGGTGCCGGCGACATGTTTGCCGGTGCCTTTCTCTACGCCCTGAGCCAGAGCCACGACTTTGCCACTGCCGGCCGCCTGGCCAGCGCTGCAGCCGCACGGGTGGTTAGCGATTTTGGGCCGCGCTTGCCTGCGGCGGAACACTTGGCCATTCGTCGCGATATTCTTGGCCACTAAGCCAGCATAGAACTGCCAATACAGGATTCGATCATGCATATGCTTTGCCATATTAATGAACTACCGGAAGATGGCGCCCGTGAATTCACTGCCGGCGATCAATCAATCGTCATTGTGCGCCGGGATGGTCAGATACATGCCTATCTAAACTGGTGCCCACACCTTGGCATTGAACTGAACTTCCAGCCGGACGTATTTCTTGACTCTGACAGCCAGTTTATCCAGTGCGCGAATCATGGTGCGCTGTTTGAAATCGATAGTGGCCATTGTCTTTCCGGGCCGTGCAGCGGCGACAAACTGGTGGCGGTAAAGCACAGCATACGTAGCGACGAATTATGGATTGACGAGCTCCCTGAGCCGGCATGACATCCTTGCCGTCCAGCCACCCATTTGATGCATTGACCCCGGATGTCATTCTTGACGCTGTTGAACAACAAGGCTGGCAAACAAGCGGCCACTTTCTTGCTCTGAACAGCTATGAGAATCGGGTTTATCAGATCGGCATTGAAGAGGGCACGCCGATCATCGCCAAATTTTATCGTCCAGGTCGTTGGAGCGACCTGCAAATTCTTGAAGAGCACTCCTTTACCGCAGAGCTAGTCAATCAGGAACTACCTGTGGTGCCGCCATTGCAGGACGCAAGCGGCCAGACACTTTTTCGTCACGGTGATTTCCGCTTCAGCCTGTTTCCTCGTCGTGGCGGCCACGCGCCACCACTGGATGATGACAACTGTCTGGAGTCTATGGGGCGCTGGCTGGCCCGCTTTCACAATGTGGGCGCAGTACGTTCATTCAGTACCCGACCGGCACTAACCATCGAAAGCTTCGGCCATCAATCGGTCAGCTTTCTCAGTGAGCACTTTGTGCCAAAGGACTTGCTACCTGCTTGGCAAAGTATCAGTCGCGACCTACTGGCCATGGTGGAAGACCGCTTCGCCAGTGGCCGCAGCATAGGCATGCTGCGCACCCATGGCGACTGTCACCCCGGCAACGTACTTTGGCGCGATGAAGCCCCCCACTTTATTGATTTGGACGACGCACGCATGGCACCAGCACTCCAGGATCTATGGATGCTGCTGTCGGGTGAACGGGAGCAGCAACAGCAGCAGGTTGGCGCGATACTGGACGGCTACAACGAGTTTCGTGATTTCGATACCGCCGAGCTGCGCTTGATCGAACCACTACGCACCCTGCGGATGCTGCAGTTCTCCGCGTGGATCGGGCAGCGCTGGGATGATCCAGCCTTCCCGCGAGCATTTCCCTGGTTTAATAGCCCACGTTACTGGGGGGAGTTCATTCTGGACCTGCGCATGCAAATGTCCGCATTGCAGGAACCGGCGCTGATTTACTGATTTATCTCGCCATCAGGATCAGAGGATCACTGTGACCGCCTCCTTGAGAGAAAACTCTCGTGGAGAAATTTGAGTTTTCCATGCCACGATAGAAACGCCGCCAGCGGCAGCCTTTCGCAATAACTCGCCATATTTTCGGTCGACTTCATCTGCCGGCCGCATCGCTTTGGCACCCGTATGCTGCACACAAAAAAACAGTACAGCTTTGTGTCCCTGTCGCACCGCCTCCATCAACGTCAACAGATGCTTTTGACCGCGCTCTGTCACTGAATCCGGAAAAGCAATCACGCCATGGTCCGGCTCATCTTCAGCCGGCCCCAATGTCACGTTCTTGACTTCAATATAGGTGTGAGCACCGTGCGCATGGTCCAACACGATATCGAACCGACTATCGGTAAACGTCACTTCACGACGCAGCGCGGTGTAGCGCTTCAACCCTGGCACACGCTTCTCCAGAATCGCTTCAGCTACCAGCTGATTGGTGCGCGCCGTGTTCACCCCCGCCCAGTGACCATGGGCCACCTGCACAGCCTCCAGCGTGTGACGATATTTACGCGCCGGATTACCGCTATCGGAGTACAGCACGGCAGCACCAACCGGCTGACAGTTCTTCATTGAACCTGTATTCGGGCAGTGCAGCGTGATGACGCTGCCGTCAGCCAGCTCCACATCGGCCATAAAGCGCTTATAGCGACGAAGTAATCTCCCCTGTTGCAGTGGCGGGTCAAATTTCATTTGCCGTTCCTGATAATAAAACGACGCAATCTTTCCAGCGCCTCGGTCAAACGCGCCTCATCGGTGGTGTAGGCAATACGCAGACACTTTTCAGGCCCGTGTACGCTGCCAAAGTCCGCGCCGGGTGTCAGGGCAACAAACTCCTGCTCTAGCAACTGCTCACAAAAGGCAAAGCTGTTATCTGTCACAGAGCTGACATCCAGATAGATATAGAACGCACCCTGCGGCTCACCGATAACGTGCAACCCCAACCCTGGCAATGCTTCCAGCAGTAGCTTGCGACGAGCATTCAGCACGTCCCGACGACGATCCAGCTCAAGCCGGGTCTCCGGCAAGAAAGCCGCCAGCGCGGCGTGCTGGGATATGGTTGGCGGAGCGATAAAAAAGTTTTGTGCCATCCGTTCCAGTGCGGCCAGATGTTGTGGCGGCGCCACCATCCAGCCGAGCCGCCAGCCAGTCATGCCAAAATACTTACTGAAGCTGTTTAGCACGAGGGCATCCGGCGCCTCGCTCAGCACCGTATGCTCAGGCTGGTCATAGACCAGACCCTGATAGATTTCATCGACAATCAGCGAACCGCCCAGCTCGGCGACGGTGGTTGCAATGGCCGCACACTCCGTTGCCGGCAGAATCGCTCCAGTGGGATTATCCGGAGATGCCAGCAAAGTACACACGGTATTCGACTGCCAGTGCTGACCAACCTTCTCTGCCGTCACTCGGGCGTCACCTGCCAGTGGCAGTATCTGCGGAATGCCATTGACCAGCTCGACAAAGTGACGGTTACACGGGTAGCCGGGGTCACTCAGCAGCACCCCATCACCAGGATCGACCAGTAGGGCCAGAGCCAACTGCAATGCACCCGAAGCCCCGGGGGTGACAATAATCCGCTCAGGCTCCAGCGAAACGGCAAAACGTTCATGGTAATAGTTGGCAATGGCACGGCGCAGCGCTGGCAGCCCGATAGCTGGAGTGTAGCGGGTCAGGGCCTCGGACAACGCCCGCTGCCCGGCCTCAACAATCGGCGCCGGCGTCGGAAAGTCAGGTTCCCCCACCTCCAGGTGAATGACATCGTGGCCGGCGGCCTGCAACGCCTGAGCACGGCCCAGCAGAGCCATTACATGAAACGGTGCAATACGGTCATTACGAGAGGCCTGACGAAGCATGATAAATCAGTCCTTTGGTTGGCTTTCAGTTTGCAAATGTCCCGCTATAATGCGCCCCGCTTTTACCGGCTGGTGCATCAAAGGTGACAGGACTCAGTGCTACGGGTATTGTCGGACGTTTAGTTGGGCCGAGGGGCCCAAGCCGGCGGAGCCGGTGGCACACTAACAGCGAGCAGTGAGTATGTTAAGGGAGTTGATCAGAATGGCTACCCGCACCAAGAACAACAGCAAAAAACCGGCAGCCAAAGCCACCCCGAAGGCAGCAGCAGCCAAGAAGACGGCGGCCAAACCTATCGCCAAAGCAGCTAAAAAGGCCACCCCTGCAAAAAAAGCGGCGGCAAAACCTGCTGCGGCCAAAAAGACCAGTAGCAGTAAAGCCAGCAAACCCGTCGCCAAGAAAGCAGCTGCTAAACCAGCCACCAAGAAGCCCGCCACTAAACCGGCGGCTAAAGTAGCGAAAAAGGCTGCAGCAAAGCCGACCGCCGCCAAACCGGCCAGCAAGGCCAAAGCTCCGGCAAAAGCCGCAGCAAAAGCCAAAGTCAGCGCGGTGAAGGCAGCCCCGGCAAAAGCCGCAAAAGCCACCTCGAACAAAAAAGCAGCGCCCGCCAAAGCGAAGGCCGCTGCCCCGGCAAAGGCCAAAGCAACTCCGGCAAAAGCAACACCCAAGGCGCCCGCACCGAAGCCGGCCGCCGCCAAGCCCGCGGCCAGCAAACCGCCGGTAAAACAGGAAACCGCCAAACCCAAAACCGCCAGGAAGGCAGCGGTGAAGAAGCCGACCCAAGCGTCGGCCATTCCCGCCCGGCCCGCTTCCGCTTTACCGGCGAAACCGAGTGTGGGGAGAGCAACGCAGTCCTCCGTACAGGTATCGACACCCGTGAAACGCCAGAGCAATAGCAGCACCTTGCCCGCTTCCACCACTCCCATTTTTGGCATGGCACCGTACCAGCCGAGCAAAAATGAGGAGTATATGAATCCGGCTCAACATCAGCACTTCCGCAAAATTTTGATGGCCTGGCGCCAGGAACTGATGGAAGAAGCAGACCGCACCATGCACCACCTGCAGGATGAGGCTGCCAATCTGCCGGATCCGAATGATCGCGCCACTCAAGAAGAAGAGTTCGCTCTGGAACTGCGCGCGCGCGACCGTGAACGCAAGCTTCTGAAGAAGATCGAGAAGGCTCTCGATATGATCGACAAGGATGAATATGGCTGGTGCGAAGCCTGCGGCATTGAGATCGGCATTCGCCGCCTTGAAGCCCGGCCCACCGCCGAACTTTGCATTGACTGCAAAGAACTAGCCGAGATAAAGGAGCGGCAGCTGGCCAACTGACCGGCGTGCTGCACCTCAAGCCCCGCAAAACGCCGGATAACTCCGGCGTTTTGCGTTGTCGGAGTCAGCAATGACCTCACCCCGATACAGAGGCCGGTTTGCCCCCACTCCCTCTGGCCCACTGCACCTTGGTTCACTGGTTATGGCGCTGGCCAGCTGGCTGGATGCTCGTCAACAGCAGGGTGAGTGGCTAGTACGCATTGACGATATTGACCCGCCCCGAGAAACGCCCGGCGCTGCGGATACTATTTTGCGCCAGCTAGAGGCCTTTGCTCTGCACTGGGATGGCCAGGTGCACTATCAAAGCCAGCACCACGAAGCCTATCAAGCGGCTGTCCAGCAACTACTACTGCAGGGCGATGCATTTTACTGTCGGCTGTCGCGTAAAGACCTGGCGGCATTAGGCAATGTGCACCCGGGCAAACATCTTTCGGTTAGCTCACCGGAAGATACCGCCGTGCGACTCTCCGTACCTGCCGAAGCGCTGTGCTTTGATGACCGCTTTCAGGGCAGACGGTGCTTCCGGCTTGACCAGCAGGAAGGCGCTTTCGTTATTCGTCGCCGGGACGGCCTGTTCGCCTACCAGCTGGCCTGCGCAGTAGACGATGCGGATATGGCCATTACAGACGTCATCCGCGGCATGGACCTAATCGAGTCCACCCCGCGGCAGATCCACCTACTTAACTGTCTGCAACGGCCAAAGCCGCGCTATGGCCATCTGCCGGTGGTACTTGATAGAAGCGGCGAGAAACTCTCCAAGTCTTCTGGTGCAGCAGCAATCACAGCTGATCAGGCCCCTGTGACCCTGCAACGAGCGCTCGCACATCTGGGCATAGACGTGGAAATAGACAGCCCGGAGCAGATGCTGCTGGCCGCCCTTTAGTCTCAGCGATGGGCGGAGTAATCCAGCGCCTACAAAATCTCCAGCGGTGCGTTTACCATGCCAGAACCCTGTTACGGATACCCCGATGTATACCGATCGCCTGCTGATCATTTTTATTCTCGGCACCTACCTGCTGTCACCGGCCATTATTGAGTGGTGGAGTGACGGTGGGCGAGCCTGGTTCCGCCCGTTTCTGGTATGGATGCTGTTGATCGGATTGAGCTACTGGATTGGCCGCAGCCGGGACTTCGATGGACTTTAATTTCTACTTTCTGCTGGCCCTTGCTACCGGCTACCTGTTTTTCCTGTTTCTGGTGGCATGGATCACCGACCGGGGCTGGCTGCCAGCCAGGCTGGTGCGTCACCCCATGGTGTATGTGTTTTCTCTGGGGGTGTACTGCAGTGCCTGGGCGATCTACGGCAGCGTCGGCTACGCCTATCAATACGGCTACAACTATCTGGCCTACTTTCTCGGCATCTCTGGCGTGTTTCTGCTGGCACCTATCCTGCTGGCCCCCATTCTGCGCCTGACCACCACCTATCAGCTCGGCTCGCTAGCCGACCTGTTTGCATTTCGCTATCGCAGTCGCGCAGCCGGTGCGCTAACCACCCTGATCATGCTGGTCAGCATGCTGCCGCTGCTGGCCATGCAGATCAAAGCGGTGTCCGAGTCAGTGGTGATTATGAGCGGAGACTCACAACCGCTGGATGTCGCCATCTGGTTTTGCATGCTATTGACGCTTTTCGCCATTTTGTTTGGCGCCCGCCACGCTACAGCCCGGGAGAAGCATGAGGGCCTCGTAGTAGCGATGGCGACGGAATCACTGATTAAACTGGTCGCCTTTGTTGGCGTGGCGCTGATTGGTCTGTTCGGCGTATTTGACGGACCCAGCGGCCTGAACGAGTGGCTTGACCAGCATCCGGAAATGCTTGCCCGGCTGTACTTCCCCCTGCAAGACGGCACATGGCACAGCCTGATTTTGGCATTCTTTGTCTCTGCCGTAGTCATGCCCCACATGTTCCATATGGCGTTTGCCGAGAACCTTAACCCCCGCGCCTTGGTCACCGCCAGCTGGGCAGTGCCTACCATGCTGTTAGTAATGGCTATCTGTGTGCCGGTAATTCTGTGGGCGGCCATGGCTAAAGACGTTGCCACACCGGCGGATTATTTTGCCCTGGGCCTGAGCAGCCGATTTGGTGGGCAGGGCGCCCTACTGGCTTACATTGCCGGCCTGGCTGGCGCCACCGGCATGCTCATTGTTGCCACACTAGCGCTGTCAGGAATGACTCTGCACCATCTGGTTCTGCCGCTGCGGCGGCCAGAGCCTGGTGAGGATCTTTACCGCTGGCTGCTATGGGCCAGACGCATTTTAATTGTCGCAATTATTGGCCTGGCCTACCTGTTTTACTCCTGGGTTGGCCACCGCCACAGCCTGACGACACTGGGCGTAATGTCGTTCGTCGCCACCCTGCAGTTTGTTCCAGGACTGGTAGGCACCTTGTTCTGGCCCGGCGGCAACCGCCGCGGAATGCTAGCGGGTCTGCTGATCGGCTCCTCTCTCTGGCTGCTGATGCTGGTGCTACCAGCACTATCACCGGTTTGGCACTGGACCGCACTTTCCGAATTTCTTGGCCTGCGTTTTGCCAGCCCTGTTGACCAATGGCATACCATCGCATTGATGTCTGTGGGGGCCAACGGTGCCGCGTTTGCAATTGTTTCTCTGCTCACTAGCGCCAGCAGTGCCGAGCAGAATGCTGCCCAGACCTGCGCGGTTGACAGCCTGCGCCGCCCTTACCGCTGGAAGCTGGAGTCCAGCAATGTGGACGATTTTATTGGCTCTCTGACGGCCCCTCTCGGCCCTGTCACCGCCGAGCGGGAAATTGAGCTGGCCCTGCGCGATCTTGGCCTGAGCCGCAATGAAACCCGCCCCTACGCCCTGCGGCGCCTGCGTGATCAACTGGAGACCAATCTGTCCGGCCTGCTGGGCCCCTCAGTTGCTCATCAGCTTGTCGACGACCACCTTCCGTATAAGGCCCAGGGCGACGAAGAGAGCAACGAAGACATTCAGTTTATCGAGTCGCGCCTGGAACAGTATCGCAGTCGCCTTTCCGGCCTTGCCGCCGAACTCGACAGCCTGCGACGCTTCCACAGGCAGACACTGCTGGAACTACCCATGGGAGTTGTTTCACTGGGTGCCGACGGCGAGATTATCGGCTGGAATCTGGCCATGGAAAAACTTACCGGCATCTCCGGCCAACGCATGACTGGCTCGCGCCTGGCAAATTTGCCCAGCAACTGGCGCGAGCCTTTATTGCGCTTTGCTACCGGGCCGGTACAGCATATGCCGCAACAGGAAATTACCATTCGTGGTGTCAGCCGCTGGCTTAGCCTGCACAAGTCACGAGTGCATGAATCGATTCACGGCGAACGGGACGCCGGCCAGGTTATCGTTGTCGAGGACATCACCGAGATCCGCGCACTGGAACTACGTGCTGCGCATAACGAACGCCTCGCCTCCATTGGCCGACTGGCGGCAGGGGTAGCCCACGAGATCGGCAACCCGGTAACTGCTATTGCTTGCCTAACCCAGAACATGGCGCTTGGGGCAACGGATGAGGAACTACAGCAAGGTACCGCGCAGATTCTGGAACAAACCCGCCGCATCAGTCGTATCGTGGAATCGCTGGTAACCTTCAGCCACAGCGGTCAGCTGCCGCAACAGCATCACTTACCAGTGGATATTCATGATAGTGCAGCCGAAGCCATCGCCCTGCTAGCCATGGACCCGGACCGTCGCCAACAGCGCTTTATCAACGACTGCCCCACGGGCCTGAAGGTGTCCGGGGATCCGCAGCGATTACTTCAGGTATTTGTTAACCTGTTTGCCAACGCAGCGGACGCCAGCCCAGACAATGAGCCTGTGCACATTACTGCCAGAGCTGTGGAAGGTCATGTGGACGTCAATATTGAAGACCGCGGCCATGGCATCCCGGCGGCCCTGCTTGATACCCTGTTTGAACCCTTCGTGACCAGCAAGCCGCCTGGCCGCGGTACTGGGCTGGGATTGGCGCTGGTGTACAGCATCATTGAGGATCATAGCGGCAGCATTCGGGCAGAGAGCCCGATTGAGGGTGACCATGGCACCCGCTTCATTATCAGCCTGCCCGCCATCACTGCGGGCGCGGCAAGTAACAGGACCACCGCATGAGTCATGTTCTGATTGTTGAAGATGAGCCGGTAATTCGGGGCGCACTACGCAAATTACTGGAGCGCCACGATCACAGCGTTGTCGAAGCCGAATCTGTCGAGCAGGCGAGCGATCATGACCTCCACGATTTCGATTTAATCATCAGTGATCTGCGCCTGCCCGGCGCTCCCGGCACCAATCTTATCCAGCAGGCCAAACCAACTCCGGTGCTAATCATGACCAGTTATGCCAGCCTGCGGTCCGCCGTCGATGCCATGAAACTGGGCGCGGTAGATTACATCGCCAAACCTTTCGACCACGACGAGATGGTTATGGCGGTTAGCCGCATCCTCAAGGAGCGTGTCCTTAGACGGGGCCACGATGTCCTGCGAGCAGATCTGGAACAGCGCTACCCGGTCAGCGATATGGTTGGCGAAAGCCCGGTTATGCAACAGCTGATACAACAGGTAGAACGCATTGCTGTCACTGATAGCAGCGTACTGATCTGTGGCGAATCAGGCACTGGCAAGGAACTGGTGGCACGCACCCTGCATTACCGTAGTGAGCGGAGTCGCGGGCCCATGGTGTCAGTTAATTGCGCAGCTCTGGCCAGCGATGAGCTGGAGCAGCATTTATTCGGTACCGAACGCGATGATAGCAACAACCAGAGCCGCCGCGGGCTAGCTGAGACCGCCGATGGTGGCACGCTTTTTCTTGATGAAATTGACGAGCTGTCCGGGTCTGCCCAGGGACGCCTGCTGCAGCTGCTGGAAAGCCAGATGGTTCAGCGCCTCGGCGCAACGGATGCGCGCCGCATAGATACCCGGGTGATTGGTGCCAGCCACCGCGACCTGGCCCGCCTGGCAACAGAAGGGCGCTTTCGCAAGGACCTCTACTACCGCCTGCAGGTTATCCAGTTAGCGCTACCACCACTGCGCGAGCGTGGTGAGGATATCCTGCTACTAGCCGACAACCTGCTGGAGCGCATCAGCTTGCGCCTCAACCTGAAGACAGGCGGTTTCAGCAGCGATGCCCGGCGCGCGATGAACCACTACTCCTGGCCTGGCAATGTCCGCGAGCTCGAGAATGCCATCGAGCGAGCGGTGATTCTTGCAGATGGCCAGCCCATTGGCGCCGACCTGCTGGGCATCGACCTGTCGGTCGTGCCAACACGCACCTTCCAGGACCCCGCCGAGGACCTTTCACTAGAGGACTACTTCGCTCGATTCGTCATGGAGAATCAGGACCACATGACAGAGACAGAGCTAGCCCGCAAGCTGGGTATCAGCCGCAAGTGCCTGTGGGAACGCCGCCAGCGACTTGGCATTCCGCGCAGTCGCAACAGCTCAGCAGGCAGCTGACCAGCGTCAGACGTAACCGAAGTGTTACCGTCCTACACAGAAAGTAAGTGTGCGTATCGGCAGGTATTGCTCCCGTTTGAGAAAAAACACGTAACTATTTGTTTTTTATAGACTTATGCATTCATTGCAAAGAGAGCCGCAGGGCGGCAACATAACTTCCAAGCCGGCTAACAATAAAAAACGGCGATGTGGCTCCCGGGTCAAATAATAAAAAGCCGGCAGAAATAATAAAAACAACAGTTCTACGAGCCAATACAGCATGGTCAGCCAACTGGCAGACCGAAGGCAAAACCAGAAAACGAAAAACAATAACAATAGAATCAGCGCAATAGGGATCACAGCGGAGCTGTGGTCCCTTTTTAATTTCCGGGCCCCGTCCCTGAATAATCGCCAGCCCAGAGTCATTGTCATTACCTGCCTGTGCCACGGCAGTGTTAACATCCACCGTTCCCCTGACACCCGCAAGGTCATTTCGTTTCATGCTTCGCAAGATTGCCAGTTACCTGACGCAACCTCTGGACTCTGTGACCAGGCTGCTGGGACGAAGTTCCAGTGCCGCCCTGCCCGTTCCGGAAATCCACTCCCGTGAGCATCACGACATATCTCGCCGCGACATGAGTCGTGCCGCTTTGAATGTACTGTACGGCCTGAACAAGGGTGGCTTTGAGGCTTATCTGGTTGGTGGCTGCCTACGCGACATCCTCAATGGTGTTACACCTAAGGACTTCGACGTGGTCACCAATGCGACGCCCGAAGAAGTACAGAAACTGTTTCGTCGTGCCCGGGTAATTGGTCGTCGCTTCAAGATCGTGCATGTCTACTTTGGTCAGGACGTTATCGAAGTAGCCACCTTCCGTGCGCTATCAGAGCCTGACGAGCGCGAAGAATCCGAGCACGGCATGATCCTGCGCGACAACATTTACGGCACTATCGAAGAAGACGCATTGCGGCGCGACTTCACCCTCAACGCGCTGTATTACAATATTGATAACTTTGCCCTGTACGACTTCATGGGCAGCCTTGACGATATTCGTGAAAGGCGCATCCGCATCATCGGTGATCCGGAGAGACGCTATCGTGAAGATCCGGTTCGCATGCTGCGCGCTGCACGCTTTGCCGCAAAAATGCAGTTTGAGCTGGAGCCGGAAACCGAAAAGCCGATCCATCAGCTTGGCCTGAGCCTGCATCAGGTGCCCGCACCGAGAATGTTCGATGAAGTGTTAAAACTGTTTCTCACCGGACATGCTCTGGCATCGATGAAATCCCTGCAACAGCTTGGTCTGCTCGAGATTCTGATACCGGAGTCAGGCAAACACCTGCACGACACAGGCATCGGACCAGTGTGGAACAACCTGATCGAGCAAGCCTGCATCAATACTGACAAGCGAATTGCGGAGAATCGCCCGGTCACGCCGGCATTTCTTTTTGCGGTGCTACTCTGGCCTGCAGTGGTCGCGCGCACCGAAAAACATCTTGAACATGGCGTTCCTTTTGCACCTGCACGGCAGAAAGCAGCAGGTCAGGTAATACACAGTCAGAATGAAATTACTGCCATCCCCAAACGCTTTGCTCAAGTGATTCGAGAAATCTGGGATATGCAATTACGCCTCGACAAGCGGCATGGCCGCCATGCGGAGGTTTTGGTTGCCGACACCCGGTTTAGAGCGGGCTACGACTTCTTACTGCTGCGCGAACAGTCCGGTGAGATTGAACCGGGCCTGGGTGACTGGTGGACCCGCTATCAAGAAGAAGACGAACACGGCCGCATGGAAATGGTGCGTCAGCTGGGCAAAACTGCAGCCCCGGCAAAGAAAAAGCGGCGCCGGCGGCGCAAGCCGGCCGGCGCCGGCAGCACCGGAAGCCAATGACCGACGCCTTTATTGGCATGGGCAGCAATCTTGGCGACAGCGTGGCGTTGCTCATTGATGCGCGCGCCGCCATTGACCAACTAGCCGGCTGCCGCATTGTTGCATCGTCCTCTCTATATCGCAGCGCACCGATCGGCCCTCAGGATCAGCCTGACTATTTTAATGCGGTGCTACACATCGACACATCCTTGAGTGCATCGGAGCTGCTCACTGCTTTGCAGTATCTTGAGCAACAGGCTGGGCGAGTGCGTATACGGCACTGGGGCGAGCGCACACTTGATCTGGATATTCTGCTGTATGGCGAACAAATCATCAGTCAGGCCAACCTGCAAATACCCCACCCGCGCCTGACAGAGCGAGCCTTCGTGCTAAAGCCGCTACTGGAAATATCCCGCCAAACAACATTACCTGATGGCCAATCGCTGACAACCTGTTGCACCGCCACTGCGGACCAGCCAATCTGCCTGCATCACGATAGCCGCTGGAGCATCACCCCGTGAGCGAACTGATACCCCCGGATGCGCAGCCACCTCGATACATCGTTGTCGAAGGCCCTATTGGCGTCGGCAAGACCTCGCTGGCCCGTAAACTGGCGATGACTTTTAACGTGGAAATGCTGCTGGAGCAGGCGGAAGAAAATCCGTTTCTGGCACGTTTTTATCAATCCCCCAGTCAGTACGCCCTGCAGACCCAGTTGTTTTTTCTGTTCCAGCGCACGGAGCAGGTACGGGCATTGGCCCAGAACGAGTTATTCAGCCCGGTCCGTGTGAGTGATTTTCTGCTACAAAAGGATCGGTTGTTTGCCGAACTAAACCTGGATCAGGATGAGTTCGCACTTTACGACAATGTATACCGGCATCTTGCCCCACAGGCACCCAAGCCTGATCTGGTGATTTACCTGCAGGCTCCCAGCCAGGTGCTGCTGCAGCGCATCCAACGTCGCGGCCTCAGCCATGAGAAATCAATCAGTGCTGACTATCTGAACCGTCTTAACGAAGCCTATGCCCGCTTTTTTCACTTTTACGATGAGGCGCCGCTGCTAATCGTCAATGCCGCAGATATTGACCCGATCCACCGCGATGATGACTATGCGCAGTTACTGCGCCGGGCGCTGGACATCCGCTCCGGCCGGCACTACTTTAACCCGCGCCCGCTGGCCGACTGACCTGCCAGCAGCCAGCTGACTCACCGGAGACCAGACCATGGCCGTGACGGTTCGCACCCTGCAACAGCGCAAACAGAACGGTGAAAAGTTCTCCGTACTGACGGCCTATGACGCCTGTTTCTCACGGCTAATCAGTGAGGCAGGGGTTGATGTCATGCTAGTCGGCGACTCCCTCGGCATGGTTCTTCAGGGTCATGACAGCACCCTGCCGGTGACCACCGAGCAGCTTGCCTACCACACTTCCGCTGTGGCCCGCGGCAATCAGGGCAGCCTGATCATGGCGGACATGCCCTTTATGAGCGGAGCAACGGTTGACAGAGCACTGACGGCAGCCCACACCCTAATGCAGGCTGGCGCCAATCTGGTCAAACTGGAAGGTGCTGGCTGGCTGGCCGAAACTATCAGTGTGCTGAAACGCAATGGGGTACCGGTTTGCGCCCATCTCGGCCTGACCCCGCAATCGGTAAACACCCTTGGCGGCTATCGAGTCCAAGGCCGTGAAAAAACAGAAGCCGAACAACTGATTGAAGATGCCAGACTGCTTGAGCAGGCCGGCGCTGATATTCTGCTTTTAGAGTGCGTGCCACGGGATGTCAGCGCCCAACTCTGCCAGAGCGTTCAAGTACCCGTAATAGGCATCGGCGCTGGCCCTGAATGCGACGGCCAAGTGCTGGTGATGCACGATATGCTCGGTATCACCCCCGGCAAGCCGGCGCGCTTTGTGCGTAATTTTGCCAGCGAAGGCCATGATATACGGGCCAGCTTTGCCGCCTATGACAAAGCGGTTAAGGACGGCAGCTTCCCTGCCTCCGAGCATTGCTTCTGATCACGCCGACCTAGAGAGCGCCAATGAAAACCGTGCACAACATAGTTGAGCTGCGTCAGCAGATCCATGACTGGCGTCAGGGCGGTCTGAAAATTGGCTTCGTGCCCACCATGGGTAATTTGCACGCTGGCCATATCAGCCTGATCGACGAAGCGCGGCGCCATGCTGACAAAGTTGTTGCCAGCATTTTCGTCAATCCAACCCAGTTTGGCCCCAGCGAAGACTTCGACAGCTACCCACGCACGCTCGAGGCAGACAGCGAAAAGCTGGGCATGGCCCACTGCGATCTCCTGTTTGCCCCTCCTGTGGAAGAGATGTACCCGGAAAAAAACCGCACCTGGGTTGATGTTGATGAGCTGGGAGACCACCTGTGTGGTGCCAGCCGACCGGGACACTTTCGCGGCGTCAGCACCGTAGTCAGCAAACTGCTCAACATTGTGCAGCCGGATATCGCCTGCTTCGGCGAGAAAGACTTCCAGCAACTGGCTGTCATCCGCCGCATGGTACAGGACCTTTTTTTCCCGGTTGAGATCATTGGCGTCGCCACAGCCCGTGAAGCCAATGGCCTTGCCCTTAGCTCGCGCAACGGCTATCTGAGTGCAGAGCAAAAGGATCGGGCCGCGGCAATCTATGCCACCCTGCAGGACCTGAAGGCACGAATACAAGGCGGGGAACGGGATTTCCCGGCACTGGTCAAACTGGGCACTGACAAATTGAGGCAAGCTGGCTTTGACGTCGATTACCTGAATATAAGCAACGCGGATACACTGATCCCGGTCAGTTCGCCCGACAGCCATTTAGTGATCGCCGTAGCGGCCAAGCTGGGGGGCACGCGATTGATAGACAATGTCACCTTGTCAATTGCGTGTGACCAGTGATTCATAGATACTGACGCCCCATTTTTAGTACCAATGCCGTAGTAGGATGCTCCACGTTGGTAGGAAACCTGCTGTATACCAGGGGTAGCTGAGAGAGGTATTAGCCATGCAGTGCACTATGCTGAAAGCCAAACTGCACCAGGCCCGTGTAACCCATGCGGAGCTTGAGTATGAGGGCTCCTGCGCCATTGATGGCAATCTGCTGGATATGGCCGGCATTCTGGAATATGAACAAATCCAGATTTACAACATAGATAATGGTGAGCGCTTTACCACCTATGCAATTCGTGGAGAAGAGGGCTCAAGAATGATCTCCGTGAACGGGGCTGCCGCCCATAAGGCGAGTGTTGGCCACAGGGTGATCATCTGCGCCTACGCTAACTACAGCGCCGCAGAGCTGATCAACTTTAAGCCACGTCTGATCTATATGGCTGAGGGCAACGCCGTCAAAGGCGCAAGCAACGCCATTCCTGTACAGGTTGCCTAACCTGTACAGTCTTTGAAAAGCCGGCCTTGGGCCGGCTTTTTATTTCCCTGACAAACGCTCCCGCATCCAAGCCAAACTCTTATCTGGTAGCGCTTGTCCCACGGGATATGATGGTCAATAGTTATTCCTTCGCTAAAAATCATAACAGGAGCGACCATGTCAGGTAGCAAGCTTTATCCGGTTCCGGAAACTGCCAAACGCGACGCCTTAATCGACCGTGCAACCTACGATGCCTGGTATCGCGAATCGATAAACAGTCCGGACACCTTCTGGAGCGCCCGAGCCAACGAACTGCTCGACTGGATGACGCCCTGGCATACCGTTCACAGTGGAGACTTTGGCAAAGGCGAGGCACGCTGGTTTGATGGCGCTACCCTCAACGTCAGCGTCAACTGTATTGATCGCCACCTACCCCAACGGGCCGACCAAACAGCAATCATCTGGGAGGGGGACGAGCCGGATCAGAGCAAAAACATCAGCTACCGGGAGCTACATGAGCAGGTCTGTAAGCTTGCCAATGTACTCAGGGCGCGCGGCGTAAAAAAAGGCGATCGGGTGTGCATCTATATGCCTATGATTCCTGAAGCCGCCTACGCCATGCTGGCCTGCGCCCGCATCGGTGCAATCCACTCAGTGGTTTTCGGGGGATTCTCTCCGGAGGCACTTAAGGACCGCCTGCAGGACGCTGAGGCTGGCGTACTGATCACCGCAGATGAAGGTGTGCGCGGCGGCAAAGCCGTGCCGCTAAAAGTCAATGCGGACAAGGCTCTGGCAGACTGTCCCGCCGTACACACCTGTCTGGTGGTGCAGCGTACCGCCGCCAAGATCGGCTGGCAGGACGGCCGGGACATCTGGTATCACGAGGCGCTGATGCAAGCCGATGGCAACTGTGCAGCGGAGCCCATGGCGGCCGAGGACCCACTTTTTATTCTTTATACCTCAGGCTCTACAGGCAAACCAAAGGGCGTACTACACACCACCGCCGGATATCTGCTTGGTGCCACACTGACCCACAAATATGTGTTCGATTATCACGACGGTGACATCTACTGGTGCACCGCAGATGT
>NZ_JAFMPS010000016.1 GCF_020667895.1 Alcanivorax sp. 1008
AATCTTCTTCCTGCGAAACCGCTTGTAGTTCCAGATGTATTGCTCCGGTGCCTCGCGGATTAGCGCTTCGATGGAGCGGTTCATGGCTGCCAGTGAGCTATCAAGCTCGGCATCGTAGATGGCGGGATCTGGCTCGCGGATGATCAGCTCGTAGCCTTCGGTGCCGGGCAACCGTTTGGCGAACATCATGAAGGCGCGGGCACCGCTCTGCTGAAGTAGTTTGCAGGTCAGGGTGCCGGTAAATGTGGGTCGGCCAAAAAATGGAGCGATATCCCCGCTGCGCTTGTCTGGCACCTGATCGGGCAGGATGCCCGTTACCACCGGGCCGGATTTCAGGGCCCGGGCTACGCCGGCTACGCCGCGGGCGGTGGCCGGGTGCAGGGTGCTTTTGAAGTGGCTGCGGCTTTTACCTACCAGCGCGTTGACTTGCTCGAATTTGGACGGCTTGAACATGGCGTGCAGGTCGAATTCGCTGGATAGCCAGAAGTTGACCATTTCCCAGCAGCCAAGATGCGGGGCCAGAACGATAACCGGCCTGCCGCTGGCGAGGGTGTCGCGCAGTGGTTGGTCGCCGTCGATGCGGCGAATCAGCGGTAGGGCCCGTTGTGGATGCAGCCAGAGGTAGGCCAGCTCAATGGCGCCCTTACCGGTCTCGATCATCGACTGGCGTACCAGCGTAGCCCGTTCTGCTGGCTGCAGGTCGGCGAAGCAGATATCCACGTTGATCTGGCTGACCCGGCGTGACTCCCCGCCACGGAGCCAGGCGAACCAGCCGATCAGTGCGCCAAGACGGCGGTTCAGCGCCAGCGGCAACAGCGCCAGCAGGCGCAGGGCGAGTACGGCCATCTGGCCACGCAGTCGATCCTTGGGTGAGGCGTTGTTGTCACTCATGGCGGCGGATTATGCCTGTCACCCGGCGGGGCGCAAAGCGTCGTAACCTGACTTATAATCGCCGCGCTTTTAATGGTAGTGCCCCAACGGAGTGTTCTGATGCACGATATTTCAGCGATCCGCGCCTTTTTGCCCTGTGCCACGCCGCAGGCATGGATCGATTGGGCGCTGCAGCACCCGGATATTGTGCTGATTGACCATGCCCACTGTGAAAAGAAGGCGGCCAGTACGGCCCTGAATCTGATGTTCCGCTATGTGGACCGCCCCGAACTGCTGGATGCGTTGAGCCAGCTGGCCCGTGAGGAGCTGCTGCACTTTGAGCAGGTGATCCAGCTGATGCGTCAGCGCGGTGTGCAGTACGACCATCTTTCGCCGTCCCGCTATGCGGCGTCACTGCGCAAGCAGATGCGCAACGATGAGCCGGGCCGGCTGGTGGATGTGCTGATCATTGGCGCGTTGATCGAGGCCCGTTCCTGTGAGCGCTTTGCCGCCCTGGCGCCGTTTGTTGATGATGAGCTGGGCAAGTACTACCACTACCTGCTGAAAAGCGAGTCACGCCATTTCGAGGATTATCTGAAACTGGCCGAGCTGTATGCCGGCGAGGATATTTCTGCACGGGTGGCACAGTTTGTGGCGCTTGAGCAGGAGTTGATCGAGACGCCGGATACGGAATTCCGTTTCCATTCCGGCGTGCCGGCCTGATCAGCTAGTGGTTGGCTCTGCGTTTTTCTTTGCCGCCGCTTCGGCGCGAGCTTGCTCAATAGAGGTGTAATCCACCTGAGTCAGAGCATCGTCCGGCAGCGCATAGCAGGTGCTGACCAGCGGGTGGTCATTCTCGAGTACTTCCGGGAAGCGTGCGCCCATAATTGGCTGCACCGAAAAAATCTCCTGCACCGAACCTTCAAAGCGCAGAAAGGCAACGGTTTCGCCGCTGACGATATTAACCACCCAGACGCCACATTGACGCGGCTCATCCCGCTCGGTCAGCGGCAGGCCGCTGAATATGGCGCTCTCACGCACCTGGCTCAGGCCGATAAAGGCGTAGTCACCAACAAAGTCCAGACCACGGGTAAAGCCGGGTAGTTTGCAAACGTGCTCCAGCTTGCCGCTGGCCAGATCCACCTTGCTCAGCGAGCCCTCACCGGATTCAAGCACCCAGAGTGTGTTGCGGTACCAGCGTGGCGAGTGGGGCATGGACAGCCCTTCGGCAATAATCCGGTTGTCACTGATATCCATCAGCAGGCCACCGTTGCGCTTGTTTTCACGCCAGCCGCCCTTGCTGTCAGTTTTACCAAGCATGGTGACATAGCGTGGTTTGCCATCACGCATGGCCAGGCCATTCAGGTGGCAGCGGTCTTCCGGTGCATAGGCGCTGACAAATGGTGGGCGCCACATGGGCACAAAGCTGTGGTCGAAATCGCGTACACACAGGCAAGAGAACCGGGTATTGACGAACCACAGCCGGTTGTCGCCATCGAAGGCCATTTCGTGGATGTCGATATCGCCGGTGATATGGGTCTGGCGTGGCACATATACGGCATCGTGCTTGGTGTCCGCCGGCAAAAACGGCGCCGCCGCCGGCATGTTTCTGAATTCCTGAATCTGGTTAAGCGAGCCCAGGGCAAACTTATTGATATCACCGCACAGCCCCATGGGCTTTCGGAACAGCTTGAAGTGGGTGTTGATCTGGTTGTCCTGCTGGCGGACCACAATCAGCTTGCCGGCCTGATAGGTGGTCACCAGCAGACTGAACCCGCCCTGACGCAGTAGCGGGGGCAGGGAAGTGGTAAATACGGAGCTAAAATCCAGTGGTTCCTGGGTGTCCGTTGCCGAGCTGTCGTCGGGCTGGCTCATCGGCAGCTCTCCTTCTGTGCTGGTTGGTGTGGCAGCGGGTGCTGCGGGCTGCTCAAGTCCATGGATGCGTTGTTCAATCGGCTGCCAGATGTCGCGGCTGCTTTCGATATCACTTTCATGCTTGCGCCATTTGTCCGGAGACGGCGGCGTCAGGGTGTGTTGGGACAGCACATCACCCTTGGGGGCAGCGGGGGCATCGACGCCAATAAAGTCCCACAGCTGCTGCAATGTGCTCTCGGTGTCTTGGCACAGCTGCTGATAGCTGACCTGAGTCCAGTCATCATCCGCCAGTTGTTGCAGTTGGCTGAGAATGGTGTCGTTGGTGGTGGCCCACTGCCACGCGGCTATTTGTCCGGTGGGCTTATCTTTAAGGGCTTGCCAGCCGGGAGGCAGCAACAGCGACCAGGGGCGAGACCAGTCCGGCAGTTGGGGGTAGGTGACAAACCGGCCCGAACCCCAGGCTTCGATAATGGAGGCAATATTCTCCTTCGGGTCGCGGTGCAGCCAGATAAATCGTGCCTTGGGGAAGGCTTTCTTCAGGAAGCCGATGCGCAGGGCATTCTTGGGCGTCTTCTCAAGAAAGCGAAAAGGTACCTTCGCCTGAACGGGTTCGCCCTGATGGGTGCGTAGCCCGGCCAGATAGTTAGCTTTTAGCTGTGCGACCACCGCCTCGCTGGCATCGTCGGCATCCAGAGCATTGTGCCAACGCTGGTTTTGCCGTGGGTTTAACGGACCGATGGACTCGATCTGACCATGGCCTTCGCCGCCCAGTGTTAGCAGTCCAGCAGATTGGCTCAGGGTCTCGAACAGCCAGGAGCTGCCGCTGCGTGGCGCAGCCACGATAAATACCGGGCGGTCGAATAGCTCTTCTGGCTCTGGGGGGCGTGTCTGGCTTGCCGTTGTCGTCGCGGCTACTGGCGCTGGCGCCGCGGCAGCCGCTGCGGTAGCTACCGCCGGGTACACCAACGCCTGGCAGAGCATATTCTGAAGGCCCATTTTGTTGTTCAGGGCAAGCTCGGGCAGAGCTTTCACATCTTCGGCAAACTGGTCCCGGCGCTGTCGGTACGAGGCAACGGCAGGGTCGGGGCCATAGTGGCTCCATAGGCAGTGCCAGTCAGATATAAAGGCTTCTACCAGCGCTGATGCTCGCTGCGCCACCTCGTCCAGTGGGTTGGGCACATCCTTAAGGATACGTTCGCTCAAATAGCGCATCTCCCAGGGGGACATTACCTCGGGGGTGTTATAGCGCTCGGTGAGCAGGTTTGGCTCGATAGCCGGGTTCCACTGCATTACCGGGTCTGGCTGCCAGTCGCCTGCGGCGCCCGGTTGCGCAAGGCCTCGCGCTACCTGCTGCCAGAAATGGGCTGAGCCGGTGGTGTCCGCAACCAGATGGATGCGCCGGTCAGGGTGTGGGTTGAAGACGTTGTGCATGCGCCAGGTATCAAAGATCCACGACTCGCCGGCGCGCATATGCACGTCCGCATCGCCACAGTGAAAGCGCACTGATTCATTGGTTTGGATGGGCACATGCAGGCGCACGCGCTGGTGCCAGTAATAGTTGGCATCCATATGCCAGTTGGCCTCGGCATTGCCGTCGATGCGCATCAGGCGGGTGCGACCAAAGGTGGTGTTAAACGAGGCCAATACCTGATTCAGATAGGGCAGCGCCTGCAGGTTGGGCGTGGGCAGCATGGCACCACTGAGAGCGTCATCGCGAGAATTGCCATCGCGGGCAATCAGCAACAGCGCTGAATTACCGGGAAAGCCTTGTGGGTGTGGATTCCAGGCGGACTCCGGGATCGCGTTCACTTCTTCACGCAGTCGCTCGGCATCGAACTGTGCAGGCAATCTGATAAAAGGGTGGGCTAACTGCATGATTCCATTCGTTCCAGAGTGGGTTTGCAGAGGTTGGCATAGTGTGGCCACGGCCTCAAGTCAAAGTGGCTAATGATTTTATGCATGGCGCACCGATTTGGAGCAGGCATTTAAAGTGCAATTTTTCCTTCAAGTCATCAGCCTATAGTGGTAGAACGGGTGTCGGGTAAACGCTTTGGCGAGCGCTTTGTCATTGATACTGATCAAAAAAAAGGAAATCAGAATATGAAAGCGGAAAAATCAGCCAGTCTTTTCCGGCTGCAGGCTCTGGCAGCAGCCATTGGCCTCGCGTCCGGTGCCGCGCATGCGGTAGATCCGGTGGTAATCAGTCTAAACGATACCGGAGAGGGCACACTCCGTGAGGCTCTGTTCGAAGCCGAGAGTGATGAGGGGGTCCCCTCCACCATTACCTTCCAGGAAGGCCTGTCGGGAACTATTTCTCTGGAGTCTGCGCTGCCGCTTATCAGCGACACCACCATCATTGAGGGTAGCGGTATTACTATCAAAGGGGCCCCTGCCGGTAATGTGGAGTTCCTCGATCGGGGCCCGAGATCAGAGGACGCGGTTATCAGGTTCTCCACCAATAATGGAGACGATTTGACATTGCGTGGTCTCACCATTACCCGTGGTGTTGGCGGCGGCGTTTATGCATACCTTGGTGAAGGCGGCTCGTTGCTGCTCGAGGATGTGGTCATCACCAAGAACACTGGCAACTCTGCTGTGCTTGTGCGCGGTAACGGTAGTTTGGTACTGCAGGACAGCGTCATTTCTGGCAATAGCTACGAACTCTCCAGAGATATTCGAGCCAAAATGATTTACGGTTCTTATGGCGATGGCGCGGCCATCAATTCCAGATATGTCGATGTAGATGTGCTGGACTCCCAGATCATCGACAACACCGCCGGTGAAGATGGCGGTGGTATCCATGCCTATAATGGCAATGTCACCATTGAGCGCTCAGTGATTAGCGGTAACTCCGCGGGTGATGATGGTGGTGCTATTCTCCACGTTTCAGAGAGTGGGTCCGGCCTAGACCTTACTATCACTGACTCCACTATATCCGGGAATGTGGCCGGTGATAACGGAGCGGGTATCTTCTTCAGGTCTTATTACGGTGGAGAGCTGCAAGTTCTCAACTCTTCAGTGATTGGCAACCAATCAAATTCTGATGGCGGTGGCATCGACTTTTCGACTGGCCAAAGGTACGAAGGTACTTTCCGGCTGGAAAACTCTGTCGTTAAAAACAATAGTGCAGAATCTGATGCCGGTCTTCGCATCAGGTCTGAATCAGTGGAGATTATCTCTAGCCTGATCGAAGGCAACACGGCAAGCGAGAGCAATGGTGCTTTTGATCTCAATGCCGATAGCTTGACGATCTCCCGTTCTACGATTACCGGAAATAAGGCTCCTAGTAGAGCCATCGGTGACATTGATGCTCATTACTATTTTGGTGGTTCAGACTTTTCCATCGAAAGCACTACGATCAGTGGGCACTCCAGCAATGAGGGCTCTGCGCTGGATGTCAACGCTGGTTACTCGGGCAGCATAGTAATTGAAAACTCGACGGTTTCTGGTAACACTGCGCGCGACCCCGTGATTGAGTTCGAGTCGAGCTCCTACTCCGGCGCCGACCTCGATATTAATAACTCTACCTTCTCTGGCAACCGAAGCACCGCAGCACCTTCGGCGATTCAGGTGAGTGGTTTTGATGCAAGCATCACCCACTCGACCTTTGTCGATAACAAGGCTGTGGCCTCGGCGCTCTTCCCGTCGTCTGCGCAGCTTAGCCTGGTGCATACGAATGAGAGCTCGCGATCAGGTAATTTGACGAACTCAATCTTTACCTCAAACAATGATGCTGAAGTCATTGTTGGAGGTGGCGAGTTCAATGACGCCTATTCCTATGGCAGCGTCTCAGCGGAACTCAACACTGTGATTATGACCAACGGTGTTCAGGTCAGTGAGGGTGGTTCTACAGAGGGGACGCCTGATGAAGTTGATCCGCTGTTAGCGGATCTGGGATACCGTGGGGGCTTCACTCTGGTGCATGAGCCGCTGCCGGGTAGTCCGGCAATCGATGCTGGCGGTGAGGGCACGCGCCCGGATGATCGTGATCAGCGTGGCTTGGTCGGTAGCTTTGGCAGTGGTGCAAACTCTGACCTGGGTTCCGTCGAAGTGGTCAGCAACACGCCGCCTCGCTTGGTCGTCAATTTGAGCAAGCAAATTGACGGTGTGCTGGGTGCCGAAATTCCGGCGATTAGCGTGGCCGATGCCTTCGTTGATGATGAGGAAGATATTATCAGCGTTGTTGAGGTGTCTGGCCTGCCGTCCGGTCTTTTCTATGAAGGTGGAAATATTAGCGGCACTCTTGATGCGGTCGGTACATTCGCCGTGACGGTGATCGTGACTGACGACAACGCCCAGCCACTAGAGGCGGTGGAGCAGTTTGATGTGACTATCAGTGAGAAGAAGAGCTCCAGCGATAGCGAGTTTCTGGGTAGTGTTCCTGCCGGGTTCCTGGCGCTGCTGAGCTTTATGGCAATACTGAGACGTCGTTATAGTTGATGTCTTTCCCGCAAGGGTAATAAAAAAGGGCCTGATATCAGGCCCTTTTTTATGAGCAGCGCCGGCACATTGCAATCGAATAACTGAAGAAACCGGGTTTTGCCTTTATCTCGACAGTTTAAGCTGGTAGAAAAAGATTCGTTCCAACGGCTTTGCGGCCGGTTGTTCATTGATCAGGGTCATAAAAAGAGGAAAAAATAGTATGAAAGGAGATAAATCAATCAGTCTTTTCCGAATGCAAGCCTTGGCAGCAGCCATTGGTCTGGCATCTGGTGCCGCTCATGCGGTCAATCCTGTGGTCACCAATCTGGATGACACCGGGCCGGGCTCTTTCCGGGATGCGTTGGAGGCTGCTAATAACGACGAAGGCGCCGCGTCGACACTGACCTTCGCGGAGGGTCTGTCAGGCAATATCTCACTTCAGTCGTCGCTGCCGCCGATTAGCGACTCTTTGGAGATCATTGGTACTGGCATCACCGTTCGAGGCGGGCCAGACGTTGAGACCGCCGTAATTCAGTTTTTCGCTGAAAACGAAGAGACCTTCATAGTGCGAGGGCTATCCATTACTGACGGTGTTGAAGGCGGTCTGTATGCGTATCTTGACGGCGGTTCACTGCTGCTGGAGGACGTGGTCATCACTAACAATAGCGGAGGCCCTGGCATCGAGGTGCGTTCCGGTGATGTGGATGTTGTAAATAGCGTTATCTCAGGTAACAGCAATCAGGTCGGTCCAGATGGACGCTATGGTGATGGTGGGGGCATCGATGCCAGATATGTGGATCTGGAAGTAGTTGGCTCCCAGATTACTGATAATGTTGCCGGGAGCCGGAGTGGTGAAGGTGGTGGTATTAATGTTCGCTACGGTTCACTGCTAATTGAAACCTCGGTGATCGACGGTAACACCGCAGGCCGTCGCGGTGGCGGTATTCGCCTGAATCAATATCAAGATGGGGAACTGACGGTTGTTGATTCCAGGATTTCTGGCAATGTCGCTGAGAATGGTGCCGGCATTAGTCTCTATTCATATGGAGGGGGTGACCTGGAGGTTCGTAACTCCTCCATTACCGGGAACCGCGCTGAGTCCTCGGATGATGGATATATAAAGGGGTTGGTTAAGAGAGGTAGTACCGCCGGAGGTGGTATCGAGTTCTACAGCGGTAGATATAGCGAGGGCTCTGTTCTGCTGGAAAACGCTGTAATCAAAAATAATAGCGCGGACTCTGCTGGCGGTCTGCAAATATCTTCTGAGTCGGTAGATATCGTCTCCAGCTTGATCGAGCAAAACAGTGCATCCGAAAGTAATGGTGGCTTTAGTATTCGCGCCAATAGCTTGTCAATTTCCCAGTCTACGGTTACCGGGAATAGCGCGCCGGAAGGAGCTGCGGGTGAGATCTTCTCCCACTCGGAGTCCAGCGACGGAATGTCTATCGATAGCAGCACTATTAGCGGTCATTCCAGTAACGATGGAAATGTGCTGAGTGTTAGCACCGGGGACTATGGATATATTGCCATCAGCAATTCGACAATTTCCGGTAACACGGCGCGAGATGCTGTGGTGGTGATAGGGGCAAGTCGTGACAACTACTCCTCCATTGATATTTCGAATTCCACGTTTTCAGGCAACAAAAGCACCAGTGCGCCCGCAGCCATCGAGTTGACTAACAACGATATTACGGTCATTCATTCGACCTTTGTGGACAACAAAGCTTCCAGTTCAGAGCTTTTCGATACGTCAGTGCAGTTAAGTATTCTGGACACAGATGAAGGTACCACCTCGGCGCAGTTGGTTAGGTCGGTATTCACTTCTGGCAATGATGCTGAGGTGCAGATTGGCGGCAGTCAATTCGATTTCTATGAGGGTTACAGTTCGGGTTACAGCGTAAGTGCGGATTTTAGTACAGTAATTATGGCTAATAACGTTGCAATTTCGGAAGGGAGTAGTAGCGAAGGAACGGTTACTGTGACTGATCCGCAGTTGGCGCCTTTGGGGTATCGTGGCGGCTTCACTCTGGTGCATGAGCCGTTGCCGGGCAGTCCGGCAATCGATGCTGGCTCTGAAGGCTCGCGCCCGGATGATCGTGATCAGCGTGGTTTGGTCGGTAACTTTGGCAGTGGTGGAAACTCTGACCTGGGTTCCGTCGAAGTGGTCAGCAACACGCCGCCTCGCTTGGTCGTCAATTTGAGCAAGAAAATTGACGGTGTGCTGGGTGCCGAAATTCCGGCGATTAGCGTGGCCGATGCGTTCGTTGACGATGAGGAAGATATTATCAGCGTTGTTGAGGTGTCTGGCCTGCCGGCTGGTCTTTTCTATGAAGGTGGAAATATTAGCGGCACTCTGGAAGCGGCCGGTACATTCGCCGTGACGGTGATCGTGACTGATGACAACGCCCGGCCACTAGAGGCGGTGGAGCAGTTCGCGGTTACTATCCCGGAGAAGAAGAGCTCCAGCGATAGCGAGTTTCTGGGTAGTGTTCCTGCCGGGTTCCTGGCGCTGCTGAGCTTTATGGCAATGCTGAGACGTCGTTATAGTTGATGTCTTTCCCGCGAGGGTAATAAAAAAGGGCCTGATATCAGGCCCTTTTTTTTGGCGCAGGTTTGGTTAGCGGTCGACCACCATATTGAAGGCAATCGAGATGCGCGGCTTCTCCCCATAGTAGGGCGCAACCATATGGGTCAGGAAGGACGGGAATAGCAGCATTGTTCCGGCGGTGGGCTTGTAGCCAGTGGCAGGGGGGCGCTTCCACTCTCTGCCGAGCGGTAATGGATCAAAGAAAAGCACCTGGCCATCCAGTGAGTTCTGGTCGCTATCCTTGCCAGGCTCTCCCGCATCTACGTAAAAAACACCGGACCAAGTACAGGGGAGGTGCTCGTGTGGTGCATTCCAGTTGCCCCGGTAGTTGATGTTGGCCCATGCCGCAACCATGCGAATTTCTTTATACGGGCGGTCGTCTTCGAAGCTTTTTATAATGTTGGTGGCCACCTGAAGAATCCGGTGCATTAGCCACTTGCTGTCTGGGTGCTCGGTGAGGTGCAGGGTATCGCTGGAGTGCCAGCCGCCCTGATTGCTTCGGGTTATACCCTTGTCTTGATCCTTCAGGCGATAAAGATGTTGGGTGATTGATGGCGCTCGCGAGGAAAAATTGGGCAGCTTCTTTTCGTAGATCGGGATGCCGAAATGCCAGCGTGCGGTAACCGAACTTTTGCCACTCATTGGAGTTCTCCGATGGGGGATTCAATCAAGTTGTTGCCTTGGTGATCAGCGATGATAAACCATAGGGTATCGTTCCAGTCGCCCAGGACATAACGCTTCCCCGGGCCACTGGCGGTTTCAATGTCATGTACTGCCGGACGGTGAGTGTGGCCATGAATCATGTCTTTTACTGCGGCTTCATCTAATACGCGAAGTACTTCTGCAGGCGTCACATCCATGATGTTGTCCGCTTTGTTGGCATTGCCTTGCTGGCTCTGCATGCGCATGAACTGAGCGATCATGCGGCGTTCCTGTAAAGGTTTTGCCAGCATATCTTTTTGCCACGCTTCGTTGCGTACCATGGCCCGAAACTGCTGATATTTTTCATCCATGGTGCAAAGGCTATCACCGTGCAATAGCAGGGTGGGGCGACCATACAGGTCGACTACCGTGCCTTCGGCGAGCAGTGCGCCACCGCAGCGCTGGGCGAATTGTTCGCCGAGCATAAAGTCACGGTTGCCGTGCATGAAATAGAGCTTGCCACCGGCGTCACTAAAGCGTCGGAATATGGCTTCGGCGCTTAGGTTGAACTCTGCATCATCGTCATCGCCGATCCAGGTCTCAAACAGGTCGCCGAGCACATAGAGTGCTTCGGCTTTGCCCGCGTGCTCGGTGATCAGAGCATCCAGCGCATTCAGGTGGCGTGGGCGGGTGCTGTCCAGATGCAGATCGGAAATGAACAGGGTGTAACTCATAGCGTTGTCTTTTCTGCCTTGGGCGGCACGATACGCGTGGCACTATTAATCAGTACTGGCATGATCGGCACGTCCGGTACCGGATATCCGTTCAGGCGGCCTTGGCCAGTGCGTGTGCTACTGATCCGGTCAACCACGTCCATGCCCTCAACGACCTTGCCAAATACAGCGTAGCCCCAGCCGTCTGGAGTCTGGCCACGATGATCCAGTGAGCGGTTGTCAACGGTGTTGATAAAGAACTGGGCGGTAGCGGAGTGAGGGTCGAGGGTGCGCGCCATGGCAATGGTGCCACGGGTATTACGCAGACCGTTATTGGCTTCATTAGCCAACGGCGCCTTGGTTGGCTTTTGCTGATACTGCTGGTCGAAGCCGCCACCCTGAATCATGAATCCGGGAATAACCCGATGAAACACGGTGCCGCTGTAAAAGCCCTCATCAACGTAGCTTAAAAAGTTAGCCACGCTGTTGGGGGCTTTTTCGGCATCCAACTCCAGAACAATTTTGCCCAAACTGGTATCCAGCTCGACCCGCGGAGCGGTGTCGGCCAGCGCCGGTAAGGACAGGGAGAGCAGGGCGGCTAATAACCAGCGCATGATCAGCCCTCCACAATCTCGGCGGACTCAATCAGTACTGTATCCTTCGGCACATCCCGGTGGAAACCACTTGTGCCGGTGGGAACAGCTTTGATCTTGTTGAGCACGTCCAGACCATCGACCACTTTGCCGAACACGGCATAGCCCCAACCATCTTGAGACTGGGCTTTATCGAGGAAATGGTTGTCGGCCACATTGATGAAAAATTGCGCAGTGGCGGAGTGCGGATCAGAGGTGCGCGCCATGGCTACGGTGCCCACCAGGTTGGACAGGCCATTGGCGGCTTCATTCTTGATCGGCGCTTTAGTCGGCTTCTGGTCCATTTTCTCGGTGAAACCACCGCCCTGAACCATGAAGTTGCTGATCACCCGGTGAAAAATGGTGCCATTATAAAACCCTTCGTTAACGTAGCTGACGAAATTAGCCACGGTTTCCGGGGCTTTTTCGGCGTCCAGTGCCAGGGTGATGTCTCCGTAGGTGGTACGCAGCAGCGCTTTCATGGCGGCTCCTTTGCTTTGACGGGAAAGGGCTGCACTGTACACTAGCCTCCCTTCGATTTCAGCCGGTTCCGACCCACTATGACTGACCAGAATGCTGCGCCTACCAACTTTATCCGTCAGCTGATCGACCGTGATCTGGCCGAGGGGCGACAGACCGGGGTGGTCACCCGGTTCCCGCCGGAGCCCAATGGCTATCTGCATATTGGCCATGCCAAGTCGATCTGCCTGAACTTCGGTCTGGCGCGGGACTATCAAGGGCAGTGCAACTTGCGTTTTGATGATACCAATCCGGAGAAAGAGTCCGAGGAGTACGTCGACGCCATTACCCGTGATGTTAGCTGGCTGGGTTTTGAATGGGCCGGCGAGATCCGTTATGCCTCAAGCTATTTTGACCAGATCCATGATTGTGCCGTTGAGCTGATCAACAAGGGTCTGGCCTATGTTGATGAGCTGAACGCGGAGCAGATGCGTGAGTATCGCGGCACCCTGAAAGAGCCGGGTAAGCCCAGCCCATTCCGTGACCGCTCCGTGGCAGAGAATCTGGAGATGTTCGGCAAGATGCGCGCCGGGCAGATCGATGAGGGTGCGGCGGTGCTGCGCGCAAAGATCGATATGGCCAGCCCGAATATGAATATGCGCGATCCCGTGTTGTACCGGGTTCGCAAGGTGCATCACCACCAGACCGGCGATAAGTGGTGCATCTATCCCATGTATGACTTTACCCACCCGATTTCCGATGCTTTGGAAGGAGTGACCCACAGCCTTTGCACGCTGGAATTTGAAGCGCACCGGCCTTTGTATGACTGGGTGATCGAACATTGCACCCTGCCCGCCGTGCCCAAACAGACTGAGTTTGCCCGCCTGAATCTGAATTACACCGTCACCAGCAAGCGCAAGCTCAAGCAGTTGGTGGATGAGGGGCATGTATCGGGCTGGGATGATCCGCGCATGCCCACCATTGCTGGCCTGCGTCGTCGTGGCTATACGCCTGCCAGTCTGCGCAAGTTCTGTGACATGGTGGGCGTGGCCCGGGCCGACTCCACTGTTGATATGGCCATGCTGGAATCCGCCATTCGTGACGACCTGAACCAGAATGCGCCGCGGGCTTTTTGCGTGCTGCGCCCGCTCAAGGTGGTGATTGAAAACTGGGACGCGGACAAGGTGGAAATTCTTAATGGCCCGGTGCACCCGCAGAATGATGACATGGGTACCCGGCCGATTCCGATGACCCGTGAGGTGTGGATCGATCGGGAGGATTTTCTTGAGGAGGCGAACAAGAAATACAAGCGCTTGGTGCTCGGCGATGAAGTGCGCCTGCGCTATGGCTATGTGATCCGCGCCAATAAAGTGATTCGTGATGCCAGTGGCGAGATTAGTGAAATTCGTTGCAGCTATGACCCGGACACCCTCGGCAAAAACCCGGAGGGGCGCAAGGTACGCGGAGTTATTCACTGGGTGTCGGCAAGCCGCAATGGGGCTTGCGAAGTGCGCCAGTATGATCGTTTGTTTACCGAAGCCAATCCGGACAAAGTTGAAGAGGGCAAAACCTTCCTCGACACCATCAACCCGCAGTCGCTGACCGTATTTGCCGATGCGGTGGTCGAGGAGTCGTTGGCCGGTGCCTCGGTGGGCCAGGGCTTCCAGTTTGAGCGTGAGGGATACTACGCCGTCGACCCGGATAGCAGTGCGGGCAAGCTGGTGTTCAACCTGACCGTTGGCCTGCGGGAGTCTTTCTAACCTCTGGCGTGGCTGTCGTAGCGACCGCCGCTGCCGTGGAGAATCGTTTGAAGCAGGTAGATGTCATTGTTGTCGGAGCAGGGCAGGCCGGTTGTGCCGCTGCCTATGATCTGGCCAGTGCCGGCCTGACGGTGCTGATGCTTGATCGTCATGCTGGCACCGGGCATAAACCTTGCGCCGGTGGGGTCACTGAGAAAGCCCGCCGCTTATATCGTTTTCCCCTTGATAGCGTGGTTCGCGAAACCGTATCGCAGATGCAGATGAGCCTGTATCAGAAGTTGGAAACACCATTTGCCGCCGATACGCCGTTTTGCCTGATGACCCATCGTCCAGAGCTGGACCAGCTATGTCGTGAGCAGGCCCAGCAGGCTGGCGCCTCATTAACCATTGTTCGGCATATTTCCGGGTTTCAGAGTCACTCCGATGGCATTGTCCTGACTGTGGACGGCGAGCAGATTGGCGCACGCTATCTGATTGGTGCGGATGGTGCCCATGGTGCGGTGCGCCGTCTGGCCTTTGGTGGTGGCGCTCGACATGGTGCCATGGCCATTGAGGGTTTGCTTAGTCGTGAGCACTGCAGCCGCTATCCGCAAACCACCTTTGATTTTGGTGTGGTGCGCGGTGGTTATGGCTGGATGTTTCCCAAGGGCGATCATGTCAATGTGGGGCTTTATACTCGTACCCAGTCTGGCGGCACAGTCGATCGTCATGCGTTGGCAGATTACGCTCGTCAGCGTTTGGGTTCCGATGCGCTGACCCATGTGCAGGGTTTTCCGCTGGGCACCTGGGGCCATCAGCAACGCCTGGCCGCCGGACGAGTGTTGTTGGTGGGGGATGCTGCCGGCTTTACCGAGCCTCTGTTGGGCGAGGGCATATACGGCGCCGTATTAAGTGGCCAACGTGCAGCGACAGCTATTCTTTCAGGCCACGACGTGGCGGCGAACTATATTGCCGATATTGATCGCTGGCGCAGTGAGCTGCGCCGCGTGCACCCCATAGCGGCGGTCTTTTATTCCACCTTGCCGCTGAGTTTTGGTGTGCTCAAGCACGGCGTGCGCCGGCCGTTGATGAAGGGCTATGCCAACGGTCTAACGCTGGTGCAGAGCAAACGACTTTTCTTCGGTGCACATTTCACTCAGGCGTAACCTATGAGCGAATCTTCCGGCACTCGCCTGAATAAATTTATCAGTGATACCGGCATCTGCTCGCGTCGTGAGGCGGATCGTCTGATCGAAGAAGGGCAGGTGCGCATTAATGGCCAGGTTGCGTTAATGGGTACACGGGTCGCCGATGGTGACCAGGTGATGGTGCATGGCAAGCCGCTGCGGGCGAAGCCAAAAGCGGTCTACCTGGCCTACAACAAGCCGGTTGGAATTACCTGCACCACAGACCGGCAGGTGCAGGGCAATATCGTTGATGCGGTACGTTATCCGCAGAGAATCTTTCCCATTGGTCGACTGGATAAACCCTCTGAGGGCCTTATCCTGCTGACCAACGATGGCGATATCGTCAATAAAATCCTGCGTGCTGGCAACGCTCACGAAAAGGAATATGTGGTGACCGTCGACAAGGCTTTTAGTGATGAATTTGTCCGCCGTATGTCGGCGCCGATTCCGATTCTCGGCACCATGACCAAGCCCTGCAAGGTACGTCAGGTGTCCGCTGATACATTCAATATTGTCCTGACGCAGGGATTAAACCGGCAGATTCGGCGTATGACCGAGTATCTTGGCTATAACGTGGTGCGCCTCAAACGGGTGCGAATCATGAATGTGCGTCTGGGTGGGTTGCGCGCCGGACAGTGGCGTGAGCTTAGTGCGGCAGAGATGGCCCTGATCGACCAGATGGTGGCCGGCTCGAGTAAAACTGAAGAGGCCAGCCGAGTGGGGAAGCCGGCACACAAACCCCCGCATAAGTCCGCAAACAGGCCTGCAAACAAGGGTCGCCGACGCTAGCCAGCTGCGCCGCAATCCATATGGCAATTAACGCAGTTTCTGATTTTCCTGACGATAGGCTACCGGAGTGGTATCGAACCAGCGCTTGAAGGCGCGGTTGAAGGCGCTCTGTTCCGAATAACCCAGATCAGCGGCAATCTGGCTCACTGAGCGATCGCTGTGAATCAGCCAGTCACGGGCCAGCGCGCGCCGCTCTTCTTCCAGCAAGGTAGAAAAGTCTGTGTTCTCGGCGCGTAGCCGACGGCGTAATGTCCACGGCTTCATGTCCAGCCCTTCGGCCACATTTTCCACCTGAGGAATGGTGCACTCCAGTTGTCGACGAATTTCCATACGCACCTGATCCAGCAGATTGTCCCGCGCCAGGTAACGGGTCACCGCTTGCTGCAGCCTATTGCGCATAATGTGGTGCACTTCCGGGTCCGCATCTTTCATTGGCAAATCAAGCAGGCGCTGGTCCAGCACAACGGCGTTGTCAGCCTGATCAAACAACACCGGGCAGCGGAATACGCGCTGGTATTCAGCGTCGCCGCAGGCTGGTTCGGAGTGACGGAAGCGTACCTCTACCGGATTTTCGTCGGTGCCACTAATCCAGCGGCCAAAGGTGACAGCTCCGACAAAGAACGCTTCGACACGGTGGCGGGTGGTGTCTGGCTCGTCAAAGGCGGTGTGCCAGGAAAGGGTGACGCTGTCACCTTCTCGCAGTACTTCAGCCTCGGCAAACTCGGTGGTTACTCGCTGGAACGGCACCATCAGGTCGATGGCCTGACGCAGGTTGGTACCGGACATGCTGGCATAACCCAGTTCGCCCATAAAACGCGGGCGGATGCGCTCGCCCATATGCAGGCCAAATAGCGGGTCCTTGGTGCATTCAAGGGCTTTTAACATCAGCTGATGTTCGGCCTTTAACGGTATCCGAGCCTGAGGGGACTCAAGCTGGTCGTCGGTAATACCCAGGCGAACCAGTTCAGACGACAGGTCGCAGCCCTGATGCAGCGCCGCATCAAGGAGATATTCAAGCCAGAAAGAGGCAACACTGAGAGTGCCGAAATTCGGTGTGGTCATGGCTGCATCATCGACATAGGTGGGCGTGAGTCAAGAGGCTTGGTCAAAATCGGTCATCGTCGCAGCTTGTGGAAGCTGCTACCTTCGCGCACAAATAGCAATGCCTGAGCATGCTAGCAGTCATTCGGGGAGACAACATGAACGCAATCGAAATCAGCACTGGCCGTTTAACCGGGTTGGCGGTTGACGGTGTCCATGAATTTCGTGGCATCCCTTTTGCGGCGCCTCCCTTGGGCGAGATGCGTTTTCGAGCTCCCCAGCCTGTTAGTCCGTGGAGTGGTGTGTTGGCTGCGGAAAAATTCCGCCCTGCCACTTGGCAAACCCCGAATCCGCTGATGGGGACAGAGCAGATTAATGATGACTGCCTGTATCTGAATATCTGGGTGCCAGAGGGTGACGGGCCGTTCCCGGTAATGGTGTGGATCCATGGCGGGGCCTATACCAGTGGCTCTCCGTCTCAGCTGCTCTATCAGGGCCGTCGTCTGGCGCAGCAGCAGCGGGTCATTGTAGTTAATCCCGCCTATCGACTTGGCGCCTGGGGGTTTGGCTGGTTCAAGGAGATTGCTCCATCGCTGGAGGCGGATAGCAATCTGGGTCTGCGTGATCAGATCGCGGCTTTGCAATGGGTGCAGGACAATATTGCCGCCTTTGCCGGGGATCCCCATCGGGTCACGGTGTTTGGGGAGTCCGCTGGGGGGTTCAGTGTGGCCACGCTGATGGCCACGCCGTCGGCAAAGTCGTTGTTCCAGCGCGCAATTGTTCAGTCTGGCGCCGCGGACTTTGTACTGGCTCCCAGTGAGGCAGCCAAGGTGGCCGAGGTGTTGGTGAGTGGCTTGGCCGGTCACGATAGCGCGGCGGATCGGTTGCGCAATGTCGCAGCACGGGACTTTATTCGTGCTCAAAATGCTTCCCTGCGGCAGGTGGTCAAGCGTGGCCTGCGCGATAGCACACCGCAATTTGGCATGGTGTATCTGCCGGTGGTGGATGGTGATCTGCTGCCGCAGTCGCCGATAGAGGCCATTGCCGCAGGCTGCGCCAGTGATAAGGCGATGATGGCGGGGGTATGCAGGGACGAGTGGAACCTGTTCCAGTTTGCGCCACCATTTAATGGCGGCGTTGGCATGGACAGACTGCTGTCGCTGGATGCGGATGAAATCCGCCGGCGTATGGAACGGCAGTTGCCCGGTCGTTCTGAGGAGGCTTTTGCCCGTTACTCTGCAGAGGTTGCTGTCGAACCACGCCGCGGGTTGATGGATCTGGTGAGTACCTTGGAAACAGACCGTACTTTCCGTGTCCCCACTGCGCGCTTGCTGGATGCTCACAGCGCTGCGCAAGGCTCTTGCTGGGGTTTTTGCTTTACTCATGAGGTTGAGGCGTTCGGGGTGCCGCTAGGCGCCTGTCATGTGATGGATGTGCCGTTGGTGTTTGGTCTGACTGACACGCCGGCGGGGGCGCTGTTTACCGGGGGTGGGGAGTTGGCTGCGCAGTTGTCCGCTGAAGTGATGAATGCTTGGGGGCAGTTTGCCCATCAGGGCCGGGCTGACTGGCAGTCGTGGCCGGAGCAGCGACAGGCTCGCACTTTTGGTCCGGGGGCTGAGGTGGCTCCGTTGCTTTCTGCTGAAATGGAGCAGTTTTGGAAACCGATTCTTTAGAGTTCGCCGCCATAATCCTCCGGGGTGCCCGCTACGCTGAGTCACCCTCCGGATTATGGTGGCGTTCACGCCTAAGGGGGACACCACGCCAACTCGGGTCAGGTATAATGGCGCCCCAGATTGTTCCCGGAGTGTGTTGTGGGTATTGCTGCAGAGATTGAAAGCAGGGTGCGTCAGGGCCTTGATGTGGCTGAGCTGGAGCTGGTCAACGAGAGTCACATGCACAAGCGTGGCGTCGATTCGCATTTCAAACTGGTGCTGGTGTCGCCCGCATTTGAGGGACTTGGTCTGGTCAAGCGGCATCAGCTGGTTTACGGCCTGCTGAAGGCCGAGATGGTTCAGATACATGCGCTGGCGCTGCACACCTTTACCCCGCAAGAGTGGGCTGAGCGCGGCGCCAATGCTGCTGCCTCGCCGACCTGCCGTGGTGGCAATGGCCTGTAAATAATGAGGTTCTGATTTCCATGATTGTGGTTGCTGCGTTGTATCGCTTTACCCGGCTGGACGGCTTTGCCGAGCTGCGTATGCCCCTGCTTGATCTGATGCTGGCGCATAACGTGCGCGGCACCTTGCTGCTTGCCAGCGAGGGCATCAACGGCACGATCTCCGGGCGTCGTGAAGATATCGATACCATCCTTGACTGGCTGCGCGCGGATCCCCGTCTGGCGGAGCTGGACCATAAGGAGTCGCTGGTTGACGAGCATCCCTTTCTGCGCACCAAGGTGAAGCTGAAAAAAGAGATTGTCACCATGGGCATAGAGGGCGTGGATCCTACTAAAGTGGTGGGCACCTATCTGTCCGGCGAGGACTGGAATCGGGTGATCAGCGATCCTGAAACGTTGCTTATTGATACGCGCAATGACTACGAATACGAAGTGGGCACCTTTGCCGGGGCGATTAATCCACAAACCAGAAGTTTTCGAGAGTTTCCCGATTACGTGCGCCAGCATCTTGATCCGCAAAAGCACAAGCGGGTAGCCATGTTTTGTACCGGAGGCATTCGCTGCGAAAAGTCTACTGCCTACCTGAAGGAGCAGGGCTTTGATGAGGTCTATCACCTGAAGGGCGGCATTCTCAAATATCTGGAAGAAACGCCGAAGGACAATTCGCTGTGGCAAGGCGAGTGCTTTGTCTTCGATGAGCGGGTCACGGTGGATCATGATCTGCAGCCGGGTCGCTTTGACCAGTGCCATGCCTGTCGCAGACCGATCTCCGCAGAGGACAAGCTGTCACCGCATTATCAGCGGGGTGTGGCATGCCCGAAGTGCGTGGATGAATACTCGCCAGAACAGCGCCACCGTTTTGCCGAGCGTCAACGTCAGATAGATCTGGCCCGCTCTCGCGGGCAGCAGCATCTGGGTATGAATCCTCGACAGGAAGGCTGATCAGCCTGTGCTTTACTGCAGCCCAGCGCGCAGGGTCTGCAGGGCGCTTGCATCCAGCCCGCCAGCGTTTCCTTCTTCGATCCAGTGATCAAGCATTTGCCTGGTTTGTACGCCTACCTTGCTGAAATGATATTGCAGATAGGTTTCCAGCGGGAAAGGCATCACCTTCGGTGCCAGCCGAGTGATCATGCTGACCAGCAGAGGCTGTGGTAGCTTGGCGCTGATCCCGGCATCGCGCTGCATGTAGTTGGCGCTGATCAGGGTGGCCTGTCGACAGGATTGGCAGGCGATGCCAAGCCACTTGCTGCTGCGCATCTCGCTCAGCGACCAGTTAGCCATTTCTAGCCCGGCGATCAGTGGCACCATCACTGAGGTGGAGCGGGCGCTGAACCACTCCAGATCCTTAATGCATTTGGCCGGCAGGCCACCAGTGCGCAGCAGTGCGGCGGCCTGCTGGCCTACGCGGCTGTTGTCCAGAATTGCCGAGCCAGGCGGTAGCAGGTAGCCGAAGCCCTCCGTGGGTGTTTTCTCCCCAGGCAGTGGTGTATGGAAGCTGATCAGCCCGATCAGGCCGTGCTGCAGCGGGCCCTTATAGATTTTGCGGAGGATCTCGTCATCGCGGAAATCAGGAGTCCAGCTGATTAACGGAGTATCGCTGCCGAATACAGCCAGTTGCTCGGCAAGCCAAGGGGAAGTGAGTGCGTCCGAGGGCAGGGTTAGCCAGACTTGATCCCAGTCGGGATAAGCCTGGGTGATTACTCTCAGGCGCTGCTGTGTTGCCGTTGGCTTGCCGATAAATTGGTACTGATGTAGCTGGCGCGGCATGGCGCTGTTGGCGCTGCTTTTGTCACGCACCAGAAAAGTGACCTGGCAGCCTGCTTGCACGAGATGGTGTGCATAAACCGCAGCCACCGCGCCACTGCCGATGATTAGAATTCTTGGTCGCATAACTCCCCCGTTAATCCTTGAGCCCTGAGCTGACAATCAGCGGCTGGCCAGCCATGCGCGGCTTGCCTCAATGATGATATCCGTGACGGTACATTCTTCCATGAGCGCCTGCATCTTCAAGCGTTTATGCAGGTCTGCGGGGATATCCGCTGTCAGCCGGCGGTGGCCTTCGCGGGGGCCGTTACTGCCACGCCGGCGACGTTTTGGTTTGCGCTCGGTGGTGCTAGTTCTAGCTGCCTCCTGCTCAGGGGAGGAGACAAAATCAATCTGCTTCATCATGGCCTGCACCTGCATCTATACAGATACGTATTTACGCATACATGTAAGGCGTTACGCCATTATTCTGTTAGGTCATTAAATACGTATATAAATAGTATATTTCATTAAACCATTATCAAAATCTCATTAAGTCATTAGATGAGTATGCTTATTTGAAACTGTATCTGGCAAAGAACCTACTTCAAGACTATATTGCAACCTTATGAAATTATTGGATTAAAAATCCCGACTAGCCTCCTCTCGTGGGGAGGCTATGGGCAGCCCACAGGGAAGTGAACATGAGTGACTTCGACACCATCGTGATCGGCAGTGGATTCGGCGGCGCGGTTATGGCCTGCCGGTTGGCTCAGAAAGGCGCCCGGGTTCTGGTGCTGGAGCGGGGTCGCCGCTGGGCAGTCAAGGACTACCCAAGCGTCAGTCAACGCAACTGGCTTTGGGATGAAAGCGAGCCAGAGCAGCAAAACGGCTGGCTGGACTTCCGCTATTTTGGTGACATGAGTGTGGCACTGGGAGCCGGTGTGGGTGGCGGCTCGCTGATTTACGCCAATGTTTCTATTGATGCCAAGCCAGAGGTCTTCAATGGGGGCTGGCCTGAAGCCATTCGCTATGCCGCGCTGCAGCCCCACTACCAGACTGTGGCGAAGATGATGGTGGTGCAGCCTCTGCCGGATAATCAGCTCACTGCAAGAACCCGGTTGATGCGCGAGGCAGCGGAGAAAATTGGAGCCGGTGAGCGCTTCAAGCTGGTGCCACAGGCGGTGGCCTTTAATCCCGACTGGCATTACGGGCTCGACAATCCCCACGACCTGAGTCAATCGCGCCCATGGGTAAACGATCAGGGTGTGACCCAAGGGACATGTATCCATTGTGGTAATTGCGACATTGGCTGCCCGACTCAGGCCAAAAATACGCTGGACCTGAATTATCTGGCTCTGGCGGAGCAACTTGGCGCAGAAGTGCGCGCTCTGCATCAGGTGCGCTGCATTACTCCTGATGGTTGCGGCTACAGCTTGCAGGTGCGGGATCTCGATAAGGGACGAGATGTCACCCTGAGAGCCGAGCGGGTGGTGGTGAGTGCCGGCAGCGTTGGCTCCACGGAGCTGTTGCTGCGCTGTCGTGACCAGCACAAGACCTTGCCTAAGCTAAGCCGCTATCTGGGGCGGGGCTGGACCTCCAACGGAGATTTCCTGACGGCCGCCTGGTATGACGAGCGAGAACTTTCACCCACCCGGGGGCCGACTATTTCGTCCGCCATTGATTTCCTGGACGGTAGTGAAGCTGGAGCCAGATTCTTTGTCGAGGACGGTGGTTTTCCCGATTTACTGGGCAACTTGCTGGAAAAAGGCGGCCGTCATTATCGGCTGCGTAATACCAGGCTGGCTCGGGCGCTAATGGCAGGGGCGCAACGCACCGACCCGGCCCGTCGCATGATGCCCTGGTTTGGTCAGGCGGCGGATGAGCCCGGTGGTCGCTTCCATCTGGGCCGACGCTGGCTAATGCCGTGGCGCAAGGACAAGCTCAAGCTGAGCTGGGATTACCGCAAAGCAGAGCTGGCGGTACAGGGGCTGGCTGATATGCATCTCAAACTTACCCGGGCTACTGGCGGGGAGGCGATCACCCCGGCTACCTGGAAATGGTTCCGTAATCTGGTCACGCCACACCCGCTGGGCGGCTGTAATATGGCCGATGACGCTCGCTCCGGGGTGGTAGATGACCGCGGCGAGGTGTTCGGCTATCCCAACCTGTTTGTAATGGACGGCGCAGTGGTGCCGACCTCGCTGGGGCTAAATCCTTCAAAAACCATTGCTGCGTTGGCAGAACATGCGGCGGAGCGGATTGCCTGACGACGGCAGGCGTCCTAACCTGTAGCAAAGCAGCCTCAGAGAAGCACCATGAGCGAAGCCCGTTTCAATGTAATATTCGCCGGTCAGATCGTCGCCGGCGCCGACCCCACCAAAGTGCGGGAAAACCTTGCCGCAGCTTTCCGAATGGATATGGCGAAAGTGGAAGGGCTGTTTACCGGTAAACGGGTGGTGGTCAAGAAGGATGCCGATCAGGCCACTGCAATGAAGTTCCGTGCAGTGATGAAGCAGGCTGGAGCACAGGCAGAACTGGAGCGGGTAGGTGAGCCGACTGAGCCAGCCGCAGCGCCCGCAGCGGCGCCGAGTCCTGCGCCCGCCTCTGCGGCACCCGCACCTGCAACACCGTCGCCGGCCGAGCCTGCCGTGCAGGCCGGTCAGCCTGCGGCGGTATCAGGTGGGTCGTTGGAAACCGTTGGCACCATTCGTACCGGTGGCACCGGCTTCAGTGGCCCGTTCGCGGTGGCACCCACCGGTTCGGACCTGGCGGTGGAGCGTCATTTGCCGCCACCGGTGGTGCCGGATGTCAGCCACTTAAGTGTGGCTCCCGCTGGTGCTGATATGGGTGAGAAGAGGGAAGAAAAGCCGCCCGTCACACCAGATATCAGTCACCTGAAAATCGACCCGCTATGATTTGTGCGGCAGGGCGCTAAATAGGCCGACTACAGGCAGGGGCGTTCCAGTTGATGCTGAAGGCCGCTGCGCTGATCCAGTAACTGTAAGGTCTGCATGCCACTCTGGTATTGCTGGCCGGTGACAGTCAGCTGGTCACGGTGCGGCTCCGGTAGCCAGCTAGTGCTGTCCACCGTCGTTTCACAATCAGCACTGGCGGGCATGTTGGCGAGGCTTCGCTGCACAGCCATAAGCCAGCTGTTCATTTCCTGACGGAGTTGCTCGCGGCGTTGCTGCCATTGCTGTTGCAGGTTTTCCAGCATGGCCTGATTGGCTGCAGACATGGACAGTTGCTGCAGGGTGTCGATGCGTCCGCCGGCGATATACAGATTGTCTTCGCGGATATCCCGAGCCAGCTCTGCCAACGCCAGTTCCTGCTCCAGAAAACGCGTTAAAGCCGGGTCGCTGGCACCTGACTGCTGCGCTTTACGCACCAGAAGACGGGCGCCGGTAGTATCTGAGGAGGCTAGCAGGGCGCGGGCCTCGGTCAGTAGCGCACTACTGGCTGGATTAGCGCCGGAGTCGCTGCCGCTGATAACTCCGTATTCCCCCAGGTCGCAGCCGGACTCGGTCAGTACTCGGACGGTATAGCGCGCGTCCGCTTGTCGACGTTTGCTGGACCATGTGCGCCAGCGATCAGCACCGATCTCCAGCCGCACGCGGGCGTCTTCTTCGCCATTGCGGTACCACTGGTGGTAAAGCACCTCACCGCCACCGTTGGCCACTTCCGTGAAAAACCATAGCCTCTCGGCAGTGCCGCTGCCATCGCCCACAGGCTCACGATCCTGCACGGCATCAGCAAAGCTGGCTCTGGGCAAAGACAGTCGGCATTCGGCTTGGGCATAGGCTGTACAAAAAAGCAGTACAGTAGTTAATACAATTCGCATGATGCACCCCGCAGTAAAGGCCGTATCATAGGCTGCTAAAGATATCCGGCAAGCGGGGAGTGTTAATGGAGAAGGAAATTCGTTGGCCAGCACAGTTCGTACTGGCGGCCTTGGTTATCGTTATTGCTGGTATGCGTGCGGCATCCGATTTGCTGGAGCCGTTCCTGATGGCCATTTTTATTAGCATTGTCTGTGTTCCCGCCATGAATTGGCTGGTATCCAGGCGTGTTCCTGAGTCGGCAGCCGTGGCCATTGTAATGGTCTGCCTGCTATTGGTGGTATTGGTGTCGATGGCAGTGCTGGGCGCCTCGGTAAATGGCTTTATGCGTCAGCTTCCAACCTATCAGGCGTCGCTTAATGAGCGGGCCGCGGGGTTGCTCAATGGGTTGGCGGCGCTAGGTGTTGATACCGACTTATCGGCACTACGTGAGCGTTTTGATCCCGGGGTGGTCATCGGCATGGCGGGCAGGCTGATGGGACAGTTCGGTTCGTTGTTGGGCAATGCGTTGCTGATCTTGTTGGCTGTGGCCTTTATTCTATTGGAGGCGGCCCGCATGCCCGCCAAGCTGATTGCGGCTACCGCAGATGCCAGTCATGGTCTTGATGCGTTTCACCGTTTTGCCGATGGGGTGAAGCAGTATCTGGCGATCAAGTCCATGGTTAGTCTGGCCACGGGGGCTTTGGTAAGCCTCTGGGTTTGGCTGTTGGATGTGGATTACCCGCTGCTGTGGGGGTCGCTGGCCTTTTTGTTTAATTACATTCCCAACATTGGTTCTTTTATTGCCGCCATCCCTGCGGTGCTGCTGGCCTGGGTGTTGCACGGAGGCCTGGTGGCCAGTGTGGTTGCCGGCGGCTATGCGGCGATTAATATTGTTATCGGCAACTTTATTGAGCCTCGTCTGATGGGCCGTAGTCTGGGCTTGTCCACACTGGTGGTATTTACCTCCTTGATTTTCTGGGGCTGGGTGCTCGGCCCCATGGGGATGGTGCTGTCTGTGCCGCTGACCATGATTCTGCGTATCGGTCTGGATTCTCACGATGACACCCGCTGGATTGCCATTTTGCTGGGGCCGGAAGTGGAGAATGCCCCGAAAAGCTGAATCTGCTGTGTGCCGCGGCAGCAGTGCCGCGGCGATGGCTAAGGTTGATTGTTGCAGTCGGTGCCACAGGCATGGCAGAAGCGGTCGAAGGCGCTTTTGCGGGTATTGCAGTGTTGGCAGTGGTCATGCAGGCCTATGCCGCAGTGCGGGCAGAAATCAATCGCCGTATTCTGCAGGTCGACACCACGCTCGCATCCCGGGCAGACACCTTTGGTGAGTCGGGTCAGGGCCAGATCGTAACCCAGCTCACGTCGGCGCTCGATGTCCGGCAAGCTTTCTTTTTGTTTCTGTAGTTCCAGATAGCGGTTCAGGGCGTTTATCGCGCGTCGGCCCACCAGCACGGTAATCAGGGCGCCAACCCCATAACGTACATAGCCGCCATAGCTCGGCAGGTAAGGTACCAGTTCGACAAAAAACGCGAAAAGGGCAAACAGAATAAAGCCCCAGGCGAAAGGCCATGATGGGGTTTTCCTCTTCTTTGCGAAAAGCCAGCCGGCAATAACCAGTAATGGCAGAGTCAGGGCCAAACGGTACAGGAAGATGCGTAGTTCCTGAGAGCGCTGCGCCTTGCCAAGAGATTGATAGGCGCGCTGGCGCTCGTCAGCCAGCAGCTGTTGCTGCTCCTCCAGTTGCAGGCGCAGTTCGAATTGCTGCTGCTCGCCAACCTCCAGGGCCTGCTGCAGCTGCCGCTCGTTGGCTTTCAGCTCATCAAGCATGGCGCTGCGCCGGACCAGCTCCTGGTCCTGGTCCGCCCGCTGGGTGGCGCTGCGGGTGGCCAGCCAGTTGTTGAAAGTGTCACGGTCCGCCTGAGTTGCCGCCATGGCAGCGGAGTGCTGCAGGCGAATACGCTGCAAGTTGTCACTGGCGTCTTCGATGGACTGTTCTAATGAGCGAATTGACTTGCTGGTTTGGCGACTCAGGGCCGGGTCCATGAAGTCCTCGATCTGCAGGGTTTGCTCCACTTTTGGCAAGTCGCCGACCAGCGAACTGCCGAGGCCAGTGAGAAACCAGGCAAACACCACCGCCACCAGCCATAGCCCGCGGTTAAACCATTTTTCAGACAGGCGCAGCGACTTATTCATGGCTTCATCCTCATAATGCTTCCCGGATATGTTGTTTGAGTGATTGGTGCCAGATCATCACTCCTGCTATTACGGCCACCGGCATGACCACCAGATTAACCAGTGGCACCATGGTGACGCCCAGTACCATGCAGCCGAAAGCCAACACCAGCAGAGGCCTACGCCCGGCGGCGGCCTTCATGCTGCGAAACGGCACCTGACGAGTATCAGCGCCATAATCAATGTACTGCATGCCCAGCAGCCAGCCGGACCACATAAACCAGACCACTGGGGCGGCCAGATTAACTACCGGAATAAGCCAGATAATCAGGACTACAATAGCCACAAGCACGGTGCGCCAAAGCCAGTCCCACGTTTTAACCAGTTCGCGGCGGAAGGTGCGCAGGATCATGGCAGGGATGGTTTCCTCTGCCAGCGGCGTACCGCTGACCCGGCGATCCACCTGTTCCGCAAGCAGGCCCATAAAAGGGGCCGCGATTAGCTGTACGGCGATGGTAAAGGTGCTGGCAAACAGCATCAGCAGGCCCAGCCATGCCAGTGCCTGCAGCAGCCAAAGCCCGGCGCTAATGGCGCTATTTAAAAAGGCGAGGCTGCCGTCAAGCTGCCAGCCAACGCCGAGTGCTGCGATCCAGCCGCCAAGAGCGCTGCCGGCCAGCCAGTAGAGCACGCCAAACAGCAGGATATTGAAGGCCAGTGGCAGGATTACCCAGCGACGCATGCCGGGTTCCCGGGCAAGGCGCAGGGCGCTCAAAAAATAGCCAATTGCATCAAACACTTGGGTCTCCTTTAGCGGAACAGGGGCGGCGGAGCATTTGTCTGTCGGGAATGGTCGCAGATTCCTACTGGCGGCGGCCAATTTTCTATACACTAGCCGCTTTCACGGTGTCGCCCGGCAAATCCGGGCCACCGGATTCCTTCAACTGGATGACAGGACGCCGCCGGATGTGGCGTTCATGGGCAGGTTACGCACGCCATGCGATTGAAAAGTATCAAGCTCGCCGGTTTCAAGTCTTTCGTTGACCCGACCACGGCCACGTTCCCGGATAACCTGACCGCGGTGGTCGGGCCGAATGGCTGTGGTAAGTCAAACATCATTGACGCTGTACGCTGGGTAATGGGGGAGTCGTCTGCCAAGCATCTGCGTGGCGAGTCGATGACAGACGTTATCTTCAATGGCTCCAATGCCCGCAAGCCGGTGTCCCAGGCTTCTATCGAGCTGGTGTTCGACAATGCTGATGGCACCCTGGGTGGCGAATACGCTCGCTTCTCGGAAATATCGGTGCGCCGTCAGGTTAGTCGTGATGGCCAGTCGCATTACTTCCTTAACGGTACCAAGTGTCGCCGTAAAGATATCACCGATATCTTCCTTGGTACCGGTCTTGGGCCGCGCAGCTACGCCATTATTGAGCAGGGCATGATCTCGCGCCTGATCGAAGCCAAGCCAGAAGAGCTGCGTATCTATATTGAAGAGGCGGCCGGCATCTCCCGTTACAAAGAGCGTCGCCGGGAAACCGAAAACCGTATGCGCCGCACCCGGGAGAACCTGGAGCGGCTGGCTGATATTCGTGAAGAGCTGGAGCGTCAGATTGAGCGTTTGTCTCGGCAGGCTGCGGCGGCGGAAAAATACAAACAGTTCAAGCAGGAAGAGAGGCAGAAGGGCGCCGAGATGAGAGCCCTGCGCTGGCGCAACCTGAATACTCAGGTGGAGCAGGTTGAGTATGTGATGCGCGAGCTGGAAGTGGCGGTGGAGGCAAAGATCGCCGAGCAGCGTCATGTAGATGCGGAGCTTGAGCGTCTGCGCGATGGCCACACCGAAGTGCAGGATCGTTTTAATACGGTCCAGCAGCAATATTACGGCCTTGGTGCAGAAGTCGCCCGGCTTGAGCAGACTATTCAGTTCCAGCGTGAGCGTAAGCATCAGTTGTATGAAGAGCTCAAGCAGATCGAAGCCAACTGGGCGGATGCCAACACTCATTTACATGCGGATAGTGAAAAGATTGCCGAGCTTGATGAGCGGCTGGCGGAAATCGAACCACAGCTGGAAATGCTGCGCGAGCAGGAGCTCAGCTCTTCGGAGATGCTCGCTGAAGCAGAAGAGACAATGCAGCAATGGCAGCAGGAGTGGGAAAACTTTAACCACGGCGCCAACGAGTCCCGTCGCCATGCGGAAGTAGAACAGTCACGCATCAAGCATCTGGAAACATCCATTGAGCGTTTAAGCGATCGAATTGATCGACTGGGCAAAGAGCAGAGCGGTCTGGATGCGGAGCCGCTGGCGGCAGAGATGCGCCGCTTTGAAGAGCAGGTTGAGCAGCTTCGTCAGCAATTGGAAGACGGCGAGCAACGTAGCGAGTCGGTACAGGAAGAAATCAATACGCTGCGTCGCGACAATGGCGAGCGAGGCCGGGCGCTGGAAGAAAAGCGCGAGCAGATGCAAAAGCTGCGCAGCCGCCATGCCTCCTTGGAAGCATTGCAGAAGGCCGCCATGGGCGACGACGGCGCGGTATCTGAGTGGCTATCCCGCCATGGACTGGAAGACAGGCCGCGACTGGCAGATCGTTTGCAGGTTCAAAGCGGCTGGGAAAAGGCAGTCGAAGTGGTTTTGGGTGACGTGCTGCATGGCCTGTGCATTGATGGTACGGGGAAAGTAGAAGAATGGCTGGCGGACTTGCAGCATGGCCGTGTTTGTTTGATGACCGAAGCGGTGTCATTGCAGTTGGGCGCTAAGGGCAAGCCATTGGCTTCTCTTGTTAGCGGTCATGTGCCAGCGCTACTGCAAGATGTTTATGTCACCGATACTCTGGTAGAAGCGTTGGCCCTACGTGGCCAGCTTAGTGCTCGTGAGTCGGTGGTAACCCGTGATGGCATCTGGTTAGGCTCGGACTGGTTGCGGGTGGCCCGCGAGCAGGATCAGGAAGCTGGCTTGTTGGAGCGCCGTCGCGAGCTGGAACAGCTGGGTGTGCAAATTGAAGAGCTGGAAGACCAGATTCTGGAGCTGCGTGAGCAGCTGGAAGAAGGGCGGGAGAAAATTCAGCTGCTTGAGGAGGAGCGTGAAGAAGCGCAGCGGCAGAGCAGTCGTGTGGGTCGCGAGCTGGGTGAAATTAATGCTCAGGTCAGTGCCCGTCAGGTACGTCTTGAGCAGATCACCATGCGTCGTGAGAGGTTAAGCAGCGAGCTTAACGAGGCGACGACCCAGCGCAGTAGTGAGCAGGAGCACCTTAAAGAGGCTCGGGCGATTCTTTCGGAGGCGGTGGAGGCCATGGCTACCGATACGGAGGCCCGTGAGGCATTACTGTCGCGTCGTGATGCGGCTCGCTCCAAGCTGGATGAGATTCGTCAGCGTGCCCGGCATGATCGCGATACGGTGCATCAGCTGGCCATGGAGGTGCAGGGTGCGCGCACTCAAGCGGATTCACTGCGCGCTGGCCTTTCCAGATTGCAAACACAGACAGAGCAGCTCACTGAGCGAAAGACCATTATCGAGGCGCAGCTTAGCGAGGGAGATGATCCCGCGCGCGAGTTGGCCATGCAGTTGGAGGAACAACTGGCGGCACGTCTGGAAGCGGAGCAGTCCATGCAGACCGTGCGCCGAGAGCTGGAAACCATCGATCATGAAGTGCGTGGTCTGGATGGTCGTCGTCAGCAATATGAGCGTGAGGCCGCAGAGGTTCGCAGCAAGCTGGATCAGAAGCGCATGCAGTGGCAGGAAATCAAAGTGCGCCGCAGTACTGTGCAGGAGCAACTTGTCGAGCAACAATTTGATCTGGATACGGTGCTGGCTAACTTGCCGGAAGATGCTCAGGAGCAGCAGTGGTCTGATGAGCTGGAGCAGATTGGTCAGCGTATCTCCAGGCTTGGTCAAATTAATCTGGCGGCCATCGATGAATATCGCCAGCAATCGGAAAGAAAGGAATATCTGGATAGCCAGAACGATGATCTTGAAGATGCAATGAAGACGCTGGAGAACGCGATTCGCAAAATCGATCGTGAAACCCGCACGCGCTTCAAAGAGTATTTCGATCGTATTAACCACGGTTTGCAGGAGCTGTTTCCGAAAGTATTCGGCGGGGGGCATGCCTATCTGGAGCTAACCGGCGAAGATCTACTGGATACCGGTGTGGCGATCATGGCGCGGCCGCCTGGTAAGCGTAATAGCACCATCCACTTGCTATCTGGTGGTGAGAAGGCGCTGACAGCTTTGTCATTGGTGTTCTCAATTTTCCGTCTTAATCCGGCACCGTTCTGTATGCTTGATGAGGTGGATGCGCCGCTGGATGATGCCAACGTGGGTCGTTTCTGTAACCTGGTTCGGGAAATGTCGCCGGTGGTGCAGTTTATCTTTATCACCCACAACAAGATCGCCATGGAAATGGCTGACACTTTAATGGGTGTCACCATGCATGAGCCGGGTGCATCGCGTCTGGTGGCGGTGGATGTGGATGTGGCGGCGGAAATGGCTAGCGCCTGACCGCCTTGTTAACAGCTTTAATCGGCTAACGGAATCTGAGAGGGACAGGACGTGGGTCTGGAAACGCTGATCGTCATTCTGGTGATCCTGATCGTCGGCATTCTTGCTGATGGCGTGCGTCGCATGCTCAAGGAGCGCAGTAGTCGCCTGCATTTGCGCATTGATCCGAAAGCGAAGGAGCTGGCTAAACAGCCCTACGATGAGCGCAACCCGGAATTGCCCTCCGGTGGAGCCCGCACGGTGCGCAGTGGTGAGCCGACGTCTCGTCGTCAACCGGATATTGGCAATATAGGAAAGGTTGTGGAAAGCCCGCAGGCGCAGCCCGCTCCTCCGTTAGCCATGGAGCCGGAAGAGGCCCCCGCACAGTCAGTTACTGAGGCGGTGCAGGTAGACCTGTTTGGGGCTGAAGATCAATCTGAGGAGCTGCCTGAAGAGCAGTTACCGGAAGAGTCGGCTGAAAGTCATACCCCTGCGGCCCATCAATCGCCCTCGCGCCCGGCTAACCCTGAGCTGCTCGAAGTGATTGTTATGCATATGGTCACCCCGGCCAGTCATGTTATGCCGGGGCGTGACCTGCTACAGGCATTACTTGAGCAGGGTCTGCGTTACGGCGAAATGAATATTTTTCATCTGCATCAGGCGCGAGCCGGCGCAGATGAGCTGCAGTTCTCCATGGCCAATGCGCTGGAACCAGGTACTTTCGATATCGACTCCATGGAAACTCAGGGTTTTCGCGCGGTGACGTTTTTCTTGAAGATGCCCGGGCCATCCAGGCCGGCAGAGGCATTGGAGCGAATGATCAAGACGGTACGCCACCTTGGTGATCGCTTTGGCGGCGAAGTGCGTGACGATCAGCACAGCGTTTTGACTCAGCAAACCGTTGAGCATATGCGTGAAAAGGTGCGCGAGTTTGAACGCCGATCACGGGTGGCCGGTGTCTGAGTCGGTTGCCGATCAGGTTCGCCGGCTGCGCGAACAGCTGTCTGACTGGAGTTACCGTTACTACGTTCTGGATGAGCCAGCGGTACCGGACGCTGAGTACGATCGAATATTCAGGGCGCTGCAAAGCATTGAGGAGCAACATCCCGAGCTGGTCAGTGCTGATTCACCGACTCAGCGAGTGGGCGACCGTCTGCTTGACGGCTTTTCTGAAGTAACCCATGAAGTGCCGATGCTGTCGCTAGACAATGCTTTCAGCGATGAGGAGCTTGTCGCTTTCGATCGACGCATCAGTGAGCGACTTGGCATACAGGACACTGTTATTTATGTGGCCGAGCCCAAGTTGGATGGTCTTGCGGTTAGCATTTTGTATAAAGATGGCCAACTTGTCAGAGCTGCTACCCGTGGCGACGGCGCCAGCGGTGAGGATATTACCGCTAATATCCGTACCCTGCGTTCGGTGCCGCTTGGTTTGCGCGGTCAGGCCCCGGCGCTGCTGGAAGTGCGCGGTGAAGTGGTCATGCCCCACGATGGCTTCGAAGCGCTTAACGAACGCCAGCGTCAGGCCGGTCAGAAGCCCTTTGCTAATCCACGCAATGCCGCTGCTGGTAGCTTGCGTCAACTGGATTCAGGCATCACCGCTCAGCGACCGCTGGAATTTTACGCCTACAGTATTGCTCGCCTTGAAGGTCAGGCAATGCCTGCTACTCATCTGGCCAGCTTGCAGTTATTGCGCGATCTCGGTTTGCGAGTGAATTCACTGGTATGTCGTTGTCATGGTGTCGATGAGCTGCTGGCGTTTTACCAGCGTGTTCAGCAACAGCGACCAACCCTTGGCTATGACATCGATGGTGTGGTTTATAAGGTTGATGATCTGGCCCTGCAGCAGAAGCTTGGTTTTGTGTCCCGTGCTCCGCGCTGGGCCATCGCCCATAAGTTTCCAGCCCAGGAAGAGCTGACCATTCTGCGTGATGTGGAGTGGCAGGTGGGTCGTACCGGTGCCTTGACCCCAGTGGCGCGGCTGGAGCCGGTGTTTGTCGGTGGTGTTACGGTAAGCAATGCGACGCTGCATAACGCCGATGAAATCGAGCGACTTGATTTGCATATCGGCGATACCGTGGTGGTGCTGCGGGCCGGTGATGTAATTCCGAAAGTGTCTGCGGTGCTGGCAGATCGTCGCCCGGAAAGTGCCAGAGCCATTACCATCCCCGTTGCTTGCCCGGTATGTGGTAGCGAGGTTTTTCGTGCGGAAGGTGAGGCGGTTACCCGTTGTACCGGTGGCCTGATCTGCGCTGCGCAGCAGAAGGAAGCAGTGCGGCACTTCGCATCCCGCCGGGCCATGGATATTGAAGGCCTGGGCGAGCGATTGGTGGATGTGTTGGTGGATGAAAAGCTGATTGCTAATGTGGCCGATCTGTACCGCTTGAGCATTGAGCAGGTTGCGTCTCTTGAGCGAATGGGTGAGAAATCCGCCGCCAATCTTATTGAGGCAATTCAGCGCAGCAAGCAGGTTGCACTACCACGATTTCTGTTCGCCCTGGGGATTCGTGAAGTAGGGGAGGCCACAGCACTGGCGCTTGCCAATCATTTCGGTAGCCTGCAGGCAATTATGGCAGCGGACGACCAAGCCTTCGTGCAGGTGGCAGATGTTGGGCCGGTGGTGGCGAGTCATCTACAGCATTTCTTTGCTGAGCCGCACAATCAGCAGGTTATTTCCAGATTGCTGGAGGCGGGAGTAACACCAAGCGAATCTGAGCCACAAAAGCCGGAAACGTTACCCTTGCACGGACAAACCTGGGTTCTCACCGGTACGCTGGAGCAACTGACCCGCGATCAGGCCAAGGCGGCTTTGCAGCAGCTGGGTGCCAAGGTGGCTGGTTCTGTGTCGGCAAAAACAAGTATGGTGATTGCCGGCGAAGCGGCCGGCTCGAAACTGGACAAAGCGCAAGCATTGGGTATTGCAGTAGAAGATGAGACCTATTTGATCAAGGTTCTTACAGAGCATGGTGTTTACCCCGGGAGTGCAGAATGACAAGACTGCTAGCTTTAGTTGCCGTGAGCATGCTTCTTACGGCCTGCGCCTCTCAGCCTTCTAATGTGAATGATGCTTGCGCCATCTATGACGAGAAAGGCGGGCTGTTTAATAACTGGTATCGCTACAGCAAGAGCGTGGAAAAGGAGTTCGGTGTGCCGCCGCATATCACCATGGCGACAATCTGGAAGGAGTCTACTTTTCAGGCGCGGGTAAAACCGCCACGGAAAAGGTACCTTGGCTTTATTCCTGGTCCTCGTCCCTCCGATGCCTACGGTTATCCCCAGGCGCTCAAGTCCACCTGGAAATGGTATCGGGAGGAGACCGGGCGATCACGGGCAAAGCGCAATAAGTTCAAGCATGCCATTCATTTTGTGGGTTGGTATCACGATCAGAGTTACCGTAAAAACAAGGTGTCCAAAACGGATGCCTATAATCTTTATCTAAATTACTATCTGGGCCATGGTGGCTATGCTCGGGGTGCGGCAGCGGGCAATCCCCATGCTCGAGAGGCGGCTGGCAGGGTGGCTGCGCAGGCAGAGAAGTACCGTGTCCAATTATCAAAGTGCCGGAGATAAAGTGGATACCGAATCGATTGTCTACGGTTGCATCAAACATCTACCATTTGGCTCACTGGCTGAGCGCAGGGCCAGTTGCTCGCACAATCGCCAGGCGGTAATGCAGTTGCCTCAGGCCGATGCCTGGCCGTTTCTGTGTCGCGAAATGTTCTCTGTGCCCGGTGATGATTTGATGGGCGGTACTTACCATACTCAAGTGATCCACTTCGGTATGTCTTATCGGGCGGTTGAGTATGAGTGGGAACACTGGATTAACAAGTTTGAAGCCTTGCTGCGTAATATGTACTGGGTAAATGCTACGGTTCATCTGGAAACGGAGCTGGCCGGTAATCACACCTTCGTCTGGGATAGTGCTGACATGTGTCATCGGCCCAGCGATGAGCCGTTGCGCGTTCGATGCGAGTGGGCCCGTGAGGGTCACTTGGCGTGATCGTTCCCTGGCAGGATATTCCCGCTGAATCTTTGCAGAATCTTATCGAGGAATTCGTCAGCCGTGATGGCACGGATTATGGCGAGCGTGAGATCCCCCTGACCACACGGGTAGATCAGGTGCGCGAGCAGCTGCGCCGTGGCAAGGTTGTGATCTGGTTTGACGAGGCTACCGAGACCATCTCGCTGTTTGATGCGGAGCGGATCCCGGAAGTCGATTGAGGAACCGCACTACATCACTTTGACTAGCAGATGGACGGCCACCGAAAGCATTATCCCCCAGCTGATCACGATGCCGAGTTGACGCAGTACATTAACTTTCTTCGGTTGCGACATGCCAAGCGCGTGAGCCAGTCGTGCAAGCAGGAACAGGCCGCCGTACAGGTGCATGGCCATATTGGAAGCGCCGAGCATTTCCAGTAGAGCCATGCCGAGCAGTACCAGCGGCACATACTCCGTTGCATTGCCGTGGCAGCGCATTGCTCCTGCCAGGTCTTTGTTGCCACCATCACCCAGGGAAATCTTTGCTTTCAGGCGCCAGCGCACCACATTGGCAGCCAGAGCTAGCATCAGTAGCAGAAACAGGGCGGTATAAAGCGCGGTGATATCCGGCAGGCTGACCAAATTCAGATTCATTGATGTGTTCCCCGTAGACGTTGGCTCTGCCGCAGCATAAATCGACCCGGCGATAGGGCGTCAATGATTTCCTGATCCACCGGTGTTGGCAAGCCAAGAATTTGCGCGCTGAGCAAGTCAGCACAGAGTGGTGTGCCGCTTAGTCCTCGGCTGCCATGGGCAATGCTCATCCATAGTCCGGCTGGTTGTTCCGGAACGGCGCCGGCCAATGGCAGGAAGTCGGTGCTTTGGCAGCGAAAGCCCACCCGGCGGGATATTACTTGTGCCTTTTCTCCACCCAATTGCTGCCATAGCTCGGGTAGATACTGGCGTAACTCCTCCAGGTTGGCATGGTCATCGTCATCCTTTGCTGCTTCGCTGTGATCATGCAAGTCAAATGTGGCGCCTACGCAGTGCAGATTGTCGATGGCCGGAGTCAGATAGCCGGCATGGCAGATAGCCTCTCGCCACTGCCCAGATGCCTCGGTGGCGCCAACATAGCTGACCTGCCCGCGAATTTTTTTCAGACGCACCCCGTTTACAGGAGCCAGACGCTGGGCATCGAAACTGTTGGCCAACACCACATGATCTGCCTCGTCAATCACACTTTGTGCACAGAGCACCTGCCAGCGTTGATTTTTATGCTGCAGCTGCTCCACATGTTGCTGATGCAAGCTGATCAGCGGGTGATCAAGCAGATGTCTGCACCAGTGTGGTGGCGAAAGGTGGCCGCCGCGGACAAAGCGCATGGAGCCGTCCTGATCTAGTGCCTGTAATTCTTCACCTGGCCATAAGCCACTGTTTAATGCAGCACGGGCCTTGTCCGCGAGACGTTCGTCTTTCGGGTATTGCAGGACGCCGCAGAGAGCGCCGTGTTGCGGGCTGTTTGGAAATGACTCCCGCTGTAGCCAGTGCAGGGCATGAAGATAGCTGCTCTGGTAGAAGCGGTTCTGCGGTGTCGGGTGGGCGCTGGGCGTGGTGTACAGCACACCGGCAAGATTGCCAGATGCGGCGCCGGCGATTTCTCCGCAATCAATGACCCTGACTCTGATGCCTTGGCGAGCCAGCGAGCGTGCCACTGTGGCGCCAGCAAGCCCTGCACCAATAACAATGACAGAGGGCTGCCGAATAGTGCTTGCCTGCCACAGATTATTGCCCGCAACCCCACAGAGCATTTCCCTTTTGCGGCCGTAGCCGGGAACCCGCCGCATGACAAATCCGGCATCGTCAAGACCTCGGCGCACAAAACCTGCGGCAGTAAATGTGGCGACGGTGGTGCCCGGCTGGCTCAGCCGTTGCATCTGAATAAATAGTTCTGGGCGCCACATGTCCGCATTGCGCGCCGGCGCAAAACCATCCAGAAACCATGCGTCCACTCGTGCATTAAGCATGCACAGCATGGCAACACAGTCGCCATACAGCAGGGTTAGGGTCAGTCTGTTTGGCAGTAATTCACGATGGTGGAATCCGGGCGCAGCTGCGGGCCAGTGCTGCAGAAGGGCATCCCGTAATAATGATTGGTGCGGCCATTTCTTCAGAGCATGCTGGAGGTCATCGCGCTTCAGCGGATGTTTCTCAGCGGAGATAAAGTGCAGGCGCGCGTCGGCTGGCGCATGCTGCAGAAAGCATTCAACGGCGCGAAAGAAATTTAGTCCGGTACCAAAGCCGGTTTCTCCGATCACAAACAAAGAATGTGGAGGCAGCTCACGGAAACGCTGCGCTAACTGGTTGCCTGCGATAAATACATGATCTGTTTCGGCGATGCCATTTTCCCTGCAGAAGTAGGGGTCTGCGTAATCGACGGCAACAGGAATGTCGTTTTGCCATTCTATTTTGGCGCTCGATAATGGGGCGAAATCATGGTCCGGCATGGCGTACCAGGCCATCGCGAAACAGCAGAAGTGTCTGGCGCATTTCTTCAATGCGGCTGCCAATGTCCGGCTGTTTGCTTTCCAGCCTGAGACGGATGAACACAGGCATGTCGGCGGTCAGGATCAACAGAGAAGAGAGTGATTGGCCGTTGCCTAGTACATGCATTTCGCTGATCGCCAGCGGGTATTTCAGTGCTGGGTCAGACAGGCTGTCATGAATGGTTTCCTCAACATCGGCGCGACTGTGACGTTGCAGTCTGCGCAATTCGATTTCCCGTTGCTGGGGAAAGTGACCTTCCACCATGCGCAAAGGTGGCAGGTCTTCCCAGCCACCAGGGATTGGGTAAACGGCCATCTCCAGGGTTTCATCAAGGGTTGCCGGGTTGATATAGCGGAATAGGCGGAGATCATGTTCGCTGCCTTGCAGGCTACCTTGAAGGACATAAGAATCAAGCCGTTCAGGGGGCTGCCAGAGGGCCAGATTGACATCTGGGGCGGGCGGGGCGATACCTACTCTGCCATAGGGGGCAGAGCTGTCAGTGACCACCATACAGCCGGTCAGGGAAAGCAAAAGTGAGCAGATCAGCGGGAGTCGCACGGTTATTGTAGCCTTCTGCAGTGACAGAAACGGGATTCTGGCTGTCGGCGCAGTAGGGTTCAAGTGATCTCCGGTGTTTAGAGGCATTGAAGTGTGTCGGTTGTGGCGTAATGATGTCATCGAGCATTGGGGGTAAGTAGCAGAGCATGGAATCCGCGCAAGTCAAACCAAATCCGGCCTTTCCGTCGCTGATTATGCTGATAGTCACGCTGCCGTTCGTGTTGCTGGGCTGGCTGTTAATCGATTCCCTGCTAGGGGATATCCGCCGTTATGAGCGTGTCGATCAGGCCATGCTGCTGTTTGAACGAGGCATTCAGGTTGCCGGCTATCTGGAGCAGGTGCGGGATCTTGGCGCGGCCCGCTTTCATGGCAGTGGCGCGGTTCTCCAGGGCAGACACCTGCAGGCATTGCAACAACTCGATGAGGCCCTGCCTGCTTTTCTGCAGGCAGTTGGTGAGCGGGATGGCATGCTCTCCGGTGATCAGATTGCGGCCATCATAGCCGCCAGGCAGGCTCTCACGCAGGAGCCGGTGCAGGCCGACTTCATGGTGATGTTCGATGCCAGCTCAACGCTGATTGATCGTGTCTATGAGGCACTGTTTACCGAGTTGCATGTCACCGACATGCTGGTTGGTGAGCCCGTGTCGGCAAATGAGTTATTGCTTATTCTCGGGGGCAAGGTCAGGTCTGCCCGGCAAAATATTGGCATGCTGCGCACGCTGTCATTGCAAGCCAGTCTGGGCAGCGGCTTTTTGGCCTCGGGAGATGCCGGCAGGTTTGATGTGGCGTGGGGCGGCCTGCATGACGATTTGCTCAGCCTGGACCGGCAGTTCCGTGTATTGCAGAGCCGTGGTGTTAGTGAGCAGTGCAGTAATGCCATGCGCCTCGGTCATAGTGGTGCCTGGGCTTATCTGGAGCTTATGGCTGAGCAAGTATTGGTCAGCGACAGGGTCGAGTTGGCTTGGCATGAGGCGGACCAAGCCGGGCAGCAGGCCATGGATGCTATGGCCGCCATTTCTGCTTCGTTACTGGATGAGGTTCGTGTGGTGGCCGACAAGGCCGAGATAGCTGCGCTGCGCATGAATGTCATGCTGCTATTAGGCTTGATCGTGCTTTACCTTTTGCTGCTCGGCTTTGCTCTGATGCTGTATCGATCCCGTTATGAAATTCTCCGCGTGCAAACCGAAAACCGCACCAAGAGCCAGTTTCTCGCTCGCATGAGCCATGAGATCCGCACGCCGCTAAACGGTGTGATCGGTTTGGCCGAGTTACTACGTGACACTTCGCCGACGCTTCAGCAGCGTCAGTATATTGATCTGATCGAACGCTCGGGTCGTTCCCTGATAGGCCTGATCAATGACGTGCTTGATCATGCTCGGATTGAGGCCGGCAAGCTTGAGCTGGAGAAGATTTCCTTTTCCCTGCCGGCACTGATTAGTGAGTGCGCCAATATTTTCAGTTTGCGCGCCCACGACAACGATACCGTTATTTTCTACTCGGTAGAGGAGGGGGTGCCTGAGAGTGTTATCGGCGACCCGTCACGTTTGCGACAGGTGTTGATTAACTTGCTATCTAATGCTGTGAAGTTTACCGAGCACGGTCTGGTTGAGCTGGTGGTGACGCTGAAGGGAAAGCAGGCGGATCACTTCCGGCTAAGTTTTCAAGTTCGCGATTCAGGCATCGGCCTGACAATGGAAGAGCAGAGCAATCTTTTCGACTTGTTCTCTCAGGCATCTGCATCGGTGTCTCGGCGCTATGGTGGTAGTGGCCTCGGGCTGAGCATCAGTCGCGAACTGGTGCAGTTGATGGGAGGCGACATTGGTGTGCGCAGCGCGCGCAACTGGGGTTCCACTTTTTACTTTGAGTTAAATCTCGCCAGCGATGGTGATGCGTTGGCCCGGCAGTCACAGCCACCGGTATCTGAAGCCGTGTTACTTGATCATAGTGGCCAGCTTCGTCGCCTGGTGCAGGGTAGGCAGCGTTATCGTGGGGTGCGGGTGGTCAGTAATGTCGGGGCCTGTGTGGAGTTGCTGCGGGAGTCCCATACTCCGCTGGTGGTAATACACAGTCAGCAGCCTGATAGCTCGCTGGAGTCACTGCTGGCGCCTCTGCAGCCTTTTGCAGATCGGTGCCTATTCCGGCTTGTGGTAGGGGTGCGTGGTGGCGTCGCGCCGGAGCTGTTAAGTCGGATGCGGGTGGCTGACCTCAAGTCCTGTACGGTGTTTGATGATCAGCGGCTGGCCGACCTGTTCCAGTTGGGAGTACGGGATACGGTTGAGGATGAAGAGCGGCCGCAGCTCCCCCAGTACCAGCGATTTGTCGGTATGAAGGTCCTGATAGCTGAGGACAACCCGGTCAATCAGATCGTTACCGAGGGCATGCTCAAGAGGTTGGGGGCTGAAACCAGAGTGGTCGCTGATGGTCTGCAGGCGCTGAGTGCCTATGAGCAGCTTCAGGGTCGTTACGATCTGGTCCTCATGGATTTGGATATGCCCAATATGGATGGGGCTGCGTCGGCCCGCGAGATACGGGCCCTGGAGCGGCGTCAGGGCTGGGCGCCATGCAGGATTATTGCCCTGAGCGCCCATGTTCTGCCTGAGTATCGCCAGGCCGTCTCTGAGGCGGGAATGGACGGTCAGCTAACCAAGCCAGTGACCCTGAATCAGCTTGCTGAGGCGCTGGCAGGCACTAACGTGACCGACCAGACACAATAAACTCAGCCATTAGACATAATTTTGCAAACACCATGATGTTTTATTCGTATAATGACCCCACGTCAGGATCATTAGCCGGAGAGCATTGATGAACATCCTCAGACTTATTTCTGTTATCGCAGTTGCGATGCCCTTGGTCGCTCAGGCGGCCCCCGTATCTGCTGATGACGGTAGGGAGTTATGCCAGGCAGCTGCCCAGGACGGGGCCCTGGAGGTGATGGTGGATAATCTGATGGCTTCGGGCCGGTTCGACTATGATATGGCGCCTGAGCTGCTAACCCTCGACTGCGGTGGCGTTACCCTGATTCAGTCACTGATCAATCAGGCTGGTGCAGAGAATCTGGAGTTCGCGGTGATTGATCTGGGCATTGATGTGAATGACCCTCTGGTGCCGGTCGAGGCTGGCGCGTTGAGCGTTGTGCAGTATTTGATGCAGCAGGCTGTGCTGGCGCCAAACCCTGAGGCACGTCAGTTTGCGATGGAGTATATGCAGGATTTCCGCAGTGTGGATTTCAACCCTAATTTGCAGTTGGTTACCCTGAAGTAATTTTTTCTGGTTACCCTTTCATAAGCCCCCCCCCTCTGTGTGGGGCTTTTTTTTGTCTTTTTTTTCCCGCCTAATTGACTGCACATGATGAAGACCTCCCTGCCTATTGACGTTGTCTTGCCTGATCTTCTGGTGGCACTGAGTCAACATTCAGCGGTGGTGCTGCAGGCTCCGCCCGGTGCTGGCAAAACCACACGAGTCCCGCTGGCGCTGCTTGATCAGGATTGGCTGGCTGGGCAAAGAGTGCTAATGCTCGAGCCACGACGCATTGCGGCGCGCTCAGCTGCGCTGTTCATGGCAAGGCAGCTGGGCGAGGAGGTCGGCCAGACGGTTGGCTACCGCACCCGACTGGATACGCGGGTGTCGGGCAGTACGCGTATCGAGGTGGTCACCGAGGGCATTCTCACCCGGATGATCCAGAGTGAGGCGGCATTGTCCGGCTACGGCGTGGTCATTTTTGATGAATTCCATGAACGCTCACTGCAGGCTGATCTTGGTCTGGCTCTGGCCTGTGAGGTGCAGCAGGTATTGCGTGAGGATCTGCGCCTGTTGGTTATGTCGGCGACGCTGGATGGCAGTCGTATTGCCGGCTTGCTGGCGGATGCTCCGGTACTGACCAGTGATGGGCGCAGTTACCCGGTCACTACTCGCTACAGCTCTGCGGAGCGCACCCCGTGGCTGGATCACCTGCAGGCAGAGCTTGTTGGTGTACTGCAGCAGGCCGACAGTGGTTCGGTGCTGGTATTCTTGCCCGGTGCCGGGGAGATTCGCCGATTGGCATCCATGCTTGAAGGCAGACTGCCCGAGGATGTTCGTGTGGCTGCTTTATACGGTGATCTCACAGCTGCGCAGCAGGATGCGGCCATAAGTCCGGCGCCGGACGGACAGCGCAAGCTGGTGCTGGCCACTGCCATCGCCGAAACCTCGCTAACCATCGAAGGCATTCGCACGGTAGTAGATGCCGGTTTCGATCGGCGTCCGGCATTTGATCCCGGCACCGGCATGAGTCGTCTGCAAACGGTGCGCGTGTCTGCTGCATCTGCTGCCCAGCGGGCAGGGCGGGCTGGCCGATTGGGGCCGGGTCAATGTATTCGCCTGTGGCCGGAAAGCGAACGGTTGGCGCCGTTTGCTCGAGCAGAAATGGTTGATGCGGATCTGGCGGATCTGGTTCTGGAGCTTGCTCAGTGGGGCTGTCGAAATCCCACTGACATGGTCTGGCTCGACCCGCCTCCCCATGCCGCCTGGCAGCAGGCCTGTGAGCTGTTGCAACAGCTTGGCGCGCTAGACGAGCAGGGCGGTATTACTGCGCATGGCAGTGATCTTTTGCGCCTGCCATTAACGCCACGATTGGCGCATATGGTGGCCGTGGGTCGCGCACGTGGCTGGGGGGTGTTGGCGGCAAAACTGGCGGTAATTCTGTCGGAGCGCGATATCCTGCGTGGAGCGGATGCAGATATGACTCTGCGAGTAAAGGCGCTGGATAGTGGTCAGGGCATAGACCGTGGCCGTTTGCAGTTTTTGCGCCAGGCGCTGCGACGGCTGCATGCCGGCTCTGAGGATCGTCCCTACGACGATGATGCAATTGGTCAGTTGCTGGCTCTGGCGTTTCCCGATCGACTCGCTAAGCGGCGCCCCGGTGCTCCGGCGCGGTTCCTGCTGCGCAATGGCCGCGGTGCGGTTTTGCCGGATCATGATTCCCTGGCCGGTGCCAGTTACGTAGTGGCAGCCAGTCTGGATGGTGCTGGCCGCGAAGCACGAATTTTTCTAGCTGCGCCTGTGTCAGCTGCCAGCATTGATAGCTTGTTCCGCGACCAGATTGTGGAGCGCAAGGAGGCTGGTTGGGACGACAACAGCGGTGCAGTCCGCGGTTGGCAGCGCCGTTGCCTGGGCGCACTGGTGTTGGAGGAACGCAGCACAGCATTAAGCGATCCGGCGCTGATTAGTGAGGGCATGCTGGTTGCCATCCGGCGGCTCGGTCTGGACTGTTTGCCTTGGACCGAAGAGCTGCAACAGTGGCGCGCGCGGGTTGCCATTATGGCGGCACTGGAGCCGCAGCAATGGCCGGCGCTGGGTGACGAGTATCTGCTGGAAACATTGCAGCAATGGGCGCTGCCATGGCTTGCTGGCATTAGCCGTCGCGATCAGTTGAAACTGTTTCCACTACAGCAGGCCCTGCAAGGCCTGCTGGAACGCAAACAAAACGATTCGCTGAACGGGCTATTGCCAACCCATATCACTGTTCCAACAGGCAGTCGCATGGCCATTGATTATCGTGCTGAAGGTGGTCCGGTGTTGGCGGTGAAGCTTCAGGAACTATTTGGCTTGACTGAAACGCCGCGTCTTGCGGGTGGACGTGTGCCGCTGACTATTCATCTACTTTCTCCAGCCCGCAGACCGGTGGGCGTTACCGCCGATCTCGCCAGTTTCTGGCAGCAGGGGTATCCGCAGGTACGCAAGGAGCTGCGTGGTCGTTACCCCAAACACCCCTGGCCTGAAGACCCACTGAATGCCTCTCCGCAGCGTGGTGTAAAGCATCCAAAGCCCCGTTCGTAGAAACCTGTTCAGTCGCACTCCTGGTTTTTAGCTATCATTTCGCTCCACAAAAATTCACCAGCAGCGGAGTCATCATGTCCCTGAATCAGATCACATCTTCCCTTGACCCAAGCGGCAATGTCGACGTCCCCGCTGGGTGGACGCAGGGCCGGGCTCTGTTTGGTGGTCTCCTGGCCGCATTGATGTGTCGTGCTCTTGAGCAAAAAGTCGGGCAGGGCACGCCGCTGCGCTCAGCGACGATTAATTTTATCGCGCCGGCTAGCGATGGTCCGCTGCATTGTCAGGCTGAAATCTTCCGTCAGGGAAAGTCTGTTACTCAGGGAGAGTGTAGGGCGATCCAGAATGGTCAGGTGGTAGCCGTGCTGCTGGCCAGTTTCGGCGTTGCGCGGGAGTCGGTTATCAGCATCAACGAATGCCTGGCACCTGCGTTCAGCACCCCGGAGGAGTCCATCAAGCTGCCCTTTATCAAGGGTGTTACCCCGGAATTTATTCAGTATTACGACTTTCGCTGGGCCCACGGGGGGCTGCCTTACAGTCGCTCGGAGAAAGCAGATATCGGCGGCTGGGTGCGCGAGCTTGGCGCTCGTGAAACAGTGGATTATGCGGACCTGCTGGCCCTGGTGGACTCCTGGCCACCTGCGGTGTTGCCTATGCTGAGCACACCGGCACCAGCCAGCTCGATGACCTGGACCGTCGAATTTATGCCCAAAGCGGTCAGTGGCAGTGGCCAGCAATGGTGGCAATATCTGGCAGAGAGTGAGTTTGCCGCCGAAGGCTATGTGCATAGCCGGGCCAGACTGTGGGATGAAAGCGGTAATTTGGTCGCCATTAGCAGGCAAACAGTCACCATATTTGCCTGATTGGAGGTTTGATGACAGTACAACCACCCCTGATCCCGGTGGGAGAAAACCCGCCACGTCGGCGTGGTGGATTTTTATCATGGCTTGCGGTCTGGATTTTTCGCCTGTTCCGCTGGCGTATCACAGGTGAACTGCCGGACATCCCCAAAGCGGTGGTGATCGTTGCGCCGCACACCTCTAATTGGGATGGCGTATTTGGCTTGTCGGCCATCATGGCGTTGAAGTTGCGGGTCAATGCGTTGGGCAAGGACACTCTGTTTGTCGGCCCGCTGGGCTGGCTGCTGCGCAATATTGGGGTAATCCCGCTGGATCGCAACTCACCGCAGGGCATGGTCAAACAGATCAGTGAACGCTTTCGCCGGGAGCAAAAAATGTTCCTCGCCATTGCTCCTGAGGGTACCCGCCACGCCGCTGAGTGCTGGAAAACGGGTTTTTACCAGATTGCCCAGTCAGCGGGCGTGCCAATCCTGCTGGTGGCCTTCGATTTTGCTAGCCGTGAAGTACGTATTCTGGGCACGTTGATGCCGAGCGGTGACCAGCAAGCCGATCTGGAAAAAATCTATGCGTCCTACCGGGGGATTCAGGCCAGGCACCCGAGCAAGCTCTCTCATCCTATTCGCGGCTAAAGCCCCTGCTGCGGGTGTTTACCGCCACGCTGTTTCAGGCCAAGATTGGCCACTAGCCAATCGGGCCACCCCCAAGGAGCAAGCGATGACCCAGCAAGCATTTGACCAGGCACAGAAAGACGTAAAAACCCTGACCAGCAAGCCGAGCAACGATGATTTGTTGTTTCTCTACTCACACTTCAAGCAAGGCAGTGCAGGGGATGTGTCGGGTAAGCGTCCGGGAATGCTGGATATGGTTGGTCGGGCCAAGTACGACGGCTGGGCCAAGCTCAAGGGCATGAGCAAGGATCAGGCGCAGCAGAAGTATATTGATAAGGTGCAGGCGCTGCTCAAGTCACA
>NZ_JAFMPS010000017.1 GCF_020667895.1 Alcanivorax sp. 1008
TTAACGTAACTTCTGCCGGAGCCGTTTACGAAGGCACCTTCAGCGGAACCCTGTACACCGCCGGTGGCACAGCCATAGCAATCACCAATGGCTTTTTCCGCAATGACGGATCGGAACTATAAGAGCAGAAAACTCTGCATTGATTCGCAAGGATAGATAAAAGCGTTTTTAGAAAGTGATGGAACAGGCCTTACCTTTTGCATGATAGATATGTAGAGGGTAAGGCCTTTTTCTATTCCGGCACTCAAGTCAAGAACCCTCGTCAGCAAGCTTTTCCAGGAATGTTTCAGCTGGTTTTTTTACCAAAGAGCTTGGTCCGGCCAAGACTTGAATATGGAGGCCGTTTTGCGCTGGCCTTATTTGGTGCCCGGGGCCTCCATCGAAAATTACACATAAGATATTGTAATATATGTAATTTTTTACATATCGAAAATTGACGATACCCCCACCTGTACCCCCTGTGCAGGATCATAGAAATCGGGAATTGAACCCGCACAATTGAACCGAGCCAGTTCAATGCCCGAATGCGGAATTGAACCGAACACCCCTTAATGTATCGCTAAGCAACGTAACCAACAGACCTGAAAGCAATAACTCCTCGTCTAACCGGAGTAAACAAAAGGCCTTCCGCTGCGAATCCTTGAGGCTGAAACTGCTCATATGTAAATTGTTCTGGGGAAAACATTTCAGGTAAAAACATATCACAACCGGTTTGATGTAATACTTCTTCTGGTACAACATAATCTTGTTCAACGAGGCCCAACAAAGTCCAACCTGTGTTAATACATACTCCCAGTATCACCTGGTTAGCTCCCTCGTAACACACGGCAGCCACCATTGATCCCACAATATTTCCCACAAGTGCGCCCACCATCGGTATAGGGATGATTAATTGTCCTAGTGAAGCACCGCAAAAACCAGCACTAAGTACAAAAGCGTCTCGTAGGCATTTTTCAGCTAATTCTTTTTGCGATATTTGCCCTTGCTGAAACTGAATTGAATAACTTATGGCGTTTATCGTCATCGTTGTTGCCATTCCGATGGCTACGGGAGAAACACTTTTTAACGCCTCCCCCATTAGCCCAGTTTTGCAAGTTATGGTTAAACAGGCAGCAACACCGCCCCGCAAGCCAGCACTAGCTGAGCCAGACAAGATCTCTCGAGTATGCTCTCTTAAATCTTCAGGCTTAATGTTTCCATTCTCTAAATACTCTTGCAATAAAGCCCAAATATGAGGTGCAGCTTTGATAGCAGCTGATAATGCTGCTGCATGCAGCCCGGCTTCTCCTGCCTCCCTAGCCGCATCCGTCCACTCAACGAAGTTTTCTGACAATAAGCCAAACTTATCTCCGTCTATTTCTCCGGTTGTTTTGTGGTCCTTCGCCATCTCCCTCATATCAACTTCTGAGATAGGCCTTGAAGAGGCATTGCCGACTTCTGCATGATCCTTTACCGTGTCAGCTGTATGTTGGTAGTTTTTAGCTTGCTCTGGGCGGATGTCAGCGTTTCTTTCTGCTTGCTCCAACGCTCTCTGCTTAACATCTTCTAACTGATCACTAGGAACGATTTTTTCATTCCCGGTATATTCTGGTCGACTAATTTGCTTTGCTGTATCTTCTGGTGTTTTCCAATATTTTACCTCAGCGATATGGCTTGATTTGGCATCACCAAATTCGAGGTCACGCCCTGGCTCATTCCCACCAGGAACATGAGCCTTAACATCGTCTCTTGATCTTGCAGCCCCACTAATCTTTAATGTCTCAGAATGCCATTGCTCAGCTAAAAAGCCTTTTGTTGAGTCAACTGTGCTATTTATGGTTCTATCGCCTTCTGTATTTAATACATCAACTGCACTATTGATAGCACGCTGAACCTCAGAAGAGTACTGTTCACCCTCAATGGTACCGAATACTCCCGCAATATTATCTGCGGCACCCGCTACCTTATTAAAGTTTTTATTAAAATCGCTGATATTTTTATCATTCATCAATACCAACCCACTTATCAAACATCTCATCAAGAAAAAGAGTTAGAGCTGTATTCGTTTGTGAAAGACGAAGTCGCTTTTGTCTGCCGATCATAGACACCAACTTCATAAGACCAATACCAGGAACCAAAGCCACAGCTAAATATTGTTTCGCCAGCAATTTCCCCATAGAACCCGAATCTTCTTTTTCGTTTATCAATGCCGAAGTTGCGACAACAAGACTTTTAAACTCTTCCCCTTGTTCAAGCTCTCCAGTACCAAATACAACAGCCTTCGATCCATCAAAGCCAAAGCAGGCTCCGGCTTTATTTTTAATATTTCCTATTTCCGAAATAAGTGATTTAGTAACCGAATTTTCCTCCTCATTACCAATAAGTATGACATGCTGAGATGAAGCAACACTGAACTCATTTTGCTCATAGTGAACGACAGTCCAAAATGTACAAGAATACCCCGGTTGTTTGGAAATGTTGTGCGCCAGCTTCCGAGCGAGATCTTTATATTGCTTTGGGGCCACTACAATAATTTGTTTTTTAAACGACATAATTTACCTATTCATCTTTAATTTGCCATACTAGTTCACACCAGAAAGCTTTATCACTTTCCAACTCATTTTATTCTTTTTCTTATCCAGATCTCTGACAGTTAAGGCGCTAACCTTCTGACCATCGCTAACTTTTTGGGCAAGATGCGGAGCAACATATGCATCACCAACGAAGCCAAAACCCTTAGGATTTATTTTAATCGAATCTTCTATATGTCTAACACCGTCAATTTCAACCAATTCAGTAAGCTGAGCGGATACTATGCTATCGCTATCGCTATCGGACTCTGGCATAGAAATTTGCACATAATCCCCCAGCGCAGGCTTCTCACCTTTTTTAAAGAGGTGCAATGGAACCGAACGGGCATCTCCTTCCGACAAATATACGTGCAACCCCTTACCAGACTTATGCAAGCTTATAACCACACCGACAGCCTTTTTAACGGGCCCATTTAACAGTTCTTCCGCGCCCTCGCATTTTGCAGTGAGAAAAGGGGTTAGATCGCTGGTGTCGACAGATGCATCATACCAAGGCTGATTCATTAAGGCCTGTAAGTCTGCCTTTATATTCCAGCCATTCGTCTCATAGCATTGAGCCGCCTTTTTAATGCACATTGAAGCTTCCGCTGGATACCCGTTGTCGACTAGAAGCTTTGATACCCCTTTTAATAGACGCAGAGAAAATTTTTCATCATGTGCACAGAGAATCCCTTGAGCAAATAGCATGATCGCTTTATCAGTATCCGTATTACGATATGTGGCCGCTAGGGCTCCCCAAGCCCAAGATTCTGATCGCTTTCTGTTCAACACAGGTATAACAAAATCACGAGCCTGTTCTTCTCTACCGGCTATGATCAAGCATTTCGCTTCATCATAGTCCAACCAAATTTTATGTTGTGAATCCAGCGTATCGCTTCTAGCCTTGTCTAATATTGGCAAAAGCTCATCAATTGAGATATTGGAACGAACCTCTTTATGTTCTTGCCAGGCCTTGGCGATCTTGCGGGCATAAGTTAGTAATAAACTAGGTGATTCTCCTCTTTCAGTTTTGAATGGCTGTAAATCATCAGGTTCAAAAGATGGGGAATGCTTTACTAGTAGGAGAACAAGTTTGGGATAAAATTCCATTCCTTTCTGAAAAAGCAAAACCAATGTTCGATACTCATTAAAGTCACCCTTTGGCATGTCGAGCCACAAAAGCCAGTCAAGACGAAAATTAATCTTCTGAAGCTCAGATTGACTAGGTTGCAACCTCATCGGTTCTTGTTTACCACGTTCGTTAATTGGAGCGACTAACTCCTTAAGGTAGCCATAACAGAGCCAGAAGAAAGCTCCCTGCAAGTACCTATCTTCTTTATTCTCCTGGATAGCAGGGCATGCGATTTGCCAAGCTTCCGAAAGCTTCCCTTCTTTTCTCAGCCGATTAACTTGCTGTGAGATAGATTCGGTCATCCCAATCCTTTTTGAAGCATTAACGTTAGAAATGCAATGAACTCCTGCGAGTTACTAAGAGACTTTTGTGCAATACATTTTGTGAATCTCTTCTTTCCATCATAATAGATATCCAGCACAGCCATCTCACTATCACGAGCAAAGGTATATCGCTGAAACCATTGCTTTTCTTCTGCGCCAGAAACATGGACGTTGTTTTCTTCTGCAATATGCAAAACTTTGTCATGAAACACGTTCAGGAAGTCTTCTGAAAATAAGAAACCTCCAGATTGAGACTGCTTAGAAGAAATTACCATTGGTGTGTTTACCAGGGTTTCCAAAAGACCTTGAATCTCAGAAGATGATTCATCTACATTTTGAGCGTTTACTGCAGTTACCTGATTTTTCTTTGTACTATACGAAATATTAATTCGAACTAATTCATCACCACAACGAAACGTATAAGCTTCCTGGTACTGATTGTGATCAATACTTTCTATGGAGAATTTTGTGCTGGACACTAACGTATTTATGTTATCTAAAATTGCCAATAAGAGAGCAGAATTCGAAGGAATTCCAAATTTATTTTCCCTAGCCACACCACCTCCGGTTTCAACCGGTTGATCTTCAGAAAGACTATTTGAATGTGGCGGCAAATCAGCAATCTCAGACGAAACTTCCCAAGGTGCACTTTCTCCCTCACCCCAATCTATATTACTCTCAGGCTGTAGATGCGGCTCATCCATCAAGAAAAGATTATCTGATGTTCTAGTAATAGCTGTGTATATCCAACGAAAGTACTCTGCAGAGAGCTGATTTTGATGCGTTCTGCACTTAACAAAGACATTACTCCATTCACTACCTTGTGCTTTATGACAAGTGATTGCATATCCAAACTTAACCCTTAGTGCATTGAAATATGGGTCTGATCGCAGAGTATCCTTGAACTCTGTCGACTTTGGATTCAACCTTGGATGGCGCATGCAAAAATCAACATACAGAGCTTTGTTTTCATCAGAGGTCAGGTTAGGCTGCGAGGAATACAGTAGGTTCTCGATAATCTTTACATCAAAAAACCTAGGCTCTCCATCGAAATCCCTAAACCCGACTAGAGCATCCCTAAACTTCAAATTCACGCTTACCTTTTCAACTTCACCAGTTTCCGCAGAACGTTTCTTTAATGTAACAGCCCTTTCTTCAGATTCTTTATAGATTTTTCTAACCTGACCAAAGTCGCCATTTGAAATGAAGAACCCATGGGCATCACTGTTTGAAACAGCCATAATTTTATCGCCTGCAACCACCTCCTCGTTCCCCGGGAAGAAAAACTCACGTATTCGCTTGTTATACTCAGCCACATCGGCATTCGAATGAGCAATAACGATCGACTCAGCATTAATTTTTCGATCGCAACTATCGAGATAGCGCTCAAGCAAATCAGAATATTCAACATGCTCTACATCTTCCGGCGATATATCAATGTCTAACCGATTGAATATTCTCTTTTCAATCGCATCTCGAATCATAGTTGCATTCAACATTACCCCGCTATCTGCTTTCTGACGAACCACTTCAGTTAGCTCAAACTCCTTTGGTCTGATATTATATTTTTCTAACAGATAGGGTGTATCCAGTGCAGGAGATGTATTCATCCCTACTGGTGGTAACTGGGCATTATCACCAATGAAAATTAATTTTTTATTATGATCGTTATGGTCAAGATTAATAAATTCCAGTAAATCTCTTAGAAGAAACCCACTGCCAAATCTAAAAAATTCTGCTTCGTTGTAGATATCTGACACCATTGATGCTTCGTCAATAATATAAACTGTATCAACAGAATGCTCATTAACCGCAAGCTTTGAATAGAATTTGTAGGTCTGAGTCCCCTCTAAATCGTTCTCTCTGTAATCTCCAATATCTTTAAAAGAATAAATCGTTTTATGGATTGTGTAAGCTGGGCTTTTAGTTTTGCTCGATATTACTTTTGAAGCCTTGCCTGTAGGGGCTGCGAGAATATAGTTTCGTCCAATCGATCGAAAGTACTCAGTAAGTCCCTTTGTTATAAAGGTCTTTCCCGTACCCGCATATCCTTTCAAAAGAAAAACGTTATCTTCTTTCCCATCCAGGAAAATATTCAACTCTTCAACAAGTTCTTCTTGATCATTGGTAAGCTGATAATCTGAAAATACATCATGCATACTCACCCGCTTCCGGGTTTCATCTTGCTCCATATCAAACTTGCACATTAAGTCCAAGCTGTTACCAGCGAGCTGTGCAAGTCTTGCTTGATCAACTGCATTATTTAGCTGTTCAATTTCATTTAAAGCTTGACTGATCCTCTCTTGTGCCTCCTGCAATTCAGCCTTGGATTTCTCCAAGTCCTCGGTTTGCAGGCTAAGAGCCTGTTCTAATTTTGCCTTGTCCTGGCGCAAGGCCTTCTCTTCAGGTGTATGAGGTTGCGGTTCGTGGTACTCGGGTAGGTCTTCGACTTTTCCTCCATGGCAGGCAACATACAGCCAAGCTGAAAGAAAATACGCTTCCTTAATTAACCAAAGTGCGTCATCAACAGACACTCCAGCTGGGTGAGCCGCTTTATTTCCCTTCATTCTAATTGCATGAAGTTTTTCTACTACAGAAGCTTCAATCGCATTTTTAAAAGCTGCATTATCTAGCCTTTCAAAAAACGTTTTGGCCCCATAGCTCGGCAGGCTGTAGTCTTCGTAAATGAATCCAACATATATCTCACCAAAGCAACGTAGCTTAGTTATAGCGCTTTGAGGATCAGAATATGCATACTTCTCAGCCCACTGGCCTAATTCAGCCAGATCTGGTTGACGGGCTTTTATGAAATCAAAATTCGACATCCTGCCGTTCCTGAAGTTATTGCATCATTAACTGAGCTTATTATTTTGTTATTTTATTCTTTTGCCGGAAAGAACCGGCCTTCAAAAAACTGCCCAACAGTAACAGTGCCATCAGGTAGAATTTGCTCAAGCATCCCTGGATGGCTCTCGCTCGCCTGGTAAATGGGCTTCTCCCGGTTGACTAACTGATTATCGTCTCTAGCTACTCTGTTAGCCTCCAGCTGGCTAAGAACGCTCTCAGGAGCTATATGCCCAACCTGAGCAGGCTTAACGTCCAGAACCATCGACCCAGCTTGTATCTCGAGCAAAACATCTGGATCTATTAGCTTCTGGAACCGCCTGCCAAGGCTGGCCCAATATTCGATGGTTTCTGCTGTACTGCGATGAAATAGTCGCCCGTGTCGAGCAGCCTCTTCCATAAGCTCAGCATCTAGCCGCACAGGAGAATTTGCTTTAGCCATATGGCCTCCCAGTCATGCACTAATAGCTACAGTGTAGCAGATCGCTACATAGCTTCTAGGAAATAAATAGTAATAATCGAACCACGTATGAATCCGACAACACTGATAGTGATCACCAACCTGTGGACGAACCTGAAATGGGCTATAGGCCTGATCCAGAGACTGCCTCAGAAGCCCCTGGATAGCCCATATGCAACGTTACCCACTAACCATGGATCAAGCTTGACTGGTGTAATACGAATGGTCTGGCCCAAAGCAGCCCCTTCCTGAACGAGCTTGCTCAATGATCTCATCTAGCTCATCACTAACTCGTTGTGTAACAGCATGCTTATCCGAACAATCGAGACAGAAAAATGCATAATGTCCATCGGCAACTGACCTGAAAGAATCAAAACCCAGATAACCTACACTGTCATCGATTGAGAGAATATCCCTACCATCATCTAAATCCTGACATCCACATGAATGACAACACTCAGCTGCACGCACCACGCCATTCTTAATTAACCATTGCGCGTTCACATGTTCCTGGTACCGCACAAACGATTCATCAATGAAACGAATCAGTTTATTTTGAACGTCGTACCGACACATGCAGTCAAGACAGATGCTTGCTACACTGCTACAATCTAATACTTCCCACCAGCCTTGATGTTTTTCAACAGTGAAAAACATTGTTTGCGCTTTAGCATCGTCCACAGAGCAATCGCAGATAGGACACTGAACATAACTTGTTTTCATAACCAATCACCTTTTTATTTTGATCAGGCTTAATTATGAATGCTCGTTAGAAATGCTCAATCTGTCTACTGGAGCCCGTTAGAGAACACTGCGATATAAAGGGCTCCATTCACGACCAAAAAAATATTCCTCTAATAACGAAATATTCTACCAAAGTGGGGAAACGTTTTTATTTTGCATATGTGAAAATTCAGAATGTTCACTTGAATAGAGAAATTGATCCTCAAGTATTCCGTGTATTTCCCTTTTATGAAATATTACATATTCATCCAGGTTGAAATCATCAAAGCCAAGCGGCACACAACTGCATCTGTGATTCCTCGAGCCGTCCCCGTATCGCTTTGTATCAAGCTTTGCAAAGTAACTGGTTCGATAAAACAGGTTAGTTAACTGTTGAAGAAAATCCGAACTCTCCAACTCAACCAGATAGTCGCCATTCTCACCATGTTGCACCAAAGGTTCTGCTTCCTTAACAGATATACCTAACGCCTTAGCCCATGACTCAACAATAGACTTTTTCAAAGTCCAGCTTTCAGCATTGAACGTACCTGATTTTGATATAAAGTTACCATCGATCAACGTACAGTAATGGTAATGGTCATTTACCGAGTTTTTATTTTCTTTGGCCCAGATAAATCGTGGTCCGATATCCATATGACCACAGCCAAACATATTTGCGCGATGTTTTATTTTAGAATGCAACGATGCATTGAAACTTGTTATGACGTCACTACCCCAGCCGTAAGAATCAGCTGGAAAATGAAGGTCGAATCTGTAAGCAAATACCAGATACCATTGATGTAATAGATATTCATAAAGCCTTAACTGTGCATCTAGATAAGGGACAACTAATGGTCCCTTATCGGATTTAACATGAAGTCCCCGATGGGATGGTTTTGTGCAAAACTGACTGTTAGAAAATGCCATGGTTGTACTCTCAATAAATTAATCTCATATGAAGAGACTCAACAGTAATAATTAACTTATATTGACGTTTGAATGGGACATATAGCCATCCCTGGAGGGGATGGCATAATTGAACTATTGGTACACAGGGCATAATAGACTCCTGCCCCAAATCATAGGGATAACCGATTTGCTTAAACCCCGTAATTGCTGCCATTGGGCCTGAATGGAGCCCAATATCTACTCTGAAAAAGTAGAAACCTATAACCGGGCCCTTTTGGAGCACTGTGGAATGCGTTAAAAAAATGACACTAAACGAGAAAAAGCTGCTATTTCTGCTACGTAGCAGAAATAGCAGCAGTATAATGCACCCTGCTAGTTTACGAAGAAGAAACCAGAAAGGTCCGGCTGACCAGGACATAAGTCAATAACCTCCACACCTTTATCGGTATATCTGGGCCTTGCAAAGCCATCAAGGTATAAGCGATCTAACGCGATAAAGAATCGCCCACCTTGTCGAAGTGGATTTGGGCATCGCCTTCTAGCGAAAGTTCTTTCCACGTATCGCCAGCCACGCTCTCGATATTCCTCAAAGCGCTTTTCAAGAAGCTCTGCATCAGCAAACTCCTCGGGTGGTTTTACAAAAAGCTGCATGAAGTCGTCAGAGCACTCTTTGCATATTTCCACTGCCACATACAGAGTGTCAGTTGAAATTTCACCTTGAAAGCCTTCGAAATAATGTATTAGGGCAGCTAATCTCGCGATTATTTCCGGAAGCTTCGCAGCGTGATCTGTCGCCCTCTCAAAATAGCCTCCTGGGCCTTTTTGCATTTCAATCTGGTCCGAAATTTCTAACCACTGTTCTTGAGCCTGAGGAGAAAATTTCAATATTCTTTTTTTAAAATTTGGATCACTCGCTGCGACCTTCATTTCTTCCAGCAACTCGGATATTCGCTTATTGAATCTTTTAATTTTGGAAGTCGAAGTGCTTTTGTTTCGGGAAAGTCGCGTACCTTGAGTGGAATCTGGACTAAAAATTAAATTTCTAGCCCAATACCCGGAATCACGAATCTTTTGCTTTCGCTTGTCAGTCTGCGGCTCAAAAAGCGTTGGCTGAATCATGAACGAATTCGTAAGAGTTACGCCACTTAATCTTATTCGCTTTCCTGCGCGCTCATACTTAACACCACTCCCGCTCCATAGATCATTAAAATGTGCAAATGCTTCGAACGCTCTTCCATCAAGAATCATGGCTGCTTCACCAGAAACAAGCCCGCCAATCGGATACTCATCCAGAGCAGCAAGCATTGCCGCCGGACTTATATCTTCATGAAGCAGCTGCACCTTTTTCGGTTTAACTGGTTCCAACAACAAGTGATCCTGGTATTTTTCCTCCGCCTCTGTTTCGTCCTTTCCCGCATCAACTAACTTTTCTACATCCCTATCCAATTTGTTTTTCTTTTTATTCCAGGATTTGTATTTCCTTTTGTACTGAGCCATTTGTTTTTCATACTCTTCATAATGAGCATCATCAAAGTCACGAATGGCTTTCAAGAACAATTTTTCTACTGGCGTCTTACCTTCTCCAGACTTAGCGACGGCAGTTAGGTACAACGAAGTTATACTCACCTGCGTTGACTGCGGAATCTGAACATCAATCAAATATGGCACAGGAATAGCGATTGCTGTTATAGCTCCCATTTGGCAAAGCCTGTCTGGAGCTAAAATCATTAGTCTTGCTTCTTTTACTGCGGCTCCCAAAATAGGAAGCCGCGGTGAAAGGAAGTCAGCGGGGGGCTGACTTTTGTTTTGCATTGGGTAAGCCATTATTCATCTTCCTCTGGTATGCATGCACCAGGAACACGAATTGGCTTTGACTCAACCCAAGTCATTAACGCGGAAAACCGCCATACCGTGAGACGCTGAGTAATCCGACGACCTTTGGGAAATGTTTCGTCATATTGCTTGTTGTTCTCGCTCGGGTATTGAAGGTTGTAGAAAGTAGACTTTCCCTTTAGTCCTATAACATCCATTGCGTCTTCAACATCAAGCCAGCGATCCCAAGACGGAATAGGCTCTTCCAATTCAAGCTTTCGTTTACCGTTTGAGTTGGTCAACACAAACCGATCATCAGGTTTATGACTGTCACTATCTTGATGGGGTACAATCCCATTCAACATGGCTTGTTGCTTTTCCTTCGCCTTAATGTCGGCTCCCTGCCCTACGTAAGTGTATCTCATGATAATTCTCCTAGAGAGTTTCGTAGCGACGTTGCTACGGTTCTTAGGATGGAATTATTTGATTTTTTTTAGGAGATTCGCGTTGGCGAATCTTGACAGGAAGCTATTTGTATGATTTGCGGGCGAGTTTTGCACGAGCTTCCGCCAATGCCTGCAATTGCTTTCTTGGGCCATCCTTGAAGGTCTTGTTATTCGGGTTCGCCTCTTCGGGAGCCATCAAGGCCTTAAGCGCCTCTGCGTCTTTTGCCTTTAGATCATGATTTCTTAGAAAAGTCTTGATCAAGTCCCCGTCCGGATGAGTACTTCCATTTTCGAATGCTACATATTTACTACCCCAAAAATATTTGGCCCCAGCCAAAACAGCCCTCAACTCTTGTGAGAAATAGTTAGGAATACCGAATTTCGAAGGACTAAACGTTCTCTTTGGGAGCCGAGCCCACTGGGGGATAAAGTTTTCCAAGTAGATATTGAGTCTCCGTTCTGTAAAATCATCTTTCATGAGATTTACAAAATCTCTAGATTGCAAATATTGGGAAAACTTTTGTTCTTGCTGACGAAACACATCCAAACTCGAGTCTTCGGATATATTTGAATAATACATCTCAATTCCATCAATAATGTATCCTAGCTTTTTCGAAACGTAATCTGGTCTGGGGCACATCATCTTATCTTTCTCGAAAAGATCGGCTATGTATTCATCAATATCATATTCATCAATTAGTTTTTGGATATCAAAAGTAGTAACTATCAAATCTTCAATTTCAACATCAACATAAGCTGGCTGTGATAAGCCACAACCAAAAATATGCTCGGGTGTCGTGTTCTTTTGATACATAACAAAACACCATCGCCCGTTATCCAGGTATGCCTTTTTCTTACCAAAGGTTATTCTTTCTCTCTTGAATGCTTTTTCAGGGTTTTCCATATTAAGACTTATGGCTTCATCAAAATAGCCTACCTGTATTATTTTATGCAGTTTTAATTTTAGGCTTTGTTTTTGCGTTAATACAAATCCATGAATCTGGTCTGAATCCATAGCAACCGGTTGAATCTGTTCAGTTTCTTCCTGACCAGATTTTTCCATGAAGTCACTAACAGGCTTTTCTTTGGTTACCCAGTCATATGCTTCCTTATTAGCGCAATAGACATCAACATCGTAAGGCACCCGATAAAATGCCGGTAACTTTTCCATTGAAATTGCATCAAGTATATCGTCTTGCCTGATTTTTAAATCTTCGGCCAGTTTTTTGATGGTATAGGTATTACCAAAGAGCTGTGGTTTTTCAATAAATAGAATCATTCTTAAAGCCCAGTAGATAACTGATTATTCAAACAGAATATCGTTTGCTCATTCAGCCACTCCAAATTTTTTCAAATACATATCACCAACATGGATCTATCCACCAATTACCCTTAGGAGATTATATCCATGTCCATTGAATGCCCTAACTGCCAATCTCAGCGGATTGGCACTATTAATCTTGGTCGCAAGACAGGCTCAACGGTAGGAACCGTCGCTGGTGCGGCCTCCGGTGTCGCCGGTGCTTCCACTGGAGCCCGTGTCGGTATGACAGTAGGCCTAATCGCGGGCCCACTTGGCTCTGTCGGAGGCGCTATCGTCGGTGGCCTCATCGGTGGAATTGCCGGTGGTACTGTCGGCTCCGCCCTTGGTGAAGTAGTTGATGAAAACATACTCGACAACTACGAATGCCTGTCCTGCGGCCATATTTTCAGCCTTAAAGAAGAATAGCCTACAAGGCTTCATATCGCTATTGAGAGCCCGCAAAAGCGGGCTCTCTTGTTTCCGGAGATCAAAAAATGAACAAACCAACCTTTGTCAAAAACAAGGAGGGCCTTTACCGCGTGCGTCGAGGCCCCGTGAAAGCCGAGGAGATTCTGGACCAGGCGGCCACTATCTTACTCGACGGCCTAAAAGAGCTGGAGGCTCTAACCCGCCCCACGGATGCAGCCAGATTCCTCCAGCTATCGTTGGGAGCTGAAAAGAACGAGCATTTTGGTGTTCTATTCCTGGATAACCGCCATCAGGTTCTATGCTTCGAAAAGCTCTTCAGCGGCACTATTGATTCATCAATGGTGTATCCCCGTGTTGTCGTCGAACGTGCACTGCACCACTCGGCTGCAGCTGTGATTTTTGCTCACAACCACCCTTCAGGTGAGTGCGAGCCAAGCTCATCAGACAAGGCAATTACAGAGCGCCTCAGGGACGCTCTCGCCTTAGTTGATATCAGATCTTTAGATCACCTGATTGTCTCCCGTACAGGCTGGGTGAGCCTGGCCGAGCGGGGAATTATTTAGTCAATTTAACAAATAAAGGAGAACCAATTATGGCTCATCTCGTTGAACAAATGGCCTACGTTGGCCAAACACCATGGCATGGATTGGGCAACCAACTCACTGCCAATCAACCACTCGAAGTCTGGGCAGACCAAGCTGGTATGAACTGGGATATTGAAGAAGCTCCCGTCCGTTTTATGACAGGGAAATCGGGCTATCTAGGTGAGATCCTCACCTACCCGGATAGCAAGGTTTTGTACCGCTCGGACACCAAAGCTCCTCTCTCGGTAGTCGGCAATCGTTACAAGGTTGTCCAACCACGGGAGATCCTGGAATTCTATCGTGACCTGACAGAAAAGTCTGGTTTCGAACTGGAAACTGCCGGTGTCTTGAAAGGCGGCAAAAAGTTTTGGGCGCTTGCCAAGACAGGACAATCCACTGCCTTGAAAGGCAATGATGTCACCAATGGCTACGTGCTTTTGGCGTCGTCGGCAGACTCTACCATGGCTACTACCGCCCAGTTTTGTTCAGTCAGGGTTGTGTGCAACAACACTTTGCAAATTGCATTGGGCAACAATAAAGGCGCTGTGAAAATACCACACAGCACCGTGTTCGATGCCGATGCAGTGAAGAAGGAGCTTGGGATCGAGGTTTCACAATGGCAGGAGTTTATGTACAGGCTCAAGTTGCTCAGTGATCGAAAAGTAAATGCCCGTGGTGCAAAAGGCTATTTCGAGCGAGTGTATACTGAACACACCCGCGATGGATTGCGTACCAATGAAAAAGCTATGGCACAGGCGTTGAGCTTGTTTGATGGTCGCGGCAGGGGTTCCAACCTGCCCTCTGCTCATAACACCGCCTTCGGCCTTCTGAATGCTGTTACTGAGTTTGTGGATCATGAGCGCAGAGCTAGAAACACAGACTACCGTCTGGACTCAGCCTGGTTTGGGCAAGGCGCTAACCTGAAGCAAAAGGCATTGGATGAGGCCTTGCTACTTGCAGCTTGATCATCTCACTACAACTACCCTGCAAACATAGAGCCCGGCAATCGCCGGGCTTTTTATTTTAGGAGAAAGAACATGAACCAACTAACCCAATCAATGCAATCAAATCGTTCTGCGCTTCGTCTGGCATCCACTAACAACATGAGCCGAGAAGACTGGCTCGAAGTACGTAAACAAGGAGTCGGCGCGAGCGATGCTGCTGCCGCTTGTGGTATCAGTCCTTATCAATCTCAACTTGAGTTGTGGTTGATTAAGACTGGCAGAGACGAAGGCCTAACCAAAATCGATCCCGATGACATGACCTCGCCTATCTATTGGGGCAATGTCCTTGAATCTGTAGTTGCGGAAAACTACTCGAAGCTCACAGGAAACAAAGTACGTCGTCTCAACTCTGTTTTACAACATCCTGATGAAGACAAGCGCTGGATGCTGGCTAACCTGGATTACACGGTAGTAGCGAACGAGGAAGTGCAGATCCTCGAATGTAAAACTGCTGGTGAATGGGGTTCCAAGCTTTGGCGTGATGGCGTGCCAATGTACATTCAATGTCAGGTAGCCCATCAATTGGCAGTGACTGGCAAACAAGCCGCAGATGTTTGCGTATTGCTTTGCGGGCAAAAGCTTGAGATCCATCGAATAGAGCGTGATGACGACCTAATAGATCGTCTGATCGAACTAGAGCGACGCTTCTGGCATTACGTGGAAACTGATACACCTCCACCAGCTGATGGTTCTGCATCCGCAGGTAAAGCACTGCAATGCCTCTACCCGAAAGATCAGGGACAGACCGTCGATTACTCGGATAACAATGATTTGTGCGGTGACTTTAACGAGTTGTTAGACATACGCGACAGATTGTCTCGATTGAGTGAGCGGGAGGAGCGACTAAAGCAACACATCCAGGAAGCCATGGGAGATGCCAGCACAGGGAAATTCATCGGAGGGGAAATAAGCTGGAAACGCAGCAAGGACAGCCAGGTACTCGATACCACTGCTCTACTCAAGGATCACCCCGAATACATCAACCAATATCCCAAAACCCGTGCTGGCTCGCGTCGCTTTTTGATTCGAGCCTAACAACCCATTTTCACAGGAGAATGACCATGATTAAAGGTCTAGCAATAACCCCGCCCATACTTGGACGGATAAGCATTGGCCGTGTTGTAGAAAAGAACGGCAAACGTCTTCCGGAAAAGGATGACCAATTTACTATCACAACCCAGGTACAAACCCAAGAAGGCTGGCTACCCCACCCGCTGGATGGCGACCTGCGCAAGCAAGCCGAGAACGGCAAACTTCGTTCTATTCCCGTCAGGATGCTCTTTAATGACCCTGACCTGAACCTGCGAGCGGAATACAGTCTGTTCGACAGGCAGACTGGCAGGCCTATCTGCGCAGGTAATGGCGAACAGTGTCGTCGATATTCTTCTGAAGGCGTACAAACACTTCCTTGCCCTTCACCAGGAAGCTGCACACTGGCTCAGGGAGGAAACTGCAAACCCTATGGCAGGCTGAACGTACTGATCGGCGAAGATGATGAGATGGGTACGTTTGTTTTTCGCACTACTGGCTATAACAGTATTCGCAGCCTTGCGGCTCGATTACGTTATTACCAGGCAGTATCGGGAAACAAGCTTGCCTGCCTTCCTCTGGAGTTAAAACTTCGAGGCAAAAGCACAACCCAAAGCTTCCGCTCAGCAATCTACTATGTGGACATCACAATACGCGAAGGTATGACGCTTGAAGAAGCATTGGCTGAAGCTAACGCTCGTCATGAATCCCGAGTCTCATCCGGTTATAACCAGGCTGCGCTTGATGATGCTGCCAAAAGCGGTTTTGCAAACGCTGCATTCGAATATGACGAAGATGAGATTCCGGGGATTGTGGATGAATTTTATCCGGAGCCTGAGAACAACCAATCAAGCCTGAAAACCAAACTAGAGGAAAAATCTCTATCGGTTTGATCAAACTTAATAGGAATTGGTGCTCTTCGTCGAGGGGCGCCAATCCCTTTATTTAAGAGAGGATAGAATCCTAGCCAATATTCATATATAGAATTGAACCATCATCAAGTACTGAGTACGGCCCATCATCCTGAGCCTGTTTTTCCTCAGGGTAATCAAACTTGTAATTAATCAAAGCATCGTAATCTTGCTCTTCCAGAACGCTTAATAATGTTTTATCCATCAAATAAAACATCTTGTTATTTTTATCACTAATATCTTGATCTGATCCGGTTAAAAATCCCTCTGCGTTTATCCCGCTGATGCTTAATTCTATTGTTGTCCCAACTTTCAACACATTTCCAAAATCAAGAGCAGCTCGATTAAAAGGGTCTATTGTATTTTCATTTTCAATTGCTCGCGCCCTGCTCTTTAAAAGATCAGAAAGCCTCCAAAAGCCGGATAATTCAGAAACAGCAGAATAGTGCCTTAGCAGAGAAACAACTTGCTGTACTTTCGTTACCTCTGTTGGTTTATATTCTGGATCAACAACATCAATTGTAGTTTTACGTCCATTACGAGGTATCTTACTCACCACTCCATACTTGGGCATGGTGTCTGGATAATTGTCTTTTTTCTCGAAAATGTCACTGATCGCTTTTCCGGTATAGCCCTTTCTTCCTTTGGACTCCACGACATATGCCAGCATATTTTTTTCGAACTGAAAGTCGCATCTTTTTTTTGTATCATCGATTGGTGTTATTCGACTTCTACGCAAACCAAATAACTTTTGCGTTAAATATATGCAGAGTCCTACCGCAATAACTTCGGTAGATCTCCCTTGCATCTCATGATTTTCATTGCTAAAGAAATAAAGGTAATTGTTTGGTCGATGCCCAACAGTGGAAGGAACTATCTCAAGATAAGATGAAATAAACTGTCTAAACGGATCGTTAAATCTAGACACGTAATGGATAGACGCACAATGTATGATCTTTAAAGGTGAAATTAAAAGCCCATCGTTTGACATGCTTACGTAGGCAGTTTGGTCAAAAAGACTATCGTCCAGAGGTCGATCCGGATAGTCCCAAAACTCTACTGGCACTTTACAAGCTTTATATAATCTCACCTGGTGACTCCTTAAAAACCTAAAGTTCATTCGCCTGCAATCTAGACACCCCTGAACCAGATATAACACTCCTGCCTCCACTATGTGGAGAGACTTGAATCTGAGTGCCTATACGTTCCTTTAAAGCCTGTACATGCGAAATAATGCCAATTAGTTTACCTTCCTGCTGAAGACCTGAGAGCGTCTCTAACGCTACGTCGAGTGCTTCTTCATCCAATGTTCCAAAACCCTCGTCCAGAAAAAGCGAATCGACCCGAACATTCTTACTAGCCATGTTTGAGAGGCCTAGCGCTAGTGACAAACTTACGATGAAGCTCTCACCTCCTGAGAGATTCTTGGTTGAGCGTGTTTCTCCAGCTTGGTAATTATCTACCACGTTTAGTTCCAACGGTTGCGCAGCATCTCTGACGAGCAGATATCGGTCCGACATTTTCTGCAACTGCTTATTAGCATGAGAAATCATAATCTCAAACGTCAGGCCCTGTGCAAAGTTTCGATACTTCTTGCCATCTGCCGACCCAATGAGTTCATGGAGATTATCCCATCTGCGACATTCGCTTTTCTGAGCCTCCATTATCTCCTGCTTTTCTTTTAATTTTTCCTTGGCATTTTTGTTTTGATCTAGCTTGTGTTTAAAACCGGCAATGATTTCCCGAACCTCGCTCAGTGATTTCTCAAGGGAATTCTTTTGCGGTTCGAGTTCCTCGAAGGTTTTCGTAGTTATATTTTTAGTTAATTCCTTAGCTAGACGCTCCTCACGATCTTTTTGCTTGGCAATTAATTGTGTCTTCCGCTCTTCTAAGCTCTTGGACTTACCCGACAACGCTTCTCTCTTCTCTTCATCAAGCCTGGCACTAAGAAATTCCGCTTCATCTGCAAAACCAGCACCAAGAATTTTTGACAAGAAGCTTTCTTCCTGACTCTTAAGATTTTCTACTCTCCCAGCAATCCGTTTTTGCAATGCTTCAATTTGGGTCTTAACCGAATTGAGCGTCTTTTTCAGTTCATCATTCTGGATTCTAGCCTGCCGCTCAGCTTCCTCAGCACCAGCAAGCCCCTCATTCATTCTGGCTTCTTCAACGTCTGGCGATTTGTCGCCATAAAGGTCTATACGTTCCTGCTCCCTAGTAGCAAGTGCATTTTTAGCTTTATCTAAACGGACTTTCTGGTCATTTAGAGAAGCCACTTGTGTTGAAATAATGGCATCGAGGCTCTTCTTATCGCTATCAAGCTCAGCAGCCTGTCGTTCAAACTCGTTGCTTTCTTTTACTTTCGTTTGCCATATATCCAGCCTGCCCATGAGCTCTTCGATCACCAATGAAACCTTGTCATCCGGTATTGTGGAAAAACCAAGGGGTTTAAGTTTTGCGATTAGGGCATCTTTAATTCCTGAATATTCAGTACGAATTTTCTCAATACCTGAGATAGCCTCAGCTACCGATTTCTCAAAACTAGACTTTTCAGAATTGGCAGCGAATTCCTGCTTTTCAGCTTCCACTAAATTGCTCCGGGCAGTAGCTTCATTCAATTCCAGCTGCTTAATAGCATGCTCCTGGGCTTCTGCCTTCTCAATTAATTCTGTTAGCGAGCGAATCCTATTTTCCGACTCATCAGGCGTTGGTATGTTCCCTTCAGCAAACGGATGATCCGTGGCACCACACAACGGGCAAGCCTCTCCATCCTTTAATGCGTTTCTATGATCCTCAAGACTTGCAATAGTCTTCAATAAAGTGATTTCCCGGAGCAACGCCTCTTTCTCGCTTCTATATTCTCGCAATAACTTCCCGTTCAGTATTCTCTCAAGATTATCTCTAGACTCTTTGAGACTCTTTGATGCGCTGTCTAGTTCCTGCTTGCGGTCTGCACACAACTTAGAACACGCGGCAAGAGCCTCCTTAGCTTTATCAAGTGACTGCTTATGCGCTTCTAGCTGCTGCTCGTTTTTCTGTATGTCACCTTGTCTATTGAGCAGATCTGTAAACTGTGCCTCAACGCCAGCCAACCCGCTAACAAGCCATTCGTCTTCAGAATGATCCTTGAGGTATTCCTCTATCTGGCCTAACTCTTCAACCAATGCCTCTCGTTTTTCTTGGTTGCCCAATAGCTTCTGCTTATCCTGTTCAATCTTGGTTTCCAGTTCTGAGCAATGTTCATTGATCTCTTTAACTGCTTTTCTTTGATCGTCAATTTGGTGATCGAGAGTTCGTACCTGTTTAATAATAGGCGAAGAGGTTTTTATCTCTTCTTTAATATCTTTTGTTTGCTTTTCTGAAACTTTTAGGATTTCAGCCTGATTCGTAACCGAAGACTCCTGCTCAGGCAGAGCATTTTCATGCACCCTCAAACTCTCAATATCTTCCTGCTGCTGATTTCTAATAGAATCAATAGTCGCGTAAGCTCCATCCAACGAGTGTGCTTTTAAAGCCTTGTTAAGTATTTCTTGCTCAGGTTTAAATGCAGCAAAATCATTTTGCAATTGGGACTCATCTGTAGCCAGATTTGCAATTTCCTTCCTGAGATTATCAATGGAAGCTAGCCAAGTGATGGATCTACCAACCGCATCAAACTCTACTTGAAGTTCAGCTTCTTCCTTTACTTTCCCTTGCAACGCAGAATCAATCTGCGCTTCCTCTTCTGGCTCTAAAATCATCACACCTGATGACTCTGCCTCGAGCAGCTTTAGTTTATCTCTTTCTTCCCGCAGCTTTTCATGAACACGAATGGAAATTTGGCTATAGATTTCAGTTCCCGTTATCTGTTCGAGTATTGGTGCTCTCTCATCTGCTGCCGCTTGAAGAAAGGCAGAAAATCCTCCCTGGGCAAGTAGCATAGACCGGGTAAAACGATCAAAATCCATACCTGTCGCTGTCTCTATCTCCTCAGCAACACCTCTTAATTTCGACTCGTAAATTTCACCTGTGTCGGCATTAGATATCTCGTGCTTTGGCGCTTGAAGCTCACCATCAGCTTTCTTGCGCGCTCTGTGTTGACTCCAATGGCAACGAAAGCGCCCAGCCTGGGTTTCGAATGTTACCTCAGCAAAACAGTCTCCAGTCTGGCGAGACATAATTTCATTCAGACTTTTAGTAATCTTGTTTAGTCGCGGCGTACGGCCATATAGAGCGAGACAAATAGCGTCAAGAATGGTTGTTTTACCCGCTCCAGTCGGGCCAGTAATGGCAAAGATTCCATTGGAGTCATAATCAGGGTGCGTGAGATCAACCTCCCACTCACCAGCTAAAGAATTTAGGTTTTTGAAGCGTACCTGCAAAATTCTCATTAGCTTATCTCCCTATTCTGCATTTACGTCTTCCTCGTAAATTGCAGATAGCGTTTCCTGATATGCTCGCACTAACTCTTCTCTTTGGTCGTGCGGCACACTATGCGCCGCAAGGCATCTTTCGAAAACATCATTAACATTTAGATCGTCTAAAGTTTCTTCTTCATGCACTTGCCCAAGAATCCGGTCAACTATTCGGTTATTCTTGACTCGTAAAACCTCGATAGATGTCTCTTGTGTAGCGCTGTCAATTTGCTCTCGAAGATCACCAATTACTTCTCCGCCATCATAGATAATTTCTACCCAAGCATTGGAATCCAGAACAGCAAGCTCTTTAATTCTGCTAGATATAGCAGTCCAGTCCCCCTTTATCCTTTCAAGCCTTTGAAACTCGGGTATATCTGTAGTTACTACATTGACTTCCTTGCCTTCGAACTCAACGATACAGATTGTTTTTTGCTGACTCGCCTCACCAAAACCCATAGGTAACGGCGAGCCGCTATATCTCATCACCTCAGATCCACCAACAAGCTGAGGCACATGCAAGTGACCTAGAGCCAGGTAGTCAAAACATTCAGGAAATATATTGGCGCCTACATGAGCTAGAGAACCGACATATAGCTCTCTAACGCCATCCCCATCAATGGTTTTTCCACCCGCCGCAAATAGGTGGCCCGTTCCTACAATTGGAACGTCTTTTCCTGCCTCCGAGCGTTTATCCAACGCAATTTGACCAACGGATCTATAGTGGGCCTTAATTCCTTCAATAAGCTTTTGATCCTTATCCTCTACACTCTCGCCTGCTTCTGCAGTGCGAATATCTCTGTCTCGCAGATATGGCACTGCACAGACAATTAGCTCTGCCTCGCTATTGGCGTCACGTAGAACAAGAACCTCTTCTTCAGGCTCACTAGCGCCATCGCCTATTACATGAACGTCCAGGGCCTTAAGAAGCTCTTTCGGCGCATTTAAAAAGGATGGAGAATCATGATTACCAGCAACGACTACAACATGCCTGCATTGTGAACCAGCAACTTTGTATAAAAATCGGTAGTACAACTCCTGGGCCCTGTTACTCGGAGCGCTGGTATCAAAGATGTCTCCGGCGACTATCAGAGCATTAACCTCCTGTCTCTCGATCTCATCAGCGAGCCAATCTAGAAACGATTCAAATTCTTCATATCGTTTACGGCCGTAAAGAGAACGACCTATGTGCCAGTCGGAGGTATGAAGAACTTTCATGTTTCTGCTACGGGTTCGCCTGGCACTGCTGGCTGCGGAGCGGATTCACCGATACTAGTTAACAAAGCAGTATACTGGTCTTCATCTTGCTTTAGACGCTCCATGATTTGCTTGGCAGCAGTCTGCATTTCTGGCACTTCAACAGGTGTAGCTCCTCTCTCGAAGACACCACAAAGATGGGAGTATTCATTATTGATACGATCGGTTAATACAGCGGGTATTTTCTCATCCCCGAAAAAACATTTGAGAGTTTCTTCATTCATACCTTTGTCTGGGTACTTATAATACAAAAATACTTCGAAAAACTTTCTAGCATTATTTCCAAAATTATAGAACGTTGTATAATTAGTATCGTCAATTGTTTCTATCGAAGCGCACTTGAATATCTGATGAAAAAGGTAGTTAAACTCAGTAACGTATTCTCTTAGATAATCTGGCATTATCTTCAAACTAGACTCTTTGTCGCACCTTTCGATAATTAGATATTGAAATTTTTTCTTTGCATCTTTCTTTCTAGCATCCTGGTTTGCCCCAGGCAATCTTTTCAAATACTTCAAGAAGTCCAGGTTGTGCGTTGATATAAACAACTGTTTAAATCGATCCCTTTCCTTTTCCACGCCATTATCATTATATTTTTCAGGCGTAACGATCTCGGCATTAATAAGGCTATAGACAAAAAATATGTGGTTGGAGTCCAAACTCGAAATTGGATCATCTATCCAAATTATCGGCTGATTTCCTTTAGTGTCTATATCATGAAGTTTTGCCATGAAATAACAAAATGCGATAAGACTACACTCACCTTCGCTGAGATGATAAGCCTTAGCCTCTCCTCTCATTACTTCGAACCTGTATTTAGATGTAGCTTCTTCGTCAGTTTGCTCGATCGCCACTAAAGATAAGTATTTATGCCCAAAAAAGTCGTTCAAATATTCATTAACTCTATCCGCGCCTTTACTTTCATCTTTCAGCTTAGATTTTAGCTCTGATATCTCTGATTTTTTAGTGTCGACCTTGGCTCTTTCAGCATCTCTAACCGAACCCGCATTTTCGAAGGCTTGTCTTAGAGTCTCTATCTCATCAACCTCATCAGAGTACTTGATGTCGTTTATAAAGGTATAAACCTCATGCAGACGTAATGCCAATCTTGCTGCTGATTGCTTTGCGCCAAGTTCAGAGGCTACGCCATTAGAAGCTAGCCTGATCTTTTCATACTCATCTCTTAAAGCAATTAGGTCACTTTCAAATGAAGCAGGCTCAGAAAAAGATTCAGCGGAAAATATATCGTTTTTTCTCTTCTCTAACTGCTGCTTAATTTCATCTAACGAAGAAACGTATTTTCCGCTCAATTTGGTATATTTCTCAGATAGGCCATTAAGCTCCTTTTCGAAGGAGGAATAAAAATCACTCTGTTTAATTTTTAAAAGTTCCGGAACGCGTTTTTTCTCATCTTCCACTAACTTTATAAGTGCATCAATCTCCCTCTCCATATCCTGGGACTCTTGATTAAAGTGACTATCGAGCTTTTTCCATAGCTCTTCCCAATGATCGTGGTCGTGCTGGCTACCACAAAACGCACAATGATCTCTTTTTTCTTCATGATATTTTCTACCAGACTGGACCCATTTCCCCAGATCAGTGTCGTCCAACCATTCCTGAACAGGGGCTGATGCCTTAATATCTCGTTCGACAAGCTCTTTTGCCTTACTCGCTATAGAGGAATATTGAAGAGAAAACTTATTAGATTCTCTTACCTCATCTTTTGGCTCCTCCTTTAGAATCGCGTAAAAGCTAGCTTCCTGATCTTGATCGATTGGAACGTAAGTAGAATCGGTGACTTTTTTAATATCTGCGTGAATCCTAGTTACATTGTAAGTTGCCTCACCAAACTGCTTATTGTGCTTAATACCTGTTTTTGCATTATTAGCCTTTTCCCTAAGCTTTCCTTCTAGATCATCAGACTTAGTCTTGTGGGAGGCCTTGGCGGTAACAAATGCATCTTGTGCTTTGGAGTACTCACCAATAAGTCCAGTCTTTTTTTCTTCGTCACCTAATTCAGATTCGAGCTTTTCAATTTCCTTTTCTACTTTGGAATTATCTTCACCCAAGATAGCAAAGGAATTTATTGGCTGGCCGTCGTCTACAATGAAACGCAAATTTTCTTTTACGAAGTCTTCATTAAAAACCCTTATCAACTGTCCATGGGACTTAAAGTCATTCTGCGTAGCGTCATTCACACCGTCAAAAGAGACATTAAACTCTGGAGATATATATTTGTCGGAAATTCCTTGCGTTTCAAGAGCACGAAAAATTCTAGATAACGTCGTTTTTCCAGAATAGTTTCGACCATACAAAACATTCAATTTACGGAATTCAGCAATATTATTGCTTTTATCTCTAACTGAATTACTCCAATTAAAGCTCTGGAAAACAGCCATGTTTTTAATTGAATTTATTCTTTTTATTTCTCCTGCCATGACAACACTGTTCCTTAGTTATCGTACTCTACGCATCAAACGCGAATACTCATTGATGATAAAAATCACGATTTCATGAAACGATTGAAATCCAACCGATTAACCTAGCATTATAAGGCTGCTCTTCGTTGACCAGGCCTCTGTGTCGCATTTCCCTTTCGAGAACTGACTCCATACCTGACAATAAATCACTTTGCACGGAATCAGATGTAGCTGGTGATTGACTTAATATTTGTCCAACTTGTCGCTCCCATCCTGGTACACGCTCACCACTGGTATTTATTGCTAGCTTAATTACATTTCTTACGGTTTGCCCTTTGTCGTTATGCGACTCAACAAGCCAAACCCCAATTGCGCCCGACTGATCATCGATTGATTTGACTGAGCATGCTATTGATTCCACGGGATAAGACCTGGCTTCATGTAGCATTTTATCGATGATCGGATGATCAAGACCTAATAGCTCAACATCATCTCTTTGATTCGCCTCTTCCCTGTCACTAATAAATTTGACCTCTACGGAACCATCCTCAATTTGAAGCCTGTACTCACCTTCCCTGACCTTGGTAAGGCTTCCCCTATTCATTTCAGCTTCTGCCGAAACAAACTGGATAAGGCGCGCAAGGCTTTCGCTGGTATCGGCAAGCGGTGTGTATTCATCAAGACTAAATCGATCGAGATCCTGGAAAAGCTCAAATACGGCATCCTTTGCTGCTGAGGCGTTATCCATCGCAGCATCAAGCTCTAAGGTTGTTCGCTTCAACTCCGGATCCTGGAGTGCTTGCGAGTAAAGCTGTTGGTAATTAATACGCTCTGACAATTGCCCCAGTATCTGAGCTCTAAGATCTTCGCCGACGTTGCCATGTTCATCTACTTTGCCAACGGCCTTGGCTATATCTTCAAGTTTCGAATCTAAAAGGAGAAAGATCTTACCCTCTATCGTGTCGCCCAACACAAGATTGTAGACTTGAGCAGTATCCTGCTGCCCATAACGATGTATGCGACCAATTCTTTGCTCAACATCCATCGGATTCCAGGGCAAATCAAAATTAAAGAGAATTCTTGCATGTTGAAGGTTAATACCCTCACGTCCAGCAGCAGTACAAATCATGACACGAGGGCCATCCTTCTTCTTGAAGCGCTTTTCTGCTGCTAGTTTGCTTCCATGATCTCCGCCTTTTAATACAACAACTCCCTGCCCCGGATATTCTTTTTCTATCTCATTACCCAGCATTTCAACCGTGCCAAGATAAGTAGCGAAGATCACAATCCGTTCTTCCGGATTAGCTTCCCACAGGGTGCCTAATGCAGTTAAGAGCTTATCTACTTTTGTTTCTCTCGCTTCAGGGAACAAACACAGCAGGCTTTTAATCCTGAACCTTTCTTCAGGCAGCGCATATGCGACAGCGTTCATCGCGGCATCTTCAGCTGCCACGGTTTCCAATTCATCAGAAAATTCATTAGAGGCGAGCGCAAGCTCATCCTCATCCATCTTTTTCAGTTGGCGCCGCTTCAGATCATTGAGCACCCTGTCGATTTCCAAGTCATCCATTCTGGTATCTGAGAATCCAAACTCAGTGCGAATCAGCTCCCTTGCCTCTTTGTAGGCTTCATCACGAGCGTCAATTTTCAGGTTGCCGTCATACATCAGTCCTTCCTGAATTGTTAATGCAATCAATCGTCGGCGCAGCGTGCGATGTACAGCAGCAAAACTGGAAGCAGCAATTTTTTGGAAGATTGTCATTACAAAGCCAAGCGCTCTTCCCTTTCCACCTTGCTGTTTTGCTAACGCAAAACCATCTGCCAGATATTCATTTAGTGCCTGATAGAAACGTCTTTCATTATCAGACATCACAAATGCTTCAGTATGCACCCACCGTCTGGCAAACAACGTGCTTCCGTCAGCGCGGCAGGCATCAGCTTTTGTACGCCTGAAAATATAGGGATTTAAGCGATGACGTTCTTCCACCATCTCTTTTTCGTTTTTGAATAACGTAGGATCTAGTAGCTGTACAAGCTTCCAAAATCTGTAATGATCCCCTTGGTGAGGAGTTGCTGAAAGCAGGATTAAATCACGTGAATGATCTCGCAGAGCTTCTGCTAATTTGTAGTTTTCCGTCTTCTTGGTCTTGCCGCCGGATTTATATGCGGTTAAATGCTGCGCCTCATCAAAAACCACCAAATCCCACTGAGGGGCATCCAAAAGTTTCTGTACGCGAGATTTCCTTTTTAGCGTATCAACACTAGCTATTAACAAATTATGTTTGATAAAGGCATTGGTTCGCCTGTCACTAACATCTCCTTCCCTTCCGAAAACCTCAAAATTTAAATTGAATACCTCGTTTAGCTCCCTATGCCAGTTATTAACCAACCCTGCAGGAACAACCATCAGGGCTCGATTTAATTCTCCTCGACTTGCTAACTCCCTGAGAATCAAGGCAGCTTCAATTGTCTTACCCAAGCCAACCTCATCGGCGATCAAGAAGCGTCGTGGGCTCGACACAGCAACCCGATGGGTTAAAACTACCTGATGTGGTAACAAATCAATCTTGGCGGATGTCAGTGAACTGGCACTATCCAAAAGCGGCAATTCGTGAGCTTGCCAGCTCAGCCATACACGTTTTGCGGCTATTTCAGATGCTTCGACACTATTAACAACAGTTTCATTGTGACCGAGAACAGGTTTAAGTACATTTTCGGGAACCTGCTTTTCTCCTGTTGGAAAAAAGACACGCGCATACCCTTCAGAAATAGATATAACTACGCCCTGACCAAACTCTGAATGCGCTACCCTGCTACCAGGCTGTAATCTCTCCACAAGCAAACCTATACTAAAATCAATTTATGAAATTCGATGATGATGCAAACCGATCCACTGAGACTTGCCGTTGTAATCAGCCTCGATCCGACGCACACCGTTTTGGGCACCATTCCAGATGCAGCGCCCCAATTCCAAACGTTGATTACGGCTACTTCCATCCAAATGCCATTCGTAGGCATTATCACCCGGCACCTCATACCATCGATCTTTACTGGCCATCCAGAAAATCAACGAGAGCTGACCTTCGAAAACATCCTGAAAATCCAAGATTTTGTTATACACTTCTTTTTCTAGCCATTCTTCAGCTTCTTCTCTGGGCATAGCATCAATGGCAACATCAAGCCCAGCTATCACTAACGCGACGTCATTGATCAACGGCATATCATCTTCTGGCCAGCCTTGCTGTTGAAATTCAAAGAATCTCCGAAGGCTTATCACTTGTGACGTTGCATTCAATTCAGATAAGGCTTCTCCACTCCAGAGAACGTTAATTCCTTTTCTTTTCCAGACATCATCTGTAAGTGCAGGATTCATATTGCCTCCTTACTCCAAGTCAAACATCGCGAGCTGCTTTTGTACCACCTGCTGGTTGTCAGCAGCCCATTTGTTATAGAGCTGCCGCGCTGTAATCGCAGCGTTTCTAAGCTCTTTTGAACCACCGTTATTTATTAACCAGGTAAACAGGTCACCTAAAGCAGGGTGCGGTTTGAAATCCTTATTCATCAATTTGGTAGCATTTATGCCGCTATCCGGATAACAAGCTCCGACCAATACCATCGCCTGGTCAAGATCTCTGTGAAAGCTAGATAGCTTAGAAGATCTTTCAGTCGCGAAATCTAATGGGGAAACCCAGTGAAAAATCTTTTTCTTTTCATCTGTCCAGCCACGAGCTTGAAAATCACTAGGCCCAATGCCTGTGCCCCTCAAATATTTTTGCATTTGATCTCGAGGCACTTCCATTGTATTGGCAAATATACGCAGAAACTGCCTCGAAATTGGCTCACAGTTAACGGGAGTGCTTCCCGCTTCTCCTTCCGTCTGGTCATCTAACAATTGGTTAATACCGACCAGCGCCTCCTTAACCGTAAACTCCCGACCTTCTTCTACAAAGACCTGCCCATAGTGACGAGAAAAATATTCCAGCGCTTTACCACGTTTAATGACTTTAATATCTGCCTGAGGAAGGCCTTCATTCTGGTGATGCTCCAATACATCTTGCAATTGACGAACATCCATCAATATTTGACGACGCAAACGCGCCCATGAAATCTTTGGGGGATCTTCAACTCTTTTTCTGCAAACATGTATGATGTCATATTCAATAGTCTTGGAACCAAACTCTCCAGAACCCTTGGTTTCATCACTACGAATTGGGTAAGTTGCCTCTAAATAAAAACCAGAATCAAACAAGCTCTCCAGAACATCGACCCAAGGCTCGTCTTCACTATGGTGAAAAGTAAAGGAAAGGATGCCGCCTGGTTTCAATAAACGATTCGCCTCACGCCAACATTCAGTTAATAATCTCTTATAGAAAGCATCTGAGTCATCCGGGTTTCTAGCGCGATTTGCAACGGCTTCCAACGTTTTAGGCGTGTATTCACCAGAAAAATATTCTGGATACTTATCGTTTAAAACAAGCCTTAACCAAACATAAAAGAAATCTGCCAACTCTGAATAATGTAGCAATCCACCAAAAGGAGGATCAGTGATAACCAAATCAAAGGTTTCATCCTCATATTGATTTAGCTCAGTTGAGGAGCCACAAGTAACGAGAGTTCCTGGCAAAACTGGGTCATGAGGCTCTGCTTTTTCACTTTTCCCGGTAGTTAGTCCTGCCAATTCTGGTGACCGCGCCTCCAACATCTCATTTGAAACCGTATCCCAAGGCTGCTTGCACCATTCAAGACCTTTCAATGTATTGGCTCTACAAGAAGTCCAATTTCCACGACCCAGATCTGCAAAAACCGAATTTTCAATCACGGTAGACTTTGGGTGATAATTATTATTGCTGAACATAGGCTCTGGCGTATCTCGCTGGGGGTTCCAAAAGCAAAACATATTTTGATTGCGCAAATATTGCTGAAAGGCTCCCAATGCAATTTCTTTCGCTGTATCACTAAACCCATGGCATTGATCAATGGTTTTCAACAAAAGAGCATTGATTAATAATTGTCTTTCGTTAAAAAACTTATAAAAATGTAAGTAACCGTGTCGTGGAAGAGGCTGTCTTTGATGTGTCATATGCCCGAAAGGAATTTCAATTTCTGGCCAATAGCCTTTTAGGTCAGTTTTGGAGCGAACGCTCCATTCAGAAAGAGCCTTATTCATTTTTTCAATATCAGAGGAATCCAATGCCTTAAAAAACCTTCCGTTATAAGGAAGCCCTTCATCCGACCTTAGTGAAGAAAAACATTGAAGCACGAATTGAGAGGTTGCTGCAGATGTACCGTTAGCTTCAATAGATGAAACTTGGGCTTGCTCTAAGCCACATGTAGCTTCCTGACAGGTGAACTTTGCATCTCTGGGGATGTTGCCTTGAGATGTAGAGATAATTTTTCCAGTTTCTGGACATACAATCTGTTCAGGCAGCTTACCTCTTACCTCAAGCAACTTTAGAGTATTAGCTCTTAAAATGTTCCAGCGAATAGTTGAATCTATTTCACTTGTAACCGTTCCACCTAGTTTGCCTTTCTCATCTTCCCCAACAGCACCTACCATCCAATCAGGATGAAGTAACAAAGTTAAATCTATTTTTTTATTTTTAAACAATTTTTTTGATAATCTGGTGGAGTCTCCAGTACTAGCAGCTTTTAAGTCCTGAAACTCTTTAAGACAATTTGGACAACGGTAAAAACCTTCATCATTCATAATTGAATAAGGCTTCTCACTTTCCGCAACTACCAAAGGCTCGTCTGGCGCCATTCTCGCCTCACGGCGTTCAATATCAAATTTCGAATCACATTGAGAACATACTACGCCTTGCCATGCTTTTACTGAAATTGACTTAGTTGCTATAACCGGGTTTTTTAATAATGGTGTTCTGTGATTGCAGCCTGGCGCAGCGCATGGCCCATGCTTTGCCCAAAACGTGTAAATAACTTCAGGACCTTCGTAGCTATAATCTTTTCTTTCTTCTGGTTTTAGGCTTAATGGATCAAAATCGTCACCCATTTTTTTGCCAGTAGAAATTTTGGTCCAAACACCTTTCTCACCACCTGGACCTTCGCAAGCATAGAACGGCATAATCTGCGGCTTAACTTCAGCTTCAATGTAGTCGAACAGTTTATTAACTTCATCAAGGTCAACATCAGCCAATTCGTTCTTAACTACTAACCATGCAACTGGATTAAGGTCGTTCCCTGCCATTTGCATACCAAGGCGAGAGCCTTCAACCAAAGTGGTTCCACCCCCCATAAAAATGTCTGCTACCTTCAATTTTTTAAATGCTTCATTATTTTGGTGGTTGCCGTAATAGCTATCCCAAACGAGTTTTGCTGCCTCTGCAGAATCTTCAGGTGCTTTTGTCGCAGCAGCAATTAAAGTTGAGCGAAAAACGCTCGAACGGCGTCTCGCCCACCATTTGGACATTTGATAAATAGGCTTACCGGCATTACCTTCTATTTGGGCAATCTGGTTGATAGGTAAAATAGGGAAATCTACTTCTAAACATGTTTTCGGGCGATTGGGATCACTGAAATCAACTGATTCGAGGTGTAATTCTTTCCCTGCACCTACGGCTTCAGCGACTTGTTCTTTTACTAACTCTGCTTTCGTTTTTGCCATTTTTATCAGCTCTTATTTTGAAATTTCTATAAAAGGCACTGCCACTTCGAGCAATGAAAGACCACCATGAGTTAACGAAGGATAGCCGCCCTGGCTTTTCCATTTACGTCGACCCAATACCAGCTCCCACTTGCCATGCTCGCTCTGAATAGTCTGAGTTAATGGCGGCACCCAATAATGAGGTTTCTCTGGCTCTGAAACCTGACAAGCACGACCTGATTTGAAACTGCTCTTAAGGTAATCGACTTGATCACGATCGGTCACATCAGGGAAAAGACCTGAATGGGCATATCCATGATCTGCCGTGATTACCAATCTACGCCCTGTTGTTAGGCGATCAATAAACTGCCAAAAATCATCTGACGTCAACCTTTCAACAGCTGATTTAGCAAGCTTCCTATAACCATTTTCATCAGCTAAATCATGCATTTCACTATCGGGCCATTCGTGCCAAAAAATGATATTTGGGTCTGCCTTGATAGCGGTAGCGCAGTCAATAAATGGAAGATTTGAAACTTCTGTCCACGCATCCTGGAAGCTTCCACTTTTACCTTGATTGCTGGCAAGATTAGAACGCTGGCCAAACCCCAGAGCTTTTGCAAAAGGAGTAGTATCACCAGGAATTTCTGAACCGGTTACGCGTTGTTGATGAAGCGTATACCCCCTTTCTTTTGCACCATGCAACAACCAAGGTAGCTCTCTCAAGGACAAAGCATCGAGAATGAGTATAGCTTTTCCTGTGGCTCTTTCTTTCCAGAATGTTTTCAAAGAGTCTGCTGTTTTTGGAGCGGCTTTATCAAACTCTTGCCATAACTCCCATGCGCTACCTGATAAAAGATTATCGAGGCTTGATGACTTTCTATCACGCTCTGTTGTTTTTGCATCTGCATAATCTGCTCTGAGCTCTTCAGCAAATTGTTGCCACAACTCGCTGAAAATAGCTTCCCAAGCCTCTGCTGGTTTCAAGGAAAATATTTCGTCTATACGCTGCATATCCATATTAAATCTTCCTATTCACCTGAATCTTCTTTTTCCATATCCAGCGCATAGGTAATGCCATCAGGCAGCCCCTTCAACAGCTTTTCTAGCTGGGCACCTGTTAAATTGTTTACGTTTAGATTCATGTTGTGAACAGGCGTACCAGGCTTTACGCCCCAGCTTTCTAACTTTCCTAACAGGCTGAGTGCAGAGGTAGCATCCGCCTGTACCCGATTTCTCTGTCCGCCTGAGCTTCCTCCGAATATAGACCCACCACCGAGACCGCCTGGAGCCGGTGTTCCTGGTGGTGGTTCATTGGTAGTACCACCACCAGGTTGAGGGGTTGGTTGTGGCGCTCCCCCTCCACTACTTACCATAGAGCCTGGAGAATGGAGTGTTGTTTCTTCCAGAGCCCTGCCCTGACCTAACCTTCCTTTCATACGGTTCCATGCATCGTCCTCAGTTTCACCCGGCTTTTTCTCTAGCAACTCACGCCCTTGAAGATTGATTGCTACCTTGCCTTGTGCACAGATACGGATAATTCTTTCTTTGGTTTCAGTTTCCCCTAACCAAGGAATACATGCGTTTCCTCCACCCATTGGTTCTTTCAATCGCTCAAGCAGATCATAAACCGAACGATTGGTTTCTGACTCCTCTTTAACCACATCATCCATTTCTTCAGGAATAAACAGCTCTTGCTTGATGATATCCTGAATAGCACCCAGTATTTTGGCACCATCAGAATTATGGCTTGTTGTAAGGAAGGCACACTTCTCAGGTTCTGCGAAATTCCACTTGTCCAAAATAGCGAAACGATCAAATCGTTGTTTTAACTGGTCTCTCAATTCCTTTTGATATTTCGTATGCAATGCCGAATAAACAGTATCGGTTCTCTTCCATTCATTTGAAAGATATACCGAACGAGCTAGCACAATCAGCGACTTGTCATAAAAAATATTATCGGTACCCTTCTTTGGCAAAAGGAAGCGAACGGTATTACGGTTTTTACTAACAAATTGTTTTAGCCATTTACCTAGATCCGCATCTGAAGCATGCGTACTAGGCACAACAACAACAGGGATTCGCTTATCCCAATTGGTTGGCTGATCCTTTTCTTCTACTTCGGACCAAGGGTCTTTATCCCAATTTCGCTTAAGCACAATTACCCTATTTTCATTAGATGCGCCTTCTGCTCCAGCGAGGGCATAGCGAATTTCATCTGCCAAATGTGCGAGATCAACTTCATTCTCAAAAAGCTTGTCGTTTTTGGCGTTAGCCATTAGCTTGGCCTGTGGATTCTCTTCATTGAGAAACACCAGTCGAGAGCCTTTGCGGTGAATGTTAAAACTGTTCTCTTCTATCAGCGCAAGCTCTGCCTGAAACTGGTTATCATCAACAGGTGTACTTCTGGTTATATCAACCTGCAAGGTACTTGCTTCTGCACCTGCCTGGGTTTCCAGTGAAAGCGACCTTAACCAAAGCGAGCTAAGCACCTCTTCCAGATGCGGTATATTCAACTTTATGTCTTTAACGGCTTGCTCAACAGCCTCTTTATTTCTTAAGGCTTTTTCTCTCAAGCTTCGATGCATTTGATTAGCAACGGAATCCAAAAGCGCTGCAACACCGCTTTTTTCGCTAGTTAATGAAAAGTCTGCTGCGGTAATGACAGGAATTGTTTCACCTGAAGTTTTAAATACGTCGACAAGTATTCTTAGTAGGTCACGTGTTTCTTGAGTATCAGTTGCTATTAAAACCTGATCATCTAACAACTGCATTAATTCTGGAGAATATGGCCATGCTTCAATAAATTCTTTCGACTTCTTTTCATGCTCTGAGCCGGAGATATGGTTTAGACGCAAAAATTCATCCAGATGCGACTTGATTAAGGCTGCAATGTCACTGTCAGGCACATTCAGTCTGTTTTCAAAAATCCTGTAGAGCAAAAGCCTTTGCCTGTCTTGCTTGGCTTGCGGCCCTTTAAAATCAACGGTTACAGGGTTAACTCGTCGCATTTGTTGAGCGGCATCTGATGCACCATCACGAACAGAGACTACCAACGTCAACAGCTCAGGATGAGCCTCTGCGATCTGCGAAAGTATCTGGATAAAATTAAAAGCCCAGGTTCTTCGCGGATATTGTTTGTTATTTGTTAAACCTTCATACCAGGTTTGAAATTCATCGATAATAAGCAGCGTAGGCTCTTTCTCAAACAGCTTCTTGATCAGATCATATCCAGGAACTTCTGTCTTCGAATCGCCTTGATGCTCCCAAATTCCTTTAACAACTGCGCCATGTGGATGTTGATCAAATAGTAAGTCCCAAAGATATTTGTATTTTTGAAGCTCCATACTCTGCGTAATAACATGCATATTGCTTCGCAGCTCTATCGTTGCCAACGATTCATTGCCAATACTAGAAGCCCACTCTTTGCACCATGCATTTCCCGCATCGATATCTGCCAGCATATGTGCTACAGCTGCCATTAGGTGCGATTTACCTTGCCCCCTTGAACCAGCAATTAAAACAGGTCTTGATTGCCCAGGCTTCACAGCTTCAATAGTTTTTAAAAGGTCGACTGAGGGATAGGTAATATCAAGAAATTCCTTAGCCGTCTTGTCGAGCGCTCCTGTGCCCTTACTATTAGTAAAACTGATTGTCGTTCCACTAAGGCGTTTTCCTGTAAACTCCTGTCTCAGTTTTAATCCAAGCATATATCCAAGCCCCTATCTGAATTTTGACTATAAATTGGTGGTCCTACCCTTTATTCTTCTTTTGCTCATTGATCCATAGGTCAATGTCATCTCTTTTGAAGCGCCAGCTGCCGCCTACCTTGAAACCAGGAATCTTCCCCTCCGCCGCAAGGCGATAGGCTGTTTTCTCAGCCAATTTCAGGTACTCGGCGACTTCTTTTAAAGTCAGGATTTCGTCTGTCATGAGTAAAAAGTACCAAATGTTGAACTGAGAGAATAGCGGAAAATTGAGGAATTGCGAGAAAATACAATAATTTAGCCGAAAGGTAGGGAAGACTTACGATAATATGGTTATTTCAGGTTTTATTTTTTAGCGGCGTCCACCAGATAGTTACCCCACCACTGCATGATTTGCTTACGATCGTCGAGATATTCCGCATGATGAACATAAGCAGCCCTGACATCATTGCGCTCCATGTGAGCTAACTGGCGCTCAATAGCATCTCGGTTAAAACCCTCTTCGTTTAATATACTTGATGCTGTTGCTCTAAAACCATGACCTGTAGCTTTTCCTTTATAGCCTAGTCTGTAAATTGCGAAGGTCATCGTATTTTCAGACATAGACTTTTTACGATTACGCTCACCAGGGAAAAGAAAGTCATACTTTCCGGTAATCTCACAGATCTCTTCTAACAAGCTTATTACCTGGTCCGAAAGAGGAACCAAGTGAGGCGTCTTCATCTTCATACGCTCTGCAGGAATCCGCCACATGCGATCTTCCAGATCAAACTCATCCCACTGCGCCCCTCGTAGCTCCCCAGGACGAACAAAGGTATAGATAAGCAACTTTAACGCTAGCGTCGTTAGCCTGGCTCCTTCATAGCCATCCAGTCGCTTCAGGAATTCGGGCAATTCATTTCTGGATAGGGATGCCTGATGCTGAACCTTCCGGGTCTTGAGAACCCCCGATAAATCAACGGCAGGGTTAAACGTAGCTTTACCTGTTTGTACTGCATACTTAAAAACAGAATTACAACGCTGCAAAAGCCGGGATGCCAGATCAAGGGCATCCCGGCTTTCTACGCGTCGCAGTACACTGAGTACTTCAGGTGTTTTGATGTCTTTAATAGGCTTGGCGCCAATGTAGGGAAACACATCCTTTTCCAGGGAAAGAATCACCCGGTTTGCGTGATCATCGCTCCACTCTTCCTTGTTTACGCTCCACCACTCCCGAGCCACTTTCTCAAAGGTGTCGTGGTACTTGGCCATGGTGTCGGCGTACAGCCGCTGCTTTTGCTCATTCGGGTCAATCCCATCAACGAGCAGACGCTTGGCTTCAAGATGCTTGTTTCTGGCTTCCTTCAGGGTGATCACTGGATAGACCCCTATCGCCAAAACCTTCTCTTTCCCCCTGTAGCGATATTTATAGCGCCAGTACTTAGAGCCATTCTTCTTAACCAGTAGGTACAGACCTCCTCCATCGAAGATCTTGTAGTCCTTAGGACCAGGTTGCGCGTTTTTAATGCCGGTGGCTGATAGCTTCATTTGGGGGTACAAAGATTTTTTCATCAAACATACCCCCGAATATACCCCCAAAAATTTTGGATGCCAACATTTTTCTTTGGTCGCTAATGGAAATAAAGTTAGATAACACCCTGTTATTATAGATTTTTTTAGCTTCTATTGGAGTCTATCAAACGGCTTTGGAATATCAAATGGTGCCCGGGGCCGGACTTGAACCGGCACGTCCCGAAGGACAAGGGATTTTAAGTCCCATGCGTCTACCAATTTCGCCACCCGGGCGGGGGACTTCAGGGGAGTATAGATGGAGGCGCGGGTCGGA
>NZ_JAFMPS010000018.1 GCF_020667895.1 Alcanivorax sp. 1008
CTGAGGTCGGGCTTGCCAAACAAGATTGATTTCACTTTGTGCCTTAAGTCATTGATGGTGATAATCCATTTCGTTTGATGGGGAAGGTCCTGTGGGCTGGAATCCGGCGGGGCAGTAAGCCGGGCTGTCCGAATTAATATACTATTAGCATTTCAACCTAGAGGGACTCATGAACTGGAAAGAGTACGAAAAAGAAATCTATGATTATTTCAAGGAACAGTATCCGGATGCTGAAATAATTTTAGATGCAAAGAAAGAAGGTTTGTTTTCAAAAGTTGATCGGCAAATTGATATTCTTATAGAACAATATGTTGCGGGAAACAGAATAGTTATCGCCATTGATGGGAAATATTTTAGTAAAAAAGTCGATGTAAAAGCTGTTGAAAGCTATATAAGTATGCTGGAAGACATCGGTGCTCATAAAGGTTTGCTGATTTCTAAAGAAGGATTTACCGAGGCGGCATATAATCGTGCTCACTTCGGCTCTACTGAAATCGAATTGGAAGTTCTCAACTTCAAAGATTTGCATGCGTTTCAATCTCATGGTGCCATTCCCTATGCTGGAAGTAACGGCGCACTAATCCCATCACCTTTTGGCTGGATTGTTGATGGGCGAGCTACGCCTGCTTGGTTGGCGACTCTTTATCAACAGGGAAGAACATTGGATGAAGCCATGAAAGATCATGAGTTTATGTATGTTCAATTCTGGGATAGGCGAAAAGATGATGATTCTTTAGAAGATTTATTAAAGCTTCAGGAAGGGCTATTTCGAGAAATTGATTCAGAGTGCAAAATTGATTTTTTGCCCACAATAGTTCGTAAAGGTGCACAAACAAAGCTGCGGGTTGTCAAGATTAAAAATTATCCAGCGCCTGAGTATACTGGGTTTGTTGAGTTTGACGACTTTATATTTTTCTGCGTCATGTTCTCTCCTGAAAATCGCTCAAAAAGCAATGTTCGAAAACTAGAAAACATCATGAAGGCAGTTTTGCCAATAAAAATTAATTATGAAAATGCTAACAAATCAAAGCACTCGGACGCCGAGAGCGCCGGTGTTTGAGGTGTTAAGTTCAAGAGCTGATCATGGAAATCTGGTATTTTGAAACATCTGCAGTTAACTTGTTTGTGCAAGGGCTTTCTGTAGAAAGCGCTTTGGCAACAAAGCATCTTCAGCTGAATAAGGGGCGCGACTGGAGACTTTCTCCCGTAACTCTATGGGAGGTTCTTATGACTTCCGACAAGACTCGTCGGGAGGAGATTTTATATTTCTGTCAGCACTTATTTAGTGGTGAGTTGTTACCATCTCCGGCTGAGCTCATTATCTCTTATATAAAGCAAGGGATGCCAAAGGTTGAAAGAATAAGAAATCTAAAATCCTCATCAATCATTGCAGAGGTGTGGAAAGGGCTAGTCAGTGATCGAAGCAAAACGTTTGATCTAGATCATGCTGAGTTGAGGCGGAAAGCCAAATTGACCCAGTCATTCACAAAGAGTATTCATGAACTCATAAAGCATGGAGATCTGGTTATAGGTTCAGATAAGGAATTCTCGGGACTGGATGGATCGCTAAGCAATTTGGTTAGAGAGCTGCCTTTCATAAAATCTGGCGAGCCTACAACCAATGATCAATTTCTCAGCTACAAAGTAGCCTTGTATTATATTCTAATAATTCTGTGTGCTGAGGCAGATATTGATAACGAGCCGATTAAGAATTATTGGAAAGAAATAGGGATCGACTCAACTATTGAAAGAATTATGTATGTGATAAAGGAGGTGCCTACGCTTGTTCATAGAGGCCCGTTTTGTATTATGGCGTATATGACCATATCCCAAGCTTCGGGGAAATACCCTAGGGGGGTATGGTTGGATAGTTTGCACTCTTTATATATACCGTATGTAGACCATATATTTACTACGGATGGTCATTTTCAGGGCCTGCGAGATGTTATCCCTGAAGCTTTGTTGCAGCAGAAAATACATCATATGGATGACATCGAGTTGTCATATCTCCCCATAAATCAATTTGGCGTAGATAAAACTTAATAAACTGTTAAATTTCCTCCCAACCGGATGTGGAACATGAAAACACTTGCAAAGCTATGGCGAGAGGTGTGGTCGGCAAGCTCAATGGCACTTGCAGAACTGGAATCCGCACCTGGGCCTAAACCAACTTTCCAAATGTGCAAATTTCTCATCCTTGGGGAGGATCAACGTATTGAACTACACATGGGGGTCGACCCCATCGCACTTATGAGGAGTATTTGGATGACTTGTGTTCGCCGGAGGCGTCAAGGCGGATCGACAATTGCCATGCAGTTGGTGCGTACCGTCACACGGAGGTATGAACGAACGATATGGCGAAAAATCACCGAAATTATCCTTGCAGTGCGCCTCACATATGCGTTTGATCGGAGGGATATTGCCCGTATTTATCTATGGGTGGCCTACTACGGCTGGAACATGCACGGATTCCAGCAGGCTTATGAGGGGATTTCGAAGGCCACGGGCGTCGACTCAAAAATTGGTGCGGCGAATCTTGTAGCGCGCCTCAAATACCCTCAACCACGTAATCTTGATGAACGGCAACTCGGTCGAATTAGCCAGAGAGTTCACCATCTTCTCGCGCTTGATTCGGGCTTTACGAAACGCGGCACTTTCTCAGGCATTGCAAATCATGGAACCATTTCGAATTCCTGATCCACTCCGTAATCTTAGAGGCGCACACCCAGAAGCGGAGGCGGTGCTTTCAGCCGCCCGTACTGGTGGCAACAGTTCACGTGTCGCACTGGCGCGCCTGTGGCTGACGGAAGGAATCCCGTATGCGTTCGCTGAATGCCCGGCGGTTTTCGAGGTGCTGCGCGGATGGTTGGCGACCCGCCTCGACGTAGACCCTAAAGAAATCTCGCTTACGGGAAGTGCGAGAATCGGTAGCTCGATCTCGCCTGGTAAGCGAGGAGCTAAGTTCTCGCCAAGTTCCGATCTTGACTTGTTTGTGGTGTCAGAAAAATTGTTCGGAAGGTTGCGGGACGAGTTCAACCATTGGACTTACGACTTTGATGGAGGAGTCGTTAAAGCTGCGAATTCTCGAGAGCACGCTTTCTGGAAGGACAATGCCGCGCGCGGAACGGGGCTTTTGGCCCGCGGATTTATCGATCAAAAAATGATCCCAAATCGGCCCAATTATCCGATTGTGAAGGGTATTAGTCAGGACATGTGGCTGTTGACAGAAAAGCTCCGGCTAACTGATGGAGCGCCAACGCCAAAGCACGCATCCATCCGCTGCTATAGATCTTGGGATCATGCAATTCAGCAGATATCACTCAACCTAGGAAGCATAGCGTGATTCGTTGGGGGCTTTTCGATCATACAAGTCAACGCATCGGACGCGGTTCCCGCGCTGATCTGTAACCACTTTCGTGGACACCTTCTCTTAGCCGGGTAGCCCCGCAGATCGTCAACCCCCATTACCCTGACACTATTCGGGTTGGATGGCTGGGCAGGCATTCGCTGACCAACTGTTGGTCGCCGCGGTCTTGTCATGAAGTCATTTGCATCCCTGTGATCCGGTTGGCTTTACCGCCGGAACCCTGACCTTTTCCGTCTTTGCCTCCAGCCCCCCGAACCCGGATAATCCCCCCATTCGATAATGCGCTGCCGCGCCGCCCCGGCGCCTGCTTGGGGTTTCCCCGGCACGCTTTCACCAGGAGTATTCAGTGAACCAGAACGACGTTGTTATTTCCGGCACCGGTCTGTGGACGCCGAGCCAGTCGATCACCAATGAGGAGCTGGTGATCTCTTTCAATGCCTATGTGGAGCGCTACAACGCCGAGAATGCGGCGGCTATCGAGGCGGGCGAGCTGGTGTCTCTGCAGGGCTCCAATGCCGAATTTATCGAGAAGGCGTCGGGTATTAAGCAGCGTTATGTGCTTGATAAAGAAGGGGTTCTTGATCCTTCCCGGTTGGCGCCGCGGATTGCTGAGCGGCCCGACGAGCAGATCTCCGTGCAGGCCGAGATGGCGGTAAAGGCTATCCATCAGGCGCTGGAGAATGCCGGCCGGTCAGTGTCAGACGTGGATGCCATTCTGGTGGCCTGTTCCAACATGCAGCGCGCCTACCCGGCGGTGTCGGTGGAGGTGCAGCATTATTTGGGTATGGAGCGTGGCTGGGCCTATGACATGAATGTGGCCTGTTCCTCGGCCACCTTCGGTATTCAGGCTGGGGTGGATGCCATCCGTAACGGCAGCGCCAAGTGCGTGGTGATGGTGAATCCGGAGATCTGTTCCGCCCACCTGGCCTGGCAGGATCGGGATTGCCACTTCATTTTTGGCGACGTGGCCACCGCGGTGGTGCTGGAGCGGGCCGAGGATGCGGTGTCCGCTGAGCAGTGGCAGGTGCTGGGCACCCGTCTGCAGACCAAGTTCTCCAGCAATATCCGCAACAACTTCGGCTTCCTGAACCGCTGTGATGAATCCGGCGTCGGCGCCCGTGACAAGCTGTTCCGTCAGGAGGGTCGCAAGGTGTTCAAGGAAGTCTGCCCGATGGTGGCTGAGCAGATTCTCGACCATATCGGCAGCCTGTCCATCACCCCGGAGCAGCTAAGCCGGATGTGGCTGCATCAGGCCAACCTGAGCATGAACGAGCTGATTGCCAAGCGTGTACTGGGCCGCCCGGCGGACCGGGTGGAAGCGCCGGTGATTCTGGATGAGTACGCCAATACCAGTTCAGCGGGCTCCATCATCGCTTTCCATAAGCATCGTCAGGATCTGGCGGTGGGCGACCAGGGTGTGATCTGCTCCTTCGGTGCCGGTTACTCCATCGGCAGCGTGATTGTCCGCCGTAGTCGCTGATCTGCTGCGGCTCCGGTGGCGTCCGTGTGGCAAAAAGTGTGAAAGGGCTCTCAATTGAGGGCCCTTTTTACATTTTCCGGACGCAATTCGTAACATAACCCTACCTCATGCATCTGCTAGAGTACCTGAGGACTATTTCAGTCCTTTGGACGTGTTTCGACAATTAATCAGGAGAATTTCAGATGGCCAAGTTCAATAAACTGAATCCGCTTGCCGCATCACTGGGCGCTGCCGTTGTTGCTTCCGTTCTGGCTGCGCCGGTTGTGGCCGCAGAGAATCCGTTTGCTGCCAAGGAACTGTCCGGTGGCTATCAACAACTTGCCGACAAACATGCTGAGGGCAAGTGTGGTGAAGGAAAGTGTGGCGAAGCTGACAGCAAAGACCGCGAAGGCAAGTGTGGTGAAGGCAAGTGCGGCGAAGGCTCCATGAAAGACAAGGAAATGACCAAAGAAATGAAGAAGGAAATGAAGAAAGAAATGAAAAAGGAAATGAAGAAAGATAAAGACGGTGAAGGCAAGTGTGGCGAGGGCAAGTGCGGCGGCTAATGCCAGCCCTGCTGCTTGGGAAGTCTGAGCTATGACGATGAACTCGTCTCGCTTTCCGGTGCTCGGTGCCGGACTTGGTTTGCGGCGGGCCCTGATGGGCCCGCTGACAGACTCGGCGTGTGAGAACCTGCCGGATTTTCTCGAGGTTGCACCAGAAAACTGGATTCCCATCGGCGGTGCCATGCGGCGTCGCTTTGATTATTTCGCAGAGCGTTATCCCCTGGTTTGCCACGGTTTGTCATTGTCATTGGGCGGGCCGGCACCGCTGGATTTTTCCATGCTCGGTGATATTCGTGAGTTTCTGCAGCGTTACAAGGTGCGCTGCTATACCGAGCATTTGAGTTACTGCTCTGATGAGGGGCATCTTTACGATCTGATGCCGATTCCTTTTACCGAAGAAGCAGTCAAACACGTGGCTGGTCGGATTCGTCAGGTGCAGGATTTTCTTGGCCAGCGCATTGGCGTCGAGCATGTCAGCTACTATGCGGCGCCACAGCAGGAAATGAGCGAAATCGATTTTATTAATGCGGTGATTCGCGAAGCGGACTGCGATTTGCTGCTGGACGTGAATAATATCTGGGTTAACAGCATCAATCATGGCTACGACCCCCATGCATTTTTAGCCGCCTTGCCCGTTGAGCGGATTCTGTACTGCCATGTCGCCGGCCACTACGACGAAGCGGAGGATCTCAAGGTGGACACCCACGGCACCGCCGTGATCGATCCGGTGTGGCAGTTGTTGGCCGAGGCCTGCGAGCGGGCACCGGGTATGCCGGTTCTGTTAGAGCGGGATTTCAATTTCCCGCCACTGGCTGAATTACTAGCAGAGCTGGATCAGGTGCGCGCTATTCAGAAAAAACACTCGCCGGTGAGTTTGGCCGGATGAGTGACCTGTCCTTTCTTGATACCCAGCGCCGCTTTGCTGCCCATCTGCGGGATCCCCAGGCAACGGCAGCACCGGAGGATATCGAAGATCGTCGCATGGCAATCTATCGGGATCTGTTTTGGCGCAATATCGAAGGGTTTATCAGCAATGGCTTCCCAGTGCTGCGCTCCTTGCTGAGCGATCGCGACTGGGATGCTCTGGTGCGTGCCTTCTATGCGCAGCACCGCTGTGACAGTGGCTATTTCGCCGATATTCCCGCGGAGTTTCTGGACTGGCTCAATAGCGGTGACTACCCGCGTGACAGTTACCCGCCGTTTATGGCCGAGCTGGCATATTACGAATGGCTTGAGCTGGCGCTGAGCATCAGCACTGAGGAGATTCCCGAGCAGGGCGTAAATGCCGAGGGCGATCTGTTGCAGGGACAGTTGCTGCTGTCGCCGTTATGCGCGCTGACCGGCTCCCACTGGCCGGTCCATCAGATCGCCGTTGATGCCGTACCCAGTGAGCCTTTGCCCGCGCCGGTGTGGCTGCTGGTGTGGCGTGATCGCGCCGATCAGGTTCACTTTATGGAGCTGAATGCACCCAGTGCCCGTCTGATCCAGCTGCTTGAGCAGGGTGGCGATACCAGCGCCGATGCTCTGTTGCAGACGCTGGCCAGCGAACTGGGTCAGGATATTCACGCTTTGAAGCCGTTTCTTGCTGATATTCTGAGGCAGTGGCGACAGCAGGATATTCTGCTTGGAATACGCGCCTGATACGAAGCTCGCTATACTGGCCAGCTGTTTTTCCGGAACTGATATTTATGCGTCGTTTGTTACTGCTGGTATTGATCGCTGTACTGCCGTTGCAGCTGGTCCAGGCGCAGGATAAAGCTGGTCACCCGGAAGACCCGTGGGAATCCTTCAACCGTGGTGTCTTTGCTTTCAACGAAACTATCGATCGTTACTTTCTCAAGCCAGTGGCCAAGGGCTACCGTTGGGTAACACCGGGCTGGATGGATGACTCCGTCACTCGGGTTTTCCAGAATGCCAAAGATGTACCTAGTGCGATCAACCATGTGTTGCAGTGGCAATGGCGGCGCGCTGGACACAGTAGCGCACGGGTGCTGATGAACACCACCATGGGCATTGGTGGGTTGCTGGATGTGGCCAGCAAGGCCGGGCTGGAAAAACACAGCACGGATTTCGGCTTGACCATGGCCAGTTGGGGCGTTGCATCCGGCCCCTATCTGGTTTTACCCGGGTTAGGGCCGAGCACCTTGAGAGACGCAGCGGCCATCTGGCCGGATAACTATTTGGCGCCGCGCAGCCTGATTGAACACGACCTGACCCGTTGGAGTGTGACGGCACTGTACATCGTAGATTTGCGCGCCGATCTGCTGAATGTGGAAAAGGCCATGGTAGGAGATCGTTACGGTTTTATGCGTGAGTTTTATCTGTCTTCCCGGAAAATGGCGGCAGGTATCGTAGAAGAAGATGACTTCGGCGCTGACTTTGAAAGCGGTGACTGGGGAGATGATGGTTGGGGCGACGACGCCTGGGGAGACGAAACCAGCGGCGATGAAGCTCCCACGGCGGATACGGATGGCTGGTGATCAGCGTTTGTCGTTCATCAGCTTGCCGCGGATAAAGTCGCTGTGCGACACATAAAGTAAATCTGCCACCTTGCGAATAACGTATTCCTCGTGCGGATGCACTTCGTCATCTGCATGGGCCACCGCCCACATATCCAGCACCAGATCACGCCGCTGCTCCGGCTGCCACTCACGCAGCGAACGCACCAGCTCGTGATAATCGGTGGCACTCTCGGCGACTTTACGGGCATCTTCCAGCAACGCTTCTGCATCTTCCGGCTGCATCTGCCAGCGGGCTGACATTCTGTGCAGCAGGGCATCGGTTTCGCTTTCCTGCCACTGGCCATCGGCGCGGGCCACTTCATACATCAAAGCGGCCGCCGCGACATGTTGATCATGCTCGGTGCAGACATGGCGGCCGGATTGCAAACCCTTCAGCCAGCCACGCATCAGTGCTTGCCTCCGAGCAGTGCCTCCAGTGACTCCTGATCGCGGGCAAAGCGGCGAATGCCATCGGCCAGTAACTCGCTGGCCATCGGGTCATCATTCAATAACCAGCGGAACTGCTGTTCGCGCAGTGGCGCCACATCATCGACGCTATCGATGTCGCGGCTATCCAGCGCGCGCGGCAGGGTGTCGTGATCATTGGCCAGCATATCGAGCAGGTTCGGTGCAATGGTCAGCTTGTCGCAACCGGCCAGTGCTTCGATTTGCCACAACTGGCGGAAGCTGGCGCCCATCACCACAGTGCCAAAGCCACGCGACTTAAGGGTATGAAAAATCTGTTTTACGGATTGCACGCCGGGGTCATTTTCCGGGCCGCTAATCTGCATGCCATGCTTCAAGTGCCAGTCGTAAATGCGACCGACAAAAGGCGAGATCAAAGTAGTGCCCGCTTCGGCTGCAGCAATGGCCTGGGGCAGGGCAAACAGCAAGGTCAGGTTGCAACGGATGCCTTCTTCTTCCAGCACCTCGGCGGCACGAATGCCCTCCCAGGTGGAGGCGATCTTGATCAGGATGCGCTCGCGCTCGATGCCCAGCTCGCGATACATGGCAATCAGCCGGCGTGCTCGGGTCAGGGTGGCATTGGTATCGAACGACAGCCGTGCGTCCACCTCAGTGGACACCAGCCCGGGAATGCTTTTCAGGATTTCTGCACCGGTGACCGTGGCAAAGGCATCGCACAGCAGGCCCATATCGTGATCCGGATTGAGCTGGCCGGCGAAACGCTTGGCTTCCTTGAGCAGATGGCTGTACTGCGTCTGTTTGGCCACCGACAGCAACAACGACGGGTTGGTGGTGGCGTCCTCCGGGGCGCTGGCACGAATCGCATCCAGATCACCGGTGTCGGCTACCAGAGTGGTCCATTGGCCAAGCTGATCGCGTTTGCTGCTCATGACAAAACTTCCTCTGTCGAAGATGAACGCGGCACCAGAGCCAGTGCGTCCATCAGAATCTGTGGCGTGGTATCGCTGCGGTGCATGTTCTCACTCAGGTGGCGACGAAACGCCCGGGCGCCGGGTACCGCCTGAAAAAGGTTAAGAATATGTCGCAGGGCATGCTTTGGATGATGGCCTTCAGCGAATCGTTTTACCAGATAGGGCATGAAGGCTTCGGCAATATCGTGACGGCTGGGCTGTGGATAGAGATCATCGAACACGATGCGATCGGCATCGATCAGGAAGTAGGGGTTCTGATATGCCTCGCGGCCAATCATCACGCCATCCACTTCGCCCAGATGCTCACGCACCTGATGGAAGTCACGGATACCACCATTGATGATGACTTCGATATCCGGGAAGTCGCGCTTGATGTCATAAGCACGCTGATAAATCAGCGGAGGAATCTCGCGATTCTCTTTCGGCGACAGGCCGGACAGGATTGCCTTGCGGGCATGAATGGTAAAGCTGGTGCAGCCGGCGGCGCGGACTTTTTCGACAAAGCGGTGCAGGAATTCGTATTCATCCTGATCATCGATGCCGATCCGGCTTTTTACTGTCACCGGGATATTCACCACCGCCTGCATGGCCGCAACGCATTCTGCCACCTTGTCCGGATCCGCCATCAGGCAGGCGCCGAACTGGCCTGACTGCACTCGGTCGGACGGGCAGCCGACGTTCAGGTTGACTTCGTCATAGCCAAAATCAGCGCAGATGCGGGTGGCTTCGGCCAGTTGTTTCGGGTCGCTGCCGCCAAGCTGCTGGGCCACCGGATGCTCTGCCTCGTCGAAGCCGATCAGATCCTCGCGGTTGCCGAAGATCACCGCCTGGGCTGTGACCATCTCGGTATATAGCAGGGTGTGCTTGCTGATCAGCCGGGCCAGATAACGGAAGTCACGGGTGGTCCAGTCCATCATCGGAGCGACGGACAGACGGCGGTTCATGGCTGGTCGGGTTGCTGTATTCATGGGGGCGGGAGTTTAGCAGGTTTTGACTGGCCTCTAACCCCCACCGTCACCACCGTGTCCCGGAAACCCCAAACAGGTGACAGAGCCGGTGAGTTCACTGTCGATCTTTCCTTCGCGGCTGAGTCCACTCCCATAGGTATGGTTTTGATCAGGCAGAATCAGGCTCAATTCGGTATTGCTCAATAGGCTGCCCATCAGCCCCAACAAGATTCACCTCAATCGGAATCCTCTTCAAAAACTCATGCGTATCCGCCTTGCGCAGATTGCGCACATATTCTTTCACACGCCCCGCAATCCACGGATGCACCGTGGCCTTGAACTTCACCTTGCCGCATTTTTTGCCCCGTTCCTTGCCCCAGGCAAAAAGCTCCTGACTGATCTTCTCGAAATGCCCCTGAAACTGGTTAAAATCATCCGCCATCACATAAATATCGAAAACATAAACACTCGACAGCAAGCCGGCTTTCTCTTTGATCTCCTTGCAGCGCATGCGTGATTCCAGTTTTACCTCTGGGCTATTGCCATCGACAAACTTCGCCGCTGCTGGAGCAGGAGCAGCCACTTGGTTGTCGGCGGCTGGCGCAGCAGCAGACAAACTTTTCAGTGCAGCGATCACCTCATTGCCACGCTGAAAACGCTGTTCCGGATCCTTCGCCATCAGTTTACGCACCAGCGGTTGCCAGCGCTTTTTATCGCTCGGCAATAGCGGAATCGGTTCGGAGATATGTTTGATGCCAATCGACATGGCATCCTCGCCGGTATAAGGCGCACGCCCGGTAAGCATCTCGAACAGCACTACACCAAGAGAATAAAGATCCGCCCGCGAGTCGACGCCCTTGCCGCGATGCTGCTCGGGGCTCATATATTTCGGCGTGCCGACGATGGTGCCCAGCTGTGTCATGGCTTCATCACCCTGCATGGGCCGGGCAATGCCGAAGTCCATTAGTACCGCAGAGCCGTCCCCCCGAAACATGATGTTGTCCGGCTTGATGTCGCGGTGAATAATGTCCTGCTCGCCGGTGTAATCCAGTGCAGCCGCGATTTCCGCAGTGATGCGTTGGATGTCGTCATCTTCCAGACCATCGCGTAGACGCTGCTTCAGGGTGCCGCCGACAATATGCTCCATGCTCATATAGTGCAGGTCGCCATGGGTACCAATATCAAATACCGGCACGATATGCGGATGGCTAAGCTGCGCCATCATTTTCGCTTCGCGAATAAAGCGTTGGCTGAAAGTCGGATCCGCAGCCAGTACCGGGTTCATCACCTTGATGGCTACCGGACGATCAAATGATTCCTGTACAGCAAGATAAACCGCAGCCATACCACCGCGGCCGATTTTTGATTGAAGTCGATAGCCTGGAATTTGCACGAATGGATCTTCCTTGAATGGATGATCCGGAAATGTAGCAGGGCAGGGTCAGTCTTTCAGCTGTTATTCCCCGTAAGCGGCTTTCATTGCCTCCGCAGATTCCCGGCTGCGGCGCAGTTTCGCTTCCAGACGTTTCTTCTGATAATCGAGCTGCAAGAAGAAATTGACCTTGGAGCAGAGCATGGTTGGATCAATGGGTTTGAACAGATAGTCCACCGCGCCGCTTTGATAGCCACGGCGCATGTTGCGATCGTCACGGGAGTTGGCGGTGACAAAGATGATGGGTACGTTCATGGTGCGCTTGTTGGAGCGCATGATCTCCGCCACTTCAAAACCGTCCATCTCCGGCATCTGCACATCCAGCAGCACCAGCGAGAACTCCTGCTTGAGTAGCTTGCCCAGCGCTTCCGCGCCCGAGGTGGCCGATACCAAATTGCACGGCAGGTCTTCCAGTACCACCTGCAGGGCAACCAGATTCTCTGGCGTGTCATCCACCATCAGCACGTTCTGTGCGGGGATGTCGAGCTCGTCATCTTGTGACTTGGTCTGTTCGTCGCTCATGTTCTGTCAGCTTGTGGCTGTATACGCCTGTGATTTTACGCCCCGTTAGTGCCATCGTGCCAGTATCAGAGCAGATTTGACCTTTGTTTACGCTTCGCTGGGGTCCTGCTTCCATTGCTGGACGGCCACCTGCACCTTCACCTGGTCCAGGATATCCAGCAAAGTCTCGCGGATAAGCTGGTTCAGCTGCTCCCGGTCGCCGGCGGCGTTGCGCAGCATGCCGTCGATCAGGTCATCCAGGGTGTCACGGTTGGCGGGGTTGGCCAGATCCTCTACCAGCTGGTCGGTGAGCGCCACGCCGAGCTCGCGTACGGTATCACCGAGCAGGGCCAGCGCCCGTGGGCCCGCTACCGGGATGGCGGCCAGTCTGGCGCCGCTGGGTGTGCGGGCCACCGCGTCGTCGGTGAGCTGCGACAGGTAGTCGCCCAGTCCCTGGCGCCATTCGCCGTGGGTACGGGTAACGATATCCACCAGCCGACTGGCAACAAAGTCCACCAGCTCGTGACGGCGTGGCACTAGTACTTCAGCTTCGATTCGGTGGACCAGCGGCGAACCTTCGCGGATTTCCCGCTGCACGCCATCGAGTACGTTGATCACCACCCGGTCGGAGATCTCTTCGACCACAATGCGGTAGTACTTGAGCACGGTGAAGCCGAGCCAGGTGTAGCGCAGGTCAACAATGCCGGTGCGCTGCAGACGGTATAGCAGGCTGATGACGCGCAGGATACGCAGCCAGCGGAAACCGCCCACTGGAATACAGCCGAGCAGGTCATACCAGTGGGCAAACGGGTAGAAAAACCAGCGATGGTAGGTTTGCCGAACCACAGCGATGATCCAGCGTACGGTAAATTCGGTCAGGTAGATGCTGACGAAGATCAGGTCCCAGAAGATAAAGTCGTTGTGAATGGTGTCGCGATAGAACACGGTGAAGGACGGTGCCAGCCACATCAGCGCCTGCTGCACCGGCTGGGCGCTGAACAGCCAGTCGAACAGGATCAGGGAGAGGTTCAGCACCACCAGCACGATCATGGCCAGATCGACCAGCAGGCCGAGGCCGTCCAGATTCAGGCGAAAGCGCTCGCGGTGCCATTGCACGGCCATGGCTAGTTGAACTCCACCCAGACGGGGCAGTGATCCGATGGCCGCTCCATGGAGCGAATCTCGTAATCAATGCCGGAATCTTTGACTTTGTCTTGCAGGGGCTTGCTGGCGAGGATGCCATCAATGCGCAGGCCCCGGCGTGGCTCCCGTTCGAAGCCCTTGGAGCGATAGTCGAACCAGCTGAACAGCTCGTTACTATCGCCATGGATACGCCGGTAGGTGTCTTCCAGGCCCCAGCCGAGCAGGCGCTGGAACCACTCCCGTTCTTCCGGCAGAAAGCTGGTTTTGCCATCGCGCAGCCAGCGCTTACGGTTGTCTTCACCAATGCCAATATCACAGTCCTGAGCGGAAATATTGAAATCGCCCATGACCACCACGGCATCTTCCGGGCTGTGGTGGTTTTCCAGATAGTGTTGCAGGTCGGCGTAGAACTTTTCCTTGGCAGGAAATTTCACCGGGTGGTCGCGGCTTTCGCCCTGGGGGAAATAGCCGTTCAATACGGTCACCGGTTTGCCGTCCGGGCCTGCCAGCTTGCCGATAATCATGCGTCGTTGGGCGTCTTCCGGATCGCCCGGGAAGCCACGTTGAATATCCAGCAGCGGCTCACGGCTTAGCAGGGCGACGCCGTAATGGCCTTTCTGGCCAAAATAATAGGGGTGATAACCCAGCTCGCGGATGCTGTCTTCGGGGAATTCGGCATCCTGCACCTTGATTTCCTGCAGGCCGATCAGGTCAGGTTGGTAGCTGGCGATCAGTTGCTCAATCTGGTGAGGGCGGGCGCGGATGCCATTGATATTAAAAGAGATCAGTTTCATCGGGCCTCTCGTGTGGGGTGGTGGGCGAGCAGATAAAGACGGCATTGTACATGGTCAGGAGCGGGTCATCTTGCGTCATTGAGGCTTCACTGTGGGACGTCCAGAATAGCCGCCTTACGGAGGACTCCATGCACGCAGATAAACCCGTTCTTGCTTTCGCCCACGCCAATGGTGTGCCCGGCGGCAGCTATGCCAAGTTTCTGGCACCTTTTCAGAAGGACTATCAGGTTCATGCGGTTGACCGCATTGGTCATAACCCGGATTTCCCGGTGGACGCCCATTGGCACGGGCTGTCCCGTGAGCTGGAGGCTTTTCTGGAGCCGCTGGCCAAGCCGCTGGTGGGTATGGGGCATTCGCTGGGTGGGGTGTTGATGTTTACCGTGGCGGCGCGTCGGCCGGAGTGGTTCTCCGCCCTGATTATGCTTGATCCGCCGCTGATAAATGGCTGGCAGCGCTGGCTGTTCAGCCTGGCCGAGTGGACCGGGCAGGGTGATCGCGTCAGTCCGGCGGGCAAGTCCAAGTTCCGCCGCGACCAGTGGCCGAATCGTCAGGAAGTGGATGGTTATTTTTCCCGGCGCGGCTTTTTTCAGAGCTTTGACCCGGATTGCCTGCGTGATTACATCGACTCTGCCGTGCAGTGTGATGAGAACGGCTGTTGCCTGCGCTTCGAGGTGGCGGTGGAGGTGGGTATCTTCCGCACCACGCCACGCGACCTGCACAAGTATCCGCGCCTGGCGGTGCCGGGCATGTTGATTAATGGCAGCGAGAGCGAGTCCATGTTCATCGACTGCGGCCGGCGTCATGTCCGGCGCCACAAAATGGACTGGGGCATGGCTGAGGGTGGCCATATGTTCCCGTTGCAGAAGCCACTACAAACTGCGGCATTGATTCGTGAGCGGCTCAAGGTGTTGCTGCCATGAGCGCCTTGATGGAACGTCGCTTTGATTGCTGGGGGCAGGTGCTGGCTGCGGTGGAAAAGTCAGGAACCGGCATGCCGATTCTGGCCTTGCATGGCTGGCTGGATAATGCGGCTTCATTTTTTCCGTTGATGGAACGTTTGACCAACCCCATGGTGGCGCTGGATTTCTCCGGGCATGGATTGTCGGGCCATCGGCCGGAGCAGGCCGCCACCCACTATGTGGATCATGTCCGTGATGTGCTGGCGGTGGCGGATCAGCTTGGCTGGCGCCAGTTTATTTTGCTCGGCCATTCCATGGGGGCTGGTGTGGCGACCCTGTTTGCCGGTTGTTATCCCCAGCGCGTCAGCAAGCTGGTGCTGATTGAAGGCATTGGCCCGCCAACTTCGTCGGCTAGCGATGTTGCCCAAACCCTGCGCCGGGCCATCGACGATATGCAGGCACTGCCGGCCAAGAAGAAGCCCGTATACGCACATATTGATGATGCGGTTGAGGCGCGTACGCGTGGCTTTGGTGGCCTGTCCCATGACTGCTCCCGATTGCTGTGTGAGCGAGGCCTGATGCCGGTGAGCGACGGCTTTACCTGGCGCGCCGATCCCCGTCTGCGTCTGACTTCATCGTTGCGTCTTACCGAGGAGCAGGTGGAGGGTTTTGCCCGGGCAATTCGCTCGCCGACGTTGCTGCTGGTGGGCGAGCAGGGTATGGGTGGTCAGGGTCATTTCGAGCACCGTTTGGCGTGGGTGGAAGGGCTGCAACTGGCGCGCTTGCCGGGACGCCATCACCTGCACATGGAGTCACCCGTGGAAGTGGCTCAGGTAATTACCGCCTTTCTTGACGACAAGTAAGCCCGCCCTGTCCGCTGTGGTCATGGCGACCAATGGATGGACGGTTATTATCGCTGCAACTGCAAACACGGAGACCGGATATGAAACAGATTGATGCTGCGGAAATGAAGAGCTACGAAGGTCAGGAGCTGGGTGTCTCGGAGTGGTTCCAGATCGATCAGGCTCGCATCAATGCCTTTGCTGACGCGACCCTGGATCACCAGTTTATTCACGTCAACGAGGAGATGGCCAAGCAGACTCCCTTCGGCGGCACCATCGCTCATGGCTATCTGACGGTGTCGTTGCTGCCCTATCTGCAGACCAGCATTGATGGCCTGATTATTCCCAAGGGCCTGAAAATGGGCATGAACTATGGTTTTGACAAGCTGCGCTTTATGGCGCCGGTGAAGGTCAACAGCCGGGTACGCGCTAAGGCCAAGCTGATCAGCGCGGAGGAAAGAAAGCCGGGGCAGTGGCTGCTCAAGTTTGAATACACCATCGAGATCGAAGGCGAGAGCAAGCCGGCGGTGGTGGCGGAATGGTTGTTGATGTATTTCGTTTGAGCAGGATAAGCCATTCGTTGAATAACGTAGGATGCCAGGCAGCAGTAGCCATCAGGCTTTGCCGGGAACCTCGTCAACAGGGATGTTGACGAAGAGCCTACATGGACGTATTCACGGCGTTTCCCGGCAAAGCCTGATGGCTACTGCTGCCGGGTAGATGGCACGCAAGCGTCCCCCTGATGCACCAAGCGATTATCGCGGAGCGACTGCATCAGGGAAACGGCGGAAAACGCCTGCACCAAACTAAGCTGTCAAAGCTCCCTGAAAGTCATCCCCGCTGCCTGCAACCGCTCGATCAAACGATCCTCGCAAGCCATCATCGGCGTCAGCACACCCGCACGCTTGGGCTGATCCTTGTCCAGCGCCAGACACATGGCCGTCTCGGCCAGCATCTTCGCCGTTTCACTGTAGCCCGGATCACCACCGGCCACTTCGCACATCACCTGCTCACCGCCACTGCGGGCGCGAAACTGCACCTTGAACCAGCTTTTTTCGCGCTTTTCCGCCGACGGACCATCGCCCGACTGGCGATACTCAAGCAGCTTGTTGCGCAGTGGTTTGATCTGAGCGGCTAGCACCAGACCACCGATGGCAGCCATGCCACCCACCATTTTTGGCAAGGTTTTGCCGGCCACATAGTGGCCATAGCGGAAATCTGGGCCGTAGCCATCTACCGCTCTGGCGGAGCGCACCACCATAAACGGATCCACGGTTGGCATGGGCGCCAGCCAACCGCCCAATTCAGCATCGTGCTTGGGGCGCATCGGCAAAACCCGCGCAGTTTTCGGGTACTCGTGATCCAGCGCCATGCGTGCATGCTTCATGGCAAAACGGTTTTCCGTCGGTCGCCCCATGGCGGTGATGGCGGATTGCCAGGTACCGCCGGAGAAGGTGCCAGCGGCACTGACCACGCCTTCCATGGTGACTTGACCATTAATCTGGCCGCCCAGCTTTTTCGCCAGTGCGCGTACGGTGAATAGCGCTCCAGCATCGTGGGGAATAGAGTCGAAGCCACAGGCATTGACGATAGCGGCTCCGGTCCTGCGGGCGCTGGCGTGATAACGGGTCATGCTGTTGCAGACAAATTCTGGCTCGCCGGTGAGATCGCAGTAGTGGGTGCCATTATCGGCGCAGGCGCGCACCAGACCTTCGCCGTAGAACACATAGGGGCCTACGGTGGTGATCACCACCTTGCTGAGCTGAGCCATATTGTCCAGGCTGGCCTGATCGTCCACGTCCGCCTGGATGAGCTCCGGCAGGTTGTTCGCGCCGGCAGCACTTAACCGGTCGCGGACCGATTCCAGCTTGCTCAGGTTTCGACCAGCCAGAGCCCAGGGAGCGTCGGCAGGCATGTGGCTGGCCAGATAATCGGCACACAGGCCACCGGTAAATCCGGTGGCGCCAAAAAGTGTCAGGCTGTATTTGCGAGGCTGGGTCATACTGATACCCTTTGGTCCATTGAGAAACACGCAGTCTACCCAGCTTCGTGCTGGTTGACACGCATTGACCGGAATCTGTCTGATGTTGAATCGTTCACGCCGCTGGCTGCGCCAGTTGGCGCACAACCGCTCTGCTATCCGCCGAGATATCGTGCTGGGCCTGAGTCATGCCAGCTCGCTGCCATTTACCGTGTTCCCGCTTCGCCACGAGCCGACGGTGCGCTCCGAGCTTGATCCGCGTAGCTATAACAGCACCGGCGATATGCTCAATTCTCTTGGTCAGCTGATTATTCCCGCGCAACGGGATTCTGCCAGTCAGGGCACGCTGGTGGTCAGGCCTCAGCGGGTGACCAGAGAAGAGCATAGCTCGCGCTGGTTTTTTATTAATGGCATGGGGACCGCGCCGCCGGTGGCATTGCTTAATGCCAGCGAGATTGCGCGAATTTTCCAGCGTCCGGTACATCTGATTCATACCCCGACCTGGGGATTGGCCCGTGATGTTATGCAATCTGTTACCGCACGGACCCTGCGCAAGGACGGCAAGCTGTCCCGCCCGGCGGTATACGTGGTGCAGGAAGCGTTGGAAAAACACGACCGGGTGGTGCTGTTCTGCCATTCGCAGGGCACAATTGTGGCCAGCTACATCGTGCGTAAACTGTTGCGCCACGCGTCCACCCGTGATCTGGTGAAAAAGCTCGAGCTGTACTGTATCGGTGGGGTGGCGGATAGCCTGGAGGTAGATTACGAACTATCCCGTGACGCCGGCCATCCGGTGCCCTATGTCGAACATTTCGCCAATGGTCGGGATTACTTTTCCGAAACCGGTGTGCTGTCCCATCTGGATAGCACGGCGGGTACGGTATTCTGTGTGCCGGAGCGCACGGGGCACCTGCTTAACGAGCACTATCTTGCGGGAATTGCCCGTGGCGACTACTGTAACCGTAGTTCCAGACTTTACCGTTATGTTCGTGGCCGGGAGCCAGGCGAGCAGGACTACATGCCAATTCAGCCGGGGGAGCAGTTGTGATTCCTCCAGCCCTGTCAGGGTTATAACAAGATGACTGATAAAGCCCAGGGGCAGGGAAAGCCGCGTCTAATCATGGTGGATGACTCCAAAGTGATGCGCAGTGCCGCCACTAAAATGCTCGGCGAGCGTTTTGATGTGGTGGTAGCCGAGAATGGCCAGGAAGGTTGGAAGCAAATTCGTACTGACCAGCAGATCCAGGTGGTATTTTCGGATCTTTCCATGCCGGAACTGGATGGTTACGGGTTACTGGAGAAAATCCGCACCTGTGATGATCCCGGTATCGCCGGTATGCCGGTCATTATCGTTACCGGCGCAGAAAATGATGAAGCTGCGCGGGAAAAAGCCCTCGACATGGGCGCCACTGATTTTATTACCAAGCCATTTAACTCAACTGACTTGCTGGCCCGGGCAACCGCCCATGCCAACTATCAGCGTGAGCGTAAGGCGTTGGCGCAACAGAGCACGATTGATCCGCTTACCGGTCTTGGCAATCAACTTTACTTTAATGGCCGCCTGAAGCAGGAGCTGGCGTTTGCTGCCCGTCAGGGACATAGCGTATCGCTGGTACGCGCTGATGTGGATGCGTTTAATAAACTGTTTATCAAGGTTGGCAAGGAAGCGGCGGATGCCGTGCTCAAGGATGTTGCCAAGGTGATGAGCGGTTTGATTCGCAAGGAAGATACAGCCGCCCGTATTGGTTTGTCCCAGTTCGCCGTATTGCTGCCTACGGCGGATGCTGCGGGTGCGGCGATTTTTGCTAATCGTTTGTGCCGATTGGTGCGTGAATCCGCCACTGATTACAAGGGCCACCGTCTGGCTGTTACTCTGTCGATTGGCGTGCTTTGTCCGGAGTCACACCCTGGTGCCACGCCGCGTTCGGTTATCGAAGAAGCTAATTTAGTGCTCAAGGCGGCGGTTGACGCTGGCGGCAATATGGTTATGACGGAAGCTGAGCTGCGCGAGAAGACAGCTCTGCCGTCTTCGCCACAGCCGCCGTCTGAAGGGGCGCTGCGCAGTGCACCAATGAATGTGGAAAAGGCTTTGGCTCTGCTGGCGGAGGGTAAAGACGATACGGTGCGCCCCCATTTGTCTGCCCTCAAGGCTCGACTGATGCCGCTGCTTAAGTTGATGCAGGAAAAGTCGTGAAGGTAGAGCGTTATCAGGATTATCCGCTGGCCGCGGAAAAGTTGCTGGAAGTACTAACCGATCGCAGGTTTTTCGAAGCTCGGCATACCATGTCCGGTGCGGCGGAGTTCCATTTCGATGCTTTTGGCGAGCAGCACGATGGCTTCTTGATTCGGATTTTGCGCGATATCGATATCCCCATGGACAAGGTGCCGTCCTTTGCTCGCCGCTTTATCGGTAACAACAAAACACTGGTTCAGGAGTTTCTCTGGGTTGAGCGCAAGCGTCAGCCCTACCGGGCCCATTATCGATTTGCCCTCGGCAAAGTGCCGGTGGAGGTCCACGGTGCGGTGACTATCACCGAACGTGACGGCATGGCTCAGCAGCACATGCTGGTGGAGGTGCACAGCACCGTGCCATTGATTGGCAGCAAGCTGGCGGCCATGGTGGGTGAGCGTGTCGACAAGGCGCTGGACTCCGATTATCGCGCCACCCTCAAGTACCTGCGGCAGCAGGGACTGATCAGCGAGTCCTGAAAGACCAACATTTTTCTAATCCTGCATGGGGTAGATAATCATGCCGCAGTACAAGGCACCGCTTCGCGAAATCCGTTTTCTGGTTCACAACGTTCTCGATTTTCCTGCCCACTATGCGGCTTCCGGTCATGCGGAAGTCGGTGCTGACCTGATTGATCCGGTGCTTGAGGAAGCGGCCCGTTTCTGTGAGAACGTGCTGGCTCCCAGCTATCGTGATGGCGATGAAATTGGCACCCATCTGGTCGACGGACGGGTCAAGACACCGGATTCCTACAAGGCTGCCTGGCGCGGCCTGACCGAGGGTCAGTGGGCCGGCATCAGCAGTGATCCGGAGCTTGGTGGCCAGGGTTTGCCGCATAGCCTTGGGATGATCTTCCACGACATGGCAGAGTCCGCCAATCAGCCCTGGTGCGCACTTTTCACACTGACGCAGGGTGCCGTACGTGCCATTGAGGCGCATGCCGATGACTCCCTGAAGCAGAAATATTTGCCGCGTATGATTGCCGGGGAGTGGACCGGCTCGATGATGCTCACTGAGGCTCACGCCGGCTCTGATCTGGGCTTGTTGCGCACCCGTGCCGAGCCTGCCGATGATGGCAGCTACCGTATTACCGGGGAGAAAATTTTTATCACCTGGGCGGATCAGGACATCACCGACAACATTATTCATCTGGTGCTGGCCAAACTGCCCGACGCCCCGGCTGGCCCGAAAGGTATTTCCCTGTTTCTGGTGCCGCAGGTGCTGGTTGATGAGCAGGGTAATCTGGGCAAACGCAACAGCGTAAGCGTTGCCAAGATTGAAGAGAAAATGGGCCTGAAATCGTCGCCCACCGGGGTAATTAATCTGGATGGTGCTGTTGGCTGGCTGGTTGGCAAGCCGCATAACGGTTTGGCGGCCATGTTTACCATGATGAACTGTGCCCGCCTTGATGTGGCTTTTGAAGGGATGAGCCTGGCGGAGCTGTCCCGTCAGGGAGCGGTGGAATATGCTCGCGAGCGTCTGCAAATGCGGGCCCCGTCAGGTGCGGTATATCCCGACAAGCCGGCGGACCCGATCATCGTTCATCCTGATGTGCGGCGCATGCTGCTGACCCAGAAAGCGCTGGTAGAGGGATGCCGGATGTTGGGTTATTTCACAGCAATGCAGCTTGATACATCGCTGCATGGTGAAGGTGAAGCCCAGCAGAAGGCGGATCAGCTGGTGGCGTTGCTAACGCCAATCTGCAAGGGGTTTTTTACCGAGCGCGGCAGTGAAGTGGCTGATCTGGGTATCCAGTGCTTTGGCGGACATGGCTATATTCGCGAGCACGGTATGGAGCAAATCGCCCGTGATGTGCGTATTACCCGAATCTATGAAGGCACCAATGGTATTCAGGCTATTGACCTGATGCGTCGCAAGGTCATCGGCTCCGACCGACGTCTGCTGGATCTGCTGCTTGAACAGATCAATAGTTTCTGTGCGGCCAATGCCAATCATCAACAAGCCGGCGAACTGGTCGGCAAGGCCGCTGCCGTGGCAGCACAATGGAGTGAGTTGACCGATCAGCTAATTGCCGGTGGTCGGCTTGATCCGGCCCTGCCCATGTCCGCGGCATTTGAGTACATGGAATACTCGGGCTATGCCTGTCTGGCCTGGTGCTGGGCAAAGATGGCGGTGGTGGCTGCCGATATGCTGGCGGCGGGGCAGGGTGACGCGGCCTTCCTGCAGTCTCGTCTGGAGACGGCCAAGTTCTATATGGCGCGGGTATTGCCACGCACAGAGTCTTTGCGCGCCAGCATGATGGCCGGCCCGGAAACCCTGTCCGGGATGGAGGATGAACAGTTCTTTATGCCGTAACAGGCAGTGGGTGATTAGCGCCGCAGCTTTTTGCCCAGCGCTTCCATGGACTGAAAGAACTTCTCCGGGAACCAGCGTTTTTCCCGCCAGGCTTTTTTAGCGGGCTTGTGCGGAATAACCAGAAACTCTTTTTTGTTGACCGCCTTCCAGATCGCCACCGCGATCTGTTCGGCGGTCATGTCGTTGTTTTCCAGTAAACGCTCAAAGCGGGCCCGGGTTACCGGGTCCGGCGTGCGCAGGGACTCGCCGAGGTTGGTGCGGAAGAATGATGGGCACACCACCGTAACCTGAATATTCAGCGGTGCCAGCTCACTGCGCAGTGTTTCCGACAGGCTCACCACGCCGGCTTTGGCAACGTTGTAGCTGGCCATGCCCGGCGGTGGAGTTAGCCCGGCCATGGAAGCAATGTTGACGATCTGACCGAAGCCCTGACGCTTCATCTCGGTGATCGCCATACGGCTACCGCGGACAACGCCCATCAGGTTGATGTCCAGCAACCAATGCCAGTCATCATCGCCGAGAGACTCAAATAGACCGGCACCCGCTACACCGGCATTGTTGATCATCACATCCAGCCGACCCCAGCGCCGCGCCACCCTCTGGACAGCGTTTCGCAGGTCTTTTTCGTCGCGCACGTCACAGCGCGTGAACATGCAGTCCACGCCCTGTTCGGCCAGCGCCTGACGTGCCTGTTCACCACGGGCATCATGGATGTCGGCAATGGCGACCCGGTAATGGCGGTTACCAGCTTCACGAGCCAAGGCCAGGCCCAGGCCACTGGCCCCACCGGTGATCAATACTGTTCGTGTCTCAGCCAACTGCGCTCCCCGGGGCTGGTGGACAAGGGTCGGAAGTGTGCCGTAATGCCCCCCGGCAGGCCAAGCTCGTCGGGGTCAAAATAATTTGTGAACAGGTGTTGACTAATGTTCATGTCAGATATATTGTGCACACATGTTCACAAGTTAACAGCAAGGAGATACACCATGAATAACCTCAAGGCAAAGACAATCGGCCGTGATCTGGTGGAACTGGTACTGCTGTCATTGGCGCTGGTTTCTCTGATGGTTCTGCTGCAGGGCGAGCCTGACTTCCTGCGCATCCCGCTGATGCTGGGTCTTGCTCTGGCCATTCCGTCAGTCGCTAGCGCCGCCATCAAGCTGCGCCGCGACCTGCAGGATAGCTGGCACAACGACGATCACCACCATCACGCCTGAAAACGATTAGCGGGGGTAGCTACTGCCCCCGCTGATTGATCTGGTGACGCTGCTCCATCTCACTAACCGGTACATCAAGAATCCCTTCTTCGCCCTCGCTACGGCCGATAATCACCGCGCCAACGCTATCCCCCCATATATTCACTGCTGTGCGTGCCATGTCCAGAAGCCGGTCTGTGGCCAGAATCAGGCCAATGGCTTCTGCCGGCAGGCCAACGGTGGTCAGAATCAGGGTAATCGCCACCAGGCTGGCGGATGGAATGCCGGCCACGCCAATGGATGTCAGAATCGCCACCACCACAATCAATGCCTGACTGCCAAGGCTCAGGTCCATGCCGTAGGCCTGGGCAATAAAAAGCACCGCAGCACATTCATACAGGGCGGTGCCGTCCATATTGACGGTGGCGCCGAGCGGTAAAACGAAACTGGTAGTGCGGTTGGACACTCCGGCGCGCTGTTCCGTGCACTCCATGGTTAAGGGCAGGGTGGCGGAGGAGCTGGCACTGGAGAAAGCGGTCAGTAGCGCGGGCGTCATGGCCTGAATATGTCGCCCCGGCGAGCGTCGTGCCAGTAGCCGGATCAGGATGGGCAGCACAACGAAGGCGTGAATAAAAAGTGCAATCAGTACGGTGAAGAAAAACCAGGCTAGCGGTTCGATGGCGTCATAACCGGTTTGCGTTACCGTGCGGGCGATCAGCGCATATACGCCAATCGGTGCGAAGCGCACGATAAACAGGGTGATGGCGACCATGGTTTCATAAAAGCCGACGATCACTTGCTTGAGTGTTTCCGCAGCCTGTCCCTGCTGATTGCGCAGGAACATGCCAAACAGAATGGAAAATACGATCAGGCCAAGCAGCTGTCCCTCAGCTCCAGCCTGAATAATGTTCGGCGGGAAAAGCTGCAGAATAATTCCGGCAAAGTCGCCCGCGCCACGTTCTGCCATACCGGCCACCACCGCATCCGTCTGAGTGGCCAGACCAAGGCGCTCGCCTGCCGGTTGACCGTCAATGATGCCCGGTGTCATGACATTGAACAGCACTAGTGCCGTCAGCACCGCCAATGTGGTGGTGGCGAAGTACCAGGTCAGTGTTTTGATGCCCAATCGACCAAGATCACGGCCACCGGCCATATTGATCATGGCGGCAATCAGCGCACTGGTGATCAGTGGCACCACTACCATTTTCAGGGCGTTGATAAACAGGCTGCCGACAATGTCGTGAATGGCAAGCAACTGAATGCCGAACAAACGGGTGTCCGCGCTAGTCAGCGCACCCACTACGGCGCCAAGAATCAGAGCGATAAAGATCTGATTGTGAAAACGCAATGTATGCCTCCTGATCGACTTGCCATCCCTGGCCATGATGTCGCAACAGATGGCTAGAGAAGCTGACTGATAGCTCGCGCCAGCGTGGGATTGTTTTCCTGGGCCAAATTCGCAGCCCGCGCTAGCAGGCGGTCTGCTTCAACCGGACCAACCCGCTCGCAGAGTACCACATAGCAGCGATTAACGATGGCTCGCAACAATGCCGTATCACATTGAACAGGCTGCAATGTGTCCTTGTCACCAAGCCAGCGTTGCAGTGCCACCAGCAGGGACTTGGGCAGCTTGCGCACGTCGAGACTGGCCAGCATATCCAGTCGCATATGGTATTGGGTGTCTTTCGGCATAACCTCAAACAGGGCAAGCATCAGGGCGCTGAATCCAGAGCCTTCATTGCTATCATTAGCCGCAGGAGCAGTGCTTTGCCGGTGCTGCAATGGGTCCGGTAACAGGGAATTGGCGGGCATGCTCAATGCTTGCACCAGACTGAGCAGAATGTCCGCACGGCGACTACGCAGATCCGCATCTTTACATAACTCTGCAACAAAGCGCTGCAGAGTAAAACGTGGTGCGTTAGCGAAATGACTTTCCCAATGCATCAGAGCGTCAAGCAGTGCGTCATCATCCATGTACGGCTTCAGACCGGTATATATAGCGCGGCGACGCAGGGCAATATCGTTACTCATTAGCGGGTCTCCACGTCGGTAGCCCGGGCCGCAGTGTAGGCAGTGTCTACGGGGAACTCCGGGTAGCCGATTTCGGCGTGCTCACTGAGGTCAAGGCCCCGTTGCTCGTGGATGGCGCTGGCGCGCAAGCCAACAAACGCTGCGATCAGCAGATAAAGTACGAAGGCACAGACAAAGGCCCAGGCGAAGGCACTGATAACACCAATCAGCTGGACAAGAATGATGGTGCTATTGAATGGATCGTCGATAAAGAAGATGCCAGCAGCCAAGGTTCCCCAGGCGCCGGCGAAACCGTGCACAGCTACTGCACCAACCACATCGTCGAGTTTCATTTTCAGCAGTAGCTGTTGGCCAAATACACAAACCACTCCGGCAATCAGCCCCGTCAGTAGCGCATAGCCGGGTGACATGGTGGCACAGCCGGCAGTGATGCCAACCAGACCGGCAAGGCTGCCATTAACGGTTTCGGTGAGCAGCACGGCACGGCCTCGTATGGCGGACAGCAGCACCGTCGCTACTGCACCCGCAGCGGCAGCAAGCTGGGTGTTAAGGTTGATCAGTCCGATATCCACTGAGGCCGCCAGTGTTGAGCCGCCGTTGAAACCGAACCAGCCGAACCAGAGAATAAATCCACCCAGCGCCACCAGTGTCAGGTTGTGGCCACGGATTTCGCGCGGCTCACCACGAGAGCTGAAGCGACCCAGACGGGGGCCCACCACGATGATGCCGGCCAGAGCGCACCAGGCACCGATGGAGTGCACCACGGTGGATCCGGCAAAGTCGATAAAGCCCATCTTGGCCAGCCAGCCATCACTGTTCCAGACCCAGCTACCGAACACCGGATAGATCAGGCCGCAGATTACAAATGCACCAATCAGGTAGGCGTTATAGCGGGTGCGCTCTGCCATGGCTCCACTGGCAATGGTGCATGCAGTGGCGGCAAACATTGCCTGGAATAACAGCACACCCCAGGTCATGGGCTCTGCTTCATTTGGGAAGAATCCGTCTGTTCCGAACCAGCCGCTGCTGTTGGTGCCAAACATCAGGCCGTAACCGACGGCCCAGAAAATCAGCGTGCCGACGCACAGGTCCATATAGTTTTTCATGGCCACATTGAGGGAGTTTTTTGATCGAGACATGCCCGATTCAAGTAGGGCGAAGCCCGCCTGCATGAGGAAAACCAATGCAGCCGCAGTTGCCAGCCAGACCATGTTGATGGCATCACTACCTTCGTCCGCAAAAGCGGCGGCGGGGAAAGTACAAAGCAATAAGAGTAAGGGGCGCATTTCCGCAGATCCTGTCGATGAGCGCGCGTCCCGCGCAGGAAAGGATGTCCTGCGCTATGTAAAGCAACCGCCGTGCCAATTCCCATTAAATTTTATGACTGTGTGCAAGTCAGCGGGGTTTAATTATGTGCAAGGGCAAAGTGCCATCACAAAAATGGTGCGATGACTTTTAATCGCGCACCAAGAGGGAACGGGTTGCTTTTCTGCGCACTTTAATCGTGCGGCAGGCGGCAGGCTTTAACAATTCGTTGGAAACAGTGTTGCGGAACATGCTGTACAGAAAGTCGACTGCGGTTAACTAACTCCATGTGTGAGTAACTCGGATCTTCCTTAATGCTCTTTAGTGGCAGTGTGCGGGCAAAGCTTTCCTGCCAAACGATGTCTACCAGCACCCAGCGGGGATTGTCTGGCGACGATTTCGGGTCAAAGTAGGGAGACTGGGGATCGAATTGGCTTGGGTCGGCTTTGGCTTTGTCGACCACTTTTGCAAGGCCTGCTACGGCTGGTACGGAGCAGCTGGAGTGATAGATCAAAACCTGATCACCTGCTTGGACTTCGTCTCGCAGTCTATTGCGAGCCTGATAGTTGCGGATGCCCTCCCAGCCGCAGCGACCTTCGCGTTTCAGGTCGTCAATGCTGTAGGTGTCGGGCTCGGTTTTGAATAGCCAGTATTGGGGCATGTGGATTCCTGCAAAGCGGTTCGCCGGTAGCCAGTCTATTATGGCGCCCTGGCAGCGCTCCTACGAGGGCCAAACTATGGTAGCCTTTCGCGCCTGATAAAGGAGCCTTCCGGCATGCCGCCCAAGCTCCGCCCGACGGAATAACACATGATTTCTGAAGCTGAATTTGCCCAGGCTGTGGCCACCCTGCAAACCCCCCGTGACTGCCTGCGCTGGGCGGAAACCGCCATGCGCCGACATGGCAGTTTTCTTGGCCACGGCACGGATGATTACTGGGACGAGGGCCTGTCACTGATGCTGCATGTGCTGTCCCTGCCGTGGGACAGCGATCCTCGTCTGCTGGAGGCACGCTTGCTGCCGTTGGAGGTGGAGCAGTTTGCTGGTCTGCTGCGTCGTCGGGTCAACGACCGGGTGCCGGCAGCCTATCTGACCGGCAAGGCCTGGTTTTGTGGTTTCGAGTTTGTGGTTGATGGCCGGGTACTGATTCCTCGCTCACCCATTGCGGAGTTGATTGAACAGCGTTTTGAGCCCTGGCTGGATCCGGAGCGGGTCAGCAGGGTGCTTGACCTTTGCACCGGTAGCGGCTGTATTGCCATTGCCTGTGCGGCGGCTTTTCCCGCTGCGCTAGTGGACGCCAGTGATATTTCTGACGATGCGCTGGCAGTGTGCCGCGAGAATATCGAGCTGCATGGTGTGGATCAGCAGGTGCGAGCCTTGCAGGGTGACGGCCTCAGTGCGGTGGAAGGTCGCTACGACCTGATTGTTTGCAATCCGCCCTATGTGGACGCCACGGATATGGCCAGCCTGCCGGCGGAGTATCGCCATGAGCCGGGACTTGCCCTGGCTTCGGGTGAGGACGGCTTGGACTTTACCCGCAAGCTATTGGCCGGTGCGGCCGAGCATCTCACCCCGGAGGGCATCCTGGTGGTGGAAGTGGGCAATAGTCAGGCAGCGGTGGAGTTGAACTGGCCTGAAGTGCCGTTTACCTGGCTGGATTTCGAGCGTGGCGGGCAGGGCGTATTCCTGCTTACCCGCGCCCAGTTGGAACAACATAGCGACCTTTTCTGAATTTTTGCAGCGTCCTCTCGACGCGAAGGACTTCATCATGGCAGGCAACAGCTTCGGCGAAATCTTCCGCATCACCACCTTCGGTGAGTCCCATGGCCCGGCGCTTGGTGCCATTGTTGACGGGTGTCCGCCGGGGCTGGAAATCAGTGAAGAGGATCTGCAGGTCGAGTTGGACCGGCGCAAGCCTGGTACCAGCCGTTACACCACCCAGCGACGGGAGCCGGATCAGGTCAGAATTCTGTCCGGGGTGTTTGAGGGCAAAACCACAGGTTGTCCTATTGGCCTGCTGATTGAAAACACGGATCAAAAATCCAAGGACTACGGCGAGAT
>NZ_JAFMPS010000019.1 GCF_020667895.1 Alcanivorax sp. 1008
ACATCTGCGGTGCACCAGTAGATGTCACCGTCGTGATAATCGAACACATATTTGTGGGTCAGTGTGGCACCAAGCAGATATCCGGCGGTGGTGTGTAGTACGCCCTTTGGTTTGCCTGTAGAGCCTGTGTACGCGCAAGCATAAGTTGGCCGTTTTGGACCAACTATGGTGGCAGCGCAAGGATAGTTTGCCCCCCAAAATGCCCCGTGCTTTGAGCGCTACATGGCTGTTGCTTAGCGGCACCGCCTGTACCACGTTAGTACCAAGCTCCCGGTTGCACTCGCAGCCAAAACTCCGCTATGTTGGACGCTCAATTCATTTAGAATGAGCAGCATGACTCAGCCAGTGCGTGAAAGTGTGATGCAGTTGCGGCCTCTCCGAGGAGAGCCGGTCTTGCTCTGTGCGCACGCACTCCCCCAAAGCTTCCAGGTTCGAATAATACGTTCCTAGCGCCTCTGTGCTCGCGCATAGATAGCGGCCTTGCCGCACCGCCCCCTCCGGCTGACAAGCCTTTGGGGAGGATCTCACCAGCTATGAACGTACATCATGAAAACCAAACAGTTAGCTGCAAAGCGGCCTGATGGCCACGCGTCATCAAAGCCTCGTCACACCGCACACCAAATTGAATCGCCTGTCAGCCGGGGGCGCTCCCCTGCTCGTCCCTTCTTCATCGTCGATCTGGAGGCCACCTGCTGGGATGACCGGATCTGCCGCAGCGTCGATGACATGGAGATCATCGAAATCGGCTGCGTCCTCGTGACCCAGAAAGGCGCCATTCTGGACGAGTACTCGACTTTCGTGCGCCCGAAGGATGAGCCGATCCTCAGCGAATACTGCACCAACCTGACCGGCATCCGCCAAAAGGATGTGGACAGGGCCCCAACCTACGTTGAGGCCATGCGCCAGCTGGATCAGTGGATGGGCGGGAGACTTGGGATCTGGGGCAGCTGGGGAAACTTTGACCATCGCCTGTTTGCCTCCATGGAGCAGAGGCACCCCACCAACTCGCAGTTCCTAAGCATGGCGCACGTCAATCTGAAGCGGCCCTGGAAGCAAACCAACGGGACCCGCCGGACCGCCCTCAGGGCGGCCCTGGCGCATCACCAGCTCTCTTTCGTCGGGACCCCTCACCGGGGCATCGACGATGCCAGAAACATCGCCAGGCTCATGCCGTTTATTGATCACCACAGGCTGCTGGCATCGGTCGGAGCCTTAGGGGTGATTACAAAAAACGACTCAGGGTCCGGCGTTGGAGGGCCAAAGTCATGAAGGAAGAATATGAGGACTTTCTGTTCGCCAGGCATCCCAGGATTCTCTCGAGAGTGGCGGCCTATGGGATTGGTGTCGGTGATGGGTGGTTCAACATCATCGACCTGCTTTGCAAGAGCCTGCAAGAAGAGACAGACCATCGTGGGGCACCACAGATCGTGGCGCTGCAGATCAAACAGAAGTTCGGTGGGCTCCGGTTCTATGTCGATCACCATAGCCCCGAGCAGGGTGCATTGCTCCAGCATGCGGAGCTTCTGGCGGAGCGTACCTGCGAACTCTGCGGTGCCCCGGGGCAGCGAGTAAGCCTTGATGGCTGGATCGTGGCCACCTGCACCAGGCACCGCAATTCGTTCAGGGAACCACCGCCCGGGCCGAGGCCAATCCGGGTGTTTGTGGACATGGACGATGTGCTCACAGATTTCAGGTCAGCCTTTGAAGCTGCACGCGCTGCTGAGCCCGCCTCCCTGTGGCCACAGGCCACGCCCGGTTTCTTCAGCGCCTTGAAACCGATTCCAGATGCTGTAACGGGTTTGCACGTGCTGGACGCCATGGGTGGGGTGGAAGTGCAGATCCTGACAGCGCCCAGCCCCAGGAATCCGCATTCCTATACGGAGAAGCGACTCTGGATTGAACGGCACCTTGGGTATGGCTTCGTCAAGCGGCTCCACATCAGCCCACGGAAGGATCTCTTCAAGGGTGATCTCCTGATTGACGATAACGAGAAAGGAAAGGGGCAGGAAGATTTCGAGGGCTCTCTGATCAAATTCGGTAGTGACTTCTGCCGAGACTGGCCTGAAGCGGTGGTGCGCGTGCTCATGTATCGGGGCGATGACCCATGGCCCGCACCAATCCGGGCGCGGCTAACCAACCATGCAGTGGGTGACAGCCTGGGCATTCGTCCTCGCATTGAGGCGGGGCTCACTTGCTACGCCCTCGATTTAATGAGCTGGCTGCTGAATGTGCCGAAACCTGAGGTGTTGAATCTGATTTCTGCGAATCCGGAAGATTCAATCACCTGGGAAAAAGAAGGCGTTATTCCGCAGCCCTGGGCCAGGCGAGTCTATGATTTGGCGCGCCTCTTCGATCGGACGCTTATCATGATGAAGGCGGATTTGGGCAAGACGAGGAGGTGGCTGTATACGCCCCTGCCAGTGCTAGGTGGCAAAACGCCATTGGCATACCTTTCGGAGGAAGATGCGGGCACCGAACTGGATAAGGTTATCAACAAGATCGGTGAGGGGTTCCCATGATCTCGAATCGCACCCCAGCTCGGCCGAGGGGAGCCATCACATTGTCCGTTATGAGTGATCTTCACCTGGAAACCGGAGACTTCGAATTCAACCCAGAAGATGCGGATGTGGCGGTGCTCGCAGGAGATATTCATGAGAGGGAGAAGGGCCTGGATTGGCTTCTGGAGCTCGGGCTGTCGATTCCCATCGTCTACGTGCTGGGGAATCATGAGTTCTACAAGACGAGCTATCCTGCGTTGCTGGACAAGCTCAGGGTCAAGGCAAAGGGAACCAATGTCCACGTGCTGGATACTGATTCAGTACTGATCAAAGGCGTCAGGTTCCACGGAGCTACCTTGTGGACCGATTATCGGCTGTTCGGAAATCCGGTAGCGTCCGGCCAAGCTTGTCAGGCGGTCATGTCAGACCACAAATATATCCGCCGCTTGCCGAGCCACTCGAGGATGCGGTCGGTGGATCTGGCTCGGATCCACCATGGTCATGTGAGTTGGCTCCGAAAGAGCATCTCCACCTCTGATGCGCGTACCAACGTTGTGGTGACGCATCATGCGCCCAGCCCTAACTCCCTGGACCCAGAATTTCGGGACGAACCGTTTTCGGCGGCCTATGCCTCTGAGCTGGAGGGGCTGATTCATGAACTCAATCCGGATCTTTGGATTCACGGGCACTGCCACGCCAGCGCGGATTATTACGTGGGGCAAACCAGGGTGATTTGTAACCCTCGCGGCTACGCTCCAGACGAGCTCAACACAAATTTCAGGCCAGACATGAAGGTCGCAGTTTCGAGCCGTAACAGCGATGACTCGGGCGTCCCATGACAGTGGCGCCGGCCGACCGAATTGTATCGACTTGCTCAAGTCAATCTGGAGCCGAGTGGGAGCCGCCGATTGCCGGCTTGATACAGAGAAATATAACCAATGAAGCGGATTCATAAGGACGAACTAATCAAAGGCAATGCTGGGCGCGCTGATTCATTTGATGGCGGCGCAACCATTGTTTACGACGATGCAGGAGAGCTTTTTGCGCTTATCTCACTGGCTGACTTGGCGCGCTTTCAGCAACTTCTGGATGAGGAAACGAAAACGATTGCCATTCAAACGCCCCGCGACACCACGCAAAAAACGCCTAACTTAGGGCCCCAAGAAACGCAGGCAACCGGTCTCACGGAACAATCAGAGTCTACCGATTCTCTCTTGGAAATGACCATCTCAATGCTCGGAGATCAAAAAAGGGCAGAGCAGTGGCTGAACACTCCAAGAAGAATATTTGATGGGTTGACTCCTCGTGAGCATGCTACAACACGGAAGGGCTGGTCCGAGGTCTCGCACCTCATTGCAAGGATCCGGAATGGTGTTATCACCTAGCCTCCGCGATTCGGCAATTCTTCACCTCCCAACCCGGAAATCCCTTGTTCTATTTGGTAAATGCGACCATCCGGCAAACTGAAGATTGGTGTACCGAACGGATGCAATTCCGTCTGCCCAGTAGATTGGGGCGGGCAAACCAGATGGCTGAAACGATAGCTTCGGGGCGAAACATAGAGCACAAAGAGCCTCGCCGATCTCTTCAAGAGAGAGTTTCAGGTCATTATGCCGCGTATAAAACTTGATCGTGTTTGTTAGCATTCCCTTCTGGGGCGCCTGAGCTGTGAAAAGGAACCCTGCATTCTCGCCCTTGGGAATGGCGAGCGTTGCGGCATCTGGCTGGCCGTCGGCCGAGACCATAACCGGGTTACCATTCTTGACGCATTCCACCAGTGTGCTTCTACCCTTGGGCAGAAGGTCTTTGTAGACCTCCATGTATTCATTCTTGGGACAAATACCATCTCTGATCACCAGGTATTTCCGCCCGGGTTTTTCTTCTTCAGCCACTCCTATCAGCCAGTTCAGTCCTTGAGAGAGCACATCTGGTGTTAATGTCTCATCCATGTCCTTGATTGCTCGCCAATAGGCCTTCAACTGGCCCTTCCCGTCGGTCAGCGTGATGACGGCCATCTTCCCTCGGTACTGAGACCCGAAGCCCAGGTCCAACCCTATGCACCATTGATCACAAAAATCCGGGAGCCCCAGGGGCTCAACATGGAAGTGCGCCCCTCCGGCCTTGGACAGAAGATTCATTGCATTGCCGTGCCGCGTGAACTTTGGATTCACTTCGACATTGGAGTTAAAGAGCGCATACGGCGTCTTGTTTTCATCCAGAGCGCGCATCCAGTCAATCGCAGACTGCGGAGGCCGCTCACCTTTCTCGCCGTCCAGACCAACGAATACGACAGCGTCACTCAGGCCGCTATCTATAAATTCTTCAAATCGCTCACTCGAAGCAATGCGATTCTTGCTGGTTATGTGGCAGCCCCATTCTCTCTCAAGCACGCCTGCGGTCTCCGCAGCCACCTGCCTTGCCTTTCCTTGATCCCTCGCAAATGCAGACAGCAATATGAAATGAAAGCTTGCCGGCGTTTCGGCTTTTTTATTTCTGACATTCGATAGTATCGACTTGCTGTATCCGGACTTTGACAGGGAGTGCACACTATGCTTTTCGCCGGAGCGGCAAACCAAAATCCTCTCAGCCAGTGGGACAAACGAAATATCGTTAAAAAGCGCTAGTATCGGCGACTCTTTGTTAAGGAAGCCGACAAATTCATGCAACTGAGGAATAAGAGGCAACTGCCGTAGTACGGGCGGAGCATCTGACTGTGAAAAGAGCTCACTATACTTCTCTTGCGCTGGGTACTTTTGATCATCCTTGAAGTACAGCCTACAAGATCTGATACCCACCAGCGTATTGTCTGAGGCCCCCTTCAACGACACCCGGAAGACTTCAATTCCCTCCTGGTACGTAATCGACATGTCAGAAGTGGGTTGACGCTTGCCGTCGTCCAACCATACGCGCAAGCGCTCACGCACCCGAAGATATTCGTAGTGACCTGAATCCAGTCGCTTTTCCAGCACTTCTTGCCAACGCCCGCTGGAATCAGCAGATGCCGGACATCCGGAAACTTCATATAAATGAAGAGTATTCTTCACGTCCACGACCTACTCCGGCTGGGCACCAACATACTTCCAGACAAACGCCAGACAAAAAAGGTAGGAAATGGCGCGAGCCTTTACTTCGTGGACTGATAAATCCTCCGGAGGATGCGCAAGATAGTTTCTCGACTGATTCATAGTGAAAAGAGTCTTGCAAATCCGAACTGGATACGCCTGCTCAGCATCAGCAATTTTGGCCAAAGGAAAGAAATTCGCTGGATCTCCAGGCTGCAGCAGATTGCCAAATTGAGCCTTAAGCTCATTCTTGAGACGCTCATGGGTTTTGCTTACAAACGTATTCGGGTCCGTTAGCGGGCTTAATTCAGATATGTACGAGATGAATGACTGATCATTCTCTGCCATTTCTATGGCAAGCGACTTCAATGCCTCTTCAATGAGCGCGCGCCCACTCACTGACTCAATATTGATTTCCCACTCTTGAGACTCAGACAAATTTTCATTGCCGGAGATTTTTGACTCTAACTGAGCCGTTGTCTTTGTCAGAATCTGGATAGAGTCCTGAATAGCTTCCATATTCTTGGAGACTTTCTGGAACTCTGAGTGAATATCCGAGGTCTTTTCAGTCAGATCCCGCCATTCATCTTCATCCAGCCAGTCATCCTCATCACCTGCTCTAACTTCTGGCGGCGGTAAAGGAGTCCGCTTCGGCTTTCGAATGTCGAAAACGGAAGCATCTTTTTCGAATTCTTGCTTCAGGTCTTCGTACGCCTGAAGGGTCTTGGGGTAAACCCAAGCCACTTTCCCTGGATCCCACCTACGCCCGACAATCCGGCTTGCCCGTTCCTTCTGGCGTGGGTGAATTTTCACAAGAAACGCGCTCGCGTCTTCAATGACCTGGATATCGTCTGGGCCACCCTGAATTGGTGCACCGTAAGTCTTAGCCATCTCTACATTTGCTCCTGTGGCTGTGGCCTACCCCGGAACTTCAGGATTCGTGCGGCGCTGCCGTTCTTGTACTTGCTCGCTTGAGCTCGTTGTTGGTCGACTGCATCACACCAGTCGTCAAGTATTCGCTCAATCTGTTTTGCCTGCTTAGGGGAGAAGGTTACCTGACCCCTACTGTAATTGCCTAAAATGCTGCGGATAAAATCCAGGTCCCAGCGCTTGTGATATTGATCGATACACTTTACCCCAGCCCTGATCAGCGCCCACTCTATTTCCTCGTTCAAGCGCCCCATACGTATGATCTGCCGAGGAGTATATTCAGCGTCAAGTTTGATGATCTTTGCCATGATCGTACTCCGCGTGTAGGCGACTGATGAATCACTGGCTTAGCTCGTATATGAGCTAGTCACGAGCCAGTCCTGGTGCTTCCTCACCGTCCAGAGGAAAGGGCGCCTGTCGCGCAGCTGAATTCCCTCTGTTCGATTCAGACCTCACTAAGGCTGCCTTAATACAATCAGCCAAATGTGGACTGAGGACCTAATTTCTGTGAATAATGCATGGCCCGTGCCAACTGCTGAAATGCCTTAACGCATTGTTTTTATAGGATAATACGAGAACGGGAGGCGCCCGTTGAAATGCGACTGCCGGCGGCGGCGTAAGAATTGCTATGCGATGATAGGGCTTGTTATGGCTGCCGAGTCACCGGAAGCCCCATGCCCAAGAAGCAAACGGACCAGAGGAAGGAGGAATAACTTGAAAGCGGGCCAAGAGTGAAGACCGTTCATCTCCATTATTGAAGCGGCAACGAAAACCCAAGATTTACGGTGGCGCTACCTTCCGGCGCCAGCCTGTCGACCCATTCGGCGTCTTCGTACTACCCCAACCTGGAAACCCAATGGCTCCTCCACATACTGGTCCCATCGGCGCTGCCGCATCTCTTTGTGGAGCAATATGACATCATCAGTATGAAACTCCTCGCCAACGTCTGTGCCGTAGCCAAAAGAGACACCACCAAGTTCCGTCAGAATATATCGGTTATGTATCGCCTCACCACGCGGGTATTCGATGAGCCCCTTAACGGTGAGCTCAAATTCGTACTCTATACGTCCCAAACGCCTGGATACCTGATCCAAAATAAAATCAGCTACTCGCTCTCCTCCGTCGTCATTCCTATAGAGCACCTGAAACTGCAACGGCTCTGATGGGCGCCTGTTTCTGAAAGCCGTCTGTATGAACGCGCAGATTGATACAATTGCTCTATTGTTTCTGGCGTATGGCTCCACTACTACGATTTTCTTGGAGCAGGCCAATAGGTTGCCGACTACAGAGCACAGCCCCTCTTCCGTTCTCTGCGGTTGGAATTGCTCTTCACATTCCCAGAGGCTACCTTCCTCATCAATCTGATCAAGAGGTAACAGATTCTGAAGATCTAACTCTCGATTGCTCAACACCACATCGAAGGCTAGGCGCTGATTCTCTGCTATGACGTCATCAGGCCATCCTTCCGTACCCGATGAGATCACTCCGCCGCGATGCACACAGGCATCTTTAAATGCATCAATTAGCGCATCAGCCCTTTGCTGAGCCATCGGCAGGATGTCCGCCGGCGTAAACTGCCGACAAAACGACGCCCACTTTTGGGGCTTCTGCTTGGGAAATGTACTGGCAATCCGAGGTCGCCCAACTCCAAAGGCCTTTTTTAGCTGCCTAGAAGCCTTTTCATCCTTTGCTGTTTCAAAGATGATCTCCGGGTCAATTGCATATTCCTTGATCATCACATCAGCTCCTCACGGCGCTCGACAAAGAAGCCCCTGGGCCACTGAGTGGTAAATTCACCGTCCTCGTCCAGCTCGAGCCTCTTGATGGCTGCGCCGCCGAGGCTGCCTTCTTCAGGGGGGTCGACGTACAGCACGCCAAGTTGGTCAGGCAATAACGCGAAACGCTCATCCTCTAGCTCACCATCTGTAGTCTGGCGGATCCTTTTAAGCAATCTCAGGATCAAGTGCTCAGAGTGAGTTTCAATTAGGAACTGCTTTTCCACTCTAGGGATCATTCCGAAGACTTTTCTGGCCTCCCACGCACTAGTTGCGCTTGCGTCCCCATCAGGAACTAAACTTTCGACATTTCCGCTTCTTAGCCAGACTGAATGCTTTATAGCCTTCCCTAAACTACGAATATAGTGTTCATATAATGTTTCTTTCTCGTCTTCATCGGCGTCTCTACCTACAGCATCCGCAAGAAGAATCCACTTGGGTACACTAGTAAAATCCTTCTCTCCTTTGGTGCGCGTGACAGCATGAATAAAGAGATCGCCAAGGTTTACCTGCAGTGCGGGGTGTATGTGAAGCTCGGGCTGCTCAACGGCGACAAACCCGCCTGGACCAAGAGACGCCACGATCACCGGTAGCACCTGAGATATACCGACACCCAGGTCGTGAAAGTGCAAAGTGAGCCCCATTGACTCATCCTTGAGACAAACCTGTACCGTGGTGTCCAGATCAGCGAGATACTCCTTGATGGTCTCGCTATCAAGGAGAACGTCATCGTCCCCTAGCGCCAAAGCCAGAGCCAGAGGACCATCCTTCGGAAGCTGCATAAATTCCTGGACCTCTACCGAGTACCCAGTGTTCAACTTATCCCTCAGCCAGTAATTAACCTCATCGAGAAACGATGAGTCGATGCCGGATCCCGCTCGAGCAAGATATTGGAGGGCGCCAAGGCCTGCCACCCAATCACCTTGGCCAATTTTTTCATCCGCTGAGAACTGCCTGTCGGGAATGGAGCGCAGGGGCCCTATATACAGAATCTTCTCCAATCCCCTGAGCAGTTGGTCCAAAGGCAGGACAGTACAATTGGAGATAACCTGCCTCACCGCCTCTTTCTGCAACGGACCGGCGCGCAGAGCCCAGTCATCGCCCAGCGGCGGCGAGCCATCCAGGTCAATTGACCACGCTATCGGCTCGCCAAGCTTGGGCAGCGCACCATATCGAGTGTCAATTTTGGCCAGGAAGCCCTCGGTGGTCTCATTCAGGCCCTCACTGTCCATGTACAGGGACGGCATGCCGTCACACACCTCTAAATCTTCGTTGTCTTCGCAAATATCCTCGTAGGTGTCAAAACACAGCTTCCCGACATCATCCCGGCTGGCATGCTTCAGAATAGCGGCTTGGATCTTGCCGAGCTCCGCATCGTTAAGCAGAATAGGATGAAATACATTCAGTCTGGCGAAGCCCTTTAGCGGATAGGTGTCACCAGGCGTGGATTCTGATGCATCACCGACCTGCAAGCTCTGGACCCCCGCGACTTCAATGCGCGCCAACCATTCCTCACTCTTTATGAAGCACTTCTCGATGGGGATCACTTCAATCGCTTTTACCAGGACGGCCTCAACCTCGTCATCATAACCGATAACAAACTTGACCTTTACGTGATCCAGTTTGTCGGCGACATTACGAAAAAGCGCTTCGCACTCAGGCCCCAAAAGGTCACTGTGCTCATAAGAAACAGTTTCAAAAAATTCGCTTACAAACGACACGGATATTTCCATATCACGAGTCAGGTCATTCATATGAATGAGCGATTTAAAGCCGCCAATATTCCTGTCGGGCAAACCTTTCAGTTGCTTTGGGTCCGCATCCCCCGTCTTTAGAATGTGATGGATGTACATCAGACTCATCAAAACAGTGCTCTTCCCGGCACTATTGGGACCAAAAAGCAGCGTGATAGGTGATAGCTCGATGACCTGCGATTCATCGCCGATCGACTTAAAGTTCTTGAGCGTAATTTCTGTGATTTGCATTTTAACTTTGCCTGACTACAGTTATCCGCAAAATAGTCTTTGGTTTAGCGCTAAAAAAACGTCCTCGGCATGCCTAGCTTGAAAGCAACTTTTATCCCGAAGCGACCCAACAAATTCAAATATCTTTCTGTGCTGCCTTATTAAATTATCAGGGGGCAATATTAACTTATAGTCCTCCAAGAATTCTCTCGGCACTCTTTTATGACCCACAGCTCCTGAAAAGCTATTAGCTGCCTGCACTCTAAATGACGGCAGATGAACCAGCGCGTAGATAAAGGAAGCATAATCAGGGTTACGAGCCCTAAAAACGTGATACTCAGTTGACCCAAATCCCACACCATTCCTTAAGCCAGTTGCAATTGCTGCTTTTCCGTTCTCCATACAAGGAGTTATTTTCGCAAACAACACATCATTTTCGAGAAATGGTGTAAAGCCCTTCTTTACTTCTTTGTACGTTCTAATTTCATGCTGTTTAAGCATATGACTATCTTCAGATACGCATGGCATTGGCACAAAAGATACCTCAAACGCATCTTCATACTTAGCAGCTTTAGGATTTATCTCGCAAATATCTATAAATCCACCAATATTCCACCCTTTTGGGTTAGTGACAGGATCGCCAAACATGTCGAGGAAGGTTGAACGGATAAATTCATCCGCCAGCTCGATGGCCTTTTGGCGCTTGTGGCGGATGGCATCGGCTTTGTCGAGGATAGCCGTAATACGTCTTTGCTCGTCGAGAGGAGGAAGAGGTATCTTTGTATCCCGAATCAATCCTTGACTTATATTTGGCTGAGCGCCACCTACGGCACTTCTAAGAAACTCTGGGACCTTAGCTAATAGAGCATAGTATACGTATTTCCTTAACGCTCTTTCCGGCTCAGGAATAATGTTACAAATCGCCTGGTTAGTCGCAGCATCGATGCCCAGCATCGCCATCCTTCCGACGGTAGCTCCATACATTGCAAGCAACACAGCGCCTTTTGGCACGATCTTCGCGCTGCTTTTTTTGATCGCCAGCTCAGAAATGTACTCGGTAGCGGATTCAACCGTTTTCTCTCGCAAATCACCAGATTTTATCCACGGTATATGGCCTTGATAATATTCTGGCTGTCGTCGGGAGGGGGTGCCACCGCTTCCCGTCCTGCAGAACTCTCCAATAGCCACGAGAGGCCAATTCACAGCATTTTCTCCAGCTCATCGATATCCGCCATGATCTCTTTCTCCAAACCCTTAAGGCGAGTAAGGATCACTTTCGGCGGATCGTATTCTTCTTCCTCATACTTGACTTCCTTGTACCTGCTCAGCGACAGGTCATACTTGTTGGAAGCCAACTCCTTCTTGCCAACCCAGAACGAGGCCGCAGAGCGATCATTTTCGTCGCCGTCGGCGGCCCTCTTATCACGGGCTTTCCAGGCAGCAAGTACCTTTGGAAGGTCACCGGCGAAGCTCACTGGTCTTCCAGCTTCATCCTTATAGAGCGGATCCCGCTTATCATCCAGAGAGAAGCCGTCATCAAGCATGTCGTAGAACCAGACATGATCGGTCTGCCCGCCCTTGGCGAAGATCAATATTGCGGTTGCCACCCCGGCATAGGGCTTGAACACGCCACTTGGCAAGTTGATCACCGCTTCCAGCTGGTTGCGCTCAATGAGCTCCTCACGCACTGACTGGTGCGCCCGCGACGAACCGAAGAGGACACCCTGAGGCACAATAGTGGCCGAGCGGCCGCCCATTTTGAGCATGCGTAGAATCTGCGCCAGGAACAGCAGCTCAGTTTTCTTGGTTTTTACCATCCTCAGAATCGGCGGATTGATGGTGTCTTCGTCGATCATGCCCTTGAAGGGTGGATTAGCCAGGACAACGTTGAATGCATCTTGCTCGTACTGGGGGAAGCGATCGCCAAAGCTCTGCGCAAGCGCATCCTGATAGAAAATATCCGGATCTTCTACGCCATGCATATACAGGTTCATGGCAGCAACACGGAGCATTGTGGCGTCGAAGTCGAAACCATGGAACATACTGGTACGAACATGCTCCCAGTCTGCCTGAGTCAACATATCGCCGGTATAGATCTTCTCGACGAGCTCATTACCCTGCTCGTCTGTCACTTGCTCTTCGATCACGCCCTCTTTTGACGTGTTGTGCTCCAACAGATAGTCCATCGTCGTGACCAGAAAGCCGGCCGTACCCACAGATGGGTCGGCAATCTTTTCGTCTGGCTGCGGATCGAGCATTTCAACCATCAAGCGGATGATGTGACGCGGCGTGCGAAACTGGCCATTTATACCAGCCGTGTTAAGCTTGCTTAGCAGGTACTCGTACAGGTCGCCCTTGGTGTCGCCTGCCTCCAAAGGAAGCTCGTTAATCATCTCCACGGCCTTAACTAAAAGACTCGGCTTTTCAATGACCAGGCGTGCGTCCTTCATGTACTCGCCGAACCGGCTGTCTGAGCCGTGGGTGCGGAAGTGCTTAAACACGCCATCGCGGACAACTGCCATCAACTCATCCGCATCGCCGATGTGTGAAAACGATGACCATCGTAGGTGCTGCTCCTCTGCTGAAAACCGTGGCTTGAACTCTTTCTTGGTTCTTGCCTTGCGTTTCTCGTCACGGGATTCATTGATGTCCAGCAAGCGCGCAAACATCAAGAATGTGATTTGCTCGATTACGGTCAAAGGATTGGCGATGCCGCTGGAAAAGAACTCCAGCCACAACTTATCGACTTTGCTTTTTAGCTGACCTGTTATCATTTACGTATAAGATCCTGTGGCTAATACATAATTTCTGTTTGATCCATCTTCATCTGTTCTTGACATCATGAAGAGCAGAAACATCACGCTAGTTCGGGGCGGGCGGCACCACACCAAAGCTCTCGACGATTTTCAGGAGGGCCCCAATTTGCTCTTCTTCGCCAAACAGATCGTCGGGCTCACCGATTGCTGCAAATGGCATTTCGTAGAGATTATCGATTTCGATGGCGCCACTTTGTGCGATTTGTCGCTTAAGCATGGTAAGAAATTTGATCTGTCGTGAATTGAGGTTCGGATGCTTTCTCACGAATTCAGCAAACCGGGCATTGACCGCTTCTGAGTTCATTCCAACGATGGTTCTTAGAATCTGGTCCAGTGGAGCCGCCGAGCCATAGAATGCCTTGAGGGTGGCAAAATCAACATCGGGATGCTGTGTATGGACCAAAGAGTTGAGGGCATTGAGCTCCTTTTCAGTGACTGACTCTCCAGATCGAATTTTCTGGAGCGCCGGATCCTTGTCAAAGAGTTCCTGTAGCGCCTTTTCGACCTTAACGCGGTACGCCGCCATGTCGTTGGCGTTCAGATGGGTCTTTTGCGCCTCACGGAGTTCACCACTGTCTTCTATGTCCACCACCGGCGCCTGCACGGCCTCAGTGGCGGCTTTCTCACGGTACTGGATAATGCTGCGCAGAGCCTCACGCGCCTGCTCGATATCTTCAAGCGTGGCGTCGTGCCACCAATTAATATCCCAGCATTGCTTAATCATTGTGGCATGGTCCTTGACTTGATTGAGATTCATGCGCAATGACTGCAGCAAGCCGATGGCTTCCCCGGCCTTGTCATCGAAACCAGCTGATTCACGGAGCCTTTCAATCTGAATGCTGCTTATCAAAAGATCCCAGCGGTAGGCTTCCCCATGGCCGCGAATGTCACGCCAGAGCATTAAGGGCGCGATCTCCATCCTCAGGGCAGTCTTTGTGGCAGGGGAGAAAGCACATAGAGTGTCGAGGTTTGACATCTGCTGCTTGACCTTCCACTTATCACGCACCCCGATGGTCTTGTCGTTCAGGGCATTAATGGCCTGGTGCAGCCAGCGCATAACAGAAAAGAGGAAATCGACCTCGCCCTTGCTCTCTGCCACTTCAGCCAGCTGCAGTCGCGTTTCGAAGACTCGCTGCATCAGGGGCTTACTGTGACTGATAGTGACATCACGTTGCTTCATGCCGTGGTATTCCACGACGCCCCAATGATCGAAAATCTGGAAATGAGTCTTATGCTTCCCTGGGCCAAACAGGTCTTTGCATAGACGGGTGCCACGGCCCACCATCTGCCAGAATTTGACCGGTGACTTTACAGGCCTCGCGAATACAAGGTTGAGGATCTCCGGCACATCGATGCCTGTATCGAGCATATCCACGGATATCGCTATCGTCAGCTCGTTGTTACTCCCCTTTCCTTTGAAATCATCGATCAGCTCTTCCGCCCTGGGATTGTAATTGTCTATCACCTGGCAGAATTTTCCCCCGTATTGTGGGTACATTTCATTAAAAAGCCGCTCAAGCAAGATGGCATGCTGGTGATTGCGAGCGAAGACAATAGTCTTGCCCAGTGTCTGATCATCACCCTGCCGGAGGCCATGCTCCATCAGGTTCTGGATAACCTTCCTGTTTGTATCCTTGTTAAAGATAGCCTGATCGATTTCGGCACTTTCGAAATCAAGCAGGTTCGGGTCTTGCCCCTCATCTTCCAGCTGGGCGATCTGTTCCGGCGTCAGCTTTTCAGCCTTGATTCCTTCACGCAGGAATTTGGTAGTGACTTTCTCCACCACATACGGCACGAGGTAATGATCCTGTATTGCTTCATCCAACGGATAGTTGCTAGTGGGATGCTTGAAATCACAGCCAAACAGCTTACATGTGGACCGGCTTACCATTTCTACCGGTGTTGCGGTCAAGCCAAGTTGAAAGCCATCGAAGTAACGGAATATGTCCCCATATATATTGTAGATACTGCGGTGTGACTCATCTGCAATGATCAAATCAAAGAAACCAGGATCAAAACGCTCGAAGATCTTCATCATGGCCGGATACGTCGCCACAAAAATGCGGTTGGCCGTATCTTCGACGCTGCTTTTTGACAGAATTGTAATTGGCGCCGTCAGGAATTCGCTGTAGGCATTTTTTGCCTGCTTTCGCAGCTCTCGCCGATCACACAGGAAGAGCACGCGCTTGCCCCAGCCGGCCTTCAGGAAGACGTCAGACAGGGCGATGGCCAGACGGGTTTTTCCGGTACCGGTCGCCTGGACCGCAAGCGCTTTTCGCTGCTTTGACTCATAACGCTCGCATATGCGCTTCAACGCTTCTTGCTGATACAGGCGCTCGCCAAGTAAGTCTTCTTTCGGCTGGGTCTGGGATAGTGGGGCGCGCTCGCTGCGTTGTCGTACCAGGAACTGCAGACTCGATTTGGAATAGAACCCATATAGCTTCCGCGGCGGATAGCCCATCGCGGCATGATCATCCCAGATCCAGATTTCATGGCCATTGGTATAGAAAATGACCGGCCGTTGCCCATACTCGCTTTCCAGGCCATCAGCGTAGATTCTCGCCTGATGTCTGCCGGCTTCAGCCTCCACAGCCGTTTTCTTGGCCTCAACCACCGCCAAAGGCTTACCGTTATCATCCCACAGGACGTAATCCGCGTAGCCTTTTGTCGTTTTTGTTGGCTGGCTTTTTACCTCTACCTCGAGCCCCACAGACTCTGCCTTATCCACATCCCAGCCGACCTGGGCCAACTGGGTATCAATAAGGAACTTTCGAGTGGTCTCTTCGTTGAATTGGAGGGCATTAACGGCGCGCTGCCCCTTTGCACTGGCTTCAGCCTGCAGGCTCTTCAACTCTTCTGCGGTCCGCTCTGCCTGCTGGCGATGCTCCTTTTCCCTCTCAAGTTCCTCAAGAAGCGACTGCATGCGGGCTTCTTGGCGGGCATATTTTTCCAGTAGCTGGCGCCGCTCTGCTTTGTAGTCAGCTTTCGCCGACCGTGGCATCTCACGTTTTTTGTAAGGCGCGATGGCAGCCACATCGCCATTGGCGTAGGTCGCAAACAACCAGCACCCCAAATCAAACGCTTCCTTCAAAATGCCATTAGCCGTTTTGGGGGTGACCGCATCGCCATGGGCCGCTTTGTTGCCATGAATACGCAGCGCATGAAGCTTGTCGAGGATTACCCTGGGTGTGGCTGACTGGAAACCGGGATCATGAAGGAGATCGATAAAAGAGCCATTGTGAAGCCGGGGAAGGGAAAGCTCGGCATAGGCAATATCCACGCTTCGCTCGGCGAAATTGCGAAGCTTGGTCAGGGCACTTTGAGGGTCTGCATCCGCATACAGCTCGGCAAACCCTGCAAGGCTTGCAAGCTCTGGCCACGTGTGGCGCAGGAACTCAAAGTTCTGTGACTGCATAATATTTAGTCCGCTCATGCCGGTCTTACTGCGAAGACCGTGCCAGTTTTTATTTTACCTTGTATTTATCGACCCATTTGTCGAGTGTTTGGTAATTATTCAGCCCCAGGAGCTTGGCCGCCCTTGTCTTATTGCCGGCCACCAATTCTAACGCCCTGGGGATGTAATGACGCACCACCTCGCCAATAATTTCATTAATATCAATACCTTGGGCAATATCTCGCCCCAGCACGCCCGATTGCCGATCCGGCAGGGCAAACATTGCTCTTTGTATATCCTGATCGGATAGCACATCCTCCGTCGCCCACAGGGCAGCCCGCACAATCGTGGCCTGCAGCTCACGGACATTGCCTGGCCACTGGTGGGAAAGCATAACTTTTATTGCTTTTGCAGAGAATTTCTTATTATTGGCAATCTGGCCGTCCAGGTCACGAAGGAACGCCTCGGCCAGCAATTTCACGTCGCCTTTCCTGTCCCGTAGCGGGGGGAGCCGCAAAACACCGACGGCCACCCGGTAGAACAGGTCTTCACGGAAGCGGCCTGCCGCCACTTCCTGAAGGAGATCACGGTTGGTTGCCGCAATGACCCGAACATTGACAGCCTCTGGTCCGGCCGCACCCACTGGCGTCACCTGGCCATCCTGCAAGACCCTCAGCAGCCGCACCTGAACATCCGGGGTCAGCTCACCGAACTCATCCAGGAAGATAGTCCCGCCGTTAGCCTGCTGGAAGAACCCCTTATGCTCACCGACCGCCCCAGTGAATGCGCCTTTTTTGTGGCCAAAGAACTGGGATTCGATCAATTCTGCCGGGATCGCTCCGCAGTTAACGGCCACAAAGGGCCCGTCTTTCCGGGCGCTGGCATTGTGAATAGCAGTACTGAACAGCTCTTTTCCTGTGCCCGTTTCACCGTAGATAAGGCAAGGCAGCTCAGTGCCGGCCAAGACCGTTGCTTTGGCCTTGAGCTCGTTCACGCTGGCACTGCTGGTGATGATGTCATCGAAGGCTGAGTCAATGGGCACATCACCGACGGCCATGGCATCCAGACGACCCACCGACCTGTTACGTGGAATGAAGTCCGCGACAATGTCGAAGGGCACCTGGACTTCTTCTACGCCGGCCTCCTCGGAGCTCTGAAAGAAGCGTACGGGATACTTTGTTTTGCCAAGCAGAACCCATACAGCCTGCATCGTCGGTGTGCCCGGGCTCAAAAGAATGGCGTCGGGCATGGTGTTTTTGAGAAAACTATCAGCGGACAGGTATATATCGTGATAATCAATTGGCGATGAAAGCTCTACGTGCCGAGCGTTAATCTCAAGGTCGAACTGGCTGCCTAGCCAATCAAGGTAAGGCTCAACTTCCTTCTGGTCATAGTTATAGAGCAGGCTGACCTGCGATGGCCGAATCTGGGCGATGGTGGCATATAAGGGGCCTTTGACGGGGCTCTCTTTGTAGCCCTTGAGGTCATTGCCTCCTATCCAGCTGACCAGCTTCATTAATCGTTCCTTGTTAACGGACACTGAGACGCCGCATCAGTGTACGCATATCCCAGACTCTGGGCGACCAAGGGGGCCTGATTGGGTTTGTTCACCCGTCCCGGGTCCTCCGCCCAACGGCTTCATTGCAACACCCACTGGAACAGCCCTGCCTGCCCCTCTCGCCGGGCCAAGCAAATGTCCCGCTTTGGCCTGGCAGGAATTATGGACAAGCCGCCCTCAAGGGTGCTGCCATATGCCAGAGGTTAAGCTGTCCACCAGAACATCCCCGTGCACTGCGCGCGCTATGGATTCTGACGGCCCCTGATAGAGAGCGCCCGCATAGGCACCAACCATGACCGGCGAATAATTGGCCCCTCCGGCATGCTGCAACGAGAGCTCTAACGCACCATGAAAGTCCACCGCCGATTCGGCGAAGTGGATAGCGTTCGCCAGTATGTGCGGGGAATAGCCCCGCTCCTCAAACGGCAAGTTGCCTGACCTGACGGCATCTGTGGTTTCCGGGCGGACAGCCAGCGACAGCGCTCAACCTTTTGCAGGGGCTGGTCTAATTTTCACCCTGTGCTGGCAAACCCTGCCACCTGAAACCGGTTAGCGCTGCCAACCCTGCTTGTCAGCCTGCAGGCCCTGTGCGCCCTGCAGACCCCCTGCGTCGTATTCTCTGTGGAAGCTGCTCCGCCTCCAGGCTCAGCCCCACCGTGTCCCGCGCCGGGTCGGCTAGCGCCTCGAAGACGTCCAGAAGCCCCACCTGCTGAAGAGCCGCAAAGTAAGAGCCTACGGCCACCGTGGGGTTTCCCTTTGTTATCTTGTTCCAAGTTGTCCGACTCATCTGCGTTCGCTCCGCCGCTAAATCAACAGGGATGCGGCGGCGCCGGCGGGCAACGTCAATGGCGTATCCCAGATCCTGCAGCACTCGCTGGGCTTTGAAGGGGTAGCCAGGTCGAAGGCGGGTACGACCTTCCTCTTTATAGTTCACTATACTGCTCCCTAAGTCTCATAATGTTCGCTATCGTGAACCTTAAATGAGCGCGGGGCTAGTCAGTGTTTCCTCTGTCTTCGGGCCAGACAAATGCTGGTAATCGCTGCATGCCGGTCATAGCGCTCAATCGTCAAAGAGGCTTTCCTGCGGCTTCAGCAGCTCCACAAATGCATCGTCAAGGCCGAGCAGCTTGGCCGCCTGGTAGTACCGCCCCAAGGACACACTCAGGTCCCCCTGCTCCATGCGCTGCAGGGTTGCCCGGCCTACGCCAACCCGCAGGGCAAAGTCTTCCAGCCGATCCCTGGGGAATCGTTTTTTACGCGCGGCGCGCAAGTTCTGGCCGATAACAGGCAAGGTATCCATATCAAGACATGATACCCATATGTGAGTATATGTGACCATTTAGGGGCCAAAATACCTATATATGAGTACAGCTATTGCTTACAGGAAGCGCCCCCAGGCAGGTCGCCGTCTACTTTCGCCCGGACGTACCCTGGGCAAACGCCATCGCGGCGGCCTCTATTGGCCTCGTCACCCACAACCGGCGACGCCTTTTCTGAAAAACTAAATATGGTTCCGCATAAATGACGTTGCCAACTTCTCGGGCGAAACAGCAGTCAGACCCTATAAAGCCTCGTACACCTCATCAATGGCTCGCTTGAGCAAAAATTTTGGCAGGCCTGTCTTATTTCTCAGGAATATATAGGCTTGCTTCCTAGATTTAGGGAACTCGGAAAATTCACGGCCTGTGAAATACCTCAATGCTTCTGCCTTCGCCCGAAGCCGCTTTTGGCGTCGCTCTTCAGCTATAAAAGCCTGGTACCGCTCCACCAAGGCAGCCAATATCGTTGGGTGCCTGTGTCGCAAGTACCCAACAGAAACATCCAAATCCCGCGCTATGTCTTTGGCAGACCGAGGCTGGCCATCCTCATCTAGGATGATCTTCAGCTTTTCTAGGATCTCACGATGATTACGATTTTTTTTTAACTGTCGATCACAAAACCCATCTGGAAGCTCGCAAAGCCAAGTCTCATTAAGAACTTGTGAAGACGACATGGCATTTCCGGACATCAAAGTGTAGAGGTCAATTCCAAGACCATAGGATATGCGCCTGGCTGTTCGGATACTAATTGGGCGCTGCTTATGATATATGCTTATCCATTCATCCCTTGGGAAAGCTTGATACATATGGCTTTCGTTCCGCGAATCCCAAAAGTGATTGAATATTTCCCTGAGTGACAGCCATATCCCACCGGAGAATGACTCAACGGATGCGCCATACTTTGCAATATCAATAAACAACTGATGAAGATCGGCGCCTTTCTGCTCCCAGGTGCTAGCCAGGTCGGTCAACTCACTGCCCGGAGCGACCGAAGCAAGATGATTACCACAAATCTGGCAGTATTCTAGCGGCTTCACACGCTTGTAGGTAACTTGGTTGCAGCCACAAAATGAGCACTTGGATACAAGCTTGGTTCTGTGAAGAGTACAGTGCGTAAACTCAGACAGGTGCCACGTTAACTTGAAGTATGGCGTTTGCCCCGTAGCTTTCCACTCACTCATGCATTCCTGACACCACCTGAACCCCTTTACGATCTCTCGGGGGCTTCGCCATACATCAGTGGACATAAACAAAAATCGAGAGTGCTCAAGGTACTGACCTGTTTCGTGGCTAAGTATCGCCATAAGCGACTCTGACATTCGGTTTACACGCACCATCTCTGATGCTTTCACATAGTCTATATTTATTGATCCCCGGTCATCTTTGAGTCGATCCAGACTATTACGACGACCGATATACTTTAGAAACTCGCCGACGAATACCCCATGCTCATATGCCATCCGGTAAACATAAGATGCTAATGACTCAACTTCAGCCGTTCCGGAACCCTCTAGCTTAATTGGGAAGAGATTAGTCGGCATCAGGATCCGTCCTGTTTCCGGGCTTGAATCGCTTTGGATTACGCTGGAAAGGCTTGCTCTTTCTTGCCTTTACTTTCCTTGGATTCTTCGGATTTCCGCCCGGGTCTCCATTCAAATCCTTGACGTACTTATAGTCAGGAAGTTTCAAAATCGATTCGCCAAGCCGGATCTCTTGTGCGATTGAAACGAGATCCGCCTCTGAAAGCATCTCGTGCTCCAGGGAGGCTCGACTAATTCTGAATCCTTTTGCACATGACTGGGCCGCAGCCCTAATAAGCCATTGCTGCAATAGGCCTATGCATCCAAGACTTCCGTCATAGAGCATATCTTCCAATTCGATTAATACGCCTTCCTCAGCGGCTTCTCCAATCAAATTCGCGTAAAACTGCAGAATCCTGCGAAACTGCTGAAAATCTTCGGCGTTATCTTGGTACCGTGGCAGATGTATCTGACTCTTTCGACCAATTAAATGAGGAGATTTTCCTATTACCTCAAGAATCGGATAAGCTCCCACGATAACGAGTGTTATACCTGATGCCTTTGCCATACACTTCCAAGAGTCAAGAACAGCATAGGCACCCATCGCGTCCTTACTGGTATACCTAACGTGTTGAGCCTCATCTATAAATAGGAAACGTGATTTTCTGTTTAAAAATGCACTCTCAAGGGCGCTTCGCAAAGTCCCCTCAGTGGCGCGCTCAGCTTTGCTTCTTGAATAATCCTGATTTAGGTCATCTCCGATTCCGCCATAGATTGGATGCCGCACTGCTTTGAGCATTTTTAGCGTAAACGCTTTTGTTGAAAACTTACCATGCGGACCTGTATTCTCAGCGTCTACCGTAACGCATCTCATTATTCCACTTTCATCATCTCCTAACCCTCCGCCCAAGAGCCTAGCCAACTCACCTATCAAACGCGTTTTACCGGCCCGAGATGGACCAGTAATACATATCACGTCGCCTGGCTCAGAGTAGGTCAGCTTATAAAACGCTGAGTTTATGGCTTCTTCCCAGTTCCGGTGGGTTACTTTTGTAGACTTGATCTTTGAAACGGCCGCATCAACGCTCATTCCTCGCCCCCCAAATTTCGCCTGACAAGGGCGGCAACTCCGACTCTGGTGATCTGGGCAACCTTCTTGGTCTTAAGTCGGGTCCTTCTTTACCAGCATCAGATATTGAATCTCCATTTATTGATGTACGCTGCTCATTTGCTTGCCGAAGGATCGCAGCCAGCGCCTCATCTGCATGCTCGCGAATTTCTCGCCTACTGTTTAAAGCGTCAACAACCTCAAGGTTTCGTACCCGCTGTTCAACCGGATCAAGAGACGCAAAACCAGGCAGGCGGGAGCTTCCACACGGCGACCACTGACCGTCAATTAGCGCATATACAAGATATGGGTTTTCTGGATCAAGCCTCACGTCAACTTTTCGCCGGACATCTGGCAGTGAGGCCAATCTGTCATTCCAATACATCATCTCACCGATATGTATCCCTTGTGATACGTTTACGGTGTAACGCTTAGCCTCGATGCTCGACGCAACGAGAAACTCGTGATCTAGATCAACCTCTCGCCCTATGAACGGATAGGCCTTTTGGCTCTTTTCAAAAATTGCCGCTGGGGACATTGAGTCTGGCGAAACTGGCTTGTTATTGCGCCAGTCGACAAATTGACTCAGCTCGCAATAAAAGTCATAGGGAGTTAGCACCGCATGCTTATCTGGAGAAAAATCCCTATCAACCGATCTGACTTCTAAAGGGTTTGCAACATTTCCCGGAAGTGTACAGAGAAACATTTCTTTATAGCCCTTGAAAAGCCGCTCAACCTCCGATCCATACCTCGGATGAGACTTTGGTCTGAGCGATAGCGTTATACCTAAATGTGCTAAAAGAGACGCGAAGAAAACGGACTTAAACTCGGAGCCTCTATCAACAATAATTTCAGCGGGCAGCTTTTTGTATTTCCGGACGCACGCCCGGATCACTCTAGCAACCGATATTCTCGAAGGCGACAAGAGTGACAATGAAAATGCAATATCCTTACCGCTTGCGAGATCAATCATCGCAGTGATCCACGGTCGCGCCACATACACATAGTCTGAGCCGGTGAAGATCTTCAGGTAAACGTCGGCTAAATAGTGATCAATCGCAGCACACTCCCATCCGTATAACTTCTTCAATCCTCGAAATTCGATCGGCGCGGCGGCTTGCATTGCGTTTTCCAGTCTGGTGCCACCCCTCTTCCTACCTAAATATGGCTTAGGAAGCTCAGAGATCCGCGTTCGAAAGGTCGCCCTACTTACCGGCGGATGCTCAGGATGGGCTAGCTTTGCGAGGTCTTTATAGTTGTGGTACCCGCGGTGTACCGAGATACCATTGGCTGAAGAAAACACTTCCTTTAAATGCTTTAGAAGATATTCGTTTACGACTTTAGGTATCTTTTGTGTGCGGTTACCAGACTGATGGTAGGCAGGCAAAAGAGCCTGGAATCGGCTTTTCCCTTCACTCTTTCCTTGTTCAATAGCCGCTTTCCATCGCCGAACGCTGCGTGAAGATTCGCCGGCGTCAATTCTGCGAATTTTTTCCAACGCGCTCATGGCGCTCTTCTCAGATGGAATTATCTCCACATCATGATCGAGAACATCTGATCCGTCATAAATCTGATCTTTACTCATCTCTGAATATGCAAGGTCAAGGCATTGGTGACTAAGAGAAACCAGAAAACCTCTTGGCGAGGATATTAGTGCGCGATCTATGTTGGAAAATATCTTTCCCTGATCAAGCATTTGAATAAGTTCAGAATATGAATCAAGATTTACTTTCTCTTTCAGTTGCTGCAGAGACATCCAGGCAGTCTTTTCTAATGCATATTTGACTTTCATAAGAATGTCTTCAGAAAGTGCAGGTAGAAACCTCGTCTTTAGCATGGCCTCAATATTTGCGATCCTGTATTTCATGCAGGGCTTATAGCAGAATACGCTATGAACTAAACCCATATTTAGAAATTTTTCCTTAGCTGGCGTGTATTCGTAGACACCGTCCTTGCCATGCCAATTAGCGTTATTTTCAACTAATTTTAAGCATTCATTGATATCTTTTACCTCAACCAAGAAAACCGATTCTCGGGATAGAACCAGATAATCTGGCGTGTACCATACGCGCCTCCGCTTTCCATTTTTATCGACGATGCTAATATTCTCAGCCTCTGGCTGATCCCAGTATTCAAGTATGTCTTTCTCATATTCACATAACGCCACAAACGCTCTTTCAGGCATCCTGCTCTCGGTCGAGATCGTACGATTCATCTTCCTTGAAGCTACAAATGACACAACATTTCTTTTCGCCCTTGCGCCGACCATCCTAGATGGCTCGCTGTTACGGACATGCCTGATATAAGCTGACGCTTCATGCCCAATGTTCAGACGTTCCAAGTACTCATTCAGTTCTTTATCGCCAAGCATGCGCGCCCTCCTGATCCGAAGTACCGCTTTGGCTTACGCAAGCAGCACCCTCAGAGATCATTCTGATTTGAAAATTTTTGACTATTGGCGCATTTGGAGGGATACTTATGGCTACCAGACCGAAGTTTCACCTTTCCAAAAAAACACCGGAGTCAAACGTTGGCTTCGGTTTTTTTGTGGCTAATTCATTTTATTCACCCAAGTTGCTTACCTCAGAACAGGACTACACCGGACCACACTGGACATCGACCATATTACCGATGCTTTCGGCTACATCTTCCGCCCTCGCAAAATATCCTCGTTTGCCCGGAAAACGATGAACTGCCACTGGAAGCTTCCCTCGCTGGCGAGCCTTCCGTGCTGCCTCAACCGTAGGATATTTGTAAAACTCTGCTATTTGCCTCATATCCAGGATCTGTCCATAGCGCTGCCTGATGTGCGACAGGACGGATTCCTCGGATTCATCTACTGGCTTACCTGCTGGCATGTTATGTCCGGTCTGGTCTTCTGTTATCCTTTAAAAGCTACAGCAGACAACTGATTTTTTCTCGGTAAACTATTCTTCTTTTTTTTTCTGATTCTTTACACCGTGCCATGAAAACTCCGCCCCAGGATCTTATTAAGACGCTTGTTCAATCAAAGAGAAGTAACCAGCGCTCCGAAATCAAGATGTTACAGATGAGGATATGGCTGGAATCGTTACTTGAAGAGTTTGAGCTCACTGCCGCGGATCTTGACCGTGCTCTCTCGGATGGTCAGGAATCCTCTCGCCAGGTGCACAAGTGGCTAAGTGGAAGTAATTGCGTGACTGCGCGAAAGGTCAAGGAGATAGGGTGTTTGTTTCCCGGAAGCGATGAGGTTTTCAATCTACCACTCTTTCCGCTGCTTGAGAACAAACCTATAACTGCACCAGCCCTCCGTCGGCATATGCGCGGCTTGATTAATGCCCAAGATCCGTTGGACTTCTGGCAACTGCCATGTGAGCTGGCTGGCTGCTCGGACGGGTTTGGTTTACGTCCTATTTTTGAGAATGATGTTGACATGCTGTACCAACACGGCGGGGTCTATAGCTTCCTAGCTATTCTTTACGTTCTCAGGCGTGCCGAGGCAGAGCGAGATAACGATTTGCATCTGTATGCCTCCATTTATTCATACAAAAGCTTTCCCTCGCTTGCTCGCCACCATCATTTTCGAAGGCACTGGGAAGATCTACTACGGGCACTGGAGAGGGTCCAGGCACGCTGCATGACAACCGCGATGCTCTTGCGGCCCGACAAAGCGATCCTTCGAGAACAGATTGAGGCTGAGGATTTCATCACCTTTCGGGAAGCGCAGCCCAGAGATGTGGTTTCTCGAAGATTTTTGGAGAACAAGGATCCCTTCATCATGGCCAGCTTCTAGTCTCGAAAGACGAGGTTACATTGGGGAAATGTAAGCACACACTTACAATGAAGCCTTTTTTTTTAGGGGCCGGGACAACTTATGCTTTCATTTTCCGGCCAATGTATGCTTGCGCGTACAGCCTGAGGTATAAAGAATAAAAAGTGGGTCCTCGGCCGCCATGGGCTCCGCTGCACAGTTGCCATCGGCTTGCATCAGCGCCTCGTGATACCAGATGTCCCGGCCGTCCTGCCAGCCGATCTTGGC
>NZ_JAFMPS010000001.1 GCF_020667895.1 Alcanivorax sp. 1008
ACCTGATCCCATCCCGAACTCAGAAGTGAAACGAAGCATCGCCGATGGTAGTGTGGCATTCGCCATGTGAGAGTAGGTCATCGTCAGGCACTTAAATAAAGAAACCCCCGTCGCGAAAGCGACGGGGGTTTTTTATTTAGGGCTTTACTCTGGCTTGCGCTAAAAGCCTCCCTGCCGTCGCTGTTGATTAGCGGCATCAAGTAATAGTTTTTTGCACTTAGATGTATTCATATAATTGCCTTTTTCTATCCTCATGCGTTCTTTATTCTTGGCTTGCCGGTTAGGGCGTCATAGAGAGGTCAGCAGGAGCAGGTCATGAGCAAGACTATTTCGTTCGGTATCATGCACGTGGGCGTCGCATTCCTTGTGGTTTGGATGATGACGGGAGATATGATTATCGGTGGTGCCGTGGCGATGGTAGAGCCGATGGTTAACACCATTGCCTACCACTTTCATGAGAAGGTCTGGGCGCGCCGTAAGGCGGTGGGCATACGCTGTTCCGTTATGCCGGCCTGAAGGCTAAGCCCACAAAAGGGTTACGCCGTGTTTACTCATCTGCTGACTCAGGGTAACCTTCTTGGAAAGGTAAACACGGTGTTCATCCATGACTTCCGCAACCAGTCCCTACGAGTTGGATGCTATCCGGGAGATTATTAACCGGGTACTCAGCGCCCAGCGAGATGATGGCCCCGCAGGGCGGGCCCATGCCAGGACGGAGATTCTGATTCACTCCATTGCGGTATTTTCCCGCCGCGGACTGGAGCGAACCACGGTTCAGGATCTTCTCGATGCGGCGTCTATTTCCAGACGAACTTTTTACAAATATTTCCGCAATAAGTTCGATGTATTGGAAAGTATCTACCAGATATCGATAGAGAACATGATTCTCAGGTTTCGCCGGGAGGCGGAGCGATCTCGGTCGGTTCAGGAGGTCATCCGGAATAGTTGTAATATCTACTTTGACTATCACCTGAGTCTTGGGCCGATCATTCGGCTGATGATGGAGGAGGCGCGTCGTGCGGATTCCGTATTGGCTCCTCATCGGGCGACAGCCTATAAGGCTGTGGCAGGGGTAATGAAGTCGGAGATGCTACGGGTAACTGGACGTGAGTTGGATGAGCTGGTTTATCTGACCCTGATCTGGACGCTGGAAAGTTATTCTCTCTATCTTCTCAACGACACCGATTGCTCTGCTGAGACGATTGCCCGCTATAAACAGATTATGACGGGTATTGCAGAGGCGGTGTTGTCCGGCCAAGCGGACTGGTCGAAGCTTGCTGTCCAGCCATCGGCATAAATGAACATCAGGTCGTTTTCTTAAGTCCCTGAATCAACACATCCATATACAGTAGTGCCTGTTCTTCCATATCACCATTGCCGGTTAGAGCCCAGGTATAGGTGGTGCCGATCAGAACATTCACCATTAGCTGCATTGTGGCGCGGGTTTCCAAAGCGGTGAAATAGCCGTCCTTTCTCATCTCATTAAAAAAGACCTCTGCCAAAGGTAGATACTGCTCCATAAGGGCAAAGTGCTGGCGCTGGATGTCTCCAGCAAACTCGCCGGCCTCCTGAATAAGAACCCGGCTGAATTCCCTGTTGCCTGAAAGAAATCGGGCGATGTCTATGCATACTCCCCGCAATCGCTCCAGCGGCGGTTTGTTGCTGATTAGCTGTTTAAGCGCAATATCACGGATGTGGTTAAGATTTTCCTCAACAATGGTCAGCAGTAGCGACTCTTTTGAGTCAAAGAACTTATAGATAGTAGCTTTGCCGACGCCTGCGCGTTCAGCGATGGTTTTTACATCGGCGGAGCGAAAGCCATGCTCAGCAAAGACCTCTTGAGCAGCAGTTAGAATCCGGCTGCGTCTATGGTCGACCTTTGTCATGGCAGTGCTCCGTGAGGTGCTGGGGTCCGCCCCCTTACAAGTACTTTATTTTTTCCGCTTGCTCTTCCAGCTTGGCCAGTTGGGAGCGATACTCATTGAGCTTGTCGCGCTCTTTGGCGACCACATCCGCCGGGGCCCGGTCCGTAAAGCCAGGATTCTTCAGTCGTTCATCGGCGCGGCTTACTTCCTGCTTCAGCTTCTGTATTTCTTTGCCGAGGCGATCAAGTTCTGCGGCCTTATCTATAAGACCGGCCATCGGCACCAAAATCTCCATGCGTCCAACAAGCTGGGTGACGGAGGGTGGAGCGGACTGCTCTGGGGACAACCAGACAATGTTTTCCAGTTTGGCCAGTTTTGAAAGAAAATTACGGTTTTCGTTAAGACGGCGAAGATCTTGTTCATCACCATTATGCAGATAGAGCGGCAATGCCTTTCCCGGAGGAATGCGCATCTCCCCGCGGATATTCCGGATTGCGGTGATCACATCTTTGAGCCACTCAGTGTCTGCTTCGGCGATGCTGTCCAGTTTATCCTGCTCCGGCGCCGGGAAGGGGGCGAGCATGATAGTCTCACCTTGAACGCCAGCAAGCGGTGCGATTCGTTGCCAGATTTCCTCGGTGATAAACGGCATAAATGGATGCGCGAGGCGGAGAATGCTTTCTAGCACTCGAACCAGAGTGCGTCGGGTGCCGCGCTTCTCCGCATCGCTGTATTCGTCGCCATAAAGCACCGGTTTGGACAGCTCAAGGTACCAGTCGCAGTACTCGTTCCAGATGAATTCGTAAGCTGCGTGGGATGCCTGGTCGAAGCGGAACTGTTCTAGCGCGTCCATGATTTCCTGTTCGGCACGCTGGAGGGCGGAAATGATCCAGCGGTCCGCCAGTGATAAACTAACCTCGTCGGCAGGATCCAAACCGCAATCCTGATCCTCCGTATTCATCATCACATATCGTGCTGCGTTCCAGATCTTGTTGCAGAAGTTACGGTAGCCTTCAATGCGGCCCATGTCCCACTTGATGTCGCGTCCAGTAGAAGCCAGTGACAGGAAAGTAAAGCGCAGCGCATCAGTGCCATAACTTTGGATGCCGTCAGGGAATTCCTTGCGGGTACGCTTATCAATCTTTTGGGCCATCTGTGGCTGCATCAGACCATTGGTGCGCTTTTCCACTAGCGACTGTAGAGAGATGCCATCGATCAGGTCGAGCGGGTCAAGGACATTGCCTTTCGACTTCGACATCTTCTGGCCTTCGGCATCGCGCACAAGTCCATGTACATACACCGTTTTGAAAGGAACCTGACCTGTAAACTTCAGTGTCATCATGATCATCCGCGCAACCCAGAAGAAAATGATGTCGAAGCCAGTCACCAATACATCCGTAGGGTGAAATAACTTCAGCTCTTCGGTATTGTCCGGCCAGCCTAGCGTTGAGAATGTCCACAGGGCAGAGCTGAACCACGTATCAAGAACATCGTCGTCCTGATGCAGAGTGCGCTCATCCAGAGAGTACTTCTGCCGAACCGCAGCCTCATTCTCACCAACATAGATATTCCCGGCGTCATCGTACCAAGCCGGGATTCGATGCCCCCACCACAGCTGCCGTGAAATACACCAGTCCTGAATGTCCCTCATCCACGAGAAGTACATGTTCTCGTACTGCTTTGGAACAAACTGAATCTGTCCACTTTCGACTGCCTTGATGGCGGGGTCAGCTAACGAGGCAATGGCGACAAACCATTGGTCTGTCAGGAACGGTTCGATTACCGCTCCAGAACGGTCGCCTCGTGGCACCATTAACTTGTGGTCATCAATCTTCTCCAGCAGGCCGAGCCCGTCGAGATCATCAACCACTTTTTTGCGAGCAATAAACCGGTCAAGTCCACGGTATGCCTCGGGGACCTGATCATTCAGGCTGGCGTCGCGGGTCATGATGTTGATCATTGGCAGGTTATGACGCTTACCAACTTCGTAATCATTGAAATCATGTGCCGGGGTGATTTTGACGCAGCCGGAGCCGAAGTCTGGGTCGACATAGTCATCACCGATGATCGGGATTTCACGATCGGTCAGTGGCAGGCGGATCGTTTTGCCAATTAAATCGCGGTAGCGTGGATCTTCCGGGTGCACGGCAACGGCTGTATCACCAAGCATGGTTTCAGGGCGTGTGGTGGCGACCACCAGATGGCCTGAGCCGTCGCTTAACGGATAGCGGAAGTGCCACATATGACCGGCCTCTTCCTTGTTTTCCACTTCCAGGTCGGAAATTGCAGTGTGGAACTGGGGATCCCAGTTGACCAGTCGCTTGCCACGGTAGATCAGCCCTTCATCAAACAGGCGAATAAATGCTGTTTGAACTGCTCGGGACAGTCCCTCGTCCATGGTGAAGCGTTCTCTCGACCAGTCCAGTGATGAGCCAATGCGACGCAGCTGGCGCCCGATGGTGCCGCCGGACTCAGCTTTCCATTGCCAGACTTTCTCCAGAAATTTTTCCCGGCCAAGGCTGTGGCGTGACTCGCCCTCAGCGGCCAGCTTGCGCTCTACCACCATCTGGGTGGCAATGCCGGCATGGTCGGTGCCCATTTGCCACAGGGCCCGTTGCCCCTTCATGCGGTGATAGCGGATCAGTGTATCCATGATCGCGTTGTTGAAGCCGTGGCCCATATGAAGAGAGCCAGTGACGTTCGGCGGAGGAATCATGATGCAGTAGGGCTTGCCCTCGCCTTGTGGAGCGAAGTAACCAGCTTTTTCCCAATGCTCATACCAGCGCCGCTCAATGGCGTCAGGTTGGTAGGTCTTGTCCATGAAAATTCCCGGCGTGTCGATTGTCACAAGGCCAGAGATTATACCGAAGCAGCGGGGAAATTGCTGGCTGACTCAGGATGGTTTTCGCAGCAGTGCTAACAGGCGATTGCGCAAGTCCTGTTCGATTTTCGGCATCCAGTCGGCCAATACTTCATCCGCCAGTGCGTGCAGTCGGGCTTCATCAATGCTGTCAGGTGCTGGTGCAGGCTTTGCTGTTGGCGGAGGTTGCACGGCCATAACTTTGCGTGGCAGGAATGGATTTTCTCTTTCCAGCAGGGCCTTGTTGAGTGGTTCCGGTCTTTCTGGCCCGTCAAGCAGGGAAATCTGTTGGTGGTGGTCGCCACCCTCATCGATATCCGCTTCGGCTGGGTCAAGTAGTGGCACATCATCATCAAGAAGCGAAGACGGCTCGACATCTTTGTCCGCATCACCGAGAAGTGACTGAATAGAAGTCAGCTCATCAAGCAGGGCCTTGGGAGAGGGCTTGCCGGGAGGCTTGCGTTGATCAGTCATGCCGGATTCTCGTTTTGCTGGAGTACATTGCTTTGTACAGGGTGCCGCGATCCCAGCGGGAATGCCAGAGGGGCATTTCCGCTGGGTATGGCAGCTTAGCTGCTGGCCAGATCCATCAGGTAGCGGGTGAGCATGGGCACCGGGCGGCCGGTAGCCCCCTTTTGTTTGCCGGCGCTTATCCATGCGGTTCCAGCGATATCCAGATGGGCCCACTTCACCTCTTTGGTAAATCGGGATAGAAAGCACGCGGCGGTAATCGAGCCGGCCTTTGGGCCGCCGATATTGGCCATATCCGCAAATGGGCTATCCAGTTGCTCCTGATAGTCATCCCACAGCGGCATGGGCCATCCTCTGTCCATGGAATCGTCGCCAGCATCGAGCAGGGCCTTGGCCAACTCATGGTCATTGGCGTAGACCGCCTGAGCGTGGCTGCCCAGGGCAACCACGCAGGCGCCGGTCAGGGTGGCGATATCAATGACCGTATGAGGTTTGTGCTTCTGCTGTACCCAAGTCAGAGCGTCGCACAGCACTAGTCGGCCCTCTGCGTCGGTATTGAGAATCTCAACGGTTTGGCCAGACAGACTGGTAACGATGTCGCCCGGACGGGAGGCGCGGCCATCGGGCATGTTTTCTGCTGCGGCGACTACGGCGACCAAGTGAATTGGCAGGCTCAGCTCGCAGACAGCTTTTACTGCGCCGAATACGCTGGCTCCGCCGCCCATGTCGTATTTCATCTCGTCCATGCCGGCCCCCGGTTTTAGCGAGATGCCGCCGGTGTCGAAAGTTACGGCCTTGCCGACTAATGCCACTGGTGCGCCTTTAGCGCCTTTGTATTCCATGATAATGATTTGGCCTTCGCGCTCACTGCCTCGAGCTACAGCGCAGAACGCTCCCATGCCCATTTTCTCCGCCTGAGCTTCGGAGATTACCGACACTTTGAGTGCCGGGTACTGTTTGGCCAGCGTTCGTGCCTGCTCAGTCAGGTAGGCCGGGTAGCACTGGTTTGGTGGCTGGTTGCCAAGATCTCGGCAAAGGGTGACGCCGGCGGCGACCGCCTGTCCCTGACGCAGCGCTTCCTGAAGCGCTGCCTTGGAGCCTTCGCCGATAAAGGTAAAGTTGGTGAGCGGGGAGCCAGTGGCCGGTTTACTCCGGTATTGGTCAAATCGGTATAGCGCTTCATCCACTGCGCGCGTGCCTTCGCGAACCTGCCAAAGCACATCCTGATCCCGCACCAGTGTGTCGTTGAGCAACCAGGCGGCATTGCGGCTACCGCTGGCTTTTAGCGCCTGCACGGCGCTGCTGAGCATCTTGATAAAGGCCCCTGGCGCTAGCGGCAAGTCGCCTGTGCCAACCAGCAGCAAGCGTTTGGCTGGCAGGTCAGTGGGCTGGGAGACGAGCAGCGTCTGGTTCTTTTTTCCGCTGAAGTCACGGTCCTTGATTAACTGCCTGATCTGGCTGGACGTGCCAGCGGGCAGGTCAGCCGGCAGCAGGGTGGCTTTTTCATCGACTGCCAGAATCAGGCAGTCGGTTTTCAGGGCAGAGACCTTCTTGCCGCTGATGGCGTACTCCATGGGAACTCCTGGGTTACAATGCCCGTCACTTCGACAGGGCGGGACAGGTTTTGATTCTTCACCGGTACATTAATCGGCAGCTACTTACGACCACCATAGTGGTAACCGTCGTGCTGATGATGGTGCTGGTCAGCGGCCGCTTTATCAAGTATCTGGCTAGTGCTGCCACTGGTGAAATATCCGCCGATGTGTTGTTTGCCGTGATCCTCTACCGGATGCCCGAATTTCTCCAGCTTATTTTGCCGCTTAGTGTCTTTATTTCGATTTTGCTGGTGCTTGGGCGGATGTACTCGGACAGCGAGATGGCGGTACTGCGCTCTGGTGGTATAGGTCAGTCAGGGATTGTTCGTGGCTTGATCGCGCCCATGTTGGTGACCACTTTTGTGGTTGGCCTGTTTGGCCTGTATGTCACTCCCTATGGCGAGACGGAAGTGGCCAGGGTGCTGGAGGAGCAGCGCGGCAGGTCGGTGCTGGAGCTACTGACTCCCGGGCGATTCCACTCCCGCGGAGACAAGCTCGGGATGCGTACTGCATACGCTGAGTCTCTCAATCGTGAAGAAGAAGCCCTTGAGAATATTTTTATATCAGACTTTCGTTATGCCAGTGATGACAGTCCAGGGTCATTGCTTACGGTTATGGCTGGTCGTGGCCGGGTGGTTGAGAGAGATGGCTTGGCCTATCTCTATCTGGAAGAGGGTTTTCAATATCAGGGTGCGCCGGGAGACCCCGATTATCGGCGAGTGGAGTTCAGCGAGGCGATGGTCAAGATCGGGGAAGAGCGCACCGTCGCCAAGCCACCGAAGGTGCGCAGTCTGCCCACCATGGAGTTAATGGTGTTACCCGGTGCGGACGCCCGGGCAGAGTTGCAGTGGCGCATTTCGCTAGTGCTGTTGGTGCCGATGATGCTGATTGCCGCGGTGCCCCTGAGTCAGGTCAGTCCTCGTCAGGGGCAATTTAATCGGTTGGCGCCGGCACTGCTGTTTTACTTGGGTTATGTAGGTTTGCTGCTGGTAATGCGCAGCCGGCTGGCAAAGATGCAAATTGATGAAATTGGCTGGCAGGACAATATGTATCTGGTCCATGTTGTTGCGTTTGCGGCGGTGGTTCTGTTGCTTAACGAGCACTGTTTGCGCCTGTGGCTGGCTGATCTGCGGCGGAGGTCTGCATGAGGTTGCTTCGCCGCTACATATGGCGCGCGGTCATGATTCCTGTGCTGCTGATCATCGCAATCCTGATGCTGCTTGATGGTCTTTTTAGTTTTGTATTCGAGTTGGAGTCCCTGCGTAACGAATACCAGATTCTGCAGGCGCTGCAGTTTGTGGTGACCACTTTGCCCAGACGTTTGGCCGAGTTTTTACCGATGGCGATTTTGCTCGGCGCGTTGGCGGGCTTGGGGTTGTTGGCGAATAGCGGCGAGCTGACGGTTATGCGTGCAGCGGGAGTATCCACCGGGAGGATTACCTGGATGGTGCTGCGGCCAACGATTCTGTTGTTGCTGATCGGTTTATTCGTGGCGGAGTATATTTCGCCACATACTGAACAGATCGCTCGAAGTAATCGATCCTTGGCTGAAACCGGTGGAGTGGCGCTGGGAGGTCAGTCCGGTCTTTGGCATCGGGAGGGAAACGAGTTTATCCATATCAGTGCGGTAGAGCCAAACGGGGTGTTACATGGCGTAACCCGCTATCGTCTGGATGAGACTCACCAGTTGGTGGAAACCCGATTTATTAGTCGGGCTATCTATCAGGGCAATAAATGGTCGCTGGAGGGTGTGCGCGGCAGCAGGCTGTTTGATGACCATATTGAAGCCTGGGCGGAAGATAGTGGCCAGTGGGATATTCAGCTGACCCCTGATGTGCTTTCGGTGATCGTGCTTCAACCGGAGCACTTGGCGGTTAGCAAGATTTACGAATATGCCCGTTATCTGCAGCAGCAAGGCATCCATGCGGGTGAATATATGTTGGTATTCTGGCAAAAGCTGGCTCAGCCGCTGGGTGTTTTGGGCATGGTGATGATTGCCGTATCGTTTATCTTCGGGCCATTGCGTCAGGTCAGCATGGGCTTGCGCATGACCGCTGGCATTCTAGCTGGCCTGGTGTTTCATTATGGGCAACAGTTCTTTGGCCATATGAGCCTGGTGTTCGACGCGTCGCCGATGTGGGCGGCACTGGCGCCGGCGATAATTTGTCTGGTGGCGGGAGTGGTGCTGTTGCGGCGGGTGCGCTAAGGTTGTCCCGTTGACGCCTTGTGGCGCCCGCTAAGCAGAGGCGCAGTGAGGTTCATGCCACGGAAGAAAACAAATAACCCGCGGGGGAATTGTGGCGGACTGGCATTTTTGCGCTCTGACTGATCAGGGTGTTCGGCGCAAACATAACGAAGATGCAGTGGTTGCCGTACCGGGCATCGCTCTTTGGGCAGTGGCTGATGGAATGGGCGGCCATGAAGCAGGTGATGTAGCCAGCCGTATGGTGATTGATGCCCTTGCGTCGGTTAAGCGGCCTGATAATTTCAGCCTTTTTGTTGATGCCGTCGAGGCAGCCCTCGTTGCGGTCAACGCTGCTATGCGTGACCATGCGGGCAAGGAGTTCTCGGGTCGGACAATGGGCTCCACGGTGGTGGCGATGCTTGCCGGTAAGGGCTACGGGGCCTGCGTGTGGGCGGGAGATTCGCGGTTATACCGTCTGCGTGAGGGTAGTTTGGAACCGCTATCCCGTGACCATAGTCAGGTTCAGCGGCTGGTTGATGCCGGCGTTCTGTCAGAGGAGGAGGCGGACTCCCACCCCAATGCCAATGTGATTACCCGTGCCGTCGGCGGAGCCGCTGCCTTGGTGGTTGACGTGGTGATGTTTGATATTCTGCCCGGTGATCGCTTTTTACTATGCAGTGATGGGCTTTACAACGAACTCTCCCGCGAAGAGATTACCCAGACTCTTGGTCAGGGCGGAGTTGAGCAGTGCGCCCAGTCGTTGATTGATCAAGCGATTCATCATGGCGCCCGGGATAATGTTTCCGTGATTGTGATTGAACCGGAGGCATCATGAAATCGGCCTCGGAGGGCATCAACCGCGACCTGTTGGCGTTGACGGAGTCCTTCGCCGAAGGTGCCATCGGCCCCGCAGAGTTTCGCCGCTGTCGCCGCGAGCTAGTCTGCGCCTGGACCGGTGAGGCGGTGCCGGAAATAGATCAGGCGTTGCCTGCTGAGGATGATACTCAGCCGGCCATGAAACCTGTTACCGACAAGGATATTGAGGCTGCCCAGTCTGCCGCGCAGACCGAATCTAACCAGCCGGCGCTTGCCACGGCTGCTGCTCATCGTGGTCATTGGGGCTGGTGGGTGACCGGGCTGTTGCTGGTGGTTGCCGCCGGTGGTGCGGTGGCCCTGCTTTGGTTCATATTGCGCCGGTCAGTGTGATGCTCTTCAGTGGCTCAGTGAGCTCCTGCACCTGACAGCTGCACCACCTTCTCATTAAGCTTCTTGATCTGTTTTGCCATGTCTGTCATCAGGCCGTGGATCATGGTCGGATTGCTGCGAATCAGGGTTTTAAACTGATCCTTTGGCACCTTAACCACCGAGCAGCGTGTTCGGGCGCGAACGGTTGCCGAGCGCGGGGAGTGGGTCAACACCGCCAGAGCGCCAAGGACCTCGCCTTCGCTCACGTCGCCAACCACCACATCGTCGACAATTACATCGGCAGTCCCTTCAAACAGGCTAAAGACATAGTCAGGCTTGTCACCCTGGCCAATAATCACATCGCCCGGTTGATAGTAGGCGAACCCCGGTGTGGTCTGGGTGTCGGCATCCGACTGGGACGCAAGCAAGCGCAGCAAAATGGATTGCTGAGTCATCAGCAGACGAGTCCACAGGCGAGCAGTTTCCGCTGAAGCCAGAGCGCCCCGCACCAATTCCAGCGTGTCGAAACTGTGCAAAATAACCGGTCCTTCCGACACATACTGCATACTGTCAGGGGCATCTGGCGCGGCGTCAGGAAGAATCAGATCGCCCTCATCCCAAGTGAAAAGGCGGCGGCCCATGGATCGCACTCCGACCATGCCGGTCTTGACCAGATAGGTCTTACCCGCCGATATGCCCGATTTCAGCAAATCATTGCTGGGGCTCAGAGAGATGCTTTCCGGTGTCAATGTCAGGCTCTCCAGCAAGTCATTAACAAGGCGTTTGTACTGCCGCATCAATGCGGAAAAGCCTGGAGTGGGTTCGGCGAGCGAAATCATTGTGATACTGGCTCCGTGGCGGAAACTCCGTGACTGGAGAGTGCCCCGATTATGACTTAAATGCGCTGCCCAAGACAGACGACCAGATCGCGTTGCGACATGCTCACCTGTGGGGCAGGTCACATTTTCACAATTCCCGTGGGCCTAGCGCTGGCGGAATGCGGGAGGGCGTTTTTCGAAGTTAGCCTTCATGGCTTCACGCTGGTTGCTACCCAAAAGCAGGCCCAGCTGTAGTCTTCTTTCCCGAGCCAGGGCGCGTCGTTCGCTGCTATGCCGCGTGCTGCGAAACAGGGCCTTGGCGGCGCTGATGGCGTCTGGAGAGCGTTCCGCAATGGCAGCTGCAAGTTGTTCGGCGGCAAGCATCGGCTGCTCGTCAATACGGCTGATAAGGTGAAGCTCAAGTGCTTCTTTTGCTTCGACAATGCGTCCGGTCATGGTTAGCTCCATGGCGACATCGGCGGGTAGCAGATCTCGCAGGGTTACGGAGGCGCTCATGTCAGGGATCAGGCCCCACTTGATTTCCATGATCGAGAACTGGCAGTCCGGGGTGCTGAAGCGGAAGTCGCAAGCCAGAACGAGCTGCATGCCGCCGCCAAAACAGTAGCCATGGGTTACGGCAATAACCGGTACTGGCAAGTCTCGCCAAATCAGGCACATGCGCTGAAATACATTATCCTTGCGCAGCCATGGCAGAAAAGCGCGGGCAATGGCAATCGGTTTGCGCATTACCGTGGCAAAGTCCAGGCCGGCGCAAAATGCCTTGCCATCGCCACGCAGAATCACGGCACGCACTTCACGTTTTCTGCGGATTAATTTGGCGGCGTCAATCAGGGCATACATCATGTCCAGATCAAGTCCGTTATACTTCTCCGCTCGGTTCAGGCTGACAATAGCCAAATGCTCCCGAAACTCTACCGTTACCCGGTTGCGCAGCGTTTCCATAATGATTCTCCCGATGTAGGAACGGCTCATGGCGCAGCTAAATTCTAGCTGTTGAGCGCCTTCATAAGCAGCTCATTAATCTGCTGAGGGTTGGCCTTTCCCTGCGAGGCCTTCATTGCCTGGCCGACGAAAAAGCCAAACATTTTCTTCCGCTTGGCCTCGTCGGCAGCACGATAGGCTTCAGCCTGTGTGGCGTTTTCGGCAATGATCTTGTTAACCATCTTTTGCAGCTCGCCACTATCGGAGACCTGCTTCAGGCCACGAGCTTCGATAACCTGATCAGGGCTGCCCTCACCATTCCAACATGCCTCGAAAACCTGCTTGGCGATCTTGGAGCTGATTGTGTTGTCCTTAAGGCGAGCAATTAGTTCGGCCAAGTCTGGCGCGGACATGGGGCATTCGCTAATGGATTTTTCTTCAGCATTCAATCTGGCGGTGAGCTCGCCCATAATCCAGTTGGCCGCTAGCTTGGCGTCGCCGCTGAGTTCTGCCACAGCCTCAAAATAGTCACTGGTGGCAAGATCAGATGACAGTATGCGAGCATCGTAATCGGACAAGCTGTACTGTTGGGCAAAGCGTCCGAGACGTTGAGCGGGCAACTCCGGCAGGGAGTTTTTCAACTCGATAATTTGTTCCTCGCTAAGCATTACCGGCAATAAATCGGGGCACGGAAAGTAGCGATAATCGTTGGCGTCTTCTTTGCTTCGCATGGACCGCGATACGCCGGTGTCGCCGTTAAAAAGACGCGTTTCCTGAGTGATGCTGCCACCGTCTTCAAGAATATCGATCTGCCGTTCCACTTCTTTCTTGATCGCCATTTCCATAAAGCGGAACGAATTCAGGTTTTTTGTTTCGGTGCGGGTGCCAAGCTTTTCCTCGCCTTTGCGCCGCACCGAGACGTTGACGTCGAAGCGCAGCGAGCCCTGAGACATTTCGCCATCACAGATGCCAATTGCAGTAACCAGGCTGTGAAGTGCGCGGGCAAAAGCCACGGCTTCTTCGGCGCTGCGCATATCTGGCTCGGTGACCACCTCAATCAGCGGTGTCCCGGCACGGTTCAGGTCAATGCCGGTCATTCCATGGAAGTCTTCATGCAGTGATTTGCCGGCATCCTCCTCCAGATGAGCGTGATGGATGCGCACGGTCTTGCGGCTGCCGTCATCCAGTATCAGTTCTACGCTGCCAGCGCCAACGATTGGTTCTGCCAGCTGTGTGGTCTGGTAGCCCTTGGGGAGGTCTGGATAGAAGTAATTCTTACGCTCAAAAGCAGAGTGGCGATTAATCTCCGCGCCCACCGCCAAGCCAAACTTTACGGCCATATTTACCGCTTCACGGTTTAGTACCGGCAGGGTGCCGGGCATGGCCAGATCGACCAGCGAGGCATGACTGTTCGGCTCGGCACCAACTGCGGTGCTGGCGGAGGAGAAGATCTTGGTTTTAGTGGCTAGCTGAACGTGAATTTCAAGGCCAATTACGGTTTCCCAGGCGCTCATTTGTCACCTCCGAAGGCCGGAGCCTGACGGTGCCAGTCAGTGGCCTGTTGGTAGCGGTGGGCCACGTTAAGAATCTGTCCTTCACGAAAGTAGTTACCAATCAGCTGCACGCCGACCGGTAGGCCGTCAATCGCGCCGCCGGGCATCGAAAGTGCGGGCAGGCCAGCAAGGTTAACCGCAATAGTGAATACGTCGGCCATATACATGGTCACTGGATCATCTTTCTTGGCCCCTAGCTGGAAGGCGACTTCCGGGGAAGTTGGGCCGAGAATGACATCCGCCTTTTCAAATGCCCGGGCGAAATCATCGCTGATCAAGCGTCGTACCTTTTGCGCACGCAAGTAGTAGGCATCGTAGTAACCATGGGACAGCGCATAGGTGCCGACGAGAATGCGGCGTTGCACTTCGTCGCCAAATCCTTCGCTGCGCGAGCGCTTGTAAAGATCCATCAAGTCGACCGGATCCTGACAACGATAGCCGTAGCGAACGCCATCAAAACGGGACAGGTTTGATGATGCTTCAGCTGGTGCAATTACATAATAAGCTGGTACGGAAAGTTTCACGCTCGGCAGCGATACGCTGACCACCTTGGCGCCTTGGCGCTCTAGTTCCCGCGCTGTTTCTCTGGTCAACTCGGCAATGCGGCCGTCCAGCGATGCGGGGAAGAATTCTTCCGGCAAACCGACGGTGAGGCCGGCCAGTGGTTTGTCGAGATCGGCGAGATAATCATCCGCAGTGCGATCCAGACTAGTGGAGTCCTTGACGTCATGGCCAACCATGGTTTGCAACATCAAGGCGCAATCCGCAGCGCTCTGTGCCATTGGCCCAGCCTGATCAAGGCTTGAGGCAAAAGCGATCATGCCCCACCGGGATACGGTGCCATAGGTGGGTTTAAGGCCAGTAATGCCGGTCAGCGCCGCCGGTTGGCGAATGGATCCGCCGGTATCGGTGCCGGTGGCTGCTGGTGCCAGGCGTGCGGCTACCGCGGCAGCGGAGCCACCGGAGGAGCCGCCCGGAACGCGGGATAAGTCCCACGGATTTTTTACCGGGCCATAAAAACTTGTTTCATTGGAGGAGCCCATTGCGAACTCGTCCATGTTGGTTTTGCCCAGCATGATGGCACCGGCGGCGCGCATTTTTTTCACCACTGTTGCGTCATAGGGTGAAATGAAATTGTCCAGCATGCGCGAGCCGCAGGAGGTGCGTACCCCGTCAGTGCAAAAGATATCTTTATGAGCAATTGGCAGGCCATTGAGTAAGCCGGCTTCGCCTTTGCTGCGCGCCGCATCAGCGGCATCGGCTTCAAGGCGTGCCTGCTCGGTGGTGACCGTAACAAAGCTGTTCAGTTCGCCGTCCAGTGACTCTATGCGGGCCAGAAAAGTATCAGTTAGCTCGCGGGCTGAAACCTTGCCGCCATCTAGCAGTGCCTTCAGTTCGGTCAGAGTATGTTTATGCAGGGTCATTCGATCACCCGTGGTACGAGGAAACAGTTGCCTTCACTGGCCGGCGCAAGTGGTAGCACGCGGTCGCGTAGATCTGCGGGCTGGACAAGGTCCTCACGCAGCGGTTGGCTGACATCCAGGGGGTGGGCCAGCGGGGTGATATTGTCGACCTCGGCTTGCTGCAGTTCGTCCACCATATTGAGAATATCGCTCAATCGGCCAGCAAGGGCCTGACTCTGTTCGGCGCTGACATGCAGGCGGGCCAGATGGGCCACTTTCAGCACAGTGTCCTGATCAATTGCCATGAGGGTCTCCGGCAGGGGCGGGAAAGGCGGCAAAACTACCATATCTGCGATCTGCCCGGCACCCCTTGGGGCCCTGTTTGCTTGCCGAATCCCCATGCCATTGCTAGAGTTGCGCGATTATGGCGGGACTACCCGTCTTTCGCTTGAAAATCAGGAATCTGCCCAGCCATGTCTTTCTTCAAACGCATCCGCGGGATGTTCTCCACTGATCTGTCTATCGACCTTGGTACTGCCAACACCCTTATCTATGTGCGTGGCCGGGGTATTGTGCTGGATGAGCCGTCGGTGGTGGCGATCCGGCATCAGGGGGCGCAGAAGAGCGTCGCCGCCGTGGGTACTGAGGCAAAACGGATGCTCGGGCGTACCCCGGGTAACATCACCGCCATCCGGCCCATGAAGGATGGCGTTATTGCGGACTTTGAAGTTACTGAAAAGATGCTGCAGTACTTCATCAAGAAAGTGCATGAAACCGGCTTTTTCCCGCCGGCGCCTCGGGTTCTGGTGTGTGTGCCGTGCCAGTCGACTCAGGTAGAGCGCAAGGCGATTCTGGATTCTGCCTACGGTGCGGGTGCCCGGGAGGTGTTTCTGATTGAGGAGCCGATGGCTGCGGCCATCGGTGCAGAGCTGCCGGTGCATGAGGCGAAGGGCTCTATGGTGGTGGATATTGGGGGTGGTACCACCGAGATCGCCATTATTTCCCTCAACGGTATTGTCTACTCGCAGTCCTTGCGTATTGGTGGCGACAAGTTTGATGAAGCCATCGTTGCCTTTGTCCGCAAGGAATACGGCAGCCTGATTGGTGAGTCTACTGCCGAGCGTATCAAGCAGGAAATTGGTTGCGCGTTCCCTGGCGGAGAGCTGCTGGAGATCGATGTGCGCGGTCGCAACCTTGCGGAAGGTGTGCCTCGTCAGTTCACCCTGAATAGTGAAGAAATTCTGGAAGCCCTGCGCGAGCCGCTGTCGGCCATCGTCAATGGTGTGAAAAATGCCCTTGAAGCATCGCCGCCGGAACTGGCCTCGGATATCGCTGATAGCGGCATGGTGCTGACGGGTGGTGGTGCGCTGCTGCGTGACATCGACAAGCTGCTGGCTGAAGAAACTGGCCTGTCGGTGATCGTTGCCGATGACCCGCTGACCTGTGTCGCCCGTGGCGGTGGTAAAGCACTGGAGATCATGGATACCCGTGGTCTCGACCTGATCACCAGCATCTGACCGGGCGCCCGCCCGGCTGCCGCGGAGGCCCGTCATCGCCGGTCTGTTCTCCGACAACAGTGGTCGTTCCGGTTACCGCCTGCTGGCGGCTATCGTGCTATCCACTATCCTGATTCTTGTTGACCAGCGTAGCCCCTGGGGCGACACCGTGCGTTATCCGGTCAGCTTTGTCACCGGACCCATTCATTATCTGGCCAACCTGCCGGGCAATTTGCTGGCCGGGATTCGTAGTCAGGCACGCTCACGCTCCGAGTTGCTAGAAGAGAATGAACGCTTGGATCGGCAGTTGTTAGTACTGGAGCAGCGCTCTCAACGATTGGCTGTGCTTGAGGCAGAGAATGTCCGGCTGCGCGAGCTGTTGAACTCTTCAGCGAATCTGGATGCCCGGGTTCTTGTGGCGGAGATCATTGGCATTGAGGCGGATCCTAACCGCCACGAGTTGATTCTCAATAAGGGTACTGATGCAGGCCTGTTCAAAGGGCAGGCGGTACTGGATGCACACGGCCTGATTGGTCAGGTTGTTGAAGTGGGTGCCGTCAGCTCCCGGGTGCTGTTGATCACGGATGCTATGCATGCCTTGTCGGTCAAGGTGAATCGCAGTGGTGTGCGCTCAATTCTGGCAGGCACCGGCCACCCGGATCGCTTGAGTTTACTGTATGTACCGGACAGTGCAGATATTGCCGAGGGAGACCTGCTGGTTAGTACCGGATTGGGGCGACGTTATCCGGCGGGCTATCCAGTTGCCACGGTGGTTTCGATTAATCATGAGCCTGGCCAGCCGTTTATGACGGTTGAGGCCCGACCGGCAGCATGGATTGATCGTGCCAGCCATGTCTTGCTGGTGGCGGGTGCGCCTCAGTCAGTGGCGCCAGCGCCGCAGGGCGGTATCGATGGGCCGTGATACGAAGCCCGCCGGCAGCGGCGTCATCGTCCTGACCATCCTGATTGCCGCATGGGTGTCATTGCTGCCCTGGCCTGAGCCTGTTCGTTTCTTCCGCCCGGAATGGCTGACTCTGGTCTTGGTCTATTGGGTTATTGCCTTGCCATACCGGGTCGGTGTGTTTTGGGGATTTTTCACAGGCCTGTTTCAGGATGTGCTGGTTGGCGCGGTACTTGGTCAACATGCACTGGCTTTGGCGGTGGTCGCATGGCTGGCTCAAGCGACCTACAAGCGGTTACGCGTTTTTCCACCGATGCAGCAGAGCCTGGTCATATTCCTGTTGGTGGGCGTATCCATCATGGCTTCCTATTTGGTCCAGGATGCCGCCGGGCGTGCCCACCATAGCCCGCTGCTGATGCAGCTTGGTGCGATTGCCAGTGCCCTGTTGTGGCGTCCTGTCTATGCCTTGCTGCGTACGGTTCGGCAGCGCTTTCTGGTGCGCTGATGCGACGCCTTTGGCTCGCCTCAGCTTCTCCGCGCCGCGCCCAGTTGCTGGCCTCCATTGGTGTAAAGGTGCATCAGGTACTGCGCCCGGAAATCGATGAAACTCCGCACACTGGCGAGTCCCCGGAAGACTATGTACGGCGCATGGCCAGCGAAAAGGCCGCCGTCGGTTGGCAGCGGCTAGCCGAGCAGGAGCGCCGTGTGGCCGCGTTGTTGGCCGCAGATACCTCAGTGGTATTCGATGGCCAGATTCTTGGCAAGCCAGATAACGACGAGCATGCCCGGCAGATGCTGGGGTTGCTTTCCGCTCGTGAACATCAGGTGCTATCAGCGGTCACAGTTATTACTGACACAGGTATAGATCATGTGCTGAGTGAGTCACGGGTTCGCTTCGCCACATTGTCTGATGCCGATATCAGTGCCTATGTGTCCAGCGGTGAGCCCATGGATAAGGCCGGAAGCTACGCGCTGCAAGGTTTCGGCGCATTATTTGTTGAGCATCTGTCCGGAAGTTATAGCGGTGTGGTTGGTTTGCCGCTGGCGGAGACCGGCCATTTGTTGCGGCAGGCACAGGTGCCAATTTGGCAGCAAGGTGAGCGTAACTAGTGAAACCTGAAATGCTCATAAGTTGGCGGCGTCGTTCGGCCAACTGGCTGAGACAGCGACTGTGGTGGTTTGCCGCCAGCGGTTTTCTGCTGCTTGCCGTATGGGTGGTGGTGGCAAAGCAATTGCTCACCATGGTGCCGACCTGGCGAGTTGATCTTGAAACTCTTATTGAATCTCGCATCCAGACACCGCTGGAAATTGGCAGCTTCTCAGGCTATCTGTCTGGCCTCAGTCCGGTATTCGTGCTTGATGATGTGCACCTTCCCGGCGCAGACCCGGAGCATCCCGGGCTAACGCTTGAGCGGGTGGAGCTGACGGTGGATGTGCTGCCCAGTCTTCTGGGGCGCACACTGCGGGCTCGTTCGTTGCTGATTCGCGGTCTCGATGTGAGAGTTCTGGTGGACGAAGATGGCAGGGTGCAGCTTTATGGCATTGACGCCTTCGGCTCTGCGGCCGACTCCACCGTGCCAGCACACGAAAAACTTCTGCAAGTGCTCTATCGACAAAAGCGTATTCAGATTGAGAAGGTGCGCGGCACGTTGGAAATGGCTGGCGCCAAGCCACTGGAAATCGCCGAGCTGAATCTTGCCATGGTGAGCTCCGGGCAACGTCATCGTCTGGCTATGACAGCTCACTCCGCTGCAGAGGAAATCCTTGTTGACCTGCGCCTCGACATGAACGGCGATGCCTATCGGCGCGAGCAGATTAATGGTCGGGGCTATCTGGATGTGTCGCTGCGCAACGCTGAGCCCTGGCTGCTGCATCGCTGGCCATTGCCGATTCGTCCTGAGCAGTTCAGCGGGGGTATGCAGGGGTGGCTGACCATTCAGGGGGGCGAGCTGGAGCAGAGTGCTTTACGCGTTCGGCTTGATGGTTTGACTCTCAGTGGTGAGCCACTGCAAGAGCCGTGGCAGCTGACTCGACTCAGTGCCGATGCCTTGCTTGATAGTGCCGGTGAGGGATATCGCTTGGAGCTGGCCCGTCTGGTGCTGGCGGATCAGCAGGACCGCTGGCAGCCTGGCGCCATGACCCTTGGCTGGAATGTGGCTGGCAAGCAGGACTGGCAGATGGCCCTGCATGATGTTGACCTGGAGCCGTTCAGTAGCCTGTTGCAGCGTCTTCCCTGGCGACAGGACAACCTCTGGCTGACTATTAGTGGCCAACTGGAAGCCTTGCGGCCGGCTGGCACGCTGCGGCGTTTTTCGTTGCGCGGCAGTGGCCGAGAGATCGACACCGTGTCAGCGCGTTTTGAAGGTGTTTCCTTGCAGTCCGATCAGCGACGACCCGGCATTAGCGGTCTGTCTGGCTGGGTTAGCGGCGATGCCAATGCTGGCTATGGGCAGCTTGACAGTCCAGGCCTGACTTTGCGTCTGCCCGCTCAGTTCGATGAGCCTCTGAGCGCGGCCACCAAAGGTGCATTTCGTTGGCGCCATGATGGTGAGCAGCTCACCGTGGATACCGGTTGGCTGGAGGTTATCAATGACGACGCTCGAGCTCAGTTGCTGGCTGGAGTTCGCTGGCAGCGAGAGACTATTCCGCAGTTAACCCTGCTGGCGGCGCTGACAGATGGCCGGGCTGAAGGCGCTGCTCGTTATATTCCTCGCGGTAAATTAAGCCCGGCAGTAGCCGAATGGCTGGATCAAGCGTTTGTTGCTGGCACGGTCGATCTTGCTCAGTTTCTGCATGAGGGGCCGGTGGTCATCGACCCGGCCCGACAGCAGGATCGCACTCTGCAGATGCAGTACATCAGCGATGATATGACATTGCGCTTTTTGCCGGACTGGCCCTTGATTACTGAGCTGAAGGCGCGGGTGCTCATTGATGGTCGGCATATCAGTGGCCGCCAGGTCAGCGGTCAGCTGCTTGGCTCTGCGCTTAGCAACGCCTCGGTAGATATTCCAAGTCGACAGGATCATGAAGTGCCCAGACTTATTGTGTCAGGGCAGTTGGACGGGCCGGCCAACAGCATCGGCGTCCTCCTGCACGATACGCCACTGGCAAAACAGATGCCGGACGAGGTCGCCGACTGGCAGGTTATTGATGGGCAGTATCAGGGGCAAGTTCTGCTTAGCTGGCCATTGGCTGCGGATACTCAGGACCCGGTAGTGCGTGCACAGGGTAAGCTGGCAGGCGTCAGCCTGCACTCCGAAGAGCGTCGGTTGCAAGTCAGCGAGTTAGCTAGTCCATTCAGTTTTGATCTGGCTGAAGGTATGCAATTGCCGGATATTACCGGTCAGCTCTTCGGACGACCTTTGAGCGGAGTGGTGCAGACTAGTGGTGGCAGTACCCATCTTAAATGGCGCAGTAGTGTGGACATCCCGGAGCTGCGTAACTGGCTCGATTTGGGCTGGCTAAGCGCCGTCTCCGGGGAGTTTGGCTATTCCGGCTTGATGACACTGCCGTGGCGGCGTAGTGCGCCAGTTAAATTGTTGGTGGAGTCAGCTCTTGAGAAGGTGATTGTTGATCTGCCAGAGCCCTTTACCAAACAGGCAGGCAGCCCGGCGGATTTTCGGCTTGAACTAACTGGCACGGACAGTGGCTCTGATATGTTGCTGCGTTATCAGGATTTTTTGTCGGCCCGTTTGCTGCTTGACGGTGCGGATATGCATGCCGGCCGGATTCGCTTCGGCGACGGTGCGGCGCAGCGTCCGGTGGGCAATGGCTTGACCATCGAAGGTACGCTGGCGGAGCTGAAAATAGCTGACTGGACTGACTATCTGCAGCAATCAGGCAATGACAGCGGCATGGACTGGCCCGTTGTCGACATGCAGATCGGCAGTTTGGATGTGTATGGATTTCCAGTGTCTGAGGCGGCAGTGCGGGGAGAGCCGCTGGACACCGGCTGGCAAGTTGCCTTGGAGGCACCCACATTGGCGGGCACCTTGATGATTCCGGATGGCTATCGAGCACGCGGTGAAAAGCCGATGGTGTTGTCGGTGCAGCGTGGTGAAGTGTCTTTTGCGGCTCAGGCAGAAGGCAGGGTTGATCCGGCTAACATGCCTGTGATGGACGTGCAGTTCGATGCACTGAGCCTTGAGGGTGAGGACATGGGACGTTGGCAATTTGCTCTGCGCCCCTTGGATGACGGGGTGTCGATTGCCGAGATTGATGCCTTCTGGCGCAACACGGCGATTCGCGGGCAGGTCGACTGGACTCTTCTGGACAGTACTGAGCAGAGCCATTTTGTCGGTAGTCTGGAAAGCAGGAATCTTGCCCGAAGCCTGCGTCGTTGGGAGCTGGATCCATTTATAGAAAGTGATGAGGCTCGCGCGGTGGTTGACCTCAGCTGGACCGGAGACCCGACGGAGTTTGATTATCTCAACCTCCAGGGACAGGCCTCGGTGGCCATAGGTCCGGGACGTATTCCCAAGACAGATTCTAAAACCTCCGCGCTGCGAGTGCTGGGCGTATTTAACATGGCCACAGTTAGCCGGCGTCTGCGACTCGATTTTACCGACCTGTACAAGAAGGGCTTGGCGTTCGAGGAAATTAGTGGTGATTTCAGTATCGATGGCAGTCTGGTTGGTACCAGTAACCTACAGATCAAGTCACCGTCTGCGGAGCTACGCTTGCGCGGTGAAATGGATATTGAGGCGGAAACTCTGGATCACTACATGCAGGTGACATTGCCAGTGTCGTCGAACCTTTATGTTGGTTGCCTTGCCGGGCCGGCTGCGTGTGCCGGTATTTTTGTAGTCGAGCGTCTGTGGGGCGAGCGACTGGAAAAAATGACATCGCTGACCTATCGGGTAACAGGTAACTGGGATGCGCCAAAAGTTGAAGAACAGAGCATGTCAGAGCGCAGGGGAAAACAATGAAAGTGGCTGGCGTGCAGTACACCGCCGGGGCGGACTGGCAGGCCAATTTAAGGCAGCTTGAAGAGCTGCTTGATCAAGTGCCGTTTTTTGCTCCTGATATTCTGGTTCTGCCGGAGAATGTTTTTTGCCAGGGTGGTGATTACCGGACGTTGGCCGAACAGCATGGCCAGGCCTTGCTTGACTGGCTTAGTGCCACGGCGCAGCGTCTGGGGGTTTGGCTGGTGGCCGGCAGTGTGCCATTGGCAACACGACCGGACGGAGCGCCAGTGACGGCGCCCCGGGTGCGTGCCGCCTTGCTGGTGATTTCTCCGCAAGGCCTGCAGGTGGCGCGCTACGACAAGCTGCATCTATTCGATGTGGAGGTGGGTGACAGTCATGGCCGCTATCAGGAGTCTGATCAGTTCGAGTCGGGAGATCAGGTGGTGCTGGCAGATATTGGCGGCCTGAAGACCGGCCTGATGATCTGTTACGATCTGCGTTTTCCGCTACTGGCGCAAAGGCTGCGCCAGCGGGGCGCTGAGCTGCTGATCTATCCGAGTGCCTTTACTGAAGTCACCGGCCGTGCCCACTGGGAGTTGTTGCTGCGTGCCCGGGCAGTGGAAACAGGGTGCTATGTGCTGGGGGTTAACCAGTGCGGCTGGCACAGCCCAACCCGGCAAAGCTACGGACACAGCATGCTGGTTGACCCGTGGGGACAGCCGGTCAGCGCTTTACAAGACGCCCCCGGACTGCTGGTGGCGGAGATCAATCTGGACGAAATGCACGACATCCGCCGGCGTCTGCCGGTCCATGATCATCAGCGACTCGCTGTCAGCTTACCGGACGGTTTACGTGAATCTTGATCGACTGCAAATTGCCAACCAGACACTACTAAACCCTGCCAATCTGGATGTGGACCAGCTTGCTAATCTGCTCGGCGAGGTCGGTGGTTCCGCTGTGGATTACGCAGACTTGTATTTCCAGCACAGCGAGCACGAGGGGTGGGCGCTGGAAAACGGCATTGTTCGCGAGGCGTCCTACAACCTTGAGCACGGCGTCGGTGCCAGGGTGGTCAGTGGCGATAAATCCGGTTTTGCCTACAGCGATGACCTATCTATCGCCAGCCTGCGTGAAGCGCTAGGTGCCGCCCGCGCCATTGTTCGTCATGGCGGCTCCGGCAAGCGGCCATCCCTGAACGCCAGTCAGCATGGCGCCCTGTACCACGGGCACAACCCCATTCCGGCATGGGAGTCAGCCCGTAAGGTGACGTTTCTGCAGCAACTTGACCGGTTGGCCAGATCACTGGACCCCGCAGTTTCCGAGGTGACGGTGAGCCTCAGTGCAGTGCACGACACCATGCTGGTGGCGGCCACCGACGGCACACTGGCCGCGGATGTTCGCCCGCTGGTCAGGCTTAGTGTGTCCGTGATCGCGGAGCGCAATGGTCGCCGTGAGCGGGGCAGTTCGGGTGGTGGTGGCCGGCTTGGCTTTGCCTGGCTGGCCGAGTCTGGCCGTGCGGAAGACTGGGTGCGTGATGCGGTGCGTCAGGCATTGATCAATCTGGATGCCATTGCAGCACCGGCCGGTAGCATGCCCGTGGTGTTAGGCCCGGGCTGGCCTGGCGTGTTGTTGCATGAGGCGGTTGGCCATGGTCTGGAGGGGGATTTCAACCGCAAGGGAACCTCCATGTTTGCCAAGCGCATGGGTGAGCAAGTGGCATCGCCACTGTGCACTGTGGTCGATGATGGCACCTTGGCGGAGCGTCGTGGTTCGTTGAATATCGATGATGAGGGCACACCGACCAGCTGCACCACGCTGATCGAAAAGGGCAAACTGGTTGGCTACATGCAGGACAAGATGAATGCTCGTCTGATGGGAGTCGGTGTGACCGGTAACGGTCGCCGGGAGTCCTATGCCCACTTGCCAATGCCACGTATGACTAACACCTACATGCTGCCGGGTGAGTCCGACCCGGCAGAAATCATCGCCTCGCTGGATCGTGGTATCTACGCAGTCAATATGGGCGGTGGGTCCGTGGATATCACCTCCGGCCGTTTTGTATTTTCGACCAGCGAGGCCTATCTGGTGGAGAAGGGCAAAGTTGTGGCGCCGGTGCGTGGCGCCACCCTGATCGGTAGTGGTGCAGAAGTGATGCAGAAAATCAGCATGGTGGGCAACGATCTGGCGCTGGATAGCGGCATCGGTGTGTGTGGCAAGGACGGCCAGTCAGTTCCGGTGGGAGTGGGTCAGCCAACCCTGCGGGTGGAAGCACTGACGGTGGGAGGAACCGCCTGATAGCAGCGTCAGAGCTTCCAGCAAGGTGTCACAGTGGCTGGTTTTTTTCCAGACTGTTCAGGTAGTCAGACAATTTTTTGCGTTCGCGCCGGTACTTGTCCTGTTTGGCGGCAGGAGCCTCGCGATCCACCCGGGCGCTGATGATATTGCGGCACAGATTGCGTAACTGCTGGCGGTCGGTGGCGTCGTAACGGGACATCATTTCATCGATCAGGGTTTCCGCAGCGCGCGCATTGGGAAGGTCTACCAGACGGTCCTGCCAATCCATTAGCCAGCGTAAGCGCTGAGGGTTTTTTAGTTCAAGCAGTGCCGGCACTACGCTCTGGCTGACCTCCTCGCGCATCAGTTTGCCGACAAACTGGGCATGACGCCGGCGAGCTTCGTGAGCAGTGATGCGGCGGGATTCTTCGATGGCGAGCAGCAAGGCGTTATTCAGCGGCAGGCGGGCAAGCTCCGCCGGCTTTAGCGACATCAACTGCAGGCCGTACTCCTGCAGCTGCTCCATTTCGCGCTTGAGCTCGCTTTTGCTGACCAATTCGTCGTCGTTATACTGCTCCACTTTCTCTCCATGGCCTGAGGCTAATTGATGACTGACCGTAATAGTGTACAGCGCCCGTTCGATCCCGGCGCGCTCCATGGCTTGCAAGAACGCGCTGGCCGGGTGCTGGAAGAGGCAAAACGGGCTGGTGCCACAGATGCAGAGGTCGGCATCAGTGCCAGCCAGGGGCTGTCGGTATCAGTACGCATGGATCAGGTGGAGACGCTGGAGTTTCATCGTGATCGTGGTATCTCGGTCACCGTCTTTATGGGCCAGCAGAAGGGCACGGCAAGCAGTTCCGATGATTCCGATGATAGCATTCGCCGTACGGTGGAGGCGGCTTGCGCCATTGCCCGGCATACCGGGGCGGATCCCTGCGCCGGGCTAGCGGAGCCTTCCCAGCTGGCCACCGAATTCCCTGATCTTGATCTGTTTCACCCCTGGGCGCTGACCTCTGAGCAGGCTATCGAGCAGGCTCAGGTCTGTGAGCGGGTGGGACGGTCGGATCCGCGTATCGTCAACTCTGATGGCGCCTCGTTAAGCACCGGCAGCAGTTTGCGCGTCTATGCCAACAGTAACGGTTTTATGGCCGGCTACCCGTCCAGCCATCACAGCCGTTCCTGCGTACTGGTGGCAGCGCAGCAGGATGGTGCCATGCAGCGTGACTACTGGTTCGATAGTCGACGCGATCCTGCCCGCCTGCTGTCTGCTGAGGAGATAGGGGAGGAGGCGCGCAAGCGCACGTTGGCACGGCTTGGTGCGGTGCGTCCCGCCACCGGGGATATGCCGGTACTATTTTCGCCACGTACCGCGTCGAGTCTGCTCGGCCACTTTGCAGCGGCCATCAATGGAGGCTCCCTGTATCGCAATGCATCGTTTCTCAAGGGCGCCATTGGTGAAGCCCTGTTCCCCTCCTGGGTGCGTATCCATGAGCAGCCACGCCTGCCCGGTATGGCCGGTTCTGCGGCCTGGGATCAGGATGGCTTGCCAACGCGTAATCAGGACTTTGTCCGTGATGGCGTTTTGCAGGGCTACTCGCTGGGGATGTATGCGGCGCGGCGTTTGGGTTTGCAAGCCACCGGCAATGGCGGTGGCCCACGTAATCTGACCATCGATAGCAGTGGTGAAGACCTGCCAGCCCTGTTGAAGAAAATGGGGCGCGGCATTCTAGTCACGGAAGTAATGGGGCCGGGGGTCAATATTGTCAGCGGTGATTACAGCCGTGGTGCCGCCGGCTTTATGGTCGAGGATGGAGTGATTACCGCGCCGCTGGAGGAGTTCACCATAGCCGGACATTTGCGCGATATGTTTACTGCTATCGAAGCGGCGGGCAGTGATATTGATGATCGCGGCAATATTCAGGTGGGTTCGTTGCTGGTTGGGCAGATGCGGGTTGCAGGGTCCGGCTGAACGTTATTCGGTGCGCCTTACTCTTCTTCGTCAAAGCGGCGGGCAAACAGTGCGCTAATTTCTGCTAATGCCTGCTTTGCCTCAGGTCCATCTGCTTCCACTTCCACGGAGCTACCTTTGGCCGCCGCCAGCATTAACAGGGCCATGATATTGCGGGCATCTACTTCACGGCCATCCTTGCGCACTCGCACACTGGCATCGTGACGGCTGGCGACGGCAACAACCTTGGCTGCGGCACGGGCATGCAGGCCAAGACGATTGATCACAGTAAGTTCGGCGCGCTCCATTAGCGGCTCAGTTCCAGATGACGTTGCTGAACATCAACGCCCAGATTGCTCAGGCGCTGTACCAAAGCTTCCACCATATACACGGAGCGATGCTGGCCCCCGGTGCATCCAATTGCCACGGTCATATAGGTGCGATCATTTTTTTCATAACGCGGTAGCCATTCGCACAGAAAGCGGGTGATGTCGTCGAGCATCTGTGCGCTTTCAGTCTGCTGGTCCAGGTAGTTGCGTACGGGCTCGTCCTGTCCGGTCAATGGACGCAGCTCCATATGCCAGTACGGGTTGGGTAGCACTCGGACATCAAAGACCAGATCGGCGTCATGGGGCACACCACGCTTGTATGCGAACGACTCAATCAGCAGGGACAGCTTTTCGCGTCGCTTTACCACTCGCTCACGAATCATGTCACGCAGGGTGTGCACATCCAGATTGCTCGTGTCGATTACCAGATCGGCCAAGGAGCGAATGCTGGAAAGCATTTCCGCTTCGCGATCAATGGCTTCAACCAACGACAGATTGTCATTACTTAGTGGGTGTTTGCGTCGGGTCGAAGAAAATCGTTTCAGTAAGGTGTCATCTGCGGCATCCAGAAATACCACCTCACAGGCCATATTCAGCGCTTTAAGCTGATCCAGAATGGCTGGAAAGTCGCTTAACTGATGGGGCAGGTTGCGGGCATCAATGCCCACAGCAATACGGTCTACATGATGCTCCTCTCGCTGCAGCTGCTCGGTAAGAATGGGTAGCAAGCCAAGCGGCAGGTTGTCGACGCAGTAATGGCCGAGATCCTCCAGCGCTTGTAGCGCGGTGGTTTTACCAGAACCGGAGCGACCACTAAGGATGACCAGTTTCATGAGGCGAGTTGTAATTCCTCTTCGGAGCTGGTGGCCCGTTTGAAAAGTTCTTCGGCGGAGCGGGCGCTGCGTAATTGCTCGCGATAGCCTGCTTCGTTGAATAGAGCAGCCAGATGGCTGAGAGTTTTCAGATGCTGCTCAGGATTGTTTTCCGGCACCAGCAGGACAAACACCAGATCGACTGGCTTGTTGTCAATGCTCTCAAAATCAATCGGTTGCTCAAGTTGTAGTAGCAGAGCAACGGGTCCCTGACAGGTAGCTAACCGGCAATGGGGAATGGCGATGCCCTCCCCGATACCGGTGCTACCAAGCCGTTCGCGAGCAACCAGCGCATCAAACACCTGTTGCTCGGTCAGGCCACTGCAGCTGTTGGCAACCAGCTGAGCAGCCTGATCTAGCAGTCGTTTTTTGCTGACACCCTGAACGTTAAAATGGGTGCGTTCCGGGGCAAGCAGCTCGCGTACTCTCATGGTATGAGTCAGTGTCCGTGTTGGTGTTTTACCGACTTTTCCTTGTGCTTAAGGATCTGCCGGTCGAGTTTGTCGGTGAGAAGGTCAATTGCGGCATACATATCGTTTGCCTCGGCCGTGGCGAACACTTCGCCACCGGTAACACGAATGGTGGATTCAGCTTTATGGGCGTTCGGCACCGGAGAAAGAATAACGTGGATACTGGTGATCTGGTCGAAGTGTCGTTCAAGTCTGGTGAATTTGTCGCCGACATACTGGCGTAGTGGGTCAGTAATATCCAGATGATGGCCGGTAATATTGATTTGCATAACAGACTCCTATTCCTGCCGGGGTAGTTCGGCTTTCAGTCAGACCAGTCGTTTACGCTCACTGGAAGCCGGGATACGCATCGCCTCCCGGTACTTGGCGACGGTGCGGCGGGCAACCTGAATACCCTGTTCATTGAGCAGATCCGCCAGCTTGTTGTCACTGAGCGGCTTTCGGGCATCTTCGGCAGCAACCAGCTTCTTGATGATGGCACGAATAGCGGTGCTTGAACATTCACCGCCACCGTCTGTGCCAACATGGCTGGAGAAAAAGTATTTCAATTCGAAAACACCCTTCGGGGTATGCATGTACTTCTGGTTGGTAACCCGTGAGATGGTGGACTCATGCATCCCCACTGCTTCGGCTATTTCCGCCAGAACCAGAGGTTTCATGGCCTCTTCACCGTACTCGAAAAAGCCCTGTTGCACCTCGACGATACGGGTGGCCACCTTGAGCAGGGTTTCATTGCGACTTTGCAGGCTCTTCAGGAACCACTTGGCCTCCTGCAGCTGGCCTTTCAGATAGCTGCCGTCTTCTTCACGGCGGGTGTGGCGGATCATGCCGGCGTAGTGATCGTTGATCCGTACCTTGGGCATGGATTCCGGGTTTAGCTCAACTAGCCAGCGTTTGCCGCGCCGTGACACCACCACGTCAGGCACCACATATTCCGGCGCATTGTCACTGACCAACTCTCCCGGCGCCGGGTTAAGGCCGCGGATCAGGCGCATGACCTCGCCAAGCTGTTCATCGTTCAGGTTAATGCGCCGTCGCAGGGTGTCGAAATCCCGGCTTTCGAGCAGGTTCAGGTGTTGGCCAACCAGCTGCAGGGCCTGGTGCCGCCAGGGCGTGTCTTCAGCCAGCATGTTTAGCTGGATAGTCAGGCATTCGGCCAGATTTCGTGCACCAATGCCGGGCGGGTCAAAGTTCTGTAGCAGGTGCAGAACGGCAATGATTTCATCATCTTCAGGGAATAGCGGATCTTCCGGCTTCAGGTTTAGTGGCTGCACGGCGGCGCAAATATCGGCCAAGCTATCGGTGAGGTAGCCGCGTTCGTCCAGCGCATCGATAATGGCCTCGCCGACGGCTTTGTCGGCTTCGCTCATCGGCGCCAGATTAAGCTGCCAGAGCAGGTGCTCGTGCAGGGATTCCGGGGCCGAGTTTCGTGCTTCCCAGCCATCGCCATCTTCATCCATGCCGCTGCCGCTGCTGCCTGAGCTGGCGGTGCTCTCTGGATAGATATCATTCCAGTCCGTATCTACCTGCATGTCGTCGGCAAAGTGATCGCTGTTGTCGAGGTCCAGCTCCTCGCGCTCTGCATCACTACTGTTACTTTCGATGGGGCCATCGGAGGGAAACTCTGCGTCATCTTCCAGCTCCAGCAGTGGATTGGACTCCACCGTATCCTGAATTTCCTGACGTAAATCCAGCGCAGAGAGTTGCAGCAGGCGGATGGCCTGCTGCAACTGGGGGGTCATTTTAAGCTGCTGGCCGAGCTGGAGATGGAGGCCCTGCTTCATGGCTGCGTTGCCGCCCTAAGTGAACTCATGGCGCCAGCATAGCAGTAACGCAATTTTCATGCCTATTCTTGAATGTCTGCGTCGATTGTAGTACCCGCAGCGGTGCTATGGGATTGCGGGCAGGGCTGAGAGGAGAGATTAAAGACGGAAATCTGCACCGAGATAGACGTCACGCACCTGCTGGTTGCCCAGTACCGTATTGGCGTCGCCAGCGGCAATAATGTGGCCTGCGGAAACGATATAAGCCGTATCACAGATATCCAGCGTTTCGCGCACATTGTGGTCGGTAATCAGCACGCCAATACCGCGATCTTTCAGGTGGCGGATAATTCCCTTGATATCATTCACGGAAATAGGGTCTACCCCGGCAAAGGGCTCATCAAGCAACATAAAGGCAGGCTCACTGGCCAGCCCGCGGGCGATTTCTGCGCGCCGTCGCTCACCACCGGACAGGCTCATGCCGAGGCTGTTGCGCAGGTGCGAAATATGAAATTCATCGAGTAGCTCGTCCATGCGTTTGACGCGCTCCGCACGGCTCAATTCTTCTCTCGTTTCCAGAATGGCCATGATGTTGTCCGCCACCGTCAGGCGGCGGAAAATGCTGGCTTCCTGCGGTAGATAGCCGATGCCACGCTTGGCTCGACCATGCATGGGTAGCCGGGTGATGTCCTGACCATTGATGGTGATGTTGCCGGAGTCGGCCGCCACCAACCCAACGATCATGTAAAAGCAGGTGGTTTTACCGGCACCATTTGGCCCCAGTAAGCCGACTACGCTGCCAGCGGTAACCTCAACGGATACATCCTCAATAACTCGGCGACCCTTATAGCTTTTTGCCAGATGCGTGGCCTGTAACAGACTCATGGTGTGGTGGCTCCATCTTCGGCGGGAATCACCAAGCGGATCCTGCCATCGCCTTCCTGTTCATCGCCACGGGCGCTGATGCGCCGATTCTGCAGCTCATAGATCAATTCGGCGCCTTCAAAAACCCGGCCCTGATGAGTAATGCGGGCCTTTCGGAACAATAGAATTCGGCCGCCTTCGATATCGTATACCAGCTTTTCGGCATGGGCGGTGAGGTCGACACCATCCACTAGCCGCACTGGCGTGCCGGTGGCTTCCACCCGGCTAGGCTTGCCATCTTTCAAGGTGATCTCAATGCGATCCGCATTCAGGCTGCGCTGGCCTTGAATCAGCTCGGCATTACCTTCATACAGCCCTGTGCCTTCCTCCTGACTGAGGGTGGCACGCTCTGCACGCAGAATAATTTCGTTCTCTGCGGCATGGGCAGCAGAAGCGACCAGATAAACCAGTGCACTGACCAGCACGCAAGTTATGCGGCTGATCACCGAGCGCGGTGGGCGCATTGAGCAGTCAGAGATCAGTAACATAACGGGTTTCCACTCCCTGCCCCATATTCAGCCGGCCTGCGGCAACGTCGGCGTCCAGTTTGCCCGCCCGAGTTTGTCCGCCCGGGTGCCGTATTTCAACGGCGCCGGGCAGTTCCAGGCGTTGCTCACGAACGTGGTATAGCAGGCGGTCAGTATTCAGCAGCACGGCAGACGGGCCGTCCAGTCGCGCCTCCACGGCATCATACAGCAGCAGCGTCCGATTTTTCTGGTCGACCTCACCGTGCCCAGCGTTGACCTGCCAGTATTGGCCTCCGCCATGTAACTCCAGCTGAGGGGCATCAAGTAAGGTGCGGCTGGTGAATTCACTGTGTTCGATACGTTCCGCAAGCACCCTGTACTGGATTTTGCCTTGCTCATCAAAGGTGCTCAGGTTGGCGCCTTTAAGCACGATGTCCGGAGCAGAGGCCGCATCCACGCCTGGACGCACACCAACATGGTCCAGTTCATTGAGGACCATCAGAGCCAGCACGCCGACCAGCAAAATGGCGGCGATGCTGATAAAGCTCTGGCGCATCACAGTGGCCGGGCTCCGCGTGTATCAAGAATAAAGTCACATATTTCCCGCACCGCACCTTCGCCGCCGCGGCTCTCGGTAATCAGGTCGGCGGCCTCGCGAGCGCAGCGATGGGCGTTGGGTACTGAAAATCCCAGCGCGGCCCACTGCAGGGCGTCCACGTCCGGCAGGTCATCACCGGCATAGCCACAGACGTCGGCCTGAAGCCCAAGCTCTGCGGCCAAGGCGCCAAGTGCAGCGCCCTTATCTTCGCGACCCTGTATCACATGCTGGATATTTAGTTCGCCGGCCCGGCGCAGCACCATCTCGGAGCGCCGGCCGGTAATCAGGGCCACTGCGATGCCGGCACCTGCGAGCATTTTCAGGCCATGGCCATCGAGGGTGTGGAATGCCTTCAGAGCTTCGCCGTCGGCGCCGTAATACAGGCGGCCATCGGTGAGGATGCCGTCCACATCGAACGCCATCAATTTCAGCCGGCGAGCCTTGGCGCGTACCGCCAGAGCAGAAACAGAATCGTCGACCGGCCTCATCAGACTACCCCGGCGCGTAGTAGGTCATGCATGTTCAGTGCTCCCAGCGGCTGATGCTGTGCGTTACACACCACCAGACCGTTAATTTTCCGGCTTTCCATGATTTTAAGTGCCTCGGCGGCAAGGTGGCCGCTGGCAATGGTAACCGGATTACGGCTCATAACATCGGCAATAGCGGCCTGACGCACATCGATATTACGATCCAGCATGCGACGCAGATCGCCATCGGTAAAGATTCCCGCCAGCAGGCCTTGCCCGTCTAGCACCGTGGTCATGCCGAGGCCCTTACGGGTCATTTCCAGTAGCGCTTCGGCCAGTGTTGCAGAAGCGGGCACGGTTGGAAGTTTGTCGCCGCTGTGCATGACATCGTCCACCGTCAGTAGCAGGCGTCGGCCGAGAGCACCACCAGGGTGGGACAGGGCAAAGTCTTCGGCGGTGAAGCCACGGGCCTCTAGCAGGGCAATTGCCAGGGCGTCGCCCATTGCTAGTGCCGCTGTGGTGCTTGAGGTCGGCGCCAGATTAAGGGGGCAGGCTTCTTCCCGTGCGGCTACCAGCAGATGGACGTCGGCTAGTCGGGCCAGCGTTGAGTCAGGTCGACCAGTGATGCCAATCAGAGTGGCGCCCTTGCGTTTGATTACCGGCAGGATGGTCAGCACTTCTGCGGTTTCGCCCGAGTTAGACAGGGCAATGACGGCGTCATCGCTGGTAATCATGCCCAAATCGCCATGGGAGGCTTCCGCCGGGTGGACAAAGAATGATGGCGTGCCCGTGCTGGCCAGCGTTGCAGCAATCTTGTTGCCAATGTGACCTGACTTGCCCATGCCGGTAACAATGACTCGCCCGTGGCAGTTCAGCAGGCGCTCGCAGGCTTCGCTGAAGGTGCCGTCAACCGCAGCAACTAGCTCGGTAAGGGTGCGTGCTTCCAGTTCCAGCACGCGCCGGGCAGTGGCAACAAAATCCTTGCTCATGATGTCTCCTCGACCATTAGGCGGCGATTATACATGCTGTTGCCTGCGCTGCTGCAGGGAACCTTGTCTGTTGGTGGCTTTCAAACGGATACTTGCTTCCACATACAGACGGCACCCAGGAGATCACGCCATGCTGAGACTTATCACCGTTGTGCTGACCAGCGCACTGATGGCGTTTCCCGCCTATGCCTCCAGCCAGGACCCTCACAGCATGCTGGAGTCGGCTATCAACCGCATGACCAGTCGGATTGATCAGGAGCGCAGTAAGCTGGAAGCGGATGGCCAGTATGCCCGTCAGGTGGTGCATGAGGAGCTCGATGGTCTGATCGATTTCCGGCGCATTACCCAGCTGGTTATGGGTAGTCACTTTGGCCCCTCCACCCGCGACCAGAAGCTGCGCTTTCTGGAGGTGTTCCGCACCAGCCTGATCAATACCTATGCCTCTGGTCTGACCCTATATAAAGGCCAGCAGGTGCGCGTGCTGCCGGCAGAGGAGGGAGATGTCAATCAGGGGCGTGCCCGGGTACGTACCGAGTTGCGCACCGATAGCGGCCGTATCGTGCCGGTATTTTTCAGCCTCTACCAGAACGGCGAGGGCAACTGGCTGGTGGAGAACGTGATCGTCAATGGCCTCAATCTCGGTCGCACCTTCCGCAGTCAGTTTGAGCAGTCCGCTGAGCAGTACGATGGCGATCTTGATCTGGTGATTGCCAATTGGTCAGTGGAAATCGAAGTGGAGAGCGAGGGCGAGCCAGTAGAAACCAGTGCTTCCCTCGATTAACACCCTCGTGCGGCCTGATTTTTGCCGCTGAACCCCGTACAATCGGCGCCTTTCCCGAGCAGGAGTCCTCATGACCCCGGAACAAGTGAAGGCGCTGGTAGAGGCCGGTATTGATGGTGCCGATGTCGCCGTGCAAGGCAGTGGTAACAAGTATGGCATCCGGGTGGTGTCGGAAGCGTTCGCTGGCCTGATGCCTGTGAAGCGGCAGCAGCTGGTTTATGGCTGCCTGAAGGAATGCCTTGCTGACGGCAGCATCCACGCGGTTGACCCCCTGCAAACCTATACTCCGGACGAGTGGCAGCGTGCCAACCGTCTCGGCATTGCCTGATTCCCGCGAGGACAGATCCGCATGGACAAGCTGATTATTACCGGTGGCAATCGCCTTGATGGCGAGATTCGTATTTCCGGTTCGAAGAACTCTTCCCTGCCGATTCTGGCGGCCACCTTGTTGTCAAGCACGCCGACCACCGTCGGTAACCTGCCACACCTGCAGGATGTGACCACGCTGATTGAGCTGCTTGGCCGGATGGGCGTGCAGGTGGTTATCGACGATCAGATGCGTGTTGAGGTTGACGCTACCACCATTAAGGATTTGCACGCGCCATACGAACTGGTGCGCACCATGCGCGCCTCGATTCTGGTGCTGGGGCCCATGCTGGCCCACTTCGGTAAGGCGCTGGTGTCTCTGCCTGGTGGCTGCGCCATCGGCAGTCGTCCGGTGGACCTGCATTTGCGTGGCCTTGAAGCCATGGGTGCAAAAATCGAAGTGGCTAACGGCTATATCAATGCTTCGGTAGAAAACCGACTGCATGGTGCCCGTCTGGTGATGGATACGGTCACCGTAACGGGCACTGAAAATCTGATGATGGCTGCAGCATTGGCCGATGGTATTACCCTGATCGAAAACGCCGCCCGTGAGCCGGAGGTGGTGGACCTGGCCGACTATCTGAACAAGATGGGCGCCAAAATTACTGGCGCCGGCACCGACACTATCACCATCGAAGGGGTGGAAAAACTTTACGGCGCCGAGCACAACGTGATCCCGGATCGTATCGAAACCGGCACCTACCTTATCGCTGCGGCCGCCACCGGTGGCCGCATCAAGGTCAAGGACACAGCTCCACACTTGCTTGACGCCACTTTGCAGAAGCTGGAAGAAGCCGGCGCTAAAATTACCTGCGGTGAAGACTGGATCGAACTGGACATGGAGGGGCGCCGCCCGAAAGCTGTGTCGTTGCGCACCGCTCCGTACCCGGCCATGCCGACCGATATGCAGGCTCAGTTCACCGCAATGAATACTATTGCGGAAGGTACCGGCACCATTGTTGAAACGGTATTTGAAAACCGCTTTATGCATGTTCAGGAAATGAATCGCATGGGTGCCAATATTGAAGTGCAGGGCAATACCGCTATCTGCCGTGGCGTGGACACTCTGACCGGCGCGCCGGTGATGGCGACCGATCTGCGTGCTTCTGCTTCGCTGGTTATTGCCGCACTGGTGGCCAAGGGAGATACCGTGGTTGATCGTATTTACCACATCGACCGTGGTTATGAATGTATCGAGGAAAAACTGCAGTCACTGGGAGCGGTAATCCGCCGGGTGCCAGGTTAAAACATGCCGAATAAACCGTTGACCATTGCCCTGTCGAAAGGGCGCATCCTCAAGGAAACCCTGCCGCTGCTGGAGGCGGCAGGGATTCGTTTGCTGGAAGATCCGGAGTCCTCGCGCAAGCTGATCTTTGATACCAGCCGTGACGACGTCAAGATCATCATCATTCGTGCCACCGATGTGCCGCCCTATTTGCAATATGGCGGAGCAGATATTGGCGTGGCCGGCAAGGATGTGTTGATGGAGCACGGCGCTGAAGGTATCTACGAGCCCCTTGATCTGGAAATCGCCCGTTGCAAGCTGATGGTTGCCGCGAAAAAGGATGCGCCGCCGGCCACTGGACGACTGCGGGTGGCAACCAAATTCGTCAATGTGGCGCGTCGCTATTTCGCTAGCCAAGGTGTGCAGGCAGAAGTGATCAAGCTATACGGAGCTATGGAGCTGGCGCCGCTGGTCGGGCTGGCTGATCGCATTGTTGATGTGGTCGATACCGGTAACACTCTGCGTGCTAATGGCCTGGAGCCGACTGAGCTGATCGCGCAGATATCAAGCCGCTTGGTGGTTAACCGCGCCAGCATGAAAACCCGCCATGCCGAGATCCAGCCGATTATAGATTTGATTGGCCAAGCCGTGGAGGCGCGACGGGAAAGCGCATGAAAATTCGTCGTCTCGATACCCGCTCTGAAAACTTCGTCGCCGAGTTGGCTGCGCTCACCGCGTGGAGCGAAGAGCGTGATGCGGAAGTGTCGGTAAAAGTAGCAGATATTATTCGCGCCGTACGCGGTGATGGCGACGCCGCCGTGCTTGCCTACACCAATCAATTTGATCGTCGTGATGCGCCTTCAGTGGCCGCGCTGGAAGTCAGTCATGAGCGTATGCAGCAGTCCCTTAATGCCATTCCTGCGGCGCAGCGCGACGCACTGCAAGCCGCCGCCGAGCGCGTGACCCGCTACCACGAAAAGCAAAAGCAGGACTCCTGGAGCTACCGAGAAGAGGATGGCACTTTACTTGGTCAGCAGGTCACACCATTGGACCGCGCCGGTATATATGTTCCCGGCGGTAAAGCCGCTTATCCAAGCTCCGTATTGATGAACGCGCTGCCGGCTAAAGTGGCAGGGGTGGCTGAAATCGTCATGGTGTCGCCGGCCCCCGCTAGCGAGCTGAATGACACCGTGCTGGCGGCAGCCGCCATTGCTGGCGTTGATCGCTTCTTTACCGTCGGTGGTGCTCAGGCGGTAGCGGCGCTGGCCTATGGCACGCAAAGTATCCCCGGCGTCGACAAGATTGTTGGCCCGGGCAATATCTGGGTGGCCGAAGCCAAGCGCCAGGTATTTGGCAAGGTCGGCATAGATATGATTGCCGGGCCGTCAGAAATTCTGGTGGTTTGCGATGGCAAAACCGATCCGGACTGGATCGCCATGGATCTGTTTTCGCAAGCCGAACATGATGAAGAGGCTCAGGCTATTCTGGTGTCGCAGGACGCCGCTTTTCTTGATGCGGTGGAAGCGAGTATGCAGCGTCTGGTGCGGACTCTCGACCGCGGCGACATTATCCGTACTTCCATGACCAACCGCGGTGCCATGATTCTCGCTCGCGATCTGGATGACTGCTTTGTTGTGGTCAACCAGATCAGCCCAGAACACCTGGAGCTGTCGCTGGACGACGCCGAAGATTGGGCAAAAAAGGTGCGTCATGCCGGAGCTATCTTTCTTGGTCGGCACACTCCGGAAGCGCTCGGTGACTACTGCGCTGGCCCTAATCACGTGTTGCCGACGTCGGCTACGGCACGCTTCTCGTCACCGTTGGGCGTGTATGACTTCCAGAAGCGCAGTTCGCTGATCGGCTGCTCGCCCGCCGGGGCGTCCTCGCTGGCAAAAATTGCTTCCGTGCTGGCGCGTAGTGAAGGCCTGGATGCCCACGCCCGCTCGGCGGAATATCGTCTTTTCGATCAGGAGTGATGGCCTGTGAGCCGTTTCTGGAGTCCATTTGTTCATGATCTGGTGCCCTACGTGCCGGGTGAGCAGCCAAAGCTTTCGCGTTTGGTGAAATTGAACACAAATGAGAACCCGTATGGTCCTTCACCGCGTGCGCTGGAAGCGATTCGCAGTGCTGCCGACGATAGCCTGAAGTTGTATCCGGACCCGGATGCGTCTTTGCTTAAGCATGCCATTGCAAATTACTACTCCGTGGACGCCAGTGAGGTATTTGTCGGTAACGGTTCCGATGAGGTGCTGGCGCACCTGTTTCTTGGCTTCTTCAAGCAGGACAAGCCGCTGCTGTTTCCCGACATCACCTACAGCTTCTATAAGGTGTATTGCGGCCTGTATCAGATTGACTACCAGACTATTCCGCTGGCAGAAGACTTCGCCATTTGCCTGAAAGATTTCCCCACAGATAACGGCGGCATTATCTTTCCCAACCCGAATGCACCCACTGGCATTCCCTTGCCCCTGGCCGACATCGAAGGTTTGCTGCGGCGCAACACTGAATCACTGGTGGTGGTAGATGAAGCGTACGTCGATTTTGGCGCGGACACTGCCATCGCTCTGGTGAGTCGCTACCCGAACCTGCTGGTAACTCAGACACTGTCTAAATCGCGCTCGCTGGCCGGCATGCGCATTGGTCTGGCGGTCGGGCAGGCGCCGTTGATTGAAGCGCTGGAGCGGATTAAGAACAGCTTCAACTCTTACCCTCTGGACAAGCTGGCAATTATTGCCGGCGCTGCCGCCTTCGAAGATGAGGCTTGGTTTCGCGGGACCTGCCAAAAAGTCATCGACAGCCGAGAGCTAGTGCGCGAGTGTCTTACACGGCGTGGCTTTGACGTACTGCCTTCCGCCGCCAACTTTGTTTTCGCCCGCCATGACTCCCGCAGCGGCGCCGATCTGGCCACCGCACTGCGCAAGCATGGGGTCATTGTGCGTCACTTCGGCAAGCCGGAACGAATCAGTGATTTTCTGCGCATTACTATTGGCACGCCGGAGCAGAATCAGGCGCTGTTCGAGGCCTTAGATGCTGAGCTTTGAGATTTGACTGTGAGGTGGCGTCGCTTTTCAACGGCCGCCACCCCTATGTTGAGTAGCTCCGACAGATAGAATCAGCTCTGTTTGTTAAGTCTATCTATTAACTTGAATGAGCTTTGTATCGCCCTGTTTCTTAATCTGGATGAAAGGGCATCAAAGCGCCGAAATAGGTCCGAGCGATTAGACGGTTCCAAGCGTACTGCATCACCCACTCGGATAATGCCTGGCTTAATCACCGAAATGTTAACCCCAAGGTGACGTTGTGTATGGGCCTCCAGAGTGCGCAGTACTTTGGCATCTTTCTTTATGGTTACTTGTGGTTGTGCCGGCATAGAGCAGCGAACTGTTCTGGATACGACTTTTAATATGGTGTCACCTATATAAAGCTTGCCCTCTACCCATTGAAATTCTTCAAAATCATTATTATCTGCGCCGGTGTCTATTACCAGATTCGGCCGAAATCGTTCGGTGCAAAAATCCCCATCGGGTTCTAGTTGCTTTAACTTTTCAAGGGAGCTGGTGGTTAGCAAATGAAGAGGATACACGTCGTGATAGCGGCCCAGTGGCGTCGCGAAAATGGCGAGCTCCATCATCAGTCGCCAAGTGACAGAAGACATGTCAGGCAGCTCTTTTGTTGCAAACTGCTTTTTCATCGCTGCAGCGCCTGCTGGAACTTTCAGGCGGTAGTGCTTTAAATTGGTTTTTGGTTGCAGTGGCCAAAGGCTGACAGGCTTGCCAATTGCATCGCTTAGTTTTTCATTAATATTCTCATCAGAGCTACTAACAGAGAGGCCGTCTGGTAGCCCGATTGTGATATGTGGCACCTTCCCTATGCTGGGCTCTTCGTCGTAGGCCACTCGGAACTTAAGAAGCTTGGGCATTTTCCTGACAGTGGTGAGCTCTCCAACAGACTCATCCCTTAGAGCCCAGTTGCGATCGCCTAGCATGCCTTCTTTGCCTATGATGCCTTCTTCTAGCTGAGTTCCCTCCATTGACTTAACGGGATAGCGCCATAACTCCTTTACTGTTCCGACTTCTATCATCGTATTCTCTCCCTTGCCATTGCTCGTCAATCGGCCTGTTTACGAAATACTAGCGCTTTTTAGTACGATTTCGGTGAATTTGCCGCTGACTTATATTTAATTGCACATATCTAGATGTCTGCGGTTCTGATGTGGCTGTGCTGCTGCGCATTGGACAAATCAGTACCCCTTCAAAAGATCCATTGCGTCGCGTATATCCAGGGCATCCATCGGATCCATTCTGGCAGCAGAGACAGCCTGAGTGAGAAGAGACTTCACTTTGTCTTTGGCTTTGCGCTTTTCCAGTCTGGCCAAGCCCTTGGCTACTTCGAGGAAGACCAAGGGCGGTGGATCCGCCAACTCCAGGGCTTGTTCGTACTGTCGCAGAATTTTCTTTCGAGTTGCACCGAACCCCATTCTGGCTGGTAGCTCACCCATGGTAACAATTGCTTCGATCATCAGAGCAGCGTGGGCTAACAGTGAAGGAATATGTCCGGGGCTTAATGCCAGACAATTTTCCAGTGCTTTTCTGAAATCAGGCACAATTCCGCTGGACAGAGCTTTTACGGGCGAAACACTTTGCGCATAGCGCCCAAGATGCAGTGCGTGTACATAGATAATGTTGATCTGATCTGCATGGCCTTCAACAACAGATTTTCCACGCGTGATGAGCGTCTCGAAATAGTCAGCCTGTTGCGCTTTTGGCAGGAAGTATGAGCCATAGGTGTTTGCCGCGAGATGCGCTACATAGAATCCGGCAGCCCCCAGGGCCTGCCCCGTTTCAAATGCACGGTTGAAATGCCCATTGTGAAAATCCAGCCAGGCCATCCAAAGGTCTTCTGTGATCTGATCATGCTCTACCTGCTGGCCAGCCATCAAGGCGCGAACCGTCGGGACTGAGGGAGACGGCTCCCCATCTATAGCGTGAAGCCTCGGCCAGATGGCTTTTAGCTCGTCCAGATCGTAGTCGAATTGAAACTCAGCCGGAATTTCCTGAATAGTTACCATGGGCTCCTTTCATATAGATCTTATGTAGTTATTCCCTGCAAGCCAAAGGCAGGACGATTTGCCGGTCGATTTACGCTGTCTCACCAGATGTTTTTGCCTTCAAGTGTCCTTCCTCGTAAAAGTCCACGGCTTTCAATACACCTTCAATAAACTTGGCGCCCACATAGCGGAGCAGGTTCCCTGGGGGCATGGGTAGTGCAGTGCGGTTCACGATCCAGAACTTCGAGAGGCTAGTATCCTTCTCCAGAACCAGGTCGGCGATCAGTCTGCCATTCAGCTGGGTCAGAGATACGCCGTGCCCGATGCATCCCGAGGAGTAGATGATATTGTTGTCACCGATAAATCCGATCTCCGGGGTCATGTCTGTATTGCATGAAACACATCCTCCCCACTTATAATCGATCTTGATATCCTGAAGAGACGGAAACATCCATTTCAGGTGTCTCTCCAGATCCGCCCAGACCTTTTCATCTTTCCACAAGTCCATTTTGCTGTCGTTGTATTCAATCCCTATGGCGCCCCCGCCCATAGTAATCCGACCGCATTTCGTAATTCGCATATAGTGGACAAGTTGGCGGTTATCTTCGATGGACATGCGACCCGCCCAATTAACACCCTTCCATTGTTCCTCGGTCAGGGGTTCCGTCACCACTTGATAGGTCCATATGGGGGCCTGAATGTTGGAAACCTTGGGAGTGCTTTTCAGATTGTGGGTCCATGCGTTCGTCGCGATGACGAGTTTTTTCGCGGTGATGGTGGCGTTATCAGTCAGGACAACGGTACAGCCGTCCTTTTTGGTAATGCCCGTTACCTTGGTGTTTTCGTAAATTTCAGCGCCTTCTCGCTCAGCGAGGATCTTTAATTGGCGCACATGTTTGCTCGGGTCCAGAATGCCGGTTCCCGGCTCATAGATGGCTCCCTTGATGTGAGGGCAATTGAGGAGTTTCTGCGTTTCTGCGCCATCCAAATATTCAAAGCTACCAGGCTTGGTGGTTTCACAAAGCAGGTTGTAGGTTTTTTTCAATCGGCGCGCTTGTTTATCGGAGTAGGCGATTCTGAGCATGCCAGTATGCTCATAGTCGGAATCCAGATTTTCAGATTCGACCAAGTTCCTCACATACTCGACGGCCTTTTGCATGTAGTCCTGAGCTTCCCGAGTCTTTTCCTTGCCCCAGCGCAGCATGGTGACTTCTGGCTCAATGCCAAATAGGGTCATGTTGAAGCCGCCGTTGCGGCCGGAGGCGCCAAAGCCTATTTCATTGGCGTCCAGAACCATGACACGCTTCGCTTTATCGTCTTTGCGAATCTCTCGCGCACAGGTAAGGCCAGTGAATCCGGCGCCGATAACCAGTACATCAACTTCGTATGCCCCCTCTGGAAGGGGGGCATTAGCCGGATAATCGCCATATTTGTATTGCCAGAACGAGTGGTTCTTCATCATGGCTTGTTTGGCATCCAGCATCGTTTTGGCCCTTTTAGGTCGTAGTGATTGATTTAATATATTCGTACGCGTACTCTTAAGTCAACAGCGAGCCGATTATTTTCATGAGTGCGAGATTTCCATGAACGACCTAGTTATCACCAATGTCACGGTTTGGGCGGGGCGCCGACCCAAGCCTCGCAAGGGCTGGATAGCTATAGATAACGGTAAATTCAGTCAGTTGGGCACTGAAGATCAAATGCCCCCGGTAGCGCGGGAGGTGATAGATGGCAAGGGGAAGACCCTGTTGCCCAGTTTTGTGGATTGCCACTCACATGTATCCGCCGGGGCCCTGGCCGGTATTTGCCGCAATGGCTCGGGGTTTAGGTCAAAGCAGGACGCCTTGAGTGCTGTTGAGGTGGCTGCCAGAGAGGATGACTCTGATTGGCTGGTTTTCTTCTACATGGACTGGAATGGGTGGGATGTTCCTGTTCCGCCCACGGCCCAAGAGCTGGAAGAGGCTTCAAATGGCCGCAAGTTATTCCTGGTGTGTGAGTCATTGCATCGCGGCATCATGTCGGAGAGTGCGCTTCGGGCACTAAATGTCAGTAAATACCGTGACAGCAGCTTCGTCGAAAAAAAGCGAGGGGTCATCACCGGCGTTGTCTGGGAGGAAGTGTTTTCTACCTGTATGAAACAGGTTCTTGATGCACTGATCGTCACCTTGAGCGAAGCAGAGTTAAAGGACATCTTAAAGGCTGAGGCAAACCGGCATCTATCCTGCGGGATCACCGACGTCCATGACCCGGGTGTGACCTATGATATGTGTAAACACATGATTGCACTTAACGACGAAAGTCCTTTACGCCTTAGCTGGTCTGAAATTGGTGCCAAGGGCCCAGTCAGCACAGCAGGCGATGGTCAACCGTTGGATAATTTCGGTAGTGGACCGAGTAGTGCCAAGGTGTTTACTGATGGTGCACATCGCTGTGCCATATGTGTCGATGCATCTCAGGCGATCACAATGACATTGGGCGCCATCGGGGATGCTATCAAGGGTTTCAACCCCTATCCTGTTCGCCAGTTGCTTGAGGAGGAGTTTGCATTTAAACGGGGAAAGTTTTATCGAACAGGGGCCCTGTTTGAGCCTGATCAGCTAACGGAGAAACTGGCGCAGCTCTCCGGCAGTCATGAGCGAATAAAGATTCATGCGCTGGGTAATCAAGCAGTTGATATGGCATGTGAGTGTGTCATTGAGTCTGGAATTACCACCAGGGTGTGTATCGAGCACGCTACCATTCTGGATGATAAGAATATCGAGAAGCTTGCCAAGCATGGCTTTCAGGTGTCCGCTCAGCCCGGTTTTCTACCTCACTATGGCGTTCAGTTTTCCAACATGAGACTGAATAGCCGATACAGAGGGCTCCCTTTGAGATCTATGTTAGACGCGGATGTAGACTTGATTATGAGCTCTGATTACCCCTGTGGCCCATTGGATCCTTTACACAATATGCGCTGTGCCGTTGATCGTAGAATCAACGGTGATCGGGTTTATCTGGAACATGAAGCTGTTAGCCATGAAGAGGCGGTATATGCCTACACCATTGCTGGTTCTAAAGGTATTACAGGTATTGCGAAGTCAGGTATAGAAGTCGACGGGGCCGCAGATTTTATTGTTTTAAGTGGTGATCCATTTGTCCATTCCACGGTCGTCGAAAGTACCTGGATTGGCGGTCATAAGGTTTATCAAAATGCCGTGCCTGCTGATGGAAAGGTCTGAGTGTTGCCCGGCGCAGCAGGTTTGGCCCTTACTAAATATTCATAGATTGAGCTGAGTCGTTATGAGTCAACAAGTAAAAATGGGCAGGCCGAAGCAAACTGATGATGAGCGGCAGGTAAAGGTTGATAAGATAATCCAGGCCGCCCAGTCTCTGTTTGTGGCGGAAGGGTACACATCTGTGTCTATGAGAAAAATCGCTGCAAAAGCTGATATGGGCACTATGACGCTTTATAAGTACTTTCCCAATAAAAATGCGATTTTGCACCATATATGGGCTCAGTTTTTTGATGAGTTGTTCAGTTTGATCAGGGCTGATGTCGGCAATGAAAAAGATGCAAAAGGCCAGCTAAGAAAAATGTGTATTACCTATCTAAATTATTGGGTAGAGCATAAGGATAGATTTCACATTGTTTTTTTAAACGAAGACAGGGCTTCGTCGTCGGACGAATTTTTTATCAATCACACTAATGTCGTAGGTGAGATGCTGGTTGTGATCGCCCCTATAATGCAGGATCTAGTCGGCCATGTTGGTGATTCTTCGGTTATGGTGTTTCTGGAAAGTTTGATGTGTTTTGTTCATGGGATTGCACTGAATGTTATAACTATTGGTGAGTATCCATGGAATAACTATGAAAAGTACATCGACATATTTTTGGATGCGACACTGTAGCCGCCTTGTATGTGGGGAATGGGCTTGAGGCTATTCCCGGCACCCATGTTGCGCGAGTATCAAGCAAGCCGGAAAAACTCGGATAGAAGCAGGAGCCGGCGTTTTGAATGGCGTGGAACTGCCTTCGGGCAGTTCCTGCTGCGATCAAAGCGGGCAGGTCAAATTACCCACGCCCATCCTCTGCAACCACCTCTGCCAACGCCTCATCAAACGGTCGATTTCTGAATCCCAGATCTCTCTCTGCTTTGCTGTTATCCGTGCGGATTCTTACCGGCATTGGCAGGGCAAGAATCATCGGCCCTTTGCCTCGGGCGCGGACTACTGCGCGCAGGAAGCTGCCGATTTGCTGGCTGTCGCCGCCCACGTTGTAGGCCTGATTGATGGCTTTTTCGTTGGCCACCGCATTGACCGTGGCATCGGCGACGTCGCCGGCGTAGACCAGTGGGAAGCTGATGCTGGGCATGACAATGACCGGCAGCTTCAGGGCCTTGTAGACCATGTCCATGGTGTTGGGGTCGCGGGCGCCGTAGACAGCGCTGGGGCGTACGGTGGTCAGTTGCAGATCGAGTTGCCGCGCCAGCTGCCAAGCAAGATCTTCGCTGATCTGTTTGGTGGCGCGATAGGTGCCACCTTTGCGGTTCTTACCGTCTAGCTGCGGCCAGCCCTCATCCATGGGCGAGAGCACAGACCATTTATAAATGCCAAAGGTACTGACATGAACGATGCGCTTAACGCCGGCTTTATGGGCGGCTTCAAAGACATTTCGAGTGCCTTCCACATTAGCCTTCTCGTGAGCGTGCCAAGCGCTGAACCCCTTGGTGGCCACGTACATGGCGGCGTTAGAGATGATTGCGTCACAGCCTTTGAAAGCGGCCTGCAGAGATGCCGGGTCGGTCAGATCGGCCTTGCGGAACTCGACGCCTTCGTCGGCGAGGAAGGCAGCCTTGGAGGGGGTGCGCACCACGCCAACTACATGGGCGCCGGCGGCCAGCAGGCTGCGACACAGATAGGCGCCGATCATGCCACTGGCACCGGTAACGGCGACGGTTTTGCCCTGCAAGTTAGCCATGCTGCTCTCCTGATCTGGTTTCTTGGGTTTGGGTCTGCTTGAGCTATTTCACCATTGGCGGGCGCGTGCCGATTACTACTGTCAGATCCAGCGCTTCGCGATTACGTATAACGTTCAGAATGACTTCGGTGCCTGGTTTTGTTCCGGCGATGATGTTCATGGATTCATAGCCATCGCGGACCGGGTTGTCGTTGACGCCTACCAGAACATCACCGGGGCGCAGGCCGCCCTGATAGGCCGGGCTAGTGCGCACAACTTCCGATACCAGGCCGCCGCGCACTTCATCCAGGCCAAAGGTGGCGGCCAGATTCGGGGTAATGTCTTGCACGGTTACGCCGAGCCAGCCGCGAATCACTCGGCCATGCTCAATCAGGTCATTCATTACAGCGTTGGCAACAGAGGTTGGCGTGGCAAAGCCAATGCCCTGCCAGCTGCCGTCGCTGGACAGAATGGCAGTGTTGATACCGATCAGGTTGCCGCGGGTGTCGATTAACGCACCGCCGGAATTGCCGCGGTTAATTGCGGCATCGGTCTGGATAAAGTTTTCAAAGGTGGCAATACCCAGGTGACTACGGCCGGTGGCGCTGACAATGCCCATGGACACGGTCTGGCCCACGCCGAGTGGGTTGCCAATGGCCAGTACTACGTCGCCCACATCTACCGGGCTGCCGTTACCAAGGCGAATTACCGGCAATTCATCCAGTGGTATTTTCAGCAAGGCCAGGTCAGTTTCCGGGTCCGAGCCCACCAGCTGCGCCACGGTTTCGCGGCCATCGCGCAGCGCCACCAGAATTTCGTCGGCGTCTTGCACCACGTGGTTACTGGTCAGCAGGTAGCCCTTATCGGAAACAATCACTCCGGATCCCAGGCTGGATAGCAGCCGTTCGCGGCGGGGTTCTTCCATAAAGCGGTTGAGCAGTTCATCGTCTTCAGTGCTGGTGTCGCGACTCACCATTTGTGTGGTGTAGATGTTGACCACCGCCGGGGCGGCACGGTTGACTGCGGTAGAGTAGGTTTGTGCCGGGCGGCTGAGCGGGTTGTAGCCGTGGGCGCCTGGGCCCATTTCGTACCACCACAGTACGGCAAGGCCGACAACTATGCCGGCCAGCACGGGGCCAGCGAAGAAGCGCACCAGTTTCATTATGTCGATCCTGCTGATTCGGGGTGGGGTCATGTAAACTGGGGGCAGTCTAGCAGATGGGGACGCATTCCCTGAATCAGCCACCTATCTGAAGAGATCGCCATGGTTGGCCGAGCCAGGAGGAAAAATGATCAAACGAGATGCCATGCTGGCGGCGCTGGATGCCGAGCTGCAAAGCGGTCGCTTTAAGGATTACTGCCCGAATGGCCTGCAGGTCGAGGGACGTGAGCAGATTCGTCGGGTGGTTAGCGGCGTGACTGCTTGTCAGGCTCTGCTGGATGCGGCTCTGGTGGAAGAGGCGGACGCGGTGCTGGTGCACCATGGCTATTTCTGGCGCGGTGAAGAAGAGCGTATTCGAGGTATCAAGCGCCAGCGTCTGCAGACGCTGCTGGGCAATGATCTGAACCTGTTTGCCTATCATTTGCCGCTGGATGTGCATCCACAGCTTGGGAATAACGCCCGCCTGGCAGAAATCCTGGATTTTTCCGTGGCCGGCGGTCTGGAGCCGGACAATCCGCTATCGGTGGGCTTGCATGGCGCTTTGCCGGAGGTGATGACGGCGGCAGAGCTGGCCGGCCATCTGGAAGACAGGCTAGGCCGGGAGATATTGCATATTGGTGACCCCGGTGACGAAATCGAAACCGTTGGCTGGTGCACCGGCGCTGCGCAGGGGTATATAGAGCGGGCTCAGGGGCTTGGTCTGGATGCCTATATTAGTGGGGAGATTTCCGAGCCGACGGTGCACTTTGCCCGGGAAACCGGCATCCATTATTTCGCTTGCGGGCACCATGCTACCGAACGCTACGGTGTGCAGGCTCTGGGCGACTGGCTGGCACAGCGTTTTGGTATTGAGCACATTTTTATCGATATCGATAACCCGGTTTAGCTGGCCGGGGCAGGCCTTCGCATATCTATCTAACCAATGGTTATAACCAGCGATGCCACGCCGGTGGTGGTCTGCCCCTTCGGGCCGCTATAATGCGCGCCTTGTTTTTAACCGCTACTGAATCGGGAGTTAGCATGTCGCAATTGGTGAAACCGCATGGCAGTGATCAGCTTAAGCCGCTGCTGCTCGAAGGGGAGGCGCTAAATCAGGCGCTGGCCGCCGCCGCCAACCTGCCGAAGGTGAAGATGTCCTCGCGCGAGCGTGGTGATCTGATCATGTTCGGTATCGGTGGTTTCACTCCGCTGGAAGGCTTTATGGGCAAGGCCGACTGGCAGGGCGTGTGCGACACCATGACCATGGCTGACGGTCTTTTCTGGCCGATCCCGATTACGCTGTCCACCGACAAGGCTACTGCTGACTCCATCAAGGAAGGTGAGGAGGTGGCGTTGGTGGATGAAGATGGCGAGATTATGGGCTCCATGACCGTCAGCGAGAAATACGGAATCGACAAGGCGCACGAGTGCCAGACTGTGTTCAAGACCACCGATGCAGCTCACCCTGGCGTCAAGATGGTTATGGATCAGGGCGACATCAATCTGGCTGGCCCGGTGAAAGTATTCAGTCAGGGGGAGTTTCCGACCAAGTACGCTGACACCTACATGACCCCGGCTCAGACGCGCGCCATGTTCGAGGAAAAAGGCTGGAAAACCGTAGCGGCGTTCCAGACCCGCAACCCGATGCATCGCTCTCATGAGCATCTCGCCAAGATCGCCATCGAGATCTGCGATGGCGTGATGGTGCACTCCCTGCTGGGCCAGCTGAAGCCGGGCGATATTCCAGCCGAGGTGCGGCAGGAAGCGATTTCTGTACTTATCGACAAGTACTTCGTTAAAAACACTGTGGTGCAGTCCGGATACCCGCTGGATATGCGTTATGCGGGTCCGCGCGAAGCGTTGCTGCACGCTCTGTTCCGTCAGAACTATGGCTGCTCGCACCTGATTGTCGGCCGTGATCATGCCGGTGTTGGTGATTACTACGGTCCATTTGATGCTCACCATATCTTTGATGAGATCAAATCGGATGCGTTGATTACGCAGCCGTTGAAAATCGACTGGACCTTCTGGTGCAACAAGTGCGGCACCATGGCGTCCATGCGTACCTGCCCGCACGAGGCTGCAGACCGGGTGCTGGTGTCTGGCACCAAGCTGCGCAAGGCGTTAAGCGAAGGTGAGGAAGTGCAAGATGGCTTTAGCCGCCCAGAGGTGCTGGAAGTGCTGCGTCGTTACTACGCCTCGCTGCAGGACCACGAGAAAGTGAAGGTCGAGCTGACAGGCCACTCTGCCCGTTGATCGCCGAGCAGAGATAAAAAAGCCCGCTAAGCGGGCTTTTTTTGCGCGAGAATTTATGTCCTGCTGCTATCGCTGAGAAGGGTCCGCAGGGCGTTCATTGCTATCGTCCGGTGGACAGCCCTGCTCACCGCAGCCATCGGCATAGTCTCGCGGCGGGTTAAGCATGTCGTCGGCCACGGTGGTTTCCATGGCATCTGAATCTTGCTCATCCCGGCGTAGCCCATAGTTTTCCGCCAGAGTACCCTTATGGCTCGGCGCGTAATCCAGCGGCGGGCTGACCTCCTCGCCAATTTGCTCATCACTATCGGGTAGAAGATCAAAGGTTTTCGCCATGGCGATGCGTCGGGCTTGATCAGAGCATAACTGACGGGCGCCATCAGCCAACTGCTCGTGAACAGCCCGGTAGGCCTGATTCAGGTTGCTGACCAAGTCCGCGGTGCGAAGAAAGTGGGCATCGACCTCTTCGCGGTAACGATTTAGGGCGCTGCGAGCCTGATCACGTTCCTTTTCCAGAGCCACCCAGTTGCGGCGGTAAGGTAGGAACAACCAAGCCAAAGCAGCTCCGACAACGGCTCCTGCCATCAGAATCAACAACGTGGTAGACAAACTGCCCATCAGTATTCCTCCTAGCGTTACCCTATTGCAGCACAGCGCGAAGCCAAGCGCCAAGCATGATGGTGACGCAATTGTTAGAATTCCCGACAAATCAGCGGGGACCACGCCCCAGGGTGACAATATGGTAGCGCAGCGCGAGCACCTCAGTTTGTCCGGTCCGGCCGGTGTGATAGATGCGGTGATGGAATATGTCAGCGATGAGCCCGGGTTTATCGGGGTGGTATGCCATCCTCATCCTCTGTTTGGCGGCACTATGGAGAACAAGGTGGTCACCTCGCTATGCCGCGCTGTGCGCGATGCTGGCGGTGTTGCCTTGCGCTTCAATTTTCGCGGTGTAGGCAAGAGTCAGGGCGTGCATGGCGCTGGTTTTACCGAAAGTGAAGACCTGCTGGCGGTGATTGGTTGGCTGAAGCAGCGCTGGCCTGACCGTCCGGTTTGGCTGGCGGGCTTTTCCTTCGGCTCCTGGGTGGCCGTGCGTGGTGCTGCATCGCTGGCCTCGGTGGATGGGCCTGTTGCTCACCTGCTGTTGGTGGCGCCCCCTGTCCATCACAATGATTTCGATACCATTGAGCACACCGGCTGTCCGGTGACGGTGGTGGTTGGCGAGCAGGATGAGGTGGTGCCGGTGCCGGAGATGCTGGCCTGGGCTAACAATTCCACGCTTAACCCGGATCTGGTGCGCTTTCCTGTTAGCGGCCATTTCTTTCACGGCCAACTGATCGAACTGGCAGAAGTCGCTCGCCAGACCTTCCCCTGAGCCGCCAGCGGCGCTACATTGCCGGCCTCGCGGAGAAAGCATGACACCATTAGCCCAGTATCAGCGTGATCTGACACGCCCGGATTTCCATAGCGACGCTGCCCAGGCGAGGGCCGTTGATGCCCTGCAGGACCTTCATCGGCGACTGCTGGAGGATGGCGAGCGCCGCAAAGGTCTGTTTGGCAAGCTGCGCAAGCCGCAGTCCCAGATTGGTCTGTATATGTGGGGAGGGGTTGGTCGCGGCAAAACCTATTTGATGGATGTGTTCTTTGAGTCGCTGCCCTTCGCTGACAAGGAGCGAGTGCACTTTCACCGCTTTATGCAATACGTGCATCGGGAGATGCGTGCTCGGCAGGGTGAAAAGAACCCGCTTGATGGTATCGCACGGGATTTTGCCAGGCGTGCCCGGGTGCTGTGTTTTGACGAGTTTTTTGTCACAGACATCACCGATGCCATGATTCTTGCCACCCTGCTAGGCACCCTGTTTGACGAGGGCGTGACGTTGGTGGCCACTTCGAACATTGTTCCTGATCAGCTTTACCGGGACGGCCTGCAGCGCGCCCGATTCTTGCCAGCCATCGCTTTGCTCAACCAGCACACCAAGGTGCTGAACGTGGATGGCGGCACTGATTATCGGCTGCGTTTGTTGGAGCAGGCTGAGCTGTACCACTGCCCGTTGGGAGCGGGGGCCGATAAATTTATAGCAGAGCGCTTTGCCACCCTTGGTACTGAGCATGCGGTGGTTAAAGAAGATATTGATATCCAGATTGAGGGGCGGCCGATCCGTGCTCGCAGGGTAAGTGATGACGTTGCCTGGTTTGAGTTCCGAGCGCTTTGTGACGGCCCGCGTAGTCAGAACGATTACATTGAGCTGGCTCGCGAGTATCACACCGTGCTGTTGGCTAATGTTGAGCGTATGGGTGTTGCCACGGATGATATCGCCAGACGGTTTATCAATCTGGTGGATGAGTTCTACGACCGCAGCGTCAAATTGATCGTTACCGCTGATGTGCCGATCGAGGATATCTATGCGGGCGGTCGGTTGGATTTCGAGTTTGCTCGTACCCGAAGTCGCTTGCTGGAGATGCAGTCCCGAGAGTATCTGGCTAAACCGCACCTTGCGTGAGCGTTCCGGTCATTGCGGCCGGTAGACAATGTTGCGTAAAACGTCTGCCTCGGACGGCGTTCACCTTGTAATCATGCGCCGTCATCACAATCAGCAGACAACCTGAACCCGGAGATGGCGATGATTCCCCGCACCCTGTTTAACAGCGACCACGATACCTTCCGCGACACCGTGCGCAAGTTTCTCGAAAATGAGGCAGTGCCGTTCCACGAGGAGTGGGAGCAAACCGGTCAGGTGCCAAAGGAGCTGTGGCGCAAGGCTGGTGAGCAGGGTTTTCTTTGCCCGATGGTGTCGGAGCAGTATGGTGGCCTTGGCACCGACTTTCTCTACAGTGTAGTGGTAAGTGAAGAAGTTTCCCGCGCTGGCCTGACAGGTATTGGTTGGGGCTTGCACACTGAAATCGTCGCGCCCTATATCGAGCATTACGGCAGTGAGGAACAGAAGCAGAAGTATTTGCCGAAGATGGTAACGGGTGAAGTGATTGGCGCCATCGCCATGTCCGAGCCCGCTGCCGGCTCAGACCTGCAGGGCATCAAGACGGTTGCCATCAAGGATGGCGATCACTATGTACTTAACGGTTCGAAAACTTTTATCACTAATGGCCAGAATGCTGATCTGGTTATCGTGGTGGCGAAGACGGACCCAAGCAAGGGCGCCAAGGGCATAAGCCTGTTTTTGCTGGAAGAGGGCACTGCCGGTTTCGAGAAGGGCAAGAACCTGAAGAAAGTTGGCATGAAAGCGCAGGATACCTCGGAGCTGTTTTTCCAGGATGTGCGTTTGCCAAAGGAAGCGTTACTTGGTCAGGAAGGCATGGGCTTTGTCTACTTGATGCAGGAACTACCGCAGGAGCGTCTCGGCATTGCAATCAACGGTTTGGCCATGGCGGAAAGCGCGCTGGAGCATACCATCCGCTATGTCAAAGAACGTCGTGCCTTCGGCAAGGCTATTGCTGAGTTTCAGAATACCCAGTTCAAACTTGCCGAACTGCATACTGAGGTGGAAGTTGGTCGAGCCTATGTGGATCGCTGTCTTGAGCTGCATTTGCAGGGCAAGCTGGATGTGCCCACGGCAGCTGCCTCGAAGTATTACATTACCGATTTGCAGTGCCGGGTGATTGATGAGTGCCTGCAGTTGCATGGTGGCTATGGTTACATGTGGGAGTACCCGATTGCGCGCATGTTTGCTGATGCAAGGGTGCAGCGCATTTATGGTGGCACCAATGAGATTATGAAACAGATTATCGGCCGGGCTATTCTGGCGGATTGATTGGTGGTTTGGTTCATCGATAAAAAAGGCGCCGGAAGGCGCCTTTTTTCTGGTCCGCTTGCTGATCACGTCAGTCAAACAAATTGGCGCGGATGGTCTCATTGTCCTGTTCGAGCAGGTTCTTTTGCACCGTATGCGTGACCAGTTTGCCGAGATGGCCATTCATTTTCTGTCGCAAGACACCGAGAAATGCGGGCGGAGCCACCAGTGCCAGTTGGGCAAACTTGCCGCTGTTTCGTCCTTTCTCCAGATAGTCGACTATTTCCTTGGCAAACACCTCTTGATGATGGTGGTGTAGATCCGGCGGCTCCATGCCATGGCGTCCGTCGCCGCTGCTGTCAAAGGTTCGGCCCGGGCGATCAGAGGTTAGCTCCTGAGGTTTCATCCGTCCCTCGGGATGAGTAAGGGCCTCAACATCGATTGGGGTCTGAACCCGACTATGCGCAGAAAGGATGCGCGCACGGCTGCTGTCGGCGACGATTATCCAAGTGTGTTCCATGGCTGGCTCCTTAAAAAAAGTACAGGATCTGTGGACTGATCATGCGCCAGTGGAGAGCACTTGGTCATGATCCGAATCATGGTAATTGCGACCACGGTCAGCGCCTGTCGTTCCGAGCCATAAACCGGCCATGATCTGGCGTTTATTGCACCATGGTGCCATATTCCCAGTGATGTTTTTAACAGGTTTTGGGGAGAACCCGGATGGGCACACAAACGGCAATGGTTACCGGAGCGTCCAGTGGTATTGGGGTGGATATCGCCCGGCAGCTGGCCAAGCGGGGCCTGAATCTGATTCTGGTGGCGCGCCGTCGCGAGCGGCTCGAGGCCTTGGCTGCGGAACTACAGCAGCATGGCGTGCAGGCGCTGGTGCTGGATTGTGATCTGGCCGACCGGCAACAGCTTAATGGGCTGATGGCGCGGGCGGAGCAGTGGCTGCAGGCTGAGCAGCTGGTTTTGACCGTTCTGGTCAACAATGCTGGCACAGGTGTCTGGGACTGGTTTGAAAACCAGACCCGGGAGGTTAGTCAGCGTGATATCGACCTGAATGTGACGGCGCTGACAACCCTGTGCCACGACTTTATTGGCCAGGCCAAGGCCCATGGTGAACCCTCCCATATTCTCAATGTTGCTTCTTTGGCGGCCATGCTGCCGACCCCGCGCTTTGTGGTGTACTCCGCTACCAAGGCCTATGTGCAGCGTTTTTCAGAAATTCTTGACTATGAGCTGCGGCAGACCAATATCAGTGTGACCTGTTCTTGCCCCGGGGGCGTGCTCACTGAGTTCATGGAGCATGCGGGGCAGGAGCTGAAAGGTGACACCGGCATGATGAGTTCCGAGGATGTTGCCCGGCTGGCGGTACAGGCCATGTTTGCTGGTCAGTTGATCCATGTTCCGGGGGCGCTTAACAAGCTGTCGACCTTGGTACGCTTCCTGCCGCACTCGTTGAAAATCCGCTTGGTGGAGAAAAGTATGCTGGTGACGGTTAGGGACAAATGACGCTGACTGAGCTGTTTGGCCCGGTACGTCGGGCGGAGTGGTGGTTTTGGGGCGTGGTGTTGGCGGCCATGGTGCTGTTCCTGTACCCGGCGGATGAGTCATTTTTTATTGCTCATCTGAGCGTAGCGGACAGTTCTGCGCAGCTTGCCCAGTATCAGAGCTATCTCTGGCATCACGCGATGGTGCTGTTGGTGTTTTTGATACCACTGCTGCTAATGCCACGTCTCGGCATTGCCAATCAGGGCGGCGGTTTGTTTGCACCCGGGGACTGGCGCTGGGGTGCCCGTTGGACCTTGCTGGCGTGCCTGGTGGTGACATTGCCTACCTGGATTTCTGCGGCAGATCCCCAGTTTCAGGCGGAGTATCCGCTGGCTCCACACGCATTCAGCAGTCCGTCACTACTGGCACTGTTTCTGTTCAGCTATGTCCTTTATTACGTTGGCTGGGAAGCATTCTTCCGTGGCTTTATTGGCTACGGTCTTGTTGGTCTGGGCTATGCGCCGTTTCTCGCCTTGATGGTGCAGGTGGCACTGTCGACCATTATTCATATTGGCAAGCCGCAGATGGAACTGATTGGTGCTATTCCCGGAGGTGTTCTGATGGGTGTACTGGCCTATCGTTCCCGTTCGTTGCTTTGGCCCTTGCTGTTCCATATTTATGTTGGCTTTATCAACACCATGTTTTGCTGGATGCAAGGGGCATGAAAATTTCTCGGGCGCTTGTTACTGGTGCTAACGGTTTTATTGGCAGCAATCTTTGCCGCCACCTTATTTCGGCGCAGGTCCCCGTGCGGGCATTGGTATTGCCCGGCGAGGATGTCATAGCGCTGCAGCAGCAGGGTGTCGAGATTGTCTGGGGCGATATTACCGGGGAGCTTCCGGTCCATCTTTTTGATGGCATTAGTCATGTGTTCCATCTGGCAGCGATCGCCTTTGACTGGGGTGATTGGTCGCTGTTCTGGAAAGTGAATGCGGTGGGTACAGAGCGGCTTTTGCAAGCTGCTGCGAGTGCTGGCGTGCCCCGTTTTATTCATATGAGTTCGCTAGCGGTGCATGCTTATACCGGACATGTGGATAGTGATGAGTCGACACCGGCGGACAGCGTGATCAATCATTACGCTGTGAGTAAGCGGCTGGCAGAAGAAGCCGCGCAGAAAGCAGCAAATAGCATTCATGTCACCATCATTCGTCCGGGCATGGTGCCCTATGGTCCCGGTGACCGTCTGACCATTCCGGGGATGGTGGACGCATTGCGGCGTGGCATCTACGCCCATGTTGATGGCGGTCGGCGGCGGGTCTCTCTGGTGCAGGTGGATAATCTTGCCGATGGCATGTTGCTGGCCGCACAACGAGATGGGGTTAGCGGTGCAGTATATGTGCTGGCGGATGAGGTGGTCAGCTGGCGCGAGTTTGCCGATGCTGTGGCAGATGCGTTTTCCTTGCCGCGGGCAAAACGTAGTGTGCCGTTGTGGCTGGTGTCCTCGCTGGCGGTGGTGCTGGAGTCATTGTATCGGGCGCTGCCATTGAAAGGCGCGCCGTTACTGACTCGATATAGGGCCAGCCTGTTTAATGGTGACCTGGTGTTTTCCTCTGCCAAGGCGCGCAGCGAACTGGGCTGGCAGCCGGCGGTGACGTTGCAGGAAGGGCTGCGCAGAGTGCGCGAGTGTACATTGTAGATTGTGTAACTCTCTCAATGCGTAAAGCCTTTATTTATGGCGCCGGGTTCGGGTGCTCTACATGAATCGCCTCTATTTCCTTGACCAGCTCATCAGTCATTGGCAGCTTGATGCTGCGCAGGTTTTCCTCCAGCTGGGTGATGCTGGTGGCGCCAATAATATTGCTGGTGACGAACGAGCGGCTGGTGACATATTGCAAGGCCATCTGTGTCGGTGACAGGCCGTGGCGGGCGGCTAGCTGGCAGTATTTTTCCGTGGCGTCGATGGATTGAGCGTTGTTGTAGCGGGAGAAATACTTGAACAGAGTCAGACGGGCATTTTCTGGCCATTGGTGGTGGCGATATTTGCCGGTCAGCATGCCGAATGCCAGCGGTGAGTAAGCCAGCAAGCCGATATTTTCCCGGTGGCTCACTTCTGCCAGGCCAACTTCATAGGTGCGGTTAAGGAGTGAGTAGGGGTTCTGGATCGATACCGGTCGCGGTGCGTTCTGGCGGTCTGCTTCCATGCAGTATTTCATCACGCCCCAGGGGGTTTCGTTGGATAGACCGTAGTGACGGATCTTGCCCTGCTTGATGAGTTGGTGCAGTGCTGCCACGGTTTCTTCAATCGGCGTCTGATCCTCGTCGGCCTTGTGGCGGTATCCGAGCTTACCGAAGTAATTGGTGTTCCGGTCCGGCCAGTGCATCTGATACAGGTCGATCACATCGGTCTGTAATCGCTTCAGGCTATCTTCCACTGCTTGAAAAATATGTTCCTGGTTAAGTCGCGGGCCGCCACGAATATGTTTGATCCATTCGCCCGGGCCGGCGGCCTTGCTGGCCAGGATGACCTTGTCCCGCTGACCGGTTTGTTTGAACCAGTGGCCGATGATTTCTTCAGTTTTTCCGTAGGTATCCGGGGTGGCGGGCACGGCATACATTTCTGCGGTATCGAAAAAATTGATGCCATGATCCAGTGCCAGATCCATCTGGGCGAAGCCGTCTGCCTGATTGTTCTGCTTTCCCCAGGTCATGGTTCCGAGGCACAAAGCGCTGACGTTGAGGTCGGTATTGCCTAGGCGGCGGGTTTCCATAATGGGCTCCAGTGATTGGCCAAGCAGGCATCATACCGGGCCAGTGCCGACTTGTGCATGACGTCAGCCTCGAGAAACACGCCGCAATCCTTTGTATGCGCCCCTTGCGCGGCGCTTGTAAGGAGCGTATCCAAAGAAAGTGCGTGAAGATGATGGAGCAAGACATGAATCAGGCGGCGACTATCGCGGGTATTGGTGTGGGTAACCCCAAGCTGGCCCATGTCAGTGGTTTTGATGCGCTGGAGCAGGAGTTTGATTACCGTGTGCCGGCGGCGGAAATTGAAGGCGCCATTCCGGACAGTGTGCGTGGTACTTTTTCCGCATTGGCCCCGGCCGCAACCGGCTGGGTAATCAGATATTCGGCCACTGGTTTGATGGCGATGGCATGCTGCATGGTGTCACTTTCACCGATAACGGCATCTGGTATCGCAACCGCTATGTGCGCACGCCCAAGTACCTGGCCGAGACCGCAGCGGGCAAAATCGTCTATCGCAGCTTCGGTCACAATGCGCCGGGCGGCGTGTTGAAGAATATTGGCCGGTTACCAGCGAATGCTGCCAATACCAGCCTGATTTGGCACGGTGGGCGTTTGCTGGCGCTATGGGAGGGTGGTCGGCCCTGGCAGGTGGACCCGGTGACGCTGGAGACCATTGGCGAGTTCAATTTTGACGGCAAGCTCAGCTTTCGCGACCCTTTCAGCGCCCATGGCAAGATCGATCCGGCCAGCGGCGACTACTACAACCACGGCCTGAGCGTTGGAGGCAGGGGGCCGCAGATCAATATCTATCGGATCAATCGCGATGGGGACCTGGTTGCCCGTACCGGCATTCCGGTGAAGGTTGCGGCCTTTGTCCATGACTTTGCTTTTGCCGGCGATTATCTGGTGTATTTTGTTCACCCGGTGGGTTTTCGTAACCCCCTGCCGTTCCTTTCTGGCTGGAAAGCCTTTAATGACTGCGTGCGATATGACCCGGCCTGGGGCATGGAAGCGCTGGTGGTGGATGCCAGGACCCTGAAGCTGGTGCGGCGTATCCGGCTGGATCCTTTTGTAGTGTTTCACTTCGGTAATGCCTGGCAGGAAGGGCGCAAGCTGGTGATTGACCTGATGCGTTTCGAGGACTTCAGTGTCAACGAGCTGCTCAGCGATATCTTTCATGCGGAAAACGATCAGGGCGGGGTTCCATGGCGTTACACGCTGGATCTTGATTCGGGGTCCGCTCAGGCAGAGGCCCTGCCGTTTGCCTGTGCCGGGGAGTTTCCCCAGTGGGACCTGCGCTTCAGTGGCAAAAAGACGCGCTGGCTATATAGCGCAGCGATTGCGGACAACGGTACTAATGGCTTCTTCAACGCTATTCAGAGGCTGGATGGCGACACCGGCGAGTTGACCATGCATGACTTCGGTCCCGGTCGATTCACCTCCGAGGCGGTGTTTGTCCCCGAAGGTGAGGCTGAAGGGGATGGTTATCTGTGCTGTGTGGTGTACGATGCCTCCTCCCGCAGTAGTGAGATTGTGCTACTGGATGCTCGTCAGGAAGGCCTGCCTCAGGTGGCACGGATTCCGTTGCGTAATCATGTGCCTTTTGGCTTCCACTGCGGCTATACCCGAAGAGCATTTCTCCCGGCCTGAAGCCGGGAAACTGCTTGTTTTGGCCTTTGCGTTTCGGTAGACTTCGCGCTCTTTCTCTGGCGGGAATCTCGCCGAGTGGCCAGATTGCCCCGTAACTGTTTGATTTGGAAGAATTCCATGAAGACCTTCAACGCGACCTCAGAGACCGTCAAGCGCGACTGGTTTGTGGTAGACGCAGCCGGTAAGACCCTTGGTCGTCTGGCCAGCGAAGTGGCTACCCGCTTGCGCGGCAAGCACAAGCCGGAATATACCCCGCACGTTGATACCGGTGATTACATCGTTATCGTTAATGCCGAGAAGGTCGCAGTGACCGGCAAGAAAGCTGGTGACAAGGTGTATTACCACCACACCGGTTATATTGGCGGCATGAAATCGATCACCTTCGAAAAGCTGATAGATCGTAAGCCAGAAATGGCAATCGAGCTGGCTGTGAAAGGCATGATGCCGCGTAATCCGCTGGGCCGCGCCATGCTGCGCAAGCTGAAGGTTTACGCTGGCACCGAACATCCGCATACGGCTCAACAGCCGCAGCCGCTGAATATCTGAGGACTGAGATCACATGGCAACTGCAGCAGCTAATTATGGTACCGGTCGTCGCAAAACCTCTGCGGCCCGCGTTTTCATTCGTCCGGGTAGTGGTGCAATCACCATTAACGGTCGTCCGTTGGATCAGTATTTTGGCCGTGAAACTGCCCGCATGGTAGTTCGTCAGCCGCTCCAGCTGGTTGAGATGAGTGAACGCTTCGATATTAACGTCACCGTAAAGGGCGGTGGCACCACCGGTCAGGCCGGTGCAATTCGTCACGGCATTACCCGTGCCCTGATGGAGTATGACGAAACCCTGCGTGCCTCCCTGCGTAAGGCCGGTTTCGTTACCCGCGATGCCCGTGAGGTTGAGCGTAAGAAAATTGGTCTGCACAAAGCCCGTCGTCGTCCGCAGTTCTCCAAGCGCTGATACGATCTTTGTTGCGACTCGAAGAAGCCCGGTTTATCCGGGCTTTTTTGTGGCCCTTTGACGCGGCCTAATCTGCTTAAGGGGGCTAATCCCGGTTGTCACGTGTGGTCTTTTTCTTTACCATTCGCGACGCCTCAAAAGGCCGGTGCTGATATCTCTCCCAAGGAGCTTGATGCGCCGCCGACCACCCTGTCACGAGGATGTCCTCGAGCCGCCTGGATCACCCCCGGGCGTGGGATCCAAGGGGAGATAATCTCAATGAGTAAAGACGGCGTAAATACCAGCCGCCGCACGTTCCTGATTGGTGCCACCAGTGCTGTCGGTGCCGTCGGTGTCGTGGGTCTTGCAGTGCCCTTCGTTAAATCCTGGCAACCCAGTGCCCGGGCAAAAAATGCCGGAGCTCCGGTTACCGTTGATATTGGCAAGCTTGAGCCGGGCCAGCGCGTCGTGCGTGAGTGGCGTGGTCAGCCGGTATGGGTGGTGCGTCGCACCGAGACCATGCTGGCAGGCTTGGCAAAAGTAGAAGACGATCTGAGTGATCCGGAGTCCCTCGCTGATCAGCAGCCAGACTATGCCCGCAACCAGTACCGTTCGATCAAGCCGGAGCTGCTGATCCTGATCGGTACCTGTACGCATCTGGGTTGTTCGCCGAACTACAATCCCAATCCGGAGGTAGAAGTTGGCTTGGAGTATGGTGGCTTCTACTGCCCGTGCCATGGTTCACGCTTTGACTTCTCCGGTCGTGTATATTCTGGCGTGCCGGCGCCGACCAACATGGTGGTACCGCCCCACTCGTACCTGAGTGAGTCGGTGGTGATCATCGGTTCTGAAGAAGGGGAGACCGCATAATGGGCCTGCTGACTCGTGCCGTTGACTGGGTTGACGCCCGCCTGCCGGTTGTCGACGCATTCAAGAAACATATGTCGGAGTACTACGCTCCGAAAAACTTCAACTTCATGTACTACTTCGGGGTTTTCTCGATGGTGGTACTGGTTAACCAGCTGCTTACCGGCATCTGGCTGACCATGTTCTTCTCTCCTACCGAAGCTTTCGACTCGGTGGAGTACATCATGCGCGATGTCCAGTATGGCTGGCTGATCCGCTATATGCATGCGGTCGGTGCGTCGATGTTCTTCGCTGTGGTTTATCTGCACATGTTCCGTGGTTTGATGTATGGCTCATACAAGCCGCCGCGTGAGCTGGTGTGGGTGTTCGGCATGCTGATCTATCTGGCGTTAATGGCCGAAGGCTTCCTCGGTTACGTGCTGCCCTGGGGCAACATGTCCTATTGGGGTGCCCAGGTTATTGTCTCGCTGGTTGGCGCCGTTCCCTATGACGTGCTGCCATTTGTTGATGCAGCTCAGGGCAAGGAGATGGGTGAGGCCATTGCTACCTGGGTGCGCGGTGACTATCTGCTTTCTGATGCCACAGTAAACAAGTTCTTTGCTCTGCACGTGGTGTTGATTCCGATCGTTCTGTTGGCGCTGGTAGTTCTGCATATTCTTGCGCTGCATGAAGTGGGCTCCAACAATCCGGATGGCGTTGAAATCAAGAAGACCAAGGATGAGAACGGTATTCCGAAGGATGGCATCCCGTTCCACCCGTACTACACGGTAAAAGATCTGGCCGGTATTGTGGTGTTTCTGGCGGTATTCGCGGTGGTGGTGTTCTTCTTCCCGGATGGCGGCGGTTACTTCATTGAGCGTCCCAACTTCGAGCCGGCTAACCCGCTAAAGACACCGGCCCACATTGCTCCGGTGTGGTATTACGGCCCTTACTACGCGATGCTTCGTGCCACCACTATTGATTTCATCTTCCCGGCGAAAACCTGGGGTCTGTTTGCCATGGGCGGTGCTATTGCCATCCTCTTCGTGGTGCCGTGGCTGGATCGTCATCCGGTCAAGTCGATTCGCTATAAAGGCTGGCTGAGCAAGCTGTTTATGGCGCTGTTTGCAATCGACTTCCTGGTGCTGGGATATCTCGGTACTCAGCCGGGCTCACCAGTGAAGACTGCGATCGCCCAGATTGGCACTCTGTACTACTTCGCTTATTTCTTGGTGGTGTTGCCGTTCGTGCACCGTTTCGAAAAGTCGAAGCCAGTGCCTGAGCGCGTCACCATGGGAGGTCACTGATGAAAAGGCTCGCCGTTATTCTGTTCTGCCTGCCGGCTCTGGCCTTTGCTGCCGGGGGCACCAATGAGTATGTGGTTGATGCGCCTATCAATCTGAAGGATCGAGTGTCGCTGCAGAATGGTGCCAAGCTGTTCACCAACTACTGCATGGGCTGCCATTCACTGAAATACCTGCGTTATGAGCGGATGGCTGAAGATCTGGGTATTCCCGCCGATCTGGTGATGGAAAACCTGAATTTCACCAGCGACCGAATCGGTGACCAGATGACTAACGCCATGGATCGGAAGGTGGCCGAGCAGTGGTTTGGTGCGGCTCCTCCGGATCTGACTCTTACCGCTCGTCTGCGTACCCCGGACTGGCTGTACTCCTATCTGGTAAGCTTCTATGCCGATGAACAGCGGCCGTACGGTTATAACAACCACGTGTTCCCGAGCGTGGGCATGCCGCATGTGATGGCTGCCATGGAGCAGGAGCTGGGTGAGGAGAAGTTCAAGTCGGAAATGGCTGACCTGACCAACTTCCTGACCTATGCCGCCGAGCCTGCCCGTCTTGAGCGGGAAAGTCTTGGCGTGAAGGTGCTGATTTTCCTGTTCATCCTGTTCTGGCCGGCGTATTTCCTGAAGAGAGAATACTGGAAAGACGTCCACTGAACGGTGCCCTGACAGGGCCGCAACACAGGAAGCAGGGTAGCCGCCGGGCGGCTATCCTGCTTCTCTCTTTACAGTAATTGCAGGAGTGTCGTTAAAGATGGGTGTCGTGACCAGAAGATCGTCGATGACCTTTTTTTCCAATCCGCGGGATCATTACAGCCACCGTGTGCGTATCGTGCTGGCAGAAAAAGGCGTGACTGTGGATATCGTCGATGTCGAAGACCACGAAAAGCCGGAAGATCTTGCCCACTTCAACCCGTACAACGAAGTGCCGACTCTGGTAGATCGGGACCTGAGCCTGTATCAGTCCAGTGTCATTATGGAATATCTGGATGAGCGTTTCCCCCATCCCCCCCTATTGCCGGTTTATCCGGTGGCTCGTGCAACCAGCCGTCAGCTGATTCACCGTATTGAGCGTGACTGGTGCGGTAATGTGGACGCCATTCTTAAAGGTGACGCCAAGGAAGCAACGTTGGCCAAGCACCGCAAGGAGCTGCGCGAGAGTCTGATTACCACGGCCCCGGTATTCGGTGATAAGCCGTTCTTTATGAACGAGGAGTTCACTTTGGTGGACTGCGCGCTGGCACCGATTTTGTGGCGTTTGCCAGTACTTGGCCTGGATCTGCCGGCCAAGCAGTGCAAGCCGATCTTTGACTATGCCGAGCGCATGTTTGACCGTGATGGCTTTCAGGCTAGCTTGTCTGACAAGGAGCGGGAAATCCGCCTCCTGGCCTGATGACCACCATGACCCCTAATCGCCCGTATCTAATACGGGCGATATATGACTGGATCTGTGACAACGGTCTGACACCGCATTTGGCGGTGGACGCTCACTACCCACGTACCCTTGTACCTCAAGAGTTTGTCCAGAACGGTCAGATCGTTCTGAACATCGCTCCCGGTGCGGTGCAGGGGTTGGTGGCGGGCAATGATGAAATTATATTTTCTGCCCGTTTTGGTGGCATTCCGCGCAATCTGGTTGTGCCGGTAGGTGCGGTGCTGGCGGTTTACGCGCGCGAGAATGGCCAGGGGATGGTTTTCTCCGCCGATGAAATGCCTCCGCCGGAGCCCGACAATACTCCAACGGATGACAGCAGACCAACGCTACGCGTGGTTAAGTAACGTCTCAGTCGATGTACTCAATGATCTTGACGATCTTCTGCACACCATAGGTTTTCTGTACCTGGGTTACCACGGCATCTGCTTCCTTGCGGGTCATCAGCCCAAGCAGATAGACAACCCCATTTTCGGTAACCACTTTGGTGCGGGATGCCCGGGCGTCGCTGGCGAAGGCCAGCCTGGTTTTCACTTTGGTGGTCAGCCAGGCATCGTTGAAGCGGGCTAGCCCGGACACTTTGCCGGAGATCTGCAGCTCGTTATGCACATCAGCCACATGGCGAATTTTGCCAGCAATATCTCCCGCCTGTTTCTTCAGGGCATCGGACTCGACCTGGCCAGCCAGCAGTACTTGACCGTTAAAGCTCACCACAATAATTCGCTGTAAGGACAGTGGCGCGCCAGCACGTTTAATGTTGACCCGGGTTTTCGTTTCAATGGCCTGATCTTCAATAACAGAACCAAAGGTACGTTCACCGTAGTTTGTGTCTGTCGGCTCGCTGGACATCGGGGCAACGAAGGTAGCGCAGCCGCTGAGCATGGCAAGAAACAACGCGCAGACAAAAATACGCAGGCTAGTCATCAGGACAGGTCTCCAAAAAGTTGCTGTTCAATATGGTCGCACAAGGCGTGAATAGCCAGTAGTGTGATTTCACGGGCGCGCAGCGGGTTGTCCGCTGGAACAATAATAGGGATATCCTGATTGCGACATTTGGCAGGACTGCGGTTGTCATTCATTGAGCTAATCAGAATAACCACCATGTCACGTTCGTGGGCTGCGCTGATTAGTTGCTCGGCTATGGCGGGATCCGGCTGGATTAGTAGCAGGATATCCCCCCGCTGGGCGAATGCATGCAGCGCAGCAACTTCGTTAGCGCCTTGTCGGTCGGCGCTGTGGTTGGCAGTTAAATCCCATGCCGGCAGCGGTGGCCGTTGGCCCTGACCGCCTAGCAGTAAAGTGGCAAACAGACTACTAAACTGAATCCCGTCAGCATGGCTTGCGGAAAAAACCCTGCCGCCGTCGAGCAGGCTGGCGAGCAGTCTATTGCCAGCCGCTAACAGGGTTTCCGGCAGCATCTCTGCAGCTTTCATGCTGTGTTCGATATTCTCGGCAAATTGCTGACGGATCAGGCTCACGGTCATGTCGGTTAGCTCTCATTTATTCGGCGTAGAATGCACCAGCAATCCAGTCAAAGCTCATCTCGTTACGGCTGCCCGGCTGCATGGCAATAACGTCAAAGCGGCAACGGCGCATGGCCGCCTCCGGGCGCATGCGCAGATAGTGGCGAGCGGCGGCCACCAGTCTGCGTTGTTTGCGCGGGTCTACTGATCCGGCAGCGCCGCCGTGATGTGTGCTGCTACGAAATCGAACCTCAACAAACACCAGCACGTCCTCCTCAAGCATGATCAGATCAATCTCACCCATGCGACAGCGCCAGTTACGCGTTACCGTGTAAAGACCTTGCTGGTTGAGCCAGCTTTCCGCCAGTTTCTCTGTCTGCTCACCGCGTTGCTGGCGCGATGATGTTGGCAGCACGTCCATGTGATGCATCTCCACTGCTGGAGCCGGCAACCACCGGCATCCGTTGCGGGCGTCCCTTGCGGAACCAGGCCCAGTTGAGGCGCCGTACCAGCACCCGTTGTTCGTCCATGCTCAACTGCCCGGTGACCCCTGGCAAAAAGCTGTCAGGCACACTGTCGAGCATCATCAGGCGGGCGTGCAGTCGGTAGGCGTCAACGCCCATGGCAAACAGTTTTTCAAAGCGGCCGTGGCCATCCGGCCAGGCCTGGGTGCTCTGTTGATGCAGTTCGGAGCCATCGTCCAGAAGCCACGGCATTTCCACAAAGCGGACACCGTTTAAATCGGTATCGCGATCTGGCGCTGGACTACCTGCATAAATATGCGAGGTGGCAAATACCGGTAGGTCACTGGCGTAATGAAAGTTCAGGGCCGGCTTCATCTGTCGTGCCTGCATGGGGTTGGCGACCAGAAAAACCAGATCAATATCCTGACGGCGACGCGGTTCGAATTCAATTTGCATGCTGGTATAGCGACGCAGGGCGCGAGCGCGAGCTTCGCTCTGGCCGATACCGAGCAGGTTGCGGGTAATCGCGGTGGGGTTGTCGGCGTAGCTTGCTTGCGTGCTGATAATACCGCCCAGTGACTGGAAGTGTTGTGTAAATGCGCTGGCGACGCGTAGTCCCCAGCCGCTGGTGTCTTGCGGGTAGAGCACTGCGGCCAGCGTCATGCCCTCAGCAATGGCCTGCTCAGCAACCTGTCGGGCTTCGTCTTCGGGCGCCAGACCAAACTGGAACAGACGCTTGGCAGCCGCCATTCCGTCGATGTAGTTAAGTGCCAGCGTTGTTACCGGCAGGTCGGAGATCGCTGCCAGTGCGGCAGCTTGCTCTTTGTCCAGTGGACCGATGACCAGATCAGCACCCAAGGCCAGAGCCTGATTATACAGGTCGACTATGTCGCCTTGGCTGCTATCGAGGAAGTGCATTGCCGGTACTGGATGACCCTGACCGAGGGCGCTGTAGTACGCAGCCAGTAAGCCGTGACGGATGGCACCGGCGGGCGCAGACAGCGGACCGTTCTGGGGCAACAGGACGGCGACAGTTTGTGGTCGCTCACGTACCGCCTGGCGCAGAGCCTGAATGATGTCGGGCATATTGCTGGCAGCAGGATGATTGGCGCGGCGTTGTTGCCAGTCGTTCAGGTTTTTGAGCTGACCATCAATGTCACTGAGTGGATCGCGATACAGTTGCGCCAGCTCCAGCCAGCCGCTCAGGGTGGCATCATCCGTGCGCCGTTCAGCATCCGCCAGCACGTTGATTGGTAGCAGCATCAGCTGGGTCCAGATCATGCTGTGGTTGTATTCCTGGCTACTGCTGTCAAGCAGATGATCCACTGCAACGCGTTGTTCGAGGCTGGCGACCAGTTCGCCACGCAGGGTCAGGGCATCGGCTCGCAGCAGGCCGATGCGGCTACGCAGGTTGTTATCCAGCTGCGGCAGAATCGCCAGTAGATTGGTGTCAGACAGCACCGCCTCGGCCTGCTCCGGTTGCTGTTGTACCAGATGCCATTGGGCGCGCAGTAATGCGCGACGCGCCTGCCGGGGTGCGTTCAGTACCTGGCCGTCAAGATAGTGGAGCAGCACGGCAGTGGCTTCTGTTTTACCCAGCCCCAGATATTCCGCTGCCCAGGCAAGCGCGGTGTCATCGGCGCTGCTGGCTGGCAGGCTGGCTAGTTCACGCAGCGCGTCCTCGCTCATGGTCGGTGCCGGGCGGCTTACGCCGACGGTGGCGACGTCGGTGGAGTCAACGGGGCGCTGGGCACAGCCAGCCATCCAGATAAAAACTGCCAGCAGCAGGCCGCGCAATAACAATCTCATGGTCATTCGGGGTCGTCTTGTTGCAGAGGTGGCGCTATTGTAGCAGCCGCACTTCACAGCGGGGGTCAGGAAATGTCGGGCATGCTTCATATTGTTAGTACCCCTGTGGGAAATCTGGACGACATCACCCGGCGCGCGCTAGCCGTGCTGGCTGAGGTCGATGCTGTGGCTGCCGAGGATACCCGGCATACCGGCCGTCTGCTTGACGAACTTGGTATTCGCCAAAGCCTGATCAGTTACCACGACCACAATGAGCAGGAGCGCACGCCCCAGCTGATCGAGCGGTTGCTGCGCGGTGACAATCTGGCGCTGGTGTCTGACGCCGGCACGCCCCTGGTAAGCGATCCCGGATACCGGCTGGTGCGTGCTTGCCATCAGGCTGGTATCCGCGTCGTGCCGGTGCCCGGAGCCAGTGCCTTGCTGGCTGCCTTGGTGGTTGCTGGTCTGCCCACAGACCGCTTCATCTTCGAAGGGTTCCTGCCGAGCAAGGGTTCTGGCCGTAATGCAGCATTGCGCAGGATCAGCGAAAGCGCGGTTACCTCGGTGGTTTATGAGGCGCCGCACCGAATCCTGACGTTGCTTGACGAGCTGAAGGAATCGGTGGAGGCCGACCGGGAGGTGGTGCTATGTCGCGAATTAACCAAGCATTTTGAAACGGTGTTGGTCGGCAGTGTCGGCGATATTCGTGACAAGGTAGCGGCGGATAGTAATCAGCAGCGTGGTGAAATTGTCTTACTGGTGGCTCCGGCGCCGGAGCGCACTGTGGATGATGCCGAGTTGGCGAGGCTGGCGCGATTGCTGCTAGCGGAGCTGCCTGCATCGCGGGCCGCCAAGGTGCTGGCGGCCTGGTCAGGCAAGAAAAAAAGTGAGCTCTATGGTTGGCTGGAAACGTTGGCGGACTAGCTCTCTCACGTAACCCGGTGATTAGCTGGTAAAGAGGCCGCGCAGGTTTCTGATCAGATTGATGCTGCCCAGCACCAGCGCGCCGCTGACCATGCCAATAGTAATGCTTAGCAGAACCGGTGTTGCCAGCCGGGCAATAGCTGGCACTGCGCCATCGCCAGCAAGTGACGGCAGCAGCTGGTGGTGCAGCTGCTCCAGCGCAGGGATGCCATGCATGAGAATGCCGCCCCCCACGGTAAACATGGCGATAGTGCCGGCCACAGCAAGAAACTTCATCAGCTTTGGTGCAAATATCAATAGCGCCCGCCCAGTGGCACTGTAGAGCTTGCTGCCGGCTTTGCGCCCCCGTTCAAGCAGATGCAGGCCAGCGTCATCAAGTTTGACGATGCCGGCCACCAAACCATAAACGCCAACGGTCATGAGCACGGCAATTGCCACCAGCACCGTTAGCTGTTTCATGAATGGTGCCTGCTGCACCGTACCCAGGGTAATCACGATAATTTCTGCAGACAGAATGAAGTCGGTGCGAACAGCGCCACGGATGCGTTGCTTTTCGAGCTGCACCAGATCAACCGCCGGATCGGCGATGGCTTTTAGTTTTTCCGCGTGTTGCTGTGCAACAGCTTCGCGGTGAAAAAACTTGTGAGCGACTTTTTCGATCCCCTCGTAGCATAAAAATAAGCCGCCAAGCATTAGCAGTGGGGTGATTGCCCAGGGTAGCAGGGCACTGATCAGCAACGCTGCTGGCACCAGAATAGCCTTGTTTATAAAAGACCCCTTGGCCACCGCCCAAACCACCGGCAGCTCGCGTTCGGCGCGCACGCCAGATACCTGTTCGGCATTGAGAGCCAGATCATCGCCGAGCACGCCTGCGGTTTTCTTTGCTGCCACCTTGGTCATCACCGAAATATCGTCGAGCAGGGTGGCTATGTCGTCGATCAGTGCCAGCAGGCTGGTTCCGGCCATGGAGTAGCTCCGTAAGCGAGGGGGCAAGGCGCGACATTATGCCTGAAGCCCGTGCATCACCACTGGCGAATGCCCCGGATGGGTAAAAACACTGTGCCCTGAACCGCGCTACCGCTACACTGCGCCCGGGGTCGGCCAGACAGTCGCTGGTGGCGCAAGCTGCTGGAGGAAAGTCCGGGCTCCATAGGGCAGGGTGCCAGGTAACGCCTGGGGGCCACACTGGTGACGGTGTGGCTACGGAAAGTGCCGCAGAGAATATACCGCCGATGGCTCCTTTCTTCGGAAGGGTCGCACAGGTAAGGGTGAAAAGGTGCGGTAAGAGCGCACCGCGCCTCTGGCAACAGGGGTGGCAGGGTAAACCCCACTCGGAGCAAGACCAAATAGGGTTCCAATGGCGTGGCCCGCGCTGGAACCGGGTAGGTCGCTAGAGGCCTGTGGCGACGCAGGTCCCAGATGAATGACTGTCCACGACAGAACCCGGCTTATCGGCCGACCCCATTTCTTTCTCGTATAAAGGACGGATGAGTCTATCTGTCCTTTATATCCATAAGTTTAATTTTCTTATTCCTATATGTGAAAATCATCTAATACTTAAAGTGCTTTATCAGGAGCGCTTCGCACCCTACTGATTCGCTGGACTACACTCTGCTTCAGACCCTCCCCGAACTGCCTTCCAGATAGACCTAATCTCCCTAATATACTGTTTTATAAATACTTTTCTTCAGTGGGTATTGCTTCCTTCAGCTTGACTTGCTGTTCACGCAGGCCATAGAGTGTCGCTTGGTGGAGAAAAGTGGGAAGAAGTGGGAGGAAATGGCGTCGCAGCGTCAGTTTCCGAAGGATTTGGTTACCAGGGGAAGAGCATGTTTACCGGGCGCACCGCCCTCAGCCTCGACGCAAAGGGCCGCATGGCCATACCCGCCAGGCACCGCGAGAAACTGATTGTTTCTTGTGGCGGACGCGTAGTGCTCACCCAATACCCTTTCGACCCCTGTCTGGCCCTGTACTCCGAGCCGCAATGGGAAGTCATCGCCAATCAGGTTGCTGGTTTGAGTGATGCCGAGCCGGCGGTGCGCAAACTAAAGCGCCTGTTTCTTGGGCAGGCGGTGGAGATGGAGCTGGATAGCAGCGGTCGCATTCTCGTTCCACCGGAATTACGCGGTCTGATCAATTTGGACCGCAAGGCGATGCTGGTCGGTGTAATGCGTCGCTTTGAGATCTGGGAAGAAAGCGCCTGGATCGCCAGTAACGAAACTCTGGATCTGGCTGGCGAGCTGCCGGACAGCATCAACGCTCTGGCGTTCTGAGGATGCCTATGGCCACCGCAGAACAATTTGCCCATCAGTCAGTCATGTTGGATGAGGTACTGGAAATGCTGCCAACCCGCGCCGACGGCTTTTATGTCGACGCCACCTTCGGGAGGGGCGGGCACAGTCGCGCTCTGCTCGATAGGCTTGGGGCAGGGGCGCGCTTGATAGGCATTGATCAGGACCCGGAGGCGGTCATCATCGGACAGCAACTGGAGCGGGCAGATGCCCGCTTTCGCATTGTTGCGGGGCGTTTTGATTGCCTTGACCAGGTAGTTGCTGAGGAAGGTCGACTAATTGATGGTTTGCTGATGGATCTTGGTGTGTCATCGCCGCAGTTGGACGATGCCGCTCGAGGGTTCAGTTTCCTACGTGACGGCCCGCTGGATATGCGCATGAATCCGAATGTCGGAGAGAGTGCCGCGCAGTGGCTGGCACGTGCCGATGAAAAAGATATTGCGGATGTGCTTTATCGCTTTGGCGAAGAGAAGAAGTCCCGCCGTATTGCGCGAATGATTTGCGAGACACGCAAGGAAAGTCCTTTAACCCGTACTACCGAGCTGGCTGCCCTTTGTGGTCGCGCGATCGGCCGTGGTGAGCCTGGAAAGCACCCGGCGACGCGGACATTTCAGGCCATTCGTATCTATATCAATCAGGAGCTTGGAGCGCTTGAGAATCTGCTGGCCCAGACCATTGACTGCCTTGCAGCTGGCGGACGTCTGGCGGTGATCAGCTTCCACTCCCTGGAAGACCGTATCGTTAAGCAATTTATTCGTGATGAGTCTGGCCGTGCACCCATGCCGCGAGGCCTGCCGATTGAAATGCCGGCACCGCGCCTGCAGCCTTTGGGCAAGGCTCGTCATGCTTCCGATGCAGAAGTGAAGCGCAATCCACGAGCGCGCAGCGCCGTGTTGCGTGTGGCTGAGCGGGTGGGCGCATGAACCTGATCTGGCGAGCTGAAGTGCTGACTCTGCTACTGCTGGTGCTATCTGCGCTGGCAGTTAGCTGGTCGGTACATGAGGCTCGTCGACTGACCAACGAAGTGCAGCGATTGCAGGCGGAACACAATCGTTTGCAGACCGAGTGGGGTCAATTGCTGTTGGAGCAGAGCACCTGGGGGGCCTATGCCCGGGTGGAGCGCATAGCCAGAGAAAAGCTTTCCATGGCGCTGCCCAATGCTGATCAACGCGTAGTGGTGAAGCCATGAAGTCGGCGCAGCGTAACAGCACCGGCTCTTTGCGCAAGCGCTACCTCTTTATGGTTGCTTTCTGGGCGCTGCTGGGCATTGGCTTACTGGCACGGGCAGTGGATCTGCATATCGTGCAGCACGAGTTTCTGTCCCGTCAGGGTGATATGCGCAACTTGCGGGTTGAGCCGCTGGCAGCGCATCGAGGCGTTATTTCGGATCGCCATGGCCGGCCACTGGCGGTTAGTACTCCGGTAATTACGCTGTGGGCCAACCCCCGTGAGGCGTTGGAATCCCGTGACAGCTGGAGCCGGTTGAATGGTAACAAGGTGCTGGACAGCAAGGCGCTAGCCCAGCGCGTGCTGCCTAACTCGCAGCGAGAATTCATTTATTTGTCCAGACATCTTGCTCCCGAGCAGGCGCAGCAGGTGCTCGATCAGAGAGTGCCCGGTATCTACGCGCTGACCGAGTACCGCCGTTACTATCCTGCAGCGGAAGTGACCAGTCATGTAGTTGGCTTTACCAACATTGATGATATTGGCCAGGAAGGTATCGAGCTGTCATTTGAAGAAGTCCTGCGTGGTGCGGCCGGTCGCAAGAGAGTGGTGCGCGATCTGATTGGCCGGGTAATTCAAGACATTGAGATTATTGAAGAGGCGCGGCCTGGTCAGGATGTGCAGTTAAGCATTGATTTGCGCTTGCAGTATTTGGCCTATCGCGAATTGATGAGTGCCGTAAGCCGACATAATGCCAGCGGTGGCTCGGTGGTGGTGCTGGATGCGGATACCGGCGAGATTCTCGCCATGGTTAATCAGCCCGGTTATAACCCCAACGGTCGTGCCAGCCTGAGCCCATCGGCCATGCGAAATCGTGCGGTGACGGATCTATTTGAACCAGGCTCGACACTGAAGACCATTACTCTGGCTACCGCGTTGGAAGCGGGAATGGTGACACCGCATAGCATGATCGACACTCGCCCTGGAACCATAAGAGTGTCCGGCAAAACCATTCGCGATCATCGCAATTATGGGGTGATGGATATAACGGCAGCCTTTGGTAAGTCATCTAACGTTATGACCACCAAGCTGGCGTTAGACATGCAGCCGCAGCAACTGCAGAACATGCTCGATCGATTTGGTTTTGGCCGTGCCACCGGTATTCCTTTTCCCGGTGAAAGCGATGGTGTGCTCCCGCTGCGGGCGCGTTGGCGCGACATCGAGCAGGCCACGCTGTCTTATGGCTACGGCATTTCAGTGACGGCCCTGCAGCTTGCTCAGGCCTATGCGGTGGTAGCCAATGATGGCGTACATTTGCCGGTTTCACTGACACGAGTAAATGAGCCGCCAAAAGGAGAGCGTGTGATCTCGGCCGCTACCGCTGGCATGTTGGTAGACATGCTGGGTGTTGTGGTGAGCGACCATGGTACGGCGCGCCAGGCTCGGGTTAACGGCTATCAGGTGGGTGGCAAAACCGGCACGGTGCACAAGATAGTTAATGGTGCCTATGCGGATGACAACTATTTAAGTTTGTTTGTTGGTGTGGCGCCGCTAGACAACCCGCGCTATGTGACTGTGGTGGTAATTGATGATCCTGCGGGCGAGGCATACTACGGCGGCGAAGTGGCCGCGCCGGTATTTTCCCGCGTTATGGAAGGCGTATTGCGTACCCTGAATGTTACCCCCGACGCGAGTCAGGGTATCTGGGCGGGCGTTACAGCCAGTGAGGGGCGCTCATGATGACCCTTCAGCAATTACTGCCGGATATGGCGCTATCTGCGCGGCATGCCCAGTGCTGTGTTCAGGGTATGCGTCTGGACAGCCGTCGAGTGCGTGATGGGGACTTGTTTGTCGCTCTGGGTGGCGCTCGTCAAGATGGTCGTCGTTTCATTGAGGCTGCTATTCATGCCGGTGCTGTTGCGGTGCTTACTGAGTCAGACAAGTACTCGGAAGCTGAGCAGGGCGGCGTGCCTGTAATTGGTATGCCATCGCTATCGGCTGGTCTGGTTGATTTGGCTATGCGCTTTCACCGAAACCCGATGGCCTCGCTTAGCGTACTGGGAGTTACCGGTACAAATGGAAAAAGTAGTGTTGCCTGGTTTTTGCGCGATGCTATGAATGCGGTGGATATGCCTTGCGGCTTGATAGGGACATTAGGCGCACATTATGGCGATTATCATGATGATATCGGCCACACCACGCCGGATACGTTGACACTGCATGAATCCCTTGCCGCATTTCGTGATCGCGGCGCCCGCTATGTGGCCATGGAAGTTTCTTCCCATGCGCTGGCCCAGGATCGCTTGGCTGGTGTCTCAGTGAACATCGCCGCGTTTACTAATCTGAGCCGGGATCATCTTGATTACCATGGTGATATGGATGGCTACTTTGCCGCCAAGAGCCGGCTGTTTCATGGTCATGCCATTGCCGGTGCAGTGATCAATACCGGTGATCGTTATGGTGCTCGTCTGGCCGCGCAGCTGGCTGACAATATTCGCTGTGTCCGGGTAGGCGGCAAAGATGCGGATATTTTCTGTACTGATGTGCAGCTCAATGCTGATGGCATGAGTGCACGCATCAGTGTGGCCGGCGAGAGTCTGTCATTACAGCTGCCGCTTTACGGACGGTTCAATATCGACAACCTGATGATTGTGGCCGGCATGCTTGCGGTGCAAGGCTTGGCGCCAAATGCAATTGGCGCCGCACTGTCGGCAGTAACGCCTGTGCCAGGCCGTATGCAGCCAGTGCTGGCTGACGACGCGCCGGTTGTTCTAGTGGATTATGCGCATACCCCGGACGCTCTAGAGAAGTCCTTGCATGCGGTTCGTGAGCACTTTACCGGCAAGATCTGGTGTGTGGTTGGTTGTGGCGGCAATCGCGACACCGGAAAGCGCCCGCAGATGGCTGCTGTGGCTGAGCAGCTAGCCGACCAGTTGATTTTTACTGCGGACAATCCGCGGGACGAATCCGTACAGGAAATTATTGGTGACATGCTTGCCGGTGTACAGCATGCAATGGCGGTTCAGGTTATCGATGATCGTCGCGAGGCGGTTCGTACTGCGGTATTACAGGCGGCACCCGGTGATGTGGTGCTGGTGGCAGGAAAAGGCCATGAACATTGGCAGGAAATCGGCGCGAAAAAGTTGCCGATGGATGATGTTTCATTGGCGCGGGAAGCACTGCATGCACGGCATGGAGGTGGTCAATGAGGCTATCTCAGGTGGCGGGTTTCTGTGATGGTCGCCTGTCCGGTGCAGATGTGGAGTTCTCCCGCGTCTGTACGGATACCCGCGATATTCGTCCGGGGGATTTGTTTGTCGCCCTGCGTGGCGAGCGTTTCGACGGGCAGAACTTTATTGGGGATGCAGCCAAATCCGGTGCCGTAGCGGCGTTGTGCGAGCAACCGGTGGCGCAACTGCCTGCCGTTGTCGTTGGTGACAGTCGTCGAGCTCTCGGCCTACTGGCTGCGGGTTGGGCTGCACAGTATTCCCTTGCCCGCATAGCGGTGACCGGCAACGCGGGTAAAACCACAGTTAAGGAAATGATTGCCTGTATGTTGTCGTCGCGGCCTGGCGACACCGCTGTGCACGCCACTAAAGGCAACCTCAATAATGACATCGGAGTGCCGCTGACCCTGCTTGGTGTTAACGGTGGTCACCGTTATGGAGTGTTTGAGCTCGGTGCCAATGCGCCGGGAGAGATCGCCTGGACATGTTCACTGGTGCGCCCACAGATAGTGATGATTACCAATGTTACCGGAGCTCATCTTGAAGGCTTCGGTTCCATGCAGGGTATTGCTGATGCCAAGGCGGAAATCTATTCCGCTACTGCTGCGGATGCGGTGGCGATCGTCAATGCGGATGACCAGTTTGCTGGTTTCTTTACCACTCAGGCGTTGCAGGCCGGACTGCGCGTAGTAACTGTGGGTCAATACAGTGGTGCGGACTGGAGTGCTGAACAGGTTAGCCTGAATGGTTCCGCAGTGGACTTTGTATTGCTGCACGAGGCCCGTCGTTACAACGTGCACCTTCCTTTGCCTGGAGCCCATCAGGTCAGTAATGCATTGGTGGCAATTGCTGCGGTGGTTGAGGCCGGAGTTGCCATCGATGAGGCGTTGCCCCGTTTAACCCAGCTTAAGCCGGTTAAAGGCCGGATGAATATGCAGGCCTGCATGGGCGGCACGCTGGTGGATGACAGTTATAACGCTAATCCTGGCTCAGTACGGGTGGTTATTGACTGGCTATCAGCACAGCCAGCACCTAGAGCTCTGGTCTTGGGCAATCTGGCTGAGCTTGGCCCGGATGAAATGGAAATTCATAAGCAGCTGGGTGAATACGCACGTTCAGCTGGGCTTGATCGCTTGATAACAGTGGGTGCTCTGGCTGCTCAGGCGGCACAGGCCTTTGGTCAGGGTGCGGAGCAGGCTGATGGTTATCACTCTGCGGCAGAACTTGCCAGGTCAGTGCTGTCGCAGGGCGGCACGGTGTTAGTCAAAGGTTCACGCAGCGCTGGAATGGAAGCGGTCATCACTGCTCTGCAGCTTATTGAGGAGACGCACTGATGTTGCTCTGGCTGGCGGAATATCTTGCCCAGTTTAATTCTGGCTTTCTGGTGCTGCAGTACATCACCTTGAGGGCGATTTTCAGTGTTTTGACGGCGCTGTTCATTGCCTTCTTTGTGGGGCCGCTGATGATTCGCAAGCTAAAGCAGTATCAGGTTGGCCAGGCGATTCGTGATGATGGTCCGAAAAGTCATTTCTCGAAGGCAGGTACGCCGACTATGGGCGGAGCCCTGATCCTGTTGGCGATCATTCTGTCGACTCTGTTGTGGGCGGATCTGGACAATCGCTATGTCTGGATCACATTGGGCGTAGTGGTGGTGTTTGGCGCAGTAGGCTGGGTGGACGACTGGCGCAAAGTGATCCAGAAGAATTCCCGCGGCCTGCCGGCAAAATGGAAGTACCTGTGGCAGTCAGTTGGTGCTCTGGGCGCGGCTTGCGCACTTTATTTCACCGCACAGAGCCCGGCGGAAACGCAGTTGATTGTGCCGTTCTTCAAGGACGTCGCGATTAACATGGGGGTGTTCTATATCGTCCTGACCTATTTCGTTATCAATGGCACCAGTAACGCGGTGAACCTTACCGACGGCCTCGATGGATTGGCAATTATGCCTACCGTGCTGGTGGCTGCAGCGCTGGGTGTATTTGCCTATGCATCGGGTCACACCCAGTTCGCAAGCTATCTTCATATTCCCTACATCGCAGGTTCCGGTGAACTAGTTGTCATGGTGGCGGCGTTATGCGGTGCTGGTCTTGGCTTTCTATGGTTCAACACATACCCGGCGCAGGTATTCATGGGTGACGTTGGCGCGCTGGCACTAGGGGCCATGTTAGGTGTTATGGCGGTGATCGTTCGGCAGGAAATAGTCCTGTTCATTATGGGGGGAGTATTCGTCATGGAGACTGTCTCTGTGATGATGCAGGTGGCCTCTTTCAAGCTCACCGGCCGACGTATTTTCCGCATGGCTCCTATTCATCACCACTTCGAGCTGAAGGGATGGCCAGAGCCAAAAATTATTGTTCGTTTCTGGATTATCACCGTGATCCTGGTGTTGATCGGTTTAGCTACACTGAAGATTCGTTGAGGAGCGTAGCGTGAGCGCAGCGTTTGATCTGGTTATTGGGCTTGGCGTAACGGGGCAGTCTTGCCTGCGTTATCTGCTGGCTCAGGAAGAGCCGGTGCGGGCAATGGATACCCGTGCCGAGCCGCCAGGTATCGCGGCCATTCGAGAGCAATTTGCAGGTGTTCCAATTCATACTGGCGGGCTCCGCGAGGACTGGCTGAACGAAGCGAGACGGCTAATCGTTAGTCCGGGTGTGGCGGTGTCCAATGTGGAAATTGCCCGTCAAGCAGCGGCTGGGAAAGAGGTAATTGGGGACATTGAACTGTTTGCCCGAGCTGCCAGCGAGCCGGTTGCGGCTATTACTGGATCGAATGCAAAAAGTACGGTCACGGCGTTGCTAGGTGAAGTGGCTCGCTCTACAGGACTACGTGCTCTGGCCGGCGGCAATCTGGGCACACCAGCACTTGATCTGCTTGGACAGGAAGCGGAGCTCTATGTAATGGAGCTTTCCAGCTTCCAGCTGGAAACAACTTTTAGTTTGAGCGCCCAAGTAGCCTGCATTCTGAATATGTCCCAGGATCACATGGATCGTTATGCCGGCTTTGGTGATTACGTCGCCGCCAAGCAACGGGTTTATGACGGTTGCGAAGTGGCGGTGTGGAATATTGATGATGAAGCTACTCGCCCGCAGGGCCCTGTTCCTGCACAGATAACATTTGGTATTCACGCGGATGCTGACTACCGCCTCGATGTTCAGCGAGGGGTATTGATGCGTCGCGGGGAAGATCTGCTGGCTGCGTCTGCTTTAAAGCTGCGCGGTCATCACAATGCATTAAACGTTCTCGCGGTACTCGCTATGGCGGAAGCATTGGGCCTGGAGCGTCAGGTATGTCTTCGTGCCGTGCAGGAGTTCGCCGGTTTGCCGCATCGCTGTGTACTCGTGACCGAGCACCGTGGTGTGCAGTGGTTTAATGATTCCAAGGGCACCAACGTGGGTGCCACGCTTGCCGCCTTGGCCGGTATTGGGCCGGCCATTCCGGGAAAGATCGTTTTGATCGCCGGAGGTCAGGGCAAGGGTCAGGACTTCTCTCCGCTGGCTGCTGCCAGGGATAATATTCGCGCGGCAGTACTGATCGGTGAAGATGCGCGCATGTTAGGTGGGGCACTGGCTGATGTGTCCTGTCATTATGCTGAAGATATGGCTGATGCGGTTCGCCGCGCTTCCTTGCTGGCTGAGGCAGGTGATGCAGTGCTGCTATCGCCCGCCTGTGCCAGTTTCGATATGTTCAGTGGCTATGCGGATCGTGGTGACACCTTTGTTAAATGCGTGACGGAGGTGCTGCATGGCGCATGAGCGGGTGCTACATCGTCGTCCAGAGGATATGTGGTTGCTTGGTGGCGTCTTGCTGCTGGCGATCACTGGCCTGGTGATGGTGATGTCTGCCTCGTTACAGATCGCCGAGACCAAACTTGGTTCGCCGTTCTATTTCTTTAGCCGCCATCTGGTTTACCTGTTGCTGGCGGCCACTGCTGGTGTGTTGACCTATCTTCTTGTTCCGGTGGTGATGCTGGAAAGGCTGCGCATGCTGGCATTGATTGGCGCTGTCTTGATCCTGATGGCGGTGCTGGTTCCCGGGATTGGCCGAGAAGTTAATGGCTCGCAGCGTTGGATTTCTTTGCCCGGGTTTAATATTCAGGCTTCGGAGCCTGCCAAGCTGGGCTACCTGATCTGGCTGGCTGGCTATATCAATAATCAGCGTGATGCGCTGCAGCAACGTTGGCAGACATTCCTGATACCGCTTGGTGTACTTGGTTTTCTGGCGTTGCTGCTTCTGGCGGAGCCGGATTTTGGCGCTGCTGTTGTGCTGGGTATTGCCACCATGGGAATGCTGTTTATGGCTGGCGTGCCGATGCTGCGCTTTTTGTCGGTTGCATTAACGGTGGTGTTGGCAGCAGCGGCTGTGGCGCTTTTACAGCCCTATCGGGTGGCGCGGCTGATGAGCTTTCTTGACCCGTGGGCAGATCAGTTCGGCGGCGGCTATCAGTTAACCCAGAGCCTGATTGCCTTTGGTCGTGGGCATATTGATGGCGTCGGTTTGGGCAATAGTGTGCAGAAGCTTTTCTATCTGCCTGAAGCTCATACTGATTTCGTTTTTGCTGTGACTGCCGAGGAATTTGGCTTGATCGGCACGGTGTTATTGATCTCCCTTTTTATTCTGGTATGTGCACGTATTTTTCAGTTGGCTTTTCGTTTGCTGGACAAGCAGCAGCTATTCAGCGGCCAGTTGGTGCTGGGTATCGCACTGGTTTTTGCTTCGCAGGCCTTTGTGAATATGGGCGTTAATATGGGTTTGTTGCCAACCAAAGGGCTGACTTTGCCGCTAGTCAGCTATGGCGGCAGCTCTCTTCTGGTTATGTCGGTGATGATTGCGCTGGTGCTAAAGATCGGTACCGAGGCAGCCGCGCATGTTCCGGCCCGGCGGAGGGAGCGTCGATGAAGCCCTTGATGCTGGTAATGGCCGGTGGAACCGGCGGTCACGTTATGCCGGCCCTCGCAGTGGCTGATGTGTTGCGCCAGCGCGGCGTGTCGATCGCCTGGCTTGGCTCAGAGCAAGGTATCGAGAATCGACTGGTCCCTGCTGCAGACTATCCTTTGCATCGTTTGGCTGTGCGCGGCATTCGAGGTGGTGGACTCGGTCGCCGTTTACTGGCGCCTTTTATGTTGCTTGGCACTGTGTTGGCAGCATGGCGCATTGTCCGCCAGTTGCGCCCCGTGGTCGCCATCGGCTTTGGTGGCTATGCCAGTGGGCCGGGCGCGATTGCCGCGCGGTTGGCAGGTGTACCGTTGATTATTCATGAGCAGAATGCCCGGCCTGGAATGACAAACAGAGTGCTGGCGCGCTTTGCTGGTCAGGTATTACAGGGCTTTCCCGGTGCGTTTAATCAGGCAATGACCACCGGCAACCCAGTGCGCAAGGCGATTGCCACACTGCCGGCTCCCGCGCAGCGATACAGCGAGCGTGATGGTGCTCTGCGCATTCTGATCACTGGCGGCAGTCAAGGGGCCCTGGCGCTGAACAAGCAGCTGCCTGAGGCGTTGTCTCAGGCTCTGTCAGAAGTGGACTTTGAAGTGCGTCACCAAACTGGACGTGGCCGTACTGATGAAGCTGCTCATGCGTGGAACGGGCTGGCAGCCAAAGTGCAGCTTAGTGAGTTTATTGATGACATGGCGGATGCATTTTCATGGGCAGATCTGGTGATCTGCCGCAGCGGTGCATCGACGGTTAGCGAAATTGCCGCGGCGGGGGTGGCTGCCTTGTTTATTCCGCTGCCCACGGCTGTGGATGATCATCAGACCCATAATGCCCGCTGGTTGTCAGATCGGGATGCTGCCCTATTGTTACCGCAGAGTGGTTTGAGTGCAGATGGCTTGCGTGCCCGTATTGAAGTTCTCGGCGATCGCAAGGCGCTGATGCAGATGGCAGAACGTGCTCGAGCAATGGCCTTGCCGGACAGCGCTGCGACCGTTGCAGATATTTGTCAGGAGGTGGCCCATGGCTGATCCGGTTGCGCATGTTGTACCGGAAATGCGCCGCATCCGTCGCATTCACTTTGTTGGTATTGGTGGTGTCGGCATGTGCGGCATCGCCGAGGTGTTATGCAATCAGGGCTATGAGATTAGTGGTTCTGATTTGCGTGAATCTCCAGTTGTGTTGCGACTGCGCAGCCTTGGTGTCCGTGTTGAGATCGGGCACCGTGGGGAAAATGTAGGTGATGCTGATGTGGTGGTGACATCAACCGCGGTTGATGAGGACAACCTTGAGGTGCAGGAAGCCAAGCGTCGCCGTATCCCATTGGTGCCACGAGCACAGATGCTGGCGGAGCTGATGCGCTTCCGTCACGGCATAGCGGTTGCCGGCACTCATGGCAAAACCACAACCACATCAATGATTGCCTCAATTCTGGGTGAGGCCAAGTTCGACCCGACCTTTGTCATTGGAGGCAAGCTCACCAGCTCGGGAACTAATGCCCGGCTGGGGCAGAGCCACTATCTGGTGGCTGAAGCGGATGAGTCCGATGCCTCGTTCTTGCATCTACAGCCCATGGTTGCAGTGGTTACTAATATTGATGCAGATCACATGCATACCTACGGGGGTGATTTTGCCAAGCTCGAAAACACGTTTATCGAGTTTCTGCAGAACCTGCCGTTCTATGGCTTGGCCGTGATGTGTATCGATGATCCGGTGGTGCGCAAGTTGTTGCCACGTGTCAATCGTCAGCTGATCAGTTATGGCTTTAGTGAAGATGCTGATGTTCGCGCAGAGGCCGTCAGCCAAAAAGGCATGGTGACCTCGTTTCAGGTGATTCGCGAAGGCAAGCCAGGGTTGCAGATAGCACTGCCCATGCCGGGTCGGCATAACGTCCTTAATGCACTGGCAGCGATTGCGGTGGCCACAGATGAGAATGTGCCGGATCAGGCCATAATTGCTGGTCTGAATGGCTTTACTGGAGTTGGTCGTCGTTTCGATGTACTTGGCGAGTACCGCACTGCGGATGGTAGCGCCACATTAGTAGATGACTACGGCCATCATCCCCGTGAGGTTGAGGCAACCATCAAGGCAGTACGTGATGGCTGGCCAGAGCGGCGTTTGGTAATGCTGTTTCAGCCGCATCGTTATACCCGTACTCGCGACCTCTACGAAGACTTTGTCGATGTGCTGTCCAACGTCGACGCATTACTGATGCTGGAAGTTTATAGCGCCGGGGAAGATCCCATCCCGGCCGCTGACTCCAGATCTCTCTGTCACAGTCTGCGGCAGCGAGGTCAGGTCGAGCCGATCTACGTTGATGACTCAGCCAAGCTATCCGCTCTGCTTGCCAAGGTACTACGTGATGGCGACCTTCTGATAACTCAGGGTGCCGGCAATGTGTCAGCGATTGCTCGGCAGTTGATTGAGGAGGGTGGTCGTGACTGATGCCTTGATCACACTGAAGAATAAGTTGGCCGCTATCGGTCCTGTGGCAGTGCTATGCGGTGGTCGGTCCGCGGAGCGGGAGGTTTCCCTGCGTAGCGGTGCCGAGGTCCATTCCGCTCTGTTGTCGCTCGGCGTCAATGCCGTATGCGTTGATACGGCGCAAGCGAATTTCGATGCGCTGGATGATTTTGCAATCTGCTTCATCGCTCTACATGGCCGTGGTGGCGAGGACGGTGTTATTCAGGGTGCGCTGGAGCATATGGGCATCCCTTATACAGGCAGCGGTGTGATGGCCTCTGCTATTGGTATGAGCAAGATACATACAAAGCTGATCTGGAGTGGCGCCGGCTTGCCAACTCCAGCGTTTTACCTTGCAGGTGTGGCTGAGGTGGATCTGGGCTTTCCGCTGATGGTAAAGCCCGCCCATGAGGGCTCTTCAATTGGCATGCGTAAAGTTGATGATGCAGCCCAATTGGCTGAGGCAATTAACGAAGCTGCCGCTTATGACAATGAAGTTCTGGTCGAGCGCTGGGTTCAAGGCGCCGAGTTTACTGTTGCCGTTCTTGGCGATGAGGCCTTGCCACCGATTCGTCTGGAGACCCCGAATAGCTTCTACGACTATAACGCCAAGTATCAGGCTGATAGCACTCAGTATATCTGCCCTTGTGGCCTTGATGGCGACAAGGAAGAGGAGCTTAAGCAGTTAGCGAAAAAGGCATTTCAGGTGGTTGGTTGTAGCGGCTGGGGCCGGGTTGATGTAATGCAGGATCAGCAGGGAAATTTCTTCTTGCTGGAGGTAAATACTGTGCCCGGCATGACGGACCATTCGCTGGTGCCGATGGCAGCACGGGCCAGCGGTCGCAGCTTTGCCCAGTTAGTAGGCGAGATTCTACTGCAGGCCTGGGAGCGCCGGTCATGATCCGCAAAACGGTGAAGCTACGCGGTGCCCGAGTGCTGCCGGTGAAGCCGCAGCGTAAGCCGTTGGCGGAAAGAGTGGCCGCCGCCATGCCACTGTTGCTTGGCGGATTCGCTTTGCTTGTTGTGATTGGCACTGTGATCTATCTGCCCGGCACTTTGGATAGCTATCCGATCCGCAGCGTCGGTGTTGAAGGTGTGAAGGATGAGCGGCGTCAGGCCGAGGTGAGAATGGCGCTATCGGGCTTGGTGGCTGATGAAAATTTCTTCAGCGTGCCACTGGCAGAGGTTTTTCGTACAGCGCGGTCACTGGAATGGGTCGCGGATGTGCAAGTGAGTCGTAGCTGGCCGGATCGGCTGGTACTTCTTATTGAGGAGCGGGTGCCGGTGGCGGTGTGGAATGAAGATTTTCTGGTGTCCACATCAGGCGAGCCATTTCGCGCACTGAAGCAGTACAGCGTAGATGGTTTGCCGCGTCTGCATGGCCCGGTCGAGCGACTTGGTTCGGTTATGGATTATTACCACAGCATGAGCAAGGTGCTGGCGCCAGTGGGACTGCAGATCCGTCGTCTGGACGTGGATGCCAGGCTGACCGCAAGGCTGGAGTTAGATAATGGCGTCGCGCTAGTGGTTGATCGCAATCAGTACGCACGCAAGCTGCGCCGATTTGTGCGCATGTATGAAGGGGTATTGTCCGCTGATTCTCGCGGGCTGGCCCGCGTGGATCTGCGCTATGCAGATGGTATGGCAGTGCAGTGGCGGCAGACGTCACCATCGACTGACAAGAGAGTGTGATTTCATGGCTACCTCGAGCGGCGAAAAAATGTATGTGGGCCTCGATGTCGGAACCTCGAAAGTGGTGGCGATTGTCGGTCGTGTTGGCCTGGACGGATCCATGGAGATCGTCGGTATTGGCTCCAATCCTTCCCGAGGCATGCGTAAAGGGGTGGTAGTAGATATTGAAGCAACGGTGCGCTCCATACAGCGTGCCGTAGAAGAAGCAGAGCTAATGGCCGGCTGTCAGGTGCATTCTGTATATGCAGGCATTGCCGGATCCCATGTGCGTAGTTTGAACTCCCATGGCATGGTCGCCATCCGCGAGAGAGAAGTGGCACAGGCGGACATTGACCGGGTTCTCGATGCGGCTCAGGCGGTGGTCATGCCGGCGGATCAGAAAGTTCTGCATGTGTTGCCACAGGAATACATCGTTGATACCCAGGAGGGCGTGCGAGAGCCAATCGGCATGAGCGGTGTGCGCCTTGAGGCGCGGGTGCATTTGGTTTCCTGTGCAGTAAATGCTGCGCAGAACATTGAAAAGTGTGTGCGTCGCTGCGGCCTTGAAGTGGAAGACATTATTCTTGAGCAGGTTGCGTCCAGTTACTCTGTGCTAACGGACGATGAGCGTGAGCTTGGCGTATGCATGGTAGATATTGGTGGCGGCACCACTGATATCGCCATCTTTATTGACGGCGCAATCCGGCACACCGCCAATATTCCCATTGCCGGAGATCAGGTAACTAACGACATTGCCATGGCTCTGCGCACCCCCAAACAGCACGCCGATGAGCTGAAGATTCGCTATGCATGTGCGCTAACCCAGCTTGCTGGTGTTGATGAAACCATCAAGGTGCCAAGTGTTGGTGATCGTCCGCCGCGCACACTATCCCGTCAAAACCTGGCTGAAGTTGTTGAGCCCCGATACGACGAGCTTTTCACTTTAGTACAAGCTGAGATTCGCCGCTCTGGTCTGGAAGATATGATCCCCGGTGGCGTTGTGCTAACCGGTGGTGCTTCCAAAATTGAGGGTGCAGTGGATCTGGCGGAAGAGATTTTCCACATGCCAGTACGACTTGGTATGCCGCAGGGCGTTAGCGGCCTTACGGATGTTGTGCGTAATCCGATTTATGCAACTGCGGTGGGCTTGCTGCTGCATGCCCAGAAAAATGAGCAAGATAACCGCAACTCGCGAGGCAGTAGCGGCGGGTCGGTGGACTGGATTGAGCGCCTGAAGCGCTTTTTCCGGAGCAACTTCTGAACAGGGTGCAAGCGCATTCTGATCAGGCAAGAGCAAGGGTCGAAAACAGGGAAACAACCGGGAGATAGTCATGACAATGCATTTCAAACTGGAAGATGGCGTACCGCATGGTGCAGTTATCAAAGTGGTCGGAGTCGGCGGCGGCGGCGGTAACGCTGTCGAGCACATGGTTCGTTCTAACGTGGATGGCGTCGAGTTTATCTGCGCCAATACCGATGCGCAGGCGCTGCGTAACGCCTCTACTCGAACGGTGCTACAGCTTGGTGGCCAGGTCACCAAAGGGTTGGGAGCAGGCGCAAATCCGGAGGTGGGTCGCCAGTCGGCAATTGAAGATCGCGAGCGCATTGCTGAGCTGCTGCAGGGCGCAGACATGGTATTCGTTACTGCTGGCATGGGCGGCGGTACCGGTACCGGTGCGGCACCGATTGTTGCGGAAGTGGCCAAGGATCTTGGCATCTTGACGGTGGCGGTAGTGACCAAGCCGTTTCCATTCGAAGGTCGCAAGCGCATGCAGGTGGCAGAGGCCGGTATTGCGGCGCTGCGCGAGCATGTTGATTCGTTGATCACTATTCCCAATGAAAAGTTGATGGCGGTTCTGGGTGGCGGCACCACGTTGCTGGATGCCTTCAAAGCGGCCAACGATGTTCTTCTTGGTGCGGTCAAGGGTATTTCTGATCTGATCACCAAGGGCGGCATCATCAACGTCGACTTTGCCGATGTGCGTACCGTTATGGGCGAGATGGGTATGGCGATGATGGGTACTGGCACTGCCAGTGGTGAAAATCGCGCAGAAGAAGCTGCTCGTAAGGCCATCTGCAGTCCGCTGCTGGAGGACGTGGATCTGCAGGGGGCCCGAGGCTTGCTGATCAATATCAGTGGCAATACCGATATCTCACTTGAAGAGTACAGCCTGGTGAATGGAATCATCGCGGACATGGCTCATCCGGATGCCAATATCATTATTGGTACCGCGATTGATCCGGAGATCGGCGATGCGTTGTCGGTCACGGTAGTGGCGACCGGTTTGGGGCAAGCTGAGGCCTTGAAGGTAGTGCGTGGTGGTCGAGCCAGCCAGCCAGTTACCAGTCCGCAGAACTACGGAGATCTGGATCAGCCGGCCATCAATCGCCGTAACCCCCGTGAGCCCGCGCCGATGCGTAACGCTCCGGCAGCAAGCACGGCGGAGGATCTGAGCTTTATTGATATCCCGACGTTCCTGCGGCGTCAGGCGGACTAAGGGGCGGGACGGCCAATGGTGCGTGGAACAATCCTTTGTTACCATGCCGGCCCTGCCAAGCCTTGACTTCCGTGCCCCCGGGGCACCTGCCAGAGTGGCCAGAGAATGATTAGACAGAGAACACTGAAAAACGTCATCCGGGCGACCGGGATTGGATTACATACTGGTGAGAAGGTATATCTCACCGTTCGTCCTGCCCCGATTGATACCGGTATTATCTTTCGTCGCGTTGACCTTGACCCGGTTGTGGAAATCCCTGCCGCGGCGGAGAACGTTGGAGAAACGACCCTCTCCTCGACACTGGTAAAGGGTGACGTCAAAGTTGGCACTGTTGAACATTTTCTGTCCGCCATGGCCGGGCTCGGCATCGACAACGCTTACGTGGAGTTGTCGGCGCCGGAAGTTCCGATCATGGACGGCAGTGCCGGCCCGTTTGTTTTCCTGCTGCAGTCCGCCGGAATTCAGGAACAGGAAGCACTGAAAAAATTTATTCGCATTAAAAAGCCCGTAAAGGTAGAAGAGGCTGATAAATCCGCCACTTTCCTGCCATTTGAGGGCTTTAAGGTCAGCTTCGAAATAGAATTTGATCACCCGGTTTTCCGCGGTCGTACGCAGACGGCCAGCATCGACTTCTCTTCCACCTCATTCGTCAAGGAAGTGGCGCGCGCACGTACCTTCGGTTTTATGCGTGATATTGAATACCTGCGTTCGCAAAATCTGGCCCTGGGTGGCAGTGTCAATAATGCCATCGTGGTGGATGAGTTCCGCATCCTCAATGAGGATGGCCTGCGCTACGAGGATGAGTTCGTTAAGCACAAGATGCTGGATGCGATCGGTGATCTGTATCTGCTCGGCTTCAGTCTGATTGGTGAGTTTGTTGGCCACAAGTCTGGCCATGCCTTGAATAACCAGCTGCTGCGTCAACTGATGGCGGATCCTGAGGCGTGGGAAATCGTCACATTCCCGGACGCCGCGACCGCTCCTATTTCCTACATGAAACCGGTGCTGGCAGCGGAGTAACCCTGGCGGCTCGCGCAGTTAAGTGAAAGGCCCCTCGCGGGGCCTTTTATTTTTTACTGCTATTACGACAATGTGACCGCTAGCAAAGTAACAGATCAGTCTTTCTGATCAGATGAGGCAGTATCGTCGCTGGCAAGGTTGGCCAGTCTGGCGAGGACTTCGGCAAGTGGCTGATAGTCGCAGTGGCGGGCAGCATCACGAAGGACTGCGGCGGCACCGGGGTCCAGCAACGGGGCTTTAAGTGAGGATCGCTGCTGCACTGGTTCGTGGACGGTTTGTACCCTGACGGTGAAACTGTTCAAACCGGCTTCCTTGGCCAGTCGCGGGCCATGGAAGCAGAGCATCTGAGCCACGGCGCTGGTCTGGGCGATCAGTAGCAGCTCGCCGTCGATCGCCTCAGCGTGGGTTTTTGTCGCCAGAGCTGCGGGTAAGGATGGCAGGGTCAGCCCCTTCGAGGGTTGGCTGGCTGCGGTTCTGAGCTTCTCGCCAAGGGCCGTGTCGGCCTTGAGCAGGGAGTCCAGCGAGGGTGGCAAGGTTGCATTGCTCATGATGTTTTCTTAGGATTGATGGCATTGACTCGAAAATAACCGAAAAGACCATCCCAACTGCTTGTCAGTAAAGGGAAAAACGGCGAACTCAGCATGAACATAATTATCCTTAATCCGCGTCGGGGTGGCTCCCGGACGCTGCATCTGCCCCGCTGGTCAGGCTGGGCGGGCATGTTGATGCTGCTGATCATGCCATTGGCGACCGGTGTTGGTGCCTACTATATCAGTCATTATCTGGATCAGCCGCTGTTCAGTGCCGACGTTGCCGAGCGCTGGCATGACGATGTTCGTGCTCAGCAGAAAGAGCTTCAGGTGCTGCAGCGCCAGGCGGACGAAGAAGTGCGAGCTTTGACGCTGCGGATGGCGGATATGCAGGCCCGGCTATTGCGTCTGGATGCTTTAGGCGAGCGATTGCTGGATGTGGCCGGCATTCGCGCCGACGAGTTTGATTTTTCTTCTGCCCCGGCAATGGGTGGTCCGGAGTCCCATTCTGAGAGCATGGACATGGTCTATAGACCGCCGGCTTTTGTGGATGCGCTGGGCGAGCTGGCCACCACGCTTGAGCGCCGCGAAGAGCAGCTCAATATCCTCGAAGGGCTGATGAATAACCGCCATCAGGAGCGACAGGCCTCTCTGGCTGGTCGTCCGGTGCTGCGTGGCTGGCTGTCTTCCCGGTTTGGTCGTCGTACTGATCCGTTTACCGGACGGTTGGCGGAGCATAAAGGGGTAGATTTTGCTGGCAAAGAAGGCTCTGAAGTGGTGGCTACAGGGGCGGGCGTGGTGACCTTCTCTGGGGAGCGCTGGGGCTATGGCAACATGGTCGAGATTAATCATGGCAATGGTCTGGCTACTCGCTATGCCCATGCCAAAGATCTGCTGGTAGCCACAGGAGATATTGTTCGTGCCGGTGAGTCGGTGGCAACCATAGGCTCCACCGGGCGCTCCACTGGGCCCCATGTCCACTATGAAGTGCTGCGCAACGGCCAGCACATCAACCCCGAACCCTTCCTGCACCGCCCACGTTAATCAAAAGGCCCGCAATGCGGGCCTTTCTCTTATATCACTGCTGCTGAACAGGTAGAATGTCGCCTTTCTCAAGGCGTGCCCTCCGGGACAACGCCCTCCTTAATGACACAGGAAAGCGGACGTTTCATGCTGGCTACCGTATTCAAGAAGATTTTTGGGTCGAAGAACGATCGTGAGCTGCGCCGGATGGGCAAGCTGGTTGCAGAGATCAATGCTCTCGGTGAATCCCTGCAGGGGCTGTCTGATGATGCGCTACGCGCCCAGACTGCAGAGATGCAGCAGGCCTTTCGCGATGGCAAGACCGTCGATGAGTTGTTGCCCCAGGCATTCGCGGTAGCCCGTGAAGCGGCTACCCGAGTGATGAAAATGCGTCACTTCGATGTGCAGCTGCTTGGTGGTATTGCATTGCACGAGGGGCGAATTGCCGAGATGCGCACCGGTGAGGGTAAAACGCTTACTGCTACTTTGCCGGTATATCTTAATGCGCTGACTGGCAAAGGCGTGCATGTGGTCACAGTCAATGATTATCTGGCTGAACGTGATGCTAACTGGATGCGCCCGTTGTATGAATTTCTCGGCATGTCAGTGGGCATTATCATGTCGCAGCAACCGCAGGAGCAGAAGCGCGAGGCCTACGCTGCGGATATTACCTACGGCACCAATAATGAGTTTGGTTTTGACTTTCTGCGCGACAACATGGTGTTTCGTCTGGAAGACAAGGTTCAACGGGGCCTGCACTATGCTGTTGTTGATGAGGTTGACTCGATTCTTATCGATGAGGCTCGTACGCCTCTGATTATTTCCGGCCCGGCGTCGGACTCCTCGGAAATGTACCTTCAGGTTAACAAGTTGATTCCCAAGTTGCTGCGCCAGACGGAAGAGCGCGAGGGAGATTTCTTTGTTGATGAAAAGCATCGCCAGGTGGAGATGACTGAGGAAGGTCATCAAAAAGTTGAAGGCCTGCTGATTGATAGCGGGCTGCTCAAGGATGGCGAGTCACTTTATGCTCCGCACAATCTGGGTATTCTTCATCACGTACATGCGGCCTTGAAAGCTCACGCACTGTTTCAGCGTGACAAGGATTACATTATCCAGAATGGTCAGGTGGTTATTGTTGATGAACACACCGGTCGGACCATGCCCGGGCGCCGCTGGTCGGATGGTATTCATCAGGCGGTAGAAGCCAAGGAAGGAGTTCGCATCCAGCAAGAAAACCAGACTCTGGCTTCTACTACCTTCCAGAACTATTTCCGTCTGTACAGCAAGTTGTCCGGTATGACCGGTACTGCGGATACGGAAGCGGCAGAGTTCCGCCAGATTTATGGCATGGATGTAGTGGTGATGCCCACTAATCGCCCGATGGTGCGTATTGATGCGGAAGATCTTGTGTATCTGTCGCTGGAGGAGAAATACGACGCGATTACCGAAGAAATTCGTAATGCAGTGGAAAAAGGCGCGCCTGTTCTGGTTGGTACGGCAACTATTTCTGCTTCCGAATATCTGTCTGAGAGACTAGATAAAGCGAAGATTAGTCATCAGGTGCTGAACGCGAAGTTCCACAAAAAGGAAGCAGAGATTATTGCTCAGGCGGGTAAGCCGGGGGCGGTAACCATTGCAACCAATATGGCGGGTCGAGGTACGGATATCGTACTTGGTGGCAATCCGCAGGAAGAGATTAAACGTCTCGAAAGCCCGGATGCGGGGCAGATTGAGGCGATTGAAAAAGCCTGGAAGATTAACCAGGAGAAAGTGCTCGCCGCTGGCGGCCTGCATATTATTGGCACAGAGCGCCACGAGTCCCGACGGATTGATAATCAGCTGCGTGGCCGTGCTGGCCGTCAGGGTGATCCGGGTTACACCCGCTTCTTCCTGTCCATGGAAGACGATTTGATGCGCATTTTTGCCTCTGACCGTATTCGCAACATGATGCGTTCGCTGGGGATGGAGGCGGGCGAGGCTATTGAGCACCGATGGGTCACCCGCGCCATTGAGAATGCGCAGCGCAAGGTTGAGGCGCGTAACTTTGATATTCGCAAGAACCTGCTGGAATATGATGACGTCGCCAACGACCAGCGTCGCGTGGTGTACCACCAGCGCAATGAGATTCTTGAAGCAACAGACCTCTCCAAGAGTGTAATTGGAATTCGTGAAGATGTAGTCGCTGAAGTCGTCCGCGACCATATGCCGCCTGGTTCTATCGAGGAACAGTGGGATGTGGCTGGTTTAGAGAAAATTCTGGAAGCGGAATTTCACTGTGATGCGCCAGTCAGCATCTGGCTGAAAGCGGATAAACAGATGCATATCGATGGTGTCACCGAGCGTGTGCTGGAGAAAATGGTTCAGCAGTACGAAGGTAAGGAGCAAGACCTTGTTGCTCGTAACTTTGATGCTGGCGAGCTTCGCAAGGTTGAAAAGCACATCATGCTGCAGGTGCTGGATCGTCACTGGAAAGATCATCTTGCCAGCATGGATCAATTGCGCCAGGGCATTCATTTGCGCGGGTATGCGCAGAAGAATCCGAAGCAGGAGTACAAGCGAGAGGCGTTTGAGCTGTTCCAGCATATGATGAGTCAGATTCAGCATCAGTTGATCCGTGTGCTGCATACCATTGAGCTGCGTCGCGACGATGAGTTGGAACAGATGGAGCGTCAGCGTGCAGAAGAGGCGCGCCGTCAAGCCGAGCGCATGCAGGCGATGATGCCGCCAGTGGCGGAGGATGGACTGCCTCCTGTGTCCGACTCAGGTTCTGCGGGTGCCGCGCAGCCACAGCAGCCAGTCACCCGTGATATGCCAAAGGTTGGCCGTAATGACCCCTGTCCCTGCGGTTCCGGCAAGAAATTCAAGCATTGCCACGGGCAACTGGGCTGACAGATGAATCAGCTAGATTGGTTGCCGGTATCGGGTTTGCGGGTTGCTGCGGTTAAGGCCGGGGTAAAGAAACCTGATCGTTATGATCTGGTGGTGTTTGAGTTGGCCGAAGGTTCGGCCACCGCAGGCGTATTTACCCTGAATCGATTCTGTGCCGCGCCAGTGCATGTGGCCAAGCGCCATTTGGCCAGCACTGCTCCGCGCTATTTGATGATTAACACCGGCTACGCTAATGCTGGAACCGGCGATTTAGGCATGCAGAATTGCTTGTCCAGCTGCGACTTGCTGGCCAAAGAGGCTGGTTGCTCCCGTGAACAAGTACTTCCGTTTTCCACCGGTGTAATTGGTGAGCTGTTTACCTTGCCGCCATTTGAGCGTGGCCTGCCGGCGGCTCTGACTGCGTTGGATGAGCATGGTTGGGGTTTGGCGTCGCAGGGCATCATGACCACCGACACACGTGCCAAAATCATGTCGCGCCGTGTTGAGCTTGATGGTGTGCCGGTCACCATAACCGGCATTGCCAAAGGCGCCGGCATGATCAAGCCGAATATGGCCACCATGCTTGGCTTTATCGCCACTGATGCCACTATTGAGCCCACTTTGCTGCAAAGCTGGGTGAAGCAATTGGCCGATCAGTCCTTTAACTGCATCAGCATTGATGGCGATACCTCCACCAACGATGCATGCATGCTGATGGCAACCGGCAAGGCGGGCATGGCCGCACCGCTGCAGGCAGGCAGTGCTGCAGCGGAGACCCTTTTTGAAGCGCTGCGCCAGGTGTTCGTTGGTCTTGCTCATGCCATTGTCCGCGATGGGGAAGGGGCGACCAAATTTGTTGAAGTGTGTGTCGATCATGCCGGTAGTGATGCGGATGCACGGGCCATTGCTGAAACCGTGGCCCATTCACCGCTGGTAAAAACTGCGCTGTTTGCATCTGACCCTAATTGGGGACGGATTCTTGCCGCAGTGGGTCGCGCCCCGATAGCGGCACTGGACGTGGATCGGGTCAGTATCTGGCTGGATGATGTACAGATTGTGGCCAATGGCGCGGTGGCTGGTGACTACACTGAAGCACGTGGCGCTGCAGTAATGGCGCAGCCTGATATTCGTATCACTATCGATCTTGCCGCCGGTACAGGCCATGGGAAAGTGTGGACCTGCGACTTCAGCTACGACTACGTCAAGATCAATGCAGAGTACCGCACCTGAGTGTCATGCCAGAGTTAATGCCCCGCCTTGATGTGGTTGCCGCGATTATCCGCGATGCTCAAGGACGGGTGCTGCTGGCTCAGCGTCCTGCCCACAAGCATCAAGGTGGTCGCTGGGAATTTCCCGGTGGCAAGGTAGAAGCGGGGGAGGCGCTGGATCATGCGCTTGCCCGTGAGCTTGATGAAGAGCTCGGCCTCACCGCTACCGATTTTCAACCCTTCATGACGGTGGATCACCGCTATCCTGAACTGCAGGTTCGTTTGCACTTTCGTGAAGTGAAAAAGTTCCAGGGGCTTGCCCACGGCCGCGAAGGCCAGCCGGTTAACTGGTTTACCGTTGAGCAAATGAGAGCGCTGGAATTTCCGGCAGCCAATCGACCAGTGGTCAAGGCGCTGCAATTGTCCGATACGCTGCTGGTGATGCCCGACAGCCTTTTGCCAGACTGGTCTGCACAGTTGCATAGCGCTATCGATGGCGGCTGCCGAGTGATTTATCTGCGTGGTCTTGAGCAGCGCACTGAGCAGCTTCAGCAAGCAGTCAATATTTGCCGGCAGCGGGGAGCGCTATCACTGGTGCGTAATGATGTTGCCATGATGCAGCGCTATGCAGCCGACGGTTTGCACTTGAGTGCCGCGGCGGCGGGGCAGATGGCCCAGCGTCCGCAGGTGGCCTGGCTATCAGTGGCCTGTCACTCGGCTGAGGAACTGCAAGTGGCGCAGCGACTGGAGGCTGACCTGGTGTTGCTGTCGCCGGTTTTAGCCACCGCCAGTCACCCGGAAGTGGCTCCACTTGGCTGGTCCCGTTTTGCCGGGTTGGCCACCGGGCAGCCTTTTGCTGTCTATGCGCTGGGTGGTATGACGCCTGCTGATGTCACTAGCGCTCGCCACCATGGTGCCCGTGGTATCGCTGCCATTCGCGCATTTTTCTGAGCATCTATTCAGGCAGGTCGTCAAACTCGTTCGGAGGGTCGCCAGGAATGGCATGACGCTCGGCCGCCCAGTCGCCAAGATCAATCAGTTTGCAGCGTTCCGAGCAGAACGGCCGCCATGGATTGTCAGCCCGCCACTGGGCTGGTTTGCGACATTGCGGGCAGGCGACAATACGAGCGTCGGGTTCAGGCATGAGCGTGGGCCATTTTCAGATAGGTTTCATGCAACGTATCAAGCTGCCTGTGGAGGCTGGCGAGATCGGCGTCATTGGTAACGATATCGTCCGCCCGTTGGTGCTTGTCGGCGCGGGACATCTGTGCGGCCATAATTGCCTTTACCTGAGTTTCAGCAACCTGATCCCGCGAGGCGGTGCGGGATAACTGCAGTGCCTCGGGGACATCAATCAGCAAGATACGCTGCGCCATTTTGTGTTGGCTGCTTTCCAGTAATAGGGGCGACACCAACAGGGTATAAGGGGACGAAGATGTTTGCAGTTGGCGCAGGATTTCCGCGCCGATGGCCGGGTGAGTAATGGCCTCAAGATCTTTGCGTGCCGACGGGTCAGCAAACACAATCTCGCGCAGGGCGCGACGATCAAGGGTGCCGTCTGGTTGGATGACGCCGGCGCCGAAGCGCTCAGCAATGGCTTGCAGAGCAGGTTGTCCTGGCTGCACCACTAGCCGGGACACCAGATCTGCATCGACTACGGTAATGCCTTTGCTGGCAAGATAATCAGATGCAGCAGTTTTGCCGCTGCCGATGCCTCCGGTAAGCCCGACAACAAACATCAGAACTTCATCAGGCCAAGATAGGCGCTGACCATCTGGTTTCCCCAGAGTAGCGCGATCCAGCCCGCCGCAGCCAGATAGGGGCCGAACGGGATGCCCTGATCCCGTTTCACCAGGCCGGTGGCCAACAAAAGAATGCCAACCACGGCACCAACCAGCGAAGACAGCAGGATCACCAGCGGCAGCATCTGCCAACCGAGCCAGGCGCCGAGCGCGGCGAGTAGTTTGAAGTCGCCGTAGCCCATTCCTTCCTTGCCGGTTAGGAGTTTGAAGGCCCAGTACACGGACCACAGGGCCAGATAGCCTGCGCTGGCACCGATGACCGCATCGACAAGACTGACAGGGGAGATACCGGCAACCGCCAGTAGCAGACCTGCCCAGAGCAACGGGTAGGTGAGGTCGTCCGGCAGCAGGGTGGTGTCGTAATCAATCATGGCCAGCGCCAGCAGGCACCAGCCGGCCAGAATGACGGCTAACAGCCAGGGCGAGTAACCCACATGCCATGCAGCGATAGCGGCAATCAGGCCAGCAGTGAGCTCGACCAGCGGATAGCGGCTGCTAATGCCGGTGCCACAGGCGGAACAGCGGCCGCGCAACACCAGCCAGCTAACCAGCGGAATGTTTTCATACCAGCGGATGGCATGACCGCATTTCGGGCAACGGGATGCCGGGGTGGCCAGATTAAAAGGTTCTGCCGGCGGCGCGTCAGGGAGTGACAGCACCGAGCGAGCTTCCTGCTGCCAGGCGCGCTCCATCATCACCGGCAGGCGGTAGATCACCACATTGAGGAAGCTGCCCACCAACAAGCCGAAAACAAATACCAGCGCGACCAGAAAGGTCGGGCTGGTTTCAAGCAAGGAGAATACTGACATGCCGAATCAGACCACCGCGCCGAGCTGGAAGATAGGCAGGTACATGGCAACGATCAGACCGCCCACGACGACACCCAGGAAGGACATGATCAAGGGCTCCATCATTGAAGTCAGGCCGTCCACGGCGTTGTCCACCTCCGCCTCGTAATAGGTGGCAACCTTATCCAGCATAGAGTCCAGCGCGCCGGACTCCTCGCCGATGGCAACCATCTGCAGAGCCATGCTCGGGAACACGCCGGTGGCCCGCATGGCAAACTGGAGCTGCTGACCAGTGGCCACATCGTCGCGGATACGCAAGATGGCATTCTTGTAAACGATATTACCTGCTGCCTGTGCACAGGACTCCAGCGCTTCAATCAACGGCACACCAGCGGCGAAGGTGGTGGACAGGGTGCGTGAATAACGCGCCACTGTGGCCTTGTAGGTCAGATCACCAATGATCGGCAGCTTCAGCATTAACCGATCCAGCGCCCCGCGAAAGGCTGCGGAGCGCTTCTTCGCCTGAGAAAAGCCTACAAAGGTCCCAACAAGCACCACAACGATATAGACGATGTTGGCCTGCAAAGCGTCAGACAGGCCCATCACGAACAAAGTAAAAGCGGGCAGCTCAGCTCCAAAGCCATCAAATAGCTCTTTGAATGTTGGCACCACCTTGAGCAGCAGGATGGTGGTAACGATGGCGGCAACGATTAGTACTGTGACTGGGTACTTCATCGCCTTCTTGATTTTCATTTTCAGGGCTTCGGCTTTTTCCTTATATACCGCAACCCGCTCAAGCATGGTTTCCAAGGCGCCGGACTGTTCACCAGAGTCCACCAGACTGCAGAACAGCTCATCGAAATACTGGGGGTATTTCTGCAAAGCACCGGCAAAGTTATTACCCGCTTCAACATCTGATTTGATCCCCATTACCACGCTCTTCATGGTTGGGTTGTCCAGACCATCGGAGACGATCTCAAAAGACTGAACCAAAGGCACACCGGCCTTCATCATGGTAGCCATCTGTCGGGTAAAGATGGAAATATCCTGGGGGGTAACTTTTTTCGGCCCGCCAATATTGATTTCCAGCTTGCGGTTAACTTTCTTGGGTTCAATTCCCTGCTTTTTCAGTTCAAGTTTGACCAGCGCAGGGTTTTTCCCGGAAATCTCCCCTTTGACCTTGGCGCCCTTACGATCCTTGCCCTCATACAGGAAGGTATAGGTTTTTTCCGGCTTGTTTTTCGCTGCTGCCTGGGTCTTTTTTGCCATGGTCAGTGTCCAGAGGTTACGCGGTTGACTTCTTCAAGGCTGGTGACGCCCTTCATTGCCTTTAACAGGCCTGAGCGGTGCAGGTCATTAAAACCTTCCTTGCGGCACTGGTCAGCAATCTCGATGGAGTTACCTTCTTCCATAATGATCCGGGCAATACCGTCAGTGATTCTGACTACTTCGTAGATACCGACTCGTCCCTTGTAGCCGTTGTTGCACTTTTCACAGCCCTTCGGGCCATACACAGTAAAGCCGGTTGCGATATCTTCTTCCGTGAAGCCCATCTCAAGCAGCGAAGCTGCAGGCACCTCCATTGGCTGTTTGCAATGTTCGCACAAACGGCGGGCCAGACGTTGGGCAATAATCAGGATTACCGACGTGGCAATATTGAACGACGGAATGCCCATGTTGCGCAGACGGGTAAGGGTTTCCGGAGCGCTGTTGGTGTGCAGCGTAGATAGCACCAAGTGACCCGTCTGGGCAGCCTTCACGCCGATGCTGGCTGTCTCAAGGTCACGAATCTCACCAACCAGAATGACGTCAGGATCCTGCCGCAAAAAGGCCTTCAGTGCGGCGGCAAAGTCCATGCCCTGAGAAGGGTTGACGTTGACCTGGTTGACCCCCTCCAGATTGATTTCCACCGGATCTTCAGCAGTGGAAATATTCCTTTCCGGTGTGTTGAGAATATTTACACCGGTATACAGCGATACGGTTTTACCCGAGCCGGTGGGGCCGGTTACCAGGATCATGCCCTGGGGCTTGGCCAGCGCGTCCATGTACAGCTGCTTCTGCCAGTCTTCATAGCCCAGCGCATCAATGCCCATCTTGGCGCTTTCTGCGTCAAGGATCCGCAGTACGATCTTTTCCCCCCAGAGGGTTGGGCAGGTGTTGACCCGAAAATCGATTGAGCGAGTCTTGGACAGTTTCATCTTGATGCGGCCGTCCTGGGGTACGCGCCGCTCGGCGATATTCAGTTTCGCCATAATTTTAAGGCGAGCAGCGATCTTGCCAGCCGTGTTTATTGGCGGCTTGGCGATCTCCATGAGAATGCCATCCTGACGAAAACGCACCCGGTAAGCCTTTTCGTAGGGCTCGAAGTGAAGATCCGAAGCGCCCATCTTGATGGCATCGAGTAGCAGCTTATTGACGAATTTGACGATTGGCGCGTCGTCGGCTCCGGCGACACCGTCATCAGCCTCTTTCTTCTCGTCACCACTGCTGATGTCGATATCTTCAAGGTCTGAGTCCAGATCATCAAAGGCGCTGCCCTCCGCTTCGTTGATAATGGCGTCAAGCAAAGCTTTGAGTTTGGTGTCGTCGGCAATCAGGGTTTCGACACTGAGGCCTGTATTGAAACGAATTTCTTCCAGGGCCTGCAGGTTGGTCGGGTCGGACATGGCGACAAACAGGCGTCCGCCGCGCTTGAACAGCGGCACGGCGCGGTGTTTCACCAGCAAGTTGTTGTCTACCAGATCCTTGGGGACTGAGTCCGGTATCAGGGCAGAGAGATCAATCAGCGGATCGCCGAATTCTTCAGCGGTGGCATGGGCGACATCGGCGGATTTGGCCAGCCCTTTCTCTACCAGATGGGCTACCAGAGGCACCTTGTCACGCTTCGCCGCAACAATGGCTTCCCTGGCCTGCTCCTCATCCAGCAAGCCATCACGGACCAGACGGCGGGCCAAGCCGCTTAATTGAATATTCGCGCTGTTTTCTGCCATGGATTCAGTCTTGTTATGGTTGTTTCTGGCGTACGACGGCAGAGAAAGGGCACTGCCTGCGCCGATTTTCTGACTCTACACATTATTAACAGGAGGCGCTACCCGGTTTCCGTGCTGCATTTCAGGGAGTTAGCGTCGGCAATTGAGGTAAATGCTAGGGGCTAAACTCAGCCCATTAGCTGCTCTGTTATTGCCCGGTGCCGTAAAGTGCCATTGGCACTGACGGTATCCGTCATGGGGTGACGTATTTTGACACCCTGTCCCCGCCTGCAAGGGCAAAAAATGTCTGTTTCACCCGTTGGATCTCAATAAATCAGGGGTTGCCATACTTTTTCCTGAAGTTGGCCCGCTGATTGCATAATCAGTTTCAGGCGCTCTCCGGTCGGGGGGCGAGACAAAAAAGAAACCAAACGACTGGAGATTCATTATGAAAAATGTTCAGAAGGGTTTTACCCTTATCGAACTGATGATCGTTGTAGCCATTATCGGTATTCTGGCTGCTGTAGCTATCCCGGCTTACTCTGACTACACCGTACGGACCAAGGTTTCTGAAGGTCTGAACGTTGCAGCAGGCGCTAAAGCCAGCGTTAGTGAAACCATTCTGTCTACCGGCACCGTGCCGACCGACAACGCTGGTGCTGGTCTGGTGGGCTCGGCTAGCATCACCGGCAACAACGTAGCTAGCGTTGCAGTAGGTGCAGGCGGCGCAATTACCATTACCTACAACACCGCTGATACCAACATCGCTGGTCAGACCATCATCATGACCCCAAGCACCGCTTCTGGTGGTTCGGTTGCATGGGATTGCACCGGCGGCACCGTGGTTGATCGTTACCGTCCGGCCAACTGCCGCTAAGCGATAGTTGGTTTGGAAGAGGGGCGACATTGTCGCCCCTTTTTTTATTTCCATATTCGAGGGGATTTCTATGCGGTCTGGGTCTGTGCGTGTGGCATTGCCGGGTTTGATCTTGCTTGGCATGGTCTTGCTACCACTATTGACTCTTTGGCCGGCACTGACGGGTCCCTTTCTTTTTGATGACGAGCCAAATTTAAATGCCTTGCAGGTGTTGCAGGGTGAAGTGACTCAGAACACCGTTGGGAATTATCTGGCGGAAAAGTCCGCTGGCCCAACCGGCCGACCGCTGTCGATGCTGAGTTTCCTGCTCAACGATGTTTACTGGCCTTCAGAGCCAGCCTCCTTTAAGTACACGAATCTGCTTATCCACGTTCTAAATGGCTTGCTGCTGGCCTGGCTGGTGTTGGCGATCATTCGGCAATGGGCGGGAAAGCTGGACCAGCATCATGTTGTGCTGGCATTGCTGGTGGCGGCCTTCTGGGTGCTTAATCCTTACCAGCTGTCCTCGGTGATGTATGTGGTGCAGCGCATGGCCCAGTTGTCCGCTCTTTGTGTGCTAACCGGATTATTGCTGTATCTGTCCGGGCGTCGTTTGCTCGCCGACGGTGATGCTGGTAAAGGTTATGCTTTGATCTGGCTGGCCTATCTGGTGGGTGCCGGAGTCGGCGTGCTTGCCAAGGAAAACGCGGCACTGTTTGTTTTGCTAGTGCCGCTATTTGAGTGGCTGCTTTTCCCCGCCAGCGTTTCACGGGGGCGCCCACTGCTGCTCAAGGCAACGCTGGTTTTGCCGGCTACGGCCATGCTTATGGTGCTGGGGAGTTACTTTTTCTCTACCCATGCCTATGAGTGGTTCCGTGATTTTACTCTATCTGAGAGGTTGCTTTCCCAGGGCCGTGCTCTTGGCTACTACCTATGGCGTTACCTGATTCCCGGGGTGGGCTATGTGGGTTTGTATGCGGACGGATTCGAGAAATCGGTGAGCCTGCTACAGCCACTATCAACGCTGGTCTGGATTGTTGTTCATATTCTGATTATTGCACTGGCAGTGGTATATGCCCGTCGTTTGCCGCTGCTGTCTTTAGGGGTTCTGTTTTTCTATGTGGCCCATAGCATGGAGGCTGGAGCGATACCGCTAGAGTTATTCTTTGAGCATCGTAATTACCTGCCATCCATGCTGTTGCTGCTTGGTGTAGTGCACATTCCTCGGCAAAAGGTTGCCATAATGACGTTGTTGCCGGTGGTGCTGGTATGTGCGGCGCTGCAGTATCTTCAGGCAACATTCTGGGGGGACGAGCGTCACTTGAATACAATTATGGTGGTGGAGAATCCCAGTTCAGAACGTGCTCTGGTGACCTACGCCAATTATCTGGAGCGTCAGGGCGATCTGGTCGATAGCCTGGTGGTAATGAAGCAGTATATCGAGCAGCAACCTTACGGCATGGATGTGGCGCTGAATGCGGTAAAGATGTCCTGTTACCTTGGCATTGATAGTGAGCAGGATGCCAGCATGCTGGAAGCGTCCACGATAAAATATCGGGGTAAGGCAGAGCCGGTTGTGCGCCAGGTGGGGGATATTGCCAAATGGGTAAGCGAGGGGAAATGCAAGGCCATAACTCTCTATCATCTGGGCCGGTTTCTGGATAGCTATATGAGCGCCTACCCGCGGGACGGCGAGGCCACTCAGGCCCAGTATGTGGCCCGCTCTTACCTGGATTATTACCGTGGTAACTATGCCGGCTTTCACCAGCACATGACGCTGGCGCTGGATGCCCATCCGAATCTTTCTCTGACCTACTCGGCCTGCTCGCAGTTTGCGGTAATTGGTGGTCCAGAGCAGGGTTGCGAGTGTTTTAGAAAATATCAGTACATCGTGGACGAGCATGGGGTTAGCAAGAAAACCCTTGTGCAGAAATTACTGCGCCGGACAGATAGCGATGTGGACAACTTCAAGTCAGAGGCTGCGGCGGTCTGTGCGGCCATAAATCCTGAGGGGGATACTGAAGGGGGTGCCCGGCCTGAAAGTAGCGACGGGAGTTGACGCGCAGGGGCTGGGTATTGACAAAAAACGGCACCTTTATGCCGGGCCAATTACTTTGGCTTTTAAAGTGTATTAAAAATCAATGCGTTACGCTTGCCTTGTCAGGAAGGTGGCTGAGGGTGAGTTGGCACAAATAGTGCGTGATATAGGGAAATACACTCCAGTGGGGTAGACGGCCATGCGGGCGGTACAGAGGGGTTTTACACTAATCGAACTGATGATCGTGGTGGCGATCATCGGCATACTTGCGGCGGTGGCTATTCCTGCCTATCAGGACTATACCGTCAGGACGCAGGTGTCAGAAGCGCTCAATATGGCGTCGTCACTGCGGTCGGAAATTGCCGGAACGGTGTTTGCTCAAACCGGCAGTTTCACTGGCGTTTCTTCCGGCGCTTACGGCATCATGACTCCAGCCAGCTATCAAGGTAACTTTGTCGATCAGGTCGAGGTGACAGACGGTGTCATCAATGTGCGTTTGGGTAATGACATTAATCCCGGGGTGCTGGGTGAAATTGTCAGTCTGACGCCGTCTTTGGCTGGGGGTTCTATTACCTGGCAATGCACCTTCAGTGGTGAACCGCGCTATGTGCCGAGTAATTGTCGATAACGACCATGGTTTTAAAAATATAAGGGGTTAGCTTGGCCATCGAGAGCATTTCTGTCGTTATTCCTGCAAAAAATGAGCAGGCATCCATTGGCACTCTGGTGCAGGAAATTCTTCAGCTCGATTGCGTTCAGGAGGTGGTGGTCGTCGATGATGGCTCCACCGATCAGACTGGTGAAGTTGCCCGTTCGGCGGGAGCCCGTGTGGTGCGCCATCAAGTCAGCATGGGCAACGGCGCAGCGATCAAACGAGGAGCCAGAGAGGCGCTGGCAGACTGGGTTTTGTTTATGGATGCGGATGGTCAGCATCAGCCCGCAGAGATCAATCTTCTGGTGCAGGCTGCTGCTGAGTCTGACATGGTGGTCGGTGCTCGTGATGCGCAGGGCCAGGCCAGTATCTGGCGTCGTGGAGCAAATGGCTTCTATAACTGGTTTGCCAGCAAGGTTACGGAATACCCCATCAAGGATTTGACCTCCGGTTTTCGCCTTGTGCGCAGGGAGAAGTTTGTCCAGTTCCTGCATCTTTTGCCGAATGGCTTTTCATATCCGACCACCAGCACAATGGCGTTCCTGAGATCAGGTTATAACGTCTCTTTTGTGCCGGTTAATGTTTTGAAAAGAGAGGGTAAAAGCCATATCCGGCCGATTAAGGATGGCTTCCGCTTTCTGATTATCATCTTCAAGATTGCCACCCTGTATGCACCGCTCAAGGTGTTTGTGCCTGTAGCTATTTTCCACTTTGTGTTGGGCTTGATCAGGTACGCCTATACGTTCTCTACCGATGGCACATTCACCAATATGTCAGCTTTGCTGATGGTGACTTCCGTGCAGATCTTTCTGATCGGCTTGGTTTCCGAGCAGATAACATCGCTTGTCTATGGAAAAACCGATTAGGGCGAAGAGAATCCTGATGCCTGATACTCAGCACCTAGAGCTATATCGCGCGGAACACTTCCCTGTCTTTCAGAATCGAATGTTTGCCACTGCAGAGCAGGCGGTGGCTTGTACTTCTGGTGATATCGTTCTTGTCCGTGATCAGAGTACGGGGCTGATTTTCAATCAGGCTTTTAATCCTGATTTGATGAAATACGACTCCGATTATCAGAATGAACAGTCTCTTAGTGCCGCCTTTCTTGCTCATCTGGATAATGTTATCTCCGTAATACAGAGAAACTTCTCTGACTCAAGGCTGGTGGAGCTTGGCTGCGGCAAGGGCTACTTTTTGGAGAGGTTGCAGTCTTGTGGGTTTGATATCACAGGGTTTGATCCAGCCTATGAAGGAAGCAATCCCCGTATTGAAAAGCGAGAGTTCGATGTGGCTTCGGGGCTGTCTGCGGACGGCATCATACTTCGCCATGTGCTTGAGCATATTCCCGCGCCTGTCGACTTTCTGGAAAGCGTTAAAAAGGCAAATCGTGGCGCCGGAAAAATATATATTGAAGTGCCATGCTTTGACTGGATCTGCGAACGGCGGGCATGGTTCGATATCTTCTATGAGCATGTGAATTATTTTCGCCTGAAAGACCTGTTGGCCATGTTTGGTCAGGTTTATGAGTCAGGCCATTTATTCTCCGGGCAGTATCTTTATGTGGTGGCTGATTTAGGGTCTCTGAAGCAGCCCATGCTGGAAGACTCTGACGACTTCGCCTTTCCTGAAGACTTTCTCGGTGGTGTAAGCCAATGCTCCGAGATGATTCGTACTATTGCTTCTAATGGGGCGCAGTGTGGTGTTTGGGGAGGGGCGTCCAAAGGGGTGATATTTGCTCTTCTTATGCAGCGTTGCGGTGTGGCTGTGGATTGCGTTATTGACGTTAACCCGATGAAGCAGGGCCGTTATCTGGCATCGACGGGCTTGCAGGTCAGCGCTCCAGAGCAGGCCCTTGAGCGGCTTGCTGCGGGCTCGGTGATTTTTGTGATGAATGGAAATTATGCTGACGAAATCAGTGCCATGACCGGGGGCAAGTATGACCTTGTTGTGGTCGATGCCATGTCCTGATGGCTGTTACGTCGTTCCCTTGTTTTTCAAATAGAACGCGGTGTATGCAGCTGCCCAAGCGATAATATCCCCGATAAAAACCACCACCCGGAATGTGGCGATCAGGACGATGAGTCCAGTGATGCTGCCCGCATCCTTGAGTAGAGATGCGGATACTGCTTCGGCGACACCAATGCCCTGGGGGGCAAATATGGCCACGTATCCAGCGGCCCAGGATACCAGGTAGGCGCCAGCCATCTGGGCAAAGGACAATGCATCGTTGATGTCAGGATAAGCCTGCAGGTAAAGCGTGAAAGACGTGGCTGCCATGCTCCAGTGAATAACCACCAGTAGTGCAGACAGCATATATGGCCACATATGAAATTTCTGCGCACTTTCCTTGAGATACAGTCGAAGCACTAATGGTGTGCAGGCCAGCAGTGCTATGACCGCAGCAATAGCTGTCCAGAAGACTATTTCCAGTGCAGGTGCGGCCTGCCCAGCCAGTAGCATGATGCTCCCCAGAAAGGATGCCCCGGCCACCAGCATGATGTTTTCCATAACCAGATAGCCGGTTACCTGAAATGCGGAGGCTCCACGGGTCTTGTAATCTGCCCCCTTTGCTACGGTATGCCAGATGCCACCCGGTAGATACTTTGCTGGCAGACGCAGGTTATGGATATAGAAGGCATCGCGGAATGATGCTGCGTATCCAAAGGTGGCAAGGCCTGCTTGAGAAAAAGCCGGAGCGACAGCATGGAGCAAAATCCATACGCAGATGCTGGGCAGAAGATAGAACAGGTTTGCTGAGCTAAATGATGCAATAAGATGCTCTCGGCTGCTCCATGCGGCGTAGAAAATTGCCAGCAATGCGGCTGGTGTGAACAGCGCCTTGGCCAGGCCAATGGCTTTGCGGCTGATGGCCATTGTTGGCTGAGTGGTGTTGGAGTGGTCCACTGTCAGGTTCGCGGCGTCAGGTACTTTCCGCAAAAGTACTTCACGGCAAGACATGGAATCAGGGCAAGCAGGATCAGTGTTTTAACTGATCTGGGTTGCTGTGAATGGGTTACCGCTCCAATAAGGGACAGGGGCAGTCTGGCCAGTGGCATTAGTTTGTCAAAAAAGGAGTGGGTCAGTTTGTAGTCATTATTGTTATAGCGCTGCAGTTTCTGCTTGTATGAGGTTTCTGATCTGAATTCCCGGCGATTCCAGGATGGACCCTCCGCATGAATAAAATCACCCCTCAGGGCCAGCCCGACAAGTAGAATCAAATCTGTGCCAACAATATCCTTAAGATTTTCTGGCTGTAGATACTCTCTGCGAATAAGCCCCAGAACAGGGTTCATATTGCCCCAGAAAACAGTGAAAAATCGTGCCACAGGGTCAAGCCCGCGGGTATCGCTCCAGCCAGTACTTTTCGCATGGCTGTTGCCGGCACCGTCAATCCACGTTGTGCTGGCGAATGACAGGGAGGCATGCGGATGTAGTTCCAGAGCGGCGACGCTTTTTTCAAGATAGTCAGTGGACCAGCGATCATGGCCGGCTGCCCACATAAAATACTTGCCGTGGGAGTTTTCCAGAGTGTATCGGAAGTTTGCTGCAGCGCCCTGATTATGCGCAAAGCGATGATATGTGATGTGCGGGAATTTACGGCAATACTCCTCACATATGCGCTGGGTATCGTCAGTTGAGCAATTGTCAGAGATAAGTATCTCGACGTTTGGATAGCTTTGAGCCGTTATGGCATCAAGTGCTTCGGCAATAAAACGGGCTTCGTTGAAAATTGGCATGCCAATGGACACCAGAGGTAGGGCGCTCGCACCGTGTCCGGAAGCAGAGTGTTCGGAAGCAGAGTGGCCGGACGAAGCGTCATGAGCTGGCTGATCTGCAGGTGAGGAGGGGCTTGTCATGGTATCTATCGCTATAAAGCCGGAAATTCTCCGGGCGGAAAATTAATCAGATGGCTTTGGTGAATGGTCTCTGAGGTTTCCCCCGGTGGATAGCATTGCCCGGCGGATGGCCCCGAAATGTTCTCTGGGATAAGCTAGGGCTCGCTGTGTGAGGTGTCAACCTTGTGGGCCTGAATATTGCAGGCAGGGTAGCGGCAGACAAGATAATAACGAAGCGGGGAGCAAACACATGAAAGCCGTGATTCTGGCAGGCGGTTTGGGTACACGAATATCAGAGGAAACCCATCTCAAGCCCAAGCCGATGATTGAAATCGGTGGAAAGCCAATTCTCTGGCACATCATGAAATCCTATTCGGCCCATGGAGTGACAGAATTTGTCATTTGTTGCGGCTACAAGGGCTATGTCATCAAGGAGTACTTTGCTAATTACTTCCTGCATATGTCAGATGTCACCTTCGATATGACCGACAATCAGATGGAGGTACATCACAAGGAGGTTGAGCCCTGGAGAGTGACTCTGGTTGGTACCGGGGAGCACTCAATGACCGGCGGGCGGCTGAGACGGGTGCGGGACTATATCAGCGATGACGATGCCTTCTGCTTTACCTATGGGGACGGTCTAAGCGATGTGGATATTCGCGGCTCCATCGATTTTCACCGCAAGCATGGCAAGCAGGCCACCGTCACTGCTGTGCTGCCGCCAGGCCGTTATGGCGCCTTGGCCATGCAGGGCGATCAGGTCACCGGCTTCACCGAGAAGCCGCGGGGTGACGGAGGGATGATCAATGGGGGTTTCTTTGTTTTGTCTCCAGCCTGCATCGACTTGATCGAAGGTGACCACACCAGTTGGGAGTCGGAGCCACTTACCAAGCTGGCTGCCATGGGGGAGTTGATGGCCTTTGAGCACCATGGCTTTTGGCAGGCGATGGACACTCTGCGCGACAAGAATGTTCTGGAAGATCTTTGGAAGTCCGGCAAAGCGCCGTGGAAGAAGTGGTAATGAATCCGGCGGGTGAGGTAAATCCTTCGTCGGACTTCTGGCGTGGCCGGAGGGTTTTGCTAACCGGGCACACCGGCTTCAAGGGTGGTTGGCTCGCACTTTGGCTGAGCCGTCTTGGGGCTCAGGTAACTGGCATTGCTCTGGCGCCTGATACTTCGCCGGCGTTATATGATCTGGCCGCCATTGCCGGGCGGCTGCACGACAGCCATTTTTGCGATATCCGCGATTATGCCACGCTTGAGACCTTGATCCGTCAGGCAAACCCGGAGGTGGTGTTTCATCTGGCTGCCCAGCCGCTGGTTCGTGCCAGTTACGCAGATCCATTGACCACTTTCTCTACCAATGTTCAGGGTACTGCCAATGTCCTCGAAGCATTGAGAAAAGTGGACAGTGTGAAAGTCTGCGTGGCGGTGACTACGGATAAGGTCTACAGAAATATCGAGACTTTCTATCCCTATCGCGAGTCGGACCCGCTCGGCGGACATGACCCCTACAGTGCCAGCAAGGCGGCTTCTGAGCTGGTGATCAGTTGTTACCGTGAATCATTTCTGTCGGCGAAAGGTGTGGCGCTTGCGTCCGCCAGAGCGGGTAACGTAATCGGCGGAGGTGACTGGGCGGCGGATCGTCTGTTGCCCGATGCCGTGCGGGCCTGGGGTAAAGCAGAACCTCTGCTAATTCGCCGGCCTGACTCGGTTCGACCATGGCAGCATGTGCTCGAGCCACTGGCCGGATATTTGCGTCTGGCGGAAAGCATGTGGAGTCAGCCTTCGCTTGCCGGGGCCTATAACTTTGGCCCTCCAACAGATTCAGCTGCCACAGTGCGTAATGTGGTGGAGCTTGCCCGCGCTGCCTTCGGTGTTGGCGAGGTCAGCTGGGGAACAGAGGACGCCGGCCCACATGAAGCCGGGCTACTGACTCTGGATGTTTCAAAGGCACGCTATGATCTGGCTGTGACCTCCCAGTGGACTCTGGAGGAGTCAGTCAGCAGAACAATGAACTGGTATCGACGGCTGGGTGAGGGCATTGAGGCGGCCACCTTGTGCGCAGAGGATATTGTCGATTACGAAAACGCCATGGCGGGATCATCAGGGTGACTCGTTTTATCGTATCGGACACTCCCATAGCTGGAGTTAAAGTGGTTGAGCGTACCCTGATCAGTGATCACCGGGGTGGATTAAGCCGGCTATTTTGTGCCGAGGAACTGGCAGCGGCTGGCTGGGACAAGCCGGTGATGCAGATAAACCATGCCCATACCAAAAGCTCGGGTGCCATACGGGGGATGCATTTTCAGCATGCTCCCCATGCGGAAATGAAGCTGGTAAGTTGCGTGCGCGGAAGGATCTGGGATGTTGCGGTGGACCTGCGTGCTGGTTCCGCCACCTTTATGCAATGGTTTGCTCAGGAGCTATCAGCCAGCAATCGACTGGCCATGTTGATTCCGCAAGGAGTGGCCCATGGTTTTCAGGCGCTTGAAGGCGACTGCGAGATTCTCTATCTCCACTCCTCCTGCTATCAGCCTGACGCCGAAGATGGCATTAACCCCTTTGATCCTGCTCTGGCTATTAACTGGCCTGTTGAGATGACTGATATTTCTGAGAAGGACCATAGCAGGGCCTTTGTAGATCAATCTTTTACGGGAATTACGCCATGAAGTGCCGGCACTGTGGCGCTGTTTTGCAGCATGTATTTCTGGATCTTGGCTTTGCGCCGCCATCCAATGCTTATCGGTTGGTCGCTGATCTGTCGAGGCCCGAGCTTTATTACCCCCTAAGGCTGAAGGTATGTGAGCAGTGCTGGCTAGTGCAGACGGATGACTTTGCCTCAGCGGATCAGCTATTCGACTCTGACTATGCGTACTTCTCCAGTACCTCAACAAGCTGGCTGGATCATGCGCGGAATTATGTTGAAGAAATCATTCCAGCTCTTTGTCTGGATCAGGATAGTTTTGTTGTGGAAGTTGCATCCAACGACGGCTATCTGCTGAAGAACTTTGTTGGCCATGGCATTCCCTGTCTTGGTGTGGAGCCAACGGCCAGTACGGCGGATTATGCTGAGAGTATTGGAGTGCCGGTTGCGCGTGAGTTTTTTGGAGAGAAATTCGCTGTAGAAATGGTTGAGAAAAATGGTAAAGCGGATTTGATTATTGGCAATAATGTGTATGCCCATGTTCCTGATATCAATGATTTTACCCGTGGCCTGTCGGTTGCACTGAAATCAACAGGCACCATTACTCTGGAATTTCCTCATTTGCAGAACCTTATTGAAAAAGTCCAGTTCGATACGGTTTATCACGAGCATTTCTCCTACCTTTCGCTGCATTCTGTTAGTGCCATATTCGAAGCGGCGGGCTTGCGTATATGGAACGTTGAGCGGATGCCTACCCATGGAGGTAGTCTGCGAGTCTATGGCTGCCATAAGGATGATCCCCGTCAAAACAGGGACTCAGTCCATGCCGTTTTGCAGGCAGAGAAAGAGTTTGGTTTGTTGGACATTGCTGTCTATCAAGGTTTTCAGCAGCGGGTGGAGACAGTCAAGGACCGCTTCGTGGCGTTTCTTATAGATGCGAAGCAACAGGGTAAGTCGGTGCTGGCTTATGGTGCAGCGGCCAAAGGCTGTACGTTGCTTAACTTTTCTGGAGTAAAGAAAGATCTTTTGCCGATGGTGGCTGATGCCGCGCCGTCGAAGCAGGGCAAGTTTATTCCAGGATGTCATATTCCAATCGTTTCGCCGCAGGCTTTGGTCGATTTGGCGCCGGATTATCTGATCATATTCCCATGGAATATTGCTGCGGAGATTATCGCTCAGAATCAGTTTCTGGCTGAGCGCGGCACTCGTTTTGTCACCTTTATTCCAGAGATGGATATTCGATGACGGGATTAGTGCTGGTCACCGGCGGAACAGGCTTTGTGGGCTCGCAGGTAGTCCGTTCGCTGTTGGATTCCGGAGCACAGGTGAGGATGCTGGTCAGGCCGAATGGTTCTGATGGGCTTGGCGCTGGCTGCGGGATCGAGTCAGTCCGGTTTTCAGATGACTTATTTGCCGAGTCAGAGGATTGGTGGGCGGAGGTTTTTCGTGATATCGATACGGTTGTTCATCTGGCATGGTATGCGGAGCCAGGTAAGTACCTGTCATCCGAGCTGAATTTCCATTGCTTGAGTGGAACATTGCGCATGGCTAAAGGTGCTATTCGCGCTGGCGTCAGGCGGTTTGTCGGGGTCGGCACTTGTTTCGAGTACGATACCGCTCCCGGTTACCTGTCCGTGGACACCCCTCTTCTGCCGCGTACGCCCTATGCCTCCTGTAAGGCGGCGAGTTATCTGTCGCTATCCAGCTGGTTTGCCCTGATGGGGGTAGAGTTTCTCTGGTGCAGATTGTTTTATCTGTATGGTGAGGGCGAGGATTCCCGTCGTTTTGTTCCTTATCTGCGGGGCAGGCTGGAGTCCGGGCAACCGGCGGATTTGACCTCGGGTAACCAGATCAGGGATTACCTTGATGTTGTGGTGGCCGGGCAAATGATTGCAGAGCAGGTTCTTGCTGGTCAGCAAGGCGCAGTGAATATCTGCTCCGGTGTGCCTGTCACGATCAGGCAGCTTGCCCTGCAGATAGGGGAGGAATATGGTCGTGTCGATCTGCTTCGTTTTGGCGCCAGACCGGACAATGAATACGATCCGCCGTGCATTGTCGGTGTGAAATAAAATAATTCGAATAGGGGAATAGGTATGACCGATTTTAGTCAGGAAGCGATTGACCGCGTTGCCACATATCCACAGGAAAAGGCATTGGTTGATTCAGCGGCTCAGTTTCTTCGTGATTCAGTTGGCCCCAAGTACTCCTACAACTTTTTCTGGCAGGGGCGGCCAATCATCCAGTATCCGCAGGATATCGTGGCTATGCAGGAGTTGATATGGTCTGTTCGGCCAGATCTGATTATCGAAACAGGTATTGCGCATGGTGGCTCACTTATTTTCAGTGCCTCCATGCTGGCTCTGCTGGACATGTATGACGCTATAGAGTCCGGGCAAGTGCTGGATCCATCCAAGTCGTCCAGAAAAGTGATTGGCGTGGACATTGATATTCGCGCGCATAACCGGGTCGCCGTGGAGCAGCACCCCATGGCGTCAAGAATCACCATGATTCAGGGGTCCAGCGTGGCCACAGATGTGGTGGAACAGGTTAAAGCACTGGCAGCAGGCTACTCCCGCGTTCTTGTTTGCCTGGACAGCAACCACACCCATGAGCATGTTCTCGCCGAGCTGGAGGCCTATGCTCCACTGGTGACCAAGGGAAGTTACTGTGTAGTGTTTGATACCCTTATCGAAGATATGCCTGAGGACGCCTACCCGGACCGCCCCTGGGGGCCGGGCAACAATCCGAAGACGGCAGTCTGGGAGTATTTGAAAGGGCATCCGGAGTATGAAATTGACGCCCATATACATCAGAAGCTGATGGTGACGGTTGCTCCGGATGGATTCCTCAAGAAGATTGGTTGATCAGCCGTAACGACAAATCCACCGCCCTGACATGCTTGGTAATCGCTCCCGATGATACGCAGATCGGGAATTCCAGCGACGGCATGTGCTCCAGGGTGGAGGGCGTTACTGATCCGGAAATTTCTACGGTAATGCCTGCTTCGTAAGCGGCCAATGCTTTGTGGCGGTCGTTGATGTCGAACTCATCAAGCATGATTTGATCGGGTCGAGCAGCGATCGCTTCTTCAAGTTCGGCCACGGTTTCTACTTCGACAATGACTTTTTTGTCTGGCGCCAAAGCGCGAGCCCGTTGAATGGCGGCCGTGATTGAGCCGCATGCAGCAATGTGGTTTTCCTTAATCAGAAAAGCATCATAGAGACCCATACGGTGGTTCTGGCAGCCGCCGCAGAGCACGGCGTATTTTTGTGCGGTACGCAGGCCTGGCAGAGTCTTGCGGGTGTCCAGAATGGTGATCGGCCGACTGGAAACGGCGCTGGCATAGTGTCGTGCGCTGGTGGCGGTGCCCGACAGGGTCTGGAGAAAGTTAAGAGCAGGACGTTCGCCACTGAGGATCTGCCGGCTGTTGCCACTCAGAGTGCAGAGAATGTCGTTAGCTTTGACCTGGTCGCCATCGGCAAAGTGCCAATTCAAGGTAACGTCATTGCCCACCTGTCGAAATACTTCATCCACCCAGGCGCGGCCACAGAGCACTGCGTCTTCGCGGCTGATAATGGTGGCGCTGGCACGGTCATCCGCCGGAATAAGTTGGGCAGTGATATCACCGCTACCAATATCTTCCAGCAGCGCGGCGCGAACCTGTGGCGGAATATCGTTAACAACGTAATCAGGCAGTTCAGGCTTTTTCACGATTAAAAAACTCTTTGGTTAATTTCACTACAAGTGGACTGAGCAGTAACAGAGCAATCAGGTTGGGCAGTGCCATTAGTGCGTTGAGAACATCGGCCACATCCCAGATCAGCGTCAGACTGCTGGCTGCACCCACCGGCACCATGGCAATCCAGAACAGGCGGAAGGGAAGTACGGCGCGCTCGCCAAACAGGTATTGGGCGCAGCGTTCACCATAAAGACTCCAGCCGAGCAGGGTGGTAAAGGCAAATACTGCCAGCCCTATTACAACAATGGTTTCCCCCATTGGGCCGAAGGTGGCACTGAACGCCAGCGCTGACAGTGGTGCGCCGCTCTGGCCGGATTCGAAGGCGCCGGTGACGACGATGGCCAGGCCCGTGATGGAGCAGATAATGATGGTGTCGATAAAGCTACCCAGCATGGCAATGGAGCCCTGCCGGGCCGGGTGATCGGTGGTGGCCGAGGCATGGGCAATAGGTGTACTGCCGAGGCCGGCTTCATTGGAGAAAATACCCCGGGCGATGCCAAAACGAATGGCAGCCCAAACGGTGGCGCCGGCAAAGCCACCACCGGCGGCGCTGCCGGTAAAGGCATCGGAAAGGCAGCGGGCCAGTGCGGCTGGCAGTTGTTCGGCGTGATCAATTAATACCGCCATGCCACACAGTAGGTAGGCCAATGCCATCAGCGGGACCAGCGCGGTGGCGACATGGGCGATACGCTTGATGCCACCCAGAATCACCATGGCCACCAGCACCGCCATCACCAGACCGGTATAGGTGGTATCAAAGCCAAAGGTGCTATGCAGGCCGTCAGCTACTGAATGCGCTTGAACCCCGTTGCCGATACCGAACCCTGCAAACATGCCGAACAGGGCGAACAGGAAGGCCAGCCAGCCGAATTTGGGGCCCAGGCCGTTGCGAATGTAGTACATCGGCCCGCCTATATACTGGCCATGGCTGTCCTGCTGGCGAAAGTGCACCGCCAGTACCGCTTCACTGTATTTGGTGGCGATGCCGACCAGTGCAATCAGCCACATCCACACCAGAGCCCCCGGTCCGCCCAGAGCGATAGCAGTTGCTACACCGGCAATGTTGCCGGTGCCCACGGTGGCAGCCATGGCGGTGGCCAGCGCGGCATAGCCGGCAATGGTGCCATCCCCCTGGGAGCGGCCAAATAGCTGGCGGAAGCCAAACCCGAGCCGGCGAATAGGTAGAAAGCCCAGTCGCAGGGTTAGCCAGAGCCCGGTGCCACCGATAAGCAGCAGCATTGCGGGGCCCCAAACTAATGATGATATCTGGGATACAAGGTTTGCGAGTGCTTGCTGATCAAAGCTCATTGGCGTTCCGTGTCGGCGGCAGTGAAGCGGATTAGCTTAGAGCATGGGGGCTGGCCGGCAAAGGGCTTAGGCGCTGTGGCCCGCTTGTTAGCGCAGGAATGAGGGAGTTCGAGAAATAGTAAGAATAAATAATTATTTGAGAACTACCTCATAATGCTTACTTCTGGCCGGTGATAGTGTGATCACAATATAACCGCCCAGGTGCCCTCGTGGACAAAGTGACGCCGCTGAAAACTGTGAGCCCGGGCCGCCCGCCCAAGCCTCTGCCGCGGCCTGTAGAAAAGGCCAGCGTGCGCGCCTGTGAGCTTCTGGTGGGCTACCTGTGCGATATGCTCGATAGCGCCGATGACAAGCTGTTCGATCTGTCTGAGGGTCAGCAAAGTGGCGCTCTGGATGCCATGCGTGAGCTGCGCCTGAAGCGTGCCGGAGTTGAGTCCGGTTTCCGTCAGGCGCTGGAAAATCAGTTTCGCAGCGCTTACCTCGGTGAAGATGGCTCCTCGGTGCTGGGCAAACTCGATCTGGACAGTCTGTCCCTGGTGCAGGAAGACCAGATGGAAGTGGATCTGGCCATTAATACCATGTCGCGCCGGGTGCGCATGGTCAGCGAAACCCAGTTGCGGGCCTTTAATCACCGGCTTGAATATCTTAGTGAGGGCAAGAGGGAGTTCAGTGAGCGTAATAGCCCGCTGGACCCGGCACAGATTGTTGCCGCTTTCCGCGTCGAGACGGAAAAGCTGGATGTGGATATCAAGACCCGGCTGATCATGTACAAGCTATTTGAGCGGCTGGTGCTTAGTGAGCTGGGCTTCGTTATTACCGAAGCCAACCAGACGCTGATCGACAGCGGTGTGCTGCCAGACATGACGGCGCCACCGATTCGCGCCAGCCGCCAGCCTGGTCAGAGCGTACCTAAAGCTAAAGATAGTGCATCGCAGGTTAATCCGATTGAGTCATTGCTGGGATCGGCAGGTGGCGCTGGGGCGGCGGCAGACCCGGCCGCCCTTTACGCCATGTTTGGCGAATTGCTGGATGCGGTGCGGCTGATCTCGGCGCGTCCGGGGGGCGGGCCGGCGCCTTCCAATATGGCAGTCATGCAAGGCGGCGTGGCCTATGTGAATGGCGCGCCAGTTACCGACCCGGGCCATGTTCGTCAGGTTTCCTCGAATGATCTGGTAGGCATGCTTAATCGTCTGCAGAGAGTGGAAACTTCACTGGAGGAACTTGGTCAGGATGGCCATGATCCGTTGCGCGCTGAAGATATGGATGTCCGGGTTGAGCTATCCAGTCTGCTCGGTGCGGAAGGTGGTGAGGAAGCTGTGCATGCCCTTGATCAGGCAGACGACGCGGTGATTAATCTGGTGTCGATGCTGTTTGATTTTATTTTCGACGATCAGGCGCTGGCCACTGAAATCAAGGCGCTGATCGGCCGTTTGCAGATTCCGTTCCTGAAGACGGCCATCGCTGATAAAAGCTTCTTTAGCAATGAACAACATGCTGCTCGGCAATTTCTTAATACGCTGGCCAAGGCGGGCAGCCAGTGGTCGTCTTCTCAAGGAGTGTCTGATCCGCTTTATCGGTTGATTCGCGAAAGCGTGTTCAAGGTGCTGAATGATTTTGATTTGGATGCGCGCCTGTTCGAGCGCCTGCGTGCGGATATCGAAGATGTGGTAGATCGACAGGAAAGCCAGCGCCAGCGTATCGAAGAGCGCCTGCAGGAAGTGGAGCAAGGTAAGGTGCTGGCCGAGCAGACCCGGCGTATTGTCACCGTGGCCGTGCAGGAACGCATTGGCCAGCGAGCCTTGCCCGCCGTAGCGGCCAGCCTGATTCGAGACGCCTGGCAGCAGGTGCTGTATCTGACCTGTTTGCGTGAGGGCAGTGGCAGCGAGCCGTGGAATCGCTATCTGAAAGTGCTTGAGGTACTGATCTGGAGCGTGCTGCCGAAGAAAGATGATGCAGCGCGGGCCAAGCTGGCTGATTTGGCGCCTAAGTTGATAGTCAGCCTGCGCAAGGGACTTGAAGCTATTGGCTATGACGCTCGCGAGCAGCGCCGGATGCTGGATGAGCTGGTGGTGCTGCATGGCCAGCTGCTGCAGCCCGTCACGGATGTTGAACCGGCCCGCGAAGTAGTAGTGCTGGAGCCGGAGCCGCAAGTGGAGCCCGAGCAGCAAGCTGAACAAGAGGAGGCGGAAGAACTGCCGATTGATCATCCGACTTTGAAAATGGCCTGTACCATGAAGTCCGGAACCTGGATTGATATTGGTGGCGGCGAAGGCAGTAAGCGCCTGCGGTTGGCGGCCAATGTGCGCCATGGCAGCAAGCTGGTGTTTATCAACGCCCGCGGTATCCGCGAGGCGGAGTATTCCGGCATGGCGCTGGCGCTGGCAGTAGAGGCCGGTGAAATCCGTGTAGTAGACGGCAGCCCGCTGTTTGACCGGGCGCTGGAATCGGTGATCGGTGATCTGCGGCGCATGCGGCAACAACCTGTTAGTGCCTGAGCTTTTACTCGGCAGTCAAAGTGTCGATACTGTGGCGACGTTATGTAGGCATATGCTCTGACGTATGCGCCGCTGGAGGACACGCCGTTGCTGACCGTGAAGAACCACTGGGTGATTGAGGCCCGTCACTGTCCATCGCCGAATTTCAATGAGCGTCCGGACACCAACGACATTTCCCTGATTGTGATCCATAACATCAGTTTGCCACCGGCGCAGTTTGGTGGTCCGCATATTGATGAGCTGTTCTGCAATTGTCTTGATCCGCACGCTCACCCCTATTTTGCCGAAATTGCCGCCATGCAAGTGTCATCACACTTTCTTATCCGCCGTGATGGTGAGCTGGTGCAGTATGTGGCCTGCCACCAGCGTGCCTGGCATGCAGGCAAGTCGCAGTGGCAGGGACGGGAAAACTGTAACGACTTTTCTATCGGCATTGAGCTTGAAGGCAGTGATCATGAAGCTTACACAAGCATGCAGTATGCTCGGTTGAACGAGTTGCTCGAAGTGCTGCGGCAACACTACGGGATTCCCCCGCAGGCGCTGGCCGGGCATGATCAGATTGCGCCGGGCAGAAAAACTGACCCGGGGCCAGCGTTTGAGTGGGCCAGGGTGGAAGGGACAGGTGATTCCGGCAAGCTGGCCTGATACCCCCGGCTAACAGACAACGCACAACGGAGAGTGAAACTGATGAAGCTTCTGGTGCTGCTGGTAGTACTTGGATTACGTCGACTGGATGTGGTGTGGCCGGCGTGGCTGGCGGGTGGTGGGCAAATGGAGCGCCTGCAGCAGGCAATCGGCAAGCTGCTGGCGGACAGTACGCCGGACTTGCTGGCCTGGGCCGTTCGGGTGGCATTGCCGTCACTGCTGGTTGCCATCCTGATGCTGGTGCTGCATGACTTGCTCTGGGGGCTGGCCGGCTGGTTGGCCGGCGGACTGTTGCTGCTGGCATTACTGGGGCCGGAAAGCGAGTTCCGCCATCTTGATGACATGCTGGTGCGTGGCCGGATGAACGATCCGGATACGCTGGGCAATCTGGCAACGGAGCATTTTGGCGCCGAGGGTAAGCCCGGCGATGACGGCTATTTTGCCGAGTTAATGATGCGCATTTTGCACCGCGACAGCGGTCATCTGTTTGCCACCGTATTTTTTCTGATGGCGTTGGGTTACTGGGCGGCCTTCTTGTATCTGGCCAATCGTTGGTTGATGAGCCGTTCATCAGCACCCGGGCAGCAGGCCGCGCTGACCGTGGACGCAGCCATGTTTTGGCTGCCATCGCGGCTGCTGATTCTGGTCATGGCCCTGGCGGGAGATTTCCGTCGGGTGATGGATGCCGTGGATGGCCGCATGTTGCAGCTGGAAGACAATCGTCAGGTTCTGGAAGACGCCACTATCGCTGCGCTGGATCTTGGTGAGGCACCGGATCAGGACGATCTGCCAGCGGGTGTGGATATGCTCGAAGCGCTGCAGTCCCTGTTGCTGCGCTGTCTTGCCCTGTGGCTCATTCTGGCGGCGATCTGGATCATGCTGGTCTGACATTTTTTTACACGAACCTGTCCTTGCCGGCCATTAGTCACGGCGCCATACTCTCCTAGACGGTGTGTTTACCCACACACCGCTCAGCTCTGCGGCAGGCCGGTGACCCCGGCCCGTTGTTTCACGCGACCAAGGACAGATAGCCATGACGCGCAGCTTTTTTGATGATCAGGACCCGGCGGAAACCCGTGAGTGGCTTGATTCACTGAACTCCGTAATTGAACAGGAAAGCCCGGAAAGGGCCGGTTGGTTGATTGATCGACTGTCCGATACCGCCTCCGAATTGGGCATCTACCGCAAGCATCTATATACCCCTTATCTCAATACCATCTCGCCGGAAAGGCAGCAGCCGTTACCCGGCGACATGATGATGGAGCGGCGTATCCGTTCACTGGTGCGCTGGAATGCGCTTGCTATGGTGATGCGGGCCAACATGAACGACGATGATCTGGGCGGCCATATCGCCACGTTTGCCTCATCGGCGACGCTCTATGACATTGGCTTCAATCACTTTTTTCGCGCCGCTACGGATACCTTTGGCGGTGACCTGATTTATTACCAGGGGCATTCCGCACCAGGTATTTACGCTCAAGCTTTTCTTGAAGGGCGGCTGACAGAAGAGCAGCTGAATAATTATCGCCGCGAGGTGGATGGTGCTGGTTTGTCGTCCTATCCGCACCCCTGGCTGATGCCGGATTTCTGGCAGTTTCCCACGGTGTCCATGGGCCTTGGTGCGATTCAGGCGATCTACCAGGCCCACTTCATGAAGTATATGGAGCATCAGGAGCTGATCCCGGCCCAGCAGCGTAAGGTCTGGGCTTTCCTCGGCGACGGCGAAATGGACGAGCCGGAATCTCTCGGCGCATTGGCTTTGGCCGGGCGAGAAAAACTGGATAACCTGATTTTTGTGGTGAACTGTAATTTGCAGCGCCTGGATGGCCCAGTGCGTGGTAACGGCAAGATTATTCAGGAGCTGGAAGGTCTGTTCCGCGGCGCCGGATGGAATGTTATCAAGGTGATCTGGGGGCGGCGCTGGGATCAGTTGCTGGCCCGTGATCACAAAGGACTGTTACGTCGGCGCATGGAAGAGTGCGTTGACGGTGAATATCAGGCCTACAAGAAAAACGGCGGCGCCTACACGCGGGAACATTTCTTTGGCAAATACCCGGAGCTCAAGGAGATGGTGGCGCATCTCTCTGACGATGAAATCACGGACTTGAACCGTGGTGGACACGACCCCTACAAGGTCTACGCGGCCTATCATGAAGCAGCTAATAGCACTGGCCGGCCAACGGTAATTCTGGCGAAAACCATCAAGGGTTATGCCACTGGTGCGGGCGAGGCAGTGAACAAAGCCCACCAGATGAAAAAGCTGGATATGGAGTCGCTGAAGGACTTCCGCGACCGCTTCAATATGCCGTTTACTGATGAACAGCTTGAAGATGTGCCGTTCTATCGGCCGGCGCAAGACAGCCCGGAAATGCGCTACATGCGTGAGCGCCGGGCGGAGCTGGGCGGTGGTGTTTTACCTGCGCGGCGAAGCAGCTCTTCGGAAAGGCTGCCAGTACCACCCTTATCGGCCTTTAAACAATTTATCGAAGAAGGCAGCGGTGAGCGGGAAATCTCTACCACCATGGCGTTTGTGCGCATGTTGTCGACGCTGATCAAGCAGCCGGGCATCGGTGATCGCGTGGTGCCCATTGTTCCGGACGAAGCACGTACTTTTGGTATGGAAGGCATGTTCCGTCAGCTGGGTATCTACTCTTCAGAAGGGCAGAAATACCAGCCGGAGGATGCCGGTCAGGTGATGTATTACCGGGAAGATAAAAAGGGCCGGATTCTGGAAGAGGGCATTAACGAGGCGGGAGCCATGTCTGCCTGGATTGCCGCCGGCACCAGCTATTCGGTGCACGACAAGCCGATGATTCCGTTTTATATCTATTACTCCATGTTCGGCTTCCAGCGTATCGGCGATCTGGCCTGGGCCGCTGGTGACAGTCAGGCCAAGGGCTTTTTGCTGGGCGCTACCGCCGGACGTACCACCTTGAACGGTGAAGGCCTGCAGCATCAGGATGGCCATAGTCATTTGCTGGCCAGCACCATTCCGAACTGCATCGGTTACGACCCGACTTACGCCTACGAGCTGGCGGTAATCCTGCAGGATGGTCTGAGGCGCATGTATGGCGAGCAGGAGAAGGTGTTTTATTACCTTACCTTGATGAACGAAAACTATGTTCACGGAGTGATGCCCAAGGGCGCAGAGAAAGGCATTTTGCGTGGCATGTATCCGTTGAAAAAGGCGGCAGCAAAAGGTAAGTCGAAACTGCATGTGCAGTTACTGGGCAGCGGCACTATTTTGCGTGAGGTAGAAGCCGCTGCGGAAATTCTGCAGCAAGACTTTGCAGTAGCTGCCGACATCTGGAGCGTCACCAGCTTTACCGAACTGCGTCGCGAAGGCATGCGGGTGGACCGCGATAACCTGCTGCATGCGGACAAACCGGCCAAGACCTGCTGGGTGCAGGATTGTCTCAAGGATGCCAAGGGGCCGGTGATTACCGCCACCGACCATATGAAGTTGCAGGGCGATCTGATCAGGCCATGGATCAGGCAGCGTTATGTGGTACTCGGCACAGACGGTTTTGGCCGCAGTGATTCGCGCCAGAAGCTGCGCCAGTTCTTTGAAGTGGACCGCTATTTTATCGCGCTGGCGGCGTTGAAAGCGCTGGCAGATGAGGGGCAGATGGACGGCAAGCAGGTTGTCGCTGCGATGAAAAAATTTGGCATCGATGCCAACAAACCCTACCCGCCGCTGCATTGAGGAGAACAGCATGAGCATGGAAACCGTGCGCGTGCCGGATATCGGCAGCGATGATGCAGTGGATGTGATTGAAGTACCGGTCAAGGCTGGAGACCAGCTGGAGCAGGAAGCCACCATTGTGGTGCTGGAGTCGGATAAAGCCACCGTGGAAGTGCCTCTGCCGAAGGCTGGCAAGGTTAGCAAGGTGCTGGTGAAAACCGGCGACCGGGTGAAGCAGGGCGATGCACTGCTGGAACTGGAGCTAAGTGAGGTAGAGAAGAGCAAGCTGGAGGAAAAGCCCGAGCCGGACAGTCAGCCTGCTGTGGCAAAGAAGGCGCCGCCGGTTGCAGCTACGGCTAGTAAAGCGGCTGGCGCCGACGGTGAACTTCGGGTGCCCGATCTGGGTGATATTGATGGCGCCGAGATTATTGAGCTACTGATCAAGGAAGGCGACCAAGTCAACGTTGATCAGATTGTTGCGGTGCTGGAGTCGGACAAGGCCTCGGTGGAAATTCCGGCGCTGGCCTCTGGTGTGCTGAGCAAGCTGTCAGTCAAAGTAGGCGATAAGCTGAAAACTGGCGACTTGCTCGGCCTGCTGTCTGGTGTTTCGGAGACTGCAGCGCGGGCATCGGCGGCAGAACCGCAATCGGCTCCACCGCCGACCTCGCAAGACACTGAGCAAGGGACGCCGGCAGAGCCAGCGGCAGCGCCCCAGTCTGCAGTGAAAATCCCCGAGCTGTCGGTGGCTTCGTCCTCGCAGCCGGTACACGCAGGGCCTGGGGTACGCAAACTGGCCCGTGAGCTGGGAGTGGATTTGGCGCCGATCAAAGGCACAGGGCCACGAAAACGTATTCTTCAGGAAGATGTGCATGCCTGGGTTAAGCAGAAGCTTGCCCAGTCGCAATCGACTGTGTCGGCAGGAGGTGTATTGCCAGCCCTGCCGGAAATTGATTTCAGTCGATTTGGTGACATCGAGCGGGTAGAGCTGAACAAGCTGCGTAAAGTGGCTGCAGCTAACCTGCACCGTAGCTGGCTAACCATTCCCCATGTTACCCAGCACGATGACGCGGATATCACCGAGCTGGAAGCATTTCGACAAAGTGAAAATCAGCGTCTGAAAAATGAAGGCGTAAAACTGACCATGCTGGCTTTCCTGGTGCGTGCCTGCGCTGTGGCGCTGCACAAGTTCCCCCGTTTCAACAGTTCGCTGACGGTGGATGGCGAAGTGCTAATCGAGAAGCGCTACGTGCATATCGGTGTGGCGGTAGAAACGGAAAACGGTTTGATGGTGCCAGTGCTGCGCGATGCGGATAAGAAAGGCATCGTGCAGATTGCTGCGGAAGTATCCGAGTTGGCTGCCAAAGCACGCAATCGCAAGCTCACTCCCGCGGATATGCAGGGTGGCACTTTCAGTATTTCATCGCTGGGTGGAATTGGTGGCACGGCGTTTACACCGATCGTTAACTGGCCTGAAGTGGCGATTCTCGGGGTCAGTAAATCGGAAATGAAACCGCGTTGGAATGGTAAGGATTTTGAGCCCCGGCTGATGCTGCCGTTATCCCTGTCCTATGATCATCGGGTCATTGATGGGGCAGACGCGGCCCGGTTTATAACCTTCGTTAATCAGTTGCTGACGGATATGCGACGGGCGCTGTTGTAGTGGTGAATTGTAGCAGTGAGTTGTGACAGCACGGCAGGAGCAGCCAGGCCAGCTGCTCCTGCCGTGTGCTATTACTGCTTCATTTTCTCGCCGCGCTTTTCCTTCATTTCGCTTTTGCGCTCCTCCCATCGTTCCTTGCGCTGTTCCTGCATGGTAGCCATCTTGGCGCGCTGTTCTTCGTTCAGAACAGCATTCACCCGTTCATGGGTCTTGCCGCGCAGCGCTTCCATTTCTTCACGATGCTCCCTGAAGATCTTGTCTATCTGTGTTTTTTGCTGGGCAGATAGATCCAGGTTCTTTTGCATGCGCTCAAGGGCATGTTCCTGAAAGCGGTCCTGATCCGGCTGGGCGTTGGCCAATAGCGGAGTGGCGGCCAGAGGTGCGGCAATTAGCAGAGCAAGTAGTGTCTTCTTCATGTTGTGTCTCCCGAATGATTGTGTCTACCCAGACATCATGGCCGCAGAATGTGCAACGAATACGCAAGCACCGGGCAGGGATAGGGGATTATTCAGCGGTTTCCGGACTGAGGCTGCCAAGCCGGTAGCCGGCGCCATAGACTGAGTCGATAAACGGGATGCCGGGAAAGCGCTCGGCCAGTTTCTGGCGCAGCTTTTTCACATGGCTGTCGATGGTGCGATCACTGACGATGCGGTGGTCGTCGTAGATCCGGTCCATCAACTGCTGGCGCGAACGGATATAGCCCGGGTGGTCCGCCAGCGCCTGCATCAGGGCAAACTCCACGGCGGTCAGGGAAAGTGTCTGGCCGGCCAGACTAATGGTCAGGCGGTCCGCATCCAGTTGCAGATTACTGTCATTGCTGGCGGGCTGCTGCAGGCGGCGCAGAATTACCTTGATGCGGGCGATTACTTCGCGGGGGCTGAAGGGCTTGCAGATATAGTCGTCGGCACCCAGTTCCAGACCCAACAGGCGGTCCAGTTCGTCCACTTTGGCGCTGATAATCAAAATCGGTACGCTGCTAAAACGGCGCATCTCCTTGCACACGTCCAGACCATCGCCATCCGGTAGCATCAAGTCGAGCAGCACCACATCAGCGCCCTGATCGCGCAAGTGTTGCAGGCCTGCGGCACCACGCTGACAAACCGTTGGCTCAAAGCCCGCGTGGCGGCAATAGTCCGATAGCAGGCTGGCCAGTTTGTCCTCATCTTCGATAATCAGTACCCGGGTCATGGGGATTTTCTCAGGTTTACGGTGATTTGCAGGCCGCCCAGTGGTGATGCGGCTGCAGTAATATTGCCTCCATGGGCCTCGGCGATGCGCCGGCACAGGGCCAGACCAAGACCGGCGCCGCCCAGTTCCCGATTGCGCGAACTCTCCACCCGGAACAGGCGCTCGAACAGTTTGTCGTGATTCTGCTCGGCAACGCCGGGAGCGCTGTCGGCCAGGGTCAGTTGTATTCCCTCGGCGGTGCTTTGCAGCGAAACCTGAATCTGGCCGCCACGGTCGGTGTACTTGATGCTGTTGTCGAGCAGGTTATCAATCAGCTGGCGCAGACGGGTGGCATCCCCTTGCATCATTACAGGCTGGGAATCAGCTTGCAGGGAAAGCTGCAGCGCATGATCAGCAAGGCGTCCGCCCATGGCCTGCAGGGCGTCTTGCAAAAGTGCTTTCAGGTCGAGGCGGACAAACCGGTAGCGCAGCGCACCGGCATCCGCCAGGGCGAGATCGTGCAGGTCATCAAGCAGGTGCCGCAGGTGCAATACCTCCTGATGTAGCGAGGCCAGACGCTGTGGGTCCGGGGCGCGGATTCCATCAACCAGCGCCTCAAGCTCGCCCTGCAGCACCGCCACCGGGGTGCGCAGTTCATGGGAGATATCCGCCAGCCAACGCTCCCGGGCGGTGCTGGATGCGGCCAGCGAGTGGGCCAGTCGGTTCATGCTGCGGATCAGATCACCCAGTTCGTCGTCGCGCTGCTCGGGCAAGCGGGCCTGATACTCACCGTCACTGAGTCGTCGTGCCAGTGCCGCGCTTTGCTCAATGGGCCTGAGCAACTGGCGTGACAGCAACCAGGTGCCGATAAGGGCCAGCAGCAGGGCGGGCAGGATAATGCGGATCAGGGTTTCTATCTGACTGTCGCGGAAATTGCGCGCCAGACGGTCGCGGTGGCGACTGGCACTGGGCACGCCAACCCAACCGACCACCTCGGTGAAGACTTCAATGGGGTATAGCACCAGTTCATCTTCCGGTAACTGCGGTCCGAATAAAGGCATGCGCTCGGCATCCAGCAGCACCAGGTTATCCGGCGGCTGATTGCGACCATCCTCTTCTGCCCAGATCAGCAGGCGCAGGCCAATGCCGTCAAAATCGCCACGCTCGCTGTAGTAACCGGACAGATCGGCGGCAATCTCGCTGAGCAATGACTGGCGGCGCTCGTTGAGAAAGCGGTCCAGGCCACGTTCGAAGCCGAACTGGAATAGCCCGGCCATGGTTAGTACCAGCACAACACTGACTGACAGCAGGGTTATAAAGACACGGGTTCGCAGACGCATAGGGAGCGGGCATAGCTTCGATATCTTGTATGCTAGCCGGATTCTGGTCTGATAGGGCAGCTTGCACAGTTTTTCCTTGATCGGGAGGAGCGTTATGGCGCCAAGGGTTAAAGCATTTCTGCTGCATTTGGCAATCAGTGTTGCGATCATTGCTGCAGTGCTGATGCTGGTTTTTGTGTTCTGGTATCCGGCCCCGTTTTTTGATTACGAAGGTGCCTGGGGGCCTTTGCGAATCCTCATTTCAGTGGACCTTATCCTTGGTCCATTACTGACGTTGCTGGTGTTCAAGCCGGGCAAGCGCTGGTTGTGGCTGGATATGGCGTTCATTTTTTTGCTGCAGATTAGTGCGCTTTTGTATGGTGCCTACGCGCTCTGGTCCCAGCGCCCGTTAGTGATGGCGTTTGCGGTGGACGGTTTCTATGTGGTCAACCCCAAAGACCTGGCTGAGCGAGAGCTGCCGGGCTGGCTGATCAGCGAGCGTTCCTGGCGGGGACCGGCACCGGTGTTTGCCGAACTTGTCGATGACCCGGACTATCTGCTGAAAGTCATGCTGGACGGTGCCCCGGACATTCAGGCGCTGCCCGGGCAGTACCGCCGGCTGGAAGAGAAGGTGCCGCTAATGGCGCCCCGGGCCTACGACCTGCAGGCACTGGCTGCACTGCATCCTGAGGTGGCGCAGGCCATCGCCGGTCTGGACCCCGGTGTTTTGGCCGAGAGTATGGCGCTGCCGGTATATGGAATGCTGAAGACTGGCACGGTGCTGGCAGACCGGGAAACCGGGAGGCCCCGGTATTATCTGGATTTGGACCTGCCGGCGCTGCTGCCGGAGCAATAAAAAAAACGGCGCCCAGAGGGCGCCGGTAAATACTTTGCTCGGGAGAGCTTCACGGAGATTAACTCCATACCCGGCCGAAGCCGAGGTGTACAAGTGTACATAATAGAGTCACTGTGACATTCGCCGCTAAGACCGATGTGCGGTTTTTTCGGCCAACCTGACCTGAGCGGGTTGATCCGGGTATGCTTGCCCTCCAACCTCCCACCGGATTCGTTATGCACACTGCCGATCCCGCTCTGCGCTGGCATGTTTTTGCCCTGATTGCCCTGATGCTGGTGCTTGGTCTGTTCCATGAGGCGGTTAACCCATGGCTGGAATACCAGCGCAGTGAGGTTGCCAATGGCCAGCTATGGCGGCTGGTTACCGGCCACCTGGTGCATATGAACCTGTGGCACATGGGCATGAATATGGCCGGCTTCCTGCTGTGCTGGCTGTTCTTCCCTGATCTGCTAACCCGGCGGCGGCTGTGGGTATGGCTGGGGGTGTCGATTCCGCTGGTGAGTGCCGGTTTCTGGTTCCTGGATCCCCAGCTGCAGGGCTATGTGGGGTTTTCCGGGGTACTGCATGGTTTGCTGGTGATGTGCTTGCTGACCGGCCTGTCCGGTCATCCCAAGTTGCATGGCCTGACGCTGCTGGTGGTGATCGGCCGGCTGACCTGGGAGCAGACGCCGGGGTATAACGTCAATTATCTGGTCGATACCATCGGTGGGTCGGTGTACGTCAATGCGCACCTGTATGGCTCGTTGGTGGGGGCAGTGCTTGGGGGGATTTTCTGGTGGCAGGAAAGAAAGCGAAGGCTGGTCGAAGCTGGGGAGTAGCCCTGTTTGGCCTGCCATTTCTATTGGCGGGGCTGGTGGTGCTGGTGGTCAGTCCACTGGATACCCTGCGGTTGCATTTTGTCAGTGGCGGCTGGGTGCAGGTGCCGGCCACCCTGAATAACATTGATGTGATCAGCTCGCGCGGGTCGGACTCCACTACCTATCGGATTGCTGGCAGTTATTCCTACACCTTCGCCGGCAGACATCATCACAGCAGTCGCATCAGTTATGACACCGGCAGTGACAATATTGGCAACGATCACTACGACATTGTGTCGCGGATAAAAAGTAGTCAGCAGCGCGGCACGCTGACTGCCTGGGTGAATCCGGCACAGCCCGATCAGTCGTTTCTGGTAAGGGAGCTGCGCTGGAAGAAAGTTTTGTTCAGTAGTGTTTTCGGACTTATTTTTGCCGGCATTGGTGCCTTTATCATGGTGTTCGGGCTACGCAAACCCGGTCCGCCTTCGGTGGTAATAAACGGGGTAACGATGACCGCACCAGTGTATTCCAGTGAGAAACATGGCTACTGGATATGGTGGGTGTTTGGCTCCCTGTTTGTGCTTATGCCGTTGCCGGCGCTGATCGATTTACCGGCGGAGCTGGGCAAGGAAAACTACCTGATTCTGTTGGTGCTGCTTTTCCCGCTGGTGGGAGGCTGGTTGATCTGGCTGGGTATTCGAACCTTTCGTAACTGGCGTCACTATGGCCCGTTACCCGTGCAGATGGATCCGGCTCCCGGTCAGATCGGTGGTGATATCGGTGGCACTATTGAGCTGCGTGAGCCGTGGCGTCTGGAAAACCCTTACCGGCTGACATTGCAGTGCCTGCGCTCCAAGGTGACAGGTAGCGGCAAGAACCGCAGCCGCCGTGAGTCGCTGGTATGGCAGCAGGAGCTGGTGCCATTTGCCGAGGCCAGCGCTGTCGGCACCCTGCTACAGTTTGTCTTTACCCCACCGGCACATCTGCCGGAAAGCGAGGCGGTCAGTAATGACTACCACCTGTGGCGGTTGTTGCTGTGCGGGCCGGACAAGCCGGTCAAGCTGGAGCGTACCTATACCGTGCCCGTGGTAAAAGGCACGGTTCGTTCGCGGGTAGATATCCCCAGCCGACATATTGAGGAGCAGAGTGCCAAGGCCAGAATTCGGGCGCTGCAATCCGCGGATAGCCAGATCCAGCTGACCCAGCTGGGCGATGGCGTACGTTTGCACTCTCCCTTCGGCCTGCACCTGGGCATGAAACTGATGCTGTTGCTGCTTGGTGTGGTATTTGCCGGCGCCGCAGCCTTCCTCAGCTATAAGGCACTGGAGGAGGGCGGCATGTTGTGGCTGATGGCGGTGGTGTTCTCCCTGTTCGGTTACCCGATGCTGCTGGGCGGCCTGTTTACGGTGGGCCGCTCACTGACCACCGAAATCCGCGCCGGACAAATACGCACCGTGCGGCGCTGGTTTGGCATACCACTCTGGCGTCGCCAGATGGAGCTGTTACGGGCCGACCAGCTGAAGCTGGCGCAAGGGGTAAAGAGCAACAATGGTCGCCGTCATACCGAGTACCTGCATCTGGAGGCACAGGACCAGAGCCGCAAGATACGGCTGGCGGAGGATATCAGCGGCCGCGAGGCGGCCGAGGCGCTGCGCGCTAGCTTGATACGCCTGCTGGGGCTGCACTGATTCTGCTAGACTTGGCCGATTAGCTGGCGGCCACGGGGCCACCGCAGTATTCCGGAGAACCCATGAGCAAAGATCGCCTGATCATTTTCGATACCACCCTGCGCGACGGCGAGCAGAGCCCCGGCGCAACCATGGATCGCGACGAGAAATTGCGCATTGCCCGGGCCCTTGAGCGCCTCAAGGTGGATGTCATCGAGGCCGGTTTTGCCATCGCCAGCCAGGGCGACTTCGAGTCGGTCAAGGCGATTGCCGAAACCATCAAGGATTCCACCGTATGCTCATTGGCGCGGGCCAAGGACGCGGATATCGACCGTGCTGGCGAAGCCTTGAAAAATGCAGCCAGTGGTCGCATCCATACCTTTATTGCCACCAGCCCGATCCATATGCAGCACAAGCTGCGCATGCAGCCAGATGATGTGGTGGAAGCGGCAGTAAAGGCGGTGAAATATGCCCGCAATCTGTGTGCCGATGTGGAATTTTCCTGTGAGGATGCAGGCCGTTCGGAGATCGACTTCCTGTGTCGCATTATCGAGAAGGTAATCGACGCCGGTGCGCGCACCATCAATATTCCTGACACCGTTGGCTACGCCATTCCGGAACAGTTCGGCCACACCATTGGCCAGCTCATCGAGCGTATTCCCAACAGTCACAAAGCAGTGTTCTCGGTGCATTGCCATAATGATCTTGGTTTGGCTGTGGCCAACTCGCTGGCGGCGGTGCTCAACGGTGCCCGGCAGGTGGAGTGCACCATCAATGGTTTGGGCGAGCGTGCCGGTAATGCCTCTCTGGAAGAGATTGTCATGGCGGTGCGCACCCGGGGCGACCTGTTCCCGGTAGAAACCCGTATTGACACCACCGGCATCGTTCCAGCGTCGCGACTGGTGTCCACCATTACCGGTTTTCCGGTGCAGCCAAACAAGGCCATTGTCGGTGCCAATGCCTTCGCCCATGAATCCGGTATCCATCAGGATGGCGTTCTCAAGCACCGGGAAACCTACGAAATCATGCGCGCCGAAGATGTCGGCTGGAACACCAACCGCATGGTGCTCGGAAAGCACTCTGGTCGTGCTGCGTTTCGAGCTCGCCTGGAAGAACTTGGCATCAGTTTTGATACCAATGAAGCGCTTAACGATACCTTCCAACGCTTCAAGGATCTGGCCGATAAAAAGCACGAAGTGTTTGATGAAGATTTGCAGGCACTGGTCAGCGATGTGAAAAAAGCGGCGGAAGACGAGCGCTATAAACTGGTGCTGCTGGACGTCGCCTCAAAGACCGGTGAAACCCCGGAAGCACGAGTGGTGCTGAATGTGGACGGCAGCGAAGTGGAAGCCAGCTGCGAAGGAGCCGGCCCGGTGGATGCCACCTTCCGCGCCATTGAGCAGATCGCGCAAAGCGACTCCATGTTGCAGTTGTACTCGGTCAATGCCATTACCTCTGGCACCGACAGTCAGGGTGAGGTCACCGTGCGGCTGGAGCGGGGCGGACGCATCGTTAACGGGCATGGTGCCGACACGGACATTATTACCGCCTCGGCGAAAGCCTACCTGGATGCCCTAAACCATATTGCGGCTGGCGTGCCACGCGCCCACCCGCAGGCAGCGGATGTCTGATTAATGGAAGAGCGGCTGCGTCAGCGATATCTCAAGCAGATGGGCTTTACTCCCTGGGTGGCGGCGGTGCCATTGCCGGGGGCGGCACCATCGCCGCTACTCGACATCGAGCCGCTGCCAGAGCTCAATGCGCTGCCTGATATCAAGCCAGAGTCGCCGGGCGTTCAGCAGGGCATGCCGGAGCAAGTGGCTGCGCTACTGAAAGCCGACGAAAAGCCCAGGCTGGCTGCGCCGCCGGTTCAGTCTTCTGACAAGACTGCCCCTGCTGTTAGTGAGCCCGTTGCTGCGCCGTCGTTGACGTTTACCCTGCAAGCTCATCGTGGCGCCCAGATACATCTGTGGGCCGAGCAACAGCAAGCTGATGCCCCCGGACTTAACCGCGAAGAGCTGCAGCAGTTGGCGGCCCTGCTGAAATTGTTTGGCGGCACCGTGAGCAGCGATGCGAAACGGTTCTTCTGTGCGCCCACTGCGGGTAAGCCGATGACCGCCGAGAACGTTCGGCCCATGTTTGATGCTTTCTTGAGTGGCATGCTTGGTCGTCAGGGTGAAATAAAACTGCTGCTATGCGCCCGTGAAGAAACGGTGCAGGCGCTGTTCAACAGTCCCCGTTACCAGCCAGTGGTGCGCGGCCAGATCACCCTGCTGCCGGTCAGCAGCCTGACAGAAATGCTGGCCGATCCGGCGGCCCATAAAGTGCCCAGCTGGAAGGCGATGCAAACCCACGGCTTTGTATGACCGCTCTGCACGCTGGCTTTCAACTGCGCACTATGGGTGACAATGACTTGCCCGCAGTGGTGGCCATCGAAGATGCCACCCAGCCCACCCCCTGGACCGAGCAGGTGTTCCGCGATTGTTTTAACTCCCACTATGACTGTCGGGTAATTGCGCGCGATGGCGACATTGCCGGCTTTGCCGTGCTGTCCTCGGTGCTGGACGAAGTACACCTTTTAAATATCGCCGTGGCCCCGGCCATGCAACGCCGTGGGCTGGCCTGGGCGGCACTGCGGGAGCTTATTGCCGATTATCAGCAGCGCAGCATGGGATATATCTATCTGGAAGTACGCGCCAGCAATCAGGGTGCCCGGCAGCTTTACGAGCGGCTTGGCTTTCAGCTTAACGGCGAGCGGAAAAACTACTACCGCACAGTCGATGGCCGCGAAGATGCCATCCTCATGAGCCTCGCATTGCAGCACTGAGGCTCAGGCTGTCTGGATGCGTTTTTGCAAGGCGCCGGGCAGGGCTTCCAGTGGCGGACTAATGCTGTCGCGCACCACACGTTCCACCGCCGGCATAATGGTGCGAGCCAGCAGTTTCGGAACTCCCGGCAACTGGTGGGGAGTGACATCAAGATCGCCGACAAAGCTCATTCGAGTTCCCTCGCCACAGGCATCAAGGACAAACTCGCCGCGGCAGTTAAATAGCTCGCGCAGCCCCTCGCTATAAAACAAAAACTCCACCCGGCGCATGTGGTGGTGCCAATGGGTGTCGGAGCGTACCTCGTCCAGCAGATCACGCAAAAACGGCCGCGCCACGGCCGGCACCACGCTGTGCTCAATGCCCCAGGCAAAGTCTATGCGCGCCGGGCCATCCGCTCCGGCCTGCCGGGTGAGTTCACGGATATGACGGACATGGGGCAGGTCCGCCGGCATCAGACTGAGATCCTGATGCAGGGACTGCCACGCCTGATCAAGATCGACGGCGATGATCTGTTCGAAACGCAGGGCAATAGTCATCCGCCCATTGGAACGAAAAAGCGGGCCGAACACCACCCTGATGATGCCGCGCGCCTACATCCGCTGAGGTGATCCTGTATACTGCCGCCCTTTATTGCCGACCCCCTTTTGAGTGCCATGAGCCAGCTTGACGAGATTCGCAAACGGCGCACCTTCGCCATCATCTCCCACCCGGATGCCGGTAAGACCACCATTACCGAAAAGTTGCTGCTATACGGCAACCTGATCCAGATGGCGGGCACCGTAAAGGGCAAGAAATCCGGCAGGCACGCCACCTCTGACTGGATGGAGATGGAGAAAGAGCGTGGCATTTCGGTGACCACCTCAGTGATGCAGTTCCCCTACAAGGGCGCCATGGTCAACCTGCTCGACACCCCGGGACACGCCGACTTTTCTGAAGACACCTACCGCACCCTGACAGCGGTGGATTCGGCGCTGATGGTGATTGACTGCGCCAAAGGCGTGGAAGAGCGCACCATCAAGTTGATGGAAGTGTGTCGCCTGCGTGATACGCCGATCCTGACCTTTATTAACAAGCTGGATCGCGAAGTCCGCGACCCGATTGAAGTAATGGACGAAGTAGAAGAAGTACTGGGCATCCAGTGCAGCCCGGTTACCTGGCCGATTGGCATGGGCAAAAACTTCAAGGGCGTCTACAACCTGCTCACCGACACCACCGTGCTGTACCAGAGCGGGCAGGGCCACACCGTTCAGGCCGTGCGTGCCATCGCCGGGTTAGACAACCCGGAGTTGGACAAGGCCATAGGCAGCTACGCCGACGAACTGCGCGAAACCCTGGAACTGGTGCAGGGCGCCAGCCACGCATTTGATCTGCAAGCATTCCGCGCCGGCAAGCTGACGCCGGTATTCTTCGGCACCGCGCTGGGCAACTTCGGCGTAGACCACCTGCTCGATGGGCTGGTGGAGTGGGCCCCATCACCGCTGCCGCGTGCAGCGGAAGAGCGCACCATCAGTGCAGACGAACCCAAATTTACCGGCTTCGTGTTCAAGATCCAGGCAAACATGGATCCCAAACACCGCGACCGCATTGCCTTTATGCGCATCTGCTCCGGCAGATATGAAAAGGGAATCAAGTTACAGCAGTGCCGCACCGGCAAGGACGTGCGCATCGCCGACGCGCTGACCTTTCTCGCCGGCGAGCGCGAGAATATCGAAGAGGCGTTTGCCGGCGATATCATCGGCCTGCACAACCACGGCACCATCCAGATCGGCGACACCTTCACCGAAGGCGAGAAGCTGCGCTTCACCGGTATCCCGTTCTTCGCCCCGGAGCTGTTCCGCCGGGTAGTACTGCGCGACCCACTGAAATCCAAGCAGCTCCACAAGGGCTTGACCCAGCTATCGGAAGAGGGCGCCGTGCAGGTGTTCTTCCCGCTAAAAAACAACGACGTCATTCTTGGCGCCGTCGGCTCGCTGCAGTTTGACGTGGTGGCCCACCGTCTGAAGCACGAATACGGGGTGGAATGCGCCTACGACGTCATCAGCGTGGCCACCGCCCGCTGGGCCAGCGCAGACACTGAACGGGAGCTGGATAAATTCCGCGACAAAGCCTACGAAAACCTTGCCGTCGACGGTGCCGGCTTCCTCACCTACCTGGCCCCGACCCGGGTCAACCTGCAACTAGCCCAGGAACGCCACCCGGAAATCCAGTTCCGCGAGACGCGGGAGATCTAATCGTGGACACCTGCCAGAGGGCCATCTCTTCGCGCACTGGCAGGGCGCTCTTGCTAAGCGGGCTTACTGTGCCGGCATAACGCTGGCCGATCAGATGCGTGTAGATCTGTGTGGTGTTCAGGTCACTGTGGCCAAGTAATTCCTGCACTGTGCGAATATCCGTGCCCTGTTTTAACAGCTCAGTGGCGAAAGTGTGCCGGAACGTATGGCAACTTGCCCGATAGTTGAGATCGAGCGCAGCGAGTGCTTTGCGCACCTGCCGTTGCACGGCGGTAACGTGCAAGTGGTACTGCACTATTCTGCCGCGATCATCATGGCAGGTGCCGGTGGAAGGAAATAGCCACTGCCACTGCACCGATGTGGCGGCTTGCGGATACTTTCTGTCGAGCGCATAGGGTAATACCACCGGAACACGCTTTTCGCGGGGGATCGCCCTGAGTTGATCACCACGTTCGCGAACCATGGCCAGCAGTTCCTCACGTAAACTGGGCGGCAGCAGGGTTGTACGATCCTTGCCGCCCTTACCGTCGCGCACCACGACCAAGCTATTGCTGAAGTCCAGATCCTTAAGTCGAATACGGCACGCCTCGGTAACCCGAAGCCCGCTGCCGTACATCAATGACGCCACTAGACGATGCGGGTTTGGCAGCAGATCGATGACTGCCATAGCATCTTCATGGCTGAATACTGTCGGCAGTCGACGTGGTGCGGTGGCGAAATGGATGCCGGGAATCTTGTCGAGCGGCCGATCCAGCACACGTTTATAAAGAAACACCACCGCATTCAATGCCAGTTTCTGAGTGTTGGCCGTGATATCGCGATTGCAGGCCAGATGCGACAGGAACAGGGCGACATCTTGCTCATGAAGCTCCAGCGGATGCCGATTCTGATGGAAGCGGATAAAGCTGATAATCCAGTACCAGTAGGTCTTCTCGGTGCGGCGACTGTAATGATTCCGGCGCAAGACAGTACGGAACTGCTCTTTCAATGCACCGGGTCTGGCAGTGGAAAGGGACTGCGGACCTTGCTCGACATCATCCATGATGGGCCTCAGAGAATGTTGCTATAGAATACTGTTCATATGTACAGTATAAATAATTAGACAGCAACCCCTGCTGTGTTTTTCAGCGTTGTAGGAAATGGCTTACACGCGGAGCGTTGATTTTGTTGAATAATGCTCGCCATCAATCAGAACAGAGCAGAGTTAGACAGCATGCTGCTTTTTTCTGGAAACACAGCACGCTGTCTAATAACTGTTAGATTTATTTGGAGGTTTTACTTATGCCCTATGTGAATATCAAGATCACCAACGAAGGTGTAACCAAAGAACAAAAGGCTGAGTTAGTCGCAGGGGCGACTGAGCTGCTGCAGCGGGTATTAAACAAAAACCCAGCAACAACTGTTGTTGTAATCGACGAAGTTGATACCGACAATTGGGGCATTGCTGGTGAGCTTGTTACAGAGCGGCGAAAACGAGGAAACTGATGAAGGGCATACATCATCTGGGTTTGTCTGTTTCAAACTTGGAGGAGTCTTGCAAATTCTTCTGTAAAACTCTTGGTTGGCGCGAGGTTCGTCGTGTTGAGGAGTACCCTGCGGTATTTGTTACGAATGAAGCGGTAATGTTCACTTTGTGGCAAACATCGAGTGAAGCAAATGCATTTGACCGCCGCAATAATGTGGGCTTGCACCACGTAGCACTGCTGGTTGAATCAGAGGAAGAATTATTACTAATTTACGAAAAGCTGAAGTTGGCGACAGGCGTGAGCATCGAATTTGCTCCTGAATTCCTTAGAGAGGGTCCTGCAAAGCATATGATTTGCTACGATCCCAGTGGTATTCGCATTGAATTAATATGGGTTCCAGAATGACAGGTATGAGTAGCTCCTTTACTTACGCATTAATCATGCTGTTCGCTGGCTTAGGTATACCCATTATGGCTGCTTTGAATGGCAGTTTGGGTGGGAAGCTACAAAGTCCAGTATTGGCCGCTACGATCTTATTCGCTGTTGGCTTGGCGATCTCGTTATGTGTGCTGTTGTTGACTGAAGGGTTGCCCCAGGACATTCCCCTCAAATCAACTCCCTGGTATTTATTCTGTGGTGGGATATTTGTCATCTTTTATGTCTTGGCAATAACTTGGGTTGCTCCGCGTTTTGGTGTTGCTAACGCAGTTTCATTTGTATTACTAGGCCAACTTGTCGCCATGACCGTAATAGACCATTATGGTTTTATAGGCGTCCCTCAGTACTCCATTACTGGCCAAAGAATACTTGGTCTGCTGTTTATGGCTGTGGGGGTTTTGATGGTGGTCAATCGTGCGCCAAGTACGTAAATCTAACAAGGCAATCAACTACGCGTCTTCGGCGCCGGACGCGCAAAAAGCGTGCGCCGGTTATTGAGGCGTTAGGCAATTAAGATGGATGACGAAGAACGGACAACTTCATTCGGCCTGATAAGGTTTGCTAGTGATTTCAGAAAGGCAGCCCAAGCCACTGACAAGGCTCTGTCAAAAGAGGTGGCCAACGATTGGCTCGCGCCAATCCCCGCCTTGTACCTAATGGGGCACTCCACCGAGCTCGGGTTCAAGGCTTACCTCCGGCACAAAGGACGAGACCTTAATACGCTACGAAGAATTGGCCACAATCTAGAAACGGCATACTCAAAGTGTAAGGCTGCTGGCATCCTTGAGATTTGTGAGTTTTCTAAAGATGAGCTGAAGGCGATGGGTGTTTTGAACGACCTCTATCGGACCAAGATGCTGAATTATATAAAAACTGGAAGCTGCAGATTTCCGAACTGGGGGACCTTAGAATCCCTCAATAGAGAACTTATCAAAAACGTGTCTCTGTCCATTGGGTACCCAGGGGCGCCACTTGCTTAACAAGGCGCTGAAAATAGCGGACTGCCTTGCAGGCAGCAGCTTAGCTTGTCGTTAGGCAAAAAAATGAGGGTGTCATGCTGGTCGATGCAATAAAAAAATATGAAGAATGCATTGATGAAAAGGACCCAGGTAGATTGAAGCTTTTCAATCCAGGGTTAACTGAAGATGAAATTCAAAGCATAATTTCGACTCTAAGCATTGAACTACCGGAAGAGCTTGTCGAGCTTTATATGTGGCGCAATGGGTTAAAGGGGTATGACTACTTAGAAGACTTCTTCAATGGGTATACTTTTGTTCCACTTCATGTCGCAGTTCAAACTTACCAGCAGTGTTTAGAAGTCACGGAACAAGTGACAGGAAATAAGCCTCGTTATTGGCCGAAAAGCGATATTATAAAATATGGTGCGCTTCCTGTTTTTCAAACAGACAAACATTATTTGGGTATTGCCGGCACTAAAACAAAAGAGAGCAAAACACCGATATATTCATGCTCCTGTTGGCCAGAAGGTGAATACCCTATATTTACAAGCCTAGAGGCAGTGTTTTTAACGCTATCCTCTTGCTATGAAAAAGGCATATTGCCTATACCAGAAGAGGAAGATCCATACGAATATTTTGAAGACATTGATTCAGTAAGAGTAGCGGTAGATCAAAATTCCTACCAAGAGAGCAACTACTAGTGTCTAACAAACGGCTGCACGCAGACGCCCAAACCTACGCAGTTTTTGTGGTTTCGCTGCGCCACACTTTATCACAAAAACCACTACAGTTTGGGCGCTGGTGAGCCGGGCGTTAGAGCTGCATCTTGTAGGGTAAAAGTCCCTAGCCCAGGTATGACGGTGATAAGAATGTTAATATCACATGGCTTTTCGAAAGAGAGGGCTGCCTTACACGGTAGCAATGTTATTACTGAAGAGCCCAGTGCGGGAATTCCGCTCGCTGGGATCTGAGTGGGGGCGTTTGGATAGCTGGGCGTCCAACCACTACTGCGAAATAAGGATTCAGATTGGTTGTGAAAGTAATAAATATCCACGAACGCGAAATTGCAGCACCGTTAAAAGAGGTTGGAGCAGCGCTGGATGCGTTATCTTCCGCTGAAGATAGGGTTTGGCCGTCTGATAAATGGCCAAGAATCAAACTGGATGGGCCTCTTAAGGTTGGCGCTAAGGGTGGCCATGGGCCAATCAGATATATGGTTGAGTCTTATTCACCGGGTGAACGTATTCAGTTTAAATTCACCGGACCGAGGGGCTTTTGTGGCTACCACGATTTAGCTCTCGAAGAGATTGATGATGCTCGGTGTTTAGTGCGTCATTCGGTTAATGCAAACCTGACGGGATTGATGGTGCTAAAATGGAAGTTAGTAATGCGAGCATTGCATGATGCGTTAATCGAAGACGCTCTAGATAATGTTGAAATACAATTGTCAGGCAAACATATAGACAGAAAATACGGACGGTTAATTAGTTTGGGACGTCAAATAACCAAGTTTATTTACGCATAACAAGCACATCAAAGAACGCTCCACTTCGTTCTGCTGGACCGCCTTGGGCTGCACTCCAGTCGGCCCTTTATGTGGACGCTAGGCGAAGCCTATGATCAACTCAAACGCCATCAAAAAGGCATCGGCAGAACAAACTTTCAAGTCCTTCTGTGTCCACCACTCTCCCTCTATATCCTCATTGGGCCACCGCCAGTTCTGGCGATGACCCAAAGTACGGGTGAACGGACGGGTAGGATTAACCAAAGCAAATTTGGTGAGTCAGATTTTTTCTCGGTGTGGCTGTCCCAAAGAACTGCTCTACCAATGGCAGGAATGCTTCTATGGGGTCCGTACGATAGTATGGATCAAACGCCTTCTGATCATACTCATCACTGAATCTAACAGCATCTGCATGCCACGACTCGCCAACATAACGGTTTCGCCCATTGGTAGGCTTGAATATATAGTGACCGTAGTGCTTCCATTGATACTCCATGTGATGACGCAACAGGTAGAACGAGCCATCGGATACATAAGGACGCACGATACCGGCAATAATGTCGGGATGCGCCAGATTGGAGATCACCTTGCCCAGATCATGAACCAAACAGACAAGAATCATTTCATCAGAGGCGTTGTCACGCCTCGCTCGCGTGGCCGCTTGTGTCACATGGGTAAATTGATCAGGCCCAAAACCCAGATGATAGCCGCGGCAGGCGTTAATCATGTTCATGATGGTATCGACGACGCCTTGTTGCTGCGCTCGTACCGCGTTTTCAATGATCGCCCAATCCGCTGCGGTGCTTTGATCAAGCCGGGTAAAGCTTGTCGTTGTAGCTACAGACTGGTACAGATCCTCTGAGGGGGAGATAAATCCGTCCATCGCTTCGGCCTTGCTGGAAAAGCCTGCAATCTGGCCAAAAATACTGGTCGCAGCGACAGCCCCAAAAGAACTCCTTAAAAAGTGACGGCGTGATATACCAAAACGCTGGGACTTTTCTATGCACTCTTTTTCCAATAGCAAGGTCTGCAGGTTCTTTTTATAGGTACTATCCACGAAGTAGTCATATGAACCAGTGTCGTTTTTCTCACCTAGAGATATATCTTTATTTTTCTCGTTAGCGTTACTCATTGCTAAGTCCTTTATTTAGGCCGGATCTTCTCTGAAACAATCGCTCATCGTCACGTTCATACTTTCTGTGTCATAAGGCGCAAATTTTTCTTTAATTAACGGCTTGAAATCCTTTAGCGGATAGCTATCGTAGCTGGGGTCGTAAGACACCTGCACCCACTCATCCACAAATTTTGCGGCGGTGGCATACCAAGGTTGATTCAGGTACAGGTCACGCATTGTCGTCGATTCCCCGATCCTGTGCCCATAGTGTGCCAATTCGAATTCGTGATGATGAAACACGGTTTTATACACAGCTTCAGACACAAAGGGGCGAATAATCGAAGCGGATATTTGGGCATGACCAGGGTAAGAAATGGCGATACCGACATCATGCAGCAATGCAGCCAAAACCATTTCATCACTGGCGCTTGCTCTGGCTGCTCGCGTGGCCGTTTGCAAGCAGTGCTGCAAGACATTGACAGGCATTCCAAACGAATAACGGTTACATTGCCTTAGTAAATTGATAATTGCTTTGTCGGCATTGATTTTATGCAGACTCGATGAAGAAGTTGCAATGATGAGCCAGTCAAGAGGATTGCTCCAATCCATGCGCCTGAATCTGGTCGTGGCTTCATTATCGATAATGGTTTGAAACTCGGTAGCTTGGGGACCGCAGACACCCGTGCATGGAGCGGGGCCGTCAGGGATGATCACACGGCTGGGGTTCCAGAACCATGCAGCGGCTTCACCTGTTGCGCCCAGACCTACTGCACCTACTGCCAAGCCAGCTGCCGCTTTACCAAGTCGATTGTCAGAAGAAGAGTTAGTACTTTCGTCATCATCGCACGGAGTGACGCGATCATTAGGTTTCGTGACTTTCGATTCCATGGTTTTTCCTTTTTATTATTGGCTTTTTGTCTTTGCCTGAGCGCACCGTCGATACTAATTGCTATTAGTGACGCAACTATAAGAAAAGGAAGGGTTCGAAAAGTGACAGAATGCTAACAATAGGTGTCACGCGTGGCGATAAATCGAAAATTGCTTAAACCAGGCTCAGATTGCTGCCAGACTAAAGTCCTAGTAAGCGCGGAAAAGTATTAGTTAAATAGTTAGATTGGGCGGCTGAGTGGACTTGAATGGACTTTTCGGTGTTGTCTAGACAACAAGTAGCACATCAGTCTATCTCGGCGTGTCAGTGAAAGCGGTAAGGTTTTGCTAAGGGATAAGTTACAAAGAGCAGCAAGTGCGGTGCTCGGTTGTCGCTATCCGGGCCCCTGTTGGTAACGTTATGCACTACGGGAGAAATTTTGATGATTGTTGATGCTTGGGCGCAGCACCCGACATTGCGGCACTCGCAAGATCCAGTCTTCGAGTCGTTACGTCGATGGACGAAGATGCCAATGCCGACAATAGAAATTCCGATTGAGATGACTATCGCAATGATGGATCAGGGCGGTGTGGATCGCAGCCTGATATCGGCTTGGGTCGCTCCCCGAAATGTCATGATCTCCAATGATGAAGTCGCAGGTTTCGTCGCTAAGGCGCCTGACAGGTTAGTTGGGGTGGGATCCGTGGACATCTCAAAGCCGATGGAGGCTGTTCGCGAGATTCGACGCTGCGTAAACGAACTTGGTTTCAAGGCGATTCGGGTCTTGCCCTGGCTTTGGGAGGTGCCGCCGATCGATCGTCGGTTTTATCCCGTATACACAGCATGCTGTGATCTTGATGTTCCGTTCTGCACCCAGATTGGCCACACTGGGCCGCTCATGCCGTCGGAGGTTGGTCGGCCTATCTACCTGGATCAGGTGGCGCTGGACTTTCCGGAGTTGAAAATCGTCGCAGGCCATATTGGCTACCCTTGGACAGATGAGGCAATTGCGGTAGCCACAAAGCACGAAAACGTGTACATCGACACCTCTGCATACACCACTAGGAGATATCCACAGGCTCTAGTTGACTTTATGCGAGGACATGGCCGTAACAAAGTTCTCTTCGGCACAAATTACCCAATGATCATGCCCGCCAAAGCCTTAGAGCATCTCCCAGAGCTGGCGCTGGGAGATGATGTGCAGGAGCTTTTCCTGGGTGGTAACGCATGCCGAGTGTTCAGTTTATAGTAGATGTGGTTTGGCCCAACAAGGCGCTGCCAAGCGACAACTTTTCCGCAGAACACGGCGTTATGTGTTTTCACCCATAGGCAAGGGAAGGAGTTCTGATGGCTGATCATTTCGGTTCTTGTCTGTGTGGTGCCGTGAGCTTTGTGGTGAAAGGGGAGTTTGACAGCTTTTACCTGTGCCATTGTCGGCATTGTCAGAAAGATACAGGGTCGGCTCATGCCGCGAATCTATTCTCGCGTTCGGCCAAATTGGTTTGGCAGTCGGGGGAAGATGCTGTGACTTCCTTTACGCTCCGTGGCACCCGTCATAGCAAAAGCTTCTGCAAGTTGTGTGGTTCAGCATTGCCAGGCACTCAGATCGCAGATTTGCTTGTCGTTCCTGCAGGGTGCCTGGACACGGAGATCACTATGTTGCCGACTGCGCATATTTTTTTGTCCAGCAAAGCTGTGTGGGAGGAGGGGTTAGGAGAGGTTACAAAGTTCGAGGAACTCCCGGATTGAGCGCCATCACATAAACAGCGCTGTTGCCGGACGGGGTGGGCATGATCCCCATCTTTCAACGAAGTGGGTGACTATTTCTGGCCTTTATCCGTTATTTGCTCGGCGTGCATTTCTCACGGCATAATCAGCCATTACAGCAGCATGCCTTCAAGCAGCCAATCGGGCGTCTTCCAGGCACAACAACAGACGGAAGGAATGCACCGTGGAACTTGAATTCACCCGTAAACTGGTCGATGACGCGGACAATATCGCGAAGATGGCCCATAGTGCCGCGCCAGAAATCTTCAATTATTTCTACGATACCCCTGGCGCCAGCGCCCTGGACTTTATCGCCTATGAATATCGCTCTGGCCGCGGCATGTGTGGGTATAAACAAATGACACTGGCCATCACCGAGGAGGGCGAGGTTGTCGGCACCGTGTCGTTCTATAACCTGACCGACTATATGCGGATGTCGCTCGGCACCGCCGTCAACATTCTCTCCTTCTATGGGCCGGTTACCGGGCTGCGCGTGATCGCCCGCACCTTGCATGCACCCAGTGCGCTCCGGACACCAGGCATGAAGGAAATGTACCTGTGCAACCTCGGCGTAAAAGCTGGCATCCGTGGCGCCGGTATCGGCTCCCGCCTGCTCACTCATCAGGCCGCTGTTGCTCGGGAAATGGGCTATCCGCGAATGAGCCTCGATGTGGACACCCAGAACCCTAACGCCCAGCGCCTCTACGAGCGACTGGGTTTCAAGGTGGTGAAGGCTAACAAGAAGTTTTCCGGCAAAACCCGCAATGCTGTGCTCCACAATGAGATGGTGATGGCGCTTTAGCCCGGCGGCTTGCGATCATAGCCGCGTCCGAGGCTGCCACCGGCTACCGAATCCCAATCTTGCCAAGCAGGCTGGCCGTGCTTGCATAGCCACGGCGCAGTCCTCTGTTGGCAGCTTTATATGGAAAGCGAATGAAGATATCAGCACGACCGAGCGAGCTCCGACATGACGAGCAGGCTATTCTGTCGGTACGGCAGTGGGTTAAAACTTTTGTCATGGAGATGAATCTTTGCCCTTTTGCCAAGTATGAGGTGCTTAACGATAGGGCGCGCTTTGCTTCCACGGGTGCGATGACTGAGGAGCAATTGCTGATGTCGCTGAAGGACGAGCTGGAATTGCTCAATAATCATCCGTCAGTGGAAACTACATTGCTAATCCACTCAAAGGTCTTGGGTGACTTTTTTGATTACAATCAGTTCTTGAGTTCTGCCGATAAGCTGCTCTTGGAAATGGGACTGGAAGGCACCTATCAGGTCGCCAGTTTTCATCCAGACTATCAGTTTGGCAGTACAAATTCTGACGATGCAGAGAACTATACAAACCGCTCTCCCTACCCCTTGTTGCATATTATTCGGGAGGCGAGTCTTGGGCGAGCTATTGCGGAATATCCCGATGTCGATCAAGTTCCGGCACGAAACGTGGCACTAATGAATAGCCTTGGGCGCAATAAGTTGCAGGCACTATTTGAGAGCCTCTTTAAACTATAGGTGCCGCATGGCACATACAAGCAAGAGAAATCACCAAAGATACACTCTGGCCTACAATCTTCATGCCGCTAAACTGGCCAATCATTCCAAGGTAAGATCGCCCGCAATACGATACTGATCAGGGGGCATTCCGCACCAGCGCTTGAATGCCCGGCGAAAGTTGGCGCTATCGTGGTAGTTTAGTAGCGTTGCTATAGCATCTACCGAGAGCTGCCCATCGCGTAGATAGCTCTTGGCCTGACGTGCCAGAAGGTCATCACGAATCTGGCGAAAGCCTACTCCTTCTTTCTTGAGGCGCCGCGCCAGGGTGCGTTTGCTGACAAAGAGCGCTGCCGCCGCATCTTCTTCGGTTAGTGTGCCGGTGGGATGCGAGAGCATCATGGTTTCAATTTGCCGGCGGTAACTGTGCTGCGCGCCACGCAGGTTAGCCAGAGCCGCCTCACATTGCTTGCGTGCCAGTGCGTAGCTCTCGTGATTTGCGGAGACATTGGGTATCCGGCACAGGTGCATCGGCACGCGCACAACAATGTCATCGTTGGAAAAGGAGACGCTGCCAGGAATATGCTCCGCATAACCTGCGCTTGCCCCCGGATCTGCGTGGGCAAAATGGGTCTCAACTTCAACGGCAGGCCTGCCAATAATGAACTCGGCGCAGGAGAAGAAAACCATCGCGCAGATTTCAGCCATAAATCGGCTCACCTCAGGGCGCATTTCAACGTCAAAGGTGCAGCTTATGACAAGCTTGTCATCGTTTTGATTAAGGCTCAGCTGGACGAAACTAACGCGCGTGGGCAAGAAGGCCTGAATCGCCTCGACGGCGGCCAGAAGGTTTGGGCTGCTACTGGCCAGAAAGCCCATCGGGCCATGGGCGGGTGGCGTCAGCCGTTTGCCAAGTCGTAACCCAAACCCCTCGTCCTGGGACAGGCGCAGGGCATTCTCAATAACCTGTATCTGTTGCTTAGTGCTGAGCCGAGTTGCTTCATCCAGCAGCTGTTCAACAGTGAGGTCGGTCTCTGACAGGAGGTCCGGCAGATCACGGGCGTGCATTCCCAGCTCCTGAGCGATCAGCCGCGTGTAGCTGGCGGGAATGCTGGTCAGCACGGCGGAGTCCGCGCGTGGCAGTTGGCTCATTATTATATTGCCCTTCGTCGAACCCTCCCGGGATTGTCTTGAAATGACCCCCTTATGTCAATTGCCGACCTGTTGAGCCTTCTCGGTAAAGGGCAATCATGGCAAGTGTGAACATAGCCTATACGTGGCTGAGCCTCAGCCATCAACAGACTCGGAGGGTTTCATGGGACGCATGACTTTTATCGAACACGACGGCACCCGGCATGAAGTGGAGATCGAGGCCGACAAATCGTTGATGCAGCACGCAGCGGACAACATGGTGCCCGGTATCGATGCAGACTGCGGTGGCGAATGCGCCTGTGGCACCTGCCATGTAATCGTTGATGAGCAGTGGTTTGGCAAGACCGGCGCGATCAACAGCAACGAGAAGCAGATGCTGGAGATGACGCCGGAGGGTGCCCCCACATCTCGTCTGGCCTGCCAGATTGAGGTTACGGACGCCCTGGACGGGCTAGTGGTCCATTTGCCTGAATTCCAGATGTAAGGGAGAGACACTATGAGTATTTCAACCCTGGCGATGAATCTAAGCGCCCGTGTTGTGCCGATGCAGTGGCAGATCAAAGCGGCGCATCTGGCACAAAAAACACTGGATAGAATTGGCCTGGCACCGAAGGTCCCGGAGTTTGTGGAATCCCCGTTGCCGGATGTATCCACCTTGGCGATTGAAGATATTGATGTCAGCAATCCCTTCCTCTGGCGCCAGGGATTGTGGGGCTCCTATTTTAAGCGGTTGCGCGACGAGCAGCCCGTGCACTTTCAGAAAAGCAGCCCGTTTGGGCCTTTTTGGTCAGTGACCCGTTTCGACGATATTCTTTTTGTCGACAAGCACCACGAGCTGTTCTCTGCTGAACCAATCATCACTCTGGGTGATCAGCCCGCCGGTCTGGCCATTGAAACCTTTATTGCCATGGATCCGCCCAAGCACGATAAACAACGTCAGGCGGTTCAGAATGTGGTTGCGCCAAAGAACCTCAAGGAAATGGAAAGTCTGATTCGACAGCGTACCCAGGAGGTGCTGGATAGCTTGCCGGTGGACCAGCCATTCGATTGGGTGAGCAGTGTATCCATAGAGTTGACTGCGCGAATGCTGGCGACATTGCTGGATTTCCCCTACGAGCAGCGGCGCAAGCTGGTGTACTGGTCCGATGTGGCTGCGGCCAGCCCGGAAACCACCGGAGGAGAGGTGGAGCGTGATGAGTTCTTCCCTGTTGTTGCTGAGGTGGCGAAAGCGTTTTCTCAACTTTGGCGAGACAAAGCAGCTCGTCAGGATGCTGGAGAAGAACCGGGTTTCGACATTATTAGCCTGATGTTGAATAACGAGGACACCAAGGACCTGATTCATCGGCCGATGGAGTTTCTCGGTAATCTGGCATTGCTGATCGTTGGTGGTAACGATACCACCCGCAACTCTATGACGGGTGGTGTGCTGGCTTTGAACAAGTTCCCGCAGGAATTCGACAAGCTGAAATCCAATCCTGCCCTTATTCCCAATATGGTGTCGGAAATTATTCGCTGGCAGACACCGCTGGCCTATATGCGCCGCGTTGCCAAAGTGGACGTGGAGCTAAATGGTCAAACCATCCGCAAGGGCGACAAAGTGGTTATGTGGTATGCCTCTGGTAATCGCGACGAGCGCGCCATCGACAACCCGGACGAGTTCATCATTGATCGCAAAGGTGCCCGTAATCATCTTTCTTTTGGTTTTGGGGTTCACCGTTGCATGGGTAACCGTTTGGCTGAGATGCAGCTCAGAATTCTATGGGAAGAGCTGCTGGAGCGATTTGAGCGGATCGAAGTTCAGGGTGAGCCGGAATACGTTCAGTCGAACTTTGTCCGCGGTTATACCCGCATGATGGTCAAAGTGAGCAAGAAAAACCGGAGCTGAGCCATGAGTCATTCACCGTCCCAGTCCGATGAGAATCAGGTATGTGTGATCATCGGGGCCAGTCATGCGGCAGCCCAGCTCGCCACCAGTCTGCGCCAGCAAGGCTGGAGCGGGCCCATCCGAATGATTGGCGATGAAGGTGGGCTGCCTTACCAGCGGCCACCGTTATCGAAGGCGTTTCTGTGCGGAGAGAAGGATGCAGACAGCCTGATAATCCGACCCAGTGCTTTCTATGAGAAGCATGAAATAGAATTTATCCCGGGCAGGGTGACTGCGATTGATCGGGTGGCCAAGACGCTGACTCTGGCGGATGGCAGTGAGCAGCACTATGACAAGCTGGCGCTGTGTACCGGCACCAGAGTCATTCGGTTGCCGATTCAGGGTGCAAATCTTGGCGGTGTGCATTATCTGCGTACTCTGGCAGACGTTGAAGGCATCCGTCGCGAGCTGCCGGATAGCGGTCGCGTAGTCATCATTGGTGGAGGCTATATCGGCCTCGAAACTGCCGCGTCATTGCGTAAGCAGGGCATTGATGTGGTCGTGCTGGAAATGGCCGAGCGGGTTCTGCAGCGGGTCACCGCGCCGGAAGTTTCGGCCTTCTATCAACGTATGCACAGCGAAGCCGGCGTGACTATTGAGACCGGCACAATGGTGGCTGCGTTTGAGGGCGAGGAACGGGTTGAACGAGTGGTGTGTGCTGATGGACGTTTCTATCCCGCGGACATGGTGATTGTTGGCATTGGCGTTAGGCCGAATAGTGAGCTTGCCGATGCTGCCGGGCTTGAAATAGATAACGGTATTGTCGTTGATGAGTACTGCCAAACACAGGATCCCGATATTGTTGCGGCCGGCGATTGTGCCAATCAATGGGACCCACGCTCAGGCCAGCGGCGGCGGCTGGAATCTGTACCCAACGCGGTGGAGCAGGCAAAAACCGCTGCGGCTACCTTGTGCGGCGAAAAGATCCCGCAGATCAGTTTGCCCTGGTTCTGGTCCGATCAATATGACCTCAAGCTGCAAATGGCTGGCTTGAATCAGGGCTACGATCAGGTGGTGATTCGCGGCACTGCGGATTCGGGCTGCAGCTTCGCTGCGTTCTATTTTCAGCAGGGGCAGTTGATCGCCGCTGATTGTATCAATCGCGCTCCTGAATTCATGCTGGCCAAGAAGCTGCTCAGCCAAAAGCAAACTGCCGATATGACGCGGCTCGCGGATGAAGCCATTCCAGTTAAACAACTGATGGCGGAGCTGACTACTTCATCCTGAAAATCTATGGCGAGGTAGGCTGGTATTTACCATAAGGCGGATACTGGCGGCTCTGATATGACGCTATGGCTATTTGCTTGGCCCATGTGAAATATCGCTATCTGGCCGCTTATGCTTTGACAGCAATGGCGTTCTCATGGAGACTTGCCCCTTATTGCTTGGCAATTTGCACATAATATTCTTGGGAATGCTTTGAAAAAAACTCCTGAAACAAAATCAGGGATGCCCATAGGTTCGTCCCAATCCGATGAGTTGTCAGCTGAGTTTCCTCAGGGAGAGCCCAAAGCGGCGCTGATATATTTTATTGTTCCTCTGATGCTGCTGTTCTCTAGCGCCATTATGGCGACAGCCTGGCTTGGCCATTTGCGTTTTAAGGAAGATCTGACCTTCTTGATGGCGACGCTTTTTGCCTGGCTGCTGGTGCTTCCGGAGTATGCGCTTAATATTCTTGCGTTGCGTCTTGGTTATCGAAAGTTCACCGGCGGGCAGATGGGAGCGTTCAGGCTATGCACCGGTGTTGTCGCTATCGCCTTTGTTTCCCATTATGTGTTGGGTGAGGAGCTAACCACCCAGAAGTTGCTAGGCTTTGCGGTTATGGCTCTTTCAATGATCCTTATATCAAGCTCCAGTAGCAAAGCGATGGAGCAATAGCTAATGGTGTTCTACGCAGTCCCACTAATGCTGTTTGCTTCTAGTCTATTGATGGCATTTGCATGGCTCGGGCATATCCGCTTTCGCCACAAGGGGTTTTTCTTCGCTCTTTGTGTGAGCTGGTTTATCGTGTTACCTGAATATCTTCTTAATATTTCGGCTATTCGCTGGGGCGTTGGCAGTTATCAGCCAAGTGAAATGGCTGCCATGAACCTGAGTTCGGGAGTTGTTTGCGTTGCTATCGTGGCTAAGGTCTTCCTGGGGGAGCATCTTAATCGTCGCCAGATCGCCGGGTTTTTCTTGATGGGGCTTGGCGTATTTATGGTTGTGCTTTAAGCATTCAGATTTCTTCAATAAAAAAGGCGACACCTGAGTGTCGCCTTTTTTATTTTTCTTGCCTGAAACTAGCGCTGCATTAGCGTGCCATGCGACGGCGCAGCATAGCTGCACCCAGCATTAGCAGAAGCGCTGCTGGCGCAGTGCTGCCACCGCTGCTGCCACCAGTGGATACCTTGCCCATGACGATCTTGCTGCCCTCGCCATCATTGGCCGCATAGACTCTGGGCCAGAACAGGGCTCCATCTTCCGCCATGGCAGCGGGGTAGGCCTTGTGATAAGGGCTGAAGGTCACAGCATTGGAAGTCAAGACTTTCGTAGCGCCAGGCTTGCCCGATGTGCTAACCGGAATATGGCTCATGCCACTGCGCATGCTATAAAACACTTGCACAGTGTTGTTCTTCGCCATAAAGGCCTGCGCATACTTAAATGGGCCAAGCTCAGAGTCGCCAACAATCTTTATGGCTGCCATGTCCGCCGCACTGCCGTCCTGATCGTCCAGGGAAGGATCGAGTTTGGCGTACATCAAGGTGCCCCCGGATTGGCACTTTGTGCAGTAGACATCGCTAAACGGGGCATTGCGCTTGTCGGCCCAAACCACAGCCATTCTGTCCTTGCTGTCTGCCATGATGCTGTAGTGTGCTGCATGCGGAGCGTCGCCTACGTCTGTTTCGGCACCCTGATCGGTTGTCAGATTTGTGGTGATCACGTTGGTGACGTCAATCAACACACTGCCGTCAGTGCCGTCCAGCATACCGTAGGAAACCGTGCAAAGATTGCCGGTAGTACTGTTGCAGTCCTGAAACACGACATGGACATTGCCGTCGCTATCTAAGGCAATAGGGTTGGTGCCATGACCATTTTTATTTACGTCCGGGAATGGCGACATGGGTGCGATTTGTTCAACGAGTGAGCTGTCTGTTTTGGCGAACGTGCCATTATGGCTCCAGATGTAGACATTATCGCTGCTGTCTAGCTCAATAAACGGATGGTCAAAATCCTCGCTTAACGTCACCTCGGCTACATCTTCAATGGTAGCAAGCGCGGGTGCTGTGCCATCTTGCGGCGCAGCAGAAGGATCAAGCTTGATGAGTTGCATGTTGCTGCCGCGGAAGGAGAACGACACAATAACCTTGTCGTCAGAGGTAACCTCGACATCCGCAGTATTAATGTTGTTTGTGCGATCAGCGGTCAGCTTGACCTCGTCGATCAAGACGGTTCCGCTCTTGGATACCATCATGTAGCCAACATTGGAGCCAGTCATGCCGCTCTCTATTAGACCATCCGCATCACCCATGCGGTAGACGATGTGGTAGTTGCCATCTGAGTCTTTATCGACGCGGGGACGATCCCGCGCAAATGCGGTGTCTGCAGAAATTTCGGTGTATGCCAGCTCTGCCGCGGATACCGGCAGTGCAGACAGTGACATGATTGTAGCGGCGAAGCTTGAAGCCAGTATCCCTGCGCTGCCTCTGGGAGATGTGGTTTTCATGGTTTTCCCCTTTGAATTGAAGCCAAGAACGGCCCTTCACTTAACCCTGTGAAAACCGACATCGGCTGCATTAGCCAGATGACTCTACGGGGCATGGCACCAATCCAGACTAATAACATCGAGCCATTTTGCAACCCTCAAGCATGGTTTGGTGCCGTCTGAGCTGGCTTTAGGTGGTAATGATTCTTATTAACAGAGGGAGTCGGCGACAGTGCCAAGGGACAGTGGATCAATCTGAATGCAGAGTGCGGTCAGGGGGAGGGTCCATCTGCTTTAGCATGCTGGGCTTCCAGCTCTTGTCTTCCGCCCCACCAGGAATGGCTCGACCGCCTCGACGCGTTTTTTGCTGTTGCTGCAAGATACGCTGCTGCCTCGCATCCTGCTCTGCCAAGGATGCCGGGTCCATGTTGCCGTCCGGCAAAACGTCAATGCTTGCAAGATGATCATTGCCTTCGCTGTCACGCCGCCAGCCGAGGACAATATTCAGCCCTTCCTGGCGGGCTATCTGGTCCATTGCCCGCTGCAGGGGCATATTCTTAATGGATATGGATACCAAGCGCTCCACGTTTGAATCCACCTTGATGGTGGCGCCTGCCTGCTGGGCAACACCGGTCAGTACAGTGGTCAGGGACTGCTGCGCTACTTCTATTGCCACGCTGTCGCCATTAACAGTCACCTGCGCATGGGCGACAGAAACTGTTAGCAGCATGGCAGACAAAATCAGGGGTAATTTCATTTATTGCTCCAACTACATGTCCGTGTACATATCCGTGCCCATTACTCCGCTTGCTCAGAGGAACTGAATCGAATCTCCCGGATTTCCCGGGTAACGGTGATATAAGCACCGCCCTGCTGCCTGACCAGCTTGATCAGGCCTTTGCCGGTCAGTACTGCCAAGCCGGGTTGGTCCGCCAGCTGGGCTTGATCCAGTACAAGCTCAGGGCCAGTGCAAGGCGCGAGGGTCACCGTATCGGCGTTATACTGCGCCATCATGCCGGTCAGGTCTGTGGCCGGACGAGGGTTCTCGCCCAAGTCGATATCTTGACTTTCAAACCCCTTGAAGAACTCCTTCGGTGGGAAATACTCCACACCCTGTCCTGTCACCGGCACCACGTTCAAGTGCGAGCCGCACTTTCCCAGCTCCAGCCCCGGCCATACCCGATCACCACTGAATTTTTGTCCCTGCTTGCTGCCATCACCAGAATGGGCCGCAGCAGCAGGTGTGTCGCTCTCGGCGGGGTCTGAGCATGCTGTCAGAAACCAGGCTGATAGCAAAAATGCCAATAGCTGAAGTGGGCGACGCATACATACTTCCCTGATTAAGATAGAAACGGTGCCTGCCATGCAGACTACCTCAAATAAAAAAAGGCGACACCTTGGTGTCGCCTTTTCGCTTACTTCACCTTGCCTGAAACTAGCGCTGCATTAGCGCGCCATGCGACGACGCAGCATAGCTGCACCCAGCATTAGCAGAAGCGCGGCAGGTGCGCTGCTGCCACCGCTGCTACCACCGCCAGTGGACACCTTGCCCATGACGATCTTGCTGCCTGCGGCATCATCGGCCGCATAGACTCTGGGCCAGAACAGCTTGCCATCGTCCGCCATGGCAGCGGGGTAGGCCTTGTTCCAGCTATTGAAGCTCACCGCATTACTGGTCAAGACACTAGAGTCACTCGCTTTGCCTGAGCTGCTGACGGATACATGGCTCATGCCACCACGCATGCCGTGGAACACTTGCACGGTGTTGTTGCTTGCCATGAAGGCCTGTGCATATTTGAACGGGCCAAGCTCGGAATCATCAACGACTTTGATTGCCGTCATGTCCGCAGCACTGCCGTCTTGATCATCGAGGGAGGGATCAAGCTTGGCGTAGAACAAGGTGCCTCCACTACCGCTGACCGCGGTATAGACATCCCTAGTTGGAGCATTGCGCTTGTCGACCCAAACCACAGCCATGTTGTCCTTGCTGTCCGCCATAATGCTGTAATGCACTGCGTGCGGAGCGTCGCCTACGTCCGTTTCAGCACCCTGATCCGTTGACAGGTTAGTGGTGATAACGTTGGTAGCGTCAATCAGCACGCTGCCATCGGTGCCGTCCAGCATGCCGTAGGAAACCGTACACAGACGACCCCTAGGGTCGTTGCAATCCTGAAACACAATATGGACGTTGCCGTCGCTGTCGACCGCAATCGGGTTGGTGCCGTGACCGTTGTAGGTTACGTCGGTAAACGGCGCCATCGGTGCAATAACTTCCGTCAACGTAGAGTCATATTTGGCAAACTGGCCATCATGGCTCCAGACGTAAACATTGTCGGCATCATCCAACTCGATAAACGGATGTTTGAAGTCAGGCCCAACATCAACCTCTGCCTCTTCTGTGATGGAGGCCAGAACTGGCGAAGTGCCGTCCTGCGGTGCAAGGGAGGGATCAAGCTTAATCAGATACAAGCTGCCGACGCGGTCGGGGCCATCACCACGATCGTCCCTAAAGCCCCAGGAAACGTATACCTTGTCGTCCGATCCCACCTCGATATCTGCAGTGGTGACGGAGTCGCTGGCCGCATCAGTGGTCAGCTTGACCTCATCGATCAGCACGGTGCCATTCTTTGAGACCATCATGTAGCCGAGGTTGGCAACTGTATCCCGCATTTGCACCCCCGCACTCCCGATGCGGTAGACGATGTGATAGTTGCCATCCGAGTCTTTATCGACGCGCGGGCGATCCCGCGCGAACGCGGTATCGGCAGAAATTTCGGTGTATGCCAGCTCTGCCGCGGATACTGGCAATGCGGACAGTGACATGATCGCAGCAGCCAGACTGGCTAGTAGCGGCCCTGCACTACGCTTGATAATAGTGTTCCCCATGTCGTTCTCCTTCTTATTAACCCCAGATAATTTCACCCTAACGCCCCGGTGAAACGAACACTGATCGCATTCCGTTGCCGGATTAGAGGGGATGATCCTGATGACACACTAGTCCTATTGAACGGTTTTGCAAGCAGTCTTCCTGTATTGATAGCTTCTAATGAGAGTGGTTATTGTTTGTGATCTGCTGGTGGGTAGCGCGCTCTACGTGAGGGCAAACAATCAGTACCTGTGGTTTTGTTTGTGCTATTTTCGTTTGGCGCGCACATTTAACCGCAACAAACATCCAGCGCGGACCTTGAGGGAACCAATGACGGCCGGTAACAACCGCAGCACTCTTGCCAAGGTCTACTATCTTCTCGGCTTGGCCATAAGCCTGTTCCTGATCGCCGAGCCCTTGTTGCTGGCGGGGCTATTTCTACTGCAGCTGTCCATGTGGTTTCGTTTCAAGCTGCCCGTGTCGGGGGTGGTTCACATTGCGCGTAAGTTGCGACTGTTTTTCCTGATTATCTTTATAACCTACATGCTCACTGGTACCGGTGAGGACACTGATCACTGGCTGGAAGTCCCGGTCAGCTGGCTGCCGGACCTTAGCCTGAGTGGGGCGACTCTGGCCCTGTTGATGTGCCTGCGAGTGATGACCCTGGTGCTGGCGAGCACCTGGCTGCAGCAGACATCCCCTCCCAGAGCCTTGGTCGTCGGACTACGACACTTGCGTATTCCTGAGAGTGTTGCCTTAACCGTGGACGCGACGCTGGCTCTGCTCGGCGGTCAGGACAGAGGTGGTCAAGGCCATGGCAAGGGCGGCGGCAAGGGCCGAGGTAAAGGGGATGGTGAGGGGCGTGGCGACGGCGGTATAAGCTGGGCTGATATCCGTGCCGGCCGGCTGGCTGCTGTGGATGAGCTGCTGCAGGGCAAGTTTCGCCAAAGTAGGAGATGGCTGGCGGAGCGCTACCCGGAGCTGCCGCGGGAGCGGCTGCATGATCTGACGGTGGTTCTGGGCGTTAGCCTCACTGTGATGGGGCTCAAGGTCCTGCAAATTCTGCCTGGGGTGCCGATTGCATCCGGGCACAAGAACATGCTGATTGTGCCGTTGCTGCTGTTCGCTGCCAATGCGACTTATATGCGCTTTGGTGCTCTGGCGGCGGGGACCACCACCGGCATAGTTTCTTTTCTGATGGGGTATGGCAAGTTCGGTATTCTGGAAATTGCCCATTTTGCTGTGCCTGGCTTGCTTGCAGATATGCTGATGCCTATTGCGAGGGCCACCAGTCGTGGCGGCAAATTGCTGCAGTTTGCATTAATTGGTGCTGCTATCGGTGCCGGCCGTTTTGCTGCCAACTTGCTTGTTATTGTGCTTGCCGGCGCGCCACAGTTAGCTTTTGTGCTGTTTTTGCCCATGTTGGCTTCACAGCTTCTTTTCGGCACTTTAAGCTGCTTCGTCAGTGTGCTGCTGGTAAATCGCAATTTTACCGACTCACCGGAAGATCATTCAGACACGCAGCTACTGGCCGCTGACAATAGCCATAAGCGGAAAAAATCATAATCCAGAGGGAATAAAAGATGTCAGAACTGGTGAAGGGGGACGGAAGGACCCATATTTCTAGCGGACTAATGAGAGAAAGTCTTGTTAGTCGGCGCCTTCTCAAAGAGACCGACTCTGCTTCCGTAAAGAGTATGGTTCCCGATGTAAACATGATCTGTGTGGGCGGGCGTAGCATTATGGACCGTGGCGCCGAAGCCATTATTCCACTTGTGGATACGATCGCTAAACTGAATGGCAACCACCGTATGGTTATTGGTGTGGGTGGTGGCGCCCGCGCCCGGCATACTTACTCTATCGGTATTGATTTAGGTCTGCCGATTGGTGGTCTCGCCCGTATCGTCGGTGGGGTTGAAGAGAACAATCGGGACATTTTGCAATTTCTGCTGGCACCTCATGGCGGTATTACTTTCGTCAAGGATCACTTTCAGGATCTGCAGCTGTTCCTCAAGAACGGCATGATTCCAGTGTGCATCGGCCAGCCGCCATACCATTTCTGGGAGCCGCCATCGTTAGAAGCAGGGCAGCTGCCGGATAACGGCCCGGATACCGGACTGTTCCTGATGGCAGAAGTAATGGGTGCAATGAGCGTCATTTATGTCAAGGATGTTGATGGTATCTATACCGAAGACCCTCAGAAGAATCCCGACGCTGAGCTGATCCGCGAGATCACCGCCAAAGAGTTGCTGAAAATGGATTTGCCCGACATGCCGATCGAGCGCGAACTGCTGCGCACTCTGGAGAATGCCAGAACGGTGCACCAGATTCAGGTGATTAACGGCCTCAAAATAGACAATCTGGAACGGGCATTGAATGGTGAGCTGGTCGGCACCATCGTCAAGTCCAGCCGCGCGAAGTGATTTAGGGAGCAGTAATAAAATGAAAAAAGACGGAAAAATCTGGATCGACGGCATGGATAATGCCCTGTCCGACCAATCGCTTTCTGGTCATGCTATCCGTGAACAGCTTGCTGCTCGCGATACGGTCGCGGTGCTGCCGGACGTATGGGTTATTAAAATCGGCGGTCAAAGCGTTATGGACCGTGGCCGCGCGGCGGTGTACCCGATTCTTGAAGAGCTGGTTGCGGCAAAAAAAAATGGCGTGAACTTTATTTTGGCCGCCGGTGGTGGCACCCGTGCCCGTCATGTTTACTCCCTTGGCCTGGACCTGAACATGCCCACCGGCATGTTGGCGCGTCTCGGCGCCAGTGTGCCGGTTCAAAACGCACGCATGCTGCAGATTCTCACCGCCAAGCATGGCGGCATCATGTGCTATCCGGAGGAGCTTGAGAAGCTGCCTTTCTTCCTCAACGCGGGCTGCCTGCCGATTACCTCCGGCATGCCGCCGAATGAGTTCTGGGAGAAGTCACAGGCCGAGGGGCTGATTCCCGCTAACCGTACTGACGCGGGTGTTTACCTGATGGCCGAGTTCCTTGGTGCCAAGGGCGTGCTCTATATCAAGGATGAGGACGGGCTGTACACCGATGATCCGAAGAAGAACCCGGATGCCGAGTTCATTCCTGAAACCACCGCCTCAGAGCTACTCAATAATGGTCAGGACGATCTGATTGTGGAGCGCGTTGTACTGGAGTACATGATGCGTGGTGATCACATCAAGAAACTGCAAATCGTTAACGGATTGAAGCAGGGACAAATCACCGCAGCTCTTAACGGCGAAGACGTGGGCACCATTATCCGCGCCTGAGTATGTTGCTCGTTTAGCTATGTCGGAGCGAACTAATCTTCGCTCCGACGTTGGCCTCCTTGCTTTAATGCCACTTGACTGACATTGCGCATCAAGGTGTGCTCCATCCCATCTGAAAGTTCGATCAACTTAAACGCGCCACGGCGGTTAGCGCCAATAAAGAACTGCCTGGTGTCCTGCTGCACTTTATCTACTGGGAAACGAGCCACGTCACCCTCGCAAGTGACCACTTCGACCACAGTAATATCCGGTGCCATGCCTGCCAGTACGAGCACGTTCACTCCTTGGGTGCTGGCGCGATGACCCGCATTAAGCGGCTGCACTTCCGGCATATCCTCAAATGCTTGGCTTTGTTTTTGCCATAGCAACTGCTGCCCGGCGTAGAGCGAAAGAGAGTCGCTACAGTCGGCCTGTTGCTTGCCTTTGTCCTCGCGGTTGCCACCGCTACCATCGCCCTTGTGCGCGACATCTTCTTGTTTCGGGTTGGATTGCTGTGCAGGCGTCTGAGCTGGCTTGATGGGGCTAACACTGTTCCCGGCCAGCCAGATATAAACGCCAGCGGCAACCAATACTGCGCCCAGCAACACCGCAAATTTAGTTCTCATGTCATGCCCCTATGTATCACTGTGTTTTTCATGCTTCTGCATTGGCGTTATCGATGGCCACCTGCTCGGCGGAGTTTTTTACCGCTACACCTTTTATCTGGGCAAATAGCGACTGCCCCTGAGTCAGGTTTAGAGCTTCTGCTGATTTCAACGTTACACGGGCCATTAGCTTTGCCTCACCGACGCGCAGCTGGACCAGTACATGGCCACCGGATTCGGCTCGCCGGCTCTCCACTACCGCGGGCAGAATATTCAGAATACTGCTCGACTGTGGACGTTCCCGGCATAAACTCACATCACTCGCCATGATGCGTAAACGCAACGGACAACAATGATCACCGTGGCGGCCGGGTACAACCACTTCACCGCCAGCAAACTGTAGTCTGGAAAGCTGATAATGTGGATCGTAATCAAGCACGCGAACATCCAGCACGGTACTAGCCTCGCCACCACCCAGTGTGGGTAGATCGGTACGCATCAGCATGTCGTGTAGCCTGCCTTGGCCGAGCACTCGACCGGACTGCATCACCACCAGGTGGTCACACAGGCGCGTCATTTCATCCAGACTGTGGCTGACATACAGCATTGGTACCTGGAGGTTGGCGTGCAAGCGGTCAAGGAATGGCATGATTTCTTGCTTGCGCCCCGCGTCGAGATTGGCAAGTGGCTCGTCCATCAAGACCAATGCCGGGTAGCGCAACAGTGCGCGGGCAATCGACGCACGCTGTTGCTCGCCGCCGGAAAGTTGGGCTGGTTTCCGATCAAGCAAATGACCGATGCCCAGCATATCAATAATCTGCTCCGGCGAGCTTAGCTCCGGGGAAGGCGCAGAACGACGGCGGCCGTAATTGAGATTACGGGCTACTGTCATGTGTGGGAATAATCGCGCATCCTGAAATACAAAGCCCACAGGCCGTTGCCAAGGCGGCACGAAGTTTTCTGAGTCCTGCCATAGTTGGCCATTAAATCCGACGCTTCCACGGGCGTCACGCTCCAGTCCAGCAATACAGCGAAGCAGGGTGGTTTTGCCGCAGCCGGAGGCGCCAAATATTCCGGTGACACCATGGGAAGGCACCTTGATGTCGACATCCAGAGTAAAGTCGGGGCGACTTAGCGCCGCCGTTACATGTCCTGCATCAGTTTTCATGGCGTAACCTGCCATTGATGAAATACAGCGCAAACATGCAGGTGAAACTGAACGCCAACAGCAGGCCGGACAAGACGTGTGCCTGAGCATACTCCAGCGCTTCAACATGGTCATAGATGGCAATGGAAATCACCCGGGTTTGCCCGGGGATATTGCCGCCAACCATTAGCACGACACCAAATTCGCCCAGTGTATGGGCAAAGCCCATGATGGCTGCGGTCAGAAAGCCACGGGTGCTGAGTGGCAGGATTATCGTAAAAAAAATGTCCAGAGGTCGTGCACCCAGTGTCTCAGCCGCTTCGACAAAGCCGCGGCCGATGCTTTCGAAGGCGTTCTGTAACGGCTGAATAACGAAAGGCATACTATAAAGAATTGACGCTAGCACGAGCCCGCCAAAACTGAACGTAAGGGAGCTTTCGGTCAGCTTCACCCAATAGCTGCCCACCAAGCCATTCGGGCCGAGCAGAATCAGCAGATAGAAGCCGAGCACTGTAGGGGGTAGCACTATGGGAAGTGCCACCATGGCCTCAATAAAGGTTTTTGCGTGAGACCGGGTGCGAGATAGCCAGAATGCCAGCGGTGTTCCGAGCAGGATAAGGATCGCCGTGCTGATAAGGCCAAGCTTGACCGACAGCCAAAGAGGGCCGAGGCCAGGCATATTCGCAGTCCAAGAGTTAAAGAGCTCCATTATTTATTCAATGCCATATCCGTGAGCCAATATAATGGCTTGCGCCTTCTCACTGGCAAGAAACGCCATAAATGCCTTGGCGGCTGGATTATTTGCTGACCGCGTCAATAGCACCACCTGCTGTTCGATTTTGCTGTGCAGGGCCTGCGGTACCTGCCAATGGCATGTGCCCTCTGGAATATCTGGCAAATTCAGCTGCGCTGCTGCAATCAGGCCCATGCTGGCGCTGCCACTGGCGACAAAATGAAGTGCCTGGGCAATTGACTCACCGGTGACGATGCGTTCGGTCAGCTGGTTCTTGTCGAGCCCGATACTGGCAAGAACTTCCTCCGCAGCGACACCGTAAGGCGCGGCTTTGGGGTTGGCGATGGCGAGTTTGGCAAAATTTTTCGCTCTCAGTTCTGCTTCACAGTCCTTGTCTTGATAGCGCTCATCAACGGACCAGAGAACCAGTCGGCCGGTGGCGTAGGTACGGCGGGATTCAGGTGCCACCAGTCCGTTTGATTCAAGCAGCGCAGGCCGTTCAATGTCTGCGGAAAGAAAGATGTCAAAAGGTGCACCATGGCTGATCTGGGCATATAGCTTGCCACTTGAGGAAACGCTAAAGAGAACCTGATGCCCGGTTTCCTGCTCAAATGCTTCTGCGATCTCTCGCGCCGCTTGAGTGAAGTTGCTGGCAACGGCAACGGTGACTTGTGTGACCGCTGTTGCTGTCTGCGCCACTAGCAGTAGAGCGCCCCAAAGCCAGCTGGATCCGGTCATTCCCTGTCCCCAAAAAAACGGTCTAGATTGGTTACTATCGCGAAAATGATTCAGTGGCACAAGGCAGTCCTCGGGTGGTCGTATAGCCCCGTCATCTTTGCTTTCACCCGTAGCAACCCTGACCTGTGACAATTCGCCCCCCGCGCAGGTGAACTAGAGTAGCCTTATATTCAGGGTTGCTAGCTCGCCCATCAGCTGCAGACGTTGAGGTCGAAATGGAGTTTAAGGATTACTACGCATTGCTTGGTGTGGAGCCAGAGGCCGATGAGGCCACCATCAAGACGGCATATCGTCGCCTGGCTCGCAAATATCATCCGGATATCAGTCAGGAAAAAGACGCCGAGGCCAAGTTCAAAGAGGTGGCGGAAGCCTGGCAGGTGCTGAAGGATCCGGACAAGCGGGCTGATTACGATCAATTGCGCGCCATGCGCAGCCAGCAGGGCGGGCGGGGACCCTTTGAGGCGCCACCGGGCTGGCAGCCATCCGGCGGTGGCGGCTTTGACCCTTCTGGTGCCGGGTTCTCTGATTTTTTTGAGTCTCTGTTTTCTGGTGCCCGTCAGGGCGGTCGAGGTGGACCTGCGCCAGGGCGGCGCGGGCGGGATGTGGAAATAGATCTGCCGGTCTTTCTTGAAGACACGGTTAGCTCTGAAACCAAGCCCATTTCCTTCCGCCTGCCTGAATACAACCAGTATGGTGAGCTGATTGGCGAAACCACCAAGAGTCTGAACGTCAAGATTCCCGCAGGGGTTAGCGACGGCGAGCGCATTCGCCTGAAGGGACAAGGCAGCGCAGGTGTTGGCGATATGCCAGCGGGCGATGTGTATTTGCGTATTCGTCTTGTGCCCCATCCACTGTTTGATGTGGAGGGGCATAACCTGATTGTTACCGTGCCGGTGGCGCCATGGGAGGCCGCGTTGGGCGCCAAGATTGAAGTGCCAACGCTGGCCAGTCCGATCAAGGTGAGCATTCCAGCCAATAGTCAGAGTGGCAAGAAGCTGCGTATTGCGGGCAAGGGTTTGCCCGGCAAGGCGGGGCAGGGCGATTTGTTTGTATTGTTGAAGGTGGTGATGCCGCCGGCGAGCAGTGATGAAATCAATCAGTTGTGGGAGCAGCTTGCCGAGAAGGCCAGCTTTGACCCCCGTGCGCAATGGAGTCGATAGCGATGGCCTCCGAAGTGGAAGTGACGGTTTGTACCACTGAGCTTTATCAGCTGGTGGCGATCTCGGATCAGGATTTAGCCGAGCTGGTAGGCCATGGCATTGCCGAGCCACACGACCAGCAGGCTGTTGAATGGCAGTTCGACGAAGCCGCCGTAGCGCAGATAACCCGTGCTGTTCGTTTGCGTAGGGAGCTGCAAGTTGACTGGGCCGGGATAGCATTGGCGTTGGAGCTTCTGGATGAACTGGAAGAGTTACGACGTGAAAATGGCGCACTGCGGCGACGACTGGAGCGCCTCGAAGAGTAAACGGTGACAGGGACAGTCTGCCGGCCGTGCAATCTGATGTATTGTTACTGCCTGACTGCACCGGTTAAGGTGCGTTCCGGTTTGATGTTCCGGTTGGATTCCATGCGTCGCTGCCTGTTGCTTTGTGTCGTAATACTTTCAGGTTTGTCGGTCTCGACGGTTGTTGCCCGGGAGATGGACTTCACGCGTTTGTCTGCTGGCGAAGTTGCCTTCACCGCCCAACGCTCCGAGGCGCCATCGGCGCAGCTAAGTTGGCAATCGGTCAATCTGCCATTCTCCGCTGCCGCTGAGCAGACCAGCGGTCAATTCTGGTTTCGGCTTGATCTGGACACAGTGCCAGAGCAGCATCGTAGTGGCCTGTATATCCAGCATCATGTTTTTGACATTGAGTTGTTCCTGAACGGGACACGCCTGGGTGGCACTACCCGTGCCGATGGTCTTGAGTCTACCGGCTGGAACCAGCCTTACTTCGAGCGGATTGCCGCCCCCCTGTGGCGAGATAGCGGCAATCAGTTGCTGATCAGTGTTCGCGCCGGCGAGCCCAATGCGATGTTGTCTCCAGTTATCTTTGCCGAGGCAGGGGCACTTGCCGAGATGCATCGCGCCAAGACCTTCCAGCAAGTCACTATTGCCGAATGGAGCATGATTGCCTGCCTGATTATGGGCGGGTTTACCTTTTTCGTCTGGTTGCAGCGTCGCGATGACAGTCTCTATTTGCACTTTGCCTTGCTGTGTTTGAGCTGGTCTGTGGTGATGTTCTATCTGGCGTCTTCGTTCTCGCCATTGCCCCATGGTGTCTGGCTGCGCTTCTCTTACTACTGCGTGGATCTGGCGGGCTTTTTCCTGTTTATGTTCCTGTACCACCTGATGCAGCTGAATGCGCCTTGGCCAAGACGATTGGCGATACTGGCGGTGATCGGCTCCGGGGTGGCCCTGTTCAGTATGGACATCCGTCATCATGCGTTGGTAATCACGGTGGTTCATGGGGTGCATCTGGCTCTGGTGCTTTATCTGTTGGCCATCGGTGCATTGCGGGCGCTGCGTGGCCATGCCCGGGGGATACTCTGGTTTATGCCGGGCTTTCTACTGATAGCTGCATTGGTGGCCCACGATATCAGTGCTTTCTGGTCGGCAGCTCAGGTGCCCGGTGGATTGCCTGAAGGCACTTTGATGCAGTATGGCTTTGGCATATTGTTGGTGCTGATATTTGCCTACCTGATCCGCACCTTTGTTAAAGCGCTGGATGAAAGCGAGCACCTTAACACCCAGCTTGAGGCTCGGGTGCGTGATGTGTCGGCGTCACTGGAGCGCAGCTACGCCGAGAACCGGGCGCTGGAGTTGCATGCCACGGCGCAACAGGAGCGACAGAATATCTATCGGGATCTGCATGATGATGTGGGGGCAAAGCTGGTATCCATTGTTCATGCGGATGCCAGCCAACGGCAAACCGAGTTGGCCCGTGAGGCGCTGATGTCACTGCGAGAGGCGGTATCGCAGAGCCGTTATGAGTATCGCCAGCTGCTGGCGCTGATGACGGCGATGGTGGCGGAGATGGAGGTCCGGCTGGTGGGGGCAGATATGAGTTTTCGGTACCACGGCGTGGACTCTTTGCCGGATCAGGATATTGATCCCGCCATTGGCTATCAACTAAGCCGCATTCTGCGTGAGGTGACCAGCAATATCATCAAGCATGTTGGCCACGGTCTGGTGGAGCTTGATTGCGCCATGGAGCAGGGCAAGCTAACGCTGACGATTACCGATGACGGTCCGGGCATGCCGGAACAGTCACAGTGGCTCGGTGCCGGGTTGGGCAATATTCGTTATCGAGCGGCAGATATCGGGGCGTACGTTAGCTGGCAGAGTAGACAGCCCAACGGTACCTGCTTCCATTTATCTCTTGCCTTGCCGGAAGGTTGACGCCTGTGGCTGTTTTTATCGGTCTGTATAACCCGAAAAGCCCGACCAATGTTGGTGCTGTGATGCGCGCAGCAGGCTGCTATCAGGCAGATAAGGTGTGCTATACGGGTGGCAGGTTTGAGCGAGCGGCCCAGTATCAAACAGACACCAGGCAAGTTGTTGACAGGGTTCCACTGCAGCGGGTGGATAGCCTGCTTGAGCAATTGCCTGATGGCATGAAGGTGGTATGTGTGGAGTTCGCTGAAGGGGCGACGCCGCTTCCCGGTTTTGGTCATCCAGATAGCGTCATATACATATTTGGCCCGGAGGATGGCTCGGTTTCCCAGGACATCGTCGACGCTGCTGATGAGGTGGTTTTTGTGCCCACCACGGGATGTATGAATCTGGCGGCAGCAGTCAATGTGGTGCTCTATGACAGGCTCTCCAAGCTGCCATTGAATGTTCACAGTGACGACCTTATAAAATGTTCACAGTGACGACCTTATAAAGAGTAATCGGGATACCAATAACCGTTTAAAAGTTCGTTGATTTCTAGTTCAGGAGTGCGGTCATGGCCAGCCCGAATGTGGGGTTTAATCCCGACTATAGCGACGATGCACCGACTCTTGAGCAACTTGATGCACTTACTGGTGATGCGCTGCTTGAGTTCGGCGCCACGTGGTGTGGTCACTGTCAGGCGGCGGCGCCGGCAGTGCGGCAGGCATTGGCTGATCATCCCCGGCTACCCCATATCAAGGTAGCCGACGGCAAGGGCAGACCTCTGGGGCGGGCCTTTCGGGTCAAGCTCTGGCCAACCCTGATTCTGTTACGAGATGGTCAGGAGGTGGCGCGTCTGGTGCGGCCGTCAGACGCTGATCAGGTGGCTAAGCTGATTCGCCAGTAATCTGACGGAGATCACAAAAGTTCCGCTAAATCATCCTGTTACCAAGCATGCAGGGTGGTTTATCCAATTCTTCACGAAGAAGTGGTAGATTAGCGGTCTAATAGAAAAGCCTCACACGGGAAAGGTGTTGTCTGGCAGTCCTGACCAAAAGTCGAGGGTGTCCTGCAGACAAACCAGATAGCCGAACTTTAACCAGTCGCATTCGAGGAACGAAATGAGCACTGAAACACGCAAGATCGTGTATACACAGACCGACGAAGCCCCCGCCCTCGCTACTTACTCTTTTCTCCCCATTGTTAATGCCTTTACCTGCCCTGCCGGGATTGCTGTAGAGCCCATCGATATTTCCCTGTCGGCACGCATTCTGTCCCTGTTTCCGGAGTACCTGCCGGAGGACAAGCGAGTTCCAGACAATTTGGCTGCTTTGGGTCAGCTGACCCTCAAGCCGGAAGCCAATATCATCAAGCTGCCTAACGTCAGTGCTTCTATTCCGCAGCTGAAGAATGCCATCGCCGAACTGCAGTCCCAGGGTTATCCGCTGCCAGATTACCCGGACGAGCCTGCTAATGAGGCAGAAGAGGCCATTCAGACACGTTACGGCAAGGCTCTGGGCAGCGCTGTCAATCCGGTAATTCGAGAGGGTAACTCTGATCGCCGGGCATCTACTGCGGTAAAGAATTTTGCCAGAAAGCACCCCCATTCCATGGGTAAGTGGAGTCAGGCTTCGCGCACCCACGTGGCGCATATGCGGCAGGGAGATTTCTATCATGGTGAGCTGTCGCGGACCATGGAACAGGCTGATGTGCTACGCATCCAGTTGCTCAGCAAAGATGGCAACACCATTGTTCTGAAGGAAAAGACCCCGGTGCTGGAAGGCGAGGTGGTCGATGCCATGTTTATGAGCGTCAAGGCGCTGCGCAAGTTTCTGGAGGAAGAAATCGAGGGCGCCCGTAATGCGGGTTTGCTGTTCTCGCTGCATGTTAAAGCAACCATGATGAAAGTGTCCCACCCGATCGTTTTTGGGCACGCGGTCACCGTGTATTTCAGAGAAGTGTTCGAAAAACATCAGGCACTGTTTGAGGAAATTGGTGTTAACCCCAAGAATGGCCTGAGTAATCTTTACCAGAAGATTTCTTCGCTGCCTTATTCGGTGCGGGCGGAAATCGAGGAAGATATTCGTGACTGCTATGCACATCGCCCGGAAATGGCGATGGTGGATTCTGATCGCGGCATTTCCAATTTGCATGTGCCAAGTGACGTGATTGTGGATGCGTCCATGCCGGCAATGATTCGCGCTGGCGGAAAGATGTGGGGTACCGATGGCAAGCTCAAGGACACCAAGGCGGTGATTCCGGAAAGCACCTACGCCACCATCTATCAGGAAGTGATTAACTTCTGCAAACACCATGATGCTTTTGATCCACGCACCATGGGCACGGTGCCAAATGTTGGCCTGATGGCGCAGCAGGCGGAAGAGTACGGCTCCCACGACAAGACCTTTGAGCTGCCGGAAGATGGCGTCGTTCAGGTGGTTAATCAGGCTGGTGAGGTGTTGTTCAGCCAGAATGTGGAGAAGGGTGATATCTGGCGTATGTGTCAGACCAAGGATGCGCCGATCCGTGACTGGGTGCGCTTGGCAGTGCAGCGTGCTCGTCTTAGCGGTATGCCGGCGGTGTTCTGGCTTGATTCAGAGCGGGCCCATGATGCGCAGATGATCAAGAAGGTAGAGCGCTACCTGAAGGATCATGACACCGAAGGTTTGGACATCAGCATCATGTCGCTGGATCAGGCCATCCGTCATACCATGGAACGGCTGATTCGTGGCAAAGACACTATCTCGGTAACCGGTAACGTACTGCGTGATTACCTGACCGATCTGTTCCCCATTCTGGAGCTGGGTACCAGCGCCAAGATGTTGTCGATTGTGCCGTTGCTGGCTGGCGGTGGTCTGTTTGAAACCGGCGCGGGCGGTTCGGCTCCCAAACATGTACAGCAGTTTGTTGAGGAAAATCATCTGCGCTGGGATTCCCTGGGCGAGTTTCTGGCAATGATGGTGTCGCTAGAGGATCTGGGTGAAAAGACGGGCAACAACAAGTCCTCGATTCTCGCTAAGGCTCTGGATCAGGCCACCGCAGTATTTCTTGACCAGGACAAGTCGCCATCGCGAAAAACTGGCGAGCTGGATAACCGGGGAAGCCATTTCTATCTTGCCCTGTACTGGGCGCAGGCACTGGCGGCGCAGGATGAAGATGCGGATCTGAAGGCGCGCTTTGCCAAGCTGGCCAAAGAGCTGGCGGATAACGAAGAGGTGGTTCTCAAGGAGTTGCAGGAGGTGCAGGGCCAGCCGGTGGATATGGGGGGTTACTATCACCCGGATGTGGCTAAAGTGACTGCTGCCATGAGACCCAGCAAGACGCTTAACCGGATTATTGATTCGTTCTGTCAGAAAGGCTGAAAGAGCTGCAGCCGGCGGGCTGTTTTACGCAGTGAGGGTTTGCTATGTACTACGTTGTCGAGACAGAAAAATCCTTTGAGCAGGCTGCAGCGGACCTGAATGCGGCAGTAATTCGACATAAATTCGGGGTGCTGTATGTGCATGACATCGGCGCCACCTTGCGTAGCAAGGGAGTCGAGTTTGCCGAGCAGTGCAAAGTGTTTGAAGTGTGCAATCCGGTTCAGGCGGCGAAGGTCATGTCTGCGGATATGCGTTTGAATATGGCGCTGCCCTGTCGTATTTCCGTTTACACCGAACAAGGTAAAACCATGATTGGTATGATCCGGCCCAAGCAAATGCTGGCGGGTTTGTCGCAGGATCCGGCGCTGGCTCAGGTGGCCGGTGAAGTGGAAGATATCACCATACAGATGGTGGACGAGGCCAGGTAACGGGTGCATCCAGCAGCCGGGAAAATTATCAGGATGAGCGCTTGCCCCTCTCAAGGGGCGGCGCGGCACCTTGATTACGGTGTTCATTCTACTTCCTTTGGTGATGTGCTGGTGGCGATGACCGATCTTGGGGTTTGTCGGCTGGATTTCGTCGATGCCCTGTGTGGCGATTCGTCCTCTGAAAAATCAGTGCTTTTTTTGCAGTCACTTTGGCCGAAGGCGCAGTTGCGGAAAAACCCGGGGCGCACTCAGTCAGTGATCTCTTCCCTGTTTGCAGGCAGTGCTAGCCAGCAGTCAGTGCCAGTGCATATTGCCGGAACAGATTTTCAGTTCGATATCTGGCAGGCGTTGCTGCAGATTCCAGCAGGGCACTGCATTAGTTATTCACAGCTGGCCTTGGCCAGTGGTCACCCCGGCGCCGCCAGAGCTGTTGGTAGTGCGGTGGCCAGCAATCCGGTGGCGCTGTTGATTCCCTGTCACCGGGTGATTCGTCAGGATGGCAAGCCCGGCGGGTATCGCTGGGGCGTCCACAGAAAGCAGACCTTACTGGCGGCAGAGTCCGCTTTAGTTCTTTCAGAGCACTAGCGCAGCCACCAGCCCGCCGCCCAGTGACAGCATCATTGGCACAGCAACGCGCAGGGCCAGAGCACGGGTGCCGATTGCCACCGCGATAAACGATTTGACCAGACTGTTGACCGCCGCAGCGACCACGATCGCCAATGTGGCGGTGCTCAGGTCTAGGCCGCTCGTGGTCATTCGGGTTAGCGATAGAGTGATTGCGTCCACGTCAGCGATACCGGAAGCGGCCGCCAGCAGGTACAGGCCCTGGTCTCCCATCACTTCCTGCATCCAGGAGGCTAATAGCATGACGCCGCCCAGCAGCAGGCCAAATAAAACCGCAGCGGACAGATCCAGTGGATTCTGTTTCATTTCCGGACTGTCAACGGACTGCACCCGGTGGCGCCGCCAGATGGCCAGAGCCGGCAAATAAAGCGCCAGCGTCATCACCAGCATCGGCACGATGAGGCTGTTGAATAAGGCGGGTGATAGCAGGGCGCAGTAAACCAGTATGCGAGGAAACATGGTGCCGCAGGCTAGCAGGATGCCGCTGGCTAACAGTGGGCTGAGTGCTGGTGCATCACGGGACTGGCGAGCGAATTGCAGGGTCAGTGCAGTGGATGAGCTGAGGCCGGCGAACAGACTGGTGAACAGGATGCCCTTGCTGGCACCCCAGCCGCGCATGGCAAAGTAGCCAACAAAAGAGATCGAAGCAATCAGTACCACCATCCACCAGATCTCAAACGGGTTGATGGCCTGGTAGGGTCCCATGCCCTCATTGGGCAGCAGTGGCAGCACCACCACGGAGATCAGCAGTAACTTGAAGCCGGCGTCCAGCTCATGGGCCTGCAGTTTGCTCAGCAGGCCATGAATTTCGCGCTTGTTGTCCAGAATAATGACGGTCACCACTGCGGCAGCAGCGGCCAAGACCAGTTCTCCGGCCATGGCCATGGCGCCAAAGCAAAAGGTTAATAACAAGCTGACCAGGCCAGTAATACTGAGGTCGCCAGTCCGCTGGCTGTGCATGCGGTAGGCGGACAGACTGACTGCAGTCAGCGCTAACAGCAGTGCGGGCCATACCCAGCTGCCGATCAGGTTGGACAGCAGTACTCCCAGGCCACCGAGCAGGCCGACCAGCGAGTGAGTGCGGATGCCAGCAATGCGCTGGCCAGATTGTTTTTCTCTCGCTTCCCAGCCTCTCTCGACACCGATCAGCATGCCGATAAGTAAGGCGGAAATGAGCCGCAGTGCGGTCTGGTTGGTGCTTATGAACTGGTTGGCAAGTTCATCCATTGAGGTGTTCCTTGTCACAGCAAAGTCCATGCTGCGCGAATGTTCGGGGGTAAGGCAACTCTGCGGACTATCCGGGTGTCAGTGTAGTGTGGTTTAGGTATATTGATTTGGCTAGCTGACCAGGGAGAAATGAGATCGACATTATAGTGAGGGCTCTCCGGTGACGGCTCGCGCCATGCTTCGCTATTGGCTGCCTATGCTGCTTTTCTGGCCTCTTGCGGGCTATGCGGAGGAGGGTTGCGTAGAATATTTCAGTGAAGACGACCCGGCCCTGTTCCAGTTTCTTAGCACTCGTGCCACGGTGGACTATGCTGCTTATGAAGGGCTGGTTATCGGAGACCGGCAGATTGTCGTGTTGCCGATTTTTAACCTTGATAATCCAGATGAAGACCATCGCCTCTATCGGATGGCAAACCGGGTTCATTTCAGTACTCGGCACAGTACCGTCAGACGGCAGTTGACCATCCGCAGCGGCGCACCACTGATCGCCGCCAAAGTGGAGGAAAGCGAGCGGCTGTTACGGGAGAAGCCCTACTTCGCGGATGCCATGATTGTGCCCGCCAGAGTATGCGCCGGACGTATTGATCTGCTGGTGGTGGTGCGCGATGTCTGGACACTGACGCCAATCGCTTCAGCATCTCGCCAAGGTGGGGAGGCTTCTTCTTCTGGCGGCTTTAGCTATGGCAACGTGCTGGGTAGCGGGCAGGATCTGTCGGTGTCCTGGTCCACAGGCCCGGAGCGCACCAGTCAGGCTGTATGGTGGAGTGGCACTGATTTTTTTGGTGCGCATGTCGCCATGCAGGCAGCCTATGTGGATAGTACTGACGGTGAGTTGCGACTGGCCAATGTGGAACGCCCCTTTTACCAGCTTAATAGTCAGTGGAGCGGGGGTGGCACGTGGCAGCGGCAAAGTGAAGAGCATGAAATAGAACTTCTTGGTGTGCTGCTGAATCGTTATGCCCATGAACTGGATTATGATCGGGTTTTCGGCGGCTGGTCGGCGGGCGTGCGAAATGATCGGGTGCTGCGCTGGCGTCTGGGTTTTACCGATCAGGCGGATCGATTCTTTGCCACTGATGTTGGTTCCGTTGTTCCTCAGGATCAGCAAATACGTTATCCGTGGTTTAGTCTGGAGTCGGTCAGTAATACATTCTGGCGGGCCACTAATATCTCATTTAATAATCGCCAGGAAGACATCCCGCTGGGTATCCGCTGGGCGTTCAGTGTCGGTGTGGCTGATATGGGAATGGGTAGTAGCGAAAACTCCATTCCATTCTCCACAGAGCTGGGCAAGTCGATGCGCGGTGGCGATCGTCACCTGACTCAATGGGCTCTCTCCTCTACCGGTCGTTGGCGCCGTGATGATGATCAGTTGGTAAGTACTTTTTTTGCTGCGGAAGCACGCTACTACTACTTTATCGGTCGGCGTGATCGCTGGTTCGCTTCACTGAGGCTCGACAGTGCTGAAGGTATTCGTCAGGACGAGCAATTAAGTAGTGGCGGCGCTGATGTTTTGCGTGGTTATCCCATCGACACACAGCGTGGTGATCGACGCTGGTTAATGAGTATAGAGCGGCGACACTTTACCGACTGGCATCCGTATAACTTGATACGGATTGGTGGTGCCGCCTATGTGGATGTAGGCCGAACCTGGGATAGTACTGACAGCATAGTGCAGATTGACGAAACGCTGGCTAACGCGGGGCTGGGACTACGGATTAGCTCCTCCAAGGCGCGCGCTGACAGGATTTTGCACGTCGACCTGGCGGTACCGCTGACCGCCACGGAAAGCATAGACAACTACCAGATTGTGATTGTCGGCAAGCTCGAATTCTAGATTGCTTGAGCAGGGATAGGAATGACTGTTACGCAGTGGCACACGCTTGAGGTAAAGCAGGTACTTGCTGAGTTGCAGGTGGATTGCGCAGGCTTGTCGTCGCAAGAAGCGACGGATCGGCTTGTTCGTTACGGTGCCAATCGTTTGCCTGAAGGTGCGCGCCGGTCTACCTGGCGGCGCTTTGTTGATCAGATCAATAACCTGCTTATCTATGTGCTAATCACGGCAGCTACCATTACCGCATTGATGGGTCACTGGATCGACAGCACGGTGATTCTTATCGTGGTGCTGGTGCAGACGGTGATCGGCTTTCTTCAGGAAGGTAAAGCGGAGCAGGCGCTGGCCGCCATTCGTCATATGCTGGCACCGAAAGCCACCGTATGGCGTGACGGGCATCGTAAAACAGTGGCCGGAGAGGATCTGGTCCCCGGTGATATTGTTTTGTTGGAAGCGGGTGATCGGGTGCCGGCGGATTTACGTTTGCTGGAGAGCCGATCTTTAGCAGTGGACGAAGCCGTATTGACTGGCGAGTCCATGGCGGTGGAGAAGAGCAGCGAAGTACTGAGTGGCGTGTTGCCATTGGGCGATCGGCGCAATATGGCCTACTCCGGCACCCTGGTGACCTACGGCACTGGCCGTGGCGTGGTTGTCGCTGGCGGTGCAGATACGGAAATTGGTCGCATCTCCGGTATGTTGGCGGCAATTGAGCAGCTGTCTACACCGTTGCTGAGGCAGATGGATGTTTTCGCTCGTTATCTGTCGTTCGTCATTATTGGTCTTGGTGTATTGATATTCTTCGCCGGCTATTGGCTTGGCCATAATGATCCGACGGAGCTCTTTGTTGCGGTGGTGGCATTAACCATTGCCGCGATTCCAGAGGGTTTGCCGGCAATTTTGACAGTTACTCTGGCGATTGGAGTGCAGGGCATGGCGCGCCGCAATGCGGTGGTGCGGCGCATGCCGGCAATTGAAACCCTGGGCGCCGTTTCTGTGATCTGTTCGGATAAAACCGGCACGTTGACACGCAATGAGATGATGGTGGCTGCCGTGGTTGTTGGTGGTCGGCGCTATCAGGTGGATGGCGACGGTTACTCACCGGATGGCGACGGTTACTCACCGGATGGTGCGGTACGTTGTGACGGTGAGCCCGCTCAACAAAGCACGCCGCTGACTTTGCTGGGCCGTGCCGCCCTGTTGTGCAACGACGCCAGTCTACGTCACAAAAACGGGGTCTGGCAGGTTGAAGGCGATCCGATGGAAGGTGCGCTGGTGGCATTCGCCATCAAGGCCGGTCTGGACGACCAGGTGGCCAGACAGGACTGGCGCCGTATCGATGTGATTCCTTTTGATGCACGGCATCGCTTTATGGCGACGTTGAATCATGACCACCATGATCACCAGCAGGTGTTCGTCAAAGGAGCGCCGGAAAGACTTCTGGATATGTGCGCCGAACAGCATGCTGAGAATGGTAACGAACCCCTGAACCGCCAGTTTTGGCAGGATCAGATTGATGCATTGGCTGCCGATGGTATGCGCGTGCTGGCGTTCGCCAGCCAGCCGGCCAGTCGGGGTGATGTGGAGCTGGATTTCGAGCAAGTGGAAGCAGGCCTTACCCTGATTGGTATTGCGGGCATGATCGATCCGCCACGGGAAGAGGCTGTCGCAGCGGTGGCCGACTGCCATGGGGCTGGTATTCGGGTAAAGATGATTACCGGCGATCATGCTCTGACCGCATCCGCTATTGCCGCCCAGCTTGGCCTGAAGAACTCGCAGCGCGTGGTCACCGGGCAGGAGATCGATGAGCTAAGTGATGAGGCGTTGCAGGCTCTGGCTCAGGAGGTGGATGTATTTGCCCGCACTAGCCCGGAACATAAGCTACGTCTGGTGGAGGTACTACAGGGCGCTGGCGAAGTGGTGGCCATGACCGGGGACGGAGTTAATGATGCGCCGGCACTAAAGCGAGCGGATGTGGGTATTGCCATGGGGGGCAAGGGCTCGGAGGCCGCCCGTGAAGCAGCCGAGATTGTCCTGCTGGATGACAACTTTGCCACTCTGGCGGCGGCTGTCAGGGCCGGGCGCACGGTTTACGATAATCTGAAGAAGTCTATTGTCTTTTTTCTACCCATTAATGGCGGAGAGTCGGGCAGTCTGATTATTGCCTTGCTGGCAGGCCTGACGCTGCCAATCACCGCAGTACAGATTCTTTGGGTGAATATGGTCAGCTCTGTAGCGCTGGCCATGAGCCTGGCGTTTGAGCCGGCAGAGCCTGGCGTTATGAAGCGCCCGCCCCGGTCTTCCCACGAGAAGCTGCTAAACGGGCTGCTGGTATGGCGTATCGCATTTGTGTCGATGCTTTTTGTTGCTGGTATTTTCGCCATGTACAGATGGGCGATTCACCATGGACATGACATCGCCATGGCTCGCACTCTGGCAGTCAATACCCTTGTGGTCATGGAAGTATTTTACCTGTTCGCGGTACGCTATCTGGATAGCACCTCAATCACTTTGCGTGGGGTGATGGGAACGCCAGTGGTTCTGGTGTCTGTGGGGCTGGTGGTAGTGTTGCAGGTGATGTTTACCTATGCCCCATTTATGCACCGTTTTTTCGATTCCCGGCCGGTGACACTGGAAGATGGTGTGCTGGTTATCATGGCTGGTGTGCCAGTCTTGTTGGCTCTTGAAGCGGAAAAATATCTCAGAAAAATAATATTTATGATTTTCGGGCGAAAAATCTCATCCGCCCGATGACTTTAATCGGAGACCTGAATGCCTGTTATTACTTCGTATGGAGCTGCCCAGGAAGTCACTGGCTCGTGCCATTTGCTGGAGCTCAATGGCCGTCGTTATCTTTTGGACTGTGGCATGCATCAGGGCGGCGACGCTGTGTCCCGCATGCGCAAGGAGCGCTTTGGGTTCGATCCACGGCGTATTGAAGCGGTCATCCTGTCTCATGCTCATCTGGATCATTCCGGGTTGTTGCCGAAGTTGGTGCGGCGTGGCTTTAAAGGGCCAATTTATTGCACAGCCCCGACCAGGGGGTTGCTCGCCATCATGTTGGAGGATTCCGCTAATATTTATTTTCGGGATCTTGAACACACAAATATGCGCAATCGTCGCGAAGGCAAGAAACCTGTGGCGGCGATGTATGAAATGAAGGACGTGCTCCAGGTTCTAAAGCAGTGTGTTCCAGTGGAGTATGGCCAAGAGGTGCAGATCGAAAGTGATCTGCGGCTGCGTTTCTATGACGCCGGGCACATTCTCGGCTCGGCATCGGTGGAGTTGCTTTGCCGGGAGGACGGCGGCGAAAAGATTGTGGTGTTTTCCGGTGATATTGGTAACCCGGAAAGTGCCTTGATGCATGAGCCGGAGGTTCCGCCCAAGGCTGATCTGGTTTTGATGGAGTCGACCTATGGCAATCGTGATCATAAGCCGCTGTCAGATACGCTGATCGAATTGGAGGTTGTGCTGGAGGAGGCGCGCCGGGGTAACGGGGTAGTGCTGATACCGGCCTTTGCTGTGGGCCGGACTCAGGAGTTGCTGTTCCATCTGGGTTGCTTCTGGCAGCTGGGCAAGCTGGAGGGCTGGAAAGTCTATCTGGATAGCCCCATGGCTATCGAAGTGACTCAGCTTTATGACCAGTGGCTTGATCAGTGGGATGAGAATGATCAATACGCCATGGATCATTTCAGCGCCCGCTCGCTGGAGGAGTTTTTGCCAGTATTGTCGCTGACCGCATCCACAGAGGACTCCATCGCTTTGAACAAGCTGGATCACGGCGCCATCATCATCGCCGGCGCCGGCATGTGTAATGGTGGACGTATCCGCCATCACTTCAAGCACCGCATCTGGCAGGAAAATACCCATGTTATTTTCGCCGGGTTTCAGGCCCGTGGCACATTGGGGCGGCAACTTGTTGATGGTGCCAAGTGGATCCGCATGTTCGGTCAACGGTATGCGGTAAATGCCACTATTCATACGCTGGGCGGGTTCTCTGCCCACGCGGGCCGCGACGGTTTGCTCAAGTGGGCGGCGTCGATCTCTGGCAACCCGGCGCTGCGTCTGGTGCATGGCGAATCCGAGGCATTGACTGCTTTAGCCCATGAGTTAACAACCCAGGGGCACTCGGTAACCATCGCTGAGCCTGAGTCAGCACACGAGTTTTGATGATGGAATATCTGTCCACCGGGCTTGGCGGTATTGGCCTTTTTCTATTAGGCATGTGGCTGATTACAGAGGGGCTACGGCTGGCCGCCGGTTCCTCTCTGGAGGCATTGCTGTCGAGCTGGACGTCGAGTAAGCGTCGTGGGCTGCTGGCAGGGACTTTTCTGACCGCAGTGGTGCAATCATCCAGTGTTGTCACTGTGGCTGTTATCGGCTTCGTCAATGCCGGCCTGATCTCTTTCCAACGTGCGGTCTGGGTTATTTTTGGAAGCAATCTGGGTACCACCCTGACAGCTTGGTTGGTGGCGCTGATTGGTTTCAAGCTGAAAATTGATGCGTTTGCTTTGCCAATTATTGGCATGGGCGCGTTGATGCGTATTTTCGCACCGTCGGACCGTTATCGTTCTTTCGGCATGGCGCTGGCCGGGTTTGGTATTTTGTTTTTGGGTATTGAAACCCTGTCCGGCGGCTTCAGTTCGTTGAGCGAGCAGGTGTCACTGGATGACGAGCGCTATGGTGTGATTGCCATGGTGGTTATCGGCTTTGTTCTGACTACCCTGATGATGAGTTCCAGTGCCGCAGTTGCGGTGGTGTTGACTGCCTTGGCCGGTGGTCTGGTTGGTTTTTCTGATGCGGCGGCAGTGGTGATTGGTACCAATATTGGCACCACCACCAAAGCGTTACTTGCCACACTGGGGGCAACCAGTAGTGCCAAGCGGCTGGCCATGGCCCACGTTTTCTTTAACTTGCTGACTGGCGCAGTGGCGCTGGTTTTGCTCGGCCCACTTTTAACGCTGGTATTGTGGCTTGGCTATATCAGTGGCTATGGCAATGAACCGGTCACCATGCTGGCGCTGTTCCATAGTATTTTTAATTTGCTGGGAATTGTATTGATGTGGCCACTTGAGCCGCTCATGAGTCGCTTTTTAATGACCCGCTTTGTGGTTGCTGAAGAGCAGGGTGTCGCCTTACGTTATCTGGATCGTAACGTGGCATCCGTGCCGGATGCTGTGCCGATGGCACTATGCCGCGAATTCGAGCCGTTACTGGGCGAGTACCCCGGCACTGTCGCAGGACTGCTTGAGGCAGATCCTGAGCGTCGCAAAGCTAATGGCATTCGACACAAGAGACTGGAAGCTATCGGTGACTTTTTTGTCGAGGCATCCCGTTACCCGATCAGTGCCGATGCGGCTGGTTTTTTCTCCGATGGTTGGCGTATTCAGCACAACCTGCTGTATGCCGACGAGACACTCATGCAGCTTGATAACCTTGGCGAGCCGTTACGCAAAAGCCCCGATTACCAACGTATCAGGGAGCCGCTGGAAAGCTGGTTTGCCAGTGTTTCCGAGCACCTTCAGTCAATTCTGTGTGGTACCGAGGGGTCTTTGGACTTTGTGGTGTTGGCTCCTGCTTACGAGCAGGTCAAGCTCAAACTATTGCAGTCAGCATTGGCTGGGCAGATCAGCCGCGCCAGTCTCGACTCTGCCCTGCAGATGTGCAGTTTATCGCGCCGGCTGGCGGAGCAGTGGCTGCGGGCGCTGAATCATTGGCAGAACATGAAGGCTGAAACAGATAGTCCGGTTGAGCAGCCTTGCCCCAGCACTAGCCAGCCGGTTGTGGAAGTCGAGCCTGCGTCAGGCCCCAGTTCCAACAGTTGAGTCAGCTATCTCTGTTGGCGCGAAATGCCATGTTGCATCGCTCGCTCGGCAGGCATAGTCGCCACCATCCCACATTGTCTGGAGCCGCATAGATGAAACAGTTCAAGGATAAGGAAGTGCTGATCACCGGCGCTGGTAGTGGTATCGGCCGCGCCACAGCCCTTGCATTCGCTGCTCGTGGCGCGCGTTTGTGGCTGTCCGATATCAATGCGGACGGTAATGAGCAGACTGCGGCTCTGGCCCGCGAACGCGGTGTGCTGGTGCGCACCTTGCAGTGTAATGTTGCTGATGCGGCTTCGGTGCAGGCGATGGCGGATCAGGTCCATGCTGAGGTCGAGTCGCTGGATATTCTGATGAACAATGCGGGCATCGGCAGCGCCGGGCGTTTTCTTGATACCACGCTGGAAACCTGGCGCCGGGTGATGGATATCAACCTGATGGGCGTGGTGTATGGCTGCCATGCGTTTTTGCCCAATATGGTGGCGCGAGGGCAGGGTGGCCATGTTATCAATACTGCTTCCGCCGCAGCTTTTATTGCGGCGCCGGACATGCCGATTTATGCGGCGAGTAAATTCGCAGTGCGTGGTTTTACCGAGGCCTTGCGCGGTGATATGGCGAAGCACGATATCGGGGTCACGGCGATCTGTCCCGGTATTATCAATACGCCGATTGTGGCCAACTCCATCATGGAAGGCAGCATGGATAATGCGGAGCGCCATGAAAAAGTCATGAAGTTTTATCAGAAGCGTAACTACACAGCGGAGCAGGTGGCAGAGGTGGTGCTGGAGGCAGTGCGCAAGAATGTTGCGGTGCAGCCAGTGTCGCCAGAGGCCTGGGGCATGTATCTGGCGAAACGCATTATGCCGGGTATCGTTGGTAAGCTCTCTGAGCGCGAACTGCCATTCTGATCATTGCAGGAGCGGCTGATGCCGCTCCTGCAATCCTTCTTGCACTCTGCAGGGGCTCAGGGTGTCCGAATCACCAGCAGCCGCTCTTCAGTCATATCGGCAATGGCCCAGCGAATGCCCTCACGGCCAAGTCCGGAATCCTTAACCCCGCCATAGGGCATATTGTCCACTCGCCAGCTGGGTACATCACCGATCACCACACCACCCACATCCAGTACATCCCAGGCTTTCTGGGCGCGATAAAGGTCGCGGGTGAAGATGCCGGCCTGCAGGCCGAAGGCACTGTCGTTGACACGCTCCAGTACCGCATCAAAGTCATCAAACGGCTCCAACACAGCCACCGGGCCGAAGGCTTCCTCGGTGCAGATTGCGCAGTGGTTGGGTACGTTCTCCAGTAGGGTGGCTTCGAGCATGGCGCCATTACGCTTGCCACCACACAGTAAGGTGGCGCCGGCGTCGATGGCTTCCTGAACCCACTTGTCCAGGCGCTTGGCTTCACCCTCTGAAATCATGGGCCCGATAAAGGTGTCTTCTTTTTTCGGGTCGCCCATTTTCAGTTGTTTGGTCTTTTCTATAAGGCGCTGTTTCAGCTCGGCGTACTGACTACGATGACCGTAGATACGTTGCACACCGATGCAGCTTTGGCCGCTTTGGTAGAAGGCGCCAAAAATAATACGAGCAACCGCATCATCCAGATTGGTGTTCTCATCGACAACACAGGCGGCATTGCCACCCAGTTCCAGTACCACCTTCTTTTTGCCGGCACGTGCTTTCAGGTCCCAACCTACCGCAGGTGAGCCGGTAAAGCTGAGCAGCTTCAGCCGATCGTCTTCAGTAAACAGGTCTGCGCCGTCTCGGTGGCAGGGCAGAATGGAGAATGCGCCCTTGGGTAGATCCGTTTCCGCCAGAACTTCGCCAATGATGAGCGCGCCGATAGGGGTGCGGCTGGCCGGCTTGAGAACAAAGGGGCAGCCAGCAGCAATTGCTGGTGCAACTTTGTGAGCAGCCAGATTCAAGGGAAAATTAAAGGGTGAAATAAACGAGCAGGCGCCCACAGGAACACGCTTGGTGAAGCCGCGATAGCCTTTTGCCCGCGGAGCAATTTCCAGGTTAAGTACTTCGCCGCCAATGCGCACAGACTCTTCCGCTGCTACGCGAAAGGTATCAATCAGTCGCGTGACTTCACCACGGGCATCCTTGATTGGCTTGCCGGCCTCAATGCACAGGGCGTCGGCCAGCTCTTCGGCTCGTTCGGAAAAGCGTTTTACGCAGTGATAGAGGATGGCCTGACGCTCATAAGGGGGCATGGCGGCCATGGGCGCTTCTGCAGCCACGGCGGCGGCGATGGCCTGATCAATGGCGCTGGCATCAGCTAGCGCGACACGGGTAGCGACCGCCCCGGAAAACTTGTCTGTAACATCCAGGTCCGCGTTGTCGTATACCGGTTCGTTGGCCAGATAGTAGGGATAGGCTTCTTTCAGCATAGTGATACTCCTTGGCTAATCGGCCGCAGTTAGAGTTTGGCGGCCAGTTCGCGGATATCCTCGTTCAGGACTTGATGATTCTGGCTATAGTCGACCTGCACATCGATCAGGTGAACACCGCCGGTTTCAAAACACTTATCCAGCATGGGCTTGAACTCCGCAGTACTTGCCAGACGATGGCCGTGGGCGCCATAGGACTGTGCATAGGCAACAAAATCCGGGTTGCCGAAGTCCAGACCGAAGTCACGGAAGGCCATATGGGCCTGTTTCCACTTGATCATGCCGTAGCCGTCATCGCGCAGGATGAGGATCACCAGATCCAGACCAAGTCGCACTGCGGTTTCCATTTCCTGCGAGTTCATCATAAAGCCGCCATCACCGCAGATAGCTACCACGCGGCGATCCGGGTAAACCAGCTTGGCCGCCATTGCTGAAGGCAGGCCGGCGCCCATGGTGGCGAGGGCATTATCCAGCAGTACCGTGTTCGGTTTGTGGGCCGGGTAGTTGCGGGCAAACCAGATTTTGTACATGCCGTTATCCAGCGCGATGATACCGTTGTCGGGCATGGCTTCGCGCAGCTCGCGCACCACCCGCTGGGGCAGCATGGGGAAACGGTCATCCTCTGCGCCCTGATGGATGTGCTGCTGCAGTGCTTCTCGAATACGCAGAAAGTCAGCAAAGCTCCAGTGTGCTTGGGGCTGCAGGTGCTCCTTCAGCTGCCACAGGCTATTGGCGATATCGCCGATCACTTCGATTTGCGGGAAATAAACCGGATCGACCTGTGCGGAGTTGAAGTTAATGTGGACCACTTCGGCGCCACCCGGGCGCATAAAGAATGGTGGCTTCTCCACCACGTCGTGGCCCACGTTGATAATCAGATCCGCTTGATGAATGGCGCGGTGTACGAAATCACCATCAGACAGGGCGGTGTTGCCAATAAAGTGGGGGCTGTTCTCATCAATGACGCCTTTACCCATCTGGGTGGTGATCACCGGAATGCCCAGCTTGTCGATAAAGGCCTTAACCATCTTGGCGGTCAGCTTACGGTTGGCGGCGGCACCTAGCAGTAGCAGGGGTTTACGTGCGGCGCTGATGGCTTCTGCTGCCAGGCGGATGGCTTTCTCTTCCGGTACCGGGCGGCGGGCATTGCTGGGTTGTAGCACCGGCATGGGGGAGTGTTCGCGGGCAATGTCTTCCGGTAACTCCAGATGGGTGGCGCCGGGGCGTTCTTCCTGAGCCATGCGGAAGGCTTCGCGGATGCGCGAAGGCACGCTGTCACCGCTGACAATCTGCCGGGTGAACTTGGTCAGGGGGCGCATCATGTCAACCACATCAATAATCTGGAACTGACCCTGCTTGGAGCTCTTGATCGGTTTTTGTCCGGTGATCATGACCATCGGCATGGCGCCGAGCTGGGCGTAAGCCGCTGCTGTGACGAAGTTGGTGGCGCCCGGACCGAGAGTGGCCAGACAGACTCCGGCTTTGCCAGTGAGACGGCCGTAGGTAGCAGCCATAAAACCTGCTGCCTGTTCATGACGGGTGACCACCAGATTGATTTTTGATCCGCGCAGGGATTCCAGCAAATCTAGATTTTCTTCACCTGGAATAGCGAACACGTACTCAACGCCTTCTGCTTCCAGGGCGCGGACAAACAGGTCCGAGGCTTTCATGTGTGGCTCCGTCTCAGCAATGGTACATGGGCTGACACTATAGCCTTTTATGGCGGTTACGAAACATGATCCGGGCGGATGTTACAGGTTGACGAATATGGCCCCGAGCCAAGTGACTCAGTGGCCTCAATGATACAGGGGTAAAGAGCCCTGCGATGCCGTATAGCACACCGTTTGAGGTTGGCAGTGCCCGGGGCAGCCTGGTGGCTGCCAGTCAGTCTCTGCCCAGCGCGTGTGGTTAGTGCCTAGTGCACAATGCCATCGCTGTTTTCGCAGATCTCAAGAAACTCTTCGACGCTCATGTCGCGGCTGTCCACCACGCCGAGTTGTTCCATGAGTTGTTCTTTCAGTTGGCTGACCACAGTGGTCATGATGGTCAGGGTTTCTTCTACTTGCTCAATGGTGCCGAGCAGGTCTTCCGGGTCCAGATCGAGTGGTTCGCTCACGTCGCGTTCCTCGTCATCGGAGTGGGATATGGCGTTTTGTTTTGCCACGACTTTGAGTGTGCCTGTGATTTTTTCTGTTGTCGAAGAAAAATATGCCTGACTATCACTATCGTGCCAGAGCGCAACCGCCGCCATATCCTCCGGGGTGACCGTTTCGCTGCGCTGCACTCAGTCACCCTCCGGATATGGTGGCGTTCAGGCCTAATTGGGATACCGTGCCGACGCGAGTCAGGGGTGAAGATAGGAGCTGGAAAGAAGCAGGATGTGAGGTCGGAGCAGGTGTCAGGGGCTTCCGGCGCGTCCCGGAAGCCCCTGACACCTGCTTCGACCGGTGAAGTTCACTACCAAAGCAAAGCCAAAAAAACAAAAGGGCGCCGAAAGGCGCCCTTGTCTTTACCTGCTGGTTTACCAGCTCAACGCACCACCCGTTTGATATTCGGTGACACGGGTCTCGAAGAAGTTTTTCTCCTTACGCAGATCCATGATCTCACTCATCCACGGGAATGGATTGGTTACGCCTTTGAACTGTTCTGGCAGACCGAGCTGGGCCAGACGACGGTTAGCAATAAACTGCAGATACTCTTCCATCATATTGGAGTTCATGCCCAACACTCCACGCGGCATGGTGTCGCGGGCATACTGAATCTCCAGCTCTGTGCCTTCCAGGATCATCTGGGTGGCCTTGTCGCGCATCTGGGCATCCCACAGATGCGGATTCTCGATTTTGATCTGGTTGATCACATCGACGCCAAAGTTCACATGCATGGATTCGTCACGCAGGATGTACTGGAACTGTTCAGCCACACCGGTCATCTTGTTGCGGCGCCCCATGGACAGGATCTGGGTGAAGCCGCAATAGAAGAAGATGCCTTCCAGCACGCAGTAAAACGCAATCAGGTTTTCCAGCAGCGCCTTGTCGGTTTCGACGGTGCCAGTTTTGAACTCCGGGTCCGACAGCTCGCGGGTGTACTGAATGCCCCATTGGGCTTTTCTGGCCACCGCTGGCAGCTCGCGGTACATGTTGAAGATTTCGCCCTCATCCATGCCCAGTGATTCGATGCAGTACTGGTAGGCGTGGGTGTGGATCGCTTCTTCAAACGACTGACGGAGAATGTACTGGCGGCACTCAGGATTGGTGATCAGCCGGTAGACGGCCAGCACCAGGTTGTTGGCGACCAGTGAATCCGCGGTGGAGAAAAAGCCCAGTGAACGCTTGACGATGCGACGCTCGTCTTCGGTCAGTCCTTCCGGATTTTTCCACAGGGCGATGTCCGCATTCATGTTCACTTCCTGCGGCATCCAATGGTTGGCACAGCCATCCAGATATTTCTGCCAGGCCCAGTCGTATTTGAATGGTACCAGCTGGTTCAGGTCAGCGCGGCAGTTAATCATGCGCTTCTCATCTACTTGCACACGGCCTGAAGCGCCCTCAAGTTCGGCTACGCCCTCGCTGACATCCATCTGCGCGACGCTGGCCTTGGCCCGTGCTACGGCATCTCCTCCGGCAGCAGGGGTATTGGTGGGAGCAGCGTTGGCTCGCTCGACAGCAGGTTCTGCTCGCGCCGGCGCTGGCGCAGCAGCAGCTGGCGCCGGCGCTGCAGTCGGCTCTGATTCCTGTGGCGCACGGTCTGCAACGGGCGGTTGGAACGCTTTTTCCTCGGCATGGAATTCATCCCAGTTGAGCATTGTTCTCTCCTACAATTTTTTTAGCGCGGCTGAGGGTGGTTCCTGCAGCCGCTCATACAGTGTTATTGGCAGGCTTCGCAGTCCGGGTTGTCGATCGAGCAGGCGTTTGGCACTTCTGCTGCCTGACTGAACGCGGCGGCTTCTTCGCTACCTGACGACACCCTGTTCAGGCGACCGTCGCTGATGGTGGACTTCTCCGTTGCACTGGCGCCGATGGCGCGCAGGTAGTAAGTGGTTTTCAAGCCACTGAGCCACGCCATTTTGTAGGTGATATCAAGCTTCTTGCCGTTTGCCTGTGCAATGTAGAGGTTCAGCGACTGGGCCTGATCAATCCACTTCTGCCTACGGCTGGCGGACTCCACCAACCAGCGTGGCTCGACTTCAAAGGCGGTGCGGAACTGCTCCTTGATGTCGTCCGGCACGCGATCGATGGGTAGTACCGAACCGTCGTAGTACTTCAGGTCGTTGACCATAACGTTGTCCCACAAACCGCGAGCCTTCAGCTCGTGCACCAGGTACGGATTAACCACGGTGAACTCACCGGACAGGTTCGATTTCACATACAGGTTCTGATACGTCGGTTCAATGGATTGTGAAACACCAGTGATGTTGGCAATGGTTGCGGTGGGAGCAATCGCCATCACGTTGGAGTTGCGCATGCCCTGAGTGCGAACTTTATTGCGCAGCGAGTTCCAATCCATGGACTGGGAGCGATCCATGTTGAGATATTTTTCTTCGCCACGTTCGCGGGCCAGCATTTCGATGGAGTCGATGGGCAAAACACCCTGACTCCATAGCGAGCCTTCGTAGCTGGAATAGCTGCCACGTTCAAGGGCCAGGTCACTGGACGCCTGAATGGCAAAGTAGCTCACAGCTTCCATGGAGCGGTCAGCAAATTCCACCGCCTGCGGCGAAGCATAGGCAATCTTTTGCATGTACAGCGCGTCCTGGAAACCCATGATGCCAAGGCCAACCGGGCGGTGTTTGAGGTTGGAGTTGCGCGCTGCCGGCACCGAGTAGTAGTTGATGTCGATAACGTTATCCAGCATGCGCACAGCGGTCTTGATGGTGCGTTCCAGTTTGGCAACGTCCAGGCCGGTTTCGCTAACATGGTGGGTCAGATTGATCGAACCCAGATTACATACTGCGATTTCGTCCTTGCTGGTGTTCAAGGTGATCTCGGTGCACAGGTTCGAGCTATGCACAACACCAACGTGCTGCTGCGGGCTGCGCACGTTGCATGGGTCCTTGAAGGTCACCCACGGGTGGCCGGTTTCAAACAACATGGATAGCATCTTGCGCCACAGGTTGATAGCCGGTACGCGCTTGAACAGTTTCAAGCTGCCATCGCGGGTTTTGGCTTCGTACTCGAGATATTTTTTCTCGAAGTCCTGACCGTACAGGTCGTGCAGCTCCGGTACGTTGTTTGGCGAGAACAGGGTCCATTCACCTTCTTCCAGAACCCGCTTCATAAACAGATCCGGAATCCAGTTGGCGGTGTTCATGTCGTGGGTGCGACGACGATCGTCACCGGTGTTCTTACGCAGCTCGAGGAATTCCTCGATGTCCATGTGCCAGGTTTCCAGATAGGCACATACCGCGCCTTTGCGCTTGCCGCCCTGATTCACCGCTACAGCGGTGTCATTAACGACTTTCAGGAACGGCACCACGCCCTGGGATTTGCCGTTGGTGCCTTTAATGTAGGCGCCCAGAGCCCGCACCGGGGTCCAGTCGTTACCAAGGCCGCCGGCAAACTTGGACAGCATGGCGTTGTCCTGAATGGCGCCGTAAATACCGTGCAGGTCGTCTGGTACCGTGGTCAGGTAGCAGGAGGACAGCTGCGGGCGCAGGGTGCCGGCGTTGAACAGGGTTGGCGTGGAGGCCATGTAATCAAAGCTGGACAGCAGGTCGTAGAACTCAATGGCGCGTTCTTCTCGGTTTTGCTCCCGTGCGGACAGGCCCATGGCGACACGCATGAAGAAGCACTGTGGCAGTTCGATACGGGTATCGTCACTGTGCAGGAAGTAGCGGTCGTACAGGGTTTGCAGACCGAGGTAGTTGAACTGCATGTCACGGCTGCCTTTCAGAGCGGCACCGAGCTTGGCCAGATCGAAGCGTGCCAGCTCCGGATCAAGCAATTCCAGTTCAACGCCGCGCTGGATATAGGTGGCAAACGCCTGACCATAGAGCGCTTCCATTTCCTGCTGATCAGCAAGTTTGGCAACACCGAGGAATTGCAGGGCTTCGGCGCGCAGGCTATCCATCAACAGGCGGGCGGTGACCTGAGAGTAGTTGGGCTCCAGCTCGATCATGGTGCGGGCGGTCATCACCATGGAGGTGTTCACATCGCGCAGGGAGACGCCGTCGTACAGATTCTTGATGGTTTCGTCGATGATCTTGTCAGCATCGACATCGGCCAGGCCAAGGCAGGCCTCACGGATCAGGTGCTCCAGACGGGCCATGTCGAGCGGCTGCAGGGTGCCGTCTTCCATGGTCACATTGACATTCACTTCGCGGCTGGCGGTGGGCAGGGCAGCGCTTTCCGCGGCGCGCTTGCGCGACTGCTCTTCCCGGTACAGCACGTAGGAGCGGGCCACCTTGTGCTCACCGGCACGCATCAGCGCCAGCTCAACCTGATCCTGAATCTCTTCGATATGGATAGTGCCGCCAGATACCAGACGGCGCTTGAAGATAGCGGTGACCTGATCAGCCAGCCGGCCGACGGTGTCATGGATGCGACTGGAGGCAGCCGCATTGCCACCTTCTACGGCCAGAAAGGCCTTGGTAATGGCAACGATGATCTTGTCGTTGGTATAGGGAACGACCTTGCCGTTGCGCTTGATGACGCGCAGCTGCCCCGGTGCGGTGGCATTCAGGCTGCTGTCTTCGATGGCGCTGCTGCCCGCTTGGGGTGCCGAACCGGCTTGGCTGTGTGTTTCCGTGTGCATGGCCCGTCTCCGTGAGTGTTGCTGTTTTTTTTGGTGTTGCTGCCGTTAGTCAAACAACGAATCCATCACCCGCCTGATGGTCAGGGCAGGGTGATGGTCGCTGCTGGAGTTAATAGTGTGTTGCTGTGCATCTTCCCTGAGCTCCGCCGCCTTAAATGCCGACAACACTATATGTAGTGTTGCCTTGGTGTCTGGCATGGCCGCCCTTTACTCCGCTTTTTGCCATTTAAGCTGGCCAACAGGCTGCCTGGATGGACTTTTTTATGCACGTAAAAGGTGCACTGAAGCGGTAATAAAACCCAACATATAGGGGTGGTTTGCCCGATTGGGTACAAGTTATAGCGGTGTCGCCGGCATTGCAAGAGTTTGCTACGGGGGAAATGTTGTGGATAACCTGTGTGCTTCCTGCGTATCAGATGGCGCGAAGGAGTAAACACAATATATGGTGTGTCGTTGCCAAAGAAAGTGTTTCCTTAGGGAACATTCTGCGGCCTGCGCCGGCTATTCTTGGGGGGTTCAGTAACAAGGACACCACAGTGTCCCGGTTGCCGGCCAACGGGGGGATGCGTATAAAGCCTGCATTGCCTGTCAACAGCGGTCGATTCTCAAGGAGAACAGTGTGGACAATGCTCCGCGGGTGATGATTGTCGAGGATGATGAGCGCCTCGCCACCCTGACCAGTGATTATTTAACTGCCAATGGCCTGACGGTCAGTGTCGTTTCCAACGGTAACGAGGCGATTCGCCGGATTCCGGCGGAGCAGCCAGATCTGGTGGTGCTTGATTTGATGCTACCGGGAGCGGATGGACTGACCGTATGCCGTGAGGTGCGGCGTCATTATCGAAACCCGATTCTGATGCTGACGGCGCGCACCGACGATATGGATCAGATTCTTGGTCTGGAGATGGGCGCGGATGATTATGTTGCCAAGCCGGTGAAACCGCGTCTGCTGCTGGCTCGTGTGCGCGCGCTGCTGCGCCGTATTGAGCCGGATACGGATAGCCCGCCTTCGCGTCTCGAGTTTGGCAATCTGATTATCGACAACTCTGCCAGAGAAGTAATTCTTGATGGTGTGTCGGTGGAGATGACCAGCGCCGAGTACGACTTGCTGTGGCTGCTTGCATCCCATGCCGGCACGGTGCTGTCCCGGGAAACCATCTTCGAGCGCCTGCGTGGTATTCAGTACGATGGTCAGGATCGTTCTATTGATGTGCGTATTTCCCGCATCCGCCCCAAAGTTGGCGATGACCCGGATAACCCGCGACGGATCAAGACGGTCCGTTCCAAGGGCTATCTATTCGTCGCCGATATTAACGCAGGCTGAGTGGGCCGCTCTTGAATAGTATTTTTCTACGTATCTATGGCGGCATGCTGGCGGCGATTCTGGTGGTTGGCCTTATCGCCTATGGTGCGGTACAGCTGGCTAACAGTTATCGCGCAGATGAGTATCGCGAGCAGATGGCACGCGGCACGTTCTATCTTATGGCGCGTGGTTTGCAGCGTCAGCAGACGCCGGAGGAGCTGGAGCGCTGGCGGCAGGTGCTGGGGCGGTTGATGTCGGCGGACATTAAGGTGCTGGTGCCGGCGGAGCTTGATCTGACTGAGCAGGAGTTGGGCCGCCTTGAGGCCGGCCGGGTGCTGATGCGCCTCAACGACAGCGAGGGCTATGCTGACATCTACTTTCAGTTGCCTGGCGAGCAGCGCTATTTGTCCACTCGCATGACCCGGGTGTCAGAACAGCAAGCCCGGGCTACCGCGTTACTTATTCTTGATGAGTTGTCGCAGTTTCCCAGTAATCAGTGGGATAACGAGTTTGCCCGGATTCAAAGGCACTTTGGGTACCCGCTCAATCGGGTGCCATTCGAGCAGTTGAATCTGGATCGTGAGCAGTTACTGCGGCTGGAGCGTCGTGAGGTGGTGCTGGCGATTGATGACAGCGCCAGTCGGACACAATCCTCGGTGCAGGTCTATGCGCCGGTGGGCAGCACCGGCAAGGTGCTGGTGCTGGGGCCGATGCGTTTGTTTGATCAGTACCCTGTGCAAATGCTACTGGTGGTTGGCGGCCTTGGCTTGTTGGCCATGGGGCTTGCCGCCTATTTACTGGTGCGCCCCCTGCAAAACCGACTGTTTCGACTTGGCTCCGCTGTTGAGCAGCTGGGCCGCGGCAATCTTAATGTTCGTGCTGATGCCGGCAGTCCAGATGCCATTGGCCACTTGGCGGCAACCTTTAACGGTATGACTGCACACATCCGTCGGTTGATTGAGTCTCAGCGCGAGATGACCCGGGCCGTGTCCCATGAGTTGCGCACTCCTGTGGCGCGGCTACGCTTCGGTTTGGAAATGCTGGCGGACATTGATGATGGTGACGAGCGGCGTAGTAAGGTGGAGGCGCTGGATCGGGATATTGATCAGCTGGATGAGCTGATTGATGAAATCCTGACTTTTGCCAGGCTGGAAGAGGGCAGTCCGTCGCTTGATTTCGTCCGGGTGATGATGCCGGCGCTGCTTGAGCGTTTGCATGATGAGTTGATCACAATCAGTGGTGGCATTGACATCAACATTGACGAACATGCGTTGGCGGCGCTGTCGCCGGAAGACGAGTATGCGTTTGGCAGTGAGCGTTACCTGCACCGTGTGCTGCAGAATCTGGTGACTAATGCCCTGCGTTATGCCTCCAGTAAGGTGACATTACGTTATCGGGTGGATGGAGAGCTGGCAGTGCTGGAAGTAGAGGACGATGGCCCGGGAATAGCACCTTCAGACCGGCAGAGGATTTTCAAACCCTTTGCCCGGCTGGATGAAAGCCGTCAGCGGAAAAGTGGCGGTTATGGTCTGGGCTTGTCTATTGTTCAGCGTATTGCCGAGTGGCATGGCGGCGGCGTGACAGTGCAGGAAGGAGTCATGGGCGGCGCTCTGTTTAGCATGACCTGGCCGCGCCAGCCGCGCAGCGCTGCCCACGTTCTTGGTCAAGCGGATAACATGCCGTAACAGCCCTCTGACAAAGCCGCCACAGACCGGGCGCCGGTTTTGCTTAATACTGTCCGTGTAGCAATCGAGTGTGACCCTGACTCCTTGGATGTGACCATTGAAAAGCCTGCCTTGCACCGGCAGGCTTTTTTTTATTGTTGCGTACTGTCTTTATGTACAGTACTCTTGTTCTCCCGGTGAGCACACAGCCCAGCTTCCCACTGCGACCACCACCCGGCTGACTGTGACTGATCTCCCCTTGCGCCATGGATGGTGCAGCTCGCCGGGCCTGTCTTTGTCCCGATACGCCGCGTTCACTTACATAAACGACGGGGTACAGCCGCACCACTTTGCGTTACTCTTTCGCGTTTTAATCTGCCGGTCTCCAGACTGAGCGGATGGCGATATTGAGGGAGAGTAAAATGTCTTGCCTGCTTGCTATTGATCAGGGCACCACCAGTTCCCGGGCAATTTTATTTGACGGCAACGGCAACCGGTTGGCGCAGACTCAGCGTGAGTTTCGTCAGTATTACCCGGAAGATGGCTGGGTAGAGCATGATGCCACGCAGATCTGGCAGGACTGTTTGCAACTGTGCCGAGAGGTGCTCAAGGAAGCTGGCAAGACAGCCAGCGAGGTGGCTGCAATCGGTATCACCAATCAGCGGGAAACCACTGTGTTGTGGGATCGGGCCACTGGCACGCCTGTGGCTCCGGCCATTGTTTGGCAGGATCGACGCACTGCTGACCTGTGTGACGAGCTGCGGGCAGCGGGCAAAGAGGAGCTGGTGCAGCAACGCACCGGCCTGCTGCTGGACCCCTATTTTTCCGCCACCAAGTTGGCATGGCTGCTGGATCATGTGGCGGGCGCTCGACAGCGCGCAGAGGCGGGCGAATTAGCGTTTGGCACCATCGATAGCTGGTTGCTGTGGAACCTGACTGGTGGTCAGGTACATGCCACAGATGCCACCAATGCGTCGCGCACTCTGTTGTTTGATATTCACCGCCAGTGCTGGGATGAGGAGTTGCTGGCCTTGTTCCGCATTCCTGCCGCGCTATTGCCGGATGTGCGTGATAGTGCGGCTGATTATGGTCATACCGATACAGCTCTTTTTGGTGGTTCCATCGCCGTGGCGGGTATTGCTGGCGATCAGCAGGCGGCCTTGGTCGGTCAGGCCTGTTTCAGTCCGGGGATGGTCAAGAGTACCTATGGCACCGGCTGCTTTATGGTACTGAATACGGGGAGCACAGCTGTGCAGTCGCGTAATCGCCTGCTGACCACCGTTGGCTATCGCCTCAATGGTGAAACAACTTACGCACTGGAAGGCTCGATCTTTGTTGCCGGCGCGGCCATCCAGTGGCTGCGCGATGGTCTGCGGCTGATCAATCACGCCAGTGAGACTGAGGCGTTGGCGCGTAGCGTCGGTAGCGCCAAAGGCGTTTATCTGGTGCCTGCTTTTACCGGAATGGGAGCGCCCTGGTGGGATCCTCATGCTCGCGGAGCGTTACTGGGGTTGACCCGTGACACGGGGATCGCCGAGGTGGTTACCGCTGGTCTTGAATCCGTGTGTTACCAGACCCTCGACCTGCTGGAGGCCATGGGGGCCGATGCCGGTGCCCGGCCGACTGCCCTGCGGGTGGATGGTGGCATGGTGGTGAATAACTGGCTGACCCAGACGTTGGCGGACATCCTCGGTATTCGGGTCGATCGGCCAGTGGTCACTGAAACCACGGCATTGGGTGCGGCCTATCTGGCGGGCCTGCAGGTCGGATTGTTCTCCTCCCTGGAGGAGGTTGCCGGGCGCTGGCAGTGCGAGCGCAGTTTCGCTTCATCATTAGATGAGCGTTCCCGCCAGCAACGCCATGCAGGCTGGCGGCGCGCGGTGGCGCGGGTGTGTGAGAGTGTGGAGAATCGCTGATAGCAGGTTAGTATCACGGACAAACGGTCTGTTAGGGCAGATAAAAGTTGTGATGTACGTCACGTGATGTAATAAGATAGGATTAGCCTAAGTAGTACTTTAGTAGTACCAATCCAGAGGACTAGTCAGGCTGAACTGAGGCCCATATCCATCTGGTACTTTCCCGAAGCCTTGATGGGGCAGGGAACAGGAGCAGACACCATGCAAGGGACAAATGTCGCAACAGCGGCGCAGTTGGAGCACACGGAGCATGCAGCTCGCCCTTGGCGTTTGGTCGTCACGGCGTTGCTTGGTGCGTTGGCTCATACAGCTGTCTGCTGGATTGCCTTGCAGTTGGATTTTTTTCGCGGCTCCACGGCGGCGTTCAATCAGCTTTTCGGGCTGATTTGGTTGGGCCATGGATTCATGGCGTTAGTGTTACTCAGCGGTCTGAGCCAGCGCCTGCAGGACCAGATCATGTCTTTACTGGTGGTGCTCTGGTCTGTACTCGGTTTGCTGGTTTCCGCCTACTTTGTCGATCAGGTGCGCTTGTGTGTGATGGTGTTGTTTTTTGCCATTTTGCAGACCGGAGTATTCCGCCTCTCGTTTCGTAGCTTTGTCACTGTTAGCACTCTGTGCGTGGCAGGCTATGCAGCCATCATCTGGCAGGTGGCGGCAGTCTACCCTGAAGCTATTGATGTCACTGCTGAAGTGATCCAGTGGTCAGCGTTCACCCTGATTACTGTGGGTGCGGTGCTGGTGGCGAATGAAATTTCCAGCATCCGGCGCCAGCTGATTGAGCGTAATGATCAACTCGGCAAGATTGTCGACCGCATTCAGGATATGGCGATTCGTGACGAGCTGACAGGGATGTATAACCGCCGCCATGCCACGGAGCGATTAAGCAAGATTCGCGAAATGGGCAATCGGAATGCGTTTGGCTTTATGGCGCTATATGTCGATCTGGATCACTTCAAGCGGGTCAATGATAACCATGGCCACCACGTCGGTGATGAAGTGCTGCGCGAGTTCTCCAAAATGGTCCGGGATTCTTTAAGCGGCCGGGACTTCGCCGCCCGTCTGGGTGGTGAGGAATTTCTTGTGGTGCTGGTAAAAACCGACAGGGAGCAGGGATTGGCTATGGCCGAGAAACTGCGTGATGCGGTTACCCAGTTAAATTTCCCGTCGGCTCCCGGCTTGAAAATGAGCGCTTCTCTCGGTGCCGCTGAATTCAAAGCGGGAGAATCTGTGGATCAGCTGCTGGCCCGTGCGGATGCGGCGCTGTATCGTGCCAAGCATGGAGGACGCAATCGCGTCTGTCTGGCTTCGGAGGAGTCGGCATGATTGCCGATCTGGATCGTGCACGACAATTGGCGGTAAACGAGCAGCGGCTTGTTCGACGCCATGTGAATCTGGCGGTGGCTACTAGCCTGGTGCATACCACCATTTGTGCATTTTATCTTTGGGGGGGATATTTCTCTGCCACGGTGCCAGTTTTTCTCGGCCTTTTTGGCTGCGTGTGGCTGGGTAACGTAATTTTGTTAATGGCTGTGCGTAGCGGCTGGACCAAGACATTTCGTGATCCGAGCATGTCTCTGAGTCTGGCTTTGTGGCTAACCACCGGATTCCTGATCAGCATCTATTTTGTTGAAACGCCGGAGCAGAGCAGTGTGTTTGGCGCCGTCTCCACGGATGGATTTCGTATCAGTGTGATGATGGTGTTCTTTGCTGCCATGCTGCTGGCTTCTTTCCGCCTGAATTTCTGGAAGCTCACGGTGCTGGCGTTATATGCCTCAGGTGGCTATGCATTGGTACTGCTACTGGCGTTCTCTGATCACGGTATCCGTTTAAGCTTTACTGTCGAGTGGCTGCAGTGGCTTATTTTTTCCATGACGGCCGGTGCCTTCGTTGTTACTGGTGCCAGTATCAATGCACTGCGCAGTAGTTTGTCTGGCAAAAACGAGGAGCTGGGTAAGGCGTTGGAAATGGTTCGGGAAATGGCCATTCGCGACGAACTGACCGGCCTGTTCAACCGACGCCATATTATGGAAATCCTGCAGCAGCAGCAGGCTTTGGCTGATTCCGGAGGATATCGCTTCTGCCTTTGCTATCTGGATCTTGATCATTTTAAACCGATCAATGACACCTACGGCCATGGTGTTGGTGATCAGGTGCTACGCCGTTTCGCTCGTCTGGTACATGACTCGCTGCGTGAGGCCGATTACACCGGTCGTCTGGGCGGAGAGGAATTCGTGCTGGTGCTGAGTCAGACCGGACTGGAGGAAGCCTGGCAGGTGGCAGAGCGTTTGCGGGTTAGTCTGGAAAAGCAGCTGTTTACCGATCTCCATCCAGAGCTGCGGGTGACCGTATCCATCGGCGTATCCGAGTACCGCATGGGTGAGCAGATTGACGAGGCGCTGAACCGTGCCGATGGGTGTCTGTATAAAGCCAAGGAAGGCGGCCGTAATCGCGTTGTTTGCGAGACCAATCTGGACAGCGTGGCCAGCGCCTGACAGTTACCATTGCTGCGGCACTTTGCGCAGGTCTGATAGTTCATACCCTTCCTGCTTCAAAAAATTGAGCATGGCCTGATAGGTTTTTTCATCAATTTCAGGTTGCCGGGCCATCACCCAAACATAATCACGCTTTTGCCTGCCTATGATGGTGGTCTGATAATCGTCATCCAGCCAGATAATGCGAAAGTCTGCTTTAAACGGCCACAGGAATTGCATCTTCCACACGGCATTGGAAGGGTCGTCGGTTACCCAGGCTGTGGGCGTGTAGCGCTTCTTTTCCCCTTCTGCGCTACCAAGGCGAAAGGTGAAGGTGGTGGCGATGGAGCCATCATCATTCAGGTCATATCGCTCGATACCATTCCACGCCTGACGTTCTGGCGGCAGCGGTATATGGGCAATTACATACCAGTCGCCCATAAAGCGCGGAATATCCACATTTTCCGCCAGACTGATGGGATCGTGGCGGTGACTTTGGCAGCCACCGAGCGTCATCACCATAATGGCAAGTAGCAGTACACGCATGACGATGGAGCTCCTTGAATATGATGGGTGCAAGAATGAAGCACCGGCAAACAATGCGCTGTGAAGGCCGGAAAAAGAAAACCCCGCCGAAGCGGGGTTCTCTTTAGTGCAGATGAGCAGACGACTTACATCATGCCGCCCATGCCACCCATACCGCCCATGCCACCCATATCTGGCATGCCGCCACCAGCGCCCTTCGGCTCTGGCTTGTCAGCGATCATCGCCTCGGTGGTGATCATCAGGCCAGCAATAGAGGCTGCTGCCTGCAGGGCGGTACGGGTCACCTTGGCCGGGTCGATGATGCCCAGTTCCAGCATGTCGCCGTATTCGCCGTTAGCAGCGTTGAAGCCATAGTTGCCCTTGCCGTTTTTCACGGTTTGCACAACTACTGAGGCTTCTGCGCCAGCGTTGGCAGCAATCTGACGCAGCGGCGCTTCCAGTGCGCGGGTGGTCAGAGCGATACCGACGTTCTGGTCTTCGTTGTCGACCTTGAGCTTGCCCATGTTGGCCAGAGCACGAACCAGAGCAACACCGCCGCCAGGTACCACGCCTTCTTCAATGGCCGCACGAGTAGCGTGCAGAGCATCGTCAACGCGTGCTTTCTTTTCTTTCATGGCGACTTCGGTGGCTGCGCCAACTTTGATCACGGCAACACCGCCGGCCAGCTTGGCAACGCGCTCTTGCAGCTTCTCGCGATCGTAATCGGAAGAGGACTTCTCGATTTCGCCACGGATCTGCTCGACGCGGGATTTAATGTCTTCCGCTTTGCCTGCGCCACCAACGATGGTGGTGTTTTCCTTGTCGATATTGACCTTCTCGGCGGTGCCGAGGTCGGCCAGAGAAGCATTCTCCAGGCTCAGGCCAACTTCTTCGGAGATCACGGTGCCGCCGGTCAGGATGGCGATATCCTGCAACATGGCCTTGCGGCGGTCGCCGAAGCCCGGTGCTTTAACCGCAGAGCACTTGATGATGCCACGCATGTTGTTAACCACCAGAGTGGCCAGTGCTTCGCCTTCAACGTCTTCAGCGATGATCAGCAGCGGCTTACCAGATTTGGCAACGGCTTCCAGTACTGGCAGCAGTTCGCGGATATTGGAGATTTTCTTGTCCACCAGCAGGATGTGCGGGTGCTCAAGCTCCACCGACATTTTTTCCTGATTGTTAATAAAGTACGGGCTCAGGTAGCCGCGGTCGAACTGCATACCTTCAACCACTTCCAGCTCGTCCTGCAGGCCACGGCCTTCTTCGACAGTGATTACACCGTCGGTGGTGAACTTGCCATCACGGTTGGAAACACGCTCCATGGCGTCGGCAATGATGTTGCCTACGCTGGTATCGGAGTTGGCGGAGATGGTAGCAACCTGCTCAATGGCCTTGCGGTCTTTTACCGGAGTGGCGAGCTTTTTCAGCTCTTCAACAACGGCTTCCACGGCTTTATCGATGCCGCGCTTGAGGTCCATGGGGTTCATGCCAGCGGTGACTGACTTCAGGCCTTCGGTAACGATGGCTTGTGCCAGAACGGTGGCAGTGGTGGTACCGTCACCAGCGTCATCATTGGCCTTGGAAGCGACTTCCTTGACCATCTGCGCGCCCATGTTTTCGAACTTGTCTTCCAGTTCAATTTCCTTGGCAACGGTAACGCCGTCTTTGGTGATCAGCGGTGAGCCGAAGGATTTGTCCAATACTACGTTGCGGCCCTTTGGGCCGAGGGTGACTTTTACTGCATCAGCAAGGATATTGACGCCACGCAGCATACGGGCGCGGCCTTCGTCACGAAAAATTACTTCTTTAGCCATGGTCATTCTTCCCTTGGTTAAGCTTTAAACGGAGATGGTGGTATCAGCCTTCGACAACGGCGAGAATTTCGTTCTCGCTCATAATCAGCAGTTCTTCACCATTCACCTTGACGGTGCTACCGGCGTACTGGCCGAAGATGACTTTGTCACCGACCTTTACGTCCAGTGGGCGTACTTCGCCCTTGTCATTGATCTTGCCCTTGCCTGCAGCAATAACTTCACCGCGGCTCGGCTTCTCGGCTGCGGAACCTGGCAGAACGATACCGCCGGCGGTTTTGGTTTCTTCCTCCTCGCGGCGTACCAGCACGCGATCGTGCAAAGGACGGATGTTCATTACGGTGTTTCTCCTTGTTGATGTTTCGCAACGGGAAACCGGCGGGGACTTAAGGGTCCGCCGGGTGGCCGGGTTAGCACTCCTGTCTGGGGAGTGTTAGCACTCGGCCTTGGCGAGTGCCAATCATAGTGACCCGGTTGGCCGAGTCAATGGGGTTCGCCAGTGGAGGGCTTGATGGGGGCGTTAGTGGTGGGTTTCAAGGGGGCGGCTGATGTGGCAGTGATCTTTTCCGGCCCTCTGCCGTGGTTGCCCCTTGCCGGGACACGCGGCAAGTACGTCCCTGTAGCTCATCTCAGCCATCCCTGGCTTCGATGGTCCCGGCAAGGGGCAACCACGGCAGAGGGCCTGCATCTTACTTCTTGCGGACGTTTTCAATGATTGGAAACAGTAAAGAGTGAGGTCAGAGGGGCTGTTACGGGTTGCCGGGACTGTGTGAGGCATGGATGCCGAACGCAAGCCCCCAGGGATGGGTTCACGGCGTGTCCCGGCAACCCGTAACAGCCCCTCTGACCGGAGAAGATCACTACCTCAATCTTCTGGTTGATAACCGCAAGCTACCGCGATGACAACCCGGGATGAGCGATCCTGTCATGGCAAGCGCGGGCTTCGCTGACCATAATCGCCGCTTCGTCTGATCTGATTCGGGAGAGCAACATGAACGTGCAAGACAAGGTAGTAGTGGTAACCGGCGCTGGCCGTGGTTTGGGCCGGGGCATTGCCAAAATGTTTGCCAGCAAGGGCGCCAAAGTCGCCTGCGTGGACCTGAATCAGGCTGATCTCGACGAAACCGTGGCCCAGTGCAAGGCGGCTGGCGGCGATGGCAAATCCTATACTGCCAACGTTGCCAAAGAAGAAGACGTGGTCAAGCTCTTCAATGACGTGGTTGCCGATTTTGGCGCTCTGCATGGTGTGGTCAACAACGCCGGCATCACCCGCGATGGCCTGCTGGTCAAGGCCAAAGACGGTGAAATCAGCACCATGAGCCTGCAGCAGTGGCAGGCGGTCATCGATGTCAACCTGACCGGCGTGTTCCTGTGTGGCCGCGAGGCAGCAGCCCACATGATTCGCCTGGGTGTTGAAGAAGGTGTGATCGTTAATATTTCCTCGCTGGCCCGTCAGGGCAGCTTTGGCCAGTCCAACTATTCAGCCGCCAAGTCCGGCGTGGCAGCACTGGCGGAGGTCTGGGCAAAGGAGCTGGCGCGCTACAACATCCGTACCGGCGCCGTGGCGCCGGGCACCATTAACACCGACATGCTGGCGGCGATGAAGCCGGAAGCCCGTGATCGCCTGATCAGTGCGGTGCCGCTGAAGCGTCTTGGTGAGCCGGAAAACATTGGCATGACCGTGTTGTTTATCTTCGAGAACGACTATTTCACCGGTCGTTGCATCGATCTGGATGGCGGTCTGCGCTAAGCCTTATGCCGGTAGCCGTCGATCCGCAATCTGAGTTTGCTCACGCCGTGTATCAGATCATGGCGGCGATCCCGCCGGGCAAAGTGGCCAGCTACGGCGCTATCGCGGCGCAGGCGGGGTTTCCCCGCCATGCTCGCTTTGTTGGTCGTTTGATGGGCACCTTGCCGAAGGGCTCGAAGCTGCCGTGGTGGCGGGTGATTCGCAGCGATGGCCGCTCCGGGATGACCGGGGCGGCGGCTGAGCGACAGCTGACGAGGCTAGTGGCGGAGGGAGTGATCGTCATCGGTGGTCGAGTCGACATGCGTCGCTATGCTGCTTTCCTCTGAGCGCCGCCAGACATACCAGGACAACAGCACCGCCGGCACACCTAGTATGGCCGCGTAGCTGAAGAAGATCGGGTAGCCGAACTGATCCACCACCTCGCCACTGTAACCGCCGATGAACTTGCCCGGCAGGGTCATTAATGAACTGAACAGGGCGTACTGAGTGGCGGTGAACTGGCGGCTGGTGAGACTGGACAGATAAGCAATAAAGCAAACATTGGCGAAGCCTGCGCTGAGGTTATCGGCACTAATGACCGCTGCCAACCATGTCAGGTTGGGGGTGCTGGCGGCCATTATGGCGAACAGCACATTGGTGGCTGCAACCATCGCTGCACCGACAATCAGTGGTCGAGCGATGCCATAGCGAACCACCACAATGCCACCGATGGCTGAGCCAGCGATGGTCATAAAAAATCCGAAAACCTTGGCCACGTTGGCAATCTCGTCCTTGGCGAAACCCATGTCGAGATAGAAGGGGTTAGCCATCACGCCCATGGTGATGTCACTGATCCGGTAGATCGAAATAAACAGCAGCAACACCGCCGCATGGCGGCCAAAACGGTTGAAGAATTCGATAAAGGGCATGGCCACCGATTGATGCAGCCAGGCTGCCACACCGTGACTGAGGAACTCCCGTGACGGGATATCTGGCTCTCTAACCAGAAGTGTGGTGACTATGCCAACCAGCATGCAGACAGCCATGCCCTGATAGGCGATCGCCCAGGACCAGTATTCGGCCAGATAGAAGGCTCCCGCACCGGCCACCAGTAGCGCCAGCCGGTAGCCGAAGATGTAGCCGGCGGCCATAGCGCCTTGCAATTCCTCCGGCGCAGATTCAATGCGGTAGGCATCCACGCAGATGTCTTGGGTGGCGGAGCAGAACGCCACCAGCAATGCTAGCCAGGCAAAACGTTCGAGATGGCCGACCGGGCCGGTAGCCGTCATTAGCAACAGGGCGGTGATGATGCCTGCCTGGGCAAGCAGCAGCCAGCTACGTCGCTGGCCTAGCCAGCGGTTCAGAAACGGCAGACGTAGCTGGTCGACCACGGGTGACCACAGTACTTTTATCGAGAATAGTATGCCGACCCAACTGAAGTAGCCTATGGTGGCTCGTTCAATGCCGACATCTCGCAGCCATGCGGACAGGGTGGAGAATACCAACAGGAAGGGCAGGCCAGCGGAAAACCCGAACAGCAGCATGATCAAAACCCGGGGCTGACTATAGGCCAGCCATGCATCGCGCAGGGTGATCCACATAATTACTGCTCCAGTCTTGCCATGCCGGGGATTCAACAAGCCGATATAGTCTGCATTTGTGCCGTGGATAACAAGCAACAGTGCTGGCTGGTAAGAAAAGCGGGGTGACGAGTCCGGCCGCAAACCGCTATAGTCTTGAACAAGACAAAAACAAGAACAGGATCCTGATTCCCCCATGAATGACCGCGATGTCAGCATTCTGGTAGTCGATGACGCCAAGTTTTCCAGCGCCGTGGTCGGGCGCACCCTGAAAGCGGCCGGCTATACCGATATTCGTCATGCATCTTCCGCCAGTGCAGCGTTGAAGCTGCTCGAAGAGCGGCCGGTTGCAGTGCTGGTGGCTGATTGGCTGATGCCGGAAATGGACGGTTTGGAACTTACCCGGCGCGTCCGTCAGCTGGATGAGTCCACTAACCGCTACACCTATGTGATTCTGCTCACTGCGAGGGAAGGGGTATCCGCCCTGAAAACCGCGTTTGATGAAGGCGTGGACGACTTCGTCAATAAATCAGCAATGAACGATCAGCTGCTGCCTCGAGTGATGGCAGCGGAGCGCATTACCCGGCTGCACAATAGGGTGCTGATCGAAAATCAGCGATTGATTGATGCCAATGCCAGATTGCGTAAACAAACCACCATTGATCCGCTCACCGGCTATGGCAATCGTCATTATGCGCTACGTCGTCTGGATGATGCCCTGCGCCAGGCCCGCCAGCGCGGTGGTGCCGCCTGTGTGTTGATGATTCGTATCGATCATTATGCGGAGCATGAATCGCGTCATGGTAAGGCGTTGATGCAGCAGCTGGTGCTGGCGTTTAGTCGTCGGTTGCGTCAGCTGGTGCGGCCAATGGATATTCTGGCACGTATTACCCCTGATCATTTCTGTTTGATTACCCATCAACCGGAGGCGGCCAATGCCACACCGGGCAGCTTTCGCAGACTCTATGATGGTCTTAACCATCGAGCCTATAAAACCGCTGGTGGCTTTTTCCAGATGTCAGTCAGCGCCAGCTTGATTCGAGCTTTGGAAAAAGACGAAATCGATGCGGAGCTGATGCTGACGCGCTCTATGCGTGGTCTGGATGCGTCCCGTGATAGCAAGCGGATCACCGAGCAGGCGATTGCCGGCTGATATTTGGCACCTGATTGGTGCTGGCAGCATGGGCACGCTTGCTGCCAGCAGGTTATTGGCGGCTGGTTTTGATGTGCGGGTGATCAGTCGTCAGGGGCGGTCTCTGCAGCGCAGGCTGCGATGGGCAGATGGCCGCCAGCAAGGGGTCACTTTGCCGGCCGCCGGGGATGAGTCAATCCGACGTTTACTGGTTGCAGTGAAGGCCGGAGATACCCGTTTAGCGCTGCAACCGTTGCTACCTCGTCTATGTTCAGATGCACAGATATTGCGCCTGCAGAACGGTATGGGTTCTCTGGATGAGGAGCCTGTGCCTGCATCGGTGCGGGTGCTGCATCTGGTGACCACCGACGGAGCCTGGCGCAGTGCAGAAGATATTCACGTTGTCGCCGAGAATGACACCTTGATCGGCGATGGTGGCGACATACCACCACGTTGGCTAGCTGATCTTTTGCCACACTGGCCAGGGCTAAAGTGGTGTCAGGACATTGAACGGGCGCAGTGGCAGAAACTGGCGGTTAATGCAGTGATTAATCCGCTGACCGCGCTGCATCGCTGCCGTAACGGCGAGCTGCTTGATGGCGCCGAGCGGGAGCAGAAGATGGCACAGCTAGCATCGGAAGTTGATAAGTTGCTATCTGCTTGTTACCCGGACTGGCCCATGGATACCCTGCAGCGCAGTCGGGATATTGCCCGGCAGACGGCGGCCAATACCTCGTCCATGCTGGCGGATGTTTTGGCTGGCAGGGAAACCGAATTGCATTTTATTAATGGCTACCTGTTACGCCGGGCCCAGCGGTTGGGGTTGGCGCTGCCCGCGCATCAATCCTTGACCTGCCAGCTATGAATCCCTAATGTGGCCGCGCCTTGAGGTGCGCTCCGCTTCGCAAGAAGTCCAGCGTTAAACGGGAAGCAGGTGAGATGCCTGCGCTGCCCCCGCAACGGTAACCGGTGATGGGTCACCATATGCCACTGTGTGCAAACATGGGAAGGCGGTGACCTGGCAAGATCACACCGGGAGCCCGGATACCGGCCCGAGGCAAATGTGCGGCAGGTGAATGTTCACTGTGCCGCATCCGATGTACGGCGGGTGCACTCGGGAGGACAATCATGTTCACACACCCTCTGCGTTACGCAGGCGCAGCACTTTGCGCACTGTTTCTGGTTTCAACTTCGGCTGCTGACGAGCGTCTAGATGACGTGGTGATCAGTGCGTCGCGACTAACTCCTGTGGCGGATCTTTTGCCGGTAGGTACGATTATTCTGGGGCAACAGGAGCTGGCGGATATTCCTGCCAATAATCTGGCTGATGTGCTGGATACGGTGGCCGGCGTCAATGGAAGTCGTTTTTATGGAATCAATGGCGCAGAAAGTGGCGTCGACCTTCTCGGCTTTGGCGCCACTGGCACTCAGAATACCCTGATCCTGTTGAATGGCCGCCGGCTCAATGATGTCGATCTTTCGGCGGTGGATTTTTCATCTATTCCGCTCACCGCTATTGAACGAATTGAAATTCTTCCAGCTAGTGGTGCCGTGCTCTACGGCAATGGAGCCGTAGGTGGTGCCATTAATATCGTCACGCGCCAACGCCACAAGACCGGTGCCGGGGTAGAACTATTGGCAGGGGATTATGGCACCGTTGGTGGGCGTCTTTACGGAGGCCGTAGCGAAGAGCAGCACAGTATGTTTGCCGCTGTGCAGGCTTTCGATAGTCACGGCTACCGCGACCATAATCGCAGTCAGCAGCAGACGGCCTTCGCTGACTGGCGGGTAGATACGGCGGAGGTTGATGCCGCACTGACGCTTCTGGCAGACAACCAGCAGCTGCAGTTACCGGGCGCCCGTCGCGTCGACCCGCTAAACGGTATAAATGAACCGAAAGATGATCCCAGCGGTGCAAGTACACCGAATGACTGGGCGGATCAGCAAGGTTTGCAGATTCTGCCCGGTGTCGTTTTCGAGGTGAGTGATACGGTGCGGCTACATGTTGATGGCGGCTGGCGCATCAAACTTCAGCAATACTTTATTGATGGTGGCTTTGGCTACACCAGTTACACGGAAGCGCAAACTGTTCACTTCAGTGTAAATCCCCGGTTGGCCGGTAATTCACAGACCGGCGCAGTAGCCCATCAGTGGACCCTTGGTCTGGATTTCTATGACAGTCAGTTCCAGCGGGATGTGTCGCTGGATAAGAACTCGTTTAACCAGCCCATCCATCAGATTGATATCGTCCAGCGCAATACGGGTTTGTACCTGATGGATAGTATGGCACTGACCGACTCCACATTGCTTAGTGCCGGGTTCCGTCATGAATGGATGTATACCACGGCAAAAGATCGTTATGACCCGACCGCTCCCACGGTGCCCTGTTGTGGTGATGCCGAGGCACAGCCATTCGATATTAGCCAGACGGCAGAGATGTGGAATTTGGGGCTGCGGCAGTATATCAACGACCAGTTTTCGTTATTTGCTAATCTTGAAAAAAGCGCGCGCTTTGCTTCGGTGGATGAGTTTTTCGAGCTAGACCCGGTGTTATTTGTAACCTCTCTGGATCCGCTAGAAGTGCAAACTGGGCGCCTGGCCAGCGCAGGAATCGGCTGGCATGAAGCGGGGCAGCGAGCTGTGTTGACGTTCTGGGAAGGTGATTTCCGCAACGAAATCCACTATGACGCCAATGCTTTTGAGAACATCAATCTGGATCCGACGCGGCGGTACGGGGCATCACTGAACAGTCGTTGGCAGGTACGAGAATCGCTCTGGCTGACCGTCAATGGCAGCTATCAACGGGCTCGCTTTAGTCAGGGTGCATACAAGGATAACGAGGTGCCTCTGGTGCCACGACAAAGCGGCTATGCTCGATTGGACTGGCAGGCGATGTCATGGTTGTCGTTGTCCGTTGCGCAGCGCTATGTCGGTCGACAGTATTTTGATAACGACCAGAGCAATACCTTTGGCCAGCGAATTCCGTCATACCGGCGTTCCGATCTGCAACTTAAGATGGCTAGTCCAAAGGGCTACTGGATGCGTGCCGGTGTATATAACCTGGAAGATAAAACCGTATTTGATTATGGCGTTAGTAGCAGTTTCAGTCCGGGGGTTTACAATGCTTACCCGTTACCGGATCGTCATACGATGGTGTCTGTTGGAGTGGATTGGTAATGACCGAGAAGAATCGCATCAGCCGTGTAGTAACCCGCTCAGGTGATGGTGGTGAGACCGGTTTGGCGGATGGTAGCCGCTGGCCAAAAGATGCTCCGGTGATTGCCGCATTGGGTGATCTGGACGAGCTGAATGCGATGATCGGCATGCTGCGTAGCCGCCTGGCTATTGATCAGTTTGTGCTGCTGGACACTGTCCAGCAGCGCCTGTTCGATCTGGGCGCGGAGCTGGCAGTGCCCGGCACCACTCGGTTGACGGATGCAGATGTGAGCGAGATTGAAGCTGCAGTGGAGCAGTTAAACGAGCAGCTGCCACCACTGCGCGAATTTGTTTTACCGGGAGGCCATCCTGACGCTGCGCTTTGCCACCTGTGCCGCACAGTGGCACGGCGGGCGGAGCGTGCTCTGGTTGCCGCTGTCCGTGATCAGCAGCACAGCGCCACGTCGCTGCGCTGGCTGAACCGGCTGTCTGACTTTCTGTTTGTGCTGGCGCGTACGTTGAATCGTATTAATGACAGTGCGGAGCCGCAATGGCGTCCGCGCTGATTAGCATTCGCTGGTGGCTTCTCTAGAGCCCTCCTGTGTCTCGGTTTCTGCTGAGCTTTGCGCAACACAGTCACTGAGCGTCGCAGCAGGGGGCTGCAGTGTCAGGTCTCTTTCTATGGCATCTTCCTGCACAGCTTGCGCGGCTTTTTCGACGCCAATGTGATGTGTGGCAAAGCCGGTCTGTACCACTTGATTAAAGGCAATGCCGAGGATCTTGCCATCGAATGGCGCCAGAATCGCACTGCCGGAATTGGTTACCGGATCAATCACAGAGCCCAGCACCTGACCCTCGCGCACCTTATCGCCCAGTTTGACTTTCGACATCAGGATGCCGCCCTGGTTTGCTCGTACCCAGTCGGATTGATAGAACACAGGCTGGGGTGCGCTCCAGAAGCGCTTGCTCTTCTGGATGCCAAGATTTTCCAGCAGGGTTTCGATGGACTGCACGCCAGCGTCGACAGCCTGCTCATCAAGCTGATGTGGGCCGCCGGCTTCCATTGTGACGGCTGGAATGCCGACATCATTCGCTGCCCGACGCAGGGTGCCTTTAGCGCCAACTCCGTGCAGTACGGTGATGCCACCAAACTGACGGCTGAAATCAAAAACGTGCTCGTCTTTCAGGTTTCCGCGGATCTGGGGAAGGTTGGTGCGCTGCAATGAACCGGTATGCAAGTCCACCAGGAACTGGCACTGGCGAATCACCTGATTGAAAAGGGAATGACCGGTTCGATCCGCTGCACTGCCTGTAGGGCTACCGGGAAAATGCCGGTTGAGATCGCGCCGGTCGGAGAGGTAGCGGCTGCTGCGTCGAAAGCCATCCAGATTGACTATGGGAATGCCAATAACCGTGCCACTCATGCTGGCGGGTTCAAGTTGGTACATCAGGCGGCGCACCATTTCGATTCCGTTCAGCTCATCGCCATGAATCGCTGCGGTCAGGCAGACCCGGGGGCCGGGACTCTCGCCGTGGGCCACCAGTACCGGCACCGGCGTGTCGATGCTTTGGAAGGACTGCACTGGCCTCCAATAAAGCGTGCCGAACTCTCCCGGTAACACTTCGCCACCAAGAAGCTCCAGCGCTCCCCGTAACTCCAGCGGAATGGCGTCGCTGACAGCCACCGGCTGTTCCAGCGCTGGAACCGCCAGACTGACATCGTCTTCATCGGCTAATTCGGTAGCGCTCAAGGGTGTGGCAAAGCTAGTCAGACACAGGGCCAGACTCAGAGCATTACGCATGATGTTTAATCCAGATTGCTGGGTTAGTAGTTGCCGGTTCGACGACGGTAGCAAGAAAGGGTTCCTCAGTTTTGATCAGCAAGTCCATTACGCAGTCGCAGGTGGCTGCGCAGGCGGCGGGAAATTCCGTCAACCAGAAGGTTGAGAGCCACGCCAGCGGCAATCAGCACCACGGCTCGGTCGGTCCGTAGCTCGCTAAAGGCGGAGTCAATGTAAAATCCCAGTGTGGTTATGCCAAGAATGCCGAGGATTGCGGTTTCGCGCATGATGATTTCCCAGCGGTAAAGCAAAAATGCAAGAAAATTGGGGTAGATTCTTGGTAGCACCTCGAATGCATAACGATTCAAGCCGCCACTGGCGTCGCTGCGTAAAGTCAGGCTGTCTGTGAAGCGGCCACTGAGGTGGGCGACGATGGCGCCAGTATGCAGAGCAAGAGCCAGGATGCCGGGCAACATGGACGGGCCAAGCAGTAGTACAAAGACAAAAGCCAGCAGAAACTCCGGCAAGGTGCGGAAGATCACCAATAGTCCATGGCCACCGGCACGGCTAAACCGGTTACCGAACTGGGATGAAATCAACGGGAACAGCAACAGGGCGATGATGCCAGTCATCAACATGGCCGCCATGCCCAGTATCAGAGTATTGCCCAGCCCCGGCAGAATCTGTTCCCGGGCGAGCATTAATAGCCAGTCAGTCAGCTGATGCCATTGCCAGTCATTCTGACGCATTGGTGCGGGAATAATATCTTCAGTGAGAAATCGACTCAGTGCGCCTTCGGTGTAGTTTGCCCGCGGTGGCGCCCAGAGCAGAGCGGCGGCTATCCACAGGGGGAGAAGTGATGGTCTGAACCACCAGCGTATGGACAGAATTATGCCAAGAAACAAATACAGTAGTGCGGCTCCACTGCTGTAATCACCCTGTCGAAAGGCGGTCTCCAGGTGAAAGCCGATGGTGGGCAAGCCGATAAAGCCAAGAATCGCCGATGCTCGAACGGCACACTCCAGTCGATAGGCACCGTAGGTTTTCATATGCTGCCAGACCAGAGGCAATCGGGCGTACAGGAATACGCTGAAGGCATCGCTGCGGGGCGTCAGGGCGAGGGCAGGAGCGCGATCTGCTTCTTCAAGGAACTCGCCGAAGACTTTGGCAAAAATGCCGCTATAGGGAATGGCAATTGCCAATAGGCCGGTTAGGGCGGAAAGCCCAAAAACCTGTAGAAAAAGCAGTCCCCAAAACAACTCATGAACGGCCCGGATAGTAGCGCTGAAGGCGCGAATCATTCGCCAGCGCCATAGTAGAGCCAGTAAAAAGCCGCTGACAAAACCCAGCGTCACACCCTGAACAGCAAACGAAAGGGTATAGCCAAGCGCACTACCAATTTGCTCGGTAGCAAAAAAGTCAGGACTGAGAAAGCCGCTGCTGATACGGCCCAGCTCCATGCCCGGGTCGCGGGTAGTGATGCTGATATCTGCAACAAAGAGAGCCAGCAGGCCTGCCAGTCCAAGCCATAAGGTGGTGCGACGAAAACCACTGGCAGTGGTGTTCATCGGCGTTGGTAAAGTATGTCGAGATCATGCTTCGACAACTGGTTGCTGGCGCCATCGATAACAATCTGGCCGCTTTTCAAGCCAATAATTCGATCGCAGCAATTCAGCGCCAGCTGACGATCATGCAGAGCAACCACGGCGGTGTCGTGGCGTGCCAGCGCCAGCATGAGCAGTGACTGTGCATGGTGTTCATCGACGCTGGAAACCGGCTCGTCAGCCAGCAGCACAGGACGTTGGCTGAATAGCGCACGGCCCAGTGCAGTACGCTGTGCCTGGCCACCGGACAGGCGGTCGACACTAGTACGTAACTTTTCACTGATGCCCAACTCAGCTGCCAGCTGTGTCACGGCTTCAAGCTCGCGGCGCAGCGGTCGAATCAGATTAATCAGGTTATACACGGCGGCATGACGTTCCAGTGCGCCCATATAAATGTTGTGAAACACACTAAGCATGGGGACCAGAGCGCCCTGCTGTGGGCACCAGGCAACCTGATCTGGCTGTTGCAGGCGCAGCGCTTCCAGCAGGGTGGACTTGCCCGCGCCACTGACACCCAGCAAGGCGACTTTTTCACCTTGCTGAATAGTCAGGTTAAGTGATTGCAGTACAGTCACACCCTGTCTTTGCAGGGTGTGCTGATTAAACTGAAACACGTTAACGTCTCCGCCAATTAATCCATTAGGCCAAGACTGCGGGCGGTTTCCAGAATGGGAAGAAAGTCCTCATTGCTGGCCGGAATAAATTTTTCTCTTGGAAAACTGTCCAGTACATCGCGATCATCCAGATCAAGCAGGGCCTGACGGACCTTGTCAGCAAACCCTTCGCCGAATTTCTGCTCGACATCGCCGCGAATTACCCAGTGATAATCCGGATAGGGAGGCGTGGTCCAGATAACACGTACTTTATCCGGGTCGACCTTGCCTTCGGCCAGCTCCCTGTCCCATACCTGATAGCTCAGTGCACCCACCTCATAGGCACCACTTTGCACCAATGCGATGGTGGCGCTGTGGTCTCCGCTGAAACCTACCCGGCTGAAAATTTCCTCTGGCGATTTGCCGTATTGCTCACGCAAGAAAAACTCTGGCATCAACCGGCCGGAAGTAGAGCTTTTGGAGCCAAAAGTGAAGCTGCGTCCCTCTATACCCTCGGGGAAGCCCTCACTGGGCTGTAACCCGGTGTCTGCGTGGGCAATAAAGTAGCTGACGTACTGAGGATCTTCCACGCCTTGAGCGATGGCATAGCTGCCAGGTACCAGCTGTGTGGCTTGAACGCCCGATAGTCCGCCAAACCAGGCTAACTGAATTTCGTTATTGCGAAATGCAGTAACAGAAGCAGAGTAGGATTTAACCGGGACGTAGCGCACTTCAATTTCCAGGGCATCACTCAGGTAGTTCGCCACTTTATTGAAGCGAGTCATCAGGCGTGCCTCGTCCTGATCCGGTATGGCGCTGAAAACCAGCACCGGCTTTTCTTCGCTGGAGGGGCTGCAGGCTGCAATGGAAAATGCTGTACACAGGACCACCATGGCGGCCATAAATCGCTTGTTCATATTGCTCTCCGTTCAATGGGGAGAAACACCGGACTGTGCCGCCTGATTCCATGTGTCCGGCAAGACATGGGGCGGATGATGCTTCTAGTGTGCTGCCTGTAACCACTGCTGCACGTCTTCCCGGCTGCCCTGAAACAAAATCTGGCCGGTCCGTTGCTGCAGCATATAGTCATACATCGGGTCGTAATAGTCGCGTAGTAGCGGCTTAATCCACAGCCGGTGGAGGCTGGTATCGTCTTTGCTCTGCTGTTGCTTTAGCGCCTCTACCAGCAGGCCGCGCAACTGTTGGTGGCGGGCGCCACCCAGACGGCGGCGGATACGGTCAATGCTATCGAGTAGTTCTGTGCCAAGCTTTTCTTCGGCCTGATCAGCAAACCAATGGCGATACTCCGCCAATGGGCCAAGCACATAATCTTCCAGAGTGACTTCTACCCGGCTGTCCAGGGACTCTTCAATCAGTACTCTGGCGCCATCACGAATGCGTTCTTGCAGGGGGAGTGGCAAGTAACAACGGCCAATCAGTCTGCTCTCATCCTCGAGGATGATTTGGCGATGGTTGGCGATGGACTGCTTCAGCATGATTGCGGACAGGGTGTTTTCAAAGTCGATCTGAGCCGGTTGCCCCCCCGGGCGACGGCCAAAAGCGGAGCCGCGATGATGGGCAATGCCTTCCAGGTCAATACTGTTATCCAGTTTCTCAATGACTCGGGTTTTGCCACTGCCGGTTGGGCCGCACAGAACCAGCAAAGGCAATTGTTTGATCTGGTTGTCCAGCTCGGTCAGCAAAAAGCGCCGCATTGCTTTATAGCCACCGTGAACCAGCGGGATATCAACGCCATCGTCATGTAACCACTGCTGCACTGTCTGGGAACGCAGGCCGCCGCGAAAACAGTACAGCACGCCATCGGGGTGCTGCTTGATCCACTCCTTCCAGGCGGATACTCGGGCTTCACGGACCTGACCGCCAACCAGTTGCTGGCCTAGCTCTATTGCCGCTTGCTGGCCATGCTGTTTGTAGCAAATGCCAATGCGGTGGCGTTCGTCGTCATTGAGCAGAGCGATGTTATCGCTATAGGGGAAGGCACCACCGGAAAATTCAACTGGAGCACGCACATCCAGCATGGGCACCTGGTCAAGAAAAAGACGACGGTAATCGGTGATTCGTTGCATCAAGAAGTATCAGCCTTGCGCCAGTGCCTTTTGCTTTTCCCGTTCACTCTTCGGTTTCCACTGCATGGAACCGAGGAATACAAGGCGCATCTGCTGGGCCGCCTGATCGTGCAACCAGTCTACCTCGGCGTCATTGTCCGGAGGCAGGTCGAGCAGCTGCTCAGTGGTGGAGATCATGATGTTGACGATCAGTGAAGAGATCATCTGCAACTCTTCGGTGCTCAGCCGGTTGGCTGTCGGGAAGCGCGCCAGATCGGTGGCGAGTTCACTGATAAACAGTGCCGTGCCCTGACGAACAGCGGTGCGCAGGGCGCGGCTGCCACCGAAGCGTTCCTTGGCAAGAAACTGGAAGTAGTCACGATTGGCCTGAACGTAGCCGATATAGGTCTGCACCGAACGGTTGATCAAACTGGTGGCCGGCAGAGGCGCGCTGCGGGCTTCGCGCATCATCTGGCGCAGGGCGCGCAGGGCTTCCTCCACCAAAGTCAGTCCCAGCTCGTCCATATCGCGGAAGTGGCGATAGAAGGCGGTGGGTACGACGCCGGCATTTCTGGCGACTTCCCGCAGGCTGATGCTATTGAAGCTCTGCTCACCTTGCATTAGCTCCAGGGCAGCATCCAGCAGGGCACGACGGGTACGCTGCTTGCGCATGTCCCGGCGTCCGGTGTCGTTTTCTTCTTCTTCATGGCGGCTGCGACGCCGGGTCACTCTGGTCATGCCCATGTCCGATAGCCTCAAATTGTGGGTGATTGTACCGGAAAACACAGCTGTAACCACAGTGAAATTCTCTGCCATTCCTGCAACCCAATGAATTACAAAGATATATATATATTTTGTGAACAGTCGTTGACTTTATATGTGGTCGGGCATTATTGTGCACACATGTTAACTTTCATGGTGACAAGACGATGATTTCAGCGCTTCGACCACTGACCCGAATCGGCCACTGGATAGCCACTCCTGTGCTGCCGGAATCCTATCTTGAGCTAATTAATCCGCTGCTTGGCGCTGGTCTGCGTGGTCGTATTGAGCGTCTGGTTCGCGAGTCTGATCGGGCTGTTTCACTGGAAATCCGGCCAAATCACCAATGGCAGGGCGCGCGTCCTGGCCAGTATGTTCGTCTCGGCATCGATGTGGATGGTGTGCGTCACTGGCGCTGCTACTCGGTGAGCTCGGCTAAGGCCGGTCGCAACGATACATTCACGATCACCGTTAATGCGATTGATGGTGGACAGGTGTCCACCTGGCTGAACTGCAATGCTCAGGTGGGCATGGTGGTCATGCTTGACCAGGCGGCTGGTGACTTTGTTTTGCCGCAGGGGGAGCTGCCCAAGCTGCTGTTTGTCACTGCCGGCAGTGGCATTACCCCGGTAATGGGCATGCTGCGGGCCATGGCGGCCAGCGGTCAGATGGCAGATGTAGTGCATCTGCACTACAGCCCGGATGACGCCCACAATCTGTTTGCCGAGGAGCGCCGTGGCCTGTCTCTGGCTCACGGTTGGAAAACACTGGACCAGCTTACCCGCAGCCGTGGTGATCAGCATTTTTCCGCAGCGCAGCTTGATGCGCTGTGCCCGGATTGGGCAGAGCGTCTGGCCTATGCCTGCGGCCCCGCAGCATTGATGGATGCGACGGCGGCCCATTGGCAGCAAGCCGGTCTGGCAGACCAGCTAAAGCAGGAGAATTTCCGCCCGGTGCTGAAAACAGTTGCTGCCGGCGCTGGCGGCGAAGTGCGTTTTTGGAATAGCGAACGGGTTGCCGAAGGCGCCGGCGACAAGCCTCTGCTGGAGGTGGCCGAACAGGCCGGCTTAATGCCCAAGCATGGCTGCCGCATGGGCATTTGTCAGGGTTGTCTGGTGACCCTGAAAGAAGGCCAGGTGCGTGATCTGACCAGCGGCGAAGTATTTGGAGAAAGCGGCGATATGGTGCGCATTTGTGTTTGTGCCGCAGCCGGCAACGTTACCCTCGAATTGTAAGGAGAGCCATCATGACTGCAGCAATGAAAATCGATTCCAGCCTGATTGAGAAAGCTCGTGCACGCCGTTTGCCGGTGGACCTGACTGATGCTCAGGTGCAGCAGTTTGGCGCCGAGATTGAGGCGGTTCGCAAGAAAATTATGGATAGTCTGGGCGAAAACGATGCCCGTTATATTCGCCGTATGATCAAGGTACAGCGTGCCCTTGAAGTAGGTGGTCGCGGCCTGCTATTTGCCGGCATTCTGCCGCCAGCCTGGTTGGCTGGCACGGCCATGCTGGGGGTGGCCAAGATTCTGGAAAACATGGAAATTGGTCATAACGTTATCCACGGTCAGTGGGACTGGATGCGTGATCCGCAGATCCATTCTTCTACTTGGGAGTGGGACAATGTTTGCCCGTCTGACCAGTGGCAGCATTCCCATAACTATATGCACCACAAGTGGACCAACGTGGTGGGTATGGATCGCGACGTGGGTTACGGCATTTTGCGGATGAGCGAGAAGCAGCCTTGGCATCCCGCCCATCTGGCTCAGCCGGTGACCAACGCCATGCTGGCCACTTTCTTTCAGTGGGGGGTTGCTCTTCATGATGTGGAGTTCGAGCGTGTGCGCACGGGCGAAAAAAGCGTCAAGGAAGCGTGGGGTCAGCTGAAACATATCGGTAAGAAAGTTCGCAAGCAGGTGGTAAAGGACTATGTCCTGTTCCCGCTGCTGGCCGGCCCCTTCTTCCTGCCGGTATTGACGGGCAACATTACTGCCAACCTGATCCGTAACCTGTGGGCTTACATGATTATCTTCTGTGGCCACTTCCCGGACGGTGTCGAGGACTTCCTGCCGGAAGATGTGGAGAACGAGGACAAGGCGCACTGGTATCTGCGCCAGCTGCTGGGCTCGGCCAATATCTCCGGTGGCAAGCTGATGCATATCATGAGCGGTAACCTTAGCCACCAGATGGAGCATCACCTGTTTCCAGACATGCCCAGCAACCGGTATGCTGAGGCATCCGCTGAGGTGCAGGCCATCTGTAAAAAGTATGGTTTGCCTTACAACAGCAAGCCGTTACACCGTCAGTTCGGTTCGGTGCTGCGTAAGGTAATGCGTCTGTCATTGCCGAATGGCAAGCCGAAAGCGGAGCTGGCAACAGCCTGACCGGAGAGCAGAATGATCAAGATAATCGATACCGTGCGTAGCGTGCTGGAAAGTACAGTGAAGTCAGGCACGGTGCGGGTTGAGAATATTCATAATATGGTCGTGGACTATGCTCGCGGGTTTATTGAGCAGGAGGACAAGGAAGTGGATCGTGACACCATCTATCAGCTGGTGCGTGATATTACTGCTGAGATAGGCGGTTTTGCCGATGACGTCATGGATGTGGCGGAAGACGCCCGTGAAACTGTGAAGAAATCTGACCAGAGCTGATTGCTACAGGCATCATGCTGACAAAAAACAGCGGCGCTGCTGACAGCGCCGCTGTTTTTGTTTGTGCAGAGGCCGGCGCAAGTCCGGTTTCAGCATAATGAAAATCAGTTTTCGATGGTGCGGATCTCACCGGCCAGATGTGGCTTGATGCCATCTGCGCCGAGCAGACGGAAGTCCATGCCGTCGGCGACTTCCTGTTGCGCAAACTTCACCTTGGCGGGAATAAATAGCGGCAGCTTGAAGCTGACGTCGACGCTAAAAGCAGTTTGCGGGAACTGTGCTTCCAGCTCTGCCAGGCAGCGCGCCTTTGACCACATGCCGTGGGCAATCTGGCGCTTGAAGCCGAACAGCTTGGCGGTTAGCGGGTACAGGTGGATCGGGTTGCGGTCACCGGATACGGCCCCATAGCGACGACCCACATCACCAGGCACAGACCATTCCTTGGCGCCGGTAACTGGCTCAGCCTGAGGTGTGTCCTTTTTCTTGCTGCTGCCACCGCCACCAGTGCGGAACAACATGAAGGACTCGCTTTCCCAGACCTGTTCACCGGCAGTGCTGACGCTGGTGAGAATGGAAAACTCGTAACCGGACTCCCGTTTCTCCAAAGCGCCGAAGCGGCATTCCACGTCCAGTTGCTCACGTTCCTGGATTGGACGGAACTGAGTGATGCGGTTACGCACATGAACCAGCCCCATGGCTGGGAACGGGAAGCGTTCATCCAGTAGCAGGGTCATAAACAGTGGGTGGGCATGCATGTGCGGATAGGTGATCGGCAAAGTGCCCTTGCTGTTGAAGCCGCACACCTTGCGATAGGCAGCCAAATGTTTCGGGTCCAGCACAAGGTCACTCAGTCTGGCGCCGATCGCCGGCAGCTCCGGGTTCTTGCCTGGCTTGACGCCGGCGCGAATTACCGCCTTGGCAAATAGCGGCAGCATGGATGGCGCATTGCGCAGGTCACGGATAGCGAGTTCGGTCATGGAGGCAGCTCCCCTGCAGTAGATTGGCGCAAAGTATAGTCAGGCATCCTGAGAAGGCGATTGGCCGGCGCGCCCTGCGGTTCCGGTGCGGGGGTGCCCTGTGATACATTCGGCGCTCTTGTATACCTCGGGAAACCACCTGCCGATGACCACTCTGACTGACTCCGGTGTGCTGCTGCGCATGGCTTATAAGGCGATGCAGAATGCGGGCGTCGACGCGGATGCAGTTCTGGCCAAGGTAGGCCTCGACAAATCCATTCTGACCCTGCCGGAGCTGCGCACCCCCCATGATGCGCAGGAGTGGTTCTGGCAGGCCATGGAAGAAGTTTCCGGAGACCCCCATGTGGGCCTGCATATCGGCCCGCATATGCCGATCTTTAAAGGTCAGGTGCTGGAGTATCTGTTTCTGTCCAGCCCCACCTTTGGCGAGGGGCTTAAGCGGGCGCTGGATTATCAGCGTCTGCTATCTGATGCGGCCAACGCAGAATTGGTGGATCACGGCGAGCGGATGTTCCTCAAGCAAATGCTGTGGAGCAGAAAGCTGGCCCATCTGAACGAATGTGCATCTGTCGGCGTAATCAAGTTTTTCAGCTTTGTCACCGATGGCGCCTTCATTCCCATCGAAGTGCACTTTAGTCATCCACGACATGCTGACCAGCGTGAGTACGAGCGGGTGTTCGGCTGCCCGGTTAAATTTGAAATGCGGGATGTGGGTATTTTCTTTGATCGCAAGTTAATGGATCTGCCATCCGCGCATCATGAGCCTGAGTTGCTGCAGCTGCATGAGCGGCTGGCCAGCGAGCAGATGGCGCGGCTGGAAAAGCAGGATCTGGTTTACCAGGTCAGTCGACTTGTAGCCGAGTTGCTTGAAAGTGGCCATGCCAATCTGGAAGAGGTCGCCGCGCGTCTGGGCATCAAGCCGCGTCAGCTGCGTACCCGTCTGGCGGATGCCGGTACCAACTTTAACCAGTTGGTGGCGGAGTATCGTTGCAAGTTGGCCAAGCGGCTGTTGGCGGGCACAGATGAAAATATTGATGAGATCGTATATCTGACTGGCTTTTCCGAGCCGAGCACGTTTTATCGTGCTTTCAAACGCTGGGTCGGCATGACGCCGATTGAGTATCGCAAGCTGAAGTCCGACGAGGACGTGAAGTGATCTCAGGCCGCCGTGTCTGTGGCGGCCTGCAGTAATAACTGCCTGAATGCCGAGGCGGCTGGCGACAGCTGGCGCTCGCGCCTGTGGACCAGGCCGTAACGGGTTTGTATCTGCTCAACTCCCTGTACTGGCAAGTCAATCAGTGAGCCCGCCGCCAGTTGTGTGCGGATGACGTTGACCGGGGCCATGCTGATGGCGTCACTGCCAGCCACCATGGCCACCAGCATGGCGACGTTGTCACATTCGATGCGCCGGGTCAGACCGCCGTGGGGTGCGCTTAATTGTTGCAGGGTTGCTTCGATGGCATCCGGCAGCCGGGTCAACGCGAACGGGAACTGCAGTAGGGCAGACCACTGCAGGTTACCTCGCCCGGCTAGCGGGTGATCGTGGCGACAGAATATGACCCCGGCGGGTTGAGGTAGGGGAGTGATGGTCAGCGCCGGGTCCTCGCTGAGTTCACGGGTGTCGGCAACAAACAGTTCGATCTCATGGGCCAGCAGGTCGTGGCGTAATGCTTCCCAGTTGGCGGTATGTAGTCGTAAACGAATCCCCGGGTAGCGGTCGACAAATCCAGCGGCAATATGGTCCATCAGGCCGATGGCGGGGTAGGGGCCGGTACCCACTGCCAGCTCGCCGGTTTCCAGTCCCTGTACTGCCTGAATCTCCTGCATCAATGCTTCTCGCGCGGCAAACAGGGCGCGCACATGGGGCAGGGCGGCGCGGGCATACACGGTTGGAGAGGCGCCATGGCGGCCGCGGTCAAACAGACTGACGCCAAGTTGCTGCTCCAGTTGCTGGATGCTGCGGCTGAAGGCTGGCTGCGACAGGTGTACCGCATCCGCCGCGCGGGCGAAGTTGCTGTGTTCGAGCAGGGCAAGAAAGTGCTGAAGTTGGCGGGTATCCATCACTTTATAATGCGCATTACGCATTAAAAGTAAACAAATAATGCATTGGATGACTGGGTGGCAATGGGTACAGACTGTGCAGAGACATTATTGGAGACACTGTCATGACACGCTCACTGCTCATCACCTTGATGGCTGCTACTGCCCTGTCCGGCTGCGATCAGGCACCGCCGCCGATATCTCAGGAATACCAGCTGCACCCGGAGCTGGCGGAACATACACGTCATTTTGATAAGCAGGTATATCAGATCGGCGAGCGAATCTATTCCGCGGTTGGCTGGAACCTTGCCAACACCATCATGATCGAGGGCGACGATGGTCTGATCATTATTGATGTGGGCGAGTCCACACCCCAGTCTGAGCAGGTCATGGCAGAGTTCCGGCGTATTACCGATAAGCCGGTGAAGGCGATTATCTACACCCACCACCACCCGGACCATATTAACGGCACCGCTGCTTTTGTCTCTGCGGAGCAGGTCGAGCGTGGCGAAGTTGAGATCATTGCCCACGAAAGTCTGGTGGAGCATGTGGTGATGCAGGGCGCTACGGTTGGGCCGATCCTGTCGCTACGTTCTGGCTATTCGTTCGGCGTCGCTTTGGCAATCGAGAGCCCGGATGAAATGGTGGGCATGAATGGCGGTATTGGTCCAACGCCGGTAGTGGATCTGGAAAATGATCCCGGTTCTACCTTTATTCCGCCAACCCGCACTTTCTCTGACGAGGTTGAGCTACGCATCGCTGGCGTGCTGATGCAGATGGTGCATGTGCCCTCAGAGGCGGAGGATGAAATTGCCATCTGGCTGCCGGAGGAGAACATCCTGTTGTCTGCGGAGGTCATCCAGGGGCCGACTCTACCGAACATACATACCCTGCGCGGAACAAAGTTCCGTGATCCGGTGCAGTGGGTGAAGGCATTGGACACTTTGCGCAGTTTCCGTGCAGAGGCGATGGTGCCTGCCCATGGCCAGCCTGTCATCGGCGCAGAAAAAGTTGAAGAAGTATTGCGCATGACCCGCGATGGCATTGCCTATATCCATGATCAGACCATTCGCTATATGAACAAGGGCTACACCCCCGACGAGCTGGTCGAATTGGTGAAGTTCCCTCCCCATCTGCGTGATTACGGTCCCTACCTGCGTGAGTACTACGGCACGGTGAAGCATGCTGTGCGGCAGATATACAATGGCTATCTGGGTTGGTTCGATGGTGATCCAACCACGCTTGACCCCACTCCGCCACTGGAAAAAGCGCAACGCATGGTGGCCATGATGGGCGGCCGGGATCAAGTGATGCAGGCTGCCAATGACGCATTTTCTGCGGGCGATTACCAGTGGGCTGCGGAGCTGCTGACACCTGTGGTGCGGATTAATCACGATGATATGGAAGCGCGGCGGATCAAGGCCGCAGCCCTGCGTAAGCTTGGTTATGCCAGCATGAATATCAACTGGCGCAACTGGTATCTGACTTCGGCCATGGAGCTTGAAGGCGAGCTGGACGTGGCTGCGTTGGCAGAAGGTATGAAACGACCATTTATGTCGATCACCATGATGCAGAACTTCCCGCCGATGGTATGGCTGAACGGCATGGCGCTGCATCTGGATGCTGATAAGGCAGAAGATACCGAGTTGGTGGTGGCTTTTGAATTTACCGATATCAATGCCTATCACGCGGTGGAGGTGCGCCGTGGTGTCGCTCAGGTGCATGAAAATGTGGCGGAGGAGCTGCCCGTGAGTGCCACCTTGAGTATGGAAAAAGCATTCCTGGATCGTGTCCTGGCCGGAGAGGCTGGTCTGTTACGTGGCATCGCCAGTGGTGATGTGCAGCTCAAGGGTAGCAAACTGGATGTGGTCAAGTTTCTGTCCTTGCTGGATCCTCAGGACATCGGTGATCAGGGGCTGACGGTTCGATAGTCAGTAGTCTGCAAGTCGTCACCAACGTCGCTGCATTTCCAGAAAAGTGGCAGAGGCAGACCAGGTGATCATCATAAAGCCAGTCAGGGAAGTGATTGAAGCAATCAGCCTGACTGGTCCCTGAGGGGTGACATCTCCATAACCAAGGGTGGAGTAGCTAATGGCTGCAAAGTAAATGCATTCCATCAGTGATTGGTCTTGGGCACCCATGAGGAACCCGGCTTCCGGGAACTGCAGTAAAGCAAATATGCCGACACCAAAAATGGCCATACCAACAAGGTGGGAGGCAAGCAGGCCGAACACCAACGTCAGAATATGCCGTCTTCCGTAGTTACTGAATAAGCGGCCCCGCTTGATCAGTGCAATTAGCGTTTCGTAATGGGCCAGCACGGTGGCGATAGTGCATAGCGCAGTGATCAGAATGGCGTGGAAGTGAATATCGCTCAAATAGAGTGATGTCATGTTGCGCTGCCCGAGTTCTGAACATTGGATTCGATTTGGTAACGTACCCGCTCGGCCAAACCAACGCCAGCTTCGCTGAAAGTCAGGTAGGCATGATCAGCACCGGCATGACGAATAGCCTCTGCTTCATCGGGAAACATGGTATGGGCAACGATCAAGCCCTTGAAGCCACATTCGCGTAATTTACGTGCGGCAATCACCTTGGCTTCGATATCGCTCATTGCCAAAATGACCGCTTCCACCTGCGGCATGCTCAGTCGCTCCCAGAATACCGGGTCTTCCGCATCGGCAAAGAAAACATCTCTGCCGTTATCTTCATGTGTTTGCATTTTTGAAGGGTCTGAATCGAGCCCCATAAGCCGTGGCTCCAGTTCCTTGATGTGGTCATAGGCGGCGCTACCGGTGCGCCCCATACCCATAATCAGCACTCTGGTATTGGGCAGTGAGATTGGCTGTTCGTCGGGGTGATGCAGGTTGCGTTCAAAGGGTGAAAGTCGATCTGCCAGAGACTCATACAGTGGGTGGGCAATACGATTTAAGGGCGCCGACACCATAAATGACAGAGCTACTGTCAGGGCCAGAGGAACCATCCATTCAGGTAATACGACACTGGCAACAATGAGGCCAAATTCGCTGTAGTTGGTCAGGGTGAGGCTGCTCAGAAAGGCGCTGCGCGAACGCAGCCGGAAGAACAGCAGCAGGAAAAAGAACAATATGCCTTTCAATGGCAGCACCAGAGCAAAGGCCAGTGCCATGATCATGGCCTTGCCATCGGGCAGGCCACCCATGCCAATTTGCAGGAAAAAGCCAACTAGAAAAACTTCCTTGATTCCCCACAGAGAGTCTGACAGTTCTTTGGCCCGAGGGTGATTTGCCAGTAGTGCGCCAAATAGCAGGGCGCCAAGCTCAGAACTCAGGCCCACTGACTCAAAGCCATAGCCGCCGGCTGCCAGCGCAAGCAACAGACCGAACAGCAGCATCAGTTCCTCGTGGCCGCTGGAGTCCAGCAGGCGGTATAGCAGTGGCCGTAGAAGAGGGATTAGAAATACCAACAGTGCCCAGGCAGAGGGAGTTGCCCCTCCGGCGATACTCATAACCAGCAGGGCGATCAGGTCCTGAACAATAAGGATGCCAATGGCTACGCGGCCGTGAAACGCGCGTAGTTCTCGCTTTGCTTCCAACACCTTGGCGGCTAGTACCGTGCTTGAGAAAGATAGTGCGATACCCAGCAGTATGCTGGTGCGCAGGTCCAGATCTGCCAGCAGCCAAAGTGCCGGGGTGAATATGGCGGTGGTGATAGTGAAGTGGAGCAGGCCGCCGCCAATAACTTCGGCACTAATCAGACTTTTCAGCTTTAACTTCAGGCCGACGGTAAACAGCAGTAGCAATACGCCGAGGTGAGCAATGTGCTGAAGAATCTTGCCGTTTTCCAGCGGCACATCAATAAATTGTCCGGCTGCGGCGAGTGCAAACCCAGCCGCTAAATAGCCAACCAGCGGTGGCAGGCCAACTGCTCGCACCAACATGCCCATAGTAAAGGCGAAAGTCAGCCAGACGGCCTCAATCATTGTGTACAGCTCCTGACAGTTTCTGATCTCTATCTTGCCGAAAAGGGGTGCATAATGCCTTTTGCACAGATTAAGACTCTAGCAAGATACGTAACGAAGCGCATGATCTGACTTGGCACGGGCATTTTTCTGTCTGCACCGATGTGTATGTCATTGGGTAATCGCCGAATATTCTGGTTAAACTGTCGCCCCGCTGCGGAGAGATTATCATGGTTGCCGTTGGACGAATGAATCGCTTGCAGGTTATCAGGCGCAGTGACTTTGGTCTGTTCCTTGCTGGTGATGACGACAGCTCTATTCTGCTGCCATCCCGCTATATCCCCAATGATCAGCCCTGTGCGCCAGGTGATTCGCTTGATGTGTTCGTCTACTTCGATAGCGAAGACCGTCTGGTGGCAACCACTGAAACTCCCAAAGTGCAGGTTGGCGAGTTTGCCAGTCTGAAGGTGGTGGATATCAATTCGGTTGGCCTGTTTTTGGATTGGGGCCTACCCAAGGACCTGTTGTTGCCTCACTCGGAGGAGCAGCGTCCGCTTCAGGTGGGGGACTACTGTGTCGTCTATGTATTCCTCGACAAGCGCAAAGGTCGGATTACCGCCACCGCTCGGCTGGACCGCCATCTGGATCAGGAGCCTGCACGCTACCGGGTCGGCCAGCAGGTGGATTTGCTGCTGGTTAGCGCCACAGAGATGGGTTTCAAGGCGATTATCAACAATCGTCACTGGGGGCTGATCCACAAGAATGAGCTGTTCAAGTTTGTTCGTAGTGGCATGCGCGAGCCCGGTTTTATTAAGGAGTTGCGGGTCGATGGCAAGATCAGCTTGAGCTTGCAGGCGGTTGGTGAGCAGGCAGCGAGCAGTCTGGCCGATCAGATTCTGGCTAAATTGCGTGAGCATGACGGGGTGCTACACCTTAACGACAAAAGCCCGCCGGAGAAAATCAGTGCCATGTTTGGTGTTAGCAAGGGCAATTTCAAGAAGGCCATAGGTGGCTTATACAAGCAGGGCAGAATTGTTATTCAAGATGATCGTATTGAGCTGGTTGGCAGCTGACCGATCAGGGTCTGCTAACAAAAACGGGCGCCGAGGCGCCCGTTTTTTATGCCCTAATGATGATCAGGCGCCGATCAGACTCTGGCCACAAACCCGAACGATATTGCCGGTCATGCCCTGCGAGGCGGGGCTGGCGAAGAAGGAAATCGTCTCTGCCACATCCACCGGCTGACCGCCCTGGCTCATGGAGTTCATGCGACGACCTGCTTCGCGGATGGCAAAGGGAATCGCTGCGGTCATTTGGGTTTCGATAAAGCCTGGTGCTACTGCGTTAATGGTGATATTGCGGCCCAGCAGATCCGCAGCCATGCCCTGCACCATACCAATCACCGCTGCCTTGGAGGTGGCATAGTTGGTCTGGCCCATGTTGCCGGCGATGCCGGAAATGGAGCTGACGCAAACGATGCGGCCGCCGTCTTTCAGACTACCATCCTTGAGCAACTGGGCATTGATACGCTCTTCCGAGCCGATGTTGATATCAATCACCATGTCCCAGAACTTGTCCGGCATGCCAGCCATGGTCTTGTCGCGGGTGACGCCGGCGTTGTGGACTATGATATCCAGACCGCCATGCTCCATGGCAGCAGCGGAAATTTTTGTCGGTGCATCGGCGGCGGTAATGTCACCTTCCAGTGCGATGCCTCCGATCTGACTGGCTACCTTTTTGAGGTCCTCGGCCATGGGTGGAATATCAAGCACGATAACCTTGGCACCATCACGGGCCAGCACTTCAGCGATCGAAGCGCCAATGCCGCGAGCGGCACCGGTAACCAGTGCGGTCTTGCCGGTCAGTGGTTTGTTCCAGTTAAAGCCGTCAGCGGCAAAATCAGCGGCACCAACGCGCACTACCTGTCCAGACACATAGGCTGATTTGGGCGACAGGAAGAATTGCAGCGGCGAAGCAATCTGGGTCTCGGCGCCATCATCCACATAGATCAGGTTGGCAATTGAGGCTTTCTTGATTTCCTTGCCAAGGCTCTTGATCAGGCCTTCAAGGCCGCGCTGGGCAATGCGCTGCTCCAGCGAGCAGTTCTCTGGGATGCGACCAATAATGACAACCCGGCCGCAGCTGCCCAGCTTGCGGGTCAGCGGATGGAAAAAGTCATACAGGGCGCGCAGCTCTGCGGTGTTGCTGACGCCGGTAGCGTCAAAAACCAGACCTTTGAATCTTTGTGAGTCTTCCTTGTTGGCCGTGTAGTTGCTGACGCTGACACCGGCAGTGCCTGCCGCCTTTTGCACGTCAGCCTCGGCGGCAAGGCCGGCCAGGGTGTGCAGGTTGGCTTCCGTTGCCCCCTTCAGGGTGGCCAGTACGGTGGTGATGGCCTTGCTGCCTGGTGCGGCACCCACAATTACATCGCCCTTGATGAAGGAGGTCTGGTCTGGCGCGTAGCGGTCGAGAATTGCCGGGATTGGCAGGTTCAGCGAGCTTAAGATCTTGTTGCCCACAGAAGAATTGGCAATGGCCTGATAGACGTCGCTCATATTCATGACCTCTGGCTTGAGTCGGTGTAGGAGGGTTGGGGGGTGCACTGTAGCATCCCGAGTGGCGCGTATTGAAACATTGCTGCGCTGAACGGTTATTGACCGATGGCCTTCACGCTCTCGTCTGAACAGCCAACCGGCGCCTTGGCAGATGCCGCTAGACTGCCGCCGTTTAATGTATAGTTGGCGATCAATTTTACGCCGCCCATCACAGGAGAAAAGACATGCTGGCAGGAAAAAGTGTTCGCAGGGTAGCCATCATCGGTGGTAACCGTATTCCATTTGCCCGCTCCAATACCGCGTACTTTGGCGTCTCTAATCAGGAAATGCTGACCGCCGCCATTGACGGCCTGGTAGACCGCTTCAACCTGAAGGGCGAAGTTCTTGGGGAAGTGGCTGGTGGCGCGGTAATGAAGCATTCCCGTGATTTCAACCTGGTGCGCGAGTGCGTGCTGGGGTCAAAACTGGCGCCGGAAACCCCCGCCTATGATGTCCAGCAGGCCTGTGGTACCGGCCTGGAGGCCGCTATTCTGGTGGCAAACAAGATCGCACTTGGCCAGATAGAGTGTGCCGTGGCCTGTGGCGTGGACACCACGTCGGATGCACCAATCGGTGTCAATGAAGAGAAGCGCAAGATTTTCATGGCCATCAATAAGGCCAAAACCAACGGTGAAAAAGCCAAGCTTGCGGTGAAGCTGCTGAACCCGAAGTGGTTTATGCCTGATGTGCCGAAAAATGGTGAGCCGCGTACTGGCCTATCCATGGGTGAGCATCAGGCCATTACTGCGGCCGAGTGGGGCATTCCCCGCGCAGAGCAGGACAAGCTGGCCTGGCAGTCGCACCAGAATCTGGCCAAGTCCTATGCAGAGGGCTGGCAGGATGATCTGATCACGCCATTCAAGGGACTGGATCGCGACAACAACATGCGCGGTGATTCCACTCTGGAAAAGCTGGCTACTCTGAAGCCGGTATTTGGCGGCGAAGGTGGCACCATGACCGCCGCCAACTCCACTCCGCTGACCGACGGGGCTTCTGCAGTGCTGCTGGCTTCGGAAGAGTGGGCCAAGGAAAAGGGTCTGCCGGTACTGGCTTACCTGACCTTCGGTGAAGCTGCCGCTGTAGACTTCCTGAAGAAAAAAGAGGGCCTGCTGCTGGCTCCTGCCTACGCTGTGCCGCGCATGCTGGATAAGGCTGGTATCACCCTGCAGGACTTTGACTACTACGAGATCCATGAAGCCTTTGCTTCGCAGGTACTGTCCACCCTGAAAGCCTGGGAAGACGAGAGCTTCTGCAAGGGGCGTCTGGGCCGTGACAAGCCGCTGGGTTCCATTGATCGCAGCAAGCTGAACGTCAAGGGCAGCTCGCTGGCAGCGGGCCATCCGTTTGCTGCTACCGGTGGCCGGATCCTCGCTAATGCCGCCAAGCTGGTCAACGAAGCCGGTAAAGGACGGGTGCTGATCTCGATTTGCGCCGCCGGCGGTCAGGGCGTGACAGCGATCGTTGAGAAGTAATCCCTTCTCACCCACAGCTATTAAAAGGCCGGGCTTTGCCCGGCCTTTTAATTTCAGGGGAAAAGATCACGCGATTTCGACCTGATTGCGGCATAATTCGCCTCCCTGAATAAGCCTGAAGAAGATGCCTGAGTCCCGTACTCCTCCGTTGAGCCTGTTCCGCTTCGCCCTGCAGTGGCTAGCCCCCTATCACTGGGCGGTGGCCGGTGCCTCGCTGGCGCTACTGTTTACTGCCACCATCACCTTGTCTATTGGTCAGGGGCTGCGGCTGCTGATCGACGACGGCCTGGCAGCGGGTCGCCCAGACCAGCTCAATCAGGCTGTGCTGATCTTTTTCGCTTTGGTGGTGGCTCTGGCCATCGGTACCTTTGCACGTTTCTATCTGGTGTCCTGGCTTGGTGAGCGCGTGGTGGCAGATATACGTCGCCGGGTGTTTGACCATTTGCTGACTCTGCATCCCGGCTTTTTCGATCAGAATCGTGGTCTGGAAATTCAGTCTCGACTCACCGCAGATACCACCTTGCTGCAATCGGTGATCGGTTCTTCTGTATCGATGGCACTGCGCAACACATTGATGATGGTCGGTGGCATTATCTGGCTGTTTATCACCAATCTTAAGTTGACCCTGATTGTTATGGTTTCCGTGCCGCTGGTGGTGGCACCGATCATTATTTTTGGTCGCCGGGTGCGAGGTCTTTCCCGTAGTAGTCAGGATCGTTTGGCCGATGTGGGCAGCTACGTTGGTGAAATGCTTGGCCAGATTAAAACCGTTCAGGCGTTTAATCATGAGCCCTATGACCGGGCTCGGTTTGCAGGCGTGGTTGAAGACGCTTTTGCGGTGGCACGACGCCGTATCGTGCAGCGCTCGCTGCTCATTGTGGTGGTCATTGTATTGGTGTTGGGGGCTGTCGGCGTCATGCTGTGGGTGGGCGGCATGGACGTGATTGAAGGGCGCATCAGTGGAGGTGAGCTGGCAGCGTTTGTTTTTTACGCGGTGATTGTTGGTTCTGCGGTGGGCTCTATCAGTGAAGTGATTGGTGAGTTGCAGCGAGCTGCAGGCGCTGCAGAGCGCATTGTCGAGCTGCTTCAATCGCGTAGTGAAATTGCCCCGCCGGCGCAGAATCTGCAACATCTTCCAGCAGAAATTGAGGGAGGTCTGCAGCTTGATCAGGTGACTTTTTTCTATCCCGGGCGACCGGATCAGGCAGCGTTGGATGCTGTCAGCTTGAAGGTATTGCCCGGTGAAACGCTGGCTTTGGTCGGTCCTTCCGGAGCGGGCAAAACCACCTTGTTTGATTTGCTGCTGCGTTTTGCTGATCCCCAGCAGGGTCAGATTTTGCTTGATGGTGTGGATATCCGCACGCTGAACCCGGCAGACTTGCGGCGCTGCTTCGCCATGGTGCCGCAGCAGCCCGCTCTTTTTTACGGCAGCATTGAAGATAATCTTCGCTATGGCCGGCCAGAGGCCAGCATGGCGGAAATTGAAGATGCCGCCCGTGCTGCCAATGCAGAAGAATTTATTCAGCAGCTGCCGCAGGGTTATCAGACTCGCATAGGAGATGGTGGCATCGGCCTTTCCGGTGGCCAGAAGCAACGTATCGCTATCGCTCGGGCAGTGTTGGCGGATGCGCCGATTCTTTTATTGGATGAGGCAACCAGTGCCCTTGATGCTCAAAGTGAGCATCTGGTGCAGCAGGCCATGGACCGTTTGATGGAAGGTCGTACCACGCTGGTGATTGCCCATCGTCTTGCCACAGTGACGGGGGCAGGGCGGATCGCAGTAATGGATCAGGGCAGGGTGCAGGCGGTAGGCACGCACGCAGAATTACTACATAGCAACCCGCTGTATGCGCGTCTGGCTGAGCTGCAGTTCGGTCTATAGCAATCGTTTAAGGGGGGTCAGCCGGGACCCCCTTCTGCCTGTCCCGACACGTGTTGGCTCACCGCCCGCATAAAAGAAATCACCTCTGCCATATGTTCGCGAAATAGCGGGTCAACGCTGGTCTTGGTAATCACGATATGGTGTTTTTCCGACACCCATACGGTCTGCCCCCAGACGCCGTTAAAGAAAAATTCCTCATCGGGATTTTTCGGCACCCACAGGTGATAGCCATAGCCCCGTTCCGGGTAGCCATTACCTGCGGCCAGCCACGGTTCCGGGCGATGACTGGCTTGCTGGACCCAACCTTCGGGCAGTAACTGCTTGCCTTTCCAGACGCCCTGTTGCAGGTAGAGCTGGCCAAGTTTGCTGTAGTCGCGCAGCGTCATGTTGAGGCAGCAGAAGGCCAGCTCCACACCGCCCTGATCCAGATTCCAGATGGCTTCGTCCTGCATGCCCAGAGGTTGCCAAAGGGCCTCAGCTGCATACTCACTAACGGGCTTGCCAACGGCACTCTCCAGCACCCAGCCAAGAATCTGCGAGTTCGGACTGATGTAGTGAAAAGATTCTCCAGACGGTCCCTCTGCAGGCAGGTCGGCAATGACGTCGCGTACTCCCTCGCCAAGCAGGAAGGTGCGATAGAACAACATGTTGATGTCTGAAAATTTTTCATCGTAGATTTCATCAAACTGAATGCCGCTGGCCATGCGCAGCAAGTCGCGGATGGGGACCTCTCCCCAGGCGGCGCCATCCAGCTCACTGACATACTGCTTCACCTGATCGTCGAGACTGGCAATATGGCCGTCCTTCAGAGCAATGGCCGTCAGTGTGCCGACAACAGACTTGGCTACCGACCAGGAAGTGAAGCGATCCTTTTGAGTGGCTTCAAGATAATACTGCTCGAACATATTGGTGCCTTGATGCAGCACCATCAGGCCGGTGGTTTGAGTGCGCAGCATGAACTCGAATGTATCAACCATCCGTCCATCGTGGACGAACTGCTGTGGCAATGAGGCTTGTCCACTCGGGAAGGTGAAAGGTTCGTTGCTGGCGGGAATCGTCCGGAATGGAAATACACTCTCCATCTTGCGGAAGTTGTGTAGCCGGTATTCAGGGGCCAGTAGGCGGGTCATAACGTTAGGGGAGTAGGTTGCCCAGGGACGGTACCACCAGCTTAGCGAGGCAGCTAAAAGCAGGCCAAAAATCAGTAGAGCCAGTATGGGTCGCTTCATTTTTCTTCCAGAGAGACTATCGATCGATTGTGCAGTGCACGGGATACTCTGGTAAAGCCTCAGCCCCGGTTCGGCGTCAGTACGGCGAGCATCAGCCTGACCGCTTCATGGCTGACTTCCTCCATATCGGTCTGATTAACATAGATGCCGTCAATCATCAGGCGGCACAGGCCGTGCAGCGTTGCCCAGCTGGCCTGAGCCAGGCGCAGCGGCTTGCTGCCCTTGGGCAGGCGCTGCTCGCCAATCAAGGTGCCGATGCGCTCGGCATAATGGCGAAAACAGGCAAACGCGGTTTCTTTCAGTTCTGCGCTGGGGTTGGCGCCTTTCCAGATCGGTCGACCAAACATCAGCTCGTAGCGGTCCGGGTTGTCCACCGCAAAATGCACATAGTCGCGGACAAACCTAGCCAATGTGGTGTGTAACTCCTGTGTTTCTAAAGAGCTGGCCGGGGCGGCCTGCTCAATGAGTTTGTCCAGCTCGCGAAATCCCTCAGCGGCCAGCGCACAGAGCAGCTCGTGTTTGTCCTTGAAGTGGTGGTAAGGCGCCATCCGCGATACCCCAACCCGCTCTGCCAGCTGACGCAGGGACAGGCCGTCGATGCCACTTTCCCTGAGCATCACGTTGGCTTCCTGCAGCAGGGCGCTGCGCAGGTCGCCATGGTGATAGGGGCTGTGGTTGGCCATGCGGACTCCTGTGGCTGGGCAATGAAACTTGACAGCGTCAAGATACCCTCCTATCTTGACGCTGTCCAGATGCCCGGCTCGGGCCACGTTACCTGTTATGGAGATGCTCATGACCGCGTTCCCACACCTGCTTGCTCCGCTTGATCTTGGTTTTACCACCCTTAAAAACCGGGTAGTGATGGGCTCTATGCACACTGGCCTGGAGGACCGTATCTGGCATCGCGGTAAACTGGCGGAATATTTTGCCGAGCGCGCCCGTGGCGGTGTTGGCCTGATCATTACTGGCGGTTTTAACCCGAACCGCAGCGGCTGGTTCTATCCATTTTCCGGCAGCATGATTAATCTGGCCGACGCGCTCAGTCATCGGCCGGTGACCAAGGCGGTACATGACGCAGGTGGCAAGATCTGTTTGCAGTTGCTGCATGCCGGACGGTACAGCTATGTGCCATGGTCCAAGTCTGCCTCGTCGATCAAATCGCCGATCAACCCGTTCAAGCCAAAAGCGTTGACCACCAAACAGGTGAAACAGACGGTGAAGGATTTCGCCAATGCGGCAAAGCTTGCCAAAAAAGCGGGCTATGACGGTGTCGAGTTGATGGGTAGCGAAGGCTATCTGATTAACCAGTTTACCGCGCCACGCTCCAACAAGCGGACGGATGAATATGGTGGCAGCAGTGAAAATCGCCGCCGCTTTCCAGTTGAAATTGTTGAAGCTGTACGGAAGGCCTGTGGTAAGGATTTTATCGTTGTTTTCCGCATGTCGATGATTGATCTGGTGCCGGAAGGCTCCACCCGCGAGGAAGTGCTGTCGCTGGCCAAGGAGCTGGAGAAGGCAGGCGTTAATATTCTTAATACGGGTATTGGCTGGCACGAAGCACGGGTGCCGACCATTGTTACCTCGGTGCCACGTGCGGCATTCGTCGATGTCACCGCGCAGGTCAAGGAGGTGGTATCGATTCCGGTGATTGCTTCGAACCGGATTAATATGCCGGATGTGGCGGAGCAGATTCTTGCCGACGGTAAAGCAGATATGGTGTCCATGGCGCGCCCCATGCTTGCTGACGCCCATTGGGTGAACAAGGCCGCGGAAGGTCGGGTAGATGAAATCAACACCTGTATTGCCTGCAACCAGGCATGCCTTGACCACACCTTTAGTCTCAAGCGTGCGTCCTGTCTGGTTAATCCACAGGCTTGTCATGAAACCGAACTGGTTTATCTGAAAGCGCGCAAGCCGAAAAAAATTGCCGTGGTGGGGGCTGGTCCCGCGGGTCTGGCAGCGGCCACGGTGGCGGCGGAGCGTGGCCATGATGTTACTTTGTTCGATGCCAGTGATCGTATTGGCGGTCAGTTCAATATGGCCGCGCGCATTCCTGGCAAGGAGGAGTTCTGGGAAACCATTCGCTACTTTGGCAAACGTATCGAGAAGACCGGGGTCAAGCTGGTGTTAAACCGTCGTATCAACGACGGCGAGCTGGAGAAGGAAGGTTTTGAAGATGTGATCGTTGCCACCGGTGTCACCCCGCGACGTCCGGGCATTCCCGGCGTCGATCATCCGATGGTGATGCTGTATACCGATGTATTACTGGGCAAGCGTAGCGTCGGTAATCGGGTGGCGCTGATCGGTGCCGGCGGTATCGGTTTTGATGTGGGTGAGTTTCTTGCCCATGACGCCACCGAGTCTCAGCCACAACCTCTGGAAGACTGGATGCAGGAGTGGGGGGTTAGTTTCCATTCCGACCAACCCGGTGGTCTGGAGCGTGGTGAGCCCCATCCATCAGCGCGCAAACTTTATCTGTTGCAGCGCAAGGCCTCTGCACTGGGCAAGGATCTGGGGCGCACCTCGGGTTGGGTGCACCGCGCTGTGCTGAAAATGAAGGGCGTGGAAATGATTGGCGGTGTCAGCTATGACCGCATCGACGATCAGGGGCTGCACATCACGGTAGGTGGTGAGTCGCAGTTGCTGGAAGTGGATAACGTGGTCATTTGCGCTGGTCAGGAGTCTCTGCGTGAGTTATATCGCGAGAACAGCGACGGCAAGACAAAGTATCATCTGATTGGTGGTGCTGAGCTGGCCGCAGAACTGGATGCCAAACGTGCTATTCGTCAGGGATCTGAACTTGCCGCAAGCCTTTAATCAGTAGAGACCAAAGCAAGTGAGTGTCAGGCCGATGCCCCGTCAGGGGCACCGGCAGACTGTCAATTGGCCCGTAACCGCATCCGTTTGGTCCGCGATGAGCGAATGGCTACCATGACCATGCTACGGATCATGGCCATCAGCACGCTTTCGTTACGAATAGGCTCCTTGCCCTTGCCCATGCGATGTAGCTGACGGGCAAACCAGATCACTTCCATCATGGCCATATCATCAATTGCCTTGATGCCAGTGCGTCGCGGCGTCACCACACTATGTACTGACTCGCCGGCAAGAATTCGTTTCGGCAGATCCGGTTCCACTGCCAGTGGTCGGGCCAGGCCGACGATATCCGTAGCGCCACTTTCTAGCGCAGCACCCATGCCCTCCGACGTGCGGAAGCCGCCGGTGACCATCAGTGGAATGGATACTCGTGCGCGAATTTTTTCCGCATATTCCAGAAAATATGCCTCCCGCTGCAAAGTGGAGTCACGCACATCTTTTCCGGACATGGTGGGCGCCTCATAGGTGCCACCGGAAATTTCCAGCAGGTCCAGACCTTCCTTCGCCAGAGTTTCGGCAACAGTCATGGACTCTTCTTCCGTAAAGCCACCGCGCTGAAAATCCGCAGAGTTGAGCTTGATACTGATCGGGTAGTCTTTGCCTACCTCAGCGCGAATGGCGCGATATATTTCCAGCGGAAAGCGCATCCGGTTTTCCAGCGAACCGCCCCAGCGATCCTGGCGCTGATTGTGATGCCCGGATAGAAACTGGCTGACCAGATAGCCATGGGCGCCGTGAATCTGCACACCGGTGAAGCCCGCTTTCTTAATGATTGCGGCGCTGCGCGCGAAGCGAGCGATGATGTCGAGGATTTCCTCTTCAGTGAGTGCTCGGGGAGCTTTGAAATGGGGGCTTAGTTCCTTGCGAAATGGAATCGCCGATGGGCTTAGGGTGTCACCGGTGGCGAGCATTTTCGGAATCTGCTTACCGGGATGATTGAGCTGCACCCAAAGCTGATTCCCCTGGCGTGTGCCAGCCTCAGCCCAGCGCTTGAGTATCTGCATATCACGCTCATCCTCGACCACCACATTGTGCGGCTCACCGAGGTGACGCTGATCGATCATGATGTTGCCGGTAATCACCAGGCCTGTGCCTCCGTCCGCCCAGCGGCCATACAGGCGCACCAGTTCTTCAGTGGCGTGATTGTCGATGGTGCCAAGGGTTTCACTCATGGCAGATTTGCCGAAACGGTTTGGCAGGGTTACGCCACAGGGTAGGGTGAGGGGTTGGCCCAGAGTTTCAGCAAATGACATTTTAGTCTCCTTGGTGGTTTACCCGACGCGGTGCGCGGGGGTAGGATTCTATTCGATAACGATCAAACTATATTATCGTTCGATAACCGTCAAACTAAAATTCTGGCGTAAGTGGGGGTTTGCCCGTAATTGGCCCGGACAGACCACCGAGATTTGAACCACCTGAGGCTTGCATGACTGATTCCGATACTCTGGCACGGGCTTTCAAGGCGCTGTCCCACCCTAACCGACTGGCGATCTATCATGAGTTCGTCAGCTACTGGGAGCAGGGACGGGAGGCGTCCGTTGATCAAGTCCCGGCGGGCTGCTTACTGGCGGAGGGGATTAAACGCCTGAATATTGGTGCGCCCACGGTATCGCACCACATCAAGGAGCTGGTGGATGCAGGGCTGATTACCACCAGCCGCCAAGGGCGGCAGATGTTCTGTGCCATTGATCCAAAAATGCGCGAGCGCCTGCGGACGTTTTTTGAATCTCCCGCCAAGCCCTGACCCGCAGACGGGAAAATCCTCTAATTTTCAGTCTTGCTCAAGCAATTCATTCAAAAGCGCATGAGCGTGCTGGCGCAATGCGTCGGCACTGTGGTTTTCCATATTGATATGGCCAACCTTTCTGCCCGGTCTTGGTTCCTTGCCGTACCAATGCAGGCGGTGTCCAGCTGAATACTGCAGTGCATCGGTAAAGCTGGTGCCGATCAGGTTAACCATGGCGTGTGGACCAAACACCGTGGGTGTTGGCATCGGTAAACCGGTAAGGGCTCGCAGATGCAGGGCAAACTGACAAATATCGGTGCCTGCTTGAGTCCAGTGGCCAGAGTTGTGCACCCGTGGTGCCACTTCGTTGGCGAGCAGCTGATCGCCGGTATCGAAACACTCCAGCGCCATGACGCCGACATAGTCGAGTGCAGACATGATCTTTCGCAGTGAATCCTCTGCACTGCGCTGCATGACTTCGGGTACCGCCACCGGCGCCAGGCTCAGGCGCAGGATGCCGTTACGATGCAGGTTTTCGGTGAGCGGGTAGAAGACACACTCGCCTTTGTTGTTGCGCGCACCGACGATGGATAGCTCGCGCAGAAAAGGAATGCGCTGCTCAACAATGGTATCGCCGATCCAGTCATCGCCCGGGCGTGGTGTGTCAGAGTCGCACAACAGAGTACCGCGGCCATCGTAGCCGCCACGACGGCGCTTTAGCACCATCTCGCCGTTGAATCTTTCAGTGGCTTGGTCCAGCGCGCTGGCGCTGTCGCAGTTCAACCAGGGAGCGCTTGGCACTTCCAGCTCATCAAGCAGTTGTTTTTGTGGCAGTCGGTCAGCGATCAGGCGCAGGGCTCGGGCCCCGGGAAAGCGCGGTGCTGACATCAGCTTCTGAACCAGAGCATTATCTGGAAGATGCTCGATTTCAGCGGTCAGGATGTCGGCGCGGGCCAGTAGGGTGTCAAGGTCGTAGTTGGCCACATCCAGGCTGGTGCCATGGCGCAGGTCACCGCTAAACGGGTCGAGCCTGTCCACCTGAATGCCAAGCCGTGAGCCTGCTTCGGCCAGCATCAGACTGAGCTGGCCAGCGCCAATAACCAACACGTGCATTAGATATCTTCCAGCGAGCAGTTGGCCCGCACCTCGTCATTGCGGGCCTGTTTCCAGTTCACCAGACTCTGCTGTAACACTGGATCGGTCGCAGCCAGAATCTGTACGGCAAGCAGGCCGGCATTAAAGGCGCCGGCGGAGCCGATAGCCAAGGTACCCACAGCCACGCCCTTGGGCATCTGGACGATGGACAGCAGGCTATCCAGGCCGGACAGGGCTTTACTCTGCACCGGCACGCCCAAAACCGGCAGTGGTGTCATGGAGGCGATCATGCCCGGCAGGTGGGCAGCACCGCCGGCGCCGGCGATAATTACCTGATAGCCGTCACCATGGGCGCTGCGGCTGAACTCGAACAGACGCTCAGGCGTTCTGTGGGCACTTACTACCTCTGCATGGTAGGAAATCCCAAAGGTTTTCAGGGCTTCTACTGCTTCCTTCATGGTTTCCCAGTCGGAGCGGGAGCCCATTACTACTGCCACCTGTGCGCTCATCAGAATCTCGCCAGTCATTGAAACGCGGCATTGTACAACGGAATGTGGATCAAGGCGTTAAACAGAGGGCTGGTATCTGGCGCTGATCATTCCGGTCAGGGGGCGGGTCAATGCCTATATCTCGCGCCGGCGGCATACTTGCCTGCAACTGACATACCCGGAGTGTTACCGATGTCTGAGCTGGTGCAGATTTCCATTGAAGATCATGTTGCCCATGTGGTGCTGAATCGCCCTGACAAAATGAATGCCCTTAGTCCAGCCATGTTTGAGGCCATTATTGCCGCTGCGAGCTCCCTGAAACAGAACCGTGAAGTGCGCGCAGTGGTCATTTCCGGTAATGGGCGTGGTTTTTGTGCAGGTCTGGATCTGGCTAACTTCTCCAGCCCGGATTTCATTAATGCCTTTTTTGACGGCGAAAAGGCAGGCTTCTGGCCAAACTATTACCAGCAACCGGGCTATCTGTGGAAGCAGGTGCCGGTGCCGGTGATCTGCGCGCTTCATGGAGTGGTTTTTGGCGGCGGAATTCAGATCGCACTTGGTGCAGATATACGAATTGCAGCGCCGGATACCCGTATGTCCGTAATGGAAATTAAATGGGGGCTAATACCGGATATGTCAGGCTCGCAGACCTTGCGTGATCTGGTCCGTCTTGATGTGGCCAAGGAGCTTACTTTCACAGGCCGGATTGTCGAGGCGGAAGAAGCTGCCCGTATTGGCTTGATTACCCGGATTAGCGAGGACCCGGTAGCTGATGCCATGGCCATGGCTAGAGAAATTGCCGGGCGTAATCCGGAGGCAGTTAGCCTGGCCAAATACTTACTTGAGCACAGTCGTCATGGTGCAGCACTGGAAGGACTGGAGCTGGAGGAGGAGCTGCAGAAAAAGCTGTTGGGATCGGCTAATCAGATTGAAGCCGTGCAGGCTGGTATGACGAAACGATCTGCACAGTTCCAAGCTCGCCGATTTACTGATTACGACGAACTCAGCTGATTGTGGCGACACTGTTCTGCTCTATTTGCGCGGATTTTTGCCATGGCCGACTTATCTTGTCAGTTGTCGCAGTACTGGCTGTAGTGCATTAACGCCTTGCTGCCGCTGGGGTCCACTTGATCGACCCACACTTTCATGGTCTCGGAGGTGCGCTTATTGGTTAGCTCGCTAAAGCCGCGCTCCAGCTTGCCGGCCAGCTTATCTCCGGCCTTCGGGCGCTCACCCTTGATCATCTTGATCAGGATCTGTCCCTCTGGAGAGTCAAGCAGCACGTAGTCGCAGTCGCGAGCAATGATTACGGTGCCTTCTGCGGCATAAAGAGTCGCTGACATGCTAAGCAAGGCAGGAATCAACCAAGCTGATAGCATGGTACGGCGGGGCAAACGCATTGTTATTGTTCTCCATGACTTCGGGAAATGCTTTATCGAGGGCATTGTGCAGAATAACTGCGGCAGATTCATCACAGAAGAAAGGATGACAAATATCTCAATCCGGGTTCGGGTGCGTTATTTTTGAAGGGGTCGCCTTATAAGCCGGGCAAAAAACCGGGAAGGCTCTCGCCCTCCCGGCTCAGACAAGCTGTTATTTCAGCTCTTTTGACGACAGGCCAAGCAGGCGACGGGCAATAATCAGCTGCTGGATCTGTTGGGTGCCTTCAAAGATGTCGAGAATCTTTGAGTCGCGAGCCCATTTCTCCAGCAGTTCATCTTCGCCATAGCCGATGGTTCCGGCCAGCTCGACACAGCGCAGGGTGATGTAATTGCCCACCCGGCCGGCTTTTGCTTTCGAGATTGACGCTTCCAGGGAGTTGGATTTTTTGTTGTCCGCCATCCAGGCTGCCTTGACGGCCAACCAGTAGGTGGCTTCCCAATCCGCTTCCATTTTGTAGATCTCAGCCTCAATGGCACTGGTGTTATCCACCGGCGCGCCATAGTTCAGCGTGACATGCTCCTTGAGCAGTTCGCGGATGCGGTCGAGTGACGCACGGGAGCAGCCGAGCGCGAAGCAGGCGACCAGTGGTCTGGTGTTGTCAAAGGTTTCCATGACACCGGCAAAACCCTTGGCCACATCAATTTCCGGGTTGCCGAGCAGATTTTCCGCTGGCACACGGCAATCAGTGAAGTTAATAGCCGCAGTATCGGAAGCACGGATGCCCAGCTTGTGTTCAAGACGGGCCAGTTCCATACCCTCGGTGCCCCACTCGACGACAAAGGACTTGATCGCCGCACGACCCAGTGATGGATCCAGTGTTGCCCAGACCACCACGCAGTCAGCGCGCTGACCGGAGGTGACATAAATTTTTTCGCCATTCAGGACATAGTGATCGCCGTCCTTGATTGCGGTGGTGCGAATGGCAGCTGAGTCTGAGCCGCAGCCTGGTTCGGTGATTGCCATGGCCGCCCACTTGCCCTTGAAGCGCTCAAGCTGCTCGTCGTTTGCCACCGCTGCAATTGCAGCATTACCGAGGCCCTGACGGGGCATGGCCAGCAGGAAACCAGTATCGCCATAGGCGAGCTCCAGTGCCCCAAGGCAGGTGCTCATATTGGCACCATTTTTTACCGAACCATCGTCGGCGATTCGGCCCTTACCAGTCTGACTGGCGCCAGCACTGGATTCCGGGTCTCCCTCGTTGAAGCCATCAAGTACCGAGGCGAGCATATCCAGCTCTTTCGGGTATTCGTGCTCGGCTCGATCATATTTGCGCGAGATGGGCCGGAATACACTCAATGCCACTTGATGGGCATTGTTGATGATCGGGCGAAATTTCTTCGGGATTTCGATATTCATGTCGTCTGTCTCCCGTGATTAAAGGTGCAAGCCGCCGAAGGCGACACCAAGCACACGCAGATCGCGATACCAGCGCTCTACTGGATACTCATGGGTAAAGCCATGTCCACCGAGCAGTTGAACGCCGTCCGTGCCGATTTTCATTGCTTTGTCTTTTACCAGGGTGCGGGCCAGGTAGGCTTCGCGCTGGAACGACTTGCCTTGTTCTGCGCGACAGGCTGCGCGGTAGGTGAGCATGCGCATGGAATCAATTTCGATGGCCATATCGGCGATGATAAAGGCCACCGCCTGACGGTAGCTGATTGGCTCACCAAAGGCTTTGCGCTCGTTACAGTAGGGAATCACATAATCCATCACTCCCTGACAGGCGCCGATAGCCAGCGCACACCAGGCCAGCGTCCCCAAGTCGATAAACGCACGGTAATCAAAATCCGTATCGCCCAGTCGGTTGCTTGCTGGTACGCGCACATTCTCAAGCAGCAAGGGTCGGCAGCCCGCAGCGCGAATCCCCATGGTTGGATCTTCGCCGCAGCTCAGTCCTGCGGTGCCGCCCTCGACGATAAATACGGCGGGGCCATCATCGGTCTGCGCAGCAACAAGGAATAGCTCGGCCTCAGCGGCGAGGGGTACCAATGATTTTTTGCCATTGAGCACGTAGTCGTCGCCATCTTTGCTCGCCGTGGTGGCCAGTTGGGCCGGGTCAAACAGAGGGCTTGGCTCTGCCACTGCAATTGCCGCTTTGGGTGGCTTGTCTTCGGTGAAGGCGGGCAAGTAGCGGGCTTGCTGATCAGCGCTGCCCCAGGCGGTGAGGGCGTTAGCAACACCAATGGGCGCCAGAATGGCTACTGCTTGCCCCATGTCTCCATGGGCCAGATCTTCCGCTACAAGCATGCCGGTAACAGTAGAGCGCTCGCCGGCAGCTCCGCCCAGTGACTCGGGCACGGCAAAGAAGTTGAGCCCCAACTCCAGTGCAGCAGCCAGCGTTTCGTCGCTGGTGGCGCTGGCCATATCGGCCTTTTCTCCGGCCGGGCGCAGCATGTCGCGGGCAAAGGCTTGCACCGAGTCGCGGATCATTTGCTGCTCTTCGGTGATGTTCAGATCGAACAGGTCAGTGGTGTGTCCCGGCGCGGTCAGCCGCTCCGGCTTGTCGAGTTTTTTCGACGCCTTGAAAGTGCGGGCGCTGGTGGTGATCACGCGGAACCCGGTTTTGGTCAGGGTGTAGGCCATCCGCTCGACAAACTTTCGTAGACCGATCCGGTCCAGTACTCCGGAGCTGGCCAGCTTGTTCAGGGAGCTGAGCGCGTAGCCGACTGCATCTTTGGCCATTGGTTAGTCCTCTGGGTGGATAAAACGTCCCGGATTATGCGCGGGCTGAGCAATAACCTCTTGACCGCACCGCCTGTGGGCTCAGTCGATGCGGCAAGAGAGCACTGGCGGATGCCAATACAACAGTGACAAATGTGTTTCCTGCTTACTGCGAAAGGCGATCAGTTTGGCTGGCACAGTAGTGTGCGCCGTGCCGGGCCTTAAGGGCTTTGCAGCCCACGGTATGTGGTCTCAACAATGATTCGCACCATTCCCAGTAGTGGTATCACCAGCACCATGCCGGTGATGCCGCCCACATGACCGGCAACCACCACCGCCACCATAGCCACAGCAGGGTGCAGATTGACGCTGCCAGCGAGCAGGAAGGGAATGACCACGGCGTTGTCGAAAGCGAAGCCCACGGCCAGCACCAGAATAATTTCCATCAGTGTACCGGGGTCCAGTCCAGGGCCGGCTATCATCATCATCACCGGTGCAATCATTGCCAGCAATGGCCCCAGATAGGGTACTAGTCCGGCGATGCCAGTTAATGCTCCCAGCAGCATTGGTGATGGCATGCCAATCAGCCAGAAGCCAACTGAAGTGATACTGGCCAGAATTAGTGCCTGTAGTACCAGTCCGCGCAGGTAAGCCTGCAGCCGGTTGCACACTCGGTGATACATCAGCCAGCCCAGCTCGAACTGGTGATTAGGCAGCAGGCTTAGAGCCTGATCACGCCAGCTTCGGTAGTCGCGCAGAAAAAACCAGGCCAGTGGAGGCACTAGCACCAGGTTGAGCAATACATTGGCTAGCCAGGAGGTTGATGCGAGTAGTCTTTCCGGTTGGATCCATCCGCGTAAATCCAGCGCTGCAACCTGATTAGCGAGTTGCAGCTGTACGCCTAGTGCTGACTCAAGATGTATGTCAAAGCTGGCAACGGTGCGGGTAATTCCCTGCTGCAACTGTTCAATGTCTGGGCCCAGTTGTGGCAGGTACTCTCTGCCAACATCCGCAAGATGTACTGCGAAGTAAGTCAGGGCAATGAGCGGTGGCAATAATGCAGTGGCAATGGCGAGATCTTTGCGCACGCCGGCTGCTTGAAGGCTGGCAACTATGGGCTCCAGTATCAAGTAGAAAAGGATGCACAGTAACGCCGCAATCCATAGTGGCATTAGCAGGTATCCTGCAACCGCGACCATGAATACGCCAATTGCCATGCGCGTTAGCCATGGCTTCATTGATCAGCGCCCTCGCTGCTGATTTTTCCAGTGCCGCGATTGCCGCGATGTAATCGGGCTACCAGAAGACGGGCCAGATTTGTCATTATTTCCAGGCCCGCTCCAGGGCGGTGACGGACAAATTCTTCCAGCTGGAACCGCACCAGGAAAGAGACCGTGGCCTCGCTAAGAGCAATGGCGCTGGCTGAGCGTGGTGCATCCTGGAGCAGCGCACTTTCGCCAAAAAAATCGCCGGGCTGCAGTTCAGCAATGCGTTTTTCATCGCTCTCGATGGCGATATTGCCGGAAATAATCACCGCAGCAGACACGCCAGCTTCTCCCTCGCGGAACAGGTACTCGCCCGGCTGGTAGTGACGCAGGTGTGTGCGTTCGACCAGCTTGTTGCAGACGGAGGCAGGTATGTCGCTGAGTAACGGCGTGTTGCGCCACGCATCCAGAGTTGCCGTGGCAGGATCCTGACGGCGAAACGGGTTTTCCCAGAGATGGCGTTGAGAGTGGCTCACGGTAGTGCCTCAGTGGTCTGAATCGGGCGGCAGGCGGCTGTGGCTGCCATCACATAGCGGCCCGTTGGGCGACTGTTTGCAGCCGCAGAAGAACACAATCTTATCTCTTTCAGCGGTGTATTTGACCGGGCTTCTGCCCGTGCCCTGATGGCTGCCATCACAGAATGGCTGGTTGCCGCTCAGGCCACAGCTGCACCAGAAATAGGCTTTACCCTTCTCAACTTCCAGAGGAAAGGGGGTGCGACTGGCGACTTTCGGTTTATCCATCCTGTCTGGGCTCATGGTGTTCTCTCCTGAACGGCGGCTGTCCTCGAACTGTCATGCAAACTTCACCGTGGTGCAACTATGTCCTTACAGACTGCTGAAAACGGGGATGTGGAGTAGTGCATGCTTGCTCAGGCAGCGGAAAAGATCAAAGCACTCAACAGTGTTCTGGCTCGACCGTTTGTGGTCAGTGCGGAAAAGTTACAGATTCAGGGAAAAGATCCAGCGGTCTCAGAGAGTGGTAGTCGATTTGTAGCCGAGTTTAGCCGTTCGCGGCGCGATATCATCCGTGCCCAGCGCCTGCGCTACCGGATATTCTCTGAGGAGTATGGGGCCAGTATCAAGGCTCCATTTGGGCTGGATCGGGATCGCTTCGATAAGCACTGCCTGCATTTGCTGGTTTGGGATACCCGGACTGGGGAGCTGGTTGGTTATACCCGGGTACTGACCTTGCAAGCTAGCCGTCGAGCGGGTGGCTTCTACTCTGCCAGCGAGTTTGATTTGGCCATGCTGGCGCGGCTGCCGGGCCAAGTGGCTGAGATTGGCCGCACCTGTATTCATCCTGCGTATCGGGGTGGTGCGGTAATTGCCGTGCTTTGGTCAAGGCTGGCGCAGTTTATGATTGAGGAGCAAATCGACCATCTGATTGGATGTGCCAGTGTTGCGTTGAACGAGGGCTACGATGTTGGCGCCATGGTCGCCCGGATTGGTCAGCGGTATCTCAGTGCTCCGGGCCTCCGAGTGACACCACGTTTGCCTCTGCGGCAGTTGAGCGCTAGCGACGATAGCTCAGAGCGTATGCCTGCTTTGCTAAAGGCCTATCTGCGCATGGGCGCACAGGTGTGTGGCGAGCCTTGCTGGGACCCGGACTTCAACTGCATCGACTTCTTTATTTTGCTATCGGTGACTGATCTGCCCGCCCGGTATGTGCAGCATTTTCTGCAGCCCGCGCCGGCCAGTAAGATGGCGCTCTGATGGTCGCCCTGGTTGCGCCTCAGGCCTTCGCCATCTGGCCGGAACTACGCCGGCTTTGGCGACTGTTGCGCATCGTTCTGCATATTTTTTATGGGCTACTACTGGCCACAGTGATTGGCGCGTTCTGGCGGCCTTACCGGCCACTGGTGCAGCGAGCTACCAGCCACTGGTTGCGCTGTTTGCTGGATATTCTGGCTGTGCGCATGGAGGTCAACGGCGTGCCACAGCAGGGAACGGCTTTTCTGGTTAGCAACCATGTTTCCTGGCTGGATATTCCGCTCATTGGAGTGCAGCGGTCGGTGCACTTTCTGTCCAAGGCTGAGGTACGTGACTGGCCGCTGATTGGCCTGTTGGCTCGGGCGGTGGGCACCTTGTTTATTCGTCGGGGCAGTGGTGAGTCACAAAGCAAAAGTGTTGAGATAGCGCAGCATCTGAAGCTTGGTCGCACTATTCTGGTGTTCCCGGAGGGTACTACCACGGACGGCCGCTCGGTAAAGCGCTTCTTTTCTCAGTTGTTTGCTGCGCCGACGTTGGCCGATGTGCCAATCCAGCCCTTGGCGCTGCGCTATCTCGATAGCAACGGCCAGCTTGATCCCGCATTGGCCTTCGTTGGTGATGATGAGTTTCATCTGCATCTGTGGCAGATGCTGCGTCGTGATCAGGTTGTTGTGCGGCTCAGCTGGGGGGAGCCCATGGCCGCCAATGGAGATCGTGACCAGCTCGCCCGGCAGGCTCACGGAGCTGTTCTGGCCATGTTGGGCAGTTAGCTTTCCGCCATCTGTGTAGTCCGGTAGCATCGCGGCAACTATGCGGAGGCCTGTTATGGCAATAGCCTGCAACCTGAAGGCGGCATGCACTCAGTGCCCATGAGGCTCTTTTTCCTGCTCTGTCTACTTTCTCTCGGCGGCTGCCAAGCTGGCTATTACGCCCACCTTGTGGGTGGTCATTTGGGCCTGATGGGGCACCGGCAACCACTTGAGGAGGCACTGGCTGGCGACCTTCTGACTGAGCACCAGCGTCATCAGTTGCAGCTTAGTCAGGCGTTGCTCAGCTTCGCAAATGAGCGGTTGGCACTGCCCACTGAAAAGGTCTATCGCCACTACGTTGCCTTGCCTGAGGCCTGGGTGGTCTGGAATCTGTTTGCCGCCGAGGAGTTTTCTCTGCAGCCCCATCAGTGGTGTTATCCGCTGATTGGCTGCGCTGGCTACCGAGGTTACTTTTCCGCCACTCGCGCCCAGCGAGACAAGCAGCGGTTGGAAGAAAAGGGGCTGCAGGTATTTGGCGCTGGGGCAATCGCCTATTCAACTCTGGGTTGGTTCAGCGATCCGCTGACCAGCGCCATGTTGGATGGCGATGACGTGTGGTTTGCCGAGTTAATCTTTCACGAGCTGGTGCACCGGCGCTATTACCTCAAAGGCGATACCCGCTTTAATGAGAGTTTGGCCACGGCGGTTGCCCGTGAGGGAGTGCGGCGCTGGCTGGCGGCCCATGGTGACCCGGCTCAGGTCCGTGTGCTGGAGCAGCGTGATCAGGCCCAAAGAGTGTTTCTGGTATTGGTTGGTAGCGCTCGTCAGCGCCTCGAAGCCCTGTATGCTTCCGGTCTTCCGGCGGCGCAGATGCGTCAGGCAAGGGAGCAAATCCTTGCCAGCCTTCGTCAAGAGTACCAGACAGCCCTGCAACAGACCCCGGCTTTGGCGGTTTATCAGCAGTGGTTTGCCGGGCCATTGAACAATGCTCAGCTAAATATGGTCAGTGATTATTATGATCAGGTGCCGCTGTTTGATGCGGCGCTGCTGGAGTGTGGCGGCAATTGGCCATGCTTCTGGCGGCAAGTAAAGAAACTGGCGCGGCTTTCGCCGGAACAGCGAGCCGCCATTACCGAGAGACTGAATGATTGAGCTGACCCGCTTTCCTCATATGCAGATCGCCAGATTATTTGCCCAGGTGCTGCGCGATCAGGGCATAGCCAGCGAACTGCGAGAGCAGCAGCAGGAGGTGGCCTTGCTGTTGCTTGATCCAGAACGCTTTCAGGAGGCCCGTGATCTGCTCGAGGAGTTTGGCCGTAACCCTCTGGCCGCTCGCTTTCAGGCCTCTGCGTGGCGTTCCGGTGCCAGTTTCTCGATACGCACTGATCGCTCTCAGGGAGGCCTGCTGAGTAGCTGGTGGCGCGGTCTTGGGCCTGTGGTCAAAGTGGTCTTCGCTGCCTGTGTGGCAGTATTTCTGTCGCCAATTGTCTTGCAGGGCAGTGTCTACGAGGCGTTGATGTTCGCTTCAGACAGTGCTGTGCTGGCCCAGCAGCCCTGGCGTTTGTTTACCCCGATGTTGTTACACTTCGGTCTGCTGCACATCATTTTCAATCTGCTCTGGTGGCAAACTCTGGGCGGCATTATTGAGCGGTTCCAGTCATCCGCCCAGCTTGTGGCGGTGACGCTGGTTACTGCAGCGCTGTCGAACTACGCCCAGTTCGTCGCCAGTGGTCCCAATTTCGGTGGTTTGTCAGGGGTGGTTTATGGGCTGCTCGGCTATCTGTGGCTGTACGGCCGGGTGAACCCCGCAGCTGGCTATGGCATACCCCGTCCTGTGGTGGTCCTGATGCTTGCCTGGCTAGTGATCTGCTGGGTGGGGCTAACAGATATTGTTGCCAATGAAGCCCATTTTGCCGGCTTGTTATCCGGCTGTTTGCTGGGGGCGCTTACCGGGCTATGGCGACGAATGCATGCTCGCTGAGGTTTGAGTTGCCTCGGCCTGCCTGTTATAAAGCCTTGTATGCCGCTGCGGCTTGCCCCTGTTCCATTAATCACAATAAATGAGCGCTCTGTGCCTGCTTTTGTTCGCCTACTGACTGTTTCTATATGCCTGCTCGCTCTGGCCGGCTGTGCTGTTACCCGGGTTGGGGACAATCTGCCCTACGGGGTTCTTAATCATGATGACCTCACTTTGGTTGGCGATGGTCTGCCTACTTACCTGCTGATGGTGGATGGCTTGATCGAGAACTGGCCAGAGAGTGAGTCATTGCTCAGTAGTGGTGCTAGTCTGTATTCCGCCTACGCCGGCTTGTTCGTAAGTGATGCTGAGCGCGCCCGCAAGTTGTCTGGGCGGGCTCTGGATTATGCTTTCCGCGCCGCCTGTGCGGCGGATGGCCAGCTATGCGATCTGCGTAGTATGCCAATTGACGAGTTTGAGTCGCGGTTGCAAAAGTTGGGTGGCAAGCGGGTGCCGGTGTTGTTCACCTTGGGTACTACCTGGGCAGGCTACATTCAGCTGAACAGCGCGGACTGGGGCGCGGTGGGCGAGTTGGGTCGGGTCGATGCGATTATGCAGCGAGTGGTTGAGCTAGACGAAAGTTACCAAAAAGGGCAGGCCCATATGTATCTGGGCGTGCTTAATAGCATCCTGCCAGAATCTCTGGGAGGGCAACCGGAGAAGGCCAAGTTCCATTTTGAGCAAGCCATCAAGTTGTCCAAGGGAAAGAATCTCATGGCCCAGACACTCTATGCTGAACGCTATGCGCGCCTGGTTTTTGATCAGCAGTTACATGACAGGCTGCTTGACGAGGTGCTCGCCGCGGACCCTGAGGTCCATGGTTTGACTCTGCAGAATACTGTGGCTCAGCGAGATGCCCGGCGTTTGCGTGACGACTCTGCGGACTATTTTGAATGACGTTTTTTAAAGCTGGTTTTTCCGATTAAGGATTGAAAAGATGCTGCGAATTGTATGGCTCATCGTACTGTGCTTGCCGGCGTTGGCCTCGGCCATGACGTTGCGTATTTCTACCCTCTATCCGGAAGGCACCAGCGTGGTTTCCGCATTGCGGGCGGCCAGTGACGAGATTGAGAAGCAGACGGAGGGGCGTGTGTCGCTGCGGATCTTCCCCGGTGGTGTGATGGGTGACGATCGTGCCGTACAGCGCAAGATAAGTATTGGTCAGTTGCACGGTGCCTTGGCTCAGGGTGGAGCCTTTAGTCGTTTCTATCGTGACAGCCAGGTTCTCAACCTGCCAATTGCCTTTCGTTCCTATGATGAAGTGGACTATGTCCGCAAAGCTCTGGACCCGGTAATCCGCAAAGGGTTTCGCGATAACGGCTGGGTGGTTTTCGGTCCCGTAGATGGCGGCTTCGCCTATGTCATGAGCCAGAACAAGGTTGATTCCGTAGATGCCCTGCGACAGCAGAAATTGTGGTTGCCAGCCAATGACAGTGGCTCGGAAAAGGCGGCCAGAGTATTTGGTGTCTCGCCAATCATGCTTAGTGTTGGGACCGTGCTGACCTCTTTGCAGACCGGAGCTATTGATGCTTTTGCGGCACCGCCTGTTGCGGCACTGACTCTGCAGTGGCACTCACGTGTCAAGCACATGTCTGAAGTTCCCCTGCTTTATACCTATGGCATGCTTGGTATCAGCAATAAGTATTTCTCATCGTTAACACCAGCCGATCAGCAAGCGGTGGAGCAGATTCTCGGTGATGCGTTTGCCAAAATGGACCGCGACAGCCGTGAGGAAAACCTGCAGGCCTATCAGGCCATTCAGCAAAACCTTAATATGGTGGCACCAACGGATGAGCAGTTGGCCGAGTGGCGCTCATACGCTGATAAGGCTACCACCCAGCTGGTGGAGGACGGCGAAATCAGCAAGGCAATACTGGATCAATTGCATGGCCTGCTGACCGAGTTTCGTGGCAGCAGCAGCTGATGCGCCGTCTTGCTCGTTGGTTGAATCATTTTGAAGACGGATTAATCGTCTTCATTTTATTGATGATGATTGGTCTGGCGGTGTATCAGATTGTGCTGCGCAATGTATTTAGCAGCAGTCTGGTCTGGGTTGAGCCGCTTCTACAAAATGCTGTGCTGTGGATCGGTTTGCTCGGCGCCATGATTGCTTCCCGCCGTGACGAGCATATTCGTATTGACCTGCTGAATAATTATCTTAAGCCTGCCGGCCGGCGTTGGTTGGCCATGGTCGTAGACCTTTTTACCTGCGGTATCTGTGCGCTGGTAGCCTGGCATAGCATGATATTTCTGTTCGATGAGATGGAAGGTGGCGGCAATGCTTTTCCGGGCATGCCTTCGTGGATTTTACAAAGCATGATCCCGGTCGGTTTTTCAGTTATTTCATTGCGTTACTTGATAATGTTTTTCCTTGATCTGATGCATCTGCGTCCTCCCATGAAGGAGCCGCATGCATGATCTGGGCTGCAATAGTTTTGCTGCTGGTTCTGGCACTATTTGGTGCACCCCTGTTCGCGATTATTCTAGGCGCTGCGGCGATCGGCTTTCTTACCATGGAAACGCCGCTAGCGGTGCTTCATATCACCATCTATCAGCTCACCGACTCTGTTGTGCTGATGGCCTTGCCTCTATTTACCTTCGCAGGTTTTCTGCTCAGCGAGGCTAAAACCGCGGACCGGATGATGCGTCTCAGTCAGGCTGCCTTTGGTTGGCTGCCTGGTGGTATGGCATTGGTAGCGTTGGTTGCCTGTGCATTCTTTACTGCTCTGACCGGTGGTAGTGGTGTGACCATCGTTGCGCTTGGCGCGTTGTTACTGCCCGCACTGGCGAAAGCGGGGTATCAGGAAAAGTTTAATCTTGGCCTGATGACCTCATCGGGGAGTCTTGGCTTGTTGCTGGTGCCATCGGTGCCGTTGCTGGTGTACGGCATCATTGCCCAGCAGATGTCGCAGCAGTTGGATATGCCATCGGTGGAAATCACTGATCTGTATCTGGCTGGGTTGCTTCCGGCGCTGCTGATGGTGGTTGCTTTGTACCTGTATTGTTTGTGGGCCATGCGCAAGCAGCCGGTGCCGAAGCAAGCATTCTCTTTTGCCGAATTGCGCGCAGCCTTGTGGCAGGCTCGTTGGGAGATGCCTCTGCCATTTGTGGTGTTGGGGGGTATTTTTTCAGGGGTATTAGTAATTAGTGAGGCGGCCGCAGTGACCGCTTTGTATGTGCTCATCGCTGAAGTCTTTCTTTACCGTGATATTCCGTTACGAAAGCTACCTAAAATCATGCGTGAATCGATGGTGATGGTAGGCGGCATTCTGCTTATTCTGGCCGTGGCACTGGCGTTCTCGGATTATCTGGTGTTTGCCGGTGTCCCGGAAACCCTGTTTGCGTTTATTCAGCAGCATGTGGAAAGTAAGCTGGCCTTTTTACTATTGTTGAATCTGGTTTTGCTGGCATTGGGTGCGCTGTTAGATATCTTTGCTGCGCTAGTCATTATGGTGCCGCTAATTCTGCCAGTGGCTTTGGGGTATGGCATAGATCCGGTTCATTTGGGCATTATTTTTGTGGCCAATATGCAGATTGGCTACATTACTCCGCCGGTTGGGATGAACCTGTTTATTGCCAGCTACAGGTTCCATAAGCCGATTACCGAGCTGTTCCGTGCCACCATCCCGTTTATGTTAGTGCTGTTGGTGGTTTTGTTGCTGATTACCTATGTGCCGTCGTTAAGCCTGTTCATGATTCGCTGATAATTGGCTGGTTGTTGGCTTAGTCAGCGACCAGTATCTTCTGCATACGCAGGCGCTTAATGGCTGTCTTGCCGCGCTTTACCACCTCTTCTTTGCTTACTTGGAAGCCCACGCTCTCGAAAAACCTCTGTGCTGTCAGGCTGCTCGCAGTGGTCAGAGTCCGGCAGCCGGCCATACGCGCCTCATCCTCAAGGTATTGATAGAGCAGGCTGGCAATACCCAGACCGCTGGCATCCGGTGACAGATAAAGCATTTCAATGTGACTGGCCGGGTGGAGCTGGGCAAAGCCGGCATGTTCGCCATGTAAGGTGGCGACCAGAGTCAGGCCCTGTTCAAGCCCGGGGATGAAATCGTCTTGGTCGGCACTGGCAGACCAGGCGGCAATGGCTTCAGCGTCATAGTGCTTCGCACCGATTTGTTCAATTGATTGTTTGAACAGCTTACGTAGCACCGCTGCGTCGCCTGGTTGCATCGGGCGTATCTCGAAAGGCAGGCAGAAGCCGTCATCCGCCGCGGGGCTGGCAACGGATGTCGGATGTGCAGCGGCAGCAATGGCGGCGGTAGGCTCGGCATGGGCTGACTTCGAGCGCCTGAACAGACGGAGGACCTGCTTCAGCATCTCGGTATCTCAGTCATCGCTGTCCGGGGATTTCTGCAGGGCACGGATCTGCGCCTCAAGTTGTTCAATATATTGCTGTTGGCGTTGCAGAAGCTGTTGAGCAGTTTCGGTTTGCTCGGCAAGTGCGGCCTCTCTGGAGCGCAACTCCTCATGCTGGCGACTGGCCGCATCATGCAGCTCTTCCTCAAGCAGGGCGCCGTTGTCCTGCTCGGCGGCGGCCGACGATAGCACAAGCAATAGAAAACCACCGGTAATAAGACGCATAGCTATGACTGCCGAGGTGATTCGGGGACAACATGGCCCCCCATCATAGCAAACAACCCGCTGCGTTGCCGTGCTCCCGGAAGGTGTTGGGAAGGCGGTGTTAGGTCCGTGACTGGCGAGTCCAAGAGAGTTCTCTGATATGAATCAATAAAATTGCAGGTGGAGTCCTCTATGACAGAAGATATCTGGTAGCATCCGCGCCGATTCTCCCACTCCACTGCGGATGAGCCTGACATGCGCGTGCTGCTACTTTTTCTGTCTGTACTACTCCCTGGCCTGTTGTTGTCCACGCCTGCTCTGGCGGCCACTGGCCCGATTGACATGACCAGTTCCATCGCCGGTATGATCGCCCTGTCGCTGTTTATCCTTGCCTACATCCTGGTGATGGGCGAGGAGAAGCTGCACCTGCGCAAGTCGAAACCGGTGCTGGTGGCGGCAGGTATTATCTGGGTCATTATTGGTATCGTTTATGCCAATCACGGTATGCCCGGGCCGTCCGAAGAGGCTTTCCGAGAGACCCTGCTCGAGTTTGCCGAGCTGATGCTGTTCCTGCTGGTGGCAATGACCTATATCAACGCATTGGATGAGCGTGGGGTTTTTGATGCCCTGCGTGCATGGATGCTGCAGCGTGGCTTTCGTTATAAGACGCTGTTCTGGTTGACGGGTATTCTGGCATTTGTGATCTCCCCGATAGCCGACAACCTGACTACTGCCCTGTTGATGTGTGCGGTGGTCACCAAGGTTGGAGAGGGCGACAGCCGGTTTATTAACCTGTGCTGTATCAATATCGTTGTTGCCGCCAATGCGGGGGGGGCTTTTAGTCCGTTCGGGGATATCACCACACTGATGGTGTGGCAGGCCGGTATGATCAAGTTCTACGAGTTCTTTGAGCTGCTAATCCCGGCTATCGTCAATTTTGCCGTACCAGCAGTCATCATGAGCTTCTTCGTCGAGGATCGTGCTCCCAGCGTGGTCTATGAAGAAGTGGAAATGAAGCGCGGCGCGCGTCGTATTCTGGTGCTTTTCCTGCTGACCGTGGCCTCCGCAGTGGCTTGTCACTCGTTCCTGCACCTTCCTCCAGTGCTGGGAATGATGACTGGTTTGGGCTACCTGCAATTTTTTGGTTATTTCCTGCGTCAAACCCTGCCAAGTTCATTGGCAAAGAAGCGTACTCTGGCGCAGCAGCGCGGCGATGAAGAAGCACTTCGCCGGCTTGGCGGGGTGGTGCCGTTCGACGTTTTTAACCGGGTTGCGCGGGCAGAGTGGGACACGCTGTTGTTTTTCTATGGGGTGGTGATGTGCGTTGGCGGTCTTGGCTTTATGGGTTATCTGCAACTCATGTCGCACACCCTGTATACGCAGTGGGATGCCACTTCAGCCAATATTTTTCTGGGTATGATTTCGGCAGTGGTCGATAATATTCCGGTGATGTTCGCGGTGCTGACCATGCAGCCAGAAATGTCTCATGGGCACTGGCTGTTGATCACCCTTACGGCGGGTGTGGGCGGTAGCCTGCTTTCCATCGGCTCTGCGGCAGGCGTTGCATTGATGGGGGCTGCGCGCGGGCACTATACCTTTATGGGCCACCTGCGTTGGGCGCCAGTAATTTTGCTTGGTTATATCGCCAGCGTGTTGATGCACCTGTGGCTCAACGCGGCCTCTTTCGAAATATTTGGCCGCGTACAGTGAAGGGATTTACAGTTTCCGGGATGTCTGTTTTAGAGACCAAAGCGGGTAGGGAATGCCCGCTAATCGGTTAAGTACAAAGGCCTGAGTCAGCAGTACCAGAACGCCAGTCATCAGGATCGGAATCTGATTCAGGTGTGGCATCAGGCCCAGTGACACAATCAGTGAGGTGGCTGCTGCCGGAGGGTGGGCAATGCGCAGCAGCGCCATCAAGCTGGCGGTAGACGCCATCGACAGGGCTGCTGAAAAGGCGTGCGGCCAATCCATTCCTGCGGCCATTGCACTAGGTGCATCATTCAGCCCGAACATCCAAAGCACTCCCCAGCCGCACAGAGCACCGACCAGATGACTGCTCAGTACGTTGCGTGGCGAGGCAACCTCTGTCATTGGCAGGTAGAAGAGAATGAAGGCGGTGGCGCCCAGAGAGGGGAAAATAAATGCCTCTTTGGTGATCAGGGCGATCACGGCGATCAGACCGATACTCAAGCCACTGTTGAAAAAGTTGAACAGGGCTAGTGCCATCCCCGGCGGCAGCCGTTTTTCCATGCGCTCCAGATGAAACTGGCGCATCAGGCCGATGATCAGCTGGCGACGAAGACGGTCTGTTTTCTTGCTCATGCAGCACCCGGCGGATAAGAAGGCGGCATTATCCCTATCCCGGACGCTTCCCGGCAAGCTGACCGCGTCCGACGCCATTGTTATGATTAGCGTAGAGTGCAGTTTATGGGCGACCTAAGGGGAGTAGGGCATGATTACCCGGGTGATGGAAAATAGCGTTGTTATCGCTTGTCCACCGGAGCAGGTATTTGCCTATGTCACCCAGCCCTGGTGTTGGCATGAATGGCATCCAAGCTCTCGCAGTGCGCAGGCAAAAGTTGATGTCCTGACGGTGGGAGATCATTTCGATGAGGTGATTCAGCTACAGCCATTGTCTCCGCTGCCGCTGACCGTAGAACGCCAGACTCGTTATATGGTGCTGCTATCAGAGCCAGGGGTAGTGTGGGAGGCCCGGGGTGAAACCCGCGATGGAGCACTGACCATTCATTACGACTTCAAGGCGCAGGGGGGCGGCACATTGTTCCATCGTCGCCTTCAGTATGAGGTGCGAGGCGCAATGCAGTTGATTGAGCCGTGGTTGCTGAAGCCACGTATGCGTGGCCTATCCGCACTGGCGCTAGCGAACCTGAAGGCCAAGCTGGAAGCATGTTAAGGCGCTGGCGTGCATGGCGAGAGAATCGCCAGATTGCCAAGATTCAACTGTCTGAGCAGCAATGGCAGCAGGCCATGGCTTACCCATCGGCAGCCCAGCTGGCACCGGTCATGACACAGCGCTGGCGGGACATGACGTTGCGCTTTCTGTTGCGTAAGAACTTCTATTCCGGGGCGGGGTTTGTTATTTCCGATGAAGTGCGCCTGCGTATTTCCGCTCAGGCCACCCTGCCAGTACTAGCTCTCGGTCTGCATTGGTATGACGACTGGGACAGCATTGTTGTCTATGAAACGGCATTTATTCCTCCGTTTGCGCAACGGGATGAGTCAGGCCTGGTCAGCCATAGCCGTCGTGTTCTGAGTGGCGAAGCCTGATTGCGCGGTCCGGTTATTTTTTCCTGGGAAGATGTCATTAGCCCGGGGCACGGCGCTCACAATGTGGTGATCCATGAGGTTGCGCATAAGCTGGATATGCGCAGTGGTGCTGCCAATGGTGCCCCGCCATTCCATCGCAGTATGTCGCCCGCCCGTTGGCATGAGGTTATGACTGAGGCGTGGGAGTGGGCGCATAAAGCTCAAAGCCATGGTCGCCCGGTGCCCATCGATAGCTATGGGCTGGAGAAGCCCGGCGAGTTTTTTTCGGTGCTCAGCGAACATTTCTTTATGCAGCCTGAATCGTTGTTTGAGCATTGGCCACAGGTATACGAACAGCTGATGTTGTTCTACCGACAGGACCCATTAAGGGGGTGTTTTGTTTCCTGATGGCGAGTGTCATTGGGGCGTCACCTTATGTCATTGCCGGGTCGTGGGCTGACTTCTATGGTGAGCATCTGTTGCCTCAACCGGAAGCTGTTCGATGAATGCTGAAGTCCGACCTGCACCTACACGAGTTCGCCCCTTTGAAGGCACGCAGCTGCGTCGTACGCCTTTTATGAAGGTGATGATGGGGCGTGACCCCTCGCCCTCTCGAGATGAGTACAACTCTCTCGTGGCGGCACTATGGCAGGGCGATGCGCCGATGGATGCTCTGCTTGACTGGATGTATGAGTATGGTCCGCGAGAAGGTCGCAAGCTTTATGAGCAGGCGGTAGAACAGGGCATAGCCAGTGTTGACGACGCCCCTCAGCCGCTGCGCGATTTTTTTGCTTTGGTAGAGCGCACGCCCTCGTGGGTGGATCATCAGCTGATTGAAGAAGGTGTTTCCTTTATCCATCGCACCGGGCTGGCTGGCCCGTATGTGTTGCGGGATTTCGCCTTGATGGGCGGGTACCTGCTTTCCGGTTTTAATCATGCACTGGTGATGACTGGGGCGTTGAATCGGGGCGCGGGTCAACGCATAGCGGAAACAGGAAAGTGGTGGATCGACTGTACCGAGCACGGTGGTTTGAATCGATTTGGCGCTGGCTTCAAAACCACCTTGAGGGTGCGAATGGTGCACGGTATGGTGCGTCGTCATCTGCCTACTCGGCCAGAGTGGGATAATAACGAGTGGGGCCTGCCGGTAAATCAGACGGATATGCTGGCTACATATTTGGCCTTCGGCCCCATCATGCTGGTGGGTATGCGCGCCATGGGAATCCCTGTGACACCCCATGAATCGAAAGCAGTAATGCATCTTTGGAAATATGCAGCCTGGGCCATGGGGGTGGATAACAAATGGCTGGTTGATGGTGAGCGAGACGGTCTGGTTCGGCTATATCAGACATTTTTGACCCAGAGCCGGGCAGACTGGACCAGCGCAGAACTGGGTCGAGCGTTGGCAGAAGAGCCGCTGCAGCGCGAATTTCCCGTGGGCAAGTATGTGCCATTGCTACAGGACGTCTGGCGCAAGTTGTTCTATCACAAGCACCTGAGCAATAGCAGTCTTTTCCTCAATCGCAAGCAGATGAAAAAGCTGGGCCTGCCAAGCAATATTCTGCCCTGGTTTCCGCTGCTGACTATGGGGCCTCGCTTTCTGGGCTATACGGCGCAGCGTTTTAATCCACTGCTGAAAAGACGCTTGGAGAGGGAAGGGCGCAAGGCACAATTAGCGGCCTTACGCAGCATGTGGGGAGATAAGAAGCAGGACATCATCAATCCTGGTGATAGTCACCCTGCACATGTTGGTTGATAAAAAAAGGGCGCCTTGTTTGGCGCCCTTTTTTGTCTTGCCACCAGTCTAGCGAACTGCCTGAAAAGCAGGGCCAATCAGGTGGGGTAGTAGATAGCGGTTTACGTCCATATCTGGCTTGTAGTGAACAAATAGGCCGCCAAGAGTGGTAAATACCCGGGCCAACATAATGAACTCCGCCGGCAGCTTGTCTACTGGGTCCTGCTCAGCCATACGGAAAAGGCGTTCTCCTTCAGCGAGCATGTCTTCTGTAGAGGGCCATATCATACGGCCGCTGCCCATATTCATGGCGGCATTACGGATTTGGTTGAGCAAGGCATTGGAAAATGCCAGCAAAGTATCTGGCTTGCCACTGCGGGTGCGGAAGCCCAGCTCCGTCAGAGCGTTGGCGATAGCTTCGCTGTCGTCTACCAGTGCGGCGCCGAGAACCTTTTGGTAGCCATTACGAAACGCCTTTGAAAGTTCCATGGTGCAGCCAAAATCCAGCATTACCAGCTCGTTGCTATCGGTGACGAGAAAGTTACCTGGATGGGGGTCCGCCTGGAATACACCGAATTGCAGTACTTGACGAAGGTAGAGGTCAAGTAGACGACCGAGTAATTCTGATACGCCAGCATGATCTCCGGCCTCACGTCGTTGTTCTAACTCGCTACCAAAGTTACGCCCCTCGATAAACTCGCTGACCAACAATTTCTTATTGCTATGGGAGGCAATCAATTGCGGCACCTTGATGCCACTGACGTCGGACAGACGGGAGCGAATATCGCTCATCCAGCGTGCTTCATTGCGATAGTCCAGCTCTTCGAGCAGGGTTCGTTCTATCTCTGCGGTAATCGTATCCAGGTCCGTGGGAGGCAGTAGTGATTCAATGCTACCGACAAACAGCTTTAATAAAGCCATATCCAGGTCAATGACCTCGGACAGTCCTGGGCGTTGCACCTTGACCGCAACGCAGCGGCCATCATGCATCACCGCCTTATGTACCTGGCCGATGCTTGCTGCAGCGATTGGTTGTGGATCGAATTCGAGAAACAGTTTTTCCAGTGGTTGCTGCAGGCTTGATTCAATCACCTCGCGAATGGCTGAGAAATTTTCAGGATGAGCGCGATCCTGCAGCACTTTTAGTTCATCGACCCACGGTTGTGGGAGAATATCGCCGCGGGCGGAAAGCAGCTGGCCGATTTTCAGAAAGGCGCCGCCTTGCTGTAGTGAGGTTTCTACAAAGCGTTGTGCATTTTTACGATGCAGCTCGTCTAATGCGCTGGCCATGCGACTACGGGACATAAATGCAGAGCGGGTACCCCACAGTCGATAGCTGGTAGTGAGTCTGGTCAGCATCCAGCCGGTTTTGGACAGTCGCTTGAGACGTTCTGGCCACTGCGCTGCTTCCTGAGCGATTGCCTCATACTCTTCGCGGGCAAGCTCGGCGCCCGCTTGCATCTCGCGCCAGGCGCGCAGTGCTTTTTCTGCCAGCTCACGGCCCTGCCAGACAGTCTGTTCAATGGCGCCAAGGGTGGCATTCATCACCGTAAGCCAGGTTTTCAAGCCGTTGTTGCGGCGTGCTGCCTGACGTGGCTCGGATTGAGTGACGGCAGAGATTTGGGTCGCCGGCATAGTGGTGCTCCTCAAAGTGGTTGTCATTTTTTGTAGTACACTTTTGCTTATAAAAAAACCGGTAACGACAATCTGCCTGCTACCGGCTCGCGGCTGACGCTGTTGCTACAGCGTGCTAATACAGTTGTTGCATAGCCAGACAGCGGGTATTTCCGCTGAACTGGTCAGGCCGCGAAAAGCTCGCTCGCCCCGTGATAGATCTTTGCCGCACTCGATGCATTGTCCGGGCTTGTTAACGATCACGTCTTGCCAGGCATCGACGCTGTCCAAAAGCTGACTTGCCAGCGCACCACCCTGCTTTGCCGGCGTCAGCGGCTTGCTCGGAGTTTCTCCCCGAGCAGTAGCGGCCAGTTTGCGAGCATCGCGGGTAACATGCTCCACCAGCGCACTGGAGTCGGCGACGATGCCATCGACCAGATTGAAGGTGTCTTCCAGCACATTGCGGATCAGGTGCGACACGGTCATGCGTTTCTGCTCGGCCGCCTCTTTCAAAGTGCTTTCCAGATCCTTTGGCACTCGCGTCTGGATGACCCGGTCCTTGCGCTCGTCTTCCGCCGCCGGTTTGCGCCCGCGGGGTGCTTTGTCTGTCTTGGAGGGCATGCTTTATCCGGCCTCTGATTTAATGTAGTACAAAATATGACGTTGCCCCGGTGGCTGTCAACTGCTCCATCTGGCCTGCCAGCCTGCTATTCTTGGCGCCCCTGCCAGTACGGAGCCTGCCTTGCGCAATCTCGGCCAGATCGACTACTCACCGGATCAGCGCCCTAACTGGCGCATTATTGCTTCCCTATGGCCCTATCTGACCGAGTTTCCCGGCAGGGTGGTGTTATCCCTGGCGCTATTGGTGGCCGCCAAGTTGGCCACGGTGGCTATGCCACTGGCTCTCAAGTACATCGTTGATACGGTTGAGCAAGCCCGTGGCAGTGAGGTGTTATTGTGGACGCCGCTACTACTGGTACTGGCCTACGGCGCCCTGCGGCTGGCTTCTACTTTATTTGGTGAGTTGCGTGATGCGGTCTTCGCCCGAGTGGCGGAGCGCGCCATGCGTCGCGTGTCACTGAAGGTTTTTCAGCACCTGCATCGGCTGGAGCTGGGCTTTCACCTGTCACGTCGCACGGGGGCGCTGTCCCGGGATATTGAACGGGGCACCACCGGGGTCAGCTTTCTGCTGCGCTTTATGTTGTTCAATATTGTTCCCACTCTGCTGGAAATTCTGCTGGTGGCGCTGATCCTGCTGGCGGCTTTTCGCCCGGGCTATGTGTTGCTGGTGGTGGTCGCCGTATTGGTCTACGTGCTGTTTTCGGTGCGGGTGACAGAATGGCGCACCCGCTATGTGCGCGAATCCAATGAGATGGACAATCAATCTAACACCCGTGCGGTGGACAGCCTGCTGAATTTTGAAACGGTAAAATATTTCGGCAATGAGGAGTTCGAATCGCAGCGTTATGATCAGGACCTTAAGCGCTGGGAGTCAGCACGGATGAAGAATCGTCTGTCACTGGCAGCGCTTAACTCCGGGCAGGCTTTTATTATTGCAGTGACTATGACGGCCATGATGTGGATGGCCGTCACGGATGTTCAGCGTGGCAGCATGACGCTGGGTGACCTGACCATGATCAACGCTTATTTAATCCAGTTGTTTATTCCTCTCAATGCACTGGGCTTTATTTACCGCGAGATACGTCAGTCGCTGGTCAATATCGAACGCATGTTCAGTCTGTTGGGGCAGAAGGCCATGATCGTCGATAGTCCCGATGCGCAAACTTTGGCTGCAGGCCCTGCCGCCTTGGAGTTCGATGCGGTGGGATTCGGCTATCAGGAGGCTAGGCCAATACTGAAAAACGTCAGCTTCACCGTGCCGGCGGGGCATAAGGTGGCAGTGGTAGGCCGCAGCGGCGCCGGGAAGTCGACCATCGGCCGGTTACTATTCCGGTTCTTTGATGTCACCGATGGCGCAGTGCGTATCAATGGTATCAATATCCGCGATCTGACCCAAAGCAGCCTGCGTGCCGCCATTGGCGTGGTGCCACAGGACACGGTTCTATTCAACGATACCATCTGGAATAACATCGCTTATGGGCGACCGGATGCCAGTGATGAGGAAATTCGGCGAGCCGCTTCACTGGCCCATCTGGATGATTTTATTGCGGCGCTGCCGGATGGCTTTCAGTCCAAGGTGGGTGAGCGGGGCTTGAAGGTCTCTGGCGGGGAAAAGCAGCGTATCGCCATTGCCCGGGTGTTACTCAAGGACCCTCCGATACTGTTGTTGGATGAAGCAACCTCGTCGCTGGACTCTCATGCTGAGCAGGCAGTGCTGGCTGCTCTTAATGAAGTTGCCCGGAAAAGAACTACACTGGTCATCGCTCACAGGCTATCGACGATCCGTGATGCCGAGCAGATTCTGGTGCTAGATCAGGGGCAGATTGTCGAATCCGGTGATCACGCTACGCTACTGCGCAACAACCGTGTTTATGCCGGGTTGTGGCGGCAGCAGCAGGAAGAGGCCGTTGAATAGTCAGTCTGCCATTTTCCAAGGTACCTCGATGCCTGCCTGCCAGGGCACCATGGTTACTCCGCCCACATCAACGTGCGCTGGAATAATCCAGCTCTCGCGTATCAGCGTGACGCTATCGCTATTGCGTGGCAGTCGGTAAAAGTCCGGTCCGAAGAAACTGGCAAACGCCTCCAGTTTGTCCAGTGCGTTGTGCTGGTCAAAAAAGGTGGCATACAGCGGCAGGGCTGCTGGAGCCGAGTAGCAGCCGGCACAGCCGCAGGCGGCCTCCTTTTTATCTTGTGCATGAGGGGCCGAATCTGTGCCTAGAAAAAAACGTGAGTCACCGCTGAGCACAGCCTGCTGGATTGCCAGTTGATGCTCGCGGCGCTTTAGAATTGGCAGGCAGTAGTTGTGTGGTCGCACACCACCAACCAGCAGGTCGTTGCGATTCATCATTAAATGCTGCGGCGTTACAGTTGCCGCGGTCAGGCGCTGATGGGCCTGAACAAACTCGATGCCGTCACGGGTGGTAACGTGCTCCAGAACGATACGCAGGGCCGGGAATTTTTCCCGGATATCGTTCAGGTAACGATCTATAAACACCTTTTCCCGATCAAAGATGTCAATTTCTGATTCCGTGACTTCGCCGTGCAGCAGTAGTGGCAGGTCGTGTTTTTCCAGCGCTTCATACAAGTGATAGATGGCTGCCGGATCCCTTACACCGCTGTCAGAATTAGTCGTTGCGCCGGCAGGGTACAACTTGGCGCCATAAACAATGCCACTGGCGGCAGCCTCGGCGATGTCAGCCGGACTGGTGGCATCGGTCAGGTAAATCACCATCAGGGGTTCGAAATCAGCCTCTGCCGGCGCCGCCGCCATAATTCGCTGGCGGTAGGCCAGAGCTCGCTCGGCGGTGGTTACCGGCGGCGTCAGGTTGGGCATGACAATGGCCCGGCGGAATGTTGCGGCAGTGGCGGGCACCGTGCCGCGTAATTGTTCGCCATCGCGAAAATGCAGGTGCCAGTCATCCGGGCGGGTCAGGGTGAGGGTCTGGCTCATGCGGTTTCTCCGGTGGGTGTGCTCATTCAGGTGGGCAAGGATAGCGGCTGTGACGCAGGTCATGCCACTGACAGGCACGCTTTGTTCATATCAGCGGAGCAGGGTACCATGCCATTTATACGTCAGTGCACCGCTCCGGGACGGTGCAGATAAGGAAGCAGATTATGAATATCCGACGACTGGCCCCTTGGCTGGCTGCCGTTTTGTTGTGTGCCAGTGGTCATAGTCTTGGGCAGACCGGTGACGTCCAGTTGGCATCTGTGCACGCTGCGGTTGCTCGGCTGGCAGATGGTGAGTTGCAGGTCGCCAAGCATGCTGACCGACAGGTGCCCATTGCCTCAATTACCAAACTGATGACTGCTATGGTGGTGCTCGATGCCCAGCAGGATCTGAATGAATGGTTAACTGTTCAGCCGCGCCAGCAACAGCTTGGTAAGACCGCCTGGACGCGTATGCGCAATGCCTCACAGGCAAAGCGCAGAGACTTGCTACATATTGCCCTGATGTCGTCAGAGAATATTGCCTGTGATGTCTTGGCGCGACATTTTCCGGGGGGGCTGCCAGCCTTTGTTAAGGCAATGAACAGCAAAGCCACGGAATTAGGCATGCGGGATACGGTGTTCTTTGACCCGGCCGGCCTGTCGCCAAGTAATGTTTCTACGGCAGCGGATCTGGTGAAGATGGTGCGCGCCGCGTACCAGTATGACTTGATTCGTGATGTCACCACTTCAACCTATCATCAGGTGACATTTCGCAAACCGCGTTATTCACTGCAGTACGGTAATACCAATCCACTGGTGCGCAGTTCGCGCTGGGACGTGGCATTGAGCAAAACCGGCTACTTGTCTGAAGCCGGCCGTTGTCTGGTCATGGTGTCGAAAATCAACGGTGAGCAGACAGTTCTGGTTTTGCTCGACTCTTTGGGGACTCGTACCCCTGTGGGTGATGCAGGGCGGCTGCGTCGCTGGCTGGAAAGTGGTGACCCGGGCTCGGTAGCAGTAGCGGCGCGTAACTACGAGCGAGAGCGCAGCGCCGCCTATCGGGCCGATGCGGTGTCCCACAACGTCACTCGCTGATGCAGGTCCAGGGCTGCTCTCAATTAGGTTGATTCAGGCAGATACTACCCGGTTGCGACCCGCGCGCTTTGCTTGGTACATCGCTTCATCGGCAAGATGAATGATGTGGTCGCTATCATTGATGTCACTGCGCACCCGGCTGCTTACGCCGACGCTGGCAGAGAGCGGCAGGGCTACGCCTTTGGCATCAATCACCAGAGAGCCGATTGCCCGTCTACAGCGTTCGGCAATTTCCATGGCGTGATGGCTTTGTGCTCCGGGCAACAGAATCAGAAACTCTTCACCACCGTAGCGGCCGATGATTTCTTCCTGACGCAGGCAGTCCCGTAACGCATGGGCCGCCGCATGCAGCGCCCGGTCGCCGATCAGGTGGCCGTGGTCGTCATTGATCTGCTTGAAGTGGTCGATATCTACCATCAGCACGGATAGCGGGAAATTACCCTTTCGACTATTTGACAGAATCAGGTCAAGGGTCGCGAGAATATGGCGGCGGTTGGCCACGCCGGTCAAGGCATCGGTCTGAGACAGGGCGCGGATGTCCTCTTCGCGGCTGTGCCACGCCTTGACCATGGCGCTCATAATCACAGTTTGATAAGCCACATAGAAACCGGCCGCCAGCATCAGGCACAGGGTCCAGTAAAGATTCAGGTGCGCGGAGGCTGCCTGCTGCTGATTAAGTATCGGTGCATAGGGAATAACCTGCAGTGCAGATAGCAGGCTTAGCGCCAGCATCATGGCGAGGCCGGCGACAAAAATCAGTAGCACCTGACGGATACTGAACAGGATAAGGCCGAGCATTGGTGCGCCCATCATTACCAGTCCGGTGACCACGTTCAGGGTACCAATCAGATAGCACGCCGTAATTGAGGTGATCGCATAGACCCACAGGGTAATGTTGGTATAGACCGGTGATACTTGCTGACGCTGATCGAGCCATAGCCCGTACTTGCCAAGGGCTAGCCACAGCGCCACACAACCGAATGAGTAGGCAGCGGTGGGTAGCATCATGGCGTGGTTGAAGAGTTGCTGATCCTTGATGACAAAGTGGCTGACCAGTGCCCACAGGCCCAGCAGACCGAAAACCGGTGCCGCAACCCAGCACACCACGGCGCTACGACGGGCCTCCGAGGCGTTCAGTTGGCGACCGGTCTGGTCGCTAAGCTTGCTTAAAAAGCGCTGCATCCGGGTCTCTGCTGGCGAACTGCTACTGTCTGCAGTCTAATGTTGTGCACCACGGATAACAAAGTGTAGCCGCATGAACGAGGCCATTGTGCCGACCAGTGAACTGGCGCTGCTGGAGCGCTGGCTGGATCATATCTGGATGGAAAAGGGCTTGGGGGATAAAACCCTGGCCAGCTATCGCAGTGATCTGGAGCAATTTGCGCTGTGGCTGCAGCAGCAGCGCAGTGCCTTGCTGCAGGTCGATCGCATTGCTGTGCTGGAGTGGCTGGGGGCTCTGATGCAGCGGGGGCTTAGCGCTCGCTCGGTGGCCCGTAAAATGTCAGCCCTGCGCGGTTTCTATCGCTGGGCTTTGCAGGACAGGCTGCTGGCAGAGGATCCCACGTTGCTGGTGTCGCGACCTAAAATCGGTCGGCCCCTGCCAAAATCACTGACTGAGGCCGACGTGGATGCATTACTGGCAGCGCCGGACGTGGATACCACTCTCGGGTTGCGCGACAGGGCAATGCTTGAGGTGCTGTATGCCTCCGGGCTGCGGGTGTCCGAGCTGGTTGGTCTGACCCTGTCACAAATCAACCTGCGTCAGGGTCTGGTAAGGATTGTGGGCAAGGGCAATAAGGAGAGGCTGGTACCGCTCGGTGAGGAAGCTCAGGACTGGCTGGTGCGCTACCTGCGTGACGGCAGGCCACTGCTGATTGATGGCGAGGGAGACGATATCGTTTTTCCCAGTCAGCGTCGTCAACCCATGACCCGCCAGACCTTTTGGCACAGGATCCGCCAGATGGCATTAACCGCCGGGGTGCAAAAACCGCTTTCTCCCCATACACTGCGCCACGCCTTTGCCACACATCTGCTGAATCATGGCGCTGATCTGAGAGTGGTGCAGATGTTGCTTGGTCACAGCGATCTTTCCACCACGCAGATTTACACACATGTAGCCCGTCAGCGGCTGCACGAACTTCACGCCCAGCATCATCCGCGGGCCGGAACTGACCGGCCTGATGAGGGTTCGAAGGGGAACTGAATCGAGGAGATGAACATGCGTTTTATTGTCGTAATGATGGCATTGATGATGAATGTGGCCTGTGCCGACCAGACTCCACCTGCTGCTAAAGAAGCCCAGCCTGTAGTCGTGCCAGGTGACAGCTCTCTGGCCATGGAAAAACTGCAACAGGCCTTTCCCGGGATGCCTGTGGCCGCTGTTGAGCCCTCCATCGTGCCTGGCATGTTTATGATTCAGGTGCAGGGTGACTGGCTGCATGTCACCGCAGACGGTCGCTTCGTCTTTGCTGGAGAGGTATTCGAGTTGCGCGATAATGAGGGTGCCGTCAGCCTGATTGAGGAGCGCCAGAAGGCTGTCCGGGTGCCAGCCTTGCAGGCACTGGACCCAGCGCAGATGATTACCTTCCCGGCCAAGCAGCAGCAGGCGGAAATCTATGTGTTCACCGATGTCTCCTGCGGTTACTGCCGTCAGCTGCATCGGCAGGTCGCTGACTACAATAGTCTGGGTATTACTATCCACTATCTGGCCTTCCCTCGCGGCGGCATGGCATCGGCTGCGGGGCGAGTGATGGACGACATTTGGTGCTCGGAGAATCGTCAGCTGGCAATGACAGAGGCCAAACTGGAGAAACCGCTCAGCCAGACTCCCCAGGCTTGTGATAGCCCGGTGGCCAGTCAGTATGAGCTGGGCGAGCAGTTTGGCGTGCGGGGCACCCCAGCCGTGTTCACCACAGAAGGTGACCAGCTTGGAGGCTATTTGGCGCCGTCGCGCATGGCCAAGGCTCTCGGGCTGGTGATAGCGGATTGACGTTGCGGGGCACCGTCAGTAAGGTGTGCCGTCCCGAATTCCCCGCCCGTTGCTGTAAGTGAGGTTGTCGTGAATCCAGTTAAGGTGGGTATCGCCGGTCTTGGCACCGTAGGTTCTGGAACGGTCAATATTCTGCGCAGTAATGCCGATGAGATTGCCCGTCGTGTCGGCCGGCCGATTGAAATTGCTCATATCGGTGCCCGGCGTGATAACCCGGCTTGCGATACCAGAGGTATCCGCGTTTCCCGTGATGTGATGGATGTCGCCCGTGATCCACAAATTGATATTGTTGTGGAGCTGATTGGTGGCACTACTACCGCCCGTGAGCTAGTGCTGGCGGCGATTGCCAATGGCAAGCATGTGGTCACCGCTAACAAGGCGCTGATTGCTGAGCATGGCAACGAGATTTTTTCCGCAGCCCATGCCAAGGGCGTCGATGTGGCCTTTGAAGCTGCGGTGGCCGGTGGCGTCCCTATTCTGAAAGCGCTCGGTGAAGGTCTGGCGGCCAACCGCATCAAGTGGGTGGCGGGGATCATTAACGGCACCGGTAACTTTATTCTCACCGAGATGCGCGACAAGGGTCGAGACTTTGCTGATGTGCTCAAAGAAGCACAGGCGCTGGGCTATGCAGAGGCAGATCCGACCTTCGACGTGGAAGGGATTGATGCTGCCCACAAGCTGACAATCCTGGCTTCTATTGCCTTTGGTATCCCGCTGCAGTTTTCCCGGGTTTACACCGAGGGTATTAGTCGTTTGACTCGTGAGGACATTGCTGCGGCGGAGCAGTTTGGCTACCGCATCAAGCATCTTGGTATCGCCAAAGACACCGGCAATGGCATTGAGCTGCGTGTTCATCCGACCCTGATTCCGCAGGAGGTGCTGCTGGCCTCGGTGAATGGCGTGATGAATGCGGTGATGGTTGATGGTGATGCGGTGGGGCCCACGCTTTTCTATGGTGCTGGCGCTGGCGCTGGCCCAACAGGTAGCGCGGTAGTTGCCGATATCATCGAAATGGGCCGCTCGCTGACCATTGATCATGAGCTTCGGGTGCCATATCTCGGTTTTCATACTGATGTGTTGTCCGACCACCCTGTACTGCCCATTGATGGGGTGGTGTGTCCGTTCTATATCAGACTGCTTGTGCAAGACCGCACTGGCGTGTTGGCGGATATTACCCGCATCCTGTCGCAGCATCGTATTAGCATCGAAGCCATGTTCCAGAAAGATGTAGATGACGATCAGCCGGTGCCGATCATGCTGATGACCCATTCGGTACTTGAGCGTGATATTAATGATGCGCTGGCGGAAATCGCGGCACTGGATACTGTGCTTGGCGATATCGTCCGTATTCGTGTTGAACTTTTGAAAGCGTAACAAGAGAGTCTGCCATGCCATTTCGCGACCGCTATACCGGCCTGATTAACCGCTACCGTGACCATCTGCCGGTGAGCGACGATACCCGAATCATTAGTTTGGGCGAAGGGAATACGCCGCTGATCCGGTTGAAAAATATTCCGAAACTACTTGGCAAGGACGTTGAAATTTACGTCAAGTATGAAGGTCTGAACCCGACTGGTTCTTTCAAGGACCGCGGTATGACTATGGCCGTTACCAAGGCGGTGGAAGAGGGCAGTAATGCCATTATCTGTGCCTCTACCGGGAATACTTCGGCAGCTGCAGCCGCATACGCAGCGCGTGCTGGTATCACTGCGTTCGTGCTGATTCCCGAAGGCAAAATCGCCATGGGTAAGTTGGCTCAGGCGATGATGTATGGCGCGGTTACAATCCAGATTCGTGGCAACTTCGACGAAGGCATGGAGCTGGTCAAGCAAGTGGCACTTCAGGCACCGGTGACCATCGTTAACTCGGTCAATCCGTATCGCCTGCAGGGTCAAAAGACTGCTGCTTTTGAAATTGTTGAAGAGCTGGGTCGTGCTCCCGATTACCACTGCTTGCCGGTGGGTAATGCCGGAAACATCACCGCGCACTGGATTGGTTACTGCGAGTATTCCGCGCAAAAAGGTACCAAGGTGACGGAGTCTTGCGCGTTCTGCGATGGCAATTGCCGCTACGCAGGCGGCCCGATTATTGGTGGTAATCGGCCAGCTATGATTGGTTATCAGGCAGCTGGCTCTGCGCCTTTTGTTCGCGGCGAAGCGGTGAAGAATCCGGAAACCGTTGCCACGGCGATCCGTATCGGCAACCCGCAGAGCTGGGATCGTGCATGGAAAGTAAAGGAAGAGTCCGGTGGCTGGTTCGACGAGCTTGCCGATGAAGAGATTCTGGCTGCCCAGAAGCTGCTGGCCCAGCGCGAAGGTATCTTCTGTGAGCCGGCATCTGCTGCCTCCATTGGTGGCGCCATGCGCGATATCAAGACAGGCCGCATTCCGGAAGGCTCGACCATCGTCTGCACCCTGACCGGTAACGGCCTTAAAGATCCGGATACTGCTATCAAGCAGTGCGGCGATAGCCGCATGGTGACCATTGATGCCAATATTTCGTCGGTGAAGGACGCGATTCTCGGCAATATGTGATCAGCATAAAAAAGCCCCGGCGAGTTAATCGCCGGGGCTTTTTTATGCCTGTGTTTCTTCGCGCTGTACTTTTAACGACTCAGGGTTTGACGGTTGATCTGCATCTGCAGCGCTACCAATGCCGGGAGGTGCGGGCCAATAACGCCTTTTCCTGTGGTCAGCAGTGCGCCTGAAAGATCGCGCTGTGGATCAGCCCAGCAATAGATGCTGATAAAGCCCAAATGGCCATAGGCGCGCTGTGTGCCCGGGCCGAATAGACTGAGGGTGCGGGCTCCAAGCATAAATCCTGGTGAGTACTCCATCGGAATCATGAGGGTGCGGTCAAGCCGACTGCCTTTACCAATAGGGGAAATTGCACGACGCACAGTGTCTGCGCGGAAAATCTGTTTGCCATTCCAGCTGCCACCATTAAGCAGCATCTGGAAAAAACGACTGGCTTCTTCTGCTGTAGCGTATAAGTTGCCGGCGGGCAGGGTAATGTCGAGAAAGCGTGGGTCATTGGACACATCCACGACTTCTTGCAAGTTGGCACCTACCGCATATTTTATAAACGCATTGACGGGAGCGAGAGAGAGGCCCGTGGAATAGTTTTTCGCCGGCGAGCCATCTTGCATACCAAAGCGGAAATAGCGCATTCCCATGGGCTTGCGAATCACTTCATCAAGGAGATCGTTGACAGTCTGGCCGGTCACTCTCTCAATAACCGCACCGAGGACAAAGCCTGCAGTGGCGGCATGGTAGGCTTGTCTGCGGCCAGGGTTTTGCGGTACCGCCTTTTGCATCAGTTCGGTAATCCGTGCCGGATTGAACAGGTCTTCCGTACTTACCGGGTCATTAATGCGTGGCACGCCGCCTCGGTGGGTCAGCAGGTGCATCAGGGTAGTACGTTCCTTGCCTTCACAGCCGTACTCCGGCAAGTAATGGCAGACAGGCTTGCCGAGCTCCAGCTCTCCGCGTTCTACCAGATGGTGAATGAGCATGGCGGTAACGCTTTTTGATGCAGAAAAAAGGCATATCGGAGTGTCTACGCTGAGTGCTTGACGGTCTTCCAGGCTGGCATAGCCAAGAGTCCGCTCAAAGAAATGCTCGCCACCGCGACGTAGCGACAGGGCAATGCCAGGGCTCATCCCGGTGGCATACAGGTTCTTCATGGAACGCCAGATGGCGGTTACCTGCTCTTCACGCATGCCTGCTGCTGCTGGCGGAGCCTCATTGCCGCGATCGCTGATTTCACTCAGGCGCTTGGGCAGGGGAATAAGAGACGGTGTCAGGAAACGGCGCGGCAGTGGCAAGGCTGGCATGAGGTATTCCATAGCTAAAAGATGCAACTGATTGTGCGCTTCAGAAAAAATGGGTCAATGACTGGTCGGGACAATAGCAGCGATAACAAGGCCAACCGGGCATTCTGTCGTCATTTCCGTACAAGGCTTGGGTTTTGATCTGGCCTAGCATGCCATCCAAAGAGCGGCTGCTTGGGTTATGCTGGAATACGCTCTCAATATCGGAGGACAAGATGAATACTATTAAACAGGCTGACTTCCAGAGCTTTGCAGAGTTCTATCCGTACTATTTGCAGGAGCACGGCAATCCGACTTGCCGCAGATTGCACTTCTTTGGCACCCTATTTGTGCTGACCATTGTTGCAGCAGTGATAGGTGGTGCTAGCAGCTGGTGGCTGCTGGCGTTGCCGGTGGTGGGCTACGGTTTCGCCTGGGTGGGCCACTATGTATTTGAGAAAAATCGACCGGCAACTTTTAAATATCCGTTTTATAGCCTGGCTGGTGATTTCGTCATGTTCAAAGATATTCTGGTACGCCGCATCGACTGGTAGGCAGGCTGGAAATTGAGAGGGGCGGGATAGGCAAGAAGGGGCCGTTTGCACGGCTCCTTCTTGTCGGTTAACTCAGGTCACAGCAGTTCAAGGGCCACGGCAGTGGCTTCGCCGCCACCAATGCACAGGCTGGCGATACCTTTTTTGCCACCGGTACGCTTCAGTGCATGAATCAGTGACAGGATAATGCGTGAGCCGGTGGAGCCGATAGGGTGACCGAGCGCGCAGGCGCCGCCGTGGATATTCACCTTACTGTGGTCAATGCCGAGCTCCATGATTGGCAGCATGGCTACCATGGCGAAGGCTTCGTTGATTTCCCACAGGTCCACATCTGCCACGGTCCAGCCGGTTTTCGTCAGGATTTTGCTGATCGCGCCGCAGGGCGCCAGAGTGAACTCGCTCGGGTGCTGGCTGTTAGTGCTGTGACCAACGATGCGGGCCAGAGGAGCGAGACCCAGCTCTGCAGCTTTACTGGATTTCATCAATACCAGGGCGGAAGCGCCGTCGGAAATCGAGCTGGCGTTGGCAGCGGTGACGGTGCCGTCTTTGGCAAACGCCGGCTTCAGCTGCGGAATCTTTTCCACATTGGCATTGCCGGGCTGCTCATCAGTGTCGACAATTTGTTCGCCTTTGCGTGATGGTACGCTTACCGGGACGATTTCGTTCTTGAACCAGCCATTGTTGATGGCCGTATTGGCACGCTTCAGAGACTCAATGGCGAAGTCATCCATTTGTTCACGGGTAATACCTTTCTGATCAGATACTTCCTGGGCAAAAGAGCCCATCAAGCGGCCGGTCTCCGCATCTTCGAGACCATCCAGAAACATATGATCAAACACCTTGCCGTGCCCCATTCGGGCGCCATTGCGGTATTTGTCCAAGATGTAGGGGGCGTTGGTCATAGATTCCATGCCGCCAGCTACCATGATCTCGCTACTACCAGCCACGATTTGGTCATGGGCAAACATGGTGGCACGCATGCCTGAACCGCAAAGCTTGTTGATGGTGACCGCGCCGGTGGCGTCAGGGAGTCCGGCCAGACGCATGGCCTGACGAGCCGGCCCCTGCTTTAGGCCCGCCGGTAGCACGCAGCCCATGATTACATCTTCGACCTGATCTGCTTTGATGCCGGCACGCTCTACGGCAGCGCGGATGGCAGCTGCGCCGAGCTGTGCTGCGGTCAGACCAGACAGGCTGCCCTGGAAACCGCCCATGGCGGTACGGGCACCGTTGACGATGACGACTGGATCCTGGCTCATGCTTCAACCCTCGGTACGGGCGCCTGTTGGCGCGGACAGAAAAGGCGCGCATTGTACCTCAGCCGGCAGTTGATGACAGTCACGCTGTGATGACAGGGTATCGGCGAACCTCGGTGGCAGGTCCGCGGCGCCCTTGCTATCATCCGGGGCCTGTTCATCGCCCGTCGCAGGTATGCGCTGGGCCCTGTTTTTTGAATCTGTCACCGTCAGGGGAACCATCATGGCTTTTGAACTGCCCGCTCTTCCATATGCGAAAAATGCCCTCGAGCCGCATATTTCTGCCGAGACTTTGGAGTTCCATCACGGCAAGCACCACAACGCTTATCTGGTCAAGCTCAACGAGCTGATTGCTGGCACCGACATGGAAAAGCAGTCACTGGAAGAGATCATCAAAACCGCAGGCCCGGGGGTACTGTTCAATCAGGCTGCTCAGGTCTGGAATCACACTTTTTATTGGCACAGCCTGAGCCCAAACGGTGGTGGCCAGCCCACTGGTGACTTGGCCAATGCGATCAATGCCAAGTGGGGCTCCTTTGACAAGTTCAAGGAAGCTTTCAACGGTAAAGCTGTTGGTAACTTTGGTTCTGGCTGGACTTGGTTGGTGAAGTTGGCCGATGGCTCCCTGGACATCGTGAATACCGATGACGCGGGCACCACCGTAACCAACCCGGGCCAGACTGCGCTGCTGACCTGCGATGTGTGGGAGCACGCTTACTACATTGATTACCGCAATGCCCGTCCGAAGTATCTGGAAGGCTTCTGGGCGCTAGCCAACTGGGAGTTTGCGGCAAAGAACTTCGCAGCCTGATTGTGGTCGCAGAAAGGGTGTCAGCATGATGCTGGCACCCTTTTTTATTTAGCCCTGGGGGGAGCAGATGAAGAAATTCCTGATAATGCTGCTAGTGACCTTTCCATTGGCTCTGCACGCAGAGCAAGAACAACAAAAAGTCAAAGATCCGGCTATCACTCAGATGGAAACCTTGGCCAGTAATGGTATCCAGCAAGCCCTGCAGCTTCTCCAGAAAAGTGGCCGTTTCTACCCATTCGCGCTGGTGTATAACGAGGCGAATGAACAGGTGGAGGTGGTTGGTTATCGCGGTGACCCCAAGGCCAGACCGAAGGCAGAAGACTTCGCCGTGGCGCTATTTCTGGAAGTACGTCAGCTGGCCGAAAATAACAGCGATGTCAGTACCGCGGTTGTCCTGAAGCCATTTCAGGCAACTTCAAAAGATGGTGAGGTGATTTTCGGAGTGTGGGCGGCGGTGGACCACCGCAGGCGCGGTCCATGGCTCATGTTCCAGCCCCTTATTGAGCAGAAGCCTGGCCATTACGCTCTTGGTGAACTGGTTTACCAAAAGTCGGAAGAAGCTATCTTCCCGCCGCTGGCGACCAAGTAACCAAGCTATTTGCGTGGCGCTGTCTGTTGCAGATACCAGGCTAGTGCCTTCGCCGCATCGGCCATGCCCTTGCGGAACGGGAACACCGCATCGGTGTTGCTGTTACTTTCCAGCACTTGTTGGAACAGGCTTGTTTGGAAGCGGCTTTTCTGCCCCTGAACCACTTTACAGGCATTCGATGCCCGTTGAGCATCGGGGCTGACTCCCCGGCCGAAGTACCAGATTGCACAGAGGTAGGCTGCCGGGTACATGGGGCTTTCGTCGTTGGCCAGACTGTGGGTCAGGGCAGCGCTAAAGTGTGCCATGGCTTGATCGTAGTGCTCGGCTTCGTAGGCGCTCAGACCCTGCTGCAGCATGCTCTCCATGCGTATATCGGCCACGCAAACGGCGGGTGCCAGTAATATCAGCAATAGCCAGCGTCCCATATTGTCCTCCCTTCCTTTTTAAAAGTGGCATTAGACCGAACCCGTGTGGTGATGTCGATGGGGGGTTATTCAGAGATGGCCCGAGGCTGCTACACTTGCCGTTTTTAGGGGGCTTACGGCGGACCATGAACGACGAACGCGAGTTGAAGCTGGGCAATATCAAGGATCTGGATGTGGACGCTGACCCGGCTATGGCAGTGAAGCCACGGGGTTCTGCTGATCAGGATCAGATCGCTGATAGACCGCTCCCAGAGTCAGTTGCCAGGAAGCCGGCAGACACCGGCGGTAGCGGCGTGTGGATGGCGACCACCGCATTTTTGTTGGTGCTGATATTGGTGCTGGGTGCGTGGTTCTTTCGTCAGCTCAGCAGTCTCCAGGCGGTGGTTGATAATCGTCTCGAGCAATCTACAGAACAGCTTGGTTCGCTGGCGTCACAGCTTTCTGCAACGGATGAGTCCGTCACCCAGTCTTCTGGTCAGGTCAAGGAAACACTGGCAACCCATGACAGTGAAATACGCAAACTGTGGGATGTTTCCAACAAGCGTAATCGGGATTGGATCCAGAAAAATCAGGCAGATATTGCTCAGCTGGGCAAGCAGAGAGCCGAGCTAAACAAGGCAATCGAGTCGCTTAAAACAGAGCTGGCCACGCTGAAGAAATCCACTGATCAGATGACGGTGGCGAAAAATCAGCTACAGACTCAGATTGGCGTTCAGACTGAAACAGTCAAGCAGCTTGAAAGCCGAGTGGCCACTCAGCAAAAGCAGGTTGAAGCGTTTAACAAGCTTTTGCCTGCCATGCAGTCACTAGTCAGGGTAGAAAGTGCCGGCGGGGGGTTGGCCAACCGGTTGGCGGAAATAGAAGCAGCGATCAATGCGATTGATGCTCATAGGCGCCAGGTGAATGTTCGCCTGGACCGGCTTGATGGTGGTGCTCCCTGAGCATTTGCTGCCGCAGTGGTGAGTAAAGATGAGCAATAACGATATTCCTGAAAACAAGCAAAAGCGTCTGATGTCACTCAACCAGGATGTATTGGCTGTGTCGCAGACATCCAGTCAGGCCCGGGACTCCATTCGCGTGCCGCGCTCTGGCCAGGGGGCCGCTGCGGCTGACCCGTTACAGGGTATTAACGCTCCCGGCCGTAGCGGCCGTATTGCGTTAGCGCTAGGAGGCTTGGCAGTGGTCATGCTGGTACTGCTTGGAGTGGTATCGCTGACATTGTTGAAGATGCAAGAGCGTGTCGATGCTCTGCAGGATGAGATTGCGGGGCTTGGTCCGGCTGCTGATATGGCACCAGTGGAGGCCAGAATGGCGTCACTGGAGAGCCAGCTGGCGGGTTTCGCTGACACCCTGGCGGAGTTAGGGCAGCAGCCAGTGGTTGTGTCTGAGGGCGGGCGTAGTGACAGCGTTAGCCAAACTGCGCTGGCTCAGGCCAATGCCAGATTGCGTAAGCTGGACATTGAGGCAGTCCGTTTGCAGGAGGAGTTTAGCGCCGTTCGAGAGGCGCTTGCTGCGCTGCAGTCGCGCACAGCCAAAGTGGAGGGCGTGACCTCCAGTCAACAGAATTTGCTGGCGACCCTGACTCCCCAGGTTGAAGCTATGAGCGGTTCGCTCAGTGAAATGGACAGCCGTGACAGACTTGCTGAAATTGAAGCACGTATGGAGCGGACCAGTAACGATATCCGCAGTCTGTACCGGATGCTGGAAATGGGCCGCTGATTTTCCTTTTCATTGCGCCTTAAGGGCTGGTCATGGGCAGCCTCCGTGCTTACAATGCGACCCGCGCGCCAGTGGTGAAATTGGCAGACACGCCAGATTTAGGTTCTGGTGCCGAGAGGCGTGGGGGTTCAAGTCCCTCCTGGCGCACCATTTAAATAACCCCCCCCTTCCTGCTTTAACTGTCTTTTTCACAAGCAAGTGGTAACCGACGGTCATTCTCATCTCGGCTAACTTTCTGCATTATTACGGGCCAGCCATGCTTTGCCGTCTAGGAACCCGTATGCGCAGTCTGTTTTCCTTGTTAGCCGTTAGTCTGATGTTCGTGGCTGGTCCAGCCGCTGCCATGACCCTGTCCGACGCCTTCCAGCGTGCTATTCAGCATGATCCTGCTATTCCGCAGTCGCTGGCGATTTACAACGCTCAGCGCTATGACTCCGGCCAGGTGGCCGGACAGCGCTTGCTGCAGCTGAATGCCTATGGGCGGGCCTATCATGGTGAAAGCGAATACGACAGTAATATTCCCGGGTTCGGTGCCGGGGAAAGTAGCGGTACTCAGTACGCCTATGGGGTGGAAGCACGTCAGCCCCTGTTTCGCCGGGACTGGTTGGCGTTAGGCCGGCAGGGCAAGGCGCTGGATGAGCTGGCGGAAGTGGGCAAGCAGGATCGTATTCAGCTTCTGGTGCTGCGTCTGGCAGACCGCTACTTCGGTGTGCTGCGGGAAATCGAGAATCTGGAGCTGGCGCTATCCGAGCGCGAGTCCATGGCCAAGGCGCTGGAAGATACCCGCAACCGGCATCAGGCCGGCGTGGTGGCGGAAACTGATCTGCGCGAGGCGCAGGCCCGTTTCGATCTCGCCCGGGCTCAGACCATGCGCGCTGAGGTGGCCCTGACTTCAGCCCGTGCTGCGTTGCATGAGCTTACCAACAATGGTCAGGCGCCTTTGCCACGGTTACGCAGTGACGCGGTATTACCTCAGCTCGATCCTGTCTCTGAGGATGAGTGGGTTGTGCTGGCTCGGGACAAAAGCCTGGTGCTGCGTGAGGCCAGAGAGAATGTGAAGGTGAGTAAGTCTGTGCTGAGTAGCAGTCGCTCAGCGTACTCTCCGACCCTGGATGCGGTAGCCAGATATCAGTACAACGACACCACCGATTTTGATGATGGACAGGAACGCACCGATACCGTTGTCGGCCTTGAGCTGAATGTGCCGCTAGTCAATGGTGGCATGATGCGTGCCCGTAGTCGCCAAGCGTCGTACCAGTATGAGGCAGCCCGGGCACAGCTGGCGCGGTTGGATTTGGAAACCGAGCGCAGCATTCGTCAGCTATATCGCGAGGTTGAAGCGGACAGGTTACAGGCGGAGGCGCTCGGCATGGCGGTGGAATCTGCCGCGCTGGCGCGAGTGGCCACCAGCAATGGCTATGATGCGGGCACACGCACCATTCTTGATGTCCTCGACGCAGAAAGCCGACTGGCCGATGCCAAGCGCAACTATGCCAGCTCCCGTTTCGCCTTTCTGATCAACTTGCTGAACCTCTATTATCAGGCAGGTGTGCTGACAGCAGACCAGCTGAGCGCACTGGATGGCCTGCTGGTGGTGGCCCCCTGAGCCGTCAGGAGGCCTCGCTATTGATGCGCAGATGAGCGCGCTCGTGATGAGCGCAGGACAGTGCGTGAAACTCGGCGCTGATCAGGTCGTACAGCTGCCGCGCTGACAGATCCTGAGCTTGACGGCGCGGCTGCAGGCCAAAGGCGTTCCAGTCCAGTTGCCTGCTGCCTGCCGCCTTGAGTAGCTCGGGCACCCACCCCGGAGGAGAGAGTTCAGGCTGCAGGCGCAGGTTCTGGTAGGTCATTTGCTGACGTAGAAGCGTTGCGTCTCGGACCTCCAGATAGTTATCCACCACCACACAGAGCAGCTGGTCCAGACGCCGCCAGACAGTACGTTTTTCACTGTCCTGATAGCGGTTCCAGTCCACCACCTCGTGCAGAAAGCGTTTGCAGCCTCGGCAGACAGTGTCGCCGAAGGTTGTGGAGCAGACGCCAATGCAGGGGGTGCCAACGGGTTTCAGGGTCATGACGCAGGTCTGTGTCTGGAAGAATTTAGGATATGTTGTGGATTGTCGGCCATTGAGTCGCGGGGGTAAATGGGCGATAGTAAGCGCCTGACCACGCTCGCCGGGGTCCATAAGAATAAAGTCGGAGAAAACAAGATGTTACCCCGTTTCCTTGGTGTCCTTTCCGTGTCTGCACTATTCATGCTATCCGCATGCGCGGGAGTCAAGATTGGTGTGCCTACCACCAGTGGAGCTTTTCTCGCGGCCGCCGAGGGTAAGGTGTTCGAGCCGATGGATACGCTTGATCCTCGTAATGCGATGATCTATGTGTACCGACCTACCAATCAGTGGGGCTATGAAGAGATTCAGGCGCCGACTTTCTTTATCGACAGCACCCAGATTTTCGGTTTGAAGAGCGGTGCTTACTCCTGGCTGGAAGTGCACGGTGGTCGCTATGACTTTTACGCCCGTCGACCGCTCAGCATGCTTTTTCTGAAAACCATTTTCCAGATACCGATGGAGGTTGAAGGCGGTAAGGTTTATTACTTCCGTTACTCGGAAGACAAGCCCCTGGTACTGGAAGAGCTGGTAGTTGATGCGGATCAGTATATGCAGGCTGGACCTCTGCAGCAGGTGCCGGAAGCTGTGGCAATGCGTGAGTTGAAAAATCTGCGCCTTGATGAAATGGGATTGTATTACGGGGGAGAATCCTATGAAGAGCCGCGTTGGGCGCCGTTCTTTACTTTCCCGGAAGAGCGCCCTGATGAGCCGCTGCCAGTAGCCAAGAAATAGCAAACCAAAAAGGGGCCTAAAGGCCCCTTTTTCTGCTATGTGGATCAGTTTTCCGTATAGCGCTTTTTGGTCATTAACAGCTTTTTCCACTGTTCTACATATTCGGGCAAGGCTGGTGATTGCAGGTTCATGCCAGTCATTTCCTGAACGGCTTGCGGGCTGATTGGCTTGCCGCCGTACTGGTGTACCACGCGCAGCAGGGCATGGGTGTGCAATTTCCCCTGTGACATGAATCGCTGGTCAAAGTACAGATACTTGTCATCCCAGCCCAATACCCGTGTTTCAAGAGAAAACTGCTGATAGGGACGCAGTTCACGCACGTAAGCGATTTCAGTATTCGCTACCACCACGTTACAGCGGGCCTGCAGCATCTTGTCGAGCAGGCCAGTGGACACCGCATGCTCCAGTCTGGCCCGATCCATAAACTTGAGATACTTGGCGTTGTTCAGGTGCATGTTCAGGTCAATATCGAACAGGCCAACCCGGAACTCCATTGAGACCGTATCGAACAGACTGTGTGTGGGTGGTCTTTTGCGCCGCAGCGCGGCACTGATCATTTCCAGCATTGCTTCCCCCCTGATTGTCGGAGCAATGTCTTCGAAGTGACCGAGTATAAGAAGGTCGCCTGATTATATCCATGGCCAATTGGTATCGGTTTGGATTCCATTTAGCTCTCCGGGTGACCGTCAGCGGCACCGACTGAGCGTTTCGGTAATGGACGTTGGCCAGCAGGGGGTTGCTATACTCCCGGCCCTCATGAGTGTTTGGGCGAGACGGGAGTCATCATGGAAATCAGTCAGGTTGTTGCAGTTATTACCGGTGGAGCATCGGGATTGGGGCGTGCTACGGCAGAGGCCATTGTAGCCCGGGGTGGCAAGGTCATGATTCTGGACCGTGATGCCCAGCGTGGGGCAGAAACTGTTGCCGAGCTTGGTGCTAACGCCGCCTTCGTAGAAACGGACGTTACTCAGGAAGATTCGGTTCAGGCAGCCATTGCCCGTACCGTGGAGAAGTTTGGTGCAATCAATGTCTGTGTTAACTGCGCAGGGGTTGGTTCCGCGATGAAGACGGTTGGTCGCGAGAATGTTCCGCATAATCTGGGCGTGTTCGAGACGGTGGTCAAAATCAATCTGATTGGCACTTTCAATGTGCTGCGTCTGGCCGCAGCGGCCATGGCCAGCAACGAAGGCAATGACGATGGTGAGCGTGGTGTAATCGTTAATACTGCCTCGGTGGCGGCATTTGATGGTCAGGTGGGCCAGGTGGCTTATGCGGCCACAAAAGGTGGTGTGGTTGGCATGACCTTGCCGATTGCCCGCGATCTGGCTCCGTTAGGGATCCGCTGTAATACCATCGCTCCGGGTATTTTTAATACCCCACTGATGAATGCAGCTCCGGACAAGGTCAAGCAGCCGCTGATCGATATGACCCAGTTCCCCAAGCGCCTTGGCCACCCGCCGGAATATGCTGCACTGGTTTGCCATATGATTGAAAACCGTTTCCTTAACGGTGAAACCATCCGTATCGATGGTGCTATTCGGATGCAGCCTCGATAATTCTATCTTATTGATTTTATTGTTTTTTATTGGAATGCCGGGGCTCGCACCCCGGCATTCTGCTTTTCCATATTAATTTGTCACAATTTCGTTTCGTCCCGTGGTTACGCCTGTCATCTGCTTATTGCTATGGTCATCCGTATTGCCGACATGTTTCGGCAAATCACCGTTACTTAAGGTGTCTGGCGTCAACAGAAAAGAGGGGCTTGTCATGCTGATCAAGTATTTGAACGATCTCGACCGGGCTGTACAGCGCGCCCGATTGACTCAGGATAATGAGTCCGTTGGTCGTTGTATGGATTGCGTGGCGGTGCTGCAGGACTACTTGGCAGGTCAGGTGGAGCCGGTGCAGCGAAAGGGCTTTGAGATTATGGAGCACCTTTTGCCAGATGACTTTGACCTATGGGCCGCCAGTTGGATGTCTGCTCGCAGCAGTCAGGTGCACATGTCACGGGCGGCTGGCGCGCTGTAACGCGAGCGCCGCCCGCTTTTCCTCCGGAAACAGGTCCTGCTGGCGCGCCGGCAGGGCGTCCTTCAGGCGCAGGCCTATCCCCAGTAACCGAATCGCTCCCGGGCGCCGTTGCCACTGAGAGCGAATCAGATTTTCAAATACCTCTCGATCTGCCATGCCGCCGGGTGTTTCACAGGTGGCGCTGGTAAAGTCTTCATAGCGCACCTTGATATACAGACCATTAACCAGATAGTGATTATCCAGATTTGTCAGGCGTCGGGTCAGGGCCTCTTCCAGTGCTGGCAGGACCGCTAGCCAGTGGTGCAGGGCTGGCAGGTTTTCCTCGAAGGTGCGCTCGACACTGACGGATTTGCGTCGCCGGTTGTTATGCACCGGACGGTCGTCCTCTCCGCGGCATAGGTGCCACAGGCGCTCACCGAAACTACCGAAATGCTGGCCCAGTTCCAAGCGTGACAGGGTTTGCAGGTCGGCGCAATGGCGCGCACCAAGCTGATGCATCTTGTCGGCGGTGACCCGGCCTACGCCAAAGATCTTCTCCACCGGCAGAGCGCCGATAAAATCATTGACTTGCTCTGGGCGGATAACGAACAAGCCATCCGGTTTGCGCCAGTCACTAGCGATCTTGGCAAGAAATTTGTTCGGCGCCACTCCCGCAGATACGGTAATACCCACTTCTCCTCGAACTTGCTGACGCAGCGCTTCGGCTATGCGGGTGGCACTGTTCTGGAACTGCTCGCAATCACTGACATCAAGAAAGGCTTCATCAAGGGAAAGCGGCTCGATTCGGTCAGTAAAACGTTTGAAAATGGTGTGGATTTGCTCGGATACTCGCCGGTATTTGTCGAAGTCCGGTTTGACAATGATCAGGTCGGGACAGATGCGCAGGGCGTGAGCGGAGGCCATGGCCGAGCGCACGCCATCACGGCGAGCCACATAGTTGCAGGTGGCGATAACTCCGCGACGGCCAGGGTCGCCGCCCACGGCCACCGGGCGCCCCCGTAATGACGGGTTGTCACGCACTTCGACTGCGGCATAAAAGCAGTCGCAGTCTACATGGATGATTTTTCGTGATGGTGTCGTGGCCATGCTTTGGCTAGCCTTGTAAGCAGGCAAAAATTCCAAGTACCGGTGGCAATCATAGCAGGGAGTGTTGAATGAATCTGATGCCGCGTCGTTCGGCGGTTTTAATCGTCGGTGCGGGTCCCACAGGTCTGACTTTAGCAATACGGTTGCGCCAGATGGGGGTGGATTGTCTGGTGATTGATCAGCTGGCTGAGGCCATGCCCTGGTCTCGGGCGCTGGGCTTGCACGCTCGCACCATGGAGATATTTCATGGGCTTGGCGTGTTAACTGACATACGACGACGTAGCACCGTGCAAACTGGAGTCATGATCCACAATGATCAGGGCCCGCTGCTGTCGCTCGACTTGACGACACTTGACGCCCCCTTTCCATGGGTATTGTCCTGCCCCCAGACCGAGGTGGAAGCTGCTCTGGCCCAGCGTTTTGAGGAGCTTGGTGGGCGCATCTGGCGGGGAGTTACGCTGCAGTCGTTAACTCAGCAGGGTGATAGTGTGGAGGCCCACTTGGGGGTTGCCGGGGAGCGCCATCAGCTGCAGTGTGAGCTGCTGGTGGGCTGTGATGGCGCTCACTCTCTGGTTCGTGATGAGCTAGGTATCGGTTTTGATGGTGTGACTGAGAAGGATCACTTTCTGATTGCTGATCTAGCCATTGGCTGGTCCCTTTCGGCAACCAGCTCCCATGGTTTTCTGCTGCCCGAGGGCAGTCTGATTGCGTTGCCCATGCCGGATTGCTGGCGCTTGGTGATTAATCAGTCGGCCAGCGAAGACACGCAGGGGGAGGTGACACTGGAGCCCTTCCGTGAGCGGCTCAGTGCAGCTCTGGGTGAGTGTCCGCCGCTTGGTGAGCCACGCTGGCTGACGCGCTTTACTATTCACCGCCGGCTGGCCAGCCATTACCGCAAAAACCGGGTGCTGCTGTCTGGCGATGCCTGCCATATCCAGAGCCCACTGGGTGCCCAGGGGATGAATACCGGTATTGCGGACGCCTTTAATCTGGCTTGGAAAGTTGCCCTGTTCCTGCGTGGCATAGGCGGAGGCCAGCTGCTCGATAGCTATGAGCGCGAACGCCGGCCAGTGGCTCGGGCGATGCTCTACTCCGTGGATATACTGTCGCGCTCCTCCTTTGCCCGTAACTTACTGCTACGTACGGGGCGTGACTGGGTACTGAAGTTTCTCAATGGCCACCCCAAAATGGCGTCGGGTTTGTTGCGTCGTATCAGCCAGCTGGATATCGCTTACCGTGATTCCCCGCTGGTGGCACAGGGACCAAGTGGCTGGTTAAGTGGCAAGGATGGGCCTGTGCCTGGAGAGCGTATGCCGGATGCACATTTGCTCGGCAGCGATGAAGTGGCGTTAGTGGATTTGTTGCAGGACCCACGTCACTACTTGCTTATACAGCTCGACGCCGAGCCGGACCCCCAGCAACTTTTGACCGCCTATGCATTGGCAGACCGGGTGCCCTCCGAATTTTCCGACTGGGTTAGCACTATTGTAATCAGTGGCCCAGAGCCTGTGGAAAGTTTACGGGAGCTGGCTGATTTTGATGTGTCCGTGCTGAGCGACCATAACGGAGAGTTTGCAGCCCGCTATGGCGGCGGGGCGGCACTGTGGCTGATGCGCCCGGATGGCCATCTGGCCTACCGGGCGACACTATCAGATGGCGATCAATTGCTGGGCTGGTTACGCCAGTTGCGGCGTCGATAAAGCAGCAGCATGAGTGCCACCAATGGTAAAGCGCTACCGCTGTCGGAGCTGCGTTTCAGGGTAATCTCCAGGGTCTTGCTGGTGTCGCCCGGATGGATGTCGCCGGTGCTTTGCAGGGTAATGGGTAGCAGGAAAGTGCCGACGCCCTTCAGGTCGAAGTCGAGCAGGACTTCATCTTCAGGGTCCAGTGTGCCGAGGTCACAGATAAACCGGGATGGGGCCTCTGCCAGTTCGCAGGGTGGATAGCCGGTAGCGCCCAGGTCATTGGGCAGTTCAACGATTACGGTTGCGTCCGTCACGCTGTTTATCGACGACAGGTTGCCGGCGGTAACTGTGATACTGGCGCGGCCATCCCGGTTGCGGTTGACTACTGGTGCTGTCAGGAATGGGTCCGGCAGGAAGGTTACGTCGGTGGTGGCGCTGACAGTGTTATTGCCGATGCGATAGTCATCCTGATTGGCGAAAACCTGCAGGTCTGTCTGCAAGCTGCTGTCATCAGCGCCCAGCCAGGTGGCGGTAAACGTGCGCTGAACCTGTTGTCCGGCAGTCAGGGTTGCCACATTGCAGCGCCAGCCGTTGGCAATGTTGCTACAGCCTGTGGCATTTACTGGCGTTAACGTGGTGTTGGCGGCGGTCACTTCGAAGATGGCATCGCTGGCGCTGTTCAGTTTACTGTTATTGGCAATTCCAACATCAAAATTGAATGCCTGTGCCGGCCTCGCTGCGGCGGGCTGATCCAGTGTTGCCACTACGTCCACCAGTGCATCACCCGCGTTTGCAGTGGTGCCTTCAATCCAGCTCTCAAAACTGGCCATTCTGGTATAAATGCCGGGAGTTTTAATGCTGTTGCAGGCTACCGAGCCAAAACTGGTTGCGCCTAATAGCCACTCATGGCTGGTGCGCCCAGAGGACAGCAGAGTGTTTTCCGGGAGTAGCAGCGGGCCGCCGCTATCACCAAAGCAGGCATCTTCACCAAAGGTATCATCTGCATCGGGCTGTGGCTCCCATGCGCAGATCATGTTCGTTGTCAGGCCATCCCAGGCAGTGCGGCATTTTTTTTCACTGAATGGCAGATAATCCAGTGCCACGATTTGCAGGAAGTCTGGCTGGTCGCCCGAGGCCGCGCCTTTTATAACAGTGAAGCCTTCACCATCGTAGACTCCCCAGCCGATGGCTTGAACCACGTCATCAAGCAAACTGGAGCTTTCCAGTTCGCTCATGATGGCGTTATTGGCCAGACTGACGGTATCAAAAACAGTTTTGCTGGAAAGCTGTATTAGAACGATATCGGAGTCATCACTGCCATCGGCTACCCCATATTGAGGATGGGCGATTATGCGCTGCACTAGATGTTCCGGATCATCGCTCAGATCCGGGCTGTCGAGGCGGACAATCAGTTCGTCGGCGGGTGGCGAATAGCTGCTTGGGTTGCCGCCGCTGCCTGGGTCGGTAAAACAATGGGCAGCACTGACAACCCAGCCTGGGGCAATCAGGCTGCCGCCGCAAAAGGGCTCGACGTAATACTCCCCGGTTGCCGGAATATATTCGTGCAGCCCTGCCATCCAAGGGTAGTCCTGAACCGCATCCTCGCCGCCAACGATTTTCGGCGTCACCTCTGTGGCCAAGCTCATAGTGGTCAGTGGTAGTAACAGCAGGTAGCGGATTTTCATACTGAAGACTCTTGGCTAAGTGGATGGCCTCAGGGCAGTGTGGGGGCGTGCACCATCCAGTGCCCGCTGCTATCGGTGGCGCGTTGTAGTTGTTGTTCAAGATGATGCAACACTGACTCAAGACTTTGTGTGCTGCTGCTCACACCGCTCAATGATGCACGGAAATCAGAGCCCTGCTGACGCAAATCAGTGAGTAAGTTCTCAGCTGCGGTAACGGTGGTGCACGGCAGCATCAGGGCCAGAGTATTGTCGCCATAGCGGGCTGCCACATCGCTACGTCTGAGTCGCTGGGACAGTGCTTCGGCCAGTGCGGGTAACTTCTCATCTGGGCCAGTCTGCACCAGCACCAGAGTCAGGTGGGATGCCAGCCGGTCGTGAAGTGGCAATAGCCAGCCGGCGGTGGAAATCAGTGCCTGGTGGCTGATAAGGCCCGTTTGTGGATCGCGCCAGGTAGCTTCCCGGGCGAGCCTTTCGTGGGCCTGATTACGATACAGCAGGATGCCGGCGTAAACCGCGCAAGCCAGCATAATGGTGCCGGCAAACCACATGGCCGACAGATCGGCACCGACGCGGCGTTCTCCCAGGCTTATTAAGCCTGCCACTGTTAATGCGCTCAGAACCAGTAGCACGTTGAAACGGGCTGGTCCGTGAAGTAGCCCACCACTCAATACCATAACCAGAAATAGCAGTAGAGCGGGAGGCATAGGTGATGGATCAAGCCATACGGCCACCGCGATGGCGGCAATGTCCAGCAGAATTCCCCCTACCTCAGCGAAGAGTGCGCCGTGCCATATGAGCATACCGTGTAGCACAACATAACCGGCGAGGATTGCAGCAGAAAGCCAGGAGCCAACGTCGATGCCGCTCTGATACAGATATAAAAAAGTGATTAAAGCGAATACCAGCCGGGCGATGCTGCGAACCAGAGTCAGGGCATTGTCGGTGGCAAGACGGTCAGAAAAGCGCATGGTGTGGTGCTCCTTGTCGGGGCACAGTTTACCCCGGCTAGCCGCCAAGGTAACGGATTATGGTGCAGAAAATTGTGGCAGTCTTTATACGTTTAACGCTTGACGTGCGGGACAGGCACTGGCTAAGGCCTAAGTGCCAGCAACTGCTCCTTGAGACGCTCTGAGTAGGGCTTGGGGCCGAACCATATTTGCAGGTATGCATTGGCAAATTCATGTCCCTGCTCGCTGACGAGCAACTCATTGTTTAGTAGCAGTTCAAGGCGCCCATCGCTGAGATAGCGCAGTTGGTAGCTGTCTCCGTCGCCAATATCTCTGTAGTGACTGTTAAAGGCCTCCACCCGCTGCTGCAGATTTGCGAAAGTGGCGGCGCCCACATTACGTTCGATCATGGCGGTGGCTGAGCGGCTAAACGCTGAGCCGGGGACTTCGCGTTGGTAGGTGAACTCGAGCAGTAAGGGTGGTGTTAACGACCGGGTCTGTTGGCCACAGCCATCACGCCAAAGGGAGGCAACACCCACCTCAATGAAGCGCAGGGCCTGAACTGGTGCGGAACCACACTGGTCAAGACGGATGCCGGTATCCAGTGTGGACGGATGCTGGCTGGAAGCGCCCACATGACCACAGAACAGCACTAGCACAGCTGAAAGGAGCAGGCTTCTCATAATTGATTCCTGGTCCAGCGGACCAGGCCTCCGATAAATGGGATATGGATCAGCACACCCTCACTGCTGTCCCAATAGTCCTGATGCAGTACCACTTGGCCTCGAGAGTTGAAGCGCAGGTGAGTCATGCCAATGGTTTCAGCATGCATCGTTCTGCCCAGCGCCTTTGCGCTGGTTTTCATGCCCCAGTTGAGCCACACATCATTACCGTCGACCAGCACATGGCGAACATCTACCTCGATATTTTCGACCCGCTCCGCGGTTAGCAGCAGGTAATCCCGTAACTCCTCTCGAGAGTGGTAGGTGTGCAGGGTGTCGCCAAAAAACAAATCCTCTGCATATACCTCATCAACCCGCCGAGCTAAATCCGGCCCTTTGAGACTGGCATACAGCGAGCTGAAGCCTTCCGCCACCTGGCGGCTGCTAACAGGGCTGCCCGGGAAACGGATTAAAGCTTCCTCATAGGAATCTACGTAGCTGATTGCTTTGTGTGAGGCGCAACCAGCCAGCATGCTGGCAAGCGATAAAAGGAAAAGGGCGGCGAACTGTTTCATTGGTAAGAATTCCCTGTTGACGGGAGCCAAGATGGCGGATTGGTAATCAATCAGGCGTGAAGCTGCCCGTCACAATGGTTTCACAGCTACATCCTTAACGTAGGCGGATGAAACTAAACTCCCCTGCTTCAGCCGTTATCGGCAACTTTGTTCTATTCCAGGCGCTCTGGTTCGCCGCGGTGCTGGGCGCTGCGGCTGGCTTGCACTGGCCAGCGCCTTTGGCGTTAGTGGCGCTTCTGGGATGGACGCGGCTATCCGGTGGGTGCTTGCGTGCCGACCTCCGCCTGGTGATGATCGGACTGGCAACCGGTATGGTGTTTGAGGTGCTGCTACTGTCCAGCGGACTAATTCGTTACGAGCTACAGTGGTGGCAGCATATGCCACCACTGTGGATATTGTGCCTGTGGGCTGGTTTCGCACAGAGCTTTCTCTACTCGATGGCCTGGATGCGCAAGCGACTCGTGCTGGCGTCGCTGTTTGGAGGTATTGGAAGCGTGATGTCTATGTATGCAGGGTTGCGCTTTGGCGCTGCGCAGCCACCCATGGGCACGCTGCCCTTGCTGTTAGCCTATGGGCTGGGTTGGAGTGTGCTGGTGCCATTTCTGGCGTGGCTGGCAGATGAATCTCGCCAGCAGACGGTGCAGGTGGAGTCATGAATTCTCTGGTTATATCTGCAGTGCTGTTAGCAGTGGTTTGTCTGGCCGGATGGTGGCGACAGACGGTGACCAGGAATGCTGGCCATGTCGATGTTATATGGACCTTCGGTGTTGGTGGGGCGGCATTGTTTTATTTGCTGGTGCTTCCGGCAGATGGTGACCTTTTGCACCGCGTGCTTGCCGCATTGTTGATTGGCGTCTGGTCGGTGCGACTTGGCACTCATATCTGGCGCCGTGTGCATGGGGCTGAAGAGGAGGGACGGTATCGAGCCATTCGCGAACATTTTGGTGAGCGTGTAAATGCCTTCCATTTATTCTTCTTTCTTTCCCAGGGGCTGCTGGCGTGGCTTTTCGCGCTGCCCCATTGGCTACTATCTAGCCATCCTGGCGGGAGTACTTTCTTTTTGTGGCTTGGATTTCTTATTGGTGTGATGGCGCTGATGGGTGAAGCGCTAGCAGATCGCCAGCTTCATAAGTTTCGTACTAACCCTTCTAATCGTGGCAAAACTTGCCGTGAGGGTCTGTGGCGATACTCGCGGCATCCCAACTACTTTTTTGAGTGGCTTCATTGGTTCAGTTATCCACTGATGGCGGTTGGTGCCGCTGGTGCCCAGTGGTTGTGGCTGGCGCCAATAATGATGTTTTTGTTTCTGTGGTTCGTTACAGGAATTCCTTACACCGAACGGCAGGCATTGAAGAGTCGCGGAGAGGATTACCGCGATTATCAGCGTTCAACTAGCGTATTTATTCCATGGAGATCAAAGTCATGATGATTGCCCTTGCCGAGCATGGAATTGCTCCAGACAGCCTGATCCGCTTCGGCATCCGGCGATTGCTGAAGCAGCGTTTGGCCGGTGAATATGGTGCTGCGTTGCAGAGCATTGAGGAGCGTAAGCTGGGCCTGATGGCGGAGCTGGCGTCCGGGCCTGTGGCGGTTGCTCAACAAGAGGCCAATGACCAGCACTATGAAGTGCCAGCCCAGTTCTATCAGTTGGCACTGGGGCCGCACTTGAAATATAGCAGTGGCTACTGGGGAGAGGGTGTCCGTACTTTGGAAGAAGCGGAAGCAGCCATGCTGGCGCTAACTTGTGAGCGGGCGGAACTGAAGGACGGGCAGCGGGTGCTGGAGCTCGGTTGCGGTTGGGGCTCTTTGTCTCTATGGATGGCTGAGCATTATCCGCAGAGCTCGTTTGTATCAGTCTCTAACTCTGCCTCCCAGAAAGACTGGATTGATCAGCAAGCCAAGGCGCGCGGGCTGAAAAATTTGACGGTGATTACTGCGGATGTATCTGGACTTGCTGCGCCCGGCAAGTTTGATCGAGTGGTATCTGTGGAGATGTTTGAGCACATGCGCAATCACCGTGAGTTGATGCGTCGAATCCATTCCTGGTTGGAGCCGGGTGGAAAGCTATTTGTGCATATTTTTTGCCATCGAGAGCTGTTCTACCCGTTTGAAGTGGAAGGCGAGAAGAACTGGATGGGCCGCTACTTTTTTACCGGCGGCGTGATGCCCTCATTTGACCTGTTAGATCGCAGTCAGGACTGGTATCAACTTGAACAGGCCTGGCAGGTGAATGGCAAACATTACTCGCGTACTCTGGAAGCGTGGCTAGATAACACGGACGCTCGCAGGGGCCAGATTATGCCGGTGCTGACTGCCACCTATGGCGAGGCTGAAGCGAAGCTATGGCTGCAGCGCTGGCGCATGTTTTTCATGGCCTGCTCTGAGTTGTTCGGCTATGGTGATGGTACAGAGTGGTTCGTTGGCCACTATCTTTTTGCCGCTGAATAATAGTTCGGGAATTTATTATGCGTCGCGCCGGTCTTCAGTACCGCCTGACCAGAGCCTACCTGCTGCAGATGGTGTTGATCAGCTTTGCCACCCTGTTTGGTGTGTGGGTGACAGCCCAGATTATCGAGCGGGTGCTGGTGCGACAGGCTCTGGTGATGGAGGCGGAGCACTTCTGGGATGCCAGAGAACAGCAACCTGATATTCAGCGCCCTAATACACGACATCTTCTCGGCCTGATCGATGGGCCCGGTGGGGATGCTATTCCCCAGGCATTGCGTGGCTTGTCACCTGGGGAGTTTGTCCGGGTTGAGCTGGATGGTAATCATCCTATTGTTTATGCGGAGCGGCGCGGTCAGGAAACCCTGTATCTGATTTTTGATGAGCAGCGTGTTTCCATGTTGGCGTTTGTGTTTGGCATTCTGCCGCTTAGTGGCGTACTGCTGGTAATTTATATCGGCTCGTTTATGACCTGGCGGAAATCACGCAAGCTGGTGTCGCCTTTGGTGCAGCTGGCAGAGTTACTGCGCCGTACTCCGGTGAATGATCCGCGCGCCGCGCGCCCCGATTTGTCTGTGGTAGAAGCAGAAGCGGACAGTGAGGTGGCAGTGCTGGTAGTAGCACTTGAGGCCTATGCAAATCGACTGGTTGGTTTTGTCGAGCGTGAGCGACAGTTTACTCGGGATGCCAGTCATGAGCTGCGCACACCGCTGGCGGTGATTCGCGCCAATCTTGAGCTGCTATCCGGGCGTCAGGTCAGCCCGGAGGCGTTGCGCCGTATCGAAGATACGGTCGGCGATATGGAAGCGCTGATTGAAACGCTGTTATTGCTGGCCCGCAGTGAGAGCCGTGAGCTGCCGGACGAGGAGCTTATTGTTAACGATCTGGTGTGTAATCTGGTTGAACGTCTGGAGGCGCTGGCCCAGCGAAAAAATGTTGGTGTGCGGGTTGAGCAAAGTGTTCTGTTGATGCTCAGGGCACCGGAGACTGTGCTGACTATGGTGCTCACCAATCTTATTCGCAATGCCATCAACTACACCGGCTCCGGCCATGTGACCATATCAATCGATGCGGGGTCGTTAGTGGTGCAAGACACGGGCCCGGGGATGGATCCGTCACAACTACAGCGTTTGATGCAGCCATTCGAGCGAGGTCAGACCATGGGGGAAAGCGGCCACGGGCTTGGCTTGGCCATTGTGCAGCGCTTATGTGAGCGTTGTCGGTGGAAGCTTGAAGTGGCCAGCGCCCTTGGACAGGGCACCAGCGTAAGAGTGACGTTCCCCTTCTGGCAACGCCACTAAAAGACTTTATCAGGCGGCCTTTCCCGGCTGCCTGACGGCAAAGCCAACTCCAGGCAAGGTTTCCAGCAAGGGCAGCGAGAACGGCTTGTCGATGACCTTGCGCAGATTATACAGATGGCTGCGCAGGGCATCTGAATCTGGCACCAGATCACCCCACAACTCTTTTTCCAACTGCTCGCGGCTAACAACCTTTGGAGATTCGCGCATCAGAATGCGCAGGATGCGGAAAGCGGTGGGTGATAGCTTCAGGACCTGTCCTTCGCGTCGCACTTCCTGACGTGATGGGTCCAGCTCCAGATCAGCAACGCTGAGCACATGTGGAGCTACTTCTCCACGGTTACGCCGTACCTGAGCCTGTACACGTGCTAACAGCTCCGGCAAGGCGAATGGCTTGACCAGATAGTCGTCGCCACCTTGAGAGAAGCCTTCGAGTTTGTCATCCAGATGGTCACGGGCGGTCAGGAATATGACCGGCGTGGTGAGGGTCAACTCTTTGCGCAAATACTGGCAAACAGAGTACCCATCTTCGCCGGGGAGCATGATATCCAGCAGGATCAGGTCGTAGTGATGCTCACGTAGTAACTCTCTCGCCAGTCGGCCATCGCCGGCGTAATCCACGCTGGCACCTTGCTGTTCGAGAAACTCCAGAACGCTCTGGGCTAGCTGGCGATGGTCTTCCACCAGTAGCAGTGACAGATTTTGCAGGGACTGAGCCATGTTGATCCTCTCCACGTGAATGGCCAGATCATGACCGCTTGTTGGTGAAGAATGCATCAACAGCGTGAAGACAACAATTCAACAAGGGTTCAGGCCTGACTTGTGCGGTGCACCGGCTTGTTGGCGTACATTGCGCGACCCGCCCTGCATAGGGTGTCCTGCAGGGCCTCTCCCGGCTGCCAGCTGGCCCGGCCCGTGGAGGCTTGGATGCCGGACTCGGCGAATGCCTGGGCCAGACGCTTTTCGAAGCCACGGGCATTCAGTGCATCGGTGTTAACAAGCAGGATGGCGAACTCGTCCCCGCCAATCCGGGCAACGATATCCGGCTGGCGTACGGTGTCTGCCAGCAGGCGACCGATGTGCCTGATCAGTCTGTCGCCCGCGCAGTGACCGCTGTCGTCATTGACCGTCTTGAGGTCGTCCAGATCCACGACCAGCAGGGTGCAAATGTGGCCATAGCGCTGGCAACGGGCTTCTTCACGAGCTAGTTGGCGATTCCAGCCGCGCCGGTTGAGCAGCCCGGTAAGTACGTCAGTTTCCGCATCCAGACGAGCCCGTTCCAGCTCGGCCAACAATGCGCGGCTGCGTTGCAGTTCGTCCAGCAGGGCGCTGAAAAGCCCGGCTTTGGCCTCAAGCAATGGGAAAAAAGCATCCTGACTACCTTCCATATCGATGTGCCAGATGCCCAGATAGCCCTTTGGTTCACGGTCGTTACCCAGAGGCAGGCTGATCAGGGTGCCATTACCCAGTGGTTGCACTGGGCTCACAGGGCGAGGCAGCTGGCTGCCAGTCTCCAGTGGCCCTTCACCACTACATAGCAGCACACGAGCCTGGTGCGGCTCGCTGGGCTCGGCCAGCAGCCACTGCATAGCTCCGCTGATACGACTCAGGGATGACATTGAGGCGTTGGCGATACCGGCAAAGGCCGGCCATTGCGGCAGTGCCGACAGGGATGGCTCAGACGCCATGAATACTCCGTAATCCATTATTGAGTGTCCCTGAAAACCACTGCCCGCAGGTATCAGGGGTTAAGCCGCGCGAGATTGTGCACCTGTCAGTGATGTCATAATGACGCCTGCTTCACACTTTTTTAACAATCAGAAGGATGGCTTAGGCAGCTTTTCCCTATCAGTGCCGGGGTTATTCTGATATAGTCCGCGCCCTAAACTGACGTGGCCAACGCAGATGTCTGCAAGCGCCACAATAAAAGGTGCTTGATGACTGCTGAACAAACCACGCCGGGCTTTGCAGCCCTCGGCCTCGCTTCGCCTGTGCTTTCCGCACTGGACTCCCTGAACTACAACACTCCATCGCCTATTCAGGCGCAAATGATCCCTCTGATGCTGGCTGGTCGTGACGTTATTGGTCAGGCACAGACTGGCACGGGTAAGACGGCCGCTTTTGCGTTGCCACTGATTTCCCGTTATGGCGACAGTACTGCTCGGCATGCGCAGGTGTTGGTGTTGGCGCCGACTCGTGAACTTGCCTTGCAGGTAACTGAATCATTTGTCCGTTACGCTGCAGGTTATGCTGGTATGCAGGTTGTTAGCCTGTGTGGTGGCATGGATTACCGTCCCCAGACCAGCGCCCTGCGCAATGGCGTGCAGTTCGTTATCGGCACACCAGGTCGGGTGATTGATCATTTGAACCGCGGCACTCTCAAACTGGACCGGCTCGAGTGTTTGGTGCTGGATGAAGCAGATGAAATGCTGCGCATGGGATTTATTGACGACGTTGAAGCGGTTCTCGCAGCGATGCCGAAAGAATGTCAGGTGGCACTGTTCTCCGCCACCATGCCGGTTCCGATACGCAAACTGGCGCAGAAATACCTGAAGAATCCGGAAGAAATCACCATCAAGTCTAAAACTGAAACGGTGGCAGCGATTCGTCAGCGTTATCTGTTTGTTTCCCACCGTGACAAGCTCGATGCGCTGGTACGTGTACTTGAGTGTGAAGACTATGACGGTGTGATTGTTTTCTGCCGCACCAAGGAAAGCACTGTGGAAACTGCAGATGCACTGCAGCGGCAGAACTATCGTGCAGTCGCCCTGAATGGCGATATGCCGCAGAATCTGCGTGAGCAGACTGTGGAGCAGTTGAAGAGCAAGCGCATAGATATTCTGGTGGCCACCGATGTGGTTGCGCGTGGTCTTGATGTGCCGCGTATTTCTCATGTTATCAATTACGATATCTCCTACGATGCGGAGACCTACGTGCACCGTATCGGCCGCACTGGCCGTGCTGGACGTGAAGGTGATGCCATTCTCTTTGTCACGCCCAAAGACAAGCGCCTGCTGCAGACCATCGAGCGTGTCACTCGTCAGAAGGTAGAAGAAATGCCACTGCCGACGGCTGCGGATATCAATGTTGCCCGCGAACGCCGCTTGCGCGAACAGCTTGAGCGAGTGTTGGAAAAAGGCCAGCTGGAGCCGTTCCGTGGGCTGCTGGCCCGTTGGCAGGAAGAGCTGGATATCGCTCCTCTGGAGCTGGCTGCAGCGATGGCCGTTGTGGCACAGGGGGATCGCGAGTTTCATATTAAGGATCGCCCGATTGTTGCCCGCAAGCCCCGAGAGCGCGATGATCGCCCCCGTGATTCTGCTGGCCCGAGAGTGCGGGTGGAATACAAGGAGCGCGCAGAGCGACGTCCAGGCAAGGCACCGACTGCTCCGGAACCGGGCATGGCACGCTATCGTATTGCGGTAGGCCGCAAGCATGGTGTCAAGCCAGCTAACATTGTTGGTGCAATTGCTAACGAAGCCAATATGAATAGTCAGAATATTGGTCGGATCGATATCTTCCCGGAGTTTTCTACGGTGGACCTGCCGCAGACTATGCCGGCAACCTCGTTGCAACATCTGCGCAATGTTTGGGTGTCTGGCCAGAAGCTGTCGATTTCACCTTGGTCGGAAAAGCCACCAGTGTCGAGCAAGCCGCGTCGCGCTAAAGCGGACTGATCTGGTTGCAGGCTCCTGCCATTTTAAGGATGGGAGAAATAAAAAAACGGGGCCGTCAGGCCCCGTTTTTTTAGCCGATCAGATTTTGCAGGGCTTCGGACTCATAGAATGGCGCCAGCTGGCGGCGAACGGCCTTTTCCAGAATGCCTTTCTTGTTTAGCACGGCGAGGACATGGGGGGCATAGTGCATGGCCTCTGCCACCATCATATTGCGATCCACTCCCATTTCATCCAATAGCTCAGGGAGTGTGCTTTTGCCATATTTTTTAAAGAAGAAGTCAATCCCCGCGTCAATCATGTCGCGGTAGTAATCTGCCTTGCGCAGCTCCCGCCAGTATTCGAAGCCAATAACAAAAAAGTCTTCGATGTCGCTTTCTTTGACGTAATTGCGGAATACGGAAATCTTGTTGAGCTTGACCTCATCCCAGATATCTTCTGCCACGCGGCTGATCTTTTCATCGGACAGGTTGCGAACCAGAAACTTCTCACTTTGCTTCATCGAGGCATTGATGTTCTGACCGATATATCTCTTGATACCCTGTTCCGCATTCGGGGAGGCCATATCCATGACGCTCTTGCCCAGCTTCATCATCGACTGGGCTCCGGGGATTTTCTTGGTCAGGGGGTTCTTGGTGATATAGTCACTGATGCCGTGATAAAGCACATCAGAGATCATTTCGCCGTAGATCGGATTGCTCACAGCTTCATGAATCAGCCGTTCACGCAGGTCCTTCATCTCCAGCACTTTCTTCATAAGATCGCGAAATTGTTCGTCGCTGAGCAAGTCAAAAATCTTGTTCTCGTCGTGGCTTTCCAGCTGATACAGCTCACGGGCCACTTCGCCGACCAGCTCTGGAATTGCTGGCGGGATTTCATGGTGAATAGCGTAACGGTGAGCGGTCTGTTTGATCATTGTCGGGGTGACAACATCGCCGAGTTTCAGCTTGCTGGTGTCTTTAAGCAGGTTGTCGATAAGCTCTTCAATCTGCTGTTCCAGTTGTTTGCCGGTGAGCTGCTCAACGGTAAAAGCGACATGGGCGTCGAGTAGCGCCTGAGCTTTCTCGGAAAGTTTTGTCATCATTGTTCCCCTCCTGTTGGGTGAAGGGGAGTGTAGGAAGGGTGGGCCGCCGATGCCAGTACATAATCAGGCCAATTCACTGATGCTGTATCAGGACTCCGGCTGGCTGACCATGCCTGGTCTCATAGCACGGCCGCCACGGCCCTGATAGCGAGGCTCTGGCTGCCGGTCACAGCTGCTTAACAGGACCGAGTTGCAGATCAAATGAGCTGGAATCTGGTGGCTTATTTTTTTGTGCAGTTCTGGCAGCTTGCTCCAGTGCACCCCGGGGTGCATATGGTGTGCAGTATGGTAACCAAGATTCCAAGAGATCATGTTGTAAAGACGACTAGTGGTGTTGCGAGAGGCGCAGTGATCGCCGCTCATGTCGAGTCCCTGATGCTGCTGGTAGGTATTGTCCAGCAGTCCGATAAGCATGATCGGCATGGGCAGGACAAAGACAATCAATGCTTGTTTGGGGGCTAACCAGATCAACACCGCCAGCACGGCTAGCGACACCGCAGTCCAGATGATGAAGTTGCGCAGTAGCTTGGGGCGACTGCGGCCTATGCGAATAACCTCAGGATAGACGCGCGCAGCGTTGTAGAGATCGTAGCGGATCCGGTTCATGGTTTTGCCGTCCTTTTGCTGCCATGCCGCCGGGTCCAGTTTGGGATCCAGATAGTGCTGGTGGTGACCCAGGTTGTGGTGCAGCGTCCAGGCAAAGGGTGGAACACCGGTTTCCAGAAACAGAATCACCTCGTAAACCCGATTCATCCAGCGGTGCCGGAAGGTCATGGTGTGATGGTGGTTATGGCTGATGGAGCCCGGGCAGGCAGAAAACATCAAAAGGCCGGCGGCAACAATCAGCAGCGCGGTGGTGCTCTCCAGACTGAATACGGCCCACAGCTGTATGGCAAAAACGCCAAGCACGATCAGGCTGGGTAGAATATCCGCGCTGTGACGGTAAATGGGCATGGCGACATTTCCCTGTCTTGTAGTTATTCGTCCTGAATAATTGCAGCTCTCCAGTCAGCTTGAAATCCGCCAAAATAGTGAGACCTGCGTCACAAGTAAGTACGGTATTAGTACTTTGCCACGCAGGCAAGTGTTTCCTCTGATCAGCGGTTAGGGGAAGTATTGCAGGCGCAGTTCGGTGAGTCGCTGCTCGTAGAGCTGGCTCCATTCACTGACCGGTAACTGAGCTTTCAGGGGCATCAGCTCCTCATCCAGTTGCTTGACAGCTTGCTGGTAATCGCTGACAGACTGCTGCTGCTCGTTCACAACCTGGTCGCGCGCCTCCATGGCGGCGGTTTGTTCAGGGCCAAAGTAGCTCAGGCGTAACTCTCGGGTGATGTCCGCCAAAGCTGCTGCATCGGTGACTCCGGCACTAAGTAGCGCCAGTTCTCGCTCGTAGCGACCGCTATCGCCCTCTACCGTGCTTAGCGCCTCCGGATACTCCGCCAGAGTACTCTGCCGCAATGCCTGCAATGCGGCCAGGCGTTGGTCTGCTGGCATGGATGCCAGAGCAGGGTCGCTCATCAGCTCGCCAAAGCGAAACTGGTACTCAGCCCATGCTGCTTCCTGACCAAACAGTGCCTTGGTTTCTTCAACTCCCAGAGTTTGCTCGCGCAGTGCCTGAATGGTGGCATAACGTTCCCTGGCCGGGGTTGCCATGGACATTAACGTTTCCTGCATGGCCGCTTCGTAAAGTGGCAGTCGGCTAATAGCGTTGGCTACCAGTCGTGCAAAGTCTGCATCGGGAAATTCCGCCAGAGCCTGATCAATCAGGGCCGCGCAATCCTCATCTGGCAGACATTGCTGGCGCAGTTGCTGAATCGTTGCCATCAGATTGCCCGGCTCTGCCAAACCGGCCTGAAGCAACTCTTGCATGGCAAGCAGGCGTTGTTGACGGCGTTGCTGAATACTCATGCCGGCCTCATCAATCTGGCTGGCTGAGTCGTCCAGCTCGGCGTTATGGCTGTTTTGCTGGTCCCCGGTCGGGGCAGTGGCGGAGAAGTCTGACTGGCCGGGCATTGTCGCCGGCCACAGCCAGAAGAGAAAAAAGGTGGTGACCGCGATAGCGGCCACCACCAGCAGGGCGCGTCGGTTAGACATCACGGCGCGAAGACAAACTCACCCATCACCGGGAAGTGATCAGACAGATCCCGAGTATGGAACAGCGGTGCGGCAGCAGTGCGTGGTACGCGTACATCGTTGCGCGACTGGGTCGGTTGGCGGTGAGTGTTGGAATACACCACATAGTCCAGATATTCGACCGTCTCGCCACCGGAGCCTGCTGCACCAGACAAGATGTTGATGCGCGGGTCAAAGGTAGAGGCAGTGTAGCCGGTGCTAACTGGGTCTGTAGCATTCAGGTTGGTCAGCATCTGGGCGTAGTCTTGCGGCCACAGCAGCTTGTTAACGTTGAAATCGCCACCCATCATCACCGCATCAAACGAGGCCGGGTTTTGGGCATCGACCAGTGCGCGGATCTGCTGGAACTGCTCCTGACGCAGGGCGCGGGCCTCGGCAGTATCAAAAGATGCGGTGTGAGTCGAGGTAACGTGGTAAGCCTTGCCGCCTTTGATCACTTCAGCATAGATAATGCCTTTGTCGGCAAAGCAGTCGGTACCTGAGCAGTCCGGGTAGATGAAATCGGCGGTAGCAACAATCGGGTAGCGACTCACAACCAGCACGCCGCTGTCGAATACGTTGATGCCGCTGTAGGGAATCTTCGGCACATGGGTCTGGTAGGGATATTCCGCTGCCAGTTGCTGGAGCATGCCATTGCGGTCCGATGAGAACGCTTCCTGGAACAAAATCACGTCATAGCCCTTCAGGTGCTTGGGCAGCTCCGCCAGACGCTCGCTGATCTTGGTGGCCACCAACGGCAGCGCATAGATGTTATAGCTCAGCACTTTCAGTGCATTGGCACCTGATACTGGCTCAGGCAGGGTGTCGTTGGTTACCACATAGTAAAAGTCGTCATAGCCACCGGTATATTCCGCTTTGAATGCGGTGGAAGACGGACGGCTAGCATAGCTGTGGCTATTGCTGCGGATGTTGCGGTCTGTGTACCAGGAGGTGCTGAAGCCGGGGCCGCTGGCCGCATGCTTGATATTGCTGCCGCTCCAGGTGCCCTTCATGGTCTGCTTGGCAACTACCGACTGGCCGTTACGGGTGATACGGGTGTCGAAGTTGTAGGTGTGGCCAGACTTGACCCCCCAGTAGCGGTTGTAACGCAGAACCCGCTTGGTTTCGTAGGGACCAATCGCAGTTGCTTCCTGAGCCCATTGGCTGCCGTTGGACAGAGTGCGGCTGCCGTAATGGTCCACTGAGATGGTCACCGGGTCAGGGGTGCTGTTGGTGATATATACATAGGTATCTGCGGCGGCGTTGCCGGCAAACAGCACCAGTACGCTGACGATCAGTAGGCGAAATCCACTCATTTTCATGCTCTCCGGATGTTCTTATTTTGGTGAGCGGCATTCTGCCCATGGGCTGAATATATCAATAGGAACAATCGTGCCATAAATTGGGCAAATTCGGACAGCCGATGACCGGAGTGCCTCCGGCGTGAGCGGATCAGTGACTGTATGCTCACCTGTACCCGGGTAGTCTGTGTAACGCTGAATATGTGAGGCGCACTGCCGGGAAGGGGGTTATGGAGTTTGTTGATGTACTGAAGAGCCGGCGCAGTATTCGCGCCTTTGCGCCGACCCCGGTCAGTCGTGAGCAGGTTGAGCGCCTGCTGGGCAAGGCGCTGGAGTCGCCGAGCTGGTCCAACACCCAGCCCTACAAGGTGGCGCTGGCCATGGGGCCGGAGCTTGAACAGCTGCGTCAGGAGTTGTCCGGGCGTTTTGCCCGGGCGAGCGCTTTGCAGAAGGCCTCTTTACCAAAAAAGATTGTTGGCGCGCTGCGTGGCGGAGTGATGCCCGATGGTGATTTCAAGCCCATCCTCAAGTATCCGAAGGACCTTCAGCCGCGTCGGGTTGCCACCGGCATTGGCCTGTATAGCGTCCTTGGCATTGCCCGTGATGATCATGCCGCCCGTGATGCGCAGATGGCGCGCAATTTCAGTTTTTTCGATGCACCGGTGGTGATGTTTGTGTTTGTCCACGACGGGCTGGGGGCTTACAGCGCTCTGGATGCCGGTATTTTTATCCAGTCGCTGATGCTGGCTGCAACGGATGAGGGGCTTGGAAGCTGTGCTCAGGGCGCTCTGGCGCTGTGGCGCTCACCGGTGGAGGCTCGATTTGCCATCGACAAGTCATACAAGTTGCTGTGTGGCCTGTCTCTGGGATATCCACTGGATCAGCCTGTGAATCGCTTTAAGCCTGAGCGTCGGACGGTGGCCGAGATCCTGCTGCCGTCTCACGGCACAAACTGACCCAGCGCTCAATCCCTGCACTGACATACTTATGCCGGTGCAGGGCAAAGTAAAACTGACGCTGGAAATCCCTTCCTGGTACCGGCAACGGCACCAGACTGCCGCGCCGAAAGGCCTCGGTCAGGGTGACTTTTGACAGGCAGCCGATGCCCAGCCCGGCCTCCACCGCGCGCTTGATCGCCTCGGTATGCTGCAGTTCCAGCAAGATATTGAGCTGCGGCAGTAAGCCATGCAAAGCACGGTTAAAGGTCTGTCGGGTGCCAGATCCCGGCTCACGAACAATCCAGGTGGCCTCGAGCAGATCCCGGTCATCCAGAGCTGGACGTCCGGCAAGAGAGTGATCCGGGGCGCAGAACACTACCAGCTCATCATCCTGCCAGGGTGTTAGCAGAATATCCGGGTGATGTAGTTCTCCTTCTATAAGGCCGATATCGGCCTCGAAGTTTGCCACCTTTGCGGCGATCTCCTCGGTATTGCCCACATCCAGAGAAACCCGCCCGGTACCCGGTTCATTCATATACCGGGCCATGATGCCCACGGCCAGATAGTTACCAATGGTCAGGGTGGCGCCAACCTTGAGGCGGCCGGCCTCACTATGCACATCCAGACTCTGTTGCAGGGCCATGGCTTCCGCCAGTAGCGCCTCCGCGCGGGGTCGGATCAGTTGACCGGACTCGTTCAGCTGCAGGCGTTTGCCCACCCGGTCGAACAGGCGAATACTGAACTGCTGCTCCAGCTCGCGTAACGCACTGCTGGCGGCGGACTGGGACATGGCCAGAGATTCTGCTGCCCGGGTCAGGTGTTGTTGACGGGCGATAGCGAGGAACACTTCAAGCTGGCGCAGGGTATATTTCATAATCGTTCTATCTGGTCGATTGATTAATTCGAAATATCCCATTTTTAAGATGATTGGTATAGAGCTAATCTGCATTCACTAACGGTCAGCGCAACATCACCAAGGAGTCCAGGCAGATGAGTAACCTGAATGAAGAGCGCGTCACCCATGTGCATCACTGGAATGACACCCTGTTCAGCTTTCGCACCACCCGCGACCCCGGCTTTCGCTTCCGTAACGGCCATTTCACTATGATCGGCCTGCAGTTGGAGGGGCGGCCATTGCTGCGTGCTTACTCCATTGCCAGTGCTAACTATGAAGAAGAAATGGAGTTTTTTTCGATCAAGGTGGCGGATGGCCCGCTGACTTCGAAACTGCAGTCGCTCAAGGTTGGGGACAAGGTGCTAGTGGGCAAAAAGCCCACCGGCACGCTGGTGGCAGACAATCTGTTGCCGGGAAAGCGGTTATGGCTGCTCAGCACTGGCACTGGTCTGGCCCCGTTTCTCAGCATTATCCGCGACCCGGAAGTGTATGAGCAGTTTGACCAGGTGATCCTTACCCATGGCGTGCGGCAGGTCTCCGAGCTGGCCTACCAGAAGGTGATTGCCGATGAGTTGCCCAATAACGAGTTTTTCGGCGAGCAGGTGCGCAAGCAGTTGCTGTACTACCCGACGGTTACCAGAGAAGCGTTTCGTAATCAGGGCCGGCTGACCGATTTGATCGACTCGGGCAAGCTATTCACCGATCTGGGGCTGCCCAAACCCAGCATAGAAGATGATCGCTTTATGCTTTGTGGCAGCCCGGCCATGCTCAAGGATCTGACCGCTCTGCTTGATGGCATGGGTTTTCGGGAAACCCGTCAGGGGCAGATCGGTCACTATGTGATTGAGCGGGCTTTTGTGGAGAAGTAACCCGTGAACCGCTTCGCCTTTCCGATAAATGGCAAAATACAATTATTTATTCGCAGCGGTAATTAAGTACTATTTCGTAGTCTTATCTGCGCGAACGACACTATGAGCGATTTCTTGTTGCCCCTGCTTGCCAGCGGCACTGCTACTTTTCATGCTGACGTCTGCGGTCTGTATTGAATATGGAGCCTGCCGTGACAGGATCACCGGAAGATCGGCTGGGTAAGCTATTTACCGGCCTGTACGGCTTGCCTCGGGAAGGTCAGAAGCTGCTGTCTGACGATCAGCTCGGCGCCGAGCTGGTCACAGTGGACCCACATGGCACGGACCCGGTAATCGCCGTACAGCAGCGCCATCCGGGAGTGTCCCTGTCGACTCGTCAGCTGGGTGTCGTCCGTCTGGCGCGGCAAGTACTGACGGATTATTTTGCCCAACCCCTATTTCACCCTGATCTGGCCCAGCAGCTGTTGGCGGCCAGCGGTGCCCTGATCGCTGCGGCACTGCCTGTGGATGGCTGGCTGCTGCGGCGATCCCATCCTCTGCATGATCTGATCAGGCAGGTTGAGCAAGTCGCTGCCGGTTGGTACCCGGGCTTGCCTCAGGCAGCGGAAACTGCCGCTGTGCTGGCCAACTGGTTGCGTCAGCACAGCGAGGGCGGCACAGAGCCGACCCGATGGCTTGAAGATATGGTCATGCGCCAGCAGAGAATTGCCAGCCGGGTAGGGCAAAGTGAAGCCGGCGCCCTGCGGCTGTCCTATGCACGCCAGACGGCAGCCCGTCTGCTCAATCGTCAGTTAGCCGGACGTCCCCTGCCAGACTTTATTGCTGAGGATATCGGCTTGCACTGGAGCGGCGCATTCCAATGGACCCTGCTGCACCATGGTGAGGACTCGCCCCTTTGGCATAAGCTGGTGCGGAGCTTTGGCTTGCTGGTATGGAGTTTGCAGCGTGAAGCGAGCGAGCAGGCGCATCAGGAAAAGTTGACCCGAGTGATCAGCCAGATTCGCGAGGAGCTTATGCCGCTGATCGAGCAGATTATCGCCGATGAGCAGGTGCGTGAGCAGTTAACCGAAAAGCTGGAAGTGGCCTTTCTGTGCCAGTTGCATAATCGCCCCATGGACTATCAGGAGGTGCCCGCAGTAGCCGGAGGCAACGCATTGGATGATGCGGGAGCCAGTGTTAGTCAGGACCTGCTTGCCGAGATGGCCGCAGTGAATATCGGTGACTGGTTCGTGGAGCCTGCCACTGACCGGCGCTTGCAGCTGCTGCTTAAGCTGGACGATTACCAGCAGCTGCTATTCGTCAACCAGCTTGGCATGAAGCAGGTGAGTGCCTCTTTCGAAGAGTTTGCCTGGCAGTTTTCTTCGGCACAGATATCTTCCGTGGTTGCCCCAGTGCCTTTGCTTGATTGGTGCGCGGAACGCCTCAATGCGCTGGCCTCGCAGTACCGCGAGCGGCAACAAACTCGGGAGGCTGAGCATCAGGCAAGGGTTGAAGAGCAGCTGCGTATTGATGAACAACGGGATCAGGCGAGGCGCAAGGCCCTTAAGGAGGCGCGCCAGCTGGCCGCAGAGCAGCAGCGTCGCGATGCAGAGGAAGAGGCTCTCAAGCAAAGTGAGGCGGCTCTGGAAAAGGCCAGACGGGACTCAGTTGCCGCTGAGCATGGAGCGTCTGAAGAGCTACGCCGTCAGCGCGCCAGGTTGCTGGTTAGCGGTCTGACCATGGGCGTCTGGCTGTCATTCCATGATGACGATGGCGTGCAGACCCGACGTAAATTGGCGGTAGTATTACCGTCTAGTGGCAAGTACATTTTTGTTGACCGCATTGGCACGGAAAAGTACGAGATAACCCGTGATGCATTGATCGGCGGTATCGCAGCTGGCGCGATTGAGGTGGTGCGTAAGGATTCGCGCTTTGATGACGCGTTAAACCGCGTTGTAGATGGTATCCGTCAGGATCGAGGATGGGGCAATGGATGACGAGCAGAACTACCGCGGCGAGATGCGGCTTGAAGCCCGAATTCCGGTTTTTGTCGAATTACCCGAGCAGGACGAAGGCGAGCCGGGCAGTGGTGAGGCTCTTCTGCTATGCAGACTGGTGGATTTTTCCGCCAACGGCGCCCGTATTCTGATGGATCGGCCTTTGCCAGTTGGTGCTATTTTGCGCATTTCCGCGCAGCTGCCTGAGCAACATAGACCTCTTACGGTGGTGGGTGAAGTGCGCTGGGTTAGCTGTGACGAAGGTAGCTGTATGGTCGGCTTCAGCTTGTATGAAGCAGACCAGACCGATATTTTGCAATGGAAATCCTTGCTCGCCAGGCGCCTGTGAGTCACCGCAATATATTCCCTTCGGGCATATAGATACAATTTCTTGGTCTTTTTCAGTCTTTGTAGGGATTCGTATCATGGCTCCCCTGATAGAGCATGACCGGAGTCATCATGAACAGCCCGCAACTGATCGCTCGAGTGCCCGGCAATAGTGCCGGACTCACCGCTGAGGCCATTGCCGAGCTGAATCGGGCCTACCGACCGCTGGGCTTTGCAGAACGGATCCAACGTCTGTATCAGGACTTTCCCGCCAACGGTATTCTGGTTACCTCGTCGTTTGCCGCTACCTCTGCCTACTTTCTACACATTATCAACAGCATCCGGCCAGATCAGATCATTCACTTTATCGATACCGGATTTCACTTTCAGGAAACCCTGAATTATCGGGACTATCTTGCCAATCTGTTCGGGCTGAGCGTGGTCGATGTGCGCCCGGACCACCATCACCACCAGTACGCCATTAGCGAACGATTGTGGGAAACGGATCCAGACCTGTGCTGCTCGGTTAATAAGGTGGAGCCTTTAGAGGCGGTGAAACTGGATTTCCATATCTGGGTGTCAAGCCTGATGGGCTGGCAGACAGATCATCGCGCTGGCCTTGAGGTCTTTGAAGAGCGTCGTGGCATCATCAAGTTCAACCCGATGATCGACGTCACCCGTGAGCAGCGGGACGCCTACATTGCCGAGCATAACCTGCCGTTTCATCCGCTGGTGGAGGAAGGTTATTCGTCAATTGGTTGCAGCCACTGTACCGTGAAGGGAGATGGTCGCAGTGGCCGCTGGCAGGGCAAACCGAAAACCGAGTGCGGACTGCACCTTTAACAGAGCCGTCAGGCTTATTTAACTGGACAGACAGGTGATGCGATTGCGGCCGTCGTGCTTGGCCTGATACAGGCCCTCGTCGGCGCGCTGCAATAGGGCAGCACCGTGATTTGGTGAGGTGGGCACCGCACAGGTCACGCCGGCACTTATGGTCACGGTGATGTTCTCCTCGGCCACTTGGAAAGGTGTTTCGGCAATGCGCCGTCTGATCCTTTCCGCCACTGCCCGTGCGCCTTCTATTTCTGTTTCCGGCAGGACAATACAAAATTCCTCACCACCGTAACGAGCCACGATATCCGAGTCCCGCGCCACGCAGTGGCGCAGCTGCTCCGCCACCATGCGCAAACAGTCATCACCAATATGGTGACCAAAGCGATCGTTGAACTGCTTGAAGTGATCTATGTCCAGCAGGATTAGTGATACAGGATGTTGATATCGAAAACAGCGGGTGACCTCACGGTCTAAATAATTGTCCAAATAGCGCCGGTTGCGTAGTCCAGTCAGTCCATCAGAGTCGCTCAGTTCTTGTAGAACGGCATTCGCCTTGGCCAGCTCTTCCGTTCTTCGGGCTACCTTGCTTTCCAGCTGCAAGTTGGCTTGCTGCTGGGCATTCAGCGCTTGTTCTTTTGCCTGCCGGGCCTGCCTTTCGTTCTTCAATGCCTCCATCTGTGCATCATAGCGACGTCGCCGTTCTTGATTGATCCGTTCTGCCAATGCGAAGGACAGTAGCACCACCAGCATGATAGAGCCGATCTGGACGGCGTTGTCGGTAAAGGTATTCTGCGGCAGAAATGCCAGCTTGCTTGCCGCCAGAATAAGACCACCAAGAAATAGGGAGCTCCAGGCCAGCACATAGAACACGGCGGGCCGTTCGCCTCGCACAGCGCCGTAAATTCCGATAATAAGGGCCGCCGCACAAGCAAGCGTTGCGCCGCTAATGACGCTGATTAGCATGAGGTTATAGGGAGCAAAAAATACCGTGGCCATCATCAAGACGCCAACAATCACCACGGCGCGAAAGCCGGTTTTAATCCAGGCCGTTAAGGATTCGCGCTTTAGCTCCAGAAAATCATAGGTAAAAAATAAAGCGAAAAGGAGGGCGCTAGTGAGAAAAAATCCGATGCTTTTGCCATTCCAGATAACTGCCTCTGGCCATAAGTACTGGAACGAGTAGCCGGTAAGTGAAGAAACGAACATGGGGATGGAGAGAACAAAGCCAACATAGTATAGGTAGCTGCGATCTCCGATTCCGATAAACATAAACAGGTTGTAGACCAACATGACCAGCATGGCACCAAAATAGATGCCTGCCACCAGTTGCCGGACCTGATCATGGCTCGCGAAATCACCTTTCCTCCATAGCGAAACAGGAAGTTGGACAACGCCATCGGTGTGAACGTTAATCAGCAGGGTGCGGGTTTCGCCCACTGGAAAGTCAACTGGTACCACAAAGAAGTGATGATGAATTGGCCGATCGTGGAATGGCCGCTTGTCTCCGAGTAAGTGCTGGGCAACTATCTTTTCGCCGTCGGCCAGGTAAATGCCGATGTGGTCCAGTGACGCGTAGGCGACTTCCAGCAAGTACTCCTGGTTATTATGGCTATCGTTACGGATATCAATGCGAAACCACCAGCTGCTTGCATCAATGCCATAGTTCACCGCGCTACCTGTTGCGGGCTGCCAGTCGCTTTCAGGGCTCAGTATGGCTTCGGCGCCGAGCGTATCGGACGGTGCGCGCAGATGGAGCAGTTTACCGCTTAGTGGAGTCTCACCAGCTCTGTCATCAAGCACTAATGGCTCGGCACTGGATACAATCGGCAGTAGCCCCAAGGCAGCAACCAGCAGGGTCAGAAAGATCCAGCGCCAATAGCGCTCGGGGGCTGGCGGATCGGCGATTCGCTGGCGCTGGGTGCTGTTGCAGACAGGCAGTCCTTGCATGGCGATGTCCTTCTGGTCTGATACTTTTGCTTCGGGCCCTGCTAGTGGTTGTGCATTGCAATTAAAATATAATGCAAAAGCATTAGTCCTGATGGTTAAATAGTATTAGCTCATGTGATCCGTGTCACACACTTACTGTGTCATTGATCCGTCCCTATAGACCGTTTATCTGCCAACGAGACCATTGCGTGGCGGGTCATTTTGTCCGTTGGGCCAATGGCGCCGGTGCGTTGTCCGGCTAGTCTGGCCCCTTCCTGAAGTGGAGTTTCCATGTCTCTAGCCAGTTCCCAGTTACCCCGCCGTGGCAATGCTGTAAGTCGCCTGCTTGGCCGCATGGTTTTGGCTATGTTTGGTTGGCGGGTGGCCAATTTGCCACCGGATGTGCCGAAAGCGGTAATTATTGGCGGCCCCCATACCTCCAACTGGGATGGTATTTTTACCCTTGCCGCCATGGTATCGCTGAATTTGGACGCTCGGGTCATGATCAAAGACAGTGCCTTTGTCGGCCCCATGGGGTGGCTGCTGCGTGCTATGGGTGCCATGCCCATCGACCGCAACAGCCCGAAGGATCTGGTCCAGCAGAGTATTGATAAATTTCTCAATAACGAGCAGATGGTGATCATTGTCGCTCCGGAGGGCACTCGCGATGGGGCCAGCCAGTGGAAGAGCGGGTTCTGGCGTATTGCCAAAGGGGCCGGCGTGCCGGTGATCGTTGCCACGGCGGACTACCGGAAAAAGGAAATCGCTTTTCCGGGAATGGTGATGCCGGGGGATGATATGGCTAGAGATATGCTGACCATCGTTGAACACTACCGTGGAGTTGAACCGAGACACCCGCACCGGCTATCTGCACCTCTGGCGGCAATGAGAGGCAAGGAGAAAGAATGGTGTTTGAACTGCGTGTACGGCCCCGGTTTTATGAAACTGATGCCTTTGGCCATATCAACAACACTACCGTATCTGGCTGGTTTGAAACCGCCCGTGAGCCGTTGTTCGAAATATTTGCACCTACCAGGAACCCCGCAGCCCTGAATCTGATTCTGGCACGCACGGAAATCGACTTTATTGCACAGCTGCACTATGGTGCCGACGTTTTAATCCGCACGGCCATAGAAAAAATAGGTAACAGCTCTTTCGTTGTTGTCCATGAGGCTTTTCAGAAAGATATCCTGGCCGCCCGTGGTAAGGCAGTTCAGGTTTGTTTTGACCATCAGACGCAAAAATCCATGCCGCTGTCAGATAGCTATAGACAGCAGTTGGAGGCACATCTTATCCAGCAAGATAACACCGCGAGGTAGAAAGTCATGGCATATATGGTTGCCGTTCCTGCTAGCCCGGCTTTGGTTATGGGTATTGAAGATTTTGTTAATGCGGTCAAGCACGATCGTAACAACAGCGCAGAGCTTTACATCCGCATGGTGGATCATATGACAGACCGGATGTTGAGCCTTTTTATGATTGAGCCCTCACAGATGATCACCCTGTCTTCCACCCAGACCAAGGTCATTGATTTTGCTGTTGCCACCGCCGGTAAGGCTTCCCACATGCTGAGCCGACAGATTTATAAGAAAGTCAGTAACAAGGAGTTTGCTCCCATTGTTGCTCGTTTTTCCCAGCTGTACTGGCCGGCTGGTGAAGATAACGATAATCAGGCCCATCTACGTTTTGCTATCGATGATGTGTTTGCCATTGAGTTTATGGCGGTGGCAGAGCAGTGTGCCGCGGGTCAGGGTGAGCAGGTGGTCGATCGTATGTCGGCGGTGATGGATCGTTTGTCGGATGAAATCATCCAGAACTTTTTCGTTGCCAATAATGACCATGTAAAGATGGGCTTTGTAACCCAAAAGGCAGTGGATATCGGCATTGATGGTAGTCGTAAGGCTATCCGGGCGGTTAACCACAAGGTCTTGAAGGGCCTTAATGCTAGCCAGCTGAAGGGGTTTATGGGGCATTACGCACCCATAGTGCGGGCTGTGTAGTTTCACAGTCGTTGCACAATTGGCCCCGCTTTTGCTGCACAAAGCGGGGCCAGCATCAGTAACGAACCTGTTTCGTTACGAGGATGCCAACATGAAAACAGTCGCAGTTGCAGTACTCTCCGCAGCCGGTGCCTTTGCTGTTACCGGCGCGGGCTACGGTCTTTACCATGCCGGCGCCAGTCAGGCGGCGCAGGTGGCTCAAGTGCCCATGGAAGTAACAGCCGAGCCAGCTGTAGCTACCCGGCAACCGGTGGCACTAGTGCAAACTCGAGCGCCAAACCCGGTGCCCACTCCAGTATATGCTCCAGTACAGCAGCGGCCGCCGCAGCAGGCCAGAGTGATGCATGTGGAGCCGTTGACCACCAGCTGGCAGGAGCCCCGCGAGGTTTGTCAGATGGTCACTGTGCAGAAGCAAGCGCCAGTTCGTGATGAGAGCCGCATTGCCGGCACTCTGCTGGGGGCTGCTGCCGGAGGGCTGCTTGGCAACCAGGTGGGGGGCGGTAGTGGCAAGAAGGTCGCTACGGTGATCGGCGCGTTGGCCGGAGCCCAACTTGGCAAGCAAACTGCAGAACGCACTGCACGCACCTATACCACCACGGAGCAACAGTGCAGTACGGTAAGCGAAACAGTTAGCCGCACCACTGGTTATCTGGTGACCTATGAACTCAATGGGCAGTTGCAGAGCATTAAAACCAGTAACAAGCCTGGCGACTATCTGCCCATAGAAAATGGAAGGGTTGTGGCTTTCTGACGGGCCGTTAGTTTTTCAGTTTGTAGCCACTAAGGAACATCCAGCGAATCAGCATGACGCAGATCAGCATAAAGACGCTGATCATCGTCAGGCTGACGCCCACACTGACATCGGCGACGCCGTAAAAACTCCAGCGAAAGCCACTGATCAAATAGACCACTGGGTTGAACAGGGTGACTGTCTGCCATGCCGGAGGCAGCATGCTGATTGAGTAGAAGCTGCCCCCCAGAAATGCCAGTGGAGTGACGATAAGAGTCGGTACGATCTGCAGTTTCTCCCAGCCGTCTGCCCAAATGCCAATAATAAACCCGAACAGACTGAAGCTTATGGAGGTGAGAATCAGAAAGGCAAGCATCCATACCGGGTGCTCAATGCTGAACGGTACAAATGCGCGCGCAGTAATCAGAATTAGCAGGCCAAGCATGATTGATTTGCTGGCCGCGGCCCCAACATAGCCAATCACGATCTCCAGCCACGATACTGGCGCCGATAGTACCTCGTAGATGGTGCCAGAATACTTCGGCATATAGATGCCAAATGAGGCGTTGCTGATGCTTTCTGTGAGCAGCATTAGCATGATCAGGCCTGGAACAATAAAAGCGCCATAGCTGATTCCATCAATGGCAATCATGCGTGAGCCAATGGCCGAGCCAAACACTACAAAGTACAGTGACGTGGAGATCACCGGAGAAGCAATACTTTGCAGCAGGGTGCGAAAAGTACGGGCCATTTCGAAATGGTAAATTGCGCGGATCGCGTACCAGTTCATGCCTGCTTCCTCACCAGACTGACAAAGATTTCTTCCAGCGAGCTTTCCTCGGTGTGCAAGTCACGGAAGTCCACACCCTCAGCATTGAGGCGGCGCAGCAGTTCGCCAATGCCGCTCTGTTCCGCCTGAGTATCAAAGCTATAGGTTAGCTGCTGGCCATCCTCGGAAAGTATTAATGAGTATTGCGCCAGGCTGGCCGGAATGGCGCTGATAGGGTTTTGTAGCTGCAGAGTCAGCTGTTTGCGTCCCAGTTTGCGCATCAGGGTGTTCTTGTCTTCCACCAGAATAATCTCGCCACTGCGTATCACGCCGATGCGATCGGCCATTTCTTCGGCCTCTTCAATGTAGTGGGTGGTCAGAATGATAGTGACGCCCTGATCTCGTAGTTGCCGGACCATTTGCCACATATCCCGGCGCAGCTCCACGTCCACGCCGGCGGTCGGCTCATCCAGGAACAGGATCGAAGGTTCGTGGGCCAACGCTTTGGCAATCATTACCCGGCGTTTCATGCCACCGGACAGAGTCATAATCCTGTCGTTGCGTTTGTCCCACAACGACAGCGCTTTAAGTGTGCGTTCCAGATGGGCTGGATCGGGAGCCTTGCCAAACAGGCCGCGGCTGAACTTCAGTGTTGCCCCAACCGACTCAAAGGCATCACTGGTGAGTTCCTGAGGTACAAGGCCGATGCAGCTGCGCGCCGCACGGTAGTCGGTTACCACATCATGACCATCGGCCAGTACCTGGCCTTCACTGGGGCTAACGATGCCGCAAATGGTACTGATCAGTGTGGTTTTGCCGGCACCATTGGGACCGAGCAGGGCAAAGATTTCACCCCGGCGGATATCCAGATTGATACCGTTCAGAGCCCGGAAGCCGGAGCTATAAGTTTTGGTCAGGTTCTGAATTTGAATGACGGCGTCCACACCGGTCTCCACTGCTGCAAGATGCGGATGGTGTCAGATTGCTAATGGTGAATACAACAGGGCCCGGGATGGCGGGCCCTTTATATGGTTACTTGATCATCTTGCGCATCATATTGATCTTGTCCTTATAGGGTGCATATCGCATCGGTATATCGAGCCAGCCACTTGCCTTGAGGATGCTACGCTGGTGAGAGAAGACATCGAAGGAGCTCTTGCCATGATAGGAGCCCATGCCGCTTTCACCCACACCGCCAAATGGCAGATGAGCATTGGCCACATGCATCACGGTGTTGTTGATACAACCGCCGCCGAACTGGATGTTGGCCAGTACATCGCGCTCAACTTCCTCACTGGCGGTAAACAGGTACAGGGCCAGCGGATGGTTTGGCAGGTTGCGAGTCTGCCTGTAGAGGTCGTCCAGACTGGAGTATTCGAGCAGTGGCAGTACCGGTCCGAATATTTCTTCCTGCATCACCGGGTCATTGATGGATACATCGCTGAGAATGGTCGGCGCGATAAACTTTGTTGCCCGGTCAGTCTGGCCGCCAATAAGTACTTTGGCGGTGCCAATGAGAGCCGCCACTCGATCAAAGTGACGTTCGTTGATCATGCGACCAAAGTCCGGGTTGTTAATGGTGTCGTTGCCATAAAAAGCCTTAAGCGTGGCAACCATCTCCTTTTCGAATGCGGCGCGGATGTCCTTGTGAACAAAAACATGGTCCGGGGCGATGCAGGTTTGGCCGGCATTAAGCATCTTGCCAGACAGAATGCGTTTGGCTGCCAGCTTAAGGTTGGCATCCCGGTGAACGATGGTCGGGCTTTTTCCGCCCAGCTCCAGAGTTACCGGGGTCAAGTGCTTGGCAGCTGAGGCCATAACGATGCGGCCGACCCGTGGGCTGCCAGTAAAGAAAATATGGTCAAAGTGTTCTTCAAGTAGTGCGTTGGTGACTTCGGTGCTGCCTTCAAACACGGAGATGTATTCCGGCTTGAAGCATTCGCCCATCATTTTGCTCAGTAGACGGGAAGTGGCCGGGGTCAGGGAGGATGGCTTCATTACCACGGTGTTGCCTGCAGCCATGGCGCCGATCAGCGGCTGTACGCACAGCAGGAACGGGTAGTTGTACGGCCCCATGATGAAGTTGACGCCCAGAGGTGTTGATTCAATGCGACTGCGTCCTGGTTGGGCCCACAAGCTGGTGCCGACTTTCTTTGGTGCCATCCAGCTCTTCAGGTGCTTGATGGTGTGTTTCAGATCCTCAAAAGCAGTGGTGATCTCGATATAGGCCTCAAATGGCGGCCGGCCGATATCTTCCTTCAATGCTTTTTCGATATCGTCCTTGTGATCGACGATCGACTGCTTGAGCTTTTTCAACTGGGCCAGACGAAACGCATAATCTCGTGTTGCGCCGGATTCAAAATAGGCCCGCTGGCGGGCAACGATGTCAGTCGCCCAGTTGGCGGAAGTGGATTGTTGTGCCAGCTCGGCTGCGCCCATGGTGTGCTCCTGAATCGGGGGGAAATTGACGTCGATGGTTTCACGCCTGTCGCTCAGGGGCTATCACGATTTCGCTCAGTGGTATGACCGTAAAGATCAGAGACAGAACAGGATTGAAGTGTTTACTTTGGCCGGATCGAGGCGGACAGGGTGCGGATGGTGTATTCGACCAGCGCCGCCGCGTCTCCCTGATCCGGGTAGGCCGGGTGTTTGCCGATATTGCGGGTCAGCATGATTACCCCGTGCAGGGAGCCACGCAGGTACAGGGCGGTCTGCAGTGGGTCGGCAACCCGCGCCGGGTCAATGCTGTGGTCCTTAATGCCGTCGGAAATGGCGCGAGACATGATCTCCATAACTTCGCCAGTGCACACCATTAGCGGCCCAAGGTCTGTCTGGGTATCGGCTTGCGGCCAGTCGCTGGCGGCGCGGGTGAGGACATCGAAGTAGTTTGGCTGCTCGATGGAGAACGCCAGATAGTTTCGCCCCATGGCCTCGATTCGGTCAGCTCCACTGAGCTCGGTGCGGTCAGTGTCGCGGAAGCGTTGGCGCAGACTTTCAGCGGCACGCAGCATGATACTGGCCAGAATGCCCTGCTTGTCGCGGAAATAGACATACAGCAGGCCTCGGCTAAGGCCGGCCTGACGGGCGATATGGTCCATGGTGACGCGCTCATAGCCCCGCTCAAAAAACACCTGCTCGGCAGCATCCAGAATGCTACTGCGGCGTTCCTGCTTTTCTTCTTGCTGGCGTGCTCGAAGGCTCACGGTGTTGTCCTGATGGCCGATAGCGTGACTGCATGGTAATGGTATTAGGTTATTATTGACAAATTGTCAGCTACTGACAGACTGGCTGCCAATGTTTGTTGCTGTCCTGCTATTTGCTGGGAGAAATGTATGCGTTTTCTGGGTGGCGTCCTTGCAGCTGCACTGTTGGTGGGTTGTGCTGACGATGAGCAGCTTGTTGCGCCGGTAACCGTGCGTGTTGCTCCGGTGATGGCAGGGGAAGCGCAGGAGCCGTTGCGTTTTGCCGGGGTGGTGCGTTCTCGTCAGCGGGCCGAGCTGACCTTTCAAGTCAGCGGTACCTTGCAGGAGAGGTTGGTGGAGATCGGCGCTCCTGTGCAGGCTGGGGAGTTGCTTGCCAGACTACAGAATCCACAGTTAATACCGGCGCGCGATTCCGCCAGAGCGCGTTTGCGGGAAGCCGAAGCTCAGGCCCGTCAGGCAGAACAGGAATATCAGCGCGGCTTGCCGCTGAGAGCGCGCGGTGTGCTATCGGAACAGAATATCGAACAGTTGCTGGCGCGCCGTGATTCCCTGCGGGCGGCAGTCGATACTGCCCGAGCCGCCTTGGCGGAGGCTGAGCAGCTTGTTCGTGAGGGAGAGCTGCGCGCGCCGTTTAATGGCGTGGTGGAGGCGGTGCTGGCGGAGCCGGGTGAGTTTGTCGCCGCCGGTCAGCCGGCATTACGTATTTCTTCTCCTAAAGGCTTTGAGGTGGAAGTGCGTATTCCAGAGGCCCTGCGCGGCGGCATCGAGCCGGATATGACCTTGCCGGTATGGAGAGTGATGGATCGCGATAGTGCGCCTCTTGAGGGGGTGGTTACGGAAATTGGTCGTGGCTCGCGGCGCGGTGAGCTGTATCCGTTGGTAGTCAGTCTGGATGACGAAGGTCTGGTGCCGGGCGTGGCGGTGGAAGTGGGGGTGCTACGTCCATTAAGTGAAGCGCTCACTTTGCCGGTGTTGGCGGTGGTGCGTAGTGCGGATGGCACGGCCGTATTCCGGGTACGTGATGGTCGTGCGCAACGTTTGTCCATCAATGTATTGCAGTTGGCGGGCGAACAGGTGTTGGTGCGTGGTGATGATATCGCGGCCGGTGATCTGGTGGTTTACGCCGGCCTGTCAAGGTTGGTGGACGGTGACATGGTGGAGATCCTGCAGTGATCACTTTCCTGCTTGCCCGGCAACGTTTGCTGGGACTGGTGGTGGGCATGCTGACGTTGGTTGGTGTGGCGGCCTACTTCAACATGGCCCGTCAGGAAGATCCAAGTTTTCCCTATCGCGCCGGTCTGATTTCCGTGCAGTATCCTGGCGCCACCGCTGAGGCAGTGGAACGTTTGGTGTTGCGGCCGCTGGAAGAAGAGCTGCTGCAAGTGGAGGAGGTCGACTTTGTCAAAAGCACCGCCCGTAATGGTGTTGCTATTGTCAATGTGCTCCAGCATCAAGAGATCTATGCCACCACACCTGCGTGGGATCGAGTACGTCAGGCAATGCAGCGGGCCAGACTGAAGTTCCCCGACGGCGTTGGCCAGATGGCTCTGGACGATCGTCTGATTGATACCCCGGTGGTGGTTTTGGCCTTGCGTGGCGCACCGTCCGCACTGGAGTTATCCAAAGCGGCGGAGCGCCTTAAAGATGCGCTAATGGGACTGCCATCGCTATCGCGCATCGATATTGAGGCTCAGGCAGATGAACAGATTACCCTGGCCATTGATGATGCGGCGTTGAGCCGTATCGGTTTGACGCCTCAACAGGTGGCGCAACTTGTCAGCGGTCGCAATCAGGTGATTCCCGGGGGCTTTGTGGTCGCGGGTGGCAAGCGTCTGGCAGTGCTGAGTAATAGTGAGTTTGTCAGCCTGGATGATCTGCGTCGCACTCAGGTTCCGTTGCCGGATGGCAGCTTTGTTCCGCTGGCGGCGATTGCGGATATCTGGCGCGGACCGCTGGAACCGGCCCAGTCCGAGGCCTGGTATGACGGCGAGCGTGTAGTGCTGCTAAGTATCTATGCCAGCCGAGGACAGGTTGATGCCATAGATTTCGGCGCCTCATTACGTGACCGTCTGGATGTGTTGGCGCCGCAGTTTGCTCCGCTGCAAATAGAAGAAATGTTTTTCCAGCCGGATCAGGTTGCGGCACGGCTACATGATCTGGAAGGCAGTTTGTTGATCAGTATGCTGATCATTGTCGCCGTGGTGTTTTATGGCATGGGTTTGCGCACCGGTTTGTTGGTGGCCACCATGCTGCCCGTGGTTGCATTGATCACACTGGGAATCTACAACCTTGGCGGCGGCATCCTCCATCAGGTGGCGGTGATTGGTTTGGTTATTTCCCTGGGTATCCTGATTGATAATGGCATTGTCATGGTGGAGAACATGCAGGTCCGGCTGGCCGAAGGCGCCAAGCCAGGCGCTGCGGTAGCCGGCGCGGTGCGCGAGCTGATCGGCCCGTTGGGAGCGTCCACTGCAACTACGCTGGCGGCGTTTACCCCATTGCTATTATCCAAGGGCGGCACCGGTGATTTCACCCGCGGCATTCCGGTGATGATCATGCTGGCGCTAACCGTCAGCTTCTTTCTTTCGGTAACTCTGGCACCCTTGCTTGCGGCCCGTTTTATCAAACCGGGCAGCAGTGAGCGCGGTGCCGCCTTGGGTAAGTTGGGAGATCGATTGGCGGCCATTGCCACCGGTAATCCGCGTCGTATTCTCAAGCTTGGCGGCTTGATGGTGTTGGTCAGCTTTTTGATGATTCCGTTTATGTCGGTGCAGTTCTTTCCCAACGCCGACCGGCCATTGGTGATCCTTGATCTGTTGCTGCCAGAAGGTACCGATCAGGTGGAAACCGCTCTGGTGGCCGAATCATTGGAGCGAGCAGTGCGCGAACGTGAAGATGTTGAGCATGTGCATCGCTTTATCGGTTTTAGTGGGCCAACCTTTTTCTACAACTTGTTGGTCAACCCGCAGGCTCCTAATCGCGCCCGTCTGGTGTTGCTGGCTGAGGATCTTCCGGCGACCCGTGAAGTGATGGCCTTTGCTCGCTTGCATGTGGCGCAGAACCTGCCTGAGGTGGTACTTGCGGCCAGTGTGCTTGGCCAGGGGCCGCCCCGAGATGCACCGGTGGAGGTGCGGGTTTATCACCCGGATGACAGCCAGCGGCTGGTGGCTGCGGAGCATATATTCCGTATTTTGCGACAGGTTCCGGGTGCCGTGGATGTGCGACACACCATTGATCAGGGAACGCCGGCAGTGCGAGTGGAAGTGGATGATGCCGTGGCACAGCGTTCCGGTTTAACTCGTGCGGATGTGGCTCGTACCCTGTTTGGCCAAAGCTATGGCATGACCGCCGAGCAGTACCGACAGGAGCGGGATCCGATGCCTATCGTACTGCGCTCTGTTGAGGGCACCAGCTTGCCCTTGTCGCGCTTACTGTCGATCAACATCTATCCGCAGCAGGGCGAGCCGGTGCCGCTGATGCAGGTTGCCCGGGTGTATGCAGACTGGGAGCCCGCATCGGTCAATCGTCGCAACGGCGAGCGCATCTATACCATTTCCGCCAACTTGAAGGATGGCTATAGCTTTAGCCAGATTCTGGCCGGGCTGGAGAAGGTGCTGGCAGATGAACCCTTGCCGGCAGATACCCGAATTGAATACGGCGGAGACAGTCAGGGTAGTGGTGATGCCAATGAGGCACTGGCTACATCGGCCCCGATTGGTGTGTTGCTGCTGTTCTTTCTGGTGTGGCAGTTCAACTCTTACCGCCGCGTTGCCATTGTTCTACTGACCGTGCCGATGGCGGCTGTGGGCATCATCCCCGGATTGGTGCTGTCTGGTTCCCCGTTCGGCTTTATGTCGTTGTTGGGGGTGGTGGCATTGGTGGGTATTGTGGTGAATAACGCTATTGTCCTGATTGACGTGATCGACCAGCAGCTGGCAGCGGGAAACAATAATCGCGATGCTGTTTACTATGCCGTTGCTCGCAGGACCCGCCCCATTCTGTTGACCACTGGAACCACGGTGGCAGGATTGTTGCCGCTGGCCTTTACAAGTTCCACCTTGTGGCCACCCATGGCCTGGGCGATTATCTCAGGGCTACTGGCTTCAACGGTGCTGACTTTACTGCTGGTGCCAGCGCTGTGCCTGCTATGGCTGAAACGTAGTTAAAAAAGAATAATTTCGGGAGACTGGCGATGTACCGAAAGATCCGCGCTACATGTTTGCTGGCAAGCATGCTGCTGACCTCGTGTCTGGTTTGGGCAGATCAGCCTGAAACTGGTGATCGCCCGGAGCCGGAATGGAAGCTGGTCACGGATAAACATGGAGTGCAGGTCTATTGGTTAAACCATGAAGAGTCACGCCTTAAAACTTTTCGTGGGGTGACCAGAATCACCGAGACCGACGAGTACTCTATCGCGGCCATATTTGATGACTACGAAGCCTTTCCTCGCTGGCTACATTTCTCGGATCAAGTGGTTGAGGTTGGTCGAGACAGCCCGGTACATCGTTACATGCGAATTACCACTCATCTGCCTTGGCCGTTGAAGAATCGAGACGCAGTAGTCGAGGCCCGCATGGTGCAGGTCCTTACCGAAGAAGAAGAGTCATTCATCATTCATGTAACCAATCAGCCGACTATGCTGCCGGAGGATGAGGATTATATTCGCGTGCCAGAAATGGAGGCCGTGCTGAAACTGTCTCGTCTAGGAAATGATGAAGTAGAGGTGATGTTTCAGGTGGTCTCGGATCCCGGTGGCTATGTTCCAGCCTGGGCAATTAACCTGCTGGCCAGAGATATCCCCTTGTTTACTCTGCAAAAGTTGGCGCGAATGATGCGTCGAGATGAATATCGGCATCAGTATCTTGATTATGTGGAAGTCCGTGGCCCGGGGCGTCCTGTCGAACTGGCGCCAGCCCGTAGTTATATTTATGGCTATCCTCCTGCTTTACCGTTTCCGGAAGGCATTCCACTTGATCAGGTAAACCCGCCACTGCGCCCCTGATCAAGCAGATCAATCGAATAAGCTTGGGAGTTGTAATGCAAAACGTTCTGTTGGCTTACGCCACCCCGTTTTTCTTTGCACTGATACTTGCTGAAGCATGGTGGGCAAGACGTAAGGGAAAAGAATTTTTCGAATTTTCTGACAGCTTGACATCAATTGGTTGCGGAGTCTTTACGGTAACTATTGAGCTATTTGCCAAAACTTTTCTGCTAGGTCTTTTTATTGTTGTCGAGCAGCGCTTTGCTGTTTGGCATTGGCCAGTGGATAGCTGGCTAACCTGGTTAGTATTTTTTATCCTGCTGGATTTCGTATACTACTGGGCACATCGTTGGTCTCATGAAATCAACTTTTTCTGGGGTGGTCATGTGCCCCATCATCAAAGTGAACATTACAATCTGACTACTGCCCTGCGGCAGGGCGCTTGGCAGGACATAAGTCATTGGCCGTTGTACCTGGTGCTGGCGTTAGCGGGCTGCCCGGCGTCCGTATTCATCATTCTTCTTACGGTCAGTAAGCTGTATCAATTCTGGATACATACAAGACTGATTGACAAGATACCTTTGATCGAAGGGATCTTTAATACTCCCTCTGCGCACCGAGTACATCACGGCATCAATGATCCGTATATCGATAGGAATCATGGCGGGACGCTGATGATCTGGGATCGTATATTTGGCACCTATGTAAAAGAAGGCGAGCCGGTAGTTTTTGGTGTGCGTAAGGCATTCCACTCTCGTAACCCACTGACAGCCCATGTGGACTGGCTGGTAACATTATGGCGGGATGCGTCACTTTCATATCGTTGGCAGGATCGTTTCACTATCTGGTTTCGCCGTACTGGCTGGCGACCAGAAGGGGCAAAACGGCGTGATTTTCGCCCGCCGTTCTCGCTAGAAAAGTTTCGTCTGTATGCGCCCGTGCTAGATGCGGCACAGAAGCGTACCGGCTTTGTCTGGTTTATGCTGGCAATTGTAGCTAATAGCACCATGCTGCTGGGTTTTGGCCACATCGGCTGGGGTGCCCAGCTGCTGTTGGCGGCTCTGGTGACTGTGACGCTGTGGCGCATGGCGGTAGTATTTTCTGCCTCCTCCGTAAAATAATTATTTTTTTTCCGAGCTTATGCAGGTGCTGTCGCCCTGATTATTGATGAGGTGAACATCAAGCTGGTTAAAGGCGATTTCCAGTCCATGTTCCTTGCACAATGCATCCACGCGTCGGTTTAACTCATCCAAGCCTTTTAGGCGGTCCTCCAGTTCACGCACATGAACGCGCATCTCGTGATCCAGAGTGCTGGCGCCAAAGGCGATAAACAGTATCTGAGGTGCCGGATCTGGCATAACCCGGGGATTTTCCTTGGCGGCTTGCAGTAGTATGCGCCGTGCTTTTTCCAGGTCAGAGCCATAGGCAAAGCCAACCTTGATGGTAATACGAGTAACTGGATCGGTCAGTGTCCAGTTGACTAGCTGGTCGGTAACAAAGGTTTTGTTAGGAACGATTATTTCCTTACGATCAAAGTCAACAATGGTGGTAGCGCGAATGCGGATCTTGCTGACAGTGCCGGACAGCTCGCCAACGGTTATTGTGTCGCCGATTCGAATGGGGCGCTCAAATAGTATGATAAGACCGGAAACAAAGTTGGCGAAAATTTCTTGCAGGCCAAACCCTAGTCCAACACCGAGGGCGGCGATCAGCCACTGAAGCTTATTCCACTCAAAGCCAAGGGCTCCCAAAGTGCTGACTACCGCTACACTGAAAATAATATATTTGAGCAGAGTGGTGATGGTGTAACTGCTTCCGGTTGCTAGCGATAGTCTGGCAAATAGCAGTACTTCCAGTAGCCCAGACAGGTTGCGAATCAAAAGCACTGCCACAAGTATGATTGCCAGTGCGCTAGTAAGGTCTCCCAAGCTTGTGCGAGACACCTGCAGAGAGTCGCCACTACCACTGATGCTTTCCCATAGCACTACACTATCCATGTAGCCAAAAGTGCCGAGCAGATCAGACCAGACCAGATATAGGGCAGTGCCGAACAAGGCCAGCAGGCCAATGCGAATCAGACGTAGCGATTGCAGGTTGATGTCCTCTACTGCCAGCTCTGACTGCTCAATGGCCTCGCTGCTGTCAGTTGCTTCTTCATGTCCTCTGGCTTCCAGCCGAGCGTTACGTTTTGCCAGGGCGCGATTAAAGGCCAATCGACGGGCAGCAACGGATAATCCGCGTACCGCACTAGCCTGCAGTAACAGCCACAACAGCATCAGATAGAAGCTGTCGAGTAAGCGGCCGGCCACTTTCACTGACGTGTAGTAATAGCCAGCCATGGCCAGAGCCAGTAATGCCAGCGGTAAGGTGGCGAATGTATAAGCGATAGCTTGCTGCAGCAGCTGGCCACGCTGGGCAAATGGCCATGCCATGGCCAAGCGGTGTAGCAAAAAAGTCAGGCAAAGCATGGCGGCAATAAAGATCAACAGGCCTATGCGGTCCTCCGCCAGCCTTTCTGGCCAATGCTCGCCAACTGTTGTGGCCGGCAATAACAGCAGGATCACCATGCCGATGGCAAGAATCCTGCGACGCAATAGCGCTACGTTCTCAGCGGGCCAGTGAAAGTGGCGCTCACCGATGCCATCTTTTGCCAGTACTCTGAAGCACCAGGAGAATACCAGCCATACAACTGCGATGCGTAGCGCTGTCAAGCTAGCTATCTGTTGATAGCTCCCCTCATGCTGGTTGAAGACCAGCGCCAGCCCGGCAAGTGCCAGAGGTACAGGTAGGTCCAGCAACAGACCGTAAAATAGCGCTACGGGTGTGTGCTTTTGCGAGTCGCTGCGTACCCGGCCAATCTTACTATTAATCTGAATCAGGGATGTCTTGATTTTCGTTCGTCTGGTTATCAGAAGCAGTGCTATGAAAGCGAATGGGGTGAGCAACCAAAAGTTTCTGCCAAGGGTGTCAGTTAGATCACGTGCGATGGATGCGACCGGCAAACTACTGCCTTGCTTTAGAATTGCTGCGGGTAGTGAGCGAACCCAGTCCATGTCCAGGGCATGATTGCTTGGCATCCAGAAACTCTGTTCGCTGACGGTGTTGCGCAGGCTTCGATGAGTTGCTTCAAGTTGCTGTTGATTGAGGTGAATACTGATAGATAGGTTTAACTGCCGACTGATTTCATCGTCCAGCTGGCGTAGCAGGTCTGCACGGATTGCGCTGATGCTGTTTAGACCTGCAAGGGTTTCTTCGCTCGGTTGCTCATCTTTATCAGTCAGCAGGTTAGCAATATAGCCTTCAGTATCACGTAGCGCTTGCCGCTGCTCATGAATGCTGAACTGGCGCAAACGCAAGTCGGCAATACGCTGTTCAAGCCCCTGAACAAAGATCACCCGTTGCATGGATGCCTGTTGAGCATAGACTATTCTTGATAGCAGCATGCTGCCTTGCAGCATCTCTATCTGCTCATTCAGGCTGCGTAATGCCTGACGGGTACGATCCAGAGTGTTTTCAATGCGCACGTTGTCGCGGATAAGAGCGTTAGTGGACTCGGTCATGGCCATTAGTTCATCAGCCAGCTCGTTGTTCTCCTGCATGGCCTGATTGAGTATTGGCGAGGCGCTGAAGTGCTCGGGCAGTTGGCTTAGTGCATCTTGAATAAGCTGTTCGGTGCGGGTGCGGCGTTTGTAATTAATCTGTTCCTGAAGCAAGTTTAGCTGCAGTTCTGCGTCAGTAATTTGCTCTGTTAGTAGTTGTTGGCGTGCCTCGGCCAGCAGTCGTAACGAGTCGGTGCTCCATAGTTCGCGACGACTTAACTCCATTCGCTTGCTGGTCGCATCCAGCTCTAACTGCAGAGCGGCATGTTCTGCTTCAGACTGAGTGCTGTCGCGACTGCTACTATTGGCGATTTGCTGACGTAATACTTCGCTACGGTTAAGGTCCCGGGCCAGAATGGTCTGTGCCCGTTCTGGCAGGGTCTGAAAGTTGACTAATTCGCTGGATACACTGGCCAGAGCTTCCTGCTTATTTTCCAGATCAGTTAGTGTATCGGTGAGTTGGCGGATCAGTTCGCGAATTTCCAGTGTGACAAAGCGCTGCTGCAGAGCGGAGGCGTCGGCAGGTTGTCTACTATTTAATGTCTGTTCGACTTGGTTGCGTTCGCTACGTGCCTGACCGATTCGTTTTTCCAATGTTTCCAGACGCTGTTCGATGCGTGCTTTTTCATTAGCAAAACGAAGCGCTGATTCCAGCGCCTGCTTATCACGAGTCTGACTTTGGGTGAGAGTTTCCCGATTGCTCAATTCGCTCAGCTGCTTTTCGAGTGTCTTGACGTCGGGCGTGTTCGCCAGTGTCAATGAGGGTAGCAATAGCAGCAGGGCAATGAGGTGCTTGAGCAACGGCATCAGCAGATTCCAGGGAGTTGACGTATCATCCTGCAGTGTAGCGGAGACTTACAGTCGCTTCAGCAAGGTCATCAGCAAGCCCAGATCACGCTCATCGAAGCGTGCCAGGGCCTCATTGGCCCAGCGGCGCAAGTTCTCCTCGGAGCTCACCCCAAGCCGGGTAAGGGTATGGTTCATGGTCTCTCGGATATAGGGCAGGGCGTGGCTGTGGCTGCTTGTCACCGAAGTGGAGTCACGCAGGGAGGATAGCTCCCAAGCATAGAGCATCACTGCTTGAGCCAGATTAAGAGAGGGTTGTGGAACGGCGATTGGTATAGAGGTGGCGCTATCGCACAGCGCCAGTTCAGCGCCGGTCAGGCCGCTTGATTCACGGCCGAAGACAATTGCTGCGCGGGCAACGCTAGCGCCTTTGCCAGCAATAGCCTGACGGCATTCGCCGGGCGTCAGGTAGTCATCGTGGTCGAGGCGGCGGCGCGCAGTGCTGGCAATGCTGAAATCAACGTCGGCCAGAGCATCGGCGAGGGATGTGTAGTGTTGTGCCTGATCCAGCAACTCGGCGCTTTCATGAGCCACCCAGCGAGCCTCGCGTCTCAGATCACAGGAGTTGACCAGACGAAGGCTGGAAAACCCCATGGTCTTGAGGGCGCGGGCGGCAGCGCCTACATTTTCAGGCCGGGCTGGTTCCACCAGCACAAACACCAGTTCCATTAGTGCAGTTCCAGCCGCGCAGGGCCAGCTTCCACAACGGTGCCGATAAGCGTTGCTGGCAGCCCCTCGGCGCGCAACTGCAGCAGGCAGGCGTCTGCCTGGTCGGCTGGCACGGCAGCAAGCAGGCCACCACTGGTCTGTGGGTCTGTCAGCAGGGTTAGCACTGGGTGGTGCAGTAAGCGTGGCTGGATGTTGCATTCGGTCAGGGCACTATCGTTGGCGTGCTTGAGTGTGCTGCTGATGCCCTGTTCGGCGAGGCTGAGAGCGCCACCCAGCAGCGGTACCGTCTCACACTCCAGTACTGCGCTGCAGGATGAGGCTCGGCAAATTTCCTGCAGGTGGCCTAGCAGGCCGAATCCGGTGACATCAGTGCAGCTGCGCACACCGTAGTTAGCAAAGATCTGGGCTGCACTGGCGTTACTGATCAACATGCTCGTCAAGGTATCATCAAGGGCCGCAGCGCGACTTCGCAGCTGCATCATGGCAGCCAGAATAATGCCAGTTCCAACAGGCTTGGTGAGAATCAGTCTATCGCCGGGCTTGGCTCCGCCTTTGTGAAAAAGGCTTTCTTCCCGCGCACTGCCGTTGATTGCAAAGCCGGCAGCCAGTTGTGTCCCCTCCAGAGTGTGCCCGCCAAGCAGCGCGCAGCCGGCGAGGTTTAACTGCTCTACCGCGGCATACATCAGCCGCTTCAGGTCGCGGCCTTGCAGTACCTGATGATTAACTGGCAGGGTCACAGTGGCCAGTGCCGAATGTGGCGTGGCATTCATGGCATAAATGTCGCTCAGGCTATGCAGCACGGAGATGCGAGCGAACAGTGCTGGCTCATCAATAAAGGCTGGAAAGAAATCCTGACTCTGGACTAGTAACTGTCCGGCGGGCCAACGGATCACGCTGGCATCTTCGCGCGCTTCAATGCCGGCAATAATGTTGTCGCGGTTGATTGGCTGCAGGCTGCTTAATGCCTGTTGCAAGGCATCGCTGCCTACTTTGGCGCCACAACCGGCGCAGCGTGGTATTTCGTCCTGAGGTGGCGGTGCCGGCATCGGCATATCAGGCAGCTGTTCAAATTGCTGCATAAAGCTCCGGTCGATACGATCTTTCCAGCGCCAAACCCAGGGGCCCTGTACGGTGAACATACCGCGACTGCCTGCGGCATCACGATTGCCTGCGGCCAGCAGTGAGAGAAAGTGCTTCTGAGGCTTCCATTGCGTCAAAGGCTGGCCATCGACGGCACGGCGTAGATTCTTGACCAGCGAGGGAGCCTGACGTACTGCATAAACACCGGCACGGGGCAGGGGCTGATTGTCAATCATGGCGCAATCGCCGGTGGCAAATATGTTGGCTTGATTTATCGCCTGCAAGCTCTGATTGATGCGGACAAAATTCTTCCCGGTAAGGGCGAGGCCAGAGTCAGCTAGCCACTGTGCACCGATTGCCCCGGTGCACCAGAACAACAGATCGAAGGGTTGCTCGCCCGTCGCATGGAGTATGCCGTCATCTACCTGAGTGACGCGGGTGTTTTCGCGCACTTCGATGCCAGCAGTGGTTAGCCGGTGTTGCATCGCTTTACGCAGTTTTTCCGGATAACCATGCAGCAACCGGGAGCCACACAACAAGGTGATCTGTTTGCTCAGTCCGCGACGGGTTAGCGCCATGCCAATGGCCAGAGCCATCTCCGTGCCACCGGCACCACCACCGACTATTGAGATACGCACCGGACGATCCTGTGCCGGCCAATGATCCAGAGTGTCCTGCCAGCGCTGACGCAGACCTGCCACGGGCTTCACTGGAATCGCATACTGGCGCGCGCCCGGCACTTCATCCAATGCTGGTGTGCTGCCGATATCCAGGCTCAGCCAGTCATAGTCCAGCGTTGAGTCGTCATCCAGAGTTAGCTGGTTTATGGAGGTGTCCAGTGCCACCACGCGGGCTCGGATAAAACGTACCCCTGCCCACTGGCAGAGCCGGGGCAAGTCCACATGGCAGTCTTCAACTTGATAATGGCCGGCAATTAGCCCTGGCAGCATGCCCGAGTAGGGTGACAGAGAGTCCGGCGATATGAGGGTCAGGCGGGTATTTGGCAGGGGGTCCATTGCCAGCATACGCAGGGCTAGAGCATGGCTATGCCCCCCTCCGACCAGTACCAGATCCTGTTTGGCGGCAATTGGCTGCACGGTGGCTCCCTGAAGGAAAGCCTCATGATAACAGTGCCCAGGGTAAATTGTTTGCTCTCAGGGGTACCTCTTCGGCCGCCGCAGCGTTACAGTGCGGGCGTTCTGCCACCACGGAGTAGATCCATGCAATGGATGATTTATGGCGCCAACGGCTATACCGGTGAACTGATTGCTCGGGAAGCGGTGCGTCTTGGGATGCAGCCGATTCTTGCTGGTCGCAGCCGCGATAAGCTGCAACCACTGGCTTCCGAGCTTGATCTGGAAACCCGGGCCTTTAGCCTGAATGATAAGGACGCAATGCAGGTAGCTCTGCATGGCGTCAAGCTGGTGCTGCACTGCGCCGGGCCGTTCTCTGCCACTAGCGCGCCAATGATTGAAGGCTGTCTGGAGACCGGAGCGCATTATCTGGATATCAGCGGTGAAGCGCCGGTGTTTGAACACACTCATGCCGCAGAGCAGGCAAGCCGTGCCAAGGAAAAAGGTGTGGTGTTGTGCTCTGGTGTCGGCTTTGATGTGATTCCCACCGATTGTGTGGCGCTGAAATTAAAACAGCTGCTGCCCGATGCGACTCATTTGTCTCTTGGCTTTGACACCAGCTCTGGTCTGTCGCCAGGCACTAGCAAGACGGCCATTGAAGGCCTTGGTCTTGGCAACCTGGAGCGTATCGACGGCAAACTGGTGCATACAGCCATGGGCAAAAAGCACCGGGAAATCGACTTCGGTCGGGGCAAGCGCTACGCCATGGCCATTCCATGGGGCGATGTGTCCACTGCCTACTACACCACCGGTATTCCGAATATCACCACCTGGTTCCCGATGCCCAAGTCCATGGTCATTGGTGCGCAGATGATGAATTTGGTGCGACCGCTGATGGGCGCCAGTTGGGTTCAGGCTTTGCTGAAAAGTTTGGCCGGCAAGTACGTCAAAGGCCCGGATGAAAAAGCGCGCGAAAAATTGCCTACCTATGTTTGGGGTGAGGCGCGGAATGCTGCCGGGGATGTGAAAACCGTGCGTATCAAGACCGCTAATGGCTACAAGCTGACGGTGGATGGTGCGTTGGTAATTGCCGTCTGGCTGATGAATAACGAGCAAAGCGGTGGCAGCTACACGCCCGCCATGCTGCTCGGTGCTGAGCTGGTCGAGAAGCTGCCAGAGTCGGATAAGTTCCAGGTCGATTGATCCGGTAGGCGTTAGCTTGCCTGGGTCATATGGCGTCGTCCTTTTCCCGGCAGCATGCCCACTTGGGCAGCATCCAGCTGCTCAAGAATGCCATCCAGAGTCCGGGCGATCAGGGTGGCATTACGCACCTGAGCCAGCTTGGGCCAGGTGGCGCGCTTGCCTGCATGAATTAGCGCACGGATCTCGTCGTCATCACGATAGTCGAACAGCACATTGATCCAACGGAAGCTGTCCTTGGGCAGAATAATGTTGATATCGCCGGTGTATTCCTGATCCAGCAACGAGTGCGCCATCATGATCAGCGGACTGGCAAAAGACGCGCCATAGCGGGAGCCAATACGTTCGCCGGTCAACAGTCCATCTTTAACCAGGTTCATAGTCAGGCCGCTGGCGATATCGCGCAGGCGTTTGCCACGCAGACTCTTGGTGTCGGTAACAAAAGGCACTGCCAATGGATTGATCAGACTGACCAGATAGTGATTGACGCCAAACAGGCGGGCCAATCGCTTGGCGGGAAGATCATCAGCAAAGGAACCATCCACCCATTTGCGTGATGGCAGATAGGGCTTTGGCTTGCCATCGATTCCTTTGGCATACAGCGTTACCGGAGGAACGATACCGGGCACACTGCTGGAGGCATCCACCGCCGAACGGATATACACATTAGGTGAGGTAATCGCATTCATCAGTCGTGCTGCTTGATGACGTTCCGCCGGGGCAATGGAAATATTGATATAGCGGCCGGTGTGCTCGTAGGCTTCCTGAAAAGTCATGTCACTGCAGAAGCTGTCGATGGCCCGTTCTTTTACTGATAGTGGTGTGGCTTCCGGCTCCAGTCCTGCCAGTACCCGGAACGGGTTAAGGTGGGTTGGCAAATCGTAGCGGAAGCGATCGAAATAACCTGCCTTCATCTCTGCATCGGTGAGCGCGCCGATTTGCGCACAAAGCCATGAGCCGGCGCTGGCGCCTGACAGCACATGGGGCAGCATGTCGTTGTCTACCAGCGTCTGCACTACACCATGATGGAAATAGATCAATCCTGCTCCGCCACTTAGCATCAGTGCGGAGCGACCATAGCAATGGCTGGCACGACGGAAAAAATCCACCTTTTCAGCGCGCGGTATTTCTGAATCACTGGCAGCGGCAATAAACTTCAGTGACTCCACCACCACATTCACATATTCATCAATTAACACCTTGGTGCCGGACAGGGCACGGTTATACAAAACTGCCTTGCCCATGCCGCACATATTGCCGTGAATGCCTTCATTCAATGCGTACAGCAGGTCCTGAGTGCGGCCAGCATCAAGCAAACCCCGCAGCAGGTCGTAGCGAGTGCGTAACTCTGCACTGCCATACAGGCTGCTGCGATCACGCTCACGCCACTCATCCAGTCGCAGCCGTTGGTCCGATTCCAGCGCAGCATTGAGCCATTCGGTATAGTTGGCGGCCTCGTGCAGGCGCCGGTGCAGGGTGCGGGTATGGGGTTTAAGCGGAGACAGGGCCATGACCAGTATTCCGGAAAAAAACGGGCAGGTCATTTAATAACACGCAGGCCGGGGCGATAACAGTTCACAGATTAGTGAGCTTTGTATTTTGCCGCTGACACATGCACCGGAATGCCGGTCATAAAAGCCTGGTTGCTCAGCTTTTCAAAGCTGCCGGGGCCCGTGGGTAGCAGCACGTTAACGTTGCTGCCCGGGAACTGCTTTGCGATTTTCAGACCATGGCTGCGCTGATTGCCCCAGCCATGGGTCATGGCCACCACGCCGGGGCGCAGACTGTCATCGGCGCGCACACGGGTCAGCAGTGAGCCCCAGCGGTTGTTCACTTCAATGGCCTCACCATTACTCAGGCCGCGGGTCTGAATATCATCCGGATGCATATGCAGGCCGTTGTCCTTCTGATGCTCCCGTTTCAATTCCGGCAGGTTGTGATACCAGCTGTTATGCATGTAGTTGGTGCGCAGAGTAATCAATTTCAGCTGATCTGCTGGTTCCTGTTGCAGCTCGTGGAAAATACCATGGGCCTGCTCAATGGCCTCGGCAAATAATGCCGGGCAGCAATCCACTTTCTTATCCGCTGTTTGCAACCAGTCGCTGTAAAAGCGTCCGCTGGGAATGGGCGGTAATACCACTGTCTGCTGTGGCGCTTGCTGCACCTGCTCCAGGGTCAGATCGGCATAGCCCAGCATGCGATTAATGCGTCCGAAAGGGTCCGGGTTTTCCTGCTCGCTGAATACCGAGTGCAGCCCCATGGCCTGTTCCAGCTTGCCAAGAATCCACCATTCCTCCTTGCGCTCATGGGCCGCTGGTACCACCGCATCGGTGTACTGAACAAATGGCTCGGCCTGCATGCCAAGGCCACAGATATTCAGGTCACGACGTTCCAGCATGTCAGCACAGGGCAACAGATAGTCAGCCAGCTCACCGGTGGCATTGCGCACCAGATCAATCACCACCAGCAGCTCCAGATTTTCCAGGGCCTGACGAATACGTGCCTCGCCACCCATGGATAGCAGCGGGTTGCCGGCAAGAACGACTAGTGCGCGAATCGGATTTTTTGCATCCAGAATCATGTCCGGTAGTAAGTTGCCGGGCAGGGAGCCGCGAATCAGACGCAGCTCGCCAAACTCGCTGTTAAAGAAAACCTGATCCTTATCCAATGATCGCAACGCGCCAGCTTTCGCCGCCGGATAGAAGCCCAGCGAATACAGGTTGCCGCCCGGCTTATCCAGATTGCCGGTAACAAAACTAAGCATCTGCAGCAGCCAGTAACACAGAGTGCCCTGGCGGCCCATATTTACCCCGGTGGACATATGCGCGCAGGCGGATTCAGCGCTGGCAAAATCTATGGCGGTCTGGCGGATTTCAGTGGCATCAATGCCGACAATCGAGGCCACTGTGTCGGCATCGTAGGGCTGAATAAAGGCGCGTAATTGGTCGATATGCTTGCCGTGCTCGGCGATGACTTCCGCGTTGAATAAACCAGATTTATCGATCTCATGTAGTAGTGCTGCCATCAGATACAGATCTGTATCCGGTTTTATCTGCAGTACATCACCGGTGGCCGGGGTGGCAGATTCGATCCGACGCGGATTGATAAAACGAATGGTGGCGCCATTCTTTTTTGCCTGCCGCAGCTGTGCCATGGGGTTGGCGATGGAGACAAAGCTCATATGTGACACCTTCGGGTTCTCGCCGAAGATCAATGCATAGCGGGTGCGGGTCAGATCTGGTACCGGATGCAGGGTACTGGTGCCGAATACCGCTTCGGCGCCGGCAAACTTGTTCGAGCAATCCTGAGTGCCGGAGTTGAACACCCGGCGGGTTTGCAACTGGGTAAAAAAAGAAGTCATGGCTGCGCCGGCCAGCGCATTGAAGGCGGTGGGATTGCCGATATAGCCCGCCACCGCATCGCCGCCGTGCTGCGTGCCGATCTGCTGGATCTTTGCGGCAATGGCAGCAATCGATTCGTCCCAGCTTTGCTCAACAAACTCACCGGCTTGCTGTTTGGCATTGATCCGTACCATGGGCACGTTCAAGCGGTCCGGATCTTGATGAATGCCCTGATAGTTGATGCCTTTGTGACAGGCAAAGCCCTTGGTCACCGGGTGATCACGATCTGGCATCAGACGAATCAGGGTATCGTTCTCAACCTCGGCCACCAGGCCACAGGATGGCTCGCAGACACGGCAAAAGGTGGGTTTGAGTGTGGCCATATAGCCCCCGGCTTGTTGTTATGGATCGGCTGGACTCTGATCCTAGGCCGGGGGAGGGTGGGGCTCAATGACGCTTTTGTCCTTTCACAGTTACTCTTTGAATGGATTGAGTCGATCGCCCAGCCGGTATTGCAACGCCACCGGCAGTGGTCGCACGGTGGCGGCCATCAATTTGTTGACCATGCCGGTGACACATACCGGCTTGCCCTTCATCACTGCCTGCCAGCCCTCACGGGCCACGGCATCAGCGCCCTGCCAGAAAAAGCCCGGCAATTTATCGGTGGTATCGCGGGTGCCCATGACATCGTGGAATTCGCTGTATGTGAACCCCGGGCACAGTGCGGTGACGTGAATGCCCTGGGGCTTTAGCTCCATGTCGAGGGACTGGGAGATATTCAGCACATAGCTCTTGATGCCGGTGTACAGCAGGCTGGCGGCCGGAGGTGACAGGGCGGCCACCGACGACAGGTTGATAATTCTTCCCCAGCCGCGCGCTCGCATGCCAGGAAGTACCCGGTGGCAGAGTTCAGTCAGCGCCGTCACCATCAACTGGATTTCTGCGGCCAGTGTTGGCCAGGGGGTGTCAGCAAAGGCGGTTTTGCCGGACAGGCCAGCGTTATTGATCAGCACATCAACGGCAATCTCATTTGCATCGGCAAACGCCATGATAGCGGCCGGCGCAGACGGGTCGTTCAAGTCTGCGGCAAAGACATCACAGCGAATGCCATGGTCGCGTTTCAGTTCGTCGGCTAGATCCTGCAGGCGCTCTGCGCGACGCGCCACCAATAACAGGTTATAGCCCTCAGCAGCCAGGTGGCGGGCAAAGGCGGCGCCAATGCCGGCAGAAGCGCCGGTGATCAGGGCGGTACGATTCTGGTTAGTCATGGTGTCCTCACAAGTTGAACAGCGCAGGAATCTCGCGCTTGCCGATAAAAAAGTTGTGCCGGGCGCGGCCAATGTCGCCGCGATACGCTGCCTGTGGCCCCTCCAGCAGAAACGGGTAGGGGATCTGCCGCTGCGCGCGGGTAAAGCCCCAGGTGCCGATGCCAAGATAAAGACCCGGCGCCATGCGACGGACTTCGTCGACCATATTGATGTCGCCACACAGCGAATGAAAGTGGCGATACACCAGCTGGTAGGAAGGACGTCCATCGAAGCGCGACGCAGCAATCAAAGTCTGCATCGGGTAACGCTGGGTGATTCCCCCGCGCTGACGAAAGCTGTTGTAACCGCGACCGCTGTTGGCATCCAGAGGGCGGAATGCCTTGCATAGCCAGCTGCCCATTGGATTGTTCAGCACCATCTGGCCAAGCTTTGTCGCCATCCAGCTCGGCTGGGCCAGCAGACTGGCCGCATATTCTCCGTTCATCTCACTGATGGCCGGGGCCTCTAGCGTCGAAAACAGCTGCAGTAACTCGGCCGTTGAGTGCTGGCGCAGAGCTGCCGCGGACATGCCTTGCTTCATCGCTGGTCTCCTGCGTGAATTTGATGGCCATCTCTTGAATGGCATTCAAGGAGATCCTAATGAATTGTTGAATGCTATTCAAGAGGTGCGATAAGCGACTAGAATGGGCCGGCTTGCGGAGCCCTTACCGCAGGCCATATCAGGGGTGGCTAACCATGGCACAGACCAAACGCGATCAGGACCGGGCGGAAAAACGAGACGAGATCATTGCTGCGGCCCGTACGCTGTTTATCGAAGCCGGCTACGAGGACACCTCAATCAGCAGGTTGGCTGCCGCCGCCGGGGTCGCCCCCAACACCATCTACTGGTACTTCAAGGACAAGGATGAGGTGCTGGTGGCGGTGCTAGATGCCGAGTTCAGCGAGGGTATGGCCGAGTACCTGCAACTGCCGGTCACCGACGCGGCAGAGCGGTTGTATTGGGTGGTACAGCGGCTGGAGCGGGTCAGCCGCCTGGTCAGCACGGTGCATTCTCGTCTTGAGGCGTCGGAAGCGATCAACCTCTGGCACGAGCGCTTTCACACCATCAGCGAAGGGATTTTGCGGGTATCACTACAGCACGCTGGTGTGCCGGCAGACCGGATTGAAACTCGGACAAAAATCAGCGTATTCACGATAGAGGGCTTGCTAGCGCATCCGATGAGTGAAGTGGACAAGCAGATTATTTGCCGGGAGTTGGTGAGGGCCTGAGTAATCGGTGCTGGCGTGGCTTGCCGGCGGGCTTCTTTCCACGCAATGCTGCTGCGAACGAGCGCTGTGCCCAGATTGCTGCCTGTTCCCGGTCATCCATGATCTCGTCGGGCGCCTGGTAGTAGGAGATTTTCATCACCTTGCCCTGTTTGTTGTACTCGAACGGCCCCAATCCCTGTTCCTGAAAATAGCTCACATTCTCCGCATCTGCCTTCAGGTACAGGATGTCATCTGACACTAGCCCAAACATCAGGCCCTGATGATAGATGCCGGAGCCGCCGAACATTTTGCGGGCACTGATCGGGCCGAATAGTTCGAACACTTCCTGCAGGTATTGGGTGAACTGGCTCATAGACTATTCCCCGTTTTCCGTCTTGTCCTGCATGACATCACTGACAATGCGACCATCCACCAGATCGATGGTGCGGTCGCAGGTGGATGATAAACGCGGGTCATGGGTTACCAGTAGCACCGCGCAGCCGCGCTCGCGATGGAAGCGGCGGAACAGTTCAAACACTTCGCTTGCTGTACGAGTATCGAGATTGCCTGTCGGCTCGTCGGCCAGTAAAAGTGCCGGCTCGGTGATCAGCGCGCGGGCGATGGCGACGCGCTGTTGCTGGCCGCCGGAGAGCTGATTGGGTTTGGTGTCCGCATATTTTTCCAGGCCCACGGAGGCGAGCAGATCCCGTGCCCGTTGCATGGCTGATTTGTCGGGTTTTCCCTGTGCCAGCATCAAAGGCATCAGTATGTTTTCGATGGCGCTGAAGGCTTGAATCAGATGATGAAACTGGAACACAAAGCCAATGGAATTGCCGCGTAGTGCGGTGCGCCCGGCGTCGTCCATGGCGCGGGTGGCCTGACCAAGTAGATACAGTTCGCCATCGGTGGGCCTATCGAGCAGGCCGATCAAATTCAGCAGTGTGCTCTTGCCTGATCCGGAGGGGCCGATAAGCGCCGCGAAGTCATTGCGACCGATACTCAGATCAATGCCATGCAACACCTCCGCCTCATTGGGGCGGCCCACGTTATAGGATTTTCGCAGCGCCTCCAGGCGCATGACTTCGGTTGCTGTATCAGACACGAATGGCCACCACTGGATCAAGGGCGGCAGCCCGCCGCGACGGCAATGCTGCTGCCAGCACCCCCGTTAAGGTGGCCAGCAGCATGGTCACCAGCACCAGCCCACCGGGAACGGGGATATAGAACAAGCCCGGCCCAAAGGTATTGAATACCCACACCAGTCCGTAACTTGCGGCGATACCTGCCACCGATCCGAGCAGGCTGAACACGCCACCCTGAATCAGGAATACCCGCAGGATTTGCTGACGGGTGGCGCCGGTAGCACGGAGGATGCCGATTTCCCGGGTGCGCTGCACCACACTGACGGACAACACGCTGGCAATGCCGAAGGCCACCGATATGGCGACAAACACGATGATCATATTGGTGGACAGGCTTTGTGCGCTGAGGGCATTCATCAGCTGGGCATTACTCTCGATCCAGCTTTCCGCATTTAGTGAGGTAAGACGCTCCACCTGAGCAGCGATGGTGTCGGCGGCAAAGATATCCGCCACGGTCAGGTCAATGACTGTGATGCCGCCGGGCAAATCAAGTAGCGACTGCGCCTGTTTCAAGTCAAGGTAGACATAGCGCGAATCAAGCTCACGTACGCCCAGTTCGAATATGCCGGCGATGTTGACCACAGCACTATTCTGCTGGCCGCTTTCAAGGCGCAGTTTGCTGCCCACGCGCACCCCCAGATCATCGGCCAGCAGCTTGCCCACTATGGCATCGCCAGCACCCACACGCAGTTGTCCGCTGACCATGTATTGTTCAAGCGGAATGATGCGCTGATAGCGTTCCTCATCGATGCCTACCAGTGCTACCGACTCAAAGGCCTCGCCGCGCCGGGCAAAGGCCGGCCCGGATACCACCGGCGATACCGCCGTCAGTAGTGGTAGCTGATCCAGTGTCGCGCGCACCTGTTGCCAGTTATTGATTGAGCGTAGCCGTTGCGCTCGTTTGTCTTCCTGAAGCAGTTGCAGGGTGCCGGGTGTTGCTGGCAGCAGCACATTCATTTCATCCGGCGACAACAAGCGGATATGGGCCTGCGTGCCCAGAGTGCGTTGGATGATATTGGCCTGCAGCCCCTGTATCAGAGCGGTGACAAATACGATCACTGCCACGCCAACCGCTACGCCCACGATTATCATCAGTGACTGAGCACGGCCCTCGCGTAGAAAACCTATGGCCAGGGTCCATTCAATCCATAGTCTGCGCGGCGACAGCATCAGTTCAGGTTTACCGGTAGTTCGTTCAGGGTGGCGGAGTCACCAGTATTACCGGGCTGCGGTGTCTGGCTCCCGGTGAAGCGCACCCGCGTGCCGTCAGCCAGTGGGGCAGCGGCGTCCGCCAGTACGGCGTCGCCCGCGCTCAAGCCAGACAGCACTTCAGTCATGGCCAGGCCGCGCATGCCCAATGTCACGTTCTGCCTTTGCACCTTGCCATCGCGCAGCAGCAGCACCTGTGCCTGATCATTCTGGACATTGCCAAGGGCGTCGTTGGGCACCGCCAGAGCCTGCTCGCGGCGCCCGGTTTCCACATTCACAGAAACGGTCATGTCCTGACGCAGAAAATCAGGCACCGGGTCCACGGCCAGGCGCACTTCCACGGTACCCCTTTGGGCATCGATACTGGGGGCAATAAAGTTGATGCGCGCAGGGAAGGGTCGGTTGGGGTAGGCATCGGCGACTGCCATGGCGCTTTGCTGTAACGCCAGCCGTGACAGATTGCGCTCATCGAATGGCACAAGGATTTCCGTGCCGCCATCACGGGCAATGGTGAATAGCACCCGCCCCGGCTGCACCAGATCGCCGGGTTCCACATTGCGGGTCAGCACGGTGCCGGCCACTTCAGAGCGCACTATGGTCTTGGCAAGCTGTGCCTGCAGGGCGGCAAGTCGCTCGCGTAACAGCACTTCCTCCACATTGCCCGGTGCCAGTGCGGCGGAGGTCAAACGGGCCGCCTCCAAAGCGCTGCGAGCGACAACTTCGGCCTGTTCGGCTTGCTCCAGCGCTTCGCTGGAAATCAGGGAACGCTCGGCCAGATCCCGTCGCCGCGCCGTTTCCCGTTGCGCCTGCTCAAGTTGTGACTGGGCTCGCTCAAGTGCTACCCGAGCCTGCGGACGGGTGCTTTTTTCCAGCTCCGTCAATGCGGCCTCGGCCTGACGTACCTGAGCGGCGATATCATCTGCTCGCAGCACCACAAGGATGTCGCCGGGATTAACGGTGTCGCCCTCACGCACGCGACGTTCCAGCACTACCGCAGTCACTTCACTGCTAATTTGCGCCCGCGAATCTGTCACCACCCGGCCGGTTGCTACTACAGTCTGCACTAGCGGCATGGCGCTGATCACATAGCCCTGCACCTGCGGGCCCTGCCACCAGCGTAGCGTGCCGTAGGCCAGCGCCAGAGCTACAGCGGTAACAATGATCAGAGGCGAGTAATGGGCCGCGCGCACGGTGACTCTCCAGGTTCGAGCAACAGGGTAATGGACATAGTGGCAAAAGCAGGCTGGCTTGGCCATTTACCTATGACATGTATGGGTGAACTGATCATATGCTCATTTCGCCCTGTAAATGTACAAGGTTTGCTCAGGCAGGTATTGAGCCTGCATGATCAATTTTGATGCCGGGGGCGCCTTGCTCAAGCTTTTCTCGCATGTCTTGGGGGATGACCATTTTTTCATGTTGAACGGCGCTGACCATGACATAAATCACTTCAGCCGATAGCAAAGTCTTTGAAGTCGCATGATTATAAAAATCAAACTTCAATGCGTAGGATGAGTTTCCGATCTTTCCCGGTTTCACGGTAACGGCAATCACTTCATCGAAGTGAGCCGGGGCTTTCCAGTCCATTGAGATATGGACAACCTGATTATCAATGCCCATGGATAAAATATCGTTGTAGTTTCCCCAGATCACCCGAAGAAACTCAGTCACAGCGACATCAATATAATCCACATAGCGTCCATTAAAGACCACCTTCTGTGCGTCGCATTCAGCGTATCTAACTCGAAGTAGATAACAAAAATCATCATTCATCTAATCTGGCTCCCCCCAAATTTTTTCGGTGGCTTAACCGCTAATGGTTGTGTTCGGCAGAGTTTGGAAATACCACCACTTTATCGCCTTCCCGCCAAGGCTGGAATTTTTCCATAATCTGATGGAAGGCCGGATGGTCGAGCCAATCCGTCAGCCACCGTTGCAGATCAGGGTAGGGCAGGCTGAAAAACACTTCCCGGTCCACATGGGCGAATTGGCGCACAAAAGGCATGACGCCGATATCGGCGATGCTGATGCCGTCACCTAGCAGGTATCTATTGCTGGCTAGCATCTTCTCCAGAGCCTGCAAAAATATCTCGCCTTGTTGCCGGTATTCCAGCTGGCTATTTTCAGGATGGCGATCAGCATATTTGTAGCGATCCAGCCAGTGTTTGAATTCGTTATCGTTGCGCTCGATCAGGGCATTGGCGCTGGCCATATCCACATTTAACAAACCTTGCGGGTCGTTCTGTCGCAGCGCCCATTGCAGTATTTCCCTGCTTTCCTCAATAACCTGTCTGCTGGAGCCATCGCTCTCAGTCAGCTCCAGAACGGGAACCGTACCTTTGGGACTGATGGCCAGCATTTGCGCCGGCTTATTCCTGAGCACTATCTCCCGTAGCTCCACCTGCTGCTCGGCAAACAGGATGCCGAGCCGCGCGCGCATGGCGTACGGGCAACGGCGAAAGGAATACAAGCGAGGTAGTGAGTTAGTGATAGTGTGTTTCCTGATTAAACTGGCTATTGGCTTGAACATCAGGCTATTACGCCGTATTGCTGCCGTCCACCACCAGCAGCTCAACCGCCTGTTCCACCTGTTTCAGCGCAGCGGGCAAGTCACCGTTATCATCAAAGAGCTGTGCCGGTTCGATGGCGGTGCCGATGGTCATGGTGATACGCCAGGGCACAATCGGCAGGAACACTAGCGGTGATCCCAGCCACAGCCAGACGATCAAGGCACGCCACTCAATGGCTAGCGGAACACAGGCAAAGATGGCGGTAGCGCCGAGCAGGCTGGTCAGCGAAATACCCCAGCGCTTGAGCCCTATCAAGCGTGGCACAACCAACGCCCATGCCAGCCATTGGGCGCGCAAAAACACCGGGCAGGTGTAATGGGAGCCGTGAATGCCCAGCGGCACAATTGGCACACCGGCATCGCGGGCAATTTTCAGAAACCCGGTACGGCCACCAAAATCCACACGGTTAGCCTGCCACACCGGGCGCAGCGTTTCGTGATCGCCGCCGGGAAAAATCAGTATGGGTACACCCTGACCAAGTGTTTGCTGGGCAGCCTCGTAAGTTGAGGGAATAGCGCCAATGGATCGCAGCAGGCGGGATAGCGGAAACACACTGAACCCCTGCGGCAGGGCGAACCCGGCAAGACGACGCTGTGATCCTGCATGACGCAAATAGAGCGCAATAAAGCTCATGATCTCCGCGATCCCGGCGCCGGCAGAATGGTTGGCGACCAGCAGAAAAGGTTTGTCATCAGGCAAGTGCTCGATGCCGCGCAACCGGGCCCGAAACAATAGCCGAACCAGCGGGTAGAGCATGCGGCTGGCGACACCAGACACCCAGGGGGCAATCACACCGGGCTGGTCGATCTTGATGTCCCTGGCCCAGTCGGCAGTGCTACGGCGTAAACGCATTGCTGCATCCTTGAAGATGTTGTGCCATTTTGACAACGGAAAGATCCGCAAGGAGAGTATGAAACAGGGTCGGGCGTTCGAATATAGGCTGTCAGACTAAATGTAGCCGCCAATATCCCCGTGCCGCGCTACGCCATCCATCTCTTGTGCCAATTCCTCCGACCGCTTCATCACTTCCCCCCAATAGCGAATTCTTTCCGCATCCTCCATGCGGCCGAAATCCTTGCGGTCCGGGATCTTGCCGTACGGTAGGCTGGCGACCCATTCGGCGCTGGGGCAGAGGATCAGCACGTTGTCATAGTGGCGCGGGTTGCCGCGGCGCCAGCTCAGCATCTTGTCGAACCAGCCGGGGGTGATGTGCGGGTAGAAGTGCGGGTAGAGCACCAGTGAGTCGTCGCTGAAGGGGATGTCGAAGTGGTAGTCGGTGACGCCGCCGTCGTAGTACATGCCGGGGCCGGCGCCATGGATATCTTCGACGGCGCTTAGCGCCAGCGGGATTGAACCGGAGGCCATCACCGCGTCGCGCAGGTTGTGCTCGCTAAGTGGTACGCGGTGGGTGGGCAAATCATCCATGGCGTAGAACGGTGGCTTGCCCTGCGCGGAGTGAAACAGCACGCGCTCGAAGAAGGCGCCGAGGGTGTTGCGGTGCACAGCATTGGCGGTGGCCGCCATTACCAGGGCGGCGGCCTGCACCGGACGGCGTTTGCTGGCGTTCAGTCCTTTGGCGCGGCAGGCAATCAGGTTCAGGCGCATCACCGGGTTGTTGAGGATTTCCTGCACGTTCTGTTCCGTGGGGATGGCGGCATCGAGAATGGTGCGGCACAGGGTGGTGACCTGTTCCACGTTCATGCCTTTTTCAAAGCAAACGTGCTGGTAGGCATGAGCAAAACGTTTTGACGCCGCTTGCGGATCGTTCTGGGCGTAGCAGGCGAAGCGCCAGGCACCGGCAGAGCTGCCGATCATATCGAGCGGGGTGGTGCGGCCCTTGAAGAATTCACCGAGCAGATATTGATCCAGGCCGAACAGGGCCATCCACTTTGGTCCGCCACTGGCGCCGACGATCACTGAGAAGTCCTGCTGGTGCAGGCCGTGGTCGAGCAGGTGCTGGCGGGCGCGGGGGCCGGCGATGAGTTGCAGGGCTTTCACTGGCGGAGAAACTCCTTATAAGCCTACCGGGCTTCAAGCCCCGGTCAGTCGATCTTGTCGGTGACCGCACCTTCCGAGGCGGAGGCCACCACGCGCGCATATTTGGCCAGCAGGCCACGACGATAGCGCGGTGGCGGCGCCTGCCAGCGGCTCAGTCGTTCGGCGATGGTCTGCTCATCCACATGCAGGGTGATGCAAGCTTCGCGAGCGTCGATGGTGATGCCGTCACCGTCCTCGACGATTGCCAGCGGGCCACCGTTCATGGCTTCCGGGGTGATATGGCCAACGACAAAGCCATGGCTGCCGCCTGAGAACCGGCCATCGGTGATTAGCGCCACATCCTGGCCGAGGCCGCGCCCCATGACCGCCGAGGTGGGGCTGAGCATTTCGCGCATGCCCGGGCCGCCCTTCGGGCCTTCGTAACGGATCACGATGACGCTGCCCTTGTCGACTTCACCGGCAAGAATGGCTTGCAGGGCATCTTCCTCGGAATGGAAAACTTTCGCCTTGCCGGTGAACGACAGGCCTTCCTTGCCGGTAATTTTGGCTACCGCACCATCCGGCGCCAGATTGCCTTTGAGGATGACCAGGTGGCTGTCTTCCTTTATCGGATTGGCGAGCGGCTTGATGATCTGCTGGTCAGCAGGATAGTCGGCCACATCCGCAAGATTCTCGGCCAGGGTTTTGCCGGTCACCGTCAGGCAGTCTCCGTGCAGCAGGCCGGCATCCAGCAGCCGCTTCATCAACGGCTGGATGCCGCCGATGGCCACCAGCTCACTCATCATGTAACGACCGCTGGGGCGCAGGTCAGCTAGCACCGGTACGCGCTTGCCGATACGGCTGAAGTCGTCAATGGACAGTTCCACATCCGCAGTGTGCGCCATGGCCAGCAGGTGCAGCACCGCGTTGGTGGAACCGCCTAGTGCGATCACCACGGTGATGGCGTTTTCAAAGGCTTCGCGGGTCATGATGTCGCGCGGGCAAATATTGCCTTCTACCAGCTTGAGTACGGCTTCGCCGGCGCGCAGGCAGTCTTCCTGCTTGCTGCCGGAAACAGCTTCCTGGGAGGAGCTGCCGGGCAGGCTCATGCCCAGTGCTTCAATCGCCGATGCCATGGTGTTGGCGGTATACATGCCGCCACAGGAACCGGCCCCGGGAATGGCCGTCTCTTCAATCTGTTTCACCTGAATCAGATCGATGTCGCCGCGGGCATGCTGGCCCACGGCTTCGAATACGGAAATGATATCGGTGTGGTTGCTGCCCGGCTGGATGGTGCCGCCGTAGACAAAAATTGCTGGCCGGTTGAGCTGGGCAATGGCCATCAGGCAGCCCGGCATGTTCTTGTCGCAGCCGCCAATGGCGACCAGACCATCAAAGCCTTCGCAGCTGGTTACCGCTTCAATGGAATCGGCAATGACTTCCCGCGATACCAGCGAATACTTCATGCCTTCGGTGCCGTTGGCGATGCCATCGGAGATGGTGATGGTATTGAAAATCACCCCTTTGCCACCGGCGCCATCCACGCCCTGACAGGTGTAGTCCGCCAGCTTGTTGATGTGCATATTGCAGGGCGTGACCATGCTCCAGGTGGAAGCGATGCCGATCTGCGGCTTGTGAAAATCCGCATCGGTAAATCCGGTGGCGCGCAACATGGCCCGGGCCGGTGCCTTTTGCACACCGTCCACTACCTCAGAGGAATAACGTCGGTTCTTGCTCATGGCATGGCTCCTTGTTCTGTATTCAGCGAAGCGGAATTACCGTACTTCCATGCCTGGTTCGGCGCCGGAGTCCGGGGACAGCAGGAACACGTCCTCACCACCGGGACCGGCGGCCAGCACCATGCCTTCGGACAGACCAAACTTCATCTTGCGCGGGGCCAGATTGGCCACCAGTACCACCAGCTTGCCTTCGATCTGCTCCGGGCTGTATTTGGCCTTGATGCCGGCGAACACATTGCGGGTACCTTCTGCGCCCACATCCAAAGTGAGCTGCAGCAATTTGTCGGCGCCTTCCACGTGGGCCGCTTTCACTACTTTAGCGACGCGCAGCTTCACCTTGAGGAAGTCGTCGATGCTGATGTGTTCGTTCACGGCGTCTTCCTTTTTGGTCGCCTTTTTCTCTGGCTTTTTCTCGGCAGAGGATTCGGCGGCGGGGGCAGTGCCTTCGCGCGATGCAGCCAGCAGCGCTTCAATACTGGCCGGTTCGATGCGTTGCATCAGCGGAGTAAAGGCATTGATCTGGTGGCCCAGCAGTTGCTGTTGGGCATCCGCCCAGCTCAGCGCAGGAATATTCAGGAAGGCTTCCGCTTTTTCCGCCAGTTGCGGAAGTACCGGCTTCAGGTACAGCACCAGCAAACGGAATACGTTTAGTGCAGTGGTGCATACCGCTAGCACTTGCTGCTCGCTGCCTGCCTGCTTGGCCAGTGTCCAGGGCGCTTTTTCCTGCACGTACAGGTTGCCGCGGTCCGCCAGTGCCATGATGTCACGCATGGCGCGACCGAACTCCCGCGCTTCATAACTGGCGGCAACGGATGCGGCTGCAGCCTGCACATCGGCAACCAGTTGCGCATCATCCAGTTCGGCGCTGAGCTTGCCACCAAACTTGTTGACGAAATTCGCGGTGCGGCTGGCGATCTGCACCACCTTGCCGATCAGGTCCGAATTCACCCGCTGGACGAAGTCATCCAGGCTCAGATCAAAGTCGTCCACTTTGGAGGTCAGCTTGGCAGCAAAGTAGTAACGCAAATACTCCGGGTTTAGATGATCCAGATAGGTACGTGCCTTGATAAAGGTGCCGCGGGATTTCGACATCTTGGCGCCGTTCACGGTGACAAAGCCGTGCACGTTCAGGGCGGTGGGCTTGCGGAAGCCAGCGCCTTGCAGCATGGCCGGCCAGAACAGGCCGTGGAAGTTGATGATGTCCTTGCCGATAAAGTGATACAGCTCGGCATCGCTGTCCGGAGCCCAGTAACTGTCGAAATCCAGACCATGCTGATTGCAGTAATGCTGGAAGCTGGCCATGTAGCCAATGGGCGCATCCAGCCAGACATAGAAATACTTGCCTGGGTAGCCGGGAATCTCGAAGCCGAAGTAGGGCGCCTCGCGGGAGATGTCCCAGGGCTGCAGGCCGGCTCCCAGCCACTCGTTCAGTTTGTTGGCAACGCTTTCCTGCAACGAGCCAGAGCGCAGCCAGTCGCGCAGCATGTCGGTGAACTTGGGCAGGTTAAAGAACAGCTGGGTGACGCCCTTCATCACCGGCTTGGCGCCGCTGATGGTGGAGTAGGGATCGACCAGCTCGGCGGCAGAATAAGTGGCGCCGCAGACCTCGCAGTTGTCGCCATACTGGTCCGCCGCACCGCACTTGGGGCAGGTGCCTTTGACGAAGCGGTCGGCGAGGAACATGCCTTTTTCCGGGTCAAACAGCTGGGTAATTTCCTTTTCAAGGATATTCCCCGCAGCCTTGTTGCGTTTGAAGATCAGCTCCGCAAAGTGGCGGTTTTCTTCGCTGTGGGTGCTGTGATAGTTGTCGAAACGGATCAGAAAGTCGCTAAAGTCCGCTTCGTGCTCCCGTTTTACGTTGGCAATCTGTTGTTCGGGCGTGACGCCGTTCTCCTCTGCCTTTAGCATGATCGCCGTACCGTGGGCATCATCGGCGCAGACATAGATGCAGTTCTCACCGAACAGCTTCTGGAAGCGCACCCAGATATCGGTCTGGATATACTCAAGCAAGTGGCCAAGATGGATAGGGCCGTTGGCATAGGGCAGGGCGCTGGTAACAAGAATCCTGCGTTGAGATTGGGTCATGATGTGGTGTACCCCGGAATGACAAGGCGCCTATGATACTGGCCGACCGCCTCTATTTCACCCGCGTAACCGGCCGGGGCTGAATTAAAAGGATTATTAAGGCATGTCCCTGAAATATCGCTTGTTACTGTCGCTCTACTCTGCTGCGTTAGCCGCAGTGCTGACCGGCATCGCAGCGTTCTACTTTATTGTCACTCCTGCCTACTTCGATATTGAGGATGGTGCCGCCAGCAATGAGCTGGCCCGGGTGGAAACCGCCTTTATGCAGACCCTGACGACACTGCATGCCCGCAGCCGCGATTGGGCAGAGCGGCCTTCAGTCAAGGCGCTGGCCGATGGTGACTTGACTGCTCGGCCCGCGCCTCCCGGGATCAACGCTCTCGGCGATAGCGGTCTGGATCATGTGGTGGTGGTGGATCAGCAGGGTGGACAGCACTGGTTGTCTTCTGGCGAAGATGTTGATCAGGGGGCTGTGGGAGGCCTTTTCGCTGATTACCAAGATCGTTTCTGTTACCCGTTCTGGGGCGTCACTACACTGTCTGGTATACCTCACCTGTTTGCTCTTGAGCAGGTTGGGGATTGTGGTGCGGTGCTGTTTGCCTTGGCACTGGATCAGACGACAGCCAGTGAGTTGGCTGGCATCACCGGCTTGCCGGTGGAGTTAAAGCCATTTAGCGGAGACCTTGAGCGAGGCAACCGGGTGATTCGTCTTGATGACGGCACCGTGCTGGGCGAGTTTGTCATCCGTGATTATCAGGATAAGCCATTGATGTTGGGTCGCGTGACGGTTGGCCGTGATGGCTATGGTCACGGTGCCCGCATGCTCACCCTGGCGGGACTGAGTTTGTTGGCGGTGGCTTTGCTGGCGGTCACGCTGGTGCATATTTATGTGCGCCGAACCATTTTCAAGCGGCTGGCAAAGCTGCATCAGACAGTGCAGCGCATTGCCCAGGGGGGCAATCTGGACCTGCGTCTGCGGGTGCCCGGCAACGATGAACTCAGTGCCCTGGCGGAGGACTTTAACCGCATGGTGGACAGCATCCGGCAGAGCCAGCGTTCTTTGGCAGAGGCTAGCGAGCGTGCTGATTCGGCGAATCGGGCCAAGAGCCTGTTTCTGGCCAATATGAGCCATGAGATTCGTACCCCGATGACCGCCATTCTTGGTTATACAGAGTTGCTGGAGAATCCCTCCCTGAATGAAGAGGAGCGGCACCGTTATCTTTCCGTGGTGCAGCAAAATGGCGACGCACTGATGGCGCTGATCAGTGATGTGCTGGACCTATCGCGTATTGAGGCCGGACAGTTGAAAGTCGAGCGTCAGCGTTGTCAGTTACCAGCGTTGATGAAAGAGGTGATTTATAGCCATCGCCTTAAAGCGGAGGAAAAAGGTGTAGATCTGGAGCTGGAATATACTTCTCCGGTGCCGGCACATATCAGTACGGATCCGTTTCGTCTGCGCCAGATTCTCGGCAACCTGATTGGCAATGCCATCAAGTTCACGGATGAGGGTCGGGTGGTGGTTCGGCTGAGCTGGGAAGACGGCTTGCAAAGCTGCCTGCTGATCGAAGTGGAGGACAGCGGTATCGGCATGAATGCGGCGGACCTTGACCGAGTGTTCGAGCCCTTTTCCCAGGTTGATGATTCGCATACCCGGCGCCATGGAGGCTCTGGTCTTGGTCTGGCTATTGCCCGTCAGTTGGCACGCTCCATGGGGGGCGATATCAGTGCCAGCAGCACCCCTGGTCATGGCAGCGTATTCAAGGTTTATATTCAGGTCATTGCCGAGGACGATGCCCCGCGGGTGATGCCGCAGCAGGCGCTGGAAGTAGATGTTCGTAGTCAGCAGGCGCCGGCTATCCATGTTGGTGGCCGGGTATTGCTGGTGGAAGATAATGACGTCAATCGCTTACTGGTACATCGCATTCTGAGTCGTGCGGGCATGGAAGTAGTGGAGGCCATTGATGGGCTGCAGGCGTTGGAAAAGGTTGCCGAGGATCCGGGTTTTGATCTGGTGATTCTGGATATGCAGATGCCAGTGATGGACGGTTATGCTGCCGCCAGAGAGCTGCGTCGCACTGGTTTTAGCAAGCCGATACTGGCGCTGACGGCGAATGTTATGTCCGATGATCGGCGTCGTTGCCTGACAGCTGGTTGCGATGATTTCCTTGGTAAGCCAGTGCGTGCCAGTCGATTGCTGGCCGCCTGTTCTCGCTTGATTAGTCTTGGTCGGACCAGCGGGCGCGTGCCAGTGCCTGACGCATCTGATCGCGAGTAACCGGTTTGCACAAATAGTCGTTCATGCCTGACTGTTCTGCCTGTTTGATAGCGTCGGCACCCGCATGGGCGCTCAGGGCAATGATCCAGCAGGGCTTGCGACCCTGCTCTTGTTCCTGTTGGCGAATCGCTCTGGTGGCCTCATAGCCGTTCATACCCGGCATCTCACAGTCCATAAAGATCACCTGCCAATGGGGTTTGGCCGGGGCCACGGTGGCTGCTGCACTGAATCCATCGCTGACAATAGTGGACGGCACTGACAGAGATTCAAGAATGCTGCCGATCACCATCTGACTGACTGCATCGTCATCAACCACTAACACTTTTGTTGGCAGGCTTTGGGCTGTGGAGTGGCCGGATTCGTTACTAGAGGTTGAATAATTTTCGCTGTCACCCAGCAAGTTGTTGAGTGTGCTGCGCAGGCGCCGGGACTCCAGTGGTAACTCGACAATTGGCCGGTTTGCTGGTGTCGAGGCAATCAGGTTGTGATGACGCTCGGCCAGAACAATCCACGGGCAGTGGGCAAATGGTGTTTGGCGCAGGCAAGTCAGAGCCAGATAACTGCGCTGATCAACAATCAGCACGTCCACGCTGGTGTTGTCAGTGTCAAGCCAGCTGGAAATATCACTGGTGCTGGATTCTTCCGCAACCATTCCCCAGCGTTCTGCCAGCTGACACACAGACAGGCGCAGGGCGCGACTTTCCGTGACTGCCAGTAGTCTTTTCCCTGGTAACGAACCATTGTCGACACTCTGACTGGCGAGACGACAGGGCAGAGTGAAATGAAAACTGGCGCCATGGCCAGGTGAACTGGTTACCCGTAACTCTCCGCCCAGCAGTTGGCATAGTTTACGCGATACAGATAGGCCCAAACCGTTGCGCTCTGGTGCATCACTCATGATGGTCACGCATTGTGCGGCATCCAGGCCAATGCCCGTATCGGTGACATCGCAGTCCAGTACCAGATTGCCAACCGCATCGGCGGGTTGGCGCAGACTGATCGAGACGCTGATCTGGCCCGTATCGGTTGAACGGATTGCATTGCTGATCAGGTTGGTGAGAATCTGTTTGACCCGCACCGCATCGGTAATGATCAGGGCGGGTACGCGGCTGTCGATATAGCTATAGATAGGCAGCTTTTTCTCTGCTGCGGCGCTGATGAAAAGACCAATAACATCAGACACCAATTCTTCCGGGCGCACTTCGCCCGGTGTGAGCGATAGCCGCCCGGTTTCAATGCGTGAGTGGTCCAGCAAGTCGTTTAGCACACCGATCAGGGAGTGGGTGGAGTTGTAGATGGTGCCGGCATACTGGCGCTGTCGTTCAGTGCTGACATCGCTGTGGCGGAGCAAATCGGCGATGCCGAGGATGCCTTGCATGGGGGTGCGAATATGGTGACTCATGGTTACCAGAAATTCGTTTTTCGCCTGGCTGCGACTACCGGCGCGCAACACTTCCATCTCAGTACGTAACCGCTGCGCTTCCAATTGGTCGGCCTTGAGACGGTTGATGCGTGCTGCCAGTGCCATCGATAGCAACATGACATCCAGAACGGTGCCGATTTGCAGCAGGTTTTCGGTCAAGGGTGTGCGGCTAATGATGCCAAATTTGTTCAGGGTTATCAGCAAACCACCACTGAGAAGACATATCCATGCGGTAGCAAAATAGCGAGCATCCGGATCGCGGTCGAACAGACGCTGACTGGCGACAAACAACACCGACAGATCGAATGACAGGATCAGCAGCATGTCCAGTGGTAGTAGCCAGACAGTGGGTACAAACGGAACCAGCAGAACCAGTGCCACGGCGATATGGCCATGCATACGCAACAGATTGGCCAGTGAAGCGCGGCGATCAGGCAGCTCCAGAAAAGAAATGGTGAAGCGCGAACCGATCAGCACGATTAATGGCAACAGCAAGGTGAGGACATGACCACCGAGCCAGCCGATGGTTGGCCACAGGTATTGTTGGGCGTGACCTTGCAGTGCGGCCTGAAGCAGGGTCAGGCTGGCGGTCCAGCCAACGTAATAGAGATAGACCGGCTCGCGCACCGATAGAAACAGAAAAAAATGGTAAGCCATCATTACCAGCATGGCGCCGTAGAATAGAGCCTGAAGTTGATCGCTATTAGCTTGCCAGCTTTGCAGGGCATCATTGCGCCACAGCCGCAGCGGGACTTGAATGGAGTGATCCGACTGTATGGACATCAGTATGGTGGTGATGCCATTGCGGTCCAGATCCAGTGGAAAGGTGGGTTTTCTACGCAGCACGGGGCGTTGATCGAAAGGCTGACTGAGTCCGGCGGTGAAGGTCTGTAACAGTGCGTCATCTTTGCGAATAAACAGGTTTACATTGTTCAGTAGCGGGTAGTTGATTACCAACGACCAGTCAGACTGATCCAGCTGGCGGCCATCAATTTGCAGGCGCAGCCAGCAGGTCTGGTTGGTGAAGCCTCGATTAACAGTGCGCTGGGTCGCTGGCTGCCATGGCCATTGGCTGGTTTCGCTGAGCAGCTCGCTGGCTGCAGGGGTTTGATCCGCCGGTAAACACAGCACTTCCTGCTGGCCGCTGGTCGGGCGGACTTGCTGGTCCTGGTCGCTGAGCGCAATGATCTCGGCGGCGTTTACGCTACTGCACAGCAGCAGCGCATAGAGCGCTGCCATGATCCCTGAATAACGGCGTCCGCAAACGCCAGAGCCTGTATCCATGCTGGCCCCCGAGTGCTCCGAAGTATTGCTGGCTAGAGTTGATCCACGGATTTCCTAATCCGAAATGACTAGCCTTGTGATCGAGTCTACATCTTTGGTGTGATTTGAGTAGTGCTGCCGGCACGCCCAGATGGACTTGCCGACGGACGGTCATTGCGCCTGGGGGGGGCAGTTTGAGCTTTTACACCAAAAGGTGTCGTAGTGGCTCGGGCAGGCGCTCGACCAGCGCTTCCGGCAAGCTCACAGCCCTGCGGACAAACTGCCACAGATCCCAGTAGTCCTTGTGTCCCAGAATCATTCCCTTGTTATCCACTTCCAGCCAGGTGGTGCCGGAGATGGTAATCGCCTTGGGCCAGTATTTTGCTTTGAAGGTCATGTCCCATTCTGCGACATGAATATGTTCGCTGCGCACTTCACGCTTCATTACCGCCGTCAGCTCCGGGAAAATCTTTACCATATCCTGATACATGCCAACGATAGCTTTGCGCCCGCGCACTTTCTGGATCGGATCTTCAAAGGTGGCATCGGCGGCGTACAGCTCGAAAACCATGGTTTCGAGATCCTGATCGTTATCCAGCCGGTTCAGATTGTCGACCATGACTTGCATAGGGCTACGCATTCTGGATCCTCCTTTCAACCGTGACGTCAGAACGAGCATAATGCTCCTCCATATCAGGAGGGACCATGACTGAGGACAAAAAATCCCTATTTGAGCACTTGAACGGGGAGACAGGCCGTATAGCCTGGCGCGCACTACAGCCCTGGTTTGCCAAGGGCGACACCTTGCATGTGGCAATCGGCATCGACCTGGTGGCAGTGGCTACGGCGTTGGCGGCGGATGACACGGTAGCGATCAAGGGTTGGCTGGATGCTGGGCAGATTGGTCCGGTGCAGGCCCAACAGGCATCCGTCTGGTATGAGGCGGACGCTGAAGTTTGGGCGGTGGTGGTGCTGCCGTGGATTCTGGTGCAGGCCTGCGATTAAGTAGCGCTGTAGATGATCAGCGCTGAACCATGTTTTTCGCGGCTTCAATGATTTTGGCCGGGCTTAGTTCTTCCGGCACCAGCAGACCCCGCTGTACTGCTTCCCGCTGCTTGATAGTGTCCATCCAGCGCTGCAGGTTTGACAGATCGCTGATATCCACGCCGGACCAGTTGAAAGTCCGCGCCCAGCAGAAATTGGCGATATCGGCGATGGAGTAGTCGCCGGCCAGATATTCATTATCCTTCAGTCGTTCATCCAGCACGGACATCAAGCGCTTTGATTCATTCTGGTAGCGGTCGATGGCGGGCTGGATTTTTTCCGGCATATAGCGGAAGAACACGTTGGCCTGTCCCATCATTGGACCAAGGCCGCCCATCTGGAACATCAGCCATTGGATAACGCTGGAACGACCACGCACATCAGTGGGCAGTAGCCGGCCGGTTTTTTCTGCCAGATAAATCATGATGGCGCCGGATTCAAAAACGGCGAAGTCGTCTTCTTCCGAATCGACGATGGCGGGTATGCGACCGTTTGGGTTGATGGCAAGAAAATCCGGCTGCTTTTGTTCCCCTTGCATCAGATTCAGGGAGCGAACGTTGTACGGCAGGCCGAGCTCTTCCAGAGTGACCGAAGCCTTGTGGCCATTGGGCGTGGCGGCGGTATACAGGGTAATCATGGGGGCTCCTGATGTTGGCGGGGAAAGCGCCAGCATGCCTCAGTCGGCTCCGGGTTGCACTTGCCAGCCATACCCGTGCTGAGCGATGATGCTGTCCATATGATCAGTATTCGAGGCGGCGATGGTCAAGGGGCGCGGAGTCAGTGAAAACCCGGCGGGCAGATTCCAGAATATTGAGGTGGTGCGTGATGAAGGCGAGCCGGTAGTCACTTCGCTGCGCACGGAGTACCGCAGTGAAACAGCGAAAACGCTGATCACCTCCAACGATTCACCGGACGTGCCTTTTGCCCACAGCATCAATCCCTATCGCGGCTGTGAGCATGGTTGCAGTTACTGCTTTGCCCGGCCCACGCACAGCTATCTTGATCTGTCGCCGGGGCTGGATTTTGAAACCAAGATTATTTGTAAGGACAACGCGGTGGAGCTGTTACGCCAGACCCTGGCCAAGGACAGCTATCGCTGCGAGCCGGTGGTGATTGGCAGTGCCACTGATCCCTATCAGCCGATTGAGAAAACTCGCCAGCTGACCCGCGGGTTGCTGGAGGTTTTTCTGGCCCATCGTCACCCGGTTTGCATTATCACCAAGAGTGGTCTGGTGCGTCGGGATCTGGATTTGCTAGCGGCTCTGGCGGGGCAGCAACTGACCTCGGTGGCGGTATCGGTAACCACACTGGATAATTCCCTGAAAGGGAAACTGGAGCCGCGTGCCAGCTCGGGGAGTACTCGACTGGCGGCGATTCGTGAATTGTCTGCGGCGGGCGTACCGGTAACCGTGTTGTTTGCTCCGGTGATTCCGTTTATCAACGACGATGAGCTGGAAGAGGTAATCGCTCAGGCTGCTGAGGCAGGTGCACAGCGCGCCGGCTATGTCATGTTGCGCCTGCCTTGGGAGCTGAAGGAGTTGTGGCAAGGTTGGCTGGATGAGCATTATCCGGATCGTGCCGGGCGGGTGATGTCGGTGGTGCGTGATCTGCATGGCGGCCGCGATTACCAGAGTGGCTGGCATACCCGGCAGACAGGCCGTGGGCAATGGGCTGCTCTGTTTGCCCAGCGATTTGAAATAGCCTGTCGTCGCGCAGGTCTGGAGTGTTATGAAGTGCCGGCACTGCGCACGGATCTGTTCCGGGTGCCGGATAAACCGGATCAACTGGTGTTGTGGTAATGATCGATTTTGTTGTCGATAAGGCAGAGGGCAAACCGTTAGGCACATTACTGTTGGCTCATGGTGCCGGTGCGCCCATGGATAGTGATTTTATGAATGCCATGACAGCCGCGCTGACGGCGGGCGGGGTGACGGTGTTGCGCTTTGAATTTCCCTATATGGCGCAGCGTCGCACAGGCGGTAGCAAGCGGCCACCGGATCGGGCGCCCCTGTTACTGGCGCATTTTGCGGAAGCTTTGTTACAGGCTGGTGATGAGAAAATTTTTATCGGTGGTAAATCCATGGGCGGGCGGATGGCCACCATGCTGGCCACTGAGCAGCTTTGCGCCGGGGTGATCTGTTTTGGCTATCCGTTTCATCCACCGGGCAAAGCAGATAAAACCCGCCTTGATCACTTTGCCCATATGCAGGCAGAAACGTTGATTTGTCAGGGAGAACGGGATCCGTTTGGCACCCATGCCGATGTGGCCAGCTATGCGCTGCCAGATAGCGTGCAGTTGCACTGGCTCAAGGATGGCAATCATGATTTGGCGCCGAGACGGGCCAGTGGGCTATGTCAGCAAGATAATATTGAACAGGCGGCAGATGCTGCTGCCAAGTGGATCGCAGCAAAGTCGTTATAGGAGCGGCGTAAGCCGCTCCTATAATTTTTTAGCCGCATTTGCTTTCGCCGCAGTTCAGGCAGGTCAGGCAGCCGTCCATCTGGATCATGGCTTTGACATGGCATTTGCCACACAGCTTTGAACCGGGCGGATAGCCGGAGGTGCTGTCGTCACAGTTGGCATCGGTCTGGCCTTGTGGGCGATGTGTTTCGTACTCCTTGCGTTTCTGTTCTAGCCACGCCTTCTGGTAGTCATCTTCCTCGGTGCGAATCAAACCGATTTTCTTCAGGTGCTGCTCCAGCACATCGCCGATCTCGCCGACCAGTGAGGGCATCCAGCGACCGCCCGGTTTGAAGTAGCCACCGCGTGGGTCAAACACGCTGTGCATTTCTTCCACCAGAAAGGTGCAGTCGCCGCCTTTACGAAATACTGCGGAAATAATCCGGGTCAGGGCCACAATCCACTGAAAGTGATCCATGTTCTTCGAGTTGATAAAAATCTCGAAAGGGCGGCGCACTTCATGTTCGCTACCCTGGTTCAGGATTACATCATTAATGGTCACATACATGGCGTGATCAGAGCCCGGGGTCTTGATCTTATAAGTGGTGCCTTCCAGGTGTTCAGGACGCTGCACACTTTCGTGCATTTCCTGAATGGCACTGATCGCCGGTGCGACCTTTTTGTCATCATCAGCCTGGACTACTTCATAGCTGGTAATTTTGCTGTTAAGGCGGATAGTCATAGTGCGCTCCAGACTCAAAACTTGCCGTAGTAGCCTTCTTTCAGGGCGTCGTACAGGTTAGCGGCGGTGTGCATCTCACCGTCATACTCAATCTCATCACCGCCCTTGGCCTCGACCACGGAGCCATCTTCCAGGGTGAAGCGATAGGTGGTGTTGGCCAAGTCCTTTTCCTTGACCAGAACGCCCTGAAACGCCTCGGGGTTGAAGCGGAAGGTGGTGCAGCCTTTCAGGCCTTGTTCGTGGGCATAACGGTAGATGTCCTTGAAATCTTCATAGGGATAATCGGTGGGCACATTGGCCGTCTTGGAGATGGATGAATCAATCCACTTCTGCGCGGCAGCCTGAATGTCGACGTGCTGTTTTGGTGAAATGTCATCGGCGGCAACAAAGTACGCGGGTAGTTGATGACTCTCGTCTTCACTAAAGGGCACCGCCTCAGGGTCGATAAACTCACGGTAGGCGAGCAGTTCGAAGCTGAATACGTCGACTTTTTCCTTACTCTTCTTACCCTCACGAATAACGTTGCGGAAGTAGTGATGGGCAAAGCTTGGCTCAATACCATTGCTGGCATTGTTGGCCAGACTCAGGGAAATCGTTCCGGTGGGAGCAATAGAGCTGTGGTGGGTGAAACGTGAGCCATGCTGCGCCAGGGCCTCCACCAATTCCGGTTCGGCACCAGCAACGCGCTGCATGTAGTGGCTGTATTTGGCCCACAGGATTCTGCCCTTGATGGTGTCACCTTCCTTGATGCCATCGGCAACCATTTCCGGGCGCCGCGCCAGCATGGCAGCAGTTACGGTGAAGTCTTCGTCCATGATCGGCGCGGCACCTTTCTCTTCCGCCAGTGCCAGCCCGGCGCGCCAGCCTTCAAGGGCCATCTCTTTGGCGACCTGTTCGGTAAAGGCCAAAGAGTCCGCTTCACCATAGGTCATCTGCAGCATGGTGATGGTGGAACCGAGGCCAAGAAAGCCCATGCCATGGCGGCGTTTACGGGTGATTTCGTTGCGCTGCTGTTCCAGCGGCAGGCCGTTGATTTCGACAACGTTGTCCAGCATGCGGGTAAAGATTGTCACCACACGGCGGTAGCCATCCCAGTCGAAGCGGGCTTTGTCGGTAAAAGGGTCACGGACAAACATGGTCAAGTTGACAGAGCCAAGCAGGCAGGCGCCATAGGGAGGCAGTGGCTGCTCGCCACAGGGATTGGTGGCGCGGATTTCCTCGCAGAACCAGTTGTTGTTCATCTCGTTGACGCGATCAATCAGGATAAAGCCGGGCTCGGCGAAATCGTAGGTCGACGACATGATGCTGTCCCAAATTCTCTGGGCTTTCAGCTGTTTGTAAACTCGGCATGCAATCTTGCCATCTGCGCGGGCCAGATAACCCTGCTTGATCGGCCAGTCACGCCAGATGACTTCGTTGGGATTGTGAAGATCCGGCTTGTCGGATTCGATTTCATCCAGAGTCATGGGAAAGGCCACTGGCCATTCATCATCGTTAGCCACTGCCTGCATAAACTCATCGGTAATCAGCAGTGACAGGTTGAACTGGCGCAGGCGGCCGTCTTCGCGCTTGGCGCGAATAAAATCCAGTACATCCGGATGGCCCACATCAAAGGTAGCCATCTGCGCGCCGCGGCGGCCACCGGCGGAGGACACGGTAAAGCACATGCGGTCGTAGATATCCATAAACGACAGCGGCCCGGAGGTGTTGGCGCCGGCACCGGACACATAGGCACCTTTCGGTCGCAGGGTGGAAAATTCGTAGCCGATACCGCAGCCCGCTTTCAGGGTCAGGCCGGCCTCATGGACCTTGCCAAGAATATCGTCCATGGAATCATGCACCGTGGCCGACACCGTGCAGTTGATGGTCGAGGTGGCCGGTTTGTGTGCCCAGGCGCCGGCGTTGGAAATAATGCGGCCAGCGGGGATGGCGCCGTGGCGCAGTGCCCAGAGAAACTTCTCGTACCATTCTTCGCGCAGTTCTTCTTTTTCCACATCGGCAAGGGCACGGGCTACACGCTGCCAGGTGTTGTCCATGGTTTCATCAATGGCATCGCCACTGCGCGAGCGCAGCCGATATTTTTTGTCCCAGATATCCATGGATGCCGGTTGAATGGTGATGCGCGAAACGGCCGTGGTTAGCGGGGTGATCTTTGCGGGTTGGTTCATGTAAGCCTCTCCTTGATTCTTTATCGGCTGATGATCACTGCGGTACGCAGTCGATCACGGCCAAAGCGAGCCATGCGGTCAAAATCATTACGCCCGATGGGCAGGTACTGGCAATCCAGATCGGTTTGCAGGCCTTCTTCCGGATCCGGATCGTGCAGGTAGAAAAACTCATCATCAAAGGCAGATAGCACCACCCAGTGGGGCACCCGCTTGCCATCCAGCTGCCAGGTCGAAATCAGAATCAGCGGAATACCCCCTTTTTTCAGGGCTTTGCTGAGTTGCTGTTGTGAGATCTCGCTATGATGCACCGGGATCTTCAGTTTTTTCGCCTGAGTGACAAAGTCATTGTGGACCAGTTCGATGATCTCTTTCTTCTTTTCCGAGCGTACGCTATCAATGAACAGGATTTGATCGCCGCTGATCCATACCTCCGCTTTGAAGCCGCGTTTACGGGCAGCAATGGCAAGGCCAAGGGGATGGCAGCCACCATGGCCTGAGGTCATGAAAATAGTAGTAGCTTCGCGCCACAGGTGCATCTCTTCGCTGATGTCAGGCTGAATATTTTTGTCCAGAGCCTGCATGGCCATCAGCAGCGATGCTGGACCGCAGGTGAATTCGGTGTTCTGCCGATACCAGGGCACCGGTCGCTGCCAGTGTGAGGCGTCAAACTGGAGGATGCGCTTCTGATAGCGAAATGCGTCCTGATGGTCCTCGTAATAGTCCTCGTATTCACCGAAGCGGTGGTAGCCAAGCTGTTCATATAGGGCAATGGCGACCTGATTGTCCTTGCGTACTTCCAGTCGCATATCGATGCGGCCAGCGGCACGGGCAGCTTTCTCGCCCGCTTCTATCAGTTTGCGTCCCAGCCCAAAGCCGCGCAGCTCACTATCCACGGCGATTGAGTAGAGCCGGGCAAGACGGGTGCCGCGGTGCAGGATAATCAGGATGTAGCCGGCCAGCACGCCGTCCACTGTGGCCACCTTGAAGGCCCGGTGCTCATTGCTGATCCAGCGTCGGAAGCTGCGCCGACTGAGTCGGTCGCTGTCGAAAGTGCGTTTTTCCAGTGTTTCCAGCGCGTCGATGTCTGTGGCTTGCACCGGGCGGATATCAACCTGTCTGCTCAATGCTGTAACCCCTCCAGCGCCAGGCGGATTACCTGCCGGGCACGCCACAAAACCATTTCCTGCCATTGCCGGTCCGGTGGGCAGAAATGCCGGCGCATTTGTTGCTTCACAGCCTGACAGCGGGGAGATGACCAATCGATTTCACCGGCAGCGTGCAGCCGATGATCAGAGAGTATGGTGTCAAATAGTGGCCCGGTGCCATAGGTTCCGTACTCCAGTGTGACGAAGCAGGAGGAGGCATCCATGATTGCGTGCCAGCCGTAGTCCATGAGGCCGAGCTTGGGCACCGAGGACGAGGTGCCGGCCAGTGGCAGGGTCACGGCATCGCCGTACCAGTTATGCGCTACCCGGGTGCCATCGCTATGCGGGTCATGGTCACAGATGATTTCGCCATAGCCATAGGGACCAAGGCCGGTATGCAGATCAATTACCGCCAACTGCTTTTCACCCAGGGTAAATTCGTTGATCAGTTTTTCCATGAGCAGGCGCCCGTGGGATTTTCTGAAGCCGCCAAAGAAGGGGCCGCTGGGATCGCTGTACTGGCCACCGCTGACCGCTATTTCCAGTGCTGTCTGGCCATGCAGCCTGCCGTAGTGTTGCAGCTGGCTTTCACGGTCGAGGCTGTCCTCCAGCATCAGGGTATCGCGCAGGGTCAGGTACCCCGGATTGGCCGGCACCGGTTGGTCGAAATCAATAAAGTTGCGGTTCAGGTCAATGCCGTCTTGGTCACAGCGCCGACTCCAGGCCATGCCCCATGGATTCAGGGCGTGAACCAGTAATACCGCGGTATCTGTGGGAGGGTGCCAGCCGGTGTCTGCCGCCTGATTAAGAAAAGCTGTTTGTATAGCACTGCCAGCAAAACCTTCGCAGCCATGAGTGCCGCTGATCAACACCAGCACCTTGCTGGCTCCGTCTGAGCCAAGCCACACCACGTCAGTAAACAGTGTATCGCCTTGAGGACCACTGGCTGGACATGCCTCTGCACGCCGGGAAAGAATTTTCGGGGCACGGTTGGCACTGGCCACGAACTGTTCGCGGCAGGCGTGGTAATCGCGCGGAAAAAGCGCGTTATGGGGGGTGACCAGTGAAGAAAACATACTAACTCCACAACAGAGTCTCAGCCTAACCTGCCCGGGCGAGTGGGTCGATTGCTGTAGTGATAGTTTTTTTGATTTGACGCATTGATCCTGGTTACTCGAGCAGGGTCTCAACGGGACATTCGATGGTGTCGCCATCCGCCTGAGTGATATAAAGCATGCCTTCGCTGATCATCACCTGCCAGCTCACCTGACGCGGAAGGTTTGCGGCCAGTTGCTGGACAATCTCCCACGGCACCTGCTGCACGGTGACACCCTTGAGCTGAGCAATGGCGGTGCCCTGTTTTTGCCACCATGTGGACTGGCTGCGCAGATAGCCAAGCACTGACACCTTGCGGCCCTGGCGTGCGGCTTTTTTCAGACGCTCTGGCTCTGGTTCGCCCACTTCAATCCAGTGCACCACGTCGCCACCGTCATCATGCAGCCACAGGTCCGCTTCCTCCGGATTGGACAGGCCCTTACCGAAACTGAGCCGCTCGTCGGCGTGCAGGCACCAGGCCAGCACTCTAGCCACCATGCGCTCGCCGGTTTCGGATGGGTGCCGGGCTACCTTGAGCGAATGACTGCTGTACAGGTTGCGATCCTGATCTGCCAGATCGATACGAAAAACATACAGGGTGGCGCCGATTGCCATAATGAAAAAGCCTTATATTTCAGGTAATTGGTACCGTGGTGTCAGGTAGGACTGTTTCCTGGCGTCAAGCGTGACCAATTGGTCACTGTAATCTCGTCGAGTCCCGCACAGAGCCGTGAATTGCTGTCGGCAACCATAACAACACAGGGAAGCACACGCGATGAAAACTCTCTATCTGATTGCTCTATTCCTGCTGGCACCATGGGCCAGCGCACAGGTTGTTGTCCTGCAGACGCCGTCCGGTACGGTGATCAATGACAGTGTCTCGTTCAACGGCGAAATTTATAACGGCGACTGGTATCTGCCTAATGGCCCGGCTATTGGTGCGGTGTATCTGCAGCACGGCTTTACCCGTGGTGGCGGTAACTACCGCGACCTGGGTGTGGCCTTGATGAATCAAGGCATGCTGGTACTAAGCATCAATGCACCAATGAGCGGTGGCGCCGGTGATCTGGCAGTGCGAGTTGCCGACGTGCTGGCCTCCAATCCGCCGTCACCACCAGATGGTCGGCCGTTTCCCACTTCGCTGGTACTGTCCGGCCATTCCGCCGGTGGTCTGCATGTCAGTTTGATTGCCGAGCGCATGGTGCAAACCGGTAATGCCGCCAATTTGCATGGCCTGGTATTGCTGGATCCGGTTAATGCATTTGGTCCCTTCGGTCGAGCCATGGATGTGCTGGCGCCGACGGCCATTCCGGTGCGGGCTATTACTGCCAATGGCTCGCTGTGCAATACCTTCAATGATACTCAGGGCGCGCTGCGTAATTTGCCCAGACAGTATGTCGGTATCAAGCTGACGGATCGCTCCACCCATGTGGATTCGGAAGGCAATAACAGCGACTTGCTGGCACAGATTGCCTGTGGTTTTCCCGCTGAAAGAAATATCGTCGCCCTGCGCGACTTCGCCGTGGCCTGGGCAAAGGACATGCTGGATGGTGGCTACAGCGCTGATTTTTACCCCGGCGGTGCGCGCCTGAATGCGTTGCTCAACGCTGAGCAGGCGCGCCTGCTGAAGGATGCCAGTGGCGCCTGGAGCACGATTCTGCAGGAATCATTTGGTGGCAGCAGCTATTCGGAAAAGCGCTACACCATCACTGTGCCGGAGCTGGCGGTGGGGCAGGTGGAAATCACTACCCGCGGCGGCAGTGGCAATGCTGACCTGTATGTTCGCCGGGACGACGGTGTATCGGTATGGAAGTATGACTGTCGCGATACCGGCCCGGGCAATAATGAAACCTGCCAGCTGTACGGACCAGGCACCTATCAGATCATGGTACGGGGCAAATTGTTCGGCTATTCCGAGGTGACGTTGAAGGCTCGTTACTTCGAGTATTGATTGGCAGCTGATAGACAGGACGCTTTGCCGTCACTTTGCGACTCCTGTGGCTCTCGCCACAGGAGTCGCTTACTTTGCGCGATTATTTTGTCGGCTTTTCTGACACGTACAGCATGATCGTGCCTTCAACCACTACCGTGCCGTCATCACGAAAGGCTTTCACTGTCACCGGCAGGTCGCCTGGCTTCCAGTCTTCCGGATTGGCTTCGGCGGTAATCCGGATGTCAGTAGTCGCTTTGGCGGTATAGCGCACGTCCATGCCTTTCGGAATCCAGCGCAGGTGCTTCGGAATTGAGGCCTCAGCCACCGCGCCCATGGCCATTTCCAGTCCATTACAAATGGCAATGACATGCACCGTACCAATGTGGTTTTCCACCGCACGGCGTTTGGCAAAGCGTAGTTCGCAGAAGTTAGGCCGCAGCTCGGTGATCAGGGGATTGATGGTGCCGAAGTAGGGCGCCTTGCGGGAGAAGACTGCAGAAAATATCTTCTTGCCGAGTGGCAGTTTGCCGGCCTTGGCGTACATGTTTAGCAGGTAGTTGCTCTCGGTCACAGTGTGTCTCCGGATCATGGATTTAAACAAGGTCGCTATTCTGGCCTTTAGTTGGCCATTGGAAAAGTACAGATGTCTGGGCTTGACTGGCCCCAGGGCCAATCGGTCATGGGGTGTGCATCCCCATGTTGGTAGAATACGCGCCGATTCAGCCGGAGCCCGCCATGACCGAATACCTGTACCAGCGCCTTGACAATGTTTTCAGCCCAACTGCCGTGGCCGGCAGTCCATGGCACCCATCCCTGCTGCACGGTGGTGCGGTATCTGCCCTGTTTGGTCAGGTGATATCGGAGCAGGCAGCGCAGCAAGCGGATTTTACCGTTAACCGGATTACCATGAACCTGCTGCGGCCGGTGCCCATGCAGGCGTTGACGGTGTCCAATCAGTGGCTGCGAGAGGGTAACCGGTTACGATTGCTGCGGGTGGATATCCATGCAGATGGCCGGCTGGTCGCTCAGGCAGAGGCGGTACTGCAACGGATTTTGCCGGTGCAGTTGCCGGATTATGCGCCGCGGCCAGCGCCGCCACCGGCAGGGCCGGAAGGCCTGTCAGAATTCAATATCCAGCAGATGCTGGACAGTAAAGGGCTAGAGATTCCAACCGGCTTCCATTCTCGCGTGCAGGTGCGTGAGTTGACCCCGTGGAACGAGCAGGGTGCGACCACCGCATGGTTGCGGGTGCCGGTGCATATTGTTTCCGGTGTGCCGCTTAATCCGCTCAGTCAGGTGTGCATGTTGTCGGATCTGGGAAATGGCACCGGCCAGCTTAATCTGGGTGCCGGTATTGGCTGTATTAATGCGGATATTACTCTCTCGCTGCTGCGCTACCCGGTTTCTGAGTGGATATGCTTTAGCTCGGAAGCGTTGTTGTCAGAGCACGGCTGCGGCGTAGTGCATACTCGTCTATATGACGGCGAAGGCGCCATTGGCCATGTGCTGCAAAGCATTCAGACCAATGGCGAGTTCAGCGGCTGATTGATCAGAAGCTGAAGTTTACCCCAACGCGCAGATCAGTCACGTCAACATCATTGCCGGTTTCACTGAGCATGGCGCTTCGGTACTCGGCATATACCTTGGTGCCTTGGTTGAGTTTTGCGGTGGCGCCAAAGCGCACCTCCGGGCCGTCCAGATTGTCTAGCGAAAGCATGCCAACACGGCCATAAATCCCGACGCTGTCAGTGGCGTCGAAACCGGCGCCCAGATGTACGCCCACGCCTTTCTCTTCTCCACCAATATCGAAATCAAGGTCGGCATGTTCGATTGCTGCAAGAATGTAGCCGGCATCCATATGGCTACGGTAGGCAACACCCAGGCGGGTATCACTGAAATCCAGATCTGCTGCGTTATCGTCCAGATTGCCGAGCATGTATTCCGCATAGGCATGCAGAGCGCCGCCCACTTCCACGCGACCGCCAAAACCGCTGCCATCAAAGGTGCCGCCAACGTCACTGTCGACTTCACTCACCGGTGTAAAAAAGAGGCTCATGGAGACAAACGGATCCTGTTCTGCCAACGCTAACTGGCTACTGCCCAGCAAGCCGAGTGCAATGAGGTAATGACGCATGGTGATCTCCTTTATCGTTGTGATTGGTTCAGTATAGCGCTGATCTGGCTTGTTGCGCGATGACTGTCCGGATTAGCTCTCGGCTCGCTTCCCCTTCACTGCGGCGGGTACCATAATGGCCTCCCCGCACAGGCTGACCCGGAGTATTGCATGTCTCTCAGCACTCACTGGCAGGCCGCCAGCCGCCGCCAGCGCATTGTATCGATTCTGGTGCTGGTATGGATGCTATATGCGCTGTTGGGCTACTTCGTGCTGTCCCCATGGCTGCGAAGTACTGTGGTTACTGAGGTGTCTGAACTAACCGGCCGGGAAGTGGTGCTGCAGAAGGCGGTGTTTAATCCGCTGGCCCTATCGTTGAGCCTGCAGGGCTTTGCCTTGCGAGATCTGGATGGCACGGATTTGTTCGCCTTCGACGAGTTGTATGCCAATTTCCAGCTTTCTTCATTGTTCCGCTGGAGTATTCATTTCGATCGCATTTCCCTATATGAGCCCCGCGGCAGGGTGGTACAGAGCGGCCCGCAGAGTTTTAACTTCGATGATATCGTTGCCCGTTTGTCCGCTGAGGATGAGTCACAGGTAGTGCAAGAGCAAACAGCGCCAACTGCCTTGCCCCGTTTTTCGTTTCGTGAGCTTTTGGTTGTGCAGGGCGACTTCCGTTTTCGCGATGAAGCTCGGCCGCAGCCAGACGAACTGGTGTTGGCGCCAGTCAGCTTTCAGGTTCTGGATTTCTCTACTCGGGCAGACGGTCAGGGCAACAATAAATTCCAGTTTTCACTAACAGGACCTGCTGGTGGTCAGTTCGACTGGGCTGGCTCGGTGGCCTTTGATCCTTTGCTTGCCAGTGGCCGGTTGGCGCTAAGCGGAGTTGACCTGTCACCGTTCGCGGATTTCTTTCAGCACCAGTTTGCCTTCACCGTGCCGTCAGCGATGCTGGATATTGCCTCGGACTATCGCTTCGAGGCTGATCCCGATGGTCGACTGAAATTACAACAGGGTGTCATCAGTCTGAGCAATGTGGAGATCCGTGATCCTCAGCTGGAAGACCCCGTGCTGCGTTTGCCGCTGTTGGAACTGAGCGGCATAGAAATTGACACTGTTGATCAACAGGTTGGTATTGAGCGGTTGCTGTTGCAGGGGCTGGACCTGGAAGTACGCCTGCGCGACAAAGGTCTGCATCTTGAAAAACTTTTTATGCCGTTACCCAACGATCCGCAGGAAGATGAACAGGCACCTTCCAGCAATGGTCAGGTCATGCCGCAAACAGATCAGGTGGCGAGTATTCCGGCCCAAGAACCTGCCCCATGGCATGTATTGCTTGGGCGGCTTGAGCTGACTGATGCCAGCATCACGGTGATCGATGAGACACTTGCGGAGCCGGCCACCTTGGCGCTGTCGCCAATCAACCTGACACTTGAGCAGGTTGCCCTTAATCGTGATGAAGTCTTTTCGTTAAATGGCGATATGGTCCTCGCCGAAAGCGGACGAATTAATCTCACTGGCGAGGGTAGATTCGAGCCATTGCAGGTGACGCTCCAAGCCGAGGTCACAGCTTTGCCGCTGGGCGCTGTGCAGGGCTGGCTGCAGGATAGCGCTGCGGCCAAGCTTTCTGCCGGTGAGCTGGCTGCCAGGCTGATCATTGAGCATGGCAGTACAGAGGGCGCTACCGATCAGGCTGATACCCGTGTTAACGGCCAGGTGACCATTAGTAACCTGAATCTGGCGGAACTGAATGGCAGTCCATTGGTTTCGTTCAGCTCGCTGGAACTGGATGGCATAGCGCTGTCGCTGCTCAATTCACAGCTTAATATTGATACCGTGACGCTGGCGGATTTACGCGCCCAATCCCTGATTGACGAGAGTGGTCAGGATGTTTCCGTGCGCATCGCCGTACCGGCCGCTGCCGCTACGGCTTCATCTGCGCAGCCGGCAACGGAAAGCAGCCCCTGGAGTTTTGCTATCGGTGAGTTGAGGTTACGCAATGGCGAGCTGGTTCATATGGATCGCTCGTTGTCCCCTGTGTTTCGCGTTGGGCTATACCGTCTGGAGGGAGATATTCGCGGGTTGAGTTCCGATCCAGGTCGTCAGGCAGACATCAACCTGAACGCTCGCCTTGATCAGATTAGCCCGTTGAACGTGAGAGGCAAGATTGCGCCGTTGGCGCAACTGCCGCAGATGGATCTTGTTATCACCATGAGTGGATATGAGATGAACAGCCTGACGCCGTTTACCGGTCAGTATCTGGGCTATGCGGTGGAAAGTGGACAGCTCGCTGTGAGTAGTGAGTTGGTCATTGAGGGCTCCGTATTGAATAGTCAAAGTCGTATCCGGGCGGCCAACTTCTTTCTTGGTGATAGCGTGCCCAGTGACGAAGCGCTGAATGCGCCGATCAAGTTGGGTCTGGCAGTTTTGCGTGATCGTAGTGGCCTGATAGATCTGCCGGTGAATGCCAGCGGAGACCTGAACGATCCCTCAGTCAGTGTTAGCGGCATTATTTTGCGTGCCGTTACCAACGTGATGATCAAGGCAGCCACATCGCCATTTTCGGCGCTTGCCTCTCTGGCTGGAGGTCAGGAGCTCACTTATATTGATTTTGCTGACGGGGATAGTCAGCCAACAGAGTCCGGTGTTGAACAAATGGCAACGTTGGCGAAGATGCTGGGTGAGCGACCATCGCTATTGATGAACCTGTCCGGCTCCGCACGACAAGGCGATCGCCTGCCGCTGGCGACTCAGGCACTGGGTCAGCAACTGATGGAGGAGCAGTGGGCCGGCCTCGATGCAGCCCTGGATGATCGTGACTTCCGTCGCGCAGTGCAAAGTCTTTACCGTGAGCAGACTGATGAGCGGGCCGAGCTATTGCTTGGCGATACGGTTATTGAGGATCGTGAGCAACGTGATCGGGAGGTGGCCGCCCGTGCCTTCTCCGCGCTGGCACAAAGAGAGGCTGATGCTGTGAGTGACAGCCGTCTGGAAGAGTTGGCAGCGGCTAGGGCCCAGCAGAGCAAAGTGCTACTGGTAGACCAGTTCGGTCTGGATGGTGAGCGCCTGTTTATCGTCGCTGCAACCGTTAATAGTGAAGCATCCGTGAGTGGTGTGCTGCTCGATCTCGGGGCTCGTTGATGGCCATAGTGTGGCGTGCCGAGCGGGATGATGTGCAGTATGAGCTACGCAGTCATGGCAAAACTCTGAGGCTGTACGCCAATGGTGTACAGCATTCTGAATATCACCCTGATCGCCTGTTTACCGGGAGCGTCTGGGACCTGCTCTGGTTGCCAGTTTTCTTTCGTGAGCCGGAGCGCATTCGCCGAGTGCTGATCCTCGGTTTGGGAGGCGGTAGTGTGGTGGCCCCTTTGCTACGCTTTTGTGCCCCGGAAAAGATTGTGGCCGTGGATCTGGATCCGCTTCATGTTCAGGTGGCGAAGCAGTTTTTCGGCATCGAGGAGGCGGGCGTGGAATGCCATTGTATGAATGCCACCACCTTCGTGGAGCAGTATCAGGGTGAGCCTTTTGATCTGGTGATCGAAGACCTGTTTGCCCCCCATGACACCACTGTTACCCGGGCGCTGACCGCAGACCAGGCCTGGTGTCGGGCGCTGGCCGGGCTGGTCAGTGAGGATGGTTATCTGGTGATGAACTTTGGCGACTGGAGCGAGTATCGTGACAGCTGGGCCAGTGAGGAGGCCGCTCGCCGTGGTTGGGCGGAGCGCTTCCGGCTATCCACGGAGGACTGCCATAATGCGGTCATCATTTCGTCGCGCAGGGCAGTGGATAGTGCCTTGCTGCGGCGTCATCTCTACGAGCACCCCGATACCGCTGCAGGTCTGAACCGTGCCGAACTGGCTTATCAGATTCGCCGTCTTGGCTGAGATGCCAAGGTCGTGTGGTCGTGCTATTTTGATCAACTTTCAGGGAGAGGTTTTATGAAAATTCGTTCCTCGATTATTGCGCTTGTCGGTGTGCTGACTACGCTGCCGGCGTTGGCTGATGTGACTGCGGTATACCAGCTGGATCGCAAAAATCAGATGACTGTCAGTGTTCGTGATCAGAATCAGGTGCGCATGGACGTGGCCAAAGATATGTTCATGTTGCTGAAGGGTAACAAGACCTACAGCGTGCGTAAGGAAGGCAATGGCTGGGTGGCCATGGACATGGATGAGATAGGCAAGATGAGTGGCGGCTTTGGCGGTATGCCCATGGGCGATGACTCCTATGAGGATGACGGCCAATCTCAGGGCAGTTTCCGCGACACAGGTCGCAGCGAAACCGTTGCCGGCTATCAGGGTAAGGTTTATGAGGTGATTGACGAGCAGGGCGAGCGTACGGAGGTGGTGCTGAGTAACCACAAGGACTTGACCTCCGTTACGCAAGGGATGGCCAGATTTGGAGCCCAAACTGCCAGCAACATGGGTTTTGCGGGCGCCGGTGCAGTACCGGATCTTAGTGGTATTGCCGGTGGTTATACCGGCCTGTTGCGCCAGGGCAAGGATATGAAGCTGGTATCCGTGGATAAGTCTGCCAAGGGCAGCGGTTATTTCGACCTGCCGCCGGGCACGGTGATGGAGAAAATACCGGACATGGGCGCTGGAGCGGGTGACATGGGGCTGCCGCCGGGTATGAACATGGAAGACATGAAAAAGCAGATGGAAGAGGCGATGAAGATGATGCAGCAGCGCTAGGAAACTAGCTTGGTACTGCCAAACCAGTCAGGAGGCGAAGCCGGTCAGGACTTGTTCTCACCGGCTTCGTCGTCTTCGTCACTCGGGTGGTCGGCATTGTCCACCATGATGAATACAAAAAAACCTACCGCGACCAGTGCGGTACCCACTACGGCAGCAATGCCGGCTAGTACGATTGGGTCTGTGTACATGGCTGTCTCCTTTTGAGGGGCAAGAGTGACACGGGACAACGGCGATACCGTTGACCCGTATCAACAAAAACGTCAGTCGGTCTTCCAGCCGGTAAACATTTTCTTCAGCAAGAATGGCGTCAGCGCCAGGGAGGCGGAGAACCACTGGCCTGCACTTTTCGGGAAAGCGAAGCGCAGTGCGTTTAGCAGGCCGCGCCAGGTTTCCTCGTTGAATGGGTACCACCACAGGTTACGCTTGGTGGACAGCATGTCCCAGTTCACTACCTTGGCGTGGGTCATCTCTTCCAGACCTTCCGGGCCGTGGGTGCGGCCAATGCCGGACTCTTTCCAGCCGCCCCAGGGGGTTTCGGACAGGCCGTGGGTATAGAGGTGGTCGTTAATCGTGGTCACACCGCTTTCCAGTCGTGCAGCAACTGCCTGCCCGCGCTTGTTGTCTCGGGTCCATACCGATGAGGTTAGGGCCAGGTTTGAATCATTGGCGCGGCGGATCGCTTCTTCCTGATCCTTGACCTTGCTGATGGCAACGATCGGACCGAAGGTTTCATCCTTCATGGTCAGCATTTCGTCACTGACATCAACCAGCATGGTGGCCGGATGGAACAGGCCGTCCTGGGGGCCGACCGGCTGCGACTGGGCGGCAATGGTGGCGCCTTTCTGCACGGCATCTTCAAGGTGTTGCTGTACGGTGCGTAGCTGTCCTGCGGTGGTGATCGAACCAATATCCACGTCAAAGTTTTCACAGCCTACGCCATGGCGCAGGGCGCGAGTCTTGCTGGCCAGAATGCGGACAAATTCATCGTAGACCTTTTCCACCACATAGATTCGTTCGACACCGCCGCAGGATTGGCCAGCATTCTGATAACCGCCCCAGGCGGCGCCATTGGCAGCTCGCTCAAGGTCGGCATCTTCAAGCACGATCATGGGGTCATTGCCGCCCAGCTCCAGCGATAGCGGAGTCAGCGTTTCGGCGGCCTGTGCCATCAGTACCTTGCCGGCGTTTACCGAGCCGGTGAAGAACAGCTTGTCGACCTTGTTTTCGAAGAATGCAGTGGCCACCGCAGCGCCGGAGCCAACCACATGGTTGAACAGCCCTTCGGGCAGGTCCCCGGCGGCGACAATCTGTTCGATGGCGTGGCCCACTGCTGGAGTAGCCGCAGCGACTTTTAGCATCACCGCGTTGCCGGACATCAGGGCCATAACGATTTCGCCGAATGGAATCGACAGCGGGTAATTCCATGGGCTGATGATACCGACCACGCCCAGCGGCAGGCGTAACATGCGGGTACGCTTGTTGAAGAACAGCAGGTGGCCGCCGCTACGGATCTTTGGCTTCAGTACTTTGGCGGCATTTTTGCCGTACCAGTTGCAGGCCAGTGCGCAGGGCAGCACTTCGGTGGCGAGGGCATCGGTCAGGGTTTTGCCGTTGCTCTGGCTGACGGTTTTCGACAGGGCTTCGGCGTTGTCGACTATGTAGCGGCGCATCTTGAAGATGTGTTCGGCCCGCTCAGGGAAGGATTTCATCGCCCAGATTTTCTGCGCCGCACGGGCTTTGCTGAACATCTCCGGCAGCTGGTTCAGGTCGGTTTCGGCAAGCTCGAAAAAGGGCTGGCCGGTGGCCGGGTTAGTATCGGCGACGGTACGGGCCGGGGCATTCATGGGCGCTTCCTCTCGGGTGATTCGGGGCAGGGGCAAATGGGAACACAGATGTGTGCTGGCTGCCAGTGTTGGGACAGTAGTAGTAAGTGAGTTTGGTAGTGAACCGCACATCGCGGCCACCTGTCAGCGCTTGCCGGGACACGCCGTGAACCCGTCCCTGGGGGCTTGTCTGCGACATCCCTGTCGCACACAGTCCCGGCAAGCGCTGACAGGCGTCCGCGATTCACATCCTGCTTTTTTCGTGCCATACATGGTCTTTTGAGAGTTTAGGAAATAGCGAGATGCGAGGTTATCCCCATCTTCAGCCCCTCTCGGGACTGTGTGAGGCATGGATGCCGAACGCAAGCCCCCAGGGATGGGTTTACGGCGTGTCCCGAGAGGGGCTGAAGATGGGGATAACCGGAGAGGCTCACTGCCTAACCTGAATAACGGTCCAACAACGAACCAACTGCCTCGGCAATCATCGGCCCCAGATCCACCTGATTTGAAGGGTGCAGAATGCTGTTGCAGGAAATCAGCCGTGCTGCGCCAGCCTCTTTCAGCATGGCATCACAGCCATCTGCGAACAGGCCGTGGATGCACAGACAATCGCTACCGTCGAAACCCTCAGCCTTCAGCGCCAGCAGCGCCCGCTGCATGGTATGGCCGCTGGAAATCACATCATCCACCAGCATCGCCCGGCGGCCGGTAAACGCTGAGGTATCCGGTAACGTCACCCGCACATCGCGATCACCAAAGCGTTCCTTGCGAGCCACCGCCCAGGGTACCCCGGCTGTTTCTGCCATCACCGAGACCCACTGGGCGCTTTCCTCATCCGGACCAAGCAACCAGACATCGCCCTCGCCACGGACAAATTGCGCCAACAAGGGCGCAGCCTGCAGCGCCCGTGACGGCACCGTGTATATTTCATCAAGGGAGTGGTAGCGGTGCAGATGCGGGTCCACCGTCACCAACCAATCAAAGTGCTCAGACAGCATCTTGGCAAAGTGCCGCGATGTCAGTGCTTCACCATCCATAAAGCGCCGATCCTGCCGCATGTAGGCCAGATAGGGGGTCACCAGACCCACTGAGCGGGCGCCCATTTCTTTCAGTTGCCGGGCAAAAAATACCAGCGGTAAAAACTTGTCATCCGGCTGCTCCAGACCGCAAAGCAAAATCACATCGCAATCTTTGACCGTGCTATCAATGCGCAGATACGTCTCACCATCAGGAAACTGACGACGGGCATACTCACCCATGCTGGCATCACAAAGCTGGCAGATGGCATGGGCAATATTGTCGTGACCATTCAACGTGAACAGAATGCGTGCCATGGCTTTCAGTCCTCCTCGCCGACAGAAATCATGTCGCGGTTATCCAGATAATAGAGCAGGGCGTAGTCCAGCTCGCCCTCGCTTTCTGCATGAATTGCCATCAAAGGTTGTTCCCGGCTAATGCTGTCGCCCACATGGACATACAGTTCCAGTCCGGCGCTTACCGCCCGCGGCGCTCCCGCCAGTTTTGCCAGTCGGGCAATGCGCCGATTATCGATTTCACTGACCGTGCCGTGCTGATGGGCAAGTAGCACCTTGGTATGTGGAGCCCGAGGAATATCGCTCAGCCGGCCCTGGGCCAGACAGATTTTTTCGAACTGCAACCAGGCTGTGCCGTCATCAAGCAACTCCGTGGCCCGCTGTCTTGCGGCAACCGCATCGCCGTGGTTTGCCATGGCCAGCAGGTGGGCGCACAGATCCAGAGATTTTTCCCGCAGGTCTTTGGGTGCGTCCTCAGTATTGCGCAGTACATTCATTACATCGCGAGCTTCAAGCGCCGGACCCATGCCCCGGCCGATGGGTTGGCTGCCGTCAGTGAAGACGCAGTCGACCCTGACATTCAGTGCATCGCCAACATAGCGGAACAGGGCCGCCAGCGATTCGCCGTCTTCGGTATTGCGTACCTTGGCGGTTTTACCCACCGGAATATCAATCAGGATATGGGTAGATCCGGCCGCCACCTTCTTGGATAGCACGGAGGCCACCAGCTGACCTTTGCTGTCCAGATCCAGAGCGCGTTCTACCCGAATCAACAGATCGTCCACCGGACTGAGACGCACGGCGCCGCCCCAGGCCAGGCAGGCATTGGCCAGCTCCACTGTGCGGCGGATGTCATTAATATCCAGATCCACCCGGGTAAATACATCCATTACGTCTGCGGTGCCGGCCGGCGAGGTGATCGCCCGGGAAGAGGTCTTTGGCAGAATCAGGCCCGCGGCACTGCAGATCGCCACCACAATGGGTGTAGTGCGGTTGCCGGGCAGTCCGCCGATGCAGTGCTTGTCATAGACGGCATCAATGCCGGGCCAGCTTAGTCGCTCGCCGATATCAATCATTGCGCGTGTCAGGCTGACCACTTCCTCGCCGTTCAGGCGATTACCGGCACAGGCGGTCAAAAAAGCACTCACTTGAATGTCTGAATACCAGCCCTGAGCAATGTCGTTAATGACCCTGTGCAGGGATGAGTCGCTTAGTGGTTTGTCATACATCTTTGCCCGCACGTCACTCATTGACGTGACCACCGGTGCGTGACTGACGGTGATGTTGTCGTTCGGATGCAGAGCTTCCCAGAGGGAGTCGGAAAGGCCTACAAGGTCTTCCTCAAGCATGCTCGGATCAACTACGTTGAGAGTGGCAATTACCTGAAAGCCGTTGCTGGATACCAGCAGGCGGGTGTTCGCGGTAAAGCCTTCCGACAGGCAGATCGGACAGTCGCGGCGCATGTACAACACCAGCTCATGATAGGTGTCGATGCCCATGCGGATTGGGCGAAGCTTCATAGTCGATCCTGTTAGTGGGGCAGCAACAATTCCAATATGCGTCGGTACACCGCACTGAGTGGTTCAAGCTCGGCCACCGGTGTGTGCTCGTCAATCTTGTGGATAGTAGAGTTGATCGGTCCAAGCTCAACCACCTGGGCCCCTGTGGGGGCAATAAAACGGCCATCAGATGTGCCGCCTGCGGTGGACAACTCGGTGTCGATACCGGTGATGTCCTTGATTGCAGTGACAGCGGCATCCACCAGAGCACCACGGGCGGTCAGGAATGGCTGGCCGGACAGATTCCAATCGAGCTGATAGTCGAGACCATGCTTATTCAGGATCGCCTCAGTGCGAACTTTCAGATCGTCTGCGGTTAGCTCGGTAGAAAACCGGAAGTTAAACAGCACCTCGCACTCACCGGGGATAACGTTGGTGGCGCCGGTGCCTGCATTGATATTGGAAATCTGGAAGCTGGTGGCAGGGAAAAATTCATTGCCCTGATCCCAGACCTGCGAGGCCAGCTCGGCAAGTGCGGGTGCCACTCGGTGAATCGGGTTATCGGCAAGGTGCGGGTAGGCGACATGGCCCTGCACACCTTTCACCAGCAGTCGCGCGCCAAGTGAGCCACGTCGACCGTTCTTGATCACGTCACCCATGCGAGTAGTGGAGGAAGGTTCACCAACCAGGCAGTAATCAATTTTTTCCTGCCGGGCTTGCAGGTGTTCAACCACTTTCACGGTGCCGTTAATCGCCGGGCCTTCCTCGTCTGCAGTGATGAGCCAGCCAATCGAGCCAGAGTGGTCTGGCTGTGCGGCAATAAAGTCCTCCACTGCGACCAGCCAGGCCGCGATGGATGCCTTCATATCTGCGGTGCCTCGGCCATAGAGCATGCCATTGCGAGTTTCAGGCTGGAAAGGGTCGGAGCTCCATTTGCCCACATCACCGGTGGGAACTACGTCAGTGTGCCCGGCAAACACCAGTAGCGGCCCATCAGTACCGCGGCGTGCCCAAAGGTTGTCCACTTCGCCGAAACGCAGGTGCTCACAGTGAAAACCAAGTGCCTCCAGCTTTTCCGCCAGCCACTGCTGGCAGCCAGCATCTTCAGGGGTGACGGAGGCGCGACGGATCAGTTCGCAGGTGTAGTCCAGAGTGCGGGAAGTACTCATGCCGGTGTCTCATCTGGGTGGCTCAGCGTGGTCGGCATTGTAGCAGAAGCTCCCGACGGCAACTGATGTCAGTTGTCGTCGGGACTGGTTCAGCCGCGCTGACCTTCCAGCCAGCTGGTCACCGTGAAGTACAGTAACGGGATGACCACCAGAGTCAGCACTGAGGACACCAATATGCCGAAGATCAGTGCCACAGCAAGGCCGCTGAAGATTGGGTCATCGAGGATGAACAGGGCGCCGATCATGGCAGCCAGAGCCGTCAGCAGAATCGGCTGGGCGCGCACCGCGCTGGAGGTAATCACCGCATCGGCAAAGGCCATGCCTTCATCTCGCTTCTGATTGATGAAGTCCACCAGCAGGATTGAGTTGCGCACGATGATTCCGGCCAGCGCGATCATGCCGATCATACTGGTGGCGGTGAACTGGGCATTGAGCAGGGCATGGCCGGGCATCACTCCGATCACAGTGAGTGGAATCGGCGCCATGATAATCAGCGGGGTGATGTAGCTTTTGAATTGCGCCACCACCAGCAGGTAAATCAGAAGCATGCCGACCGCATAGGCGATGCCCATGTCGCGGAAGGTTTCATAGGTAATTTGCCACTCGCCATCCCACTTGATAGCTGCCTTATTGGTTAGCCAGGGCTGGGAAATGTAGTGCTGATCAATCGGCTCTGCCTGCCTGGCAAGTTCACTACGGATGGCAAACATGGCGTACAGCGGGCTGTCGATGGAGCCTGCCATGTCGCCGGTAACCATGGACATGGGCAGCAGATCCTTGTGCAGCCGCGGCTGCTCGATTTCCCCCTCCAGTACGGACACCACATCGGCCAGAGCGACTGATTCGCCGGAGCGAGCGGTCAGTCGTACGGCGAGCAGACGATCAATATCAGAGCGGTCTGCTTCGTTCAGGCGCAGGCGGATCGGAATAGCATATTTGGCTCCTGCCTCGTGCAAGTAACTGACGTCGTCACCGGATACCAGTGCGGACAGCGTTTGCACAACCTGACTGTGATCAACACCGAGGCGCGCAGCCCGATCACGATCTACCTGCAGTTGCCAGCGCGCAGCACTGCTGACGCGGCTGTCATCAACATCCACCACATCGGCAACGGATTCGAATGCGGCCCGTACCCGTTTCAGGGTTGCCAGCCGGCTGGCCTCATCGGCGCCATAAATTTCCGCAACCAAAGGTGCCATCACCGGCGGTCCAGGTGGTACTTCGACGATGGTCACGGTGGCGCCATAGCGCTTGCCAATTTCCTGCAGTGGCTGGCGCAGTGACCGGGCAATCGGGTGGCTTTCCCGATCGCGCTGTTTGGCGCCGGTGAGATTAACCTGAATATCGCCCTGCCATGGATCGCTGCGTAGATAATACTGGCGCACCAGTCCGTTAAAGTTGATTGGTGCAGAAGTGCCTGCATAGCTCTGGTAGTTGAGCACCTCCGGTACGCTTTCAAGGTGCACCGCAAGGGCATCAAGCACCACCAGCGTGTCCTCCAGTGGTGTGCCCTCCGGCATATCGACCAGTACCTGCACTTCCGATTTGTTGTCGAAGGGCAGCATTTTCAGAATGACTAACTGGAATGCTGGCAATGCCAGCGCCACCACAATCAGTGCGCTGACACCGAGATACAGCAGAGTACGCTTTTTCTTGCCGGCTTTACTGTCCAGAAACGGCGTCATGATGCGGCGCATAATGCTGCCGAGTCGGTCGCTGCCCTCTTCAGTGTGACCGCCATGATCAGCGCCATTACCCTTGCCGAGAAAGTGCAGAGCCAGCCATGGAGTTACCACAAAGGCGATAATCAGGGAGATCAGCATGCCGGTGCTGGCATTGATCGGGATCGGGCTCATGTATGGCCCCATCAGACCACTGACAAAGGCCATTGGCATCAGTGCGGCGATAACCGTGAAGGTGGCCAAAATGGTCGGGCCGCCGACTTCGTCCACTGCCTTGGGAATGATCTCGCGTAGCGAGCCACCGCCGAGAGCACGATGGCGGTGAATGTTTTCCACCACCACGATAGCGTCATCTACCAAAATGCCGATGGAGAAAATCAGCGCAAACAGGGAAACCCGGTTCAGGGTGAAGCCCCATGCCCAGGATGCAAACAGAGTTAGCGCCAGAGTCACAATAATGGCTGCGCCGACGATCAAGGCTTCGCGCCAACCCAGTGCGACCAGCACCAATATAATTACCGCAAAGGTGGCGAACATAAGCTTCTGGATCAGCTTGCTGGCCTTGGCTGCCGCAGTCTGGCCGTAGTCTCTGGTAATACTGGCCTTGATGTTTGCCGGGATCACGGTGTTTTCAAGGTCGCTCACACGCTGCTGCACCCGGGTGGCAATATCCACGGCGTTTTCACCGGGCTGCTTGGCAATGGCCAGTGTTACCGCGCTACGTGCTGGCGCCCCCGCCAGCGCATGAGCCGGGCCAAAGCCCATTCTTGCTGCTTGCGTGGGCAGGTCTGCGCCACGCTGAATGTCTGCCACATCGGCAAGATAAACCGGATTGCCGGCGTTAACGCCAACCACCAGCGAGGAGATATCTTCAGCGCTGCTGAAGAAACCGCCGGGCTGAACTTCAATAACCTGATTGTCGCGCACGATATTGGCCGAAGGCATGGCCAGATTAGCGGAGCGGATGCTTTGTTGCAGGGCCGGATAGTTGATGCCGTAGGCATTCAGGCGCGCCGGGTCAAGGCGCACCAGCACCACGTCATCGACTTTGCCCAGTGTGTAAATGTCGCGGGTGCCGGGGACACGTTTGAGTTCTACTTCAAGAGTGTGAGCCACCTTGACCAGATCGTAGCTGCTGGCAGTGGCATCCATCGGCCACAGCGTTACGCTGACAATGGGCACATCATCAATGCCCATGGGGCGAACCAGCGGTTGCAGGGCGCCGAGATTGGCTGGCAGCCAGTCGAGATTGGAAAACACCTGATTATAAAGATCGACGATGGCATCGCGGCGCGGCACGCCTACTTCGAACTGAACTGTCAGAACGGCCATGCCCGGCCGCGACATTGAATACACATGCTCGACCCCGGCCAGCTCGCTCATTACTTGCTCAGCCGGTGTTGCCACCAGACTTTCCACTTCTGCGACACTGGCGCCGGGAAACGGAATGAACACGTTGGCAAAGGTTACGTCGATCTGAGGTTCTTCTTCTTTCGGTGTAATGATCACCGCAAACAGGCCCAGTAGCAGCCCAGCCAGCGCTAACAAAGGTGTTAGCTCAGACGACTGGAATATTGCTGCGACTCGCCCGGAGATACCCATCCTTGTGTCGCTCATTGTTGTGCCGCTCCCTGGCGCAACACCTCCGCCACGTTCATGGCGATGCGCGTGCCGGGACGAAGGCCGGACAGAATCTCAACCCCGTCTTCCAGTTGTCGACCGGTGCGCACTTGTATCAGGCGCGGACGATCCTGCTCATCGAGCACATACACCGCCACCAGCTCCTGATTGCGGAGCAACGCACTTTGTGGAACAACAATAATTTCCCGGCTGCCGGTGACCACTTCAACGCGGGCAAACATGCCTGGATAAATGCCGCTGGCGGTGGAGTCCAGTTCGGCGCGGATGCGGAAGCTGTGACTGCCACTTTCTGCATAGGGAAACACGGTGACTTTGTCGCTACTGAGACGGCTGCCATCATCCAGTAACACGGTCAGTGACTGCTGGCGACGCACCGCATCCACATAACGCTGAGGTACTGTGGCGGTAACCCTGATGCGATCCAGTGAAAGGCCGGCAACCAGTGGTTTGCCCGGGGTGGCCAGCTCACCCGTTTCAACAAAACGGTCGGTCAGAATGCCGGGGTAGGGAGCCACCACTTGAGTGTAGGAAAGCTGCTGGCGAGCTTGGTCAAGACCTGCCTCCGCCTGCTTGATGCGGGCCCGTGTGGCATCCAGGGCTGCCTTGGAGCGGTCGAAATCCGCACGGGATAGAGTGCCGCTTTGCACCAGCTCCTCGACACGGGAGAAATTTCTTGACGCCTCCTGCTCCGCCGCGCGTGCTTCCTCCAGAGCCCCTGAGGCACGGCTGACCTGGGATTTTTGTTCACCATTCTCCAGCTCAAGAATCAGCTGACCCTGTTCCACATAGTCATCAACATCAAAGTGAATCGCGGTAACGCGACCCTGAGTCTGGGCTGTCAGGGTGGCCTTGTTGATCGCCTCAATGGTGCCGTCGACGACTATCACATCAGCAGCGTTGCGACTTTCCAGGGTCACAGCTTCAAGTGCCAGTAGCGGTGCAGAAAGGAATGCGACAAGCAGGGCGAAGGGGGCAAGTGCGCGGGGTGTTATTGTCATGATCCGATCCCTGAAAGAGTGCCTGAGCCGATGCTAGGTCACTCTGACAGGAATCGCCATGACAGAAGTCAATTATGCTTGTGTAGTTCTTCGTTGAGTTGCACAGCGCTTTTATTGGTCAGGCATTCAACCCGGCCGGACTGCGAGTTGCGCCGGAATAGCAGGTCATTCTTGCCAGCCAGATCACGGGCCTTGACCGCTTGCACGCTGTTGCCCTGATCGTCGAGAACTTCAACCTTGGTGCCGGCAGTGATGTAAAGACCAGATTCAATGGTGCAGCGATCGCCCAGCGGAATGCCAGTGCCAGAGTTGGCGCCGAGCAGGCAGCCTTCGCCGAGGGAAATAACGATATTGCCACCGCCGGACAGGGTGCCCATGGTGGAGGCGCCGCCGCCGATGTCTGAACCCTTGCCTACGAATACGCCGGCGGAGATTCGTCCTTCGATCATGCCCGGGCCTTCGGTGCCTGCATTAAAGTTACAAAAGCCCTCGTGCATGATGGTGGTGCCCTCGCCGATATAAGCACCCAGCCTTACCCGCGCCGTATCTGCAATCCGTACTCCGGCAGGCACCACGTAATCGGTCATTCTGGGGAATTTATCTACGGAGTAGACGCTTAATACCTGACCATCAAGGCGCGCCATCAGCTGCCGCTCTGGCAGCTCCTCCAGATCCACGGCGCCTTCATTGGTCCAGGCCACGTTGGGAAGTAGACCAAAGATGCCGGTCAGGTTAAGGCCGTGGGGCTTTACCATGCGATGGGATAGCAGGTGCAGCTTGAGGTAGGCTTCCTGAGTGGTTTTCGGTGAGTCATCAGTTTGCAGAATCACCAGGGCCACCGGGCGTTTCGATTCCTGCATGGCGATGGCGTAGGACGCCTCATGCTCGAATCCGGCTTCACGCCAGTCGCGGGCAATCTTGCCTATCTGTCGATGGTTCAGTTCCACCGCCAGATTGCCGCCTTGATAGTCGACCTCGTCGGCAATGCTCTCGATCAGCGCGTCATCTGGATTGAGCACCGGGTTGGGGTAAAACACCTCAAGCCATTGGTCGTCACGATTCTGGGTGCCGCAGCCGATGGCGAGGGCGAAATACTTGCTCATGTGTTGCTCCTGATTGCGTGATTCTAGAACAGTTCTGCCCAGTGGGCCGGGTCAAAGCCGATCTCAAGGATACCATTGCCTTCAATGATTGGTCGCTTGATCAGTGACGGGTTCTGCAAAGCGGCGCTGATGGCGCCAGAGGCATCCATGCTGGCGCGGGTGTCCTCTGGCAATTTTCTCCAGCTGGTGCCGCGGCGGTTGATCACGGTTTCCCAACCGAATGCCTTGATCCAGCGCTGCAGATCTTTTTTGTTGGTGCCGGCTTTTTTGTAATCGTGGAACTGCCATTCAACCTTATGCTGGTCGAGCCAGACAAAGGACTTTTTCATGGTGTCGCAGGCTTTGATGCCATAGATGGTAATGGTCATAGCATTTCCTGTATTTACAGGGTTCCGACAAATTCGCGGATCCGTTCTGCCCCTTCGATACACTCTTCCAAACTGGCCACCAGGGCCATGCGTACTCGGCCTGCACCGGGGTTTAGCCCGTCAATTTCCCTGGACAGGTAACGGCCGGGAAGCACCGTGACGTTCTGCTGGCGCTTTAATTCAAGGGCGAAGGTTTCATCGCTGATGCCAGTTTTTGGCCATAGGTAAAAGCCGGCATCCGGCATGGAGACGTCCAGTACGCCGCCAAGAATTTCCAGGACAGCATCGAACTTTTGTTGATATAGCACGCGGTTGTCCGCCGCATGGCGGTCATCGTCCCAGGCCGCAATGCTGGCAATCTGGTGATGCATGGGCATGGCGCAGCCATGGTAGGTGCGATAGCGCAAAAACTGCCCCAGTACCTGCGCATCACCGGCAACAAAACCTGAGCGCATGCCCGGCAGGTTGGAGCGCTTCGATAGTGAATGAAATACTACGCAACGGCGGAAGTCATGCCGGCCTATGGCCGCGCAAGCCTGCAGTAGTCCCGGTGGTGGCGTGTCGCTGTAGATGTCCGCATAGCATTCGTCCGAGGCAATGACAAAGTCATGGCGATCAGCCAGATCAATCAGCTGACGCATTTGCTCCGTCGACATTACTGCACCGGTGGGGTTGCCTGGCGAACAGACATATAAAAGCTGACATCGCTGCCAGACAGACTCAGGCACGGCGCTAAAGTCCGGCTGCAGGTCACTGTGCTCAGTGCAGGGAAGGTAAACCGGTTCGCCTCCAGCGAGCAGGGCAGCCCCTTCATAGATCTGATAAAACGGATTAGGCATTACTACCAGTGGCTGCTTGCTACGATCCAGCACTGTCTGGGCGAAAGCGAACAGGGCTTCACGGGTGCCGTTGACGGGCAACACCTGACTATCGCAATCAATCTGCACGGCATAGCGACGTTGCAGCCAGCCGGCAATTGATTGGCGCAGCTCGGCAATGCCGGCGGTGGAAGGGTACTTGGCCAGCAGATCCGTATTGTTGCTAATGATTTGCTGAACAAAAGTGGGCGCCGGATGCTGTGGCTCGCCGATCGACAAGGCAATATGCGGCTTGTCTGCTGGCACATGGCCACTGAACAGCTTGGCCAGCTTTTCGAAAGGATAGGGATGCAGCAGATTCAAGTCCGGGTTCATGCGGCGCCAGTTTCCTTAAGGTCGTCAAGTTCTTCTTTGATGTACTTCTGCAGGCGCTGGCAAAGCTCCGGATCAGAAACCGGCAGACCATCGCGGCCGGTGACAAAGAATACGTCTTCGGCACGCTCACCAAGGGTGGCGATTCGAGCGTTCTGCACCAGCAGATTGAATTCCGCAAAAATACGTCCGATGCGCGCCAGCAGACCGGGGCGATCCAGCGTCTGAATATCCACCGTGGTGCGATCATTGATGATGTCGTTGCTGATTACCACCTGAGTCGGCACGTTAAAGTGACGATGGCGGCGAGGCATGCGCCGTTGGAGTATATCCGGGAAGCAGGCGGGATCGCTCAGCGCCTCAGTCAGGTTTGTGCGAATCGCCTCAAGGCGAGGCCAGTCATCACCAATGGGCGTTCCTTGCTCATCGAGCACTACGTAGGTATCCAGAGTAAAGCCGTCCGCCGAGGTGATAATGCGAGCGTCAACAATGGTCAAGCCAAGCTGATCAATGGCGCTTACCGTCGTGGCGAACAGGTTCTCCGTGTCCGGAGTGTAGATAAATAGCTGGGTACCGCCTTCGAACTGAACGCCACTGGATTCGCGGGTCAGTACCAGAGGTGCCTTTGGGTCGGGCCGGTTAAGTATGGCCTCAGTATGCCACGCGATATCGGCAGCGTTCTCCCGCAGGAAGTACTCATCGCCGATGCCAGACCACAACTGCTCTATGGCGCTGCGATCAATCTGTCTTTGCTCAAGCAACTTCAGCGCAGTGTCACGGGTTTCATCAATCCAGTCCTGCTTGTCCACCGGATTGTTGAGGCCACGGCGCAGGGTGCGGCGGGTTTCCCGGTAAAGCTGGCGTAGTAGTGAGGCGCGCCAGGAGTTCCAAAGGTTAGGGTTGGTGGCATTGATGTCGGCGACGGTCAGGGTATACAGATAATCCAGATGCACCAGGTCACCAACCTTGCCGGCAAATTCGTGAACCACATCCGGGTCAGAAATATCCTTGCGCTGAGCGGTGACTGACATTAGCAGATGGTTCTGTACCATCCAGGCGACCAGCTTGGCATCCCAGTTGGTCAGACCATGGCGTTGGCAAAAAGCTATTGCGTCATCAGCTCCCAATGTGGAGTGATCCCCGCCACGACCCTTGGCAATATCGTGATACAGACCGGCGATGTATAGCAGCTCCGGTTTGGGTAATCGATAGAATACTTCGTGAGCCAGTGGCAGCTGTTCGCGCGCGCTGTCATAACGCATGCGGCGCATATGTTTGATCACCGTCAGTGTGTGGAAATCGACGGTATAAATATGGAAAAGGTCGTATTGCATCATGCCGATGATGCGACCGAACTCCGGCAGGTACTGCCCTAGTATGCCGTAGCGTTTCATGCGCCTTAACTGCGTAAACAGCGCATGTGGGGAGCGCAATAGCTCCATAAACAGGCTGGTGTTGCGAGAGTCTTGACGGAAGGTGTCATCAATCAGCTTGCGATTCTGAATCATCAGTCGAGCTGTGGGAGCACTGACGCCCTTGATTTCCGGGTTCTGGCCAAGCAGAACAAAAGCCTCAATCAGCGCCGATGGATAACGCTGGAAGATATTCTCGTCGGTGACTTCAAGATAGCCGTTACGAACTTGAAAGCGGCGGTTCAACTGTTGTATCGGGTCGCTTTTGCCGACCCGCAGAATCACTTCATCGAATAATTGCAGTAGCAATTCGTTCATTACCGAGATGGCTAACGCTACTCGATAATAGTTTTTCATGGATTGCTCAACAGCCAGATTGGCGGTGTTATCTTTATGGCCCAGCCTGCCTGCAACCTGACGTTGATAGTCAAACAGCAGGCGGTTTTCGTTACGGCCGTTAATTTGATGTAACAGCCAGCGCAGCCGCCATAAGTAGTCCTGACATTTGTTCAGGATTGAATGTTCTTCGATAGTCAGAAAACCAACTTCAACCAGGTCATCCAGGCTTTCGGCGCCGAAGTGGCGCTTGGCTACCCAGGCAATAGTTTGCAGATCGCGTAGGCCTCCGGGAGCATTTTTCAGATCCGGCTCAAGGCTGTATTCGGTGTGGTTAAACTTGGCGTGGCGTGCTTCCTGCTCCTGACGTTTGGCCTCGAAGAACTGGTCCGAGGGCCACATCTGCTGTGGCCCAGTCCGCTCGGCAAGGGTGGCCCGCAGACTGTCATCACCAAACAGGGTTCTGGCTTCCATGATGTTCGTGGCGATGGTGATGTCATCGCGAGCCAGTGCCACGCACTCGTCCAAGGTGCGCACGCTGTGCCCGATCTCCAGACCGATATCCCAGAGAAAGGCGATAAATTTTTCCAGGTTGTCACAGGTTTCACTGCAGGGTTTGGCTGCCGACAGGATCATCAGGTCAACATCGGAGTGGGGATGCAGTTCGCCGCGACCATAGCCTCCAACCGCCACCAGTGCGCTGTTGCGGTCACCGTCAAGGGAGAAGAACCGCCAGGCGGCAGTCAATACACCATCCACCAGCGCCGCTCGAGCTGCTACCAGCTCGCGAATTGGTGTGTCGGCAAAGGCGTCGTCAAGGCGCTGCTGTCCGTTTAACAGGGTTTCCCGGGCAGCTTTGCCCGGGTGACTGGTGGCGCGCAGCAGTTCAGCTAACTGGTCTTCAGTGTGCAGTGGAGCGAGTGTCACGGCGGTGCCCTCAGGTCAGGACAGATCAGTTTCTTCCTTGCGCAGGGTTAACACCTCAAAGCCGGTCTCGGTTACGACGATGGTGTGTTCCCACTGGGCAGAAAGCTTGTGGTCCTTGGTCACTGCTGTCCAGCCATCTGGCAGCAGTTTGGTGGCGGCTTTGCCGGCATTGATCATTGGCTCGATGGTAAACACCATGCCAGCCCTCAATTCCAGGCCAGTGCCGGGCTTGCCATAGTGCAGCACCTGCGGCTCTTCATGGAATACCTCCCCGATGCCATGGCCGCAATACTCACGCACCACCGAAAATCGCTCGGCCTCCGCAAGTTGCTGAATGGCATGGCCGAGATCGCCCAGACGAACGCCCGGCTTAACCATGCGGATTGCCTGCACCATGCACTGGCGGGTGACGTCTATCAGGCGCCGGGCCAGGGGGCTGGCTTCACCGACAATAAACATCTTTGAGGTGTCGCCGTGCCAGCCATCCTTGATCACAGTCACGTCGATATTGACGATATCGCCCTTTTTGAGAATTTTCTTCTCGCTGGGGATGCCATGGCAGACCACATGGTTGACCGAGGTGCAAATCGACTTGGGGAAGCCTTTATAGCCCAGTGGCGCTGGAATGGCCCTCTGCTCGTTGACGATATAGTCGTGGCAAATGCGGTCCAGCTCTTCGGTGCTGACACCTGGGACGACGTGGGGGCCAATCATATCCAGCACCTCGCCGGCCAGCCGGCCAGCCACACGCATTTGGGCAATCTGTTCCGGGGTTTTCAGGGTGACAGTCATGGGACGGGGCAAGGCTCCAGCAAAATCATCAGGTTACCGGCAGTCGAGGAGGGCAGGGCGGGGCTTGGGCGGGCCATTGCGACAGATTTCCCGATTGTTGCTACGGGGTCGTTATGGTATAAAGCGCGCGCCTTGCTGCTGACCGGACAGGCTGCGTAGTGTACCTGCTACGGAGCAGACAAGGGAAATCCACACATATTCCGACACAGACCTCCTGGGTGCCCTCACGGGTTGGAGGCTGAGGGAATATGGAGGCCCAACCCGAAGGAGATACTTCAATGGCCAGTGTTAACATGCGTGACATGCTGAAGGCCGGTGTGCATTTCGGTCACCAGACCCGTTTCTGGAACCCGAAAATGAAGCCGTTCATCTTTGGCGCCCGTAACAAGATTCACATCATCAATCTGGAAAAAACCCTGCCGCTGTTCAACGACGCCCTGCAGTTCGTGAACAAGCTGGCGGCCAGCAATAACAAGGTGCTGTTTGTTGGTACCAAGCGTGCTGCCCAGAAGACCGTTAAAGAGCAAGCGACCCGCTGTGGCATGCCCTACGTTGATCATCGCTGGCTTGGTGGCATGCTGACCAACTGGAAGACTATTCGCCAGTCGATCAAGCGTTACCGTGATCTGGAAGCTCAGTCCCAGGACGGTACCTTTGAAAAACTGACCAAAAAAGAGGCGCTGATGCGTGCCCGTGAGATGGAGAAGCTAGAGCGCTCCATCGGTGGTATCAAGGATATGGGCGGCCTGCCAGATGCGTTGTTCGTGATTGACGTTGATCATGAAGACATCGCCATTCAGGAAGCTCGCAAGCTTGGCATTCCGGTTATCGCGGTTGTTGACTCCAACTCCAACCCGGACGGTGTTGATTATGTGATCCCGGGTAACGACGACGCTATTCGTGCGATCGAGTTGTACGTTACTGCAGTGGCTGACGCGATCCTCGAAGGTCGTGAGTATGCAGCCACCAATGCGCCGGCTGAGAAGGACGGATTCGTTGAAGTTGCTGACGAGTCAGCCGAGTAAGCTCCGCCATGGGGCGGGGCCATAGGCCCCGCTCCTGTTTTAATACCCCTAATTCTCCAGCGAGGACAATCATGGCTGCCGTAACCGCTGCAATGGTAAAAGAACTCCGTGAACGTACTGGTCTTGGCATGATGGAGTGCAAGAATGCACTCGTTGAAGCCGGTGCTGATATTGAAAAAGCGATTGATGATCTGCGCAAATCCGGTCAGGCCAAAGCTGCCAAGAAAGCCGGTCGTACTGCTGCTGAAGGCGCGGTAGGTGTGGCGGTTAGCGCTGATGGCAAAACTGCCATTATGGTCGAGATCAACTCGGAAACCGATTTCGTTGCCCGTGACGAAAACTTCCTTGGTTTCGTTAGCAAAGTTGCTAACGCGGTGCTGGCTGCCGGTGAAACTGACGCTGCCAAAATCGCTGAGCTACCGACTGCTGAAGGCCCGACTGTGGAAGTAACTCGTCAGGCGCTGGTACAGAAAATCGGTGAGAACATTCAGGTTCGTCGCGCTGAGCTGCTGACTGCCGAAGGCGCTATCGGCGCTTATGTGCACGGTGGCAAGATCGGTGTTTTGGTTGCCCTGAAAGGCGGTGATGACACCCTTGGAAAAGATGTGGCCATGCATGTTGCTGCTTCTAACCCCATGGTAGTTAGCGGTGATCAAGTGCCTGCTGATGTTCTCGATAAAGAGAAGGAAATCATCCGTGCCCAGCCGGACATGGCTGGTAAGCCCGAAGAAATCGTTGAGAAAATGCTGGGCGGTCGAATCAGCAAATTCCTGAAAGAAGTGAGCCTGCTGGATCAGCCGTTTGTGAAGAACCCGGATACCTCCGTTGGTAAGCTGGTGAAAGATGCTGGCGCAGAAGTGACTGGCTTCATTCGCCTGGTTGTTGGCGAAGGCATTGAGAAAGAAGAGACTGACTTTGCTGCCGAAGTAATGGCGCAGGTCAACAAGGGCTGAACCCCTCTTTACAGTTCAGCTGAAAAGCCCCGTCATCGACGGGGCTTTTTTTTGGGGCTCTGAATGACTAATAGCATAATGATATAAATATTCGATATTTTTAGAACGCTCGCCCCATGTCTACACTGCTCGCCACAACCTGCCTTTCCAGTTACGCAAGTCACCCGGGAGTGAGTATGCTGCGTTCTGATTCTGTTATCCGTATTGCCGCCGTGTTGGCGGCCTCTGTGGTGGCCGCCAATGCATCCGCCACGAATGGTTATTTCTCCCACGGCTATGGTAACCAGTCCAAGGGCGCGGCTGGTGTTGCCGCAGCATTGCCTCAGGATGCTCTGGTTACGGCTACCAATCCGGCGGGCCTTTTGTTTGTCGGTGATCGATTGGATCTCGGCGTGGACGTTTTCCTGCCGCGTCGCAACGCCAAAATCACCGGTAACCTGTTTGGAGCGGATGAGTCTTTCTCAGGCAATGATTCACAGGTTTTCTATATTCCTGAGTTCGGTTATAGCCGTCAGTTGTCTGATGATATGGCGGTCGGTCTGGCGGTTTATGGCAACGGCGGTATCAACACTGATTATGCGGACAATCCCTTCGCCCGCTTTGGTGCCACGGGTTCTGCCGGCGTAAATATGGAGCAGCTGTTCATTTCCCCGGCCGCGGCCTGGCGGCTGACGCCGAACTCTTCCTTTGGCATCGCAGTGAATCTCGCCTATCAGCGTTTTAGTGCCAAGGGGTTGGGCCCGTTTGCCGCGCCGGGGGTATCAGTGGACCCCGCCAATGTGACAAATAACGGCCGTGACGATTCTACCGGCTGGGGCGTACGGGTTGGCTGGCAGGGTAGTATCAGCGAGCGTGTCGATGTGGGCCTGAGTTGGCAGTCGAAGACGCGCATGTCTGAATTTGATGATTATAGTGGCCTGTTTCCCAATGGCGGTGAGTTCGATATTGCCGAAAACTACGTCTTGGGGGCTGCTTTCGAAGCCACTGATGCGCTGACCCTGGCAATGGACTGGCAGAGAATTTTGTACAGCGACACACCCGCTGCGGGTAATAGCGCATTTCTGCTCTTTGCCGATGGCATTCCGCTCGGTAGTAAGGATGGTCCGGGTTTCGGTTGGCGCGATATTGATGTCATCAAGTTGGCCGCGGTTTATCAGGCCAGCGAGTCACTGACTCTGCGGGCCGGCTTTAGTCACACTGAGCAGCCCATTCCGCAAAAGCAGACCTTCTTCAATATTCTCGCTCCCGGCGTGGTCCAGCAGCATGCCTCGCTGGGGGCTACCTGGCAGCTCAATGCCAGCAATGCCTTGACCTTCGCCTACACCCACGCCTTTGGTGAGTGGGTGCGGGGAGCGGGCTCGATTCCGCCGGGGTTACCACCGGGTTTTGGTGGTGGGGAGGCGGATGTCTATTTGCAGGAAGATATTTTCGGTCTGTCCTGGAATCTGGCGCTGTAACCTTCACTCAGCGCGGCTGCTCGCGCATCAGCTGGAAGAAGAATGGCTGTGCCATGCCTTTCAGGTCCATGATGCCGAGCACGCTGTTGTCATCGAGCTTGCGGAACACGTCGTTGATTGGCAGGTCGTCGTAGAGCATTGCTGCGGTGGTCTTGCCGCGATACTCGATCATGCGCAGGCGCGCTCGCGAGCGGCGCGTCTGCAGTAACGGCATGATCAGGCGAAAGGCATTGCCCAGTGTGGCGCTGGTGGGCGTTGGCAGGCGATCCAGCAGGCCCATAGGCATCAACGACGGGTTAAGCCGGTAGAGCTTGCCGCCCACGCCTCGAAACATCAGCGGATCCACATTGTTGGCATCGGTGAAGCTCTTGCCGTACCAGTGACAGGCCTCCAGCACTCCATCCAGAGGGTGGCCGGTGGCAAACCCGGCGCCTCGCCATTGGCCAAGCATAAAGTCGGTATCGATGGTGTCGAGGCTGTCGTAAAGGGCCAGTGCCTGTGTGCAGTTCAGCGGGCCTTGATTCAGTGTCTTTGCAAAAGCCGTCATGGGGTCTGGGCTCCGGGGCTAAAATGGTTGGGGCACAGATACTAGGGGCTGCGCCGACGCGATTAAATGACGGGTCGGGGAGCGGTTTGGTCAGTCCTTGGCCGGCCAAAGGCCGGTGGGCATGGCGATTGCGGGTCAAGCGTCACTTTTTTGTAGTCCGAGCGGCACAGTCGCCACACATCCTGTTAGAATCCGCACCCAATTGCACCCTCAGCCTTCGGAGACCGAATCATGGCCGGAACCAGCGACCGTTCCCCCCGTTACAACCGGATTCTGCTGAAACTGAGTGGTGAGGCGCTGGCCGGTGAAGAAGGATTCGGCATCGACCCCAAGGTGCTGGACGCCATGGCCATAGAAATTGGTCAGCTGGTCGGTATCGGAGTGCAGGTTGGTCTGGTGATCGGCGGAGGTAATCTGTTCCGCGGTGCTGCACTGCAGGCGTCCGGTCTGGATCGGGTGGCTGGTGATCATATGGGCATGCTGGCTACAGTGATGAATGGTCTGGCACTGCGCGATGCGCTGGAGCGCTCTAATATACGTACCCGCCTGATGTCGGCCATTCCGATGAGTGGCGTGGTCGAGCATTACGATCACCGCAATGCCATTCGCTACCTGAAGAACGGTGAGGTAGTGGTGTTTTGTGCCGGCACAGGCAATCCGTTTTTCACCACTGATTCAGCGGCTTGCCTGCGTGGTATCGAGATCAATGCCGATGTGGTGCTGAAGGCCACCAAGGTGGACGGAGTATTCGACTCGGACCCGGAAAAGAATCCAAAAGCGATTAAGTATGATCGCCTCAGTTACGACGAGGTTCTGGCCCGCAAGTTGGGCGTGATGGATCTTACTGCTATTTGCCTGGTGCGTGATCACAACATGCCGCTGCGGGTTTTTAACATGAACAAGAAGGGTGCACTGCTGAACCTGATGCTGGGTGGTAGTGAGGGCACTCTGGTGGAATCCGCCTGATGGCGATTGTGGTGGCGACTGCAACAATGATAGTGAGCGCGAGGAACGATCAATGATCGATGACATCAAGAAAGATGCAGAAGTGCGGATGAAAAAGAGTCTGGAATCTCTGGATACCGCCTTTAATAAAGTGCGCACCGGCCGTGCCAGTCCGAGCCTGTTGGATGGTTTGTCGGTGTCATACTACGGTGCCGATACACCGCTGCGTCAGGCTGCCAACGTGTCCGTGGAAGAGGGGCGTACGCTGGTTATTACTGCCTTCGACAAGAGCCTGATTCCGGCCATTGAGAAGGCCATTATGGCGTCGGACCTTGGCCTCAATCCTTCTACTGCAGGCACCGTGATTCGCCTTATTTTGCCGGCGCTAACAGAAGAGACTCGAAAAAATCTGGTTAAGGTGGTGCGCAGTGAGGCGGAAAATGCCCGGGTTGCCATCCGGAATATCCGCCGTGATGCCAACACTCATATCAAAGACTTGCTGAAAGAAAAGGAAGTGTCCGAGGACGACGAGCGTCGCGGTGAGGAGCAGATTCAGCAGCTCACCGACCGTTTTGTCGGCGAAGTCGACAAGTTGCTCAAAGAAAAGGAAGAGGAGCTGATGACGGTCTGAGGACCGTCGCAGCAATATCAGCCGACGGACCGCAGCGCGGTCCGTTCCTGTTTTGGGGCGTACTCTTGCAATCAGCTGCACCGGACATTGATTCGCACGTTGGCGAGCTGCCGCGACACATCGCGATCATCATGGATGGTAACAACCGTTGGGCCCGTGCCCGCGGGCTGCCCGGCGCGGAAGGCCATAGGGCCGGCGAGCACGCAGTGCAATCTGTTATCCGCGCCGCTGCCGAGCGGGGTATTCAGGTGGTTACCTTGTACGCCTTCAGTTCAGAGAACTGGCGCCGGCCTGAGGAAGAAGTTAGTCATTTGATGAACCTGTTTCTCAAGGCACTGGCGGGTCGTGTTGCTGAGCTGCATGACAACCAGGTGCGGCTGAGATTTATCGGTGAGCGGAGCGCCTTTAGTGCGGATCTGCAGAAGGGCATGGCAGATGCCGAGATCCTGACCGCCGGCAATCAAGGCATGACTGTCGTGGTGGCGGTGAACTACGGTGGCCAGTGGGATATTACCGAAGCGGCAAAGAAGTTAGTGGCCGAGGCTGCTGCTGGCCGCCTGCAAGCCGATCAGATCACCCCGGAACGATTGGCGTCTGGTGTTTGTCTGGCAGATCTGCCCTTGCCGGATCTGCTGATCCGCACTGGCGGCGAGCAGCGGCTGAGTAATTTTTTGTTGTGGCAAGCGGCTTACAGCGAGCTCTGGTTCACCCCGGTGTTGTGGCCGGATTTTAATGGGGCGATGTTGGATCAGGCACTGGCGGACTACGCGGGTCGCCAGCGTCGCTTTGGTCGTTCCGGTGAGGAAGTGGCCAGCCTGAAAGGAGAGGCCTGATGCTTAAGTTGCGCATAATTACCGCGCTAGTGCTATTGCCGATTGTACTGGGCGCTTTGTTTTTGCTTGAGCGACAGGCGTTTGCACTGGCAGCTGGGGCTTTTTTCCTTGCCGCTGGTTGGGAGTGGTCGGCCATGGCCGGTCGCCCCTCTATGCCGCTTCGGGTGTTGTGGCTGTTGGTGCTGGCAGCACTAATGGCGGCAGCGGAGTGGTTCCGCCCGGTTTGGTTGCTGACCTGGGTGCCGCTGCTCTGGGTAGGGGCCTTGGCGCTGGTGTTGGGCTATCCAGGTAGTGCCCGTTTCTGGCGTCGGCCCTGGCAATTGATGCTACTCGGTTTTGTTTTGTTGGTGCCTTCCTGGGCTGCGCTGGTACAGGTGCAGTCGCAAGGCGCGCTTGGCCTGGATGGTGCCTGGGCGTTGTTGTTCATTCTACTGTGGGTCTGGGCTGCGGATACTGGCGCCTATTTTGCGGGGCGGGCTTTTGGAAAGCACAAGCTGGCAGCCCGAGTGAGCCCGGGCAAGACCATTGAAGGACTGCTTGGTGGTATTGCGCTGGCTCTTGCCGTGGTGGCACTGGTGGCCTGGCAGGCGCCTGTGCGGGGCGACCGCACTCTGCTGATGCTGGTGGCCTTGCTGACCGTGCTGGCCTCGGCGTTGGGTGATCTTTTCGAGAGCATGGTCAAGCGCGAGGCTGGGGTGAAGGACAGTGGCACCATGCTGCCAGGACATGGTGGCATGCTTGACCGTATTGATAGTGTTACCGCAGCAGTGCCGGTGGCGCTGATGGCCCTTAGTCATACCGGCTTGCCCGGTGGTCTCTGAGATGCAGCGAGTCACCGTACTTGGCGCTACCGGTAGTATCGGCGTGCAAACTCTGGATGTACTGGATCGGCACCCGGATCAATATCAGGTGTTTGCGCTGGCAGCGTTTACCCGCTGGCAGTCGCTGGCAGAGCTGTGCCTGCGTCACCGTCCCCGATATGCGGTAATGCGTGAGGCGGCGGCGGCGGCCAACCTGCGCAGCCACCTGCATGCTGCGGGCTGTGATACGGAGGTGCTGGAAGGCGACCGTGCCCTGGAAGAAATTGCTGAATCTGCGGACACCGATGTAGTGGTGGCTGCCATCGTTGGCGCAGCTGGCGTGCGTCCGACGCTCGCCGCTGTGCGCGCCGGCAAGCGCGTTTTGCTGGCTAATAAGGAAGCTCTGGTGGTGACCGGGCAACTGTTTATGGATGCGGTGCGCCAGCATGGTGCCGAGTTGATTCCGCTCGATTCGGAACATAATGCGATCTTTCAGTGTCTGCCTGAGGCGGGGCGCTCTCTGCGCGGTGTTCGTCGTCTGTTGTTGACGGCCTCCGGCGGGCCGTTCCGCAATCACAGTGAGGAGCAGCTGGCCACGGTGACCGTGGCTGAGGCGCTGAATCATCCGAACTGGGACATGGGCCCGAAGATCTCGGTTGACTCCGCCACCTTGATGAACAAGGGGCTGGAGCTAATCGAGGCAAGTTGGTTGTTTGCCATGGATGAGTCACTTATCGACGTGGTGGTTCATCCGCAGAGCGTGGTGCATTCGATGGTCGAATACGATGACGGTTCGGTGCTGGCCCAGATGGGGACGCCGGATATGCGTACTCCGATTGCCTGTGGCCTGGCTTGGCCCCAGCGGGTCGCGTCTGGTGCTCCCCGGTTGGATTTTCTGAGCCTGTCGCAGCTCACCTTTGCGGCGCCGGATCTGCAGCGCTTTCCCTGCCTTCGTTTGGCTCGCGAGGCGTTGCGAGCTGGCGGTGCGGCTAGTGCGGTGCTAAACGCCGCTAACGAAGTCGCAGTGCAGGCATTCATTGATCAACAGTTACCATTTATGGCTATTCCGGTTTGCGTCGAGGACGCCCTGCAGCATTTGTCCGCCGTCAGCTGCAGCGGGTTGGAGGAGATTTTTGCCGTGGATCAGCGCAGCCGTGACCATGCCCGCGCATGGATCCGTCAGCATGGCGGGGTAAATCACTGATGCAGACCGTGCTCGCTTTTATCGTCACCATTGTGGTGATCGTCGCCATCCATGAGTTTGGTCACTATCTGGCCATGCGGCTATTCAACGTCCGAGTGCTGACTTTCTCCATTGGCTTTGGCCCGAGGTTGTTTGGCTGGCGCAATCGTGCCGGCACAGACTTTGTTGTTTCGGCGATTCCACTGGGTGGTTACGTTAAACCGCTGGACCGCCGTGACTGTGAAATTGAAGAGGCAGATAAAGAACTGGAGTTTTCTGGCAAGCCTGCCTGGCAACGTGTGATTACCTATGCTGCCGGCCCGCTGGCTAATCTGGTGCTGGCGTTCTTTCTTTATTGGCTGGTGTTGCTTAATGGTGAGACCAGCCGTATTCCAGTACTTGGCGATATCTCTCCGGCCACTGCGGTAGCACAGGCAGGGTTGAAAAGCGGTGACGAGCTGGTTGCCATTGAAGGGCAGGATACGTCCAGCTGGCAGGCGGTGATCAACGGCTTGATTCGTTTTGCCGGCGAATCCCGCGATATCGCCGTGACGGTGCGTGATCAGCGCGGCGACCTGCGCAACGTCTGGTTGCCGTTACACGATTGGGCTGGCCAGCCGGAAGAAAACCCACTGCAGGTGTTGGGTATTACGGCACAGGTGCCGCAGGCAGTTGCCGGCACCGTGGTCAGTGGCGGTGCCGCGGATCGAGCCGGACTGCGAAGTGGTGACCGGGTGCTGGCGGTGGATGGTGAGCCGGTAGACGACTGGCAGCAGTGGGTTAGCCTGATTCGAGCCAGCCCCGAGCAGCCTTTGCGCCTCGACCTGGTTCGCGATGGTAGCCCGATGTCCTTAACTCTGGTTCCGGAAGCGGTGACAGAGTCCGGGGAGACTTTTGGCCGTGCTGGAATCGGCATTGCCGGCCTGCGTCAGATTCATTATGGTCCGCTGTCGGCTTTGCCAGAGGCAGGGCTGCGGGTTTGGCAACAGACCACCATGATCCTTGGCTCCATTGCCAAGCTGTTCAATGGCCAGTTGTCCGTGAAGACCCTTGGTGGACCACTGACCATTGCTCAGGCGGCGGGAGATACGGCGGCGGTTGGGTTGGTTACGTTTATGCTGTTTCTGGCGTTTTTTAGCGTCAGCCTCGGCGTTATCAATCTGCTGCCCGTGCCCATGCTGGATGGTGGGTGGATCGTATTTGGCGTCACCGAGATGGTGGTTCGCAGGCCGCTGCCGGAACGCTTTCTGATGGCGGCGCAGAATGTTGGCCTGGTGCTGGTGATGGGGCTAATGGTGTTCGCCGTAGTAAATGATATTTCCAGGTTCCTGAATTAATGGTCGGGGGATTTTTTTTGCGTCTTGCTGTTGCTTTGCTGGGTCTATGTTGCCTGATCTCTAGTGTGGCTGTGTCAGCCGCTGAGGCGGCATTCCGCGTGTCCGATATCCGTGTGGAGGGCTTGCAGCGACTGCCGGTGGAGAGAGTTTTTCGCCACCTTGCCATTCAGAAAGGCGATCTTGCTGACGGTGGCCGGCTTGCAGATGCCGCGCGCAGTCTTTATGGCAGTGGCGATTTCGAGGACGTCCAGCTTGGTCGCGAGGGTGATGTTCTGGTCGTTATCGTTCAGGAGCGTCCATCCATTGCAAAAATTGATATTACCGGCAACAAGTCGATTGATACCGAAGAGTTGATGAAAGGCCTGAAGAATGCGGGCTTGACTGTAGGGGAAGTGTTTCGCCGTTCGACTCTGGATGGAATTACTGGCGAACTGGAGCGCCAGTATGTGGCCCAGGGGCGCTACGGGGCGACCATCGAATCGGAAACGGTGCCGCTGCCGCGCAATCGGATTGCGCTGAATATAAAAATCTACGAGGGCAAGCCAGCCCGTATTCGCGACATCAATGTAGTCGGTAATCAGGCCTTTACTGATGAGGAGCTGCTTAAGGATTTTCAGCTGAGATCCTCACATCTGACTTCGTTCTTCAAGGGCGATGATAAGTACTCCCGCGAGAGACTTGGCGGTGATATTGAACGGTTGCGTTCGTTTTATCTGGATCGGGGCTACGTTGATGTTTCCATCGAATCGACTCAGGTCGCTGTTACCCCGGATTGGCGAGAAGTTTATGTTGCCCTGAATATCACAGAGGGTAAGCGCTACAAGGTAAAAAACGTCAAACTCGCCGGCGATCTGGTGGTGGACGAGGAGCAACTGAAACCGCTGCTGGTGGTTCGTGAAGGGCAGGTGTTCTCGCAGCAGCTACTGACCTATACCAGTGATCTGCTGACCCGTCGTTTAGGTAACGAAGGCTACACCTTTGCTGAGGTCGATGGCTTCACCGAAACCAACGAAGAAGATGACACCGTTGATGTGACCTTTTTCGTGAATCCTGGCCGCAAGGTGTATGTGCGGCGCATTAACTTCGCCGGCAATAGCAAAACAGTGGATAGCGTACTGCGTCGGGAGTTGCGGCAGTTTGAACGCGCCCCGGCAAACAGCGCCCTGATCAACTTGTCGCGCGACCGTTTGCAGCGTCTTGGCTTTTTCAGTGTGGTTGAAGCGGAAACACCCCGCGTTCCGGGTGCGGAAGATCTGGTTGATGTGACCTATAAAGTCGAAGAGCAGCCATCTGGCTCAATTGGCGCTAACGTGGGCTATTCTGACTCCAGCGGTTTCATTTTCGGTGCCAATGTCAGCCAGAATAACTATATGGGCACCGGTAATCGGGTGTCTTTCGCTATTAGTCGCAGTGAGGTAACGGACAGTTATAACTTCTCCTACCTCAATCCTTATTACACGCTGGATGGTGTTAGCCGCGGGTTCAGTTTGTATTACACCGCAACGGACTTCAGTAAGACCACAATTACCAGTTATAGCGCCAACCGAGTCGGCGCGTCTGTTAACTATGGCTACCCCATATCGGAGTATGCCCGCTTGAACTTCGGTTTCGGTGTGGACCAGCTTGATATCGTTACTGGCACTTTTGTGGCTTATACAATTCAGGAATTCCTGAATCGCGAAGGCCGTAGTGATTTCCAGTCGCTAAAGCTGAATGGTAGCTGGCAGGTGAGCACCCTGAACCGAGGTGTGTTCCCGGACCGTGGCTGGTCACAGAATGTTGCTTTGGAAGTGGCTGCGCCAGGCAGTGATTATGGCTTTTACAAGCTATCCTGGACCGGGCAGCGTTACTTCCCGGTGAGTCGTAACTTGACCCTGCGCACTCGAGGCGATGTTGCCTTTGGTGATGGTTACGGCAGTGATCTGCTATTGCCATTTTATGAGAACTACTTCTCTGGTGGTATTGGTTCGGTGCGCGGCTTCCGGGCTCGCTCTCTGGGCCCCCGTTCGCCGACGTTCTTGTCGGTTCAGAACAATATTTTCGACCCCGATCCAGACCCGATCGGCGGTAATTTCCTTACTGAAGCTAGTATTGAGCTGCTTTTTCCGCCACCCTTCGCTCCGGATAGTCGCAGTCTGAGAACTTTCCTGTTTGCTGACGCGGGTAACGTCTGGCAGACGGATATTGATGGTTCGCTAGGGCTTGATTTCGCCGTAGATGAACTGCGCACGTCGGTTGGTGTCGGATTGTCCTGGTTGACCGCAATCGGTCCGCTGGGATTCAGTTTTGCCAAGCCAATTGGCAAGAAACCGGGAGACGATACGGAAGTGTTCCAGTTCTCCCTTGGCCAGGCTTTCTAGGAGACTAAAAATGAAAACAACGAAGACGATTTTTGCTGCACTGTTACTGTTGCCTGCTCTTGCGCTGGCGGAGCCGAAGATTGTGGTTGTCGATCCAGAGCGCGCACTGGGCGAGACCTCAGAGGTGAAGGCCCGTGTGGAAAAGTTTCAGAGCGATATGCAGGGTCAGGAAAACAAGTTGCGCAAACTGCGCGACGACATCATGAAAATTGAAGAGCGTCTGCAAAAAGAAGGCGTCGCCATGAGTCGTGACCAGAGCCAGTCGCTGACTGACGACCGAGATGCCAAGATGATTGAGTTCCGCTCGCTGCAGCAGGTTTTGCAACAGCGTCTTCAGCAGAGCCAGGAAGAACTTCAGGCCGCCATGTCTCCCAAGCTGGAAAAAGCAGTGACCGATCTGGCGAAAGAGAAGGGCTACGATCTGGTTCTAGTGAAGCAGGCGGTACTGTTCTCATCGGCCACTGTGGACATCACGGCTGACGTGACCAAGCAAATCAATCTTATGAAGTAAGGCTCGACTGATGATGACGTTGGGGGAAATTGCCAGATTGCTGGATGCCGGCTTGAACGGCGAGCCTTCTGTGGTGATATCGGGCCTCGGCACCCTTGCTGGAGCCACAGAAGGGCAGATCAGCTTTCTTACCAACTCGAAGTATCGTTCTTTACTGAAAGAAACCCGCGCGGCGGCAGTGATATGTCGCGAAACAGATAGTGATTCCTGTCCGGTGCCGACCCTGGTTGTTAAGGACCCGCATCTCGCTTTTGCGGTGCTTAGTCAGCAATTCGATATTGCACCGTCGGCGCCCGCCGGCGTGCACCCGACGGCGGTGATTGATCCCTCCGCCCGCATTGATGAGTCCGCCTCAGTAGGGGCTAATGTGGTGGTGGAGGCAGGTGCGGAGCTGGGGGCGGGGGTAGTGGTTATGGCCGGTAGCGTGATTGGTGCTGGTGCACGGCTCGCCGACGGGGTTCGCCTTTGGCCAAATGTTACAATCTACCATGGTGTTGATATTGGTCCACGGACTACTATCCACGCCGGCACAGTGATCGGCTGTGACGGGTTCGGCTTTGCTTTCAACGGTAAAGGCTGGACCAAGATATGTCAGATCGGCACGGTGCGTATTGGCGCAGATTGTGAAATCGGCTCCGGTACAACCATCGACCGTGGAGCAATTGAAGACACGGTCATTGGTGATCATGTGATTATCGATAATCAGGTGCATATTGCCCACAATGTCACGGTGGGCGATGGCACTGCTATTGCGGCTCAGGTTGGTGTGGCGGGTAGCACCAGTATTGGCAGGTTCTGTGCGTTTGGTGGGCAGGTGGGTGTTGCCGGCCATCTGGAAATCGCAGATCAGGTTCAGGTGCTGGGAAAAACCATGGTCAGTGGTTCGCTGCGTCAGGCGGGCGTTTATGCCTCCGGGGTGCCGGAAACCGATCATGCAACCTGGCGGCGCAATGCAGTACGCTTCCGTCATCTTGATAAAATGGCCAAGCGATTAACCGCACTAGAGCGACGTCTGGACGACAGTAACCCGGCAGAGTGACCTGCCCTGTAGAGAATTTCATGGATATCAATCAGATCAGAGAATATTTGCCCCATCGGTACCCGTTTTTGCTGGTGGATCGGGTTGTGGAGATCGAGCCGGGTGTGTCTATTGAGGCGCTTAAGAATGTCTCTGTGAACGAACCCTTTTTTAACGGCCATTTCCCGCAGCAGCCCATTATGCCGGGTGTGCTGATTATTGAAGCACTGGCTCAGGCGGCCGGTGTGCTTGGTTTCGTCACCGAAGACCGACGCCCGGACGATGGTTATATGTATGTTCTCTGTGGGGTCGATAAGGCGCGCTTCAAGCGTCAGGTAGTGCCTGGCGATCAGCTGCACTTGAAGGCCAGCTATATCGCGGTGAAGCGCAATATTCTCAAGTTTTCCGGCGAGGCCCGCGTTGACGGCCAGCTGGTGGCCTCAGCTGAGTTTATGGTTGCTGAACTGCGGCTGTGACTCGGTAGCTCATCGGCTTCACTGTTTCGGGCTATACTCAGGGCTTTACGACACCGTGAGGTGTCTGTCTTACAACTTTTCGGAACCGGACGATGATTCATCCGACAGCAATTATTGATCCCGCCGCATCGCTGGCTGAGGACGTGCAGGTTGGCCCCTGGTCCATTATTGGTCCTGGTGTGGAAGTCGGCGCTGGCACTGTGATCGGTCCCCATGTGGTTGTTCAAGGTCCGACTCGTATCGGCCGCAATAACCGAATTTTCCAGTTTGCTTCTGTTGGCGCCGAATGTCAGGACAAGAAATATCGTGACGAGCCGACCCGGCTTGAGATCGGCGACGACAACGTTATTCGTGAGCACGTTACCATCCACCGTGGCACTATTCAGGACAACAGTCTGACCCGTATTGGCGACCGTAATTTGTTGATGGTCGGGGTGCATGTGGCCCACGATTGCATGATCGGTAACGACAATATTTTTGCTAATACCACAGGGATTGCCGGCCATGTACATATTGGCGATGGGGTCATTCTCGGCGGCATGACCGGTGTGCATCAGTTTTGCAAAATCGGCTCCTATGCCATGTCTGCGGGTTGCAGCCTGATCGTCAAGGATATTCCGGCCTACGTTATGGTTGGGGGCAATCCGGCGTCGGCGCGCAGCATGAACTTTGAGGGCATGAAGCGGCGCGGCTGGAGTGCCGAGACTATTAGCGGCCTGCGTCAGGCTTATAAAATAGTTTACCGTCAGGGAATGACCCTTGAGCAAGCCATGGCTGAGCTTGAGGCCATGCCCGCGGCGGCTGAACTGCAGTTATTTATTGACTCTCTGCGCGCCTCGGAGCGCGGCATCACCCGCTGATTATGGCCAGCACTTCGCCGCTTGTTGCTCTGGTTGCCGGCGAACAGTCCGGTGATATTCTTGGTGCAGGCCTGATGGCAGCTTTACGACAGCGTTATCCGGGTGTTCGCTTTATCGGTGTCGGCGGTAGCCTGATGGCAGAGCAGGGGCTGGAAAGTTTTTTCCCCATGGAGCGTCTTTCGGTGATGGGGATCACCGAGGTGCTGGGACGTCTGCCGGAGCTTTTTCGTCTGCGTCGCCAGCTGGTGGACTTTCTGCTGCAGCAAAAGCCGGATGTGTGTATCGGTATCGATGCGCCGGATTTTAATTTAGGCATCGAAAGGCGATTACGCCAGGCAGGCATTCGTACCACCCACTATGTCAGCCCATCCGTGTGGGCATGGCGCAAGGGTCGAGTTAAAGGTATTCGTGCCAGCGTTGATCTGATGTTGGCACTGCTGCCGTTCGAGGCGCAGTTTTATCGCGATCACGACGTGCCGGTGGAGTTTGTTGGGCATCCTCTGGCCGACAAGATTCCCATGCGTATGGATGCACCGGCACTTCGAGCGCAACTGAACTTACCGATGCAGCGCACTATTATTAGCGTACTGCCCGGCAGCCGCGGCGGTGAAGTCAAAGCTCTCTGGCCCACCTTCCTCAAGGTGATTGATGAGCTTGCTGCCCGTCGGCCGGAGCTGCACTTTGTCGTCCCGGCCGCGAATCCCGCCCGTCGTCAGCAGATCGACGCCACACTGGCCGGGCAGTCACGTCCCTACCTTACCGTCATCGATGGCCATAGCCGTGAGGCTATGGCCGCCTCGGATCTGGTGCTACTGGCATCCGGTACCGCCACACTGGAAGCTTTGCTGGTAAAACGGCCCATGGTGATTGCTTACCGGGTAGGCTGGATTACCTACTGGATAGCCCGCTCCCTGGCGGTTACCGATATTGTTGGCCTGCCCAACCTGCTCGCCGGTCAAACGGTGGTGCCGGAGGTTATTCAAGGCAATATGACAGCGGATAACCTGATTGCTGAGCTGGAGCTATGGCTCGATGCCCCACAGCGTGCTGCAGAGCTGGTGGAGCGCTTTGATCAGATTCATCAGCAGCTCAGCCGTAATGCCAGTGAGCGGGCCGCCGCCGCTGTCTCTGCTCTGATGGAGCAGGAGTGAGCCATCCATTTTCCGAATACCCGCTGACGGAGCCTTTTCTGCCCAGCGCATTTGTCTGGCGGCCAGGCCTGCTGATCGCCGGTGTGGATGAGGTGGGTCGAGGCCCGTTGGTCGGCGCGGTGGTAACCGCTGCGGTAATTCTTGACCCGAGCAAACCGATTGCCGGTTTGGCAGACAGTAAAGTCCTATCGGAAAAACGCCGTCAATTGCTGGCCCCTTTGATTCGTGAAAATGCTCTGGCGTGGAGCCTGGGCCGGGCGGAAGCAGAGGAAATCGACCAATTAAATATTTTTCATGCCACCATGCTGGCAATGCGCAGGGCGGTGGCAGGGCTGGCCATTGAGGCTCAGGCCGTGTTGGTGGATGGTAACAAGGTCCCAGACTTCGGTTGCCCGGCCCAGGCGGTGGTCAAAGGTGACCGTCGCATTCCGGCTATTAGCGCCGCTTCTATTATTGCCAAAGTGGCCCGCGACGAAGAAATGCGGCTACTGCACCAGCGTCACCCGGATTACGGGTTTGATCGCCATAAAGGGTATCCTACTGCCGAGCATATGGCGGCTTTACAGCGGCTGGGACCGTTGCCGGAACACCGCCGCTCCTATGCTCCTGTGGCCCGCTGTTTGGGGCTCGTCTGAGCATTGACTGATTTTTGATTCACTGGAGCCTGCATGAGCCAACCCGCTTTCGTACATCTGCGTTTGCACACGGACTACTCGCTGGTGGACGGCGTGGTGCGGGTCAAGGGCTTGGCGAAGCGGTGTGCGGAGCTGGGTATGCCAGCGGTGGCGGTTACCGACGACTCCAACCTGTTCGGCCTGATCAAGTTCTACAGGGCGGCAGAGGGGGCTGGAATCAAGCCCATCGTTGGCGCGGATTTGTGGCTGGAGAGTCGTTTTATTGCCGACCCCGCGCCAGTCTGTGTGCTGGTCCGTAATGAACAGGGCTACCAGAATCTGGTGCTGCTTATTTCCCGGGCCTGGCAGCACAACCAGCAACGTGGCAAGGCGTTGATAAAACGAGAATGGCTGGCGGAGCTTAATGACGGGCTGATTGTGCTGTCTGCGGCGCGCCATGGTGAGCTTGGCCAGCTATTGTTGGCTGAAAAAATCGAGCAGGCTGAGCAGCTGGCGACTGAGCTCAGTCAGTGGTTTCCAGAAAGTTTTTATCTTGAGGTGCAGCGCACCTCAAGGCCTGGCGACGAAAACTGTTTGCACGCCAGCGTGGCTCTGGCTAGTCGATTAAGTCTTCCATTGGTGGCCACTAACGATGTGCGCTTCCTCCATCAGGATGATTTCGATGCCCATGAGGCCAGAGTATGCATCCATGATGGGGCGGCTATTGATGATCCTCGCCGCCCGCGTCGCTACAGTGATCAGCAGTATCTGAAAACCTCTGAGGAAATGCAGGAGTTGTTCAGTGATCTCCCAGAGGCGCTGGCCAACAGTGTGGAGATTGCTCGCCGCTGTACCCTGAATATCACCCTTGGGAAAAATTTTCTGCCTGAGTTTCCCATTCCTCAGGGGCAGACTATTGAGCAGTTTATCGAGCAGGAATCTCGTACCGGCCTGAATGCGCGGCTGCAGCAGCTTTTTCATGATCCTGCGGAAATTGCCCGGCGTCGCCCCGAGTATGATGAGCGATTGCAGTTTGAACTGAATGTTATCAATCAGATGGGCTTTCCTGGCTACTTTCTGATTGTTTCCGACTTTATACGTTGGGCCAAAGCCAATGATGTACCCGTTGGACCAGGGCGGGGCTCGGGGGCGGGTTCGTTGGTGGCCTATGCGTTGGAAATTACCGATCTTGATCCGATCGAATATGACCTGCTGTTCGAGCGCTTTCTTAACCCGGACCGGGTGTCCATGCCTGACTTTGACGTCGACTTCTGTATGGACAAGCGTGACCGCGTAATTCAGTACGTGGCGGACAAGTATGGCCGGGAAGCGGTGGGGCAGATTATCACCTTCGGCTCAATGGCCGCCAAGGCGGTGGTGCGCGATGTGGCGCGCGTGCAAGGCAAGCCCTACGGTCTGGCTGATCGTTTGTCGAAGATGATTCCCGGCACGCCCGGCATGACATTGGAAAAGGCGCTGGAAGAAGAGGAACCGCTACGTGACCTGCTGGCCAGCTCGGGTAACGATGGCGACTCTGTCCGCGAAATCTGGGAAATGGCGCTTAAGCTGGAGGGCCTCACCCGAAATGTGGGCAAGCATGCCGGCGGCGTGGTTATCGCACCGGGTAAGTTGACGGATTTTGCTCCGTTGCATTGTGATGAGTTAGGCGAGAGCCTTGTTACCCAATATGACAAGGATGATGTGGAAGCTGCCGGGCTGGTGAAGTTTGACTTTCTTGGTCTGAAGACCCTGACCATTATCGATTGGGCTGTAAAGGCAATTAATGCCCGTATTGTTCCCGCGGGCAATGAGCCAATCGATATCACCACTATTCCGCTGACTGACAAGAAGAGTTTTGATCTGCTTAAGCAGGGCGAGACCACCGCGGTCTTCCAGCTTGAATCAGAGGGTATGAAGGGGCTGATTCGCAAACTCAAGCCTGACGTATTTGAAGATATTATTGCGTTGGTAGCGTTATATCGCCCGGGTCCATTGGAGTCGGGCATGGTGGATAACTTTATCAACCGCAAGCATGGTCGTGAGCCGCTGGCCTATCCGGATCCGCAGTATCAGCATGAATGGCTGAAACCCATTCTTGAGCCCACTTATGGGGTTATTTTGTATCAGGAACAGGTGATGCAGATTGCCCAGGAGCTGGCCGGGTATACCTTGGGCGGTGCTGATTTGCTGCGCCGCGCTATGGGTAAGAAAAAGCCTGAGGAGATGGAGAAACAGCGCGCGGTCTTTGAAGGAGGCGCCAAAGAGAAAGGCGTCGACGCGGGGCTGGCCATCAAGATTTTTGATCTGGTGGAAAAGTTTGCCGGTTATGGTTTCAACAAGTCCCACTCTGCAGCCTATGCGCTGGTGGCTTATCAGACTGCTTGGTTGAAAGCCCATTATCCTGCGGAGTTTATGGCGGCGGTGATTTCTGCGGATATGCACAACACCGACAAGGTGGTGACCTTTATTGATGAGTGTCGTCATATGGGTCTCAAGGTGCTGCCGCCGGATGTAAACAGTTGTGGTTTTCGTTTTACCGCCAATCCGGAAGGCCATATTGTTTATGGACTGGGAGCCATTAAGGGATTGGGCGAAGCCCCGATCGACGCCATTGTCAGTGCTCGTGATGATGATGGTCCGTTTGCTAATTTATTCGATTTCTGTCGGCGCATCGATTTGCGCAAGGTTAATCGACGTTCTCTGGAGGCATTGATTCGCGCTGGGGCGTTGGATCAGTTGGCGCCCGAGCGGGATGTTCAGGATCGCTCTACTTTGATGGCTACTCTCAGCGATGCGATTCAGGCGGCGGAGCAGGATGCACGTAACGCAGAGGCCGGCATGGGTGATTTGTTCGGTGGTGGGATCGAAGCCCAGTCGGTGACAGAAGTGGCATGGCAGACCACCAGACCGTGGCGTGATGATGTGCGCCTGCAAGGGGAAAAGGACACTCTGGGGCTGTTCCTGACTGGCCATCCTATTGATCAGTATGAAGCAGAGCTGCGTCATATGGTTAGCAGTCGCATTAACGCCTTGCAGCCCACTGGCAAGGGTGAGCTGGCCTTAATTGCAGGTCAGGTGGTGCAGCTACGCCAGACCAAGAGCAAGCAAAGTGGTGAGCGACTCGCGTTCATTACTCTGGATGATAAAACCGGGCGCATTGAGGTTTCTGTCTTTGGTGAAGCCTATCGCCAGTATGGTGACCTGCTGCAGCAAGACGTGGTTCTCATTATTCGTGGAGCTGTGCGGCGTCGGCCCCAAGGGGATGGCGAGATGGTGATCTCCGTATCCGCGGATGAAATCATGGATATTCGTCGTGCTCGAGAGCAGTTCGCTCGTCGTCTGCTGGTGCAGGTGCCAGTGGCTGACGGGTTGCCTGAGCAGCTGCGCCAACTACTAACCCCTTATCGTGGCGGCAATTGCCCGATCATGCTGCAGTTGGCCCATCCCTTGGGCAGTGGCCAGATGTTGCTAGGCGACGACTGGCATGTGGCGCCCGAAGAAGCCTTGCTAGACGACCTGCGCGGTCGCTTTGGCAGCCACGCGGTCACCCTGCAATACTGACCTGCCGCCAGGCATTACTTGGGAATGACCCCGGATAACAGCCAATCTCCAGTTGCTGCTCGCACTTTCAGGCTGGCCTGACGTTCTTCAGATAGCCGGTTATATTGCCTGCGCTGAATTGCCAGTTGTATCGGCCTCTGTGCTGCCACCTGATCTATTTCTTCCTCGTTTAGCAGGTAAGTCACAGGGCGTTGAAGATAAAAGTTAGCGGAGTACTGTCGACGGTCACCATAGAAGTAAAGAGGTATGGAAACGTCTCCTTGGGATTTGTAATAACTTATCAGCATCTTCGTCGAGTTTAATTGGTCAGCATTGACCACCACATAGATCAGGGAAGACAGCATCACAAAGCTTGAAAAAATAACTCCGCTAAGAACAGTTTTCAGAGATTGTGTGTGAGGCAGTCTTCGCGACATCATCTCGCTGGCCAAAAGGGCAATGGCTGGTGCTGCAGGCAGCACATAGGTGATCAGCACATTGCCTGACATGGTAAAAAACAGCATGGGTGAAAGCGCCCACAGGAGCAGAAAGCGCTTCCATAGACGAGCATTTTGAGCGTCATCAGATTTTATTTGCTGCTTGCTTTTGTTGCGCCCGCGATAAACGGCAGCGGGAATCAGGAATGTCCATGGCAGGAACGCTGCCAGAGCAAACAGCCAGATACTGCCCCGTGGAAAGTCATGGGCTTTGCCATAAAGGTCACCGCTCCAGCCGCTTACGGTAAAGCGCTTCCAGTGTTCGCCGACCAGAAAGTATTCAAGGAAACCCGGCGTGCGCTGTTCCGCCAACCAGTACCAGGGAACGCTTAGCAGTAGCGTGAAAAGCAGTCCGCGTATCCATGGGATTCGTTGCCAGACAAGCACCAGCTTGCCGTTCCAAAGCGTCCAAAGCCCCAGGGGTAGCCCACACAGAACCACCGCAACGGGGCCTTTGGCCAATAGGCCGACAGCAAGCCCGACAAACAGCATGAATGATCCGCCAAGGCGAGGGCCGGATTGTTCCATGGCCAGCCAGAATCCAGCCATGGTCATGGTTATGCCGACGGTCATCAGCATGTCCGTCATTACCGCGCCGCTGGCAATCAGAAATAGCATGGATGAGCCCAGGATTGCGGTGGCCATGGTGGCCACTTCCACGCTGCGTCGGCGAGCAAGGTGCCAGGTTCCAGCGGCAGTAATAATGCCGAATAGCCAGTGGGGAAACCGGGCGCCAAACTCGTTGATGCCGAACAACGATAGGCCAGTGCTGGTGGCCCACACTGATGCCGGCGGCTTGCCCCAGAAGGGTTCACCGTAGTCAATCCATGGAGTTATCCAGTCGCCACTGGTCAGCATCAGCCTGCCCATTTCGCCATAGCGCGCTTCAGTGGTTTCCATCAACGGGTAAAGACCAATTGAAACAAGCCTGATAAGAGCCAGAAAGACAATGGCAACCCAAATGGCCTGTAGTTGTCCTGTGTGTTTATCTGCTTGCGGCATGATTCACTCGGAGGTCGGCTTTGACGGCTCTGGTAGTTTGCGCAGGGTGATAGTAGTCAAGAAGGTAAAGAGGGCGCTGCTTGCTCTCGATAAACAATCTGCCGACGTATTCGCCCATGATGCCGATGGCCATGAGCTGTAGCCCACCCATAAATAGAATGGTGAGAATAAGTGTCGGGAAACCATCAACAGGGTCGCCAAAGAACAGTGTTTTTATCAGGAAGAAGAGTCCTAGTAGCACAGCTAGTAACGCGCTGGCGAAGCCAGCATAGGAGGCCAGCTTTATCGGCATAACGGAAAACGAGGTAATGCCTTCAATGGCAAAATTCCATAGCTTCCAATAATGAAACTTGCTGCTTCCCGCCGCCCGCGGATCGCGGTCATATTCGATGATGATATTATGGTAGCCAACCCATGAGAAAAGACCCTTCATAAAACGGTTGCGCTCTGGCATGGCATTAAGCGCATCTACTACGCGCCTGCTTAGAAGGCGAAAGTCACCTACGTCACGTTGAATGGGAACTTCACCGATTTTCTCCATGACCTGATAAAAGTGGGCAGCTGTTTTCTTTTTTAGCCAGGTTTCGCCATGACGATGGCGGCGCCGCATATTGACAATGTCTGCGCCCTGCTCGAAGGCGCTCAGCATGGAAGGAATAAGCTCAGGCGGGTCCTGCAGGTCAGCATCAATGATAATTACGGCTTGCCCGCATGATGCTTCCAGTCCTGCCGACATGGCCGCTTCTTTGCCAAAGTTACGGCTAAGGCTTATATGGCCGACTCTGGGGTCGGTGTTACGCAGGCCCTCGATAATTCTAGCGCTCGCATCACGGCTGCCATCGTTGATGTAAATGATTTCAGTGTCATCTCTTAACGATCCCAAAGATTCTGTCAGGCGCTGGTGAAAAATTGCCAGCACTTCCTGCTCATTGAATACGGGTACCACAATGGAGAGTGCGGGCTTTTCCAGGGAGAGATTCATTTTATTCATGGAAGGTCCACCAGTGGTTCAGGACGAAGGTTAATGCGAGGGCGGTCAGGGTGGCGATTAGCTGGGCGATCAAGTAGTAGATCTGGACGGTTTCCGTTAGCCACCAGACGGTAGAGGTATTGATCGCCATTCCGACGCCGGCGACGGCCAGAAAACGCGGCAGAGTAACCAAGGCGGATGCCTTGCTGGAAAAGGTGTAGATACGGTTGCCAGTGTAAGCAACAAGGGCGCCAACAAGGCTTCCCCACCAAGTGGCCACGGTGGCGGTTTGCTGCATCTGCTCAACCAGCAGGATGAGGACGCCATAGTGGACAGACGTGGCCATGATGCCGACAAGTGAGTAGCGTAGTGCGGCTGTGTACATAGCTGGCGTGGCAACCCCGAGTGGATAGTTGGCCTAGCCTGCGCCTGCTGTCTTAACTAAGCCTTAACCCCGGCAGATGGGCGGGGGTTACAGTTTGCAATGCAATTCCGGTGCTGTAGCAGGGTGCTAAGGGTGACGATCCGCCGTGGCCCCGCTACACTTGGGCCACTTTCAGGCTATCGAGTGGAACTGGCAGACAAATGAACCCGAATTTCCTCGAATTTGAGCAACCTATCGCAGAGCTGGAGGCGAAGATCGAGGAGCTGCGGCTGGTCGGTAATGGCAGCGAGGTCAATATCTCGGAAGAGATTCGCCGTCTGCAGGACAAAAGCATTGGTCTGACCGAGTCCATTTTCAAAAATCTGACTTCCTGGCAGATTTCCCAGCTGGCTCGTCATCCGCATCGCCCTTATACCCTGGACTATCTGCGCCGGGTGTTTACTGATTTTGATGAGTTGCACGGTGATCGCACTTTTGCCGACGACGCGGCCATTGTTGCCGGCATTGCGCGAATCGAGGGGCGTCCGGTGATGGTAATTGGCCATCAGAAGGGGCGGTCAGTAAAAGAGAAGGTGCGACGTAACTTTGGCATGCCTCGCCCTGAGGGGTATCGCAAGGCTTTGCGTTTGATGGAAATGGCAGAACGTTTCCGGCTGCCGATAGTGACATTTATTGATACTCCCGGAGCCTTCCCCGGTATCGATGCGGAAGAGCGAGGCCAGAGCGAGGCCATTGCCCGTAACCTGATGGTTATGTCGAGACTGCGGGTGCCGATTATTGCCACGGTGGTGGGTGAGGGCGGCTCTGGTGGTGCGCTGGCCATTGGCGTGTGTGACCACCTGCAGATGCTGCAGTACTCCACCTATTCAGTTATTTCTCCGGAGGGCTGTGCCTCTATCCTGTGGCGCAGCGCGGATAAGGCGCCGGACGCGGCGGAGGCCATGGGCCTGACGGCCGGTCGTCTGCACGAACTGGGCATTGTTGATGAGGTGTTACCGGAACCGCTTGGTGGTGCCCATCGTGATTATGACCAGATGGCTGAGCGGGTGCGGCAGAGTTTACTGGTCCAGCTTGATAAGCTTGGTAGTCTGGCGCCGGATGAGCTGGTATCCCGGCGCTACAAGCGTCTGGCTGGTTACAGCAATGTGGCAGGCAAGCCTGGCGCCGAATAACCGGGCTCCTTGCACTGGGCGTGTTATCAGGGCAGGGCAGATTCATGCAGGCTGACGATCTTCCGGTCTTTCTTGCTGATCAACTGGCCAGTGTGCAAGGGCGTCTGGTATTGGGTTTCAGCGGCGGCCTTGATTCATCGGTGTTGCTGCAGGCTCTGTGCCGCGCCGGACTTGGCGAGCGCCTGCTAGCCGTTCATATCCACCATGGTATCCACCCTGACGCAGACCAGTGGCTGCAACATTGCCAGCAGCAAGCCGAGCGCTGTGCTGTGGCTTTTGCTGCCCAGCGGGTAGCGCTGGCTGCCGGGGGTAATCTTGAGGCCCGTGCTCGCACGGCACGGCGGGCGGCCCTGCTATCCTACCTGGCGGACGGCGATGTGCTGCTACTCGCTCATCATCGTGACGATCAGGCGGAAACGCTGCTACTGCGCCTGATGCGCAGCTCCGGCATGCGTGGTCTGGCGGCCATGGCCGCCAGGCAGTCATGGCAGGGCCGGGATATCCTGCGCCCCTTGCTGGACTGGTCGCGGGGCCAGCTGGAAACAGTGGCGCAGCAGTGGCAGCTCAGCTGGATCGACGATCCGGCTAACGATGAGCTCCATTTTGACCGCAATTTTGTTCGTCACCGGGTGTTGCCGGCAATGGCACAGCGGTGGCCGGATGGCGTCCGCCATATTGCAATGTCCGCGTCGGTGCTGGCTGAGCAGGCGCAGTTGCTGGATGAGCTGGCGGCGGCAGATTTGGTGGCTTGTGATGGTGACCGGGATAGCCTGTCATTGCCCTTGTGGAGTCAGCTGTCCCCGGCGAGGAGGCGCAACTTGCTGTATGGCTGGTTACGCCAGCGTGGCATGCGCCCCCCCTCGGCGGACAACATCGCCCGTATCGACTCCGACATGGTGATGGCCGCAGATGACCGTCAGCCTGAAGTTGTCTGGCATGATGGTGAGTTGGTGCGCTACCGACAGCGGCTTTGGCTGCTGGCGCCGGGTCAACGTGCACCCTTGACTGACAGTGCCCTTTGGCAGCCGGCGAGTCAGCCGCTACTGCGGCTTGGCCCGGTAGATATCCGGGTTACAGATGGCGAGGGTTTGGAGATACGGGATGCCGGGCAGAGCCTGATGGTGCGTGCCGCCAGTGGCGGTGAGCGTATCCTGTTGCGCGGCCATCATCGGCAAGTGTCTGAATTATGGCGCTCTGCGGGGGTTCCTCCCTGGCGTCGGCAACGCCTGCCCCTGTTTTTTGTCGGTGATGAGCTGGTTGCTGTGGCCTCCATAGGGGTGGCAGACGGGTGGTCTCCGTCCCCGGGGGAAACAGCTTTTCGGCTGCTCATCGAGGATTCCGCATTGTGACAGCGGGGCGCTTCTGTTAGCATTTCCTCCCGTCCTGTTGTCGCGCAACCTTCTGATTTTTCCTTGATTTTTCAGGGGTTCGCAGTCCATTTCTATCATCCGGTGTGTGCATGACACGATTCATTTTTGTCACAGGCGGGGTTGTTTCATCCCTTGGTAAGGGTATTACTTCCGCATCTCTCGCGTCCTTGCTCGAGGCCCGTGGTCTCAAGGTGACGCTGATCAAGATGGATCCGTATATCAACGTCGATCCTGGCACCATGAGTCCCTATCAACACGGCGAAGTGTTTGTCACCGAAGACGGCGCCGAGACCGATCTGGATCTGGGTCATTACGAGCGCTTTATCCGTACCCGTTTGACACGTAAAAACAGCTTCAGCGCCGGGCGTGTCTATCAGGATGTGCTCGACAAGGAGCGCCGTGGTGAATATCTGGGGGCTACCGTTCAGGTGATCCCCCATATTACTGACGAGATAAAGCTGAAAATCTTTGAGGGCGCCGCCGGTTTTGATGTGGCCATTGTTGAAATCGGCGGTACTGCTGGTGACATCGAGTCTCTGCCGTTTCTGGAAGCAGTGCGCCAGTTGCGTGTGCAACTCGGCTCCAATCGCTCTCAGCTGGTGCACCTGACGCTGGTGCCTTATATCGCCTCAGCTGGTGAGATCAAGACCAAGCCAACTCAGCATTCAGTCAAAGAGCTGCGCTCCATTGGTCTGCAGCCGGATATGTTGGTGTGCCGCTCCGATCACGAAATCCCTCGCGGTGCGCGAGAAAAAATCGCACTGTTTACTAATGTTGAAGCGCGCGCAGTGTTTTCAGCGCCAGATTGCCAAACCATCTATCAGGTGCCGCGAGTCTTGCATGAGCAGGGCATGGACGACATTGTGCTGGAGAAGTTTGGACTTAGTCGCCCGGCGCCAGATCTTTCTGAGTGGGACCGGGTGGTGGAAGCACAGCTTAATCCGCAGGGTGAAGTAACCATCGGCATGGTTGGCAAATATATTGATCTGGTTGATGCCTACAAGTCCCTGAACGAGGCCTTGACCCACGCTGGTATCGCTCACAAGAGCAAGGTCAATATCGAATATATCGATTCCGAGGTAATAGAGCGCGATGGCATCGGTCGGCTGGCGCATCTTGACGCTATTTTGGTGCCGGGTGGTTTTGGTGATCGTGGCACCGAAGGAAAGATTGCGGCAATCCGCTATGCCCGTGAGAGCAAGATTCCTTACCTTGGCATCTGCCTTGGTATGCAATTGGCGGTGATTGAATTCGCCCGCAATGTGGCAGGTATTGAAGGGGCAAACTCCACTGAGTTGCGGCCCGGCACGCCAGAGCCACTGGTGGCGCTGATCACTGAGTGGGTCGAGGATGGCCGCGTTGAGCAGCGTAGCGAAGGATCAGATATGGGTGGCACCATGCGCCTTGGCAGTCAGGAATGTTTGTTGACGGAAGGCTCGCTGGCGGCGCAATGCTACGGTAGTACGAAAATTGTTGAGCGCCACCGCCATCGCTATGAGGTCAACAACAATTATCTTCCCAGGCTTGAGGCCGCTGGCCTGAAAATTACCGGCCGCTCGCATGATGATCTGGTTGAGGTTGTGGAAGTGGCAGATCATCCCTGGTTTTTGGCCTGTCAGTTCCATCCGGAGTTTACCTCCACGCCGCGCGATGGCCACGGTCTGTTCAGCTGTTATGTGGCTGCAGCCTTGAAGCATAAGGTGAGCAAAGGTGGCTGAGCAGAAGATTATTTCGCTGGCCGACATTCGTATCGGTAACCAGCTGCCGTTTGTGCTGTTTGGTGGCATGAATGTGCTCGAATCGCGGGATATGGCCATGCAAGTGGCCGAGCACTATGCACAGGTTACTCAGAAGCTGGGTATCCCCTGGGTTTTCAAGGCCAGTTTTGACAAGGCAAACCGTTCCTCTTTGAGTTCCTATCGCGGCCCGGGACTGGATGAAGGCCTGAAAATCTTTCAGGAAATAAAAAGTACCTTTGGCTGTACCCTGCTCACAGATATCCATGAGCCTGCTCAGGCATTGCCGGCTGCTGAGGTGATTGATGTGTTGCAGTTGCCGGCTTTCCTGGCTCGGCAAACTGATCTTGTGGTGGCCATGGCAAAGACAGGTCGCATCATCAATATCAAGAAGCCTCAGTTTCTGGCGCCTCAGGAAATGGGCCATATCCTGCACAAGTGTGAAGAGGCCGGAAATGATCAGCTGATCCTGTGTGAGCGAGGCTCAAGCTTCGGTTATAACAATCTGGTGGTCGACATGCTTGGCTTTGGTGTTATGAAGCAGTTCGGCTACCCGCTGTTCTTTGATGTAACCCATGCCCTGCAGAAGCCAGGAGGTAGAGCGGATTCCGCCGATGGCCGCCGTAGTCAGGTGGCTGACCTTGGTCGTGCTGGCATGTCCCAGGGTATTGCCGGCCTGTTCCTTGAATCCCACCCGGACCCGGACAGGGCAAAATGTGATGGTCCCTGCGCGTTGCGTCTGGATCGTCTTGAGCAGTTTCTTTCCCAGATGCAGGCGGTTGATCAGTTGGTCAAATCGCTGCCCGCATTCGATAACCAATAAGCTGTGTAAGCGCGGAGAATTCCCATGTCGAAAATCGTTGACATCAAAGCCCGTGAGATTCTTGACTCACGAGGCAATCCGACCATTGAGGCGGATGTTGTTCTGGACTCGGGCGCCTTCGGTAGCGCAACAGCACCCAGTGGAGCGTCCACGGGTTCCCGCGAAGCGTTGGAACTGCGCGATGGCGACAAAGCACGCTATATGGGTAAAGGGGTGTTGAAAGCAGTAGGTAACGTTAATTCAGAAATTCGCGATTTGCTTCTCGGTCGTGAAGGCTGCGATCAGCGCGCGCTGGATAACGCCATGATTGATCTGGATGCCACTGAAAGCAAATCCCGCCTTGGTGCCAACGCCATTCTGGCGGTTTCCCTGGCGGCTGCCAAAGCCGCGGCTGTTGAGCAAAAGAAGCCGCTGTACGAATATATTTCCGATATGCAGGACGACGATCAGGCTTACAGCCTGCCGGTGCCAATGATGAATATCATCAACGGTGGCGAGCATGCGGATAATAATGTCGATATTCAGGAATTCATGATCCAGCCAGTCGGCGCCCCTAGCATTGCTGAAGCGATTCGCTGCGGTGCTGAAGTGTTCCATGCCCTAAAAAGCGTTTTGAAAAAGCGTGGCCTGAACACCGCGGTAGGTGATGAGGGTGGCTTTGCCCCGGATCTGCCTTCTAATGAAGCTGCCCTGGAGGCTATTGTCGAGGCGATCGGTCTGACCGGCTATAAGCTGGGAGAAGAAATTACTCTGGCTCTGGACTGCGCCGCTTCCGAGTTCTACCACGATGGCAAGTATGTCCTGGCTGGCGAAAATCGCAGCCTGAGTTCTGAGCAGTTCGTCGATTATCTGGCGGAGTTGTGCAACCGTTATCCGATTATCTCCATCGAAGACGGTCAGCATGAAAGTGATTGGGCGGGTTGGAAGACTCTGACAGATCGACTGGGCCAAAAGGTTCAGTTGGTAGGTGATGACCTGTTTGTTACCAATACCAGGATTTTGCAGCGCGGCATCAATGAAGGAATCGCCAATTCGATTCTCATCAAGTTCAATCAGATTGGTTCGCTGTCGGAAACTCTGGATGCCATCAAGATGGCGAAGGATGCGGGCTATACCGCTGTTATTTCCCATCGTTCTGGTGAAACCGCCGACACCACCATTGCTGATCTTGCCGTAGCTACCTCCGCCGGACAGATCAAGACTGGCTCCCTGTGCCGCTCGGATCGGGTGGCAAAATATAATCGTTTGATCCGCATTGAAGAGGAACTGGGCCGAGCCGCATATCACGGCCGCAAGGAATTCCGTTTCCTCAAATAAGCCTGGTCGCTGCTAACCGGAAGGTGTGTCATGGCCATGTCGCCGCGCAGACAAGTAGTCCTTGCCATCCTGGTACTGGCACTGCTTGGTCTGCAGGTGCGGCTGTGGACTGGAGAGGGCAGCTTGCGCCATGTGGCTAGCCTGAAGCAGACAGTGGCCACCAAGCAGTCGGAAAATCAGTTGCTGTTTGAGCGTAACCGGCTAATGGCCGCTGATGTGGATGATCTCAAATCCGGACTTGATGCGGTGGAAGAAATCGCCCGTCGTGATCTCGGCATGGTCCGAGCCGGTGAAACTTTTTTCCTGATGATTGAAGAGACCGGAGAAGACGATGCCGCTGCCCGTTGATGCACGCCTGTATGCTTTGGTGCCTGCCGCTGGCAGTGGTGAGCGCATGGCAGCGTCGCTGCCGAAGCAGTATCTGACGCTACGTGGTCGCACGGTGGCGGAGCACACACTATCCCGGTTGCTGTCGTTTGCACCAATCGAGCAGATCGTTGTCGCCACGTCGACAAGTGATCTGTGGTGGCCGCAGCTGGGTATTGCTCATAGCAAACGGATTCGGTCGATACTTGGTGGGGAAACTCGTGCCCATTCTGTGCTCAATGGGCTTATGGCTTTGAAGGAATCCGCATCCGAGCGTGACTGGGTGTTGGTTCATGATATGGCTCGCCCCTGTGTGCGCCTGTCCGATATCGAAATGCTTATTCGTGAATGCGCAAATGAAGGGGCCATTCTGGCAACGCCAATCAGTGATACGGTCAAACGTGCCGATAAAGGCAGCATACTGGCGACGGTGCCCCGTCAGCAGTTGTGGCGCGCGCTGACACCGCAGTTATTTCCGATCTACCCGCTATTTGATGCTCTCCAGTCGGCCTTGGCGACTGGAGCCGAGATAACGGATGAAGCCTCTGCCATGGAGCGCGCCGGTGTACAGCCAAGATTGGTGGCTGGGCATGTGGACAATATCAAGATTACGGTGCCGGCAGACTTGCCGTTGGCAGCTTTTTATCTTGATCGGCAAAGTCAGGAAGGGTTGTCATGACCATGCGCATTGGTCAGGGATTTGATGTCCATGCCTTCTGCGAAGGCGATCACCTGATGCTTGGCGGTATTCGCATTGCTCACGACAAGGGACTGAAAGCCCACTCCGATGGCGATGTCGCTTTGCACGCTCTGGCTGATGCATTGCTGGGAGCGTTGGCGCTCGGTGATATCGGTCATTTTTTTCCAGATACTGACCCTGCCTGGCGGGGCGCCGACTCCGCAGACTTGCTGCTTGAAGTTTATCGCAAGGTGGGCGAGCTGGGGTTCGCTCTGGGAAATGCAGATATCACTATTATTTGCCAGCAGCCCAAGATCGCTCCTCATGTGAGTGCCATGCGCGAGCGTATCGCGGTTTTGCTGCAAACGTCAGCGGACTGCATCTCGGTTAAAGCAACCACCACGGAGAAGCTCGGCTTCACTGGCCGCGGGGAAGGCATTGCGGTTAATGCTGTGGTGCTTCTGGTGAGTCATGACTGAGGTCTGCTGCCAGGGCATTTTGCGACAAGCACCGCAGGACTTTCAGGTTCGTGAGCAACTTGGTTTCGAGCCCGGCGGAGGTGGTGAACATCTTTGGTTGCATCTACGTAAAACCGGCGTCAATACCATGGATCTGGCGTTGGCTCTGGCGAAACTTGCGCGACTGCCAGTGCGCTCGGTGGGCTATAGCGGCCTGAAGGATCGTCATGCGGTCACCGAGCAGTGGTTTAGCCTGCACCTGCCCGGCAAGAGTGACCCGGATCTGACTGCGCTGCCTGCGGGCGTTGAGTTATTGCAGGCGGTACGCCATAGCCGCAAGCTCAATCGTGGCACCCATCGTAGCAATGCCTTCAGCATCGTTGTGCGCGAGCTGTCTGGTGCGGTGGAATCGCTGCCTGAGAAGCTTGAGCAGATTCGTCGTGATGGAGTGCCCAATTATTTTGGTGAGCAACGATTTGGTCATCAGGATAATAATTTTCGTCGTGCTGCAGCGTGGCTGAATGGCGAGGGCGAGGCTCCGCGAAAATCTTCCTTGCGTGGGCTGTGGTTGTCGGTAGTGCGCAGCAAGCTATTTAACGAAGTGCTGGCCGAGCGTCACAGATTAGGGTTATGGAATCAGCTTGTTGACGGTGATCTGCTGCAGCCAGAAGGCAGTCGCGGTTTATTTCGGGCTGAAGATGAGCCGCAGGCAGCGCAGCGTATTGCCAGCGGCGAGGTGCATCCCACGGCGCCTTTGCCCGGTGCCGGTGGCATGGCATCATCGTCAGCCTGTGCGGAACTTGAGCTGCGTGTTTTGCAGCCTCATCAGGCTTTGATTGAGGCGCTGGCCAAGGAGGGTGTAGAGGCTGCTCGCCGGTCCACCCGTTTGCCGGTCACTGATCTTTACTGGCAGCTGGAAGGTAATGCCCTGAGGCTGTCGTTCTCTTTGCCGGCCGGTGCATTTGCTACCACCGTACTGGCTAATTTTCTGGATTGGAATGAGCATGTGGCTGATCGCTAATGATGATGGGATTCATGCGCCAGGTTTGAAGGCGCTGATGGGCGCTGTATCGCGTCTGTCCGACTTCGTGGTAGTCGCGCCCGACGGCAATCGTTCCGGTTATTCCAATGCCTTGACGCTGGATAAGCCGCTACGGGTGGAGCAGGTGGATGACGTCCGCTATGCGGTTAATGGCACTCCCACAGATTGTGTTCATCTGGCCATCAACGGTTTGTTGCCGGAGGACCCTGAGCGGGTGGTAAGTGGCATCAATGCCGGAGCCAACTTGGGTGATGATGCTCTTTACTCCGGCACCCTTGCTGCGGCAGTGGAAGGTCGTTTTCTGAAGAATACTGCAGTGGCCTTTTCAGTCACCAGTTGGCAGCCAGATTACTGGGCCGATGCAGCGGAAATCGCCTATCAGGTATTGAGCCGTCTTGAGGCGTTGTCGCTCCCTGATCGCACCGTGCTGAACGTCAATATTCCCAACCTGCCGATTGAGAAGATCCGCGGCTTTCGACTGACTCGATTGGGTCATCGGCAACGTGCTTCTGATGTGCAGCCGACTATTGATCCGCGTGGCCGCCGTGCCTTCTGGATTGGCGTGGCCGGGGATCCGGCGGACTCGGGTGAGGGCACGGATTTCCATGCCATTGCTAATGACCATGTATCGATTACTCCGCTGCATGCGGATATGACCCGGTATGATACTTTTACCACCATGGATGCCTGGCTGAAGGGGTTCTGACAGGCGCTCCTCAAACCAGAGAAAATCCTGAGACAAGAAAAAAGAAGGCGAATGACTGACAGCGAAATCAATATCAATGGCATTGGCATGACTTCGGCGCGCACCCGTGAGCGGCTGGTGAGCCGTCTGCGCGAAGCAGGTATTACCGATGTGGCGGTTATCGACGTGATGCGCTCAACACCGCGTCATTTTTTTATCGATGAAGCGCTGGCTCATCAGGCCTACGACGACACGGCGTTGCCCATCGGTCACGGGCAAACCATATCCCAGCCCTGGGTTGTGGCGCGTATGACCGAGCTGCTGATGGAAAGTGGGCCACGCCAGAAGGTTCTGGAGATCGGTACCGGGTGTGGCTATCAGACGGCCGTGCTGGCAGCGTTCGGCGGCGAAGTCTACTCCATGGAGCGGATTCGGCCGTTGCAGGATCAGGCTCGTAAACGTATTGCGGCGCTGGGCTTTGCCAAGGTTCATTTCAAGCATGCAGATGGCGGTTACGGCTGGACAAGCGAAGCGCCTTTTGACGGCATTCTTGCCGCCTGTGGTCGTCCGGATATTCCCAAGGAGCTGCTTGAGCAGCTGGCGGATGGTGGTCGACTGGTGATGCCGGTGGGAGAGCGTGACCAGCAGTGGCTGACGGTGGTGGATCGTGTGGGCAATGAGTTTTCCACGACCCGGCTGGATATGGTCCGTTTTGTACCGTTTCAGCGTGGCATTCTGAAATGAAGCGATTGGCAGGAATTTATGCCCGAGGGATCGCCATGGGTATTGCTGATGTGGTGCCCGGAGTTTCAGGTGGCACGCTGGCGCTGATTACCGGGATTTATGAAGAGCTGATTCGCTCCTTGGCAGCCATGCATCCGCGTCTGCTGTTGATCTGGCGTCGGCAGGGTTTTGTCGCTTTTTGGCAGGCTGGCAACTTCTCGTTTCTCGTGACGTTGTTCGCCGGAATTTTGTCCAGCATTGCTTTGTTTGCTCGCGTGATGGGCTGGCTGTTGGCTAACTATCCGGTGCCCGTATGGGCGTTTTTTTGTGGCCTTATTGCGGCTAGTGTTGTCCCGGTGTGGCGTTCACTGAAGGAGAAAGAGCTGCGCGAGGGCTTGGCCTTTGTCCTTGGATGCTGTGCCGCAGCCGCCATTGCTGTGCTACCGGGGTTGGGCAATATCAGCCTCAGTCCTCTGGTGTTCCTGCTATCCGGTGCGCTGGCAATCTGCGCCATGATTCTACCGGGCATCTCGGGAAGCTTTATTTTACTGCTGCTTGGCATGTATGTGCCGGTGCTTAACGCAGTGCGCGGCGGCGATTGGCTGAGTATCGGGGCTTTTTGCGCTGGCTGCGCAATTGGCCTGCTGTCTTTCGTTCACCTGCTGCGCTGGATGCTGATGCGTTGGCATGACCCTTTGATGGCACTTCTTGCCGGTTTTATGGCTGGTTCGCTGGTCAAGTTATGGCCATGGCGCGTGCTTCCTGAGGGCGCCATCCGCGAGCAATGGCTTACCCCGGCGCAGTACGCACTTGAGCAGGGCAGTGCCATGTTGCCGCAGGCATTTATGGCACTGTTTGCCGGTATGCTGGTCGTAGTAGTGTTGTTTCGTGCTGATCATCGCAACGACTGAGGTGGCCAACTTTCCATGGCGCCGGTCCCGGATTGCGGAGGAAAGCCTGTTGAGATTGCTGTTGCTGATGCCGCTGTTATGGCTGGTTGCTTGTGGCAACAGCAGCCATGTACCGGTGTTGGATCGCTATAACTCAGGCTCTGCTGGTGTTGGTGCCAGTCGTGGCGTGCATATTGTCGGCCGTGGTGACACTCTCTATTCAATTGCCTGGCGACATGGCAAGGATTTCCGTCAGTTGGCGGCGGCCAATAATATCAAGCCACCCTACACAATTTACCCGGGCCAGCAGATCCGTTTGGATGGTGCGGTGGCAAGGCCTCCCGCCCAGCCAAGCAGACCTCTGGCAACCAAGCCATCCACCAGCAGGCCTGCAGCGGCACCACCATCTGCACAGCCTCCGGCTTCCCGGCCATCGGTGCCCGCATCTGCAGGGGTGATCGCCTGGCAGTGGCCAGCAAATGGCAGTCTATTGAACCGTTTCGTAGCTGGCTCGGTTTCCGCAAAAGGCATTGTTATCGCCGGTAGCAAAGGTGATCCGGTGCGAGCCGCCGCCGCCGGGGTGGTGGTTTATCGGGGCAGTGGCCTGACAGGGTATGGCAATTTGCTGATCATCAAACATGATAATCGCTGGTTGAGCGCCTATGCGCACAACGACACTATGTTGGTTGCCGAGGGGGCAAAGGTGAGCGCCGGTCAAAGGATTGCCAGTATGGGAGACAGCGGAACCTTCAGAACTCAGTTACACTTCGAGATCCGCCGTGACGGTAATCCGGTAGATCCTTTGACTTTGTTGCCAAAACGCTGATGAAAAACCTATCTGATTCTCGCTTGATGCTGCTCACTGGCGTTGCTTCCGTGCTGACGGCTGTGTTGCTGATCAGTGTCAAGTTGGTGGCCTGGTATCTGTCAGATTCCGTGGCCATGCTGGCCTCGCTGGTCGACTCGCTGATGGATGCAGCGGCATCCCTGGTCAACCTGCTAGCGATTCGCTATTCACTGGTTCCGGCAGATGCGGAGCACCGTTTCGGTCACGGTAAGGCTGAGGCCTTGGCAGGGCTTGGACAGGCTGTGCTGATCACACTGTCGGCACTGTTTTTGCTCAACGAGTCGGTCGGCAGGCTGCTTTCTCCGCAGCCGCTGGAAGCGACTACGTTGGCAGTTGGGGTGATGGTTTTTTCCATTGTAGTGACGCTGGCACTGCTGCGCTTGCAGAGTTATACGGTTAAGCGGACTGGTTCCACGGCGGTGGAAGCGGACTCACTGCACTATCTTTCTGATCTGGCTATGAACGGCGGCATTTTGTTGGCATTGATTGGTGCCAGTTTTGGTCTGCTTTGGCTTGATGGTCTGGCGGGTGTGCTGATTGGTTTGTATGTACTGCGCGCGGCCTGGCAGGTCGGACATCATTCCTCTCAGTTATTGCTTGATCGGGAAATGTCCGCGGATGTGCGGCAGGTAATTGCCAGTATCGTGGCTGAGCATCCTCTGGCGTTGGGCTTCCACCAGTTACGTACTCGCGAGTCCGGGCGCACCTGTTTTATTCAGATGCATGTGGATATGGATGAAAATTTGACGCTGCGTGATGCCCATGATTTGGTCGAAAGTATTGAGCGTCGCATTCACGAGCACTTCCCTGAAGCCGATGTTCTGATTCATCAGGATCCGGTTAGGGTGTCGCCGAAGGTGCCTCTGCAGGGTCCTCTGTAGAAGCGGCTTCTTAAGTTGCGATTTTTTTGAATCAAAACCAAACTTGCCAGCTTAACCACCGTGCCCGGGCGGCGTTCACGCCTAAGGGAGACACCGAGCCGGGTGAGGGGCAGGGGAGAGGCAATGTCGGGTATTACTCTGGTAGCTGCGGCTTCAAGGTAGTTAGCAATGCCGGTAGCACGGTCAGATTGCACAGCAGTGCAACCGCCATGGAGAAGCCGGTCAGGAGGCCGAAGTAGGCCGTGGGCACGAAATTCGACAGGGTCAGAATCGAGAAGCCGGCAATGATGGTGATTGAGGTGTAGTACATGGCTCGGCCGATGGAACTGTGACTGCGCTTCATCGCCTCAATATAGTTTTGATCCTGTGGCAACTCTTCGCCAAAGCGATGGATGTAATGAATCGAATCATCCACCGCAATGCCCACCGTAATGGCGGCGATGGTGATGGTCATCAAATCCAGCGGCAAGCCGATCCAGCCCATCAATCCCAGTACCGCACCGGCACTTAGCAGGCTCGGCACCAACGCGATGGCGGCCAGTAGCGGCTTTCTAAACAGCAGCACCAGCATGACGAAGATCGCCGCAAAAACCAGCCCCAGGGTTTTGATCTGCGAGTTGAACAGGCTCTGCAGCATGTTGTTGTACATCACCAGCGCACCGGTCAGGGTGACCTGCTCCGGGGTCAGGTCAAACTTCTCTATCAGCCCAGTGCCGATTCGCTCGATCAGCTCATTGCGCTGTAGTGTGGGGTCAGAATCGATTACCCGAATGGAGATGCGTAATTGATTGCCGTCGGCTGACAGATAGGGCTTGATCAGCTGGCTGCGCAGATTTTCTGGCACGAAGCTGGATAGCAGCATTAGCTGGACATAACTGAGTGGCCCGCCGTTAAGTTTCTCTGCGGTTTCGTAGGTCGTTGCCAGCGACAGCACCTTACCCGTTTCCGGAAAGGCGGAAAGCCACTGCTGTATTTCGGTGAGTTCCTTCAGCCGTTGCGGGGTAAACCAGTAGGCATTGCTAAGATCCTGACCGGTGCTCGCGCTGGGTGACGGGTCTGCAAAGGGGTCTGCAAAGGGGTCGTCAAATGGATCTGCCGGTGCTGCCGGGCCGGCGTCGGCGAACGGATCAGCAAACGGATCTGCAAACGGATCCTGCTCCATCGGTGTGCTTTCTGACGCTGATGCGGGTGCATCAATAATGATATCCAGAGGGGTGGTGCCGCCCAGCTTGCGATCAATAAGCAGCATGCCCTGATGGATCTCGGTATCATCGTGAAAGTAATCAATAAAGCGATTCTCAACGGTAAGCCGGCTAATGCCAACGGCCGACCCCACCAGCACCAGCATCGCCACTATCAGTACTGGCAGGCGGAAGCGGGCGGTGATCCCTGCCAACCATAAAGTCATGTTGCGCGTGTAGTCGTGGGAATGATCCGTTTTACCAGCCGGCAGCAAGGTCAACAGTACCGGCATCAGCAGATAACAGATCAGCAATGCCATGCCGATGCCAAAGGTCATCATCCAGCCGAAATCCATCACCGGGCGAATATCGCTGATCACCAGCGACGCAAAGCCGACCATGGTGGTCAGAATCATGTATACGGAAGGGCGCATCATATGCAGGGTGGTCTGTTGTACCAGCCAGCGGGGCTCAGCCAGTGGATTACTTTGCTGAAACTCCCGGTAGCGCACAATCAGATGGATGGTGATCGACATGGTGATGATCAGCAGCAAGGAAATGTAGTTCGAGCTGATCACGGTTACTTTCCAGTCGAGGGTGCTGAGCAGGCCGGTCAGCCAAAGACTGGCAAGACCACAGCAGGCCAGTGAGATGGCGGCCCAGCGTGGCTGGCGGAAAATGATTAGCAGGCTGAGCAAAATAAACAGCAGCACACCCACACCAAAGGTGCTCAGGTCATTACGGATAAACTGAACCATGTCGGTGGTAATCATCGGTACGCCACCGAGAAACAGGTCGGCCTGATCACGATGGCCGTCCAGAATGGAGCGGAAGGTGGCGATACTTTTAGCGGTGCGTTTTTGTTGGGCCGCGCTGTAATCACTGAACTGGCGGCGTAACTCAGCCAGCTTCTGCTGGCCGCTTTTATCCAGTTCGCCACGCTCCTCCAGCAGGCTTAGATCGTTGCGCTGGTAGAGCAGATCGAAATAGCGCTGATCCCTTTCGAAGCTCACCAGCAGGGCGGTGGTGCGCGCATCGCGGCTGACCAACATGTCGCGATAGGCTGGGTTTTCGCTAACGAACTCCTTTTCAGCCAGAGACAGGTCAACGCCGTCATCGCGCAGGGTGCGATAGTTGTTGGCCAGTTCGGAAAACTTCACCGCCGGGCTAAATAGCAGCGGCACATCCAGCACGGAGTACACCGCCTTTACCCGGTCCACTGCAGAGAGCTTGTGATGCAGGCTGTCGAGATCGTCGAGGGTCTGACGGGCGAATAGGGGCTGATTCTTCGGTGTATAGGTGACAATCAGAAAATCACTGCCGCCATAGCGCTTTGATATTTCCCGATAGAATTCCAGCGCCTTGTCGTGCTCCAGTACCAGGGAGTCCGCTGAAGCATCCAGACGAAAGTGGCGCACCTGAAAAGCGGCTGCAACACTGATCAGTACCAGCAGCACAAGCCAGATCTTTGGATGGTTCAGCACCCAGCGCTGGTAGAGACCAAATAGACGATGAGACAGCATCAAGCACTCCGTGGCGGTAGGCGGGTGTCAGGAGGAGAGAAGGGCGGAGTGGGCCTCCGCCCATGGGCTTAGAACATGGCCGCCAGTTCGCGGGCGAAGCGGTCGTTGAAGCGGCGAATCAGGCCCGCTGCAGGCCAGACCAGCAGGGTCATGAGGCCTTCAGACCATTCTTCATGGTGAATCCGGCACTGGTCGTCGCCAACCGGGATGAACGAGAAACGATGTTTGATGCTGGCGCCGGGTAGCTCCAGGCCCCAGGTGATGCTGCGCTCTGGCTGGACGTCAAGCAGACGCACAACCAGCGGTGGTGCTGGCAGGTTATCGACCTTCGGTGCGAACATCAGGAACGAACCCTTACGCCACTCCCCGCCGAATAATCTGGCTTTGTCGATGGCGCCGGACCAGTCGGCCCAATCGTCGATATTGCAGAAGAAGCGATAGGCTTGACGCGCCGACACGGGCGCCTCCGTAACAAGATCAGTGTAGTAACGTTTCAGCATGGAAGATGACTCCGGTTCATGACCGGCCAAGGGTAGCGGTAGGTGGCCACCGGGGCCAGTCCCCATGGGTCATTTACCTGTGTGCAGCTTCACCGTATGTTGACGCCATACTGCAGTCAGGAAGTGCTGATGACCGATATCCTGCTGCCGGCATCCATATTGCCGGGCTTACTGGAAATCGCCCTGAAGGGGCGGCTGAATATACAGGCGCTATTTGAGCAGGCTGGCATTGATGCCGATGCGGTGGGCTCTGCGGAGCACTTTATCCGCATTGAGCAGCTTGATGACCTGCTTAGTAGTGCCTTCGCCCAAGCGGAGGATCCCTGCTTTGGCCTCACCGTGGGTCGCGATAGTCACTACGGCAATATGGATCTGCTGGGTAATCTGATGGCCACCAGTGACACGCTGGAGCAGGCCATCCATTGCCTGTTGCTGTTTAAAAACTTGCTGGTGCCCTATCTGACCTTCGAACTGACCAGTGATAAGCAGCGCTGTCTGTTGGCAGTGAGTTCAGATGAAAGCCTCAAGTTTACCCGCACCCGCACCCACAATGAGCTGGTGGTTGCCACCATGGTGGCTATTGGCCGGTCGTTGACGGGAGGGGATCTGGCCATCCGCGCGGTTCGCCTTCGTCACCCGCAGCCGCCGGAGCTGGACCAGTATCAGGAATTCTTTGCCGCGCCGCTGACCTTCGATCACTGGCGCAACGAGATGGAGATGGATCCCGCTGCGCTGCAAGTGCCGCTTGCCACCGCCTATCCAAAATATCATCAGCGTTTGCGCCGGCTGGCAGAGCAGCAGTTGGCCAGCCTGTCCCGAGCTAGTGGTCTGGTCGGTAGAGTGCAGAGTCTGCTGGAGCAACGCCTGGGCCAGCCAGAGGCGGGCATTGAGTCGATTGCGGCAGCACTGAACATGACGCCACGCACCTTGCAGCGCCATCTTGCCGATGAAAAGGTGCGTTTTGTCGAGCTGCGAGAACGGGTTCGACACCAGCGCGCCTGTGAATTACTTAGTCAGCATGAAATTCCATTTGCGTTGATTGCTGAACAACTTGGCTTTGCTGATGTGGCTAACTTCTATCATGCGTTCAAACGCTGGGAGGGGTGTGCGCCGGGGGAATATCGACGCCGACAGCAGGGTCGGAGGCATTTACTATGAAAGGCAAGCATTGGCCTCAAGTGGTTTTCGGCATATTGATTGTCCTGCCTGCCTGCCTGGATGGTTGCTGATGCGCCGGGCTGAATTAATATAGGGTGGCTGCCTTGGCGGTGAGACTCCATGGCAACCAAAGCAAGAGGAGATCGCAATGCTCAAGACTTCAATGCAATCAGCGATGACTATTTGTCTCTGGGTATTTTCTTCCGGTTTAGTGTTGGCGGATGAAACTTGGAGTTTTATCCATCGCGAAATCGTGGAAAAAAGAATTTTACCCGTTGAGTTTCGTGTCTATGAGAATGATTTGGATGAACTATCTCCAAAGAGGGTTCGAGATGTTGTGTTTTGCATTTCATACGTGTTGGTGTTGAGGGGGTTCGGCGAAGTTATTGATGTTCGCGAGAAGGTTATTTCTAATAAAAAGGGATTTTTGAGTGGTGTAAATTATTGTTTATCTGATAAGGCTCCTGAGCAACAGCCGGTAGCCGGTATTGAGATTGGTCGGATGCAGTATGACTTTTTCGGGGTTGCAGATGATCACTATTTTCACCTCATTGGCCCAGTTGATTACTAATAATATGCTCCCTGGTGATTTCTGAAGGAGCGGTAGCTGGCGGCTTGAGTACCATGTTGTGGATAATGCGGGTTAAAGAAGATCTGCACGAACGCATTCGGCGAGCGGGGATATTCCTCAGGGCTCTAGCTGTCGGTAGTGGGTGTTTCCGTGGCGCTGCCCAGCCTTGCGCGAGGCATCGTGGTGCGTGACTTCTCAGGCTGGCCGCGGGCATTCTGCCGCATCGGATGTCTGTCGCCATATGCTATTATCCCTCCCGCCCTAGATGCCCCCCGGAGGACTGTCCGCCATGGAACTTGATCCGTTTATGCTGGCGCGGATGCAGTTCGCCGCCAATATCAGTTTTCATATCCTGTTTCCCACCATCACCATCGGTTTGTGCTGGATCCTGCTGTATTTCCGGGTGCGCTTTACCCTGTCCGGGGACAAGGCTTGGGAATATGCCTATTCGTTCTGGGTGAAGATCTTTGCCCTGAGCTTTGCGCTGGGAGTGGTGTCCGGCATCACCATGAGTTTCCAGTTTGGCACCAACTGGCCCGGGTTTATGGAACGGGCCGGGAATATTGCCGGGCCGCTGCTTGGCTATGAGGTGCTGACGGCGTTTTTTCTGGAGGCCTCGTTCCTCGGCATCATGCTGTTTGGCAAGGAGCGGGTGTCGAACCGCATGCATCTGATTGCCACGGCGCTGGTGGCGATTGGTACGACATTCTCGGCTTTCTGGATTCTGAGTCTGAATTCGTGGATGCAGACCCCGGCCGGTTATCGGATCGAGGACGGCGTGTTCTTTGTTGAGAGCTGGTGGGAAGTAATCTTCAACCCGTCCTTCCCGTATCGCTTCTTTCATATGCTTAATGCTTCGCTGCTCACGGCGGCGTTTCTGATTATGGGCATCAGTGCCTGGCGGGCGTTGAAGCAGGTGGATGGCCCGGCCACCTGGCGGGTGATGCGCACCGGCGCGGCCATGGCTACGCTGCTGGCGCCGCTGCAGATCTGGATCGGTGACTTGCATGGCCTGAACACACTTGAGCATCAGCCGGCCAAGGTGGCGGCGATGGAGGGCATCTGGGAAACGGAAAACGGCGCGCCGCTGACGCTGTTTGGTTTTCCCGATGAGGAAGCAAAGACTACGCACTTCGCCATTAAGGTGCCGAAGCTGGCCAGCCTGATCCTCACCCATGAGTGGGACGGCGAAGTGAAAGGCCTGAACGAGTTTGAGGGCACCACGCCGCCAGTGGCGCCGGTGTTCTGGGCGTTCCGGGTGATGGTCGGTATCGGTGTGCTGATGGTGCTGGTTGGTTGGTGGGCCAGCTTTGTGTTATTCCGGCAGCCACAGGAAAGTCGCGGCGAACATCCGTGGTTGATGCGGGCGTTATCAGCGATGACCTTCTCCGGCTGGATCGCGGTGCTGGCCGGCTGGTATGTCACCGAGATCGGTCGCCAGCCGTGGGTCGTCAACGGCCTGCTGCGTACCTCGGAAGTGGTGGCAGATCATGCTGCTGCCACCCTGATGGGCACGCTGCTCGGATACGTCGGTTTGTATATTTTTCTGCTGATATCCTATATCGCGGCGCTGCGTTATCTCGCCACCAAGCCGGCGCGCTCGTTGTCCCTGTTGCCACAGGCGCAGCGTTTTCACAAAGCGGAAGAGGAGGGTGCGTGATGGATCTGTCATTCTGGTTGCCGCTGTTTTTTGCCGGGGCCATGGGCCTCGCGCTGCTGATTTATGTGCTGCTCGATGGTTACGATCTTGGTATCGGCGTTTTGCTGCCGTTTGCCAGTGATGATGAAAAGGATCTGATGATCGGTTCCATCGGCCCGTTCTGGGATGCCAATGAAACCTGGATCGTGCTCGGTGTCGGCATTCTGCTGATTGCTTTTCCGCAAGCCCACGGCATTGTTCTGACGGCGCTGTATCTGCCGGTGACCATCATGCTGATGGGGTTGATTCTGCGCGGTGTGGCGTTCGATTTTCGGGTCAAGGCCGGTGATGCACGCAAGGGTATGTGGAATGCGTTGTTTGCTGCCGGTTCGCTGATTGCTTCTGCGGCACAGGGCTGGATGCTTGGTGCCTATATCACCGGCCTGCGCGACGACACCACCGGGCTGCTGTTCTCTGCCTTGATCGCCGTGACGCTGCCGGCGCTGTATGTGCTGCTGGGTTCCGCCTGGCTATTGATCAAGACTGACGGCGTCTTGTTTGAGAAGGCGATTCGCTGGGGCCGTAATGCTCTGCTGCCGATGGGCCTGTGTCTGCTTCTGGTATCGGTAGCAACGCCGCTGGTTAGCAGCGTAATTGCCGATAAATGGTTCACCCTGCCCAATGCCATCGGCCTGCTGCCGATTCCGCTGATTACTGCTACGGCGTATGCGGGCTTGGTGTGGCTGTTCAATAGCCCGGTGATTTTGCGCAGTGGTTATGGCTGGTTGATTTTTGCCGCACTCACAGTGATCTGCGTGATGGCCAGTATCGGTTTGGGCTACAGCCTGTTCCCGGAAATTATTATCGGTCGTCTGGATCTGTGGGAGGCGGCGGCAGCCACCGAATCGCTGCTGTTTATTTTCTGGGGCACGGTGATTACCTTGCCGGCGATTCTTGGCTACACGTTCTTTATCTATCGGGTGTTTCGCGGCAAGGCGACGGCGCTGAGTTACGACTGACCACTTGCTGGCAACTTCAGCTGAGGTCTGAATTGTGGGGGGGCGCAGTCACCCCTTTTTCTTCAGCTGGCTGGCCAACAGTCTATCCATGCCACGAAATAGCGGCTGTGGCAGTCGAGTAGCAGGGCCGGGAACGGCTGCTAGCAGGACGCTGCCCAGTGTGCCCAGCGGCCGGGCGATACGGGCCGGGCGTTTTTCGCAGGCTTCGACAATCCAGCCTGCCGCTTTTTTAACGTGCATCATCGGCATGTATTTGTAGATGTCCGTGCGCGATGACATGGGCGTGCGCACCATGGGGAAGTACACCACGGTGGTGCTGATACCCTGATGGCCCATCTCTGCCTGTAGCGAGCGGGTGAAGGATTCCAGTGCGCTCTTGCTGGCCAGATAGGCGGAAAACAGCGGGATAGGCACTTGGGTGGAGAGGCTGGAAATGTTCACCACATGGCCGATTCCCTGCTCCAGAAAGCGGGGAAGTAGTTTCAAGGTTATGGCCACCGCGCCGATGTAATTAAGCTGCACAGTGCGCTGGTAATCGTGCAGGCGATCCAGAGACTGCTCAATCGGGCGACGAATGGAATGAGCGGCGTTATTGACCAGCGCATCAATGCGCGGCTGCTCAGCCAGAATGCGAGCGGCACAGGCCTCAATGGCATCGTTATCGCTAAGATCACAGGGATAGATAAAAGCGCGGCCGCCGTTCATTTCGATGGCTTGCTGCACTTCGCGCAGTTGTTCCTCGCGGCGCGCTACCAGACACACGGTGGCGCCACGGCGTGCCATGATTTTCGCCGCTTCGGCGCCAATGCCACTGGAGGCGCCGGTCAAAACAATGGTCTGGTTATTCAGTTTCATTGTGATCCTCTGCCTGTCGCTGGCTTAATACTGCCGGGGTCTGCGCCGGGATTGTGGGTTGCTCATAATCCTGTTTTTACAGTTGCCGGGTAATCATGCAATAGGCCGTGTCGGTCAAATCTGCGGGGCGCGGAATGCGCACCACATGACCACTGCCCGGCGCGGTATCCATGGCTTCACCATGACGGTTTTCCAGTGCCTCCAGGGTCAGGGATATATTGCCCTTGGGGGACATCAGGCAGAGATGGTCGCCGCGGCGAAAGCGGTTTTTCACATCAATGGTCAGCCAGTGGTCGTCGGCATCGATAATATCGCCCACCAGTTGCTCGCTGCCCAGTTGTGAGGTGCCCTGTTCGTACTGCTGATATTCCTGGGGCGGATGACGACGGTAAAAACCTTCAGTGAAGCCACGGCTGGACATGGCCTCCAGTTCGTCCATCAGTTGCATGTCAAAGGGTTTGCCGGCCAATGCATCGTCAATGGCGCGGCGATATACCTGAGCGGTGCGGGCCGCGTAGTAGGGGCTCTTGGTACGGCCTTCAATCTTCAGCGAATGCACGCCCATGTTGATTAGCTCGCCGACATGCTGCACGGCGCGCAGATCACGGGAGTTCATGATGTAGGTGCCGTGTTCATCTTCGTAAACGGGAACGAATTCATCCGGTTGTTTGGGATCCTGCAGCAGCAGTTCGCGCACGGCAAACGGGTCGTACTGCTGCACCAGCGGTTCGTTGGTTACCGCGATGGGCTGTTTCAGCGGCACCATTTTACCCGCCGCATCCGTGCCATGCTCCACAGTCTTGTAATCCCAGCGACAGGCGTTGGTGCAGGCGCCCTGATTGGCGTCGCGGTGATTCATATAACCGGACAGCAGACAGCGGCCGGAGTAGGCCATGCACAGGGCGCCATGAACAAACACTTCCAGCTCGACGTCCGGTACTTGCCGACGGATTTCAGCGATCTCTTCCAGTGATAATTCCCGCGACAGAATTACCCGACGAATACCCTGGCGGCGCCAGAACTCCACCGCTGCCCAGTTCACTGCGTTTGCCTGCACCGAAAGATGCACTTCCTGATCCGGCCAGCGTTCGCGCACCAGCATGATCAGGCCCGGGTCGGACATAATCAGAGCGTCCGGTTGCAGCTCGATTACCGGTTCGAGATCGCGCAGATAGCTGCGTACCTTGTCGTTGTGGGCGGCGATATTGGAGGCCAGATAGAACTTCTTGCCCTGCCGGCGAGCTTCGTCGATGCCTTCGGCAAGTGCGGCCACATCTCGGAAACTATTGTTGCGCACCCGCAGGGAGTAACGTGGCTGGCCCGCATATACGGCGTCGGCGCCATAGGCAAAGGCGTAGCGCAGATGGGTCAGGGTGCCGGCGGGGGAAAGCAGTTCCGGGATCATGTTGGGCTCTTGGTTGGGATGCGTGAATTATCCCCCGTGGCGGCGGCGATGGCCAGTCGGGCGGGCACCGGGGTTTCCCGCTACACTGACGGTCTGATGCTGCTATCGAGGTGTTTATGCCGGTCTGGTTACCCGCTCTGAAAGTAATTCTGCCCTATGTGGCTACCGTGGCAACGGCGGCGATTCCTGCCTTTACCCAGCGCCGTGAGGGCGACAAGTCCATTGAGTTGATGGCCCAGCAGATAGCCGAGCTGCAGCAGGCGGCTGGTCACAATGCGGAGTCGGTCAAGGTGCTGGCGGATCAGATGCAGAAGGCGTTAGAGGTGATTGAGCTGGCCGGGGAGAATAACCTGCGCGGTTTAAGGCGCGCCCATCTTTTCAGTGCCGCGTCCTTTGCCATGGGCCTAGCGGCGCTGCTAGTGGCGTTGCTCAGGTAGTGTCAGTTGCGCGGGTAGTACCAAAGGAAGGTGCCAAAAGGCATTGTCAAAAGATTGCGCCAAAGTGTGTGCCGGGTCAGTCCGTAGGAAAAACCCGGCACATCTTGACTATTAGTGAACCAACTCGCCGGCTTTTTCGGCGGCTTCTACCGCAGCTTCTTCCAGCTCGATAGCGGCTTTCTTGGCTGCTTCGGCTGCGTCATCCGCTGCCTCTTCCGTGGCATCTGCCAATTCGTCAGCGGCGTTGGAGGCTTCTTCCATGGCCTCTTCGGAGCTGTCTACCGCATCTTCATAAGCTTGCTCGGTGGCGGTGCCTACGTCTTCGGCAATCTGTTCTGCTTTTTCGGTAACCGACGCTTCCTTGTCTGCAGAGTCGCTGCAACCAACAACACCAAGGGTAAGCAGTAGTACGGTGGGGATGGCAATCAAGCGCATAACAGTTCTCCAAGTCAGTTGCGAGTGGCACAGCCTACATCATATGCGTGAGTTATTCAGCCAGGGTCAGGCCAGTTACTTGTGTGAATAGACTTCACCGGGGTGTCACGGCTGCCGGTAAACAATGTGATATCAATTTTGGGAGTCAGAGAGATGTATCAGATCGTCTACGTGTCTACCGCAACCAGGGAGTATGACCGTGATGAGCTGGAAAGGATTCTGGCCGTGTCCCGCAAGAACAATAGCCTCGATGGTGTCACCGGCATGCTCTGTTATCACGGTGGTACGTTTTTCCAGATGCTGGAGGGAGAACGCGACAAGGTGGAGGCAGTCATGGAGCGAGTGGCTAAGGACAAACGCCACTACGGCGTAATGGTGCTACTCGAGCAGGAGGTGGAAAGCCGTGATTTGCCGGATTGGTCCATGGCGTTCAATCAGGTATCACAGCGGGAGGCGGTGGCCCTGGACGGCTTTAGTGAACTGCTTAAATCCGGCCATGATCAGCGTTTGGGGGATGGCGGTGAAGTCACCAGTGATGCCCTTGATCTGATCGCTGGCTTCCGCGATACCGTTTTGCCGGGTGGCCGGATAACTTTTTGAGGACTGTTCAGCACCGCAGGATGGGGGCAGACTGAAGCCAGACCATAAGGAGCTGGCACAATGTTCGAATCCGCGGAGCTAGGGCACCGGGTCGGTAAGGAGACTTGGAAGAAGCGTTTACCGGAACTGCGTCAGGCACTTCTGGGGGCTCAGTTTGATCTTCTGGAGAGTGGCCATACGGCGGTAGTGGTGTTGATTGGCGGGGTTGAAGGCGCAGGCAAGGGCGAGGTGGTAAATGCGCTCAATGAGTGGATGGATCCTCGCCATATTCGCACGGAGGCCTTTGGCCCGTTGAGTGAAGAGGAGCGCCAACACCCCTACATGTGGCGTTACTGGATGTCCCTGCCCGCGCGCGGCAAGATCGGCATCCTGTTTGGTTCCTGGTACACCCAGCCAATTGTCGACAGGGTGCTGGGCGATAGTTCTGCTGCGGAGCTGGATCAACAGGTCAAGCGAATCCGCCACTTCGAGCGAATGCTGGCACAGGAAAACGTCCTGTTAGTAAAACTCTGGTTTCACCTCACTAAAAAGCAGCAGAAAAAGCGTTTTGCAAAACTGGCAGATGATCCGGCGACCGCCTGGCGGGTGACCCCCACCGAGCGCAAGTTTATCAAGCACTATGACCGGTTTTCCGCAGTCAGTGAGCAGGTGTTACGGGAGACCAGTAGTGGTGACGCGCCTTGGGTAGTTATCGATGGCTCAGATGATCGATATCGCAGCCTTACTGCTGGCGAGCTATTGCTTAGCACTATGCGCGGCAAGCTTGATAAGGGCAGTACTGCATCTCCTCCCGCGCCCGCTCCGTTGCTGGATCAAGAGGAGCTGGATCAGCGCAACGTTCTTAACCAGCTGGACTACTCCTTGTCGTTGTCGAAGAAGCATTACAGTGATGAGCTGGCCCATTGGCAGCGTGAACTGAATTTGCTGAGCCGTGACAAGCGATTCCGGGAGCGTAGCTGTATTTGTGTGTTTGAGGGTAACGACGCGGCTGGTAAGGGCGGAGCAATTCGCCGTATAACTCGCTCTCTTGATGCTCGTTTCTATCGGGTCATTCCAGTTGCGGCGCCGTCGGAAGAGGAGCGCGCCCAGCCCTATCTATGGCGTTTCTGGCGTCACCTTCCCAGGAGGGGTCGCTTTACGCTGTTTGACCGCAGTTGGTATGGGCGTGTGTTGGTGGAGCGGGTTGAGGAGTTGTGTTCGGAGCATGACTGGATGCGCGCTTATACAGAAATCAATGAGTTTGAAGAGCAGTTGACCGATCACGGTATTATTTTTGCCAAGTTCTGGCTGGCGATTACCCCGGAAGAACAATTGAGCCGGTTTCAGGCCCGTGAGGAGACTGGCTACAAGCGCTTCAAAATTACCGAGGATGACTGGCGTAATCGTGCGCGCTGGCCGGATTATGAGCGCGCCGTATGCGACATGGTTGACCGAACCAGCACAGAGTACGCGCCATGGACATTGGTGGAAGCAAACGACAAGCGCCATGCTCGCATCAAGGTGCTGCGCACCTTGTGCGAAAAGCTGGAAGAAAGTCTGTAGGCGCGGTCAGGCTATTTCCTGTCTCGCTGCAGGCTTGATTTTGACGGGTTGATGCAGGCTAAAGCAGTCATCCAGCGCCATCAGGTAATATTCCATGCCACGCTGAGCAGCGAGCCGAGCAGCTTCTCGCGAGGCGTCATCGGTACACAGCATCTTGATCAGCTCCATGGCTTCATGGGGATGATGGTCATCATAGTGAGCGTGGGCTCTTAGCCATGCCATGGTGCGACGATCAATCACCGCTTGTCCGGTTTTAGCGTACTCACGCATGCCGCTGACGACTTTGCGGCTCCACTCGCCGGTGGCCCACTCAATGGCCAGATTAGTGGCAGCAATGGCTTCTGCTACCGAGCCTTTGCCGTTCATATTCCAAAGATAATGATTAACGGCATCCATGGCAGCGGGTGGTTGCACATTGTCCAGCTGTTCATCGCTGATGCCGAACCCCTTGGCCCAATCTCGATACCAGAACAGGTGGCGTTGCTCGATGCGGATATTGCCAATTAACCAGTCGCGAGCAGCAAGCATGCCCGGAGCGCGTATATCCGTGGTGCGTGACAGAGTCAGGCCCATGTAATGGGGGAAGTTGGCAACCAGCGGATAGAAATTCAACAATGCATGGCGGAAGCAGTCTACATTGAGGGTGCCGGCGGCCATTTCATTGAAAAATGCGTGGTCGGCCACTTTTGCCTTGATAGGCTCCAGTGAGTTCCAGAAGGTCTGAGCCCATGGTGGGTGTTCAGTCAGGGTCAGAGTGTCGTAATCTTGTTGTTGTTTTTTCATGGCTATCCCCGGTTGGTTCCGGCACATTCGTGTAAATGCATAAAAAATTTATTGGCACATAGTAGCGTGATGTTGTAGACATGAATCTACGGATATTTACTTAGACTATGGTGCCAATCTGATATTGCCATTAGTGCTGCTTCAGGGAGAGGGGCAATGAGCCCGCAGGGCGATGACTGCGAGTACAGCGCAAGGATAGAAGAGGCTGAGAAAGCACTTGGCCGGGGATTTCTGTGGCTTTCGTTTCCGGCAGATCTGGAGCGGCGCTACCGCGAGGATTATCGCAACGAGGCAGCGCGAGCGTTTCGTTATCGCTCCCTGTTTATTCTGTTTCTCTATCTGCTGCTCAGTTCCGGCATCTATGCATTGATGCCGGAGAGCGAGCGCTTTGCCTGGGTCAGTTGGTACAGCTGGGTGGGCGTGATTATTGTTGTTGCCAGTGTGCTGTCACGGGTTCCTGCGATGGATCGCTGGTTTTCACTGTATGCCGGCCTCGGCAGCATGCTGGCAGTGGCGTTTTCGGTGGCCATTACCGGCTTTACCCATAATCAGGTGGCCAATCAGCTGACCCATGCGGCGATTATGTATGCGGTGGTGATTATTTACAGCATTGTTGGTTTGAATTTGCGTACTGCCACCCTTGCCGGGTGGAGTGGCGGCGCTCTGGGTATCGTGATTGCGCACATGATGGGCGGGGCGGTGGACTGGGACGTGGCGCATCGCACCTACACGGGTAGCAGTCTGATGGGCATGCTGATTTGCTATTTGATAGAGCACGGCCATCGGCGCGCTTATCTGCAGGCCCGTTTGCTCACTCTGACTGGGCAGCGCACCGAGCAATATGCCCGGCAGGTTGCGCACCTTTCGCGTACGGACCCTCTTACCGGGCTATCCAACCGGCGGCATATGGATGAGGTAATGGATGTGCTGTGGCGGCGCGCTCGCCGTGAACAATTCTGTGTGGCTGCGTTGATGATCGACGTAGATCATTTCAAACCCTATAACGATCATTTTGGCCATCTTGCCGGGGACCAATGCCTGCGCAAGATTTCTGCCGTGCTGTCGGACTTTGCGGGCCGTCCTGATGATCTTGCCGTGCGCTATGGTGGTGAGGAGTTCTTGCTAGTGCTTGGCGGGGCGGATCTGCAAGCAGCACAGCACATCGCCCAACGAGTATTGGAGGCAGTGCGCGAGCTTGCCGTGCCAATGCCAGATGAGAAAAACTGTATATCTGTGAGCATTGGTGTTGCTGCGGTTGTGCCGGCGGAGAGTATCGGTGTTGACGCTTTACTTCATCAGGCGGATGAGGCTCTGTATCAGGCCAAGCAGCAAGGCCGCGATAGGGTTGTTGCTCAGGCGCCGCCTTTATCCATGGTTGGCCAGAACAGCCGGTTAACTTGATGGTTTGCCCCCCTGCTGGCGATAGTGCGCTGGACTAGTGCCGGTAATTTTTTTGAATAGCCGAGAAAAATAATAGGGATCCTCGAAGCCGAATTGTCGGGCTATTTCCGCCACCGGTGCATTACTCACCTCCAGCAAATAGCACGCTCGAGCAATTTTGCGGTGCAGAAAAGCTTGCATGGGTGTCTGTCCGGTAGCGGCTCGATAGCGGCGGATGAATTGCCAGCGAGAGCTTTCTCCAGCGGCGGCGGCCAGTTGTGCCACCGTCAGACGCTGATCAAGGTGCTGCTGCATCATGTGATGCAGTGCTTCGATATCAAGGCTTGCGGATGACTTTTGCACGCGACCAGCGAGCATCACGGCATAGGTAAGAATACTGCGGCACAAGCTGGTGGCGTGCAGCAAGCTGGCGCTTTGGTAGCCGGAGGCCACCACGCTAAGTAGCGCGCGGAAATCACTGATCAGGTGTTCATGCAGGCCGAGCTTCAGGCATCGGTGATGATGCGGATCAAGCAGATGGAACAGGCTGGCCAGCTGATGTCCATCCAGATGCATCCAGTACAGACTCCAGGGGTGCTGGCTGTCGGCTCGATAGCGGTGAGCGGCGCCTGGTGGTAGCAACACCAGATCGCCGCGCTGCACCTGAATGCGCTGACTGTCGGCCTCCGGGGCGGCCTTGAAGTATTCCAGAGTGGCACAGCCCTCCACGCAATAAATCACCAGATAGTCCTGTGGGTCCGGTCGTGCCATATGGTGGCCGGCGGCCCGCGGATAGTAACCAAAGGCCAGCGGGTAGCACCCTGAAGTAAGGGGGTTTAGGCCCATCTCCTGCACTGGCGGCTGTGGTAGCAGGACTCGCTCAGCGCTTTCCCGCAGTGGCCAGTCTGAAGTCCGGTTCATGCAATAAAGTCCATCAAGTGCAATTGAGGCTATCTTATCCCGGGGCGCCACTGTGGTACAAAGTGGCAAGTCCTCTAATCCGGAGCAATAACATGGCTACCCGTGTCCCTCATCTGATTAACGGCGCATGGCGTCATGACGCCGGCAGTGCGCCATTTCCCGTCACCGATCCGACCAGTAATCAGCCTCTCTGGGAAGTGGCGTCGGCCAGCGCCGATGAAATCAACCAGGCGGTGGCGTCAGCCAAGCAGGCGTTTCAGGCCTGGCGCGAGGTGCCTGTTCCGGAGCGAGCTCGACTGATGCTGCGTTATCAGCATTTGCTCAAGCAGCACCATGACGAGCTTGGTGCGCTGGTGGCACAGGAGACCGGCAAGACCATTGCGGACGCCAAGGGCGATGTTTGGCGCGGTATCGAAGTGGCCGAGCAGGCCGCCAATGTTGCCGCGTTGATGATGGGTGAGACTGTCGAGAACGTGGCCCGCGGTGTAGACACGCACTCATGGGTGCAACCACTAGGCGTGTGTGTCGGCATTACTCCATTTAACTTCCCGGCGATGATTCCGTTATGGATGTTCCCGATGGCACTGGCGTGCGGAAATGCCTTTATTCTCAAGCCGTCCGAGCAAGACCCTATGACCGCCGTACGTCTTGGTGAGCTACTGCTTGAGGCCGGAGCCCCCAAGGACATCCTGCAGATTGTTCATGGCCGCAAGGAGCAGGTCGATCAACTGATCACCCATCCGGACGTAAAGGCGGTGTCGTTCGTAGGATCGGTGCCAGTGGGCCAACATATTTATCGTACTGCCACCGATCATATGAAGCGTGCCCAATGTTTTGCTGGCGCCAAGAATCATATGGTGATCATGCCCGATGCCAATCCGCAGCAGGTGGTCAGTCAGCTGGTGGGCGCCAGTGTTGGCGCTGCCGGTCAGCGTTGCATGGCGATTAGCGTGGCGGTATTTGTCGGTAACGCCCGTGAAATGATTCCGGCGTTGCGTGATGAGCTGGCGAAGGTAGTGCCGGGTCATCACAGCAATGCGGCCGCGGCCTATGGCCCGCTGATCAGTCCGCAGGCCAAGGCGCGGGTTCTGAAGCTGATTGAAGCTGGCAAGCAGGAGGCCGAGTGTCTGCTTGATGGCAGTGATTGCATGGTGCCGGGTTATCCGGATGGCAATTGGGTCGGGCCGACGCTGTTTCGCGGCGTGACGGCGGAGATGACTATCTATAAAGAGGAAATTTTTGGTCCGGTGCTGTGCTGTGTTGAGGTTGAGTCGCTGGATGAGGCGTTACAGCTGGTGAACGCCAATCCATATGGTAATGGCACCTCGATTTTCACCAGGAGCGGTGCGGCGGCACGCAAGTATCAGCATGAAGTAGAAGTGGGGCAGGTCGGTATCAATATTCCGATTCCGGTGCCGTTGCCGTTCTTCTCATTTACTGGCTGGAAAGGATCGTTCTACGGTGACCTGCATGCGTATGGCAAACAGGGCGTGCGGTTTTATACCGAGACCAAGACGGTGACTTCCCGCTGGCCGGAGGATGAGATTGTTGAGACGAATATGACTATTTCTTTGAAATAGTCTGGTGTGTATTTGGTGTGGCAGAGAATTTCACTGACAGGCCATCCTGAACAGAAGAATTCAACTTTGAGGTAAACCATGGATTTTTCACTGACGGAAGAACAGCACGCCTACTGCGACACCGCACGTCAGTTCATGGAAAAGGAGCTGGCACCGTTTGCCGCCGAATGGGACGCAAATAGCCATTTCCCGGTGGACACGCTGCAGGCCGCTGGCGAACTGGGCTTTATGAGCCTGTACTGCCCGGAAGAACATGGTGGCATGGGCTTGTCGCGGCTTGATGCAGCACTGATCTTCGAAGTCCTCTCGCAAGGCTGCACCTCCACCACCGCCTATATCACCATCCATAACATGGCCACGTGGATGCTGTGTCGCTACGGCAACGATGCTGTGCGCGGCGAATGGGCAGCCGCACTCACCAGTGGGGAGAAGCTGGCTTCCTACTGTCTGACCGAGCCCAATGCTGGTTCCGATGCGGCATCGTTGAAAACCGAGGCCCGTCGTGATGGAGACGATTACCTGTTGAATGGCAGCAAGGCGTTTATCTCCGGGGCCGGCAGTACTGATGCGCTGGTGCTGATGGCTCGTACTGGCGGAGAGGGTGCCAAGGGGATTTCCTGCTTTCTGGTGCCCGCCAATGCGCCCGGAGTGAGCTATGGTCGCAATGAGGACAAGATGGGCTGGAAGTCGCAGCCCACCCGGCAGGTGGTGCTTGATAATGTGCGCATACCGGCGCATTACCTGCTTGGCAGGGAAGGCGAAGGTTTTCGTATTGCCATGGCAGGGTTGGATGGTGGCCGTATCAATATCGCCAGCTGCTCACTGGGCACGGCTCGCGCGGCACTGGATCAGGCCCTCGGTTATGCTCAGGAGCGCCGTCAGTTTGGTCAGGCATTGTCCGAGTTTCAGACCGTTCAGTTTCGCCTCGCGGATATGGCCACGGAGCTTACGGCTGCTCAGCAGATGGTTCGCCTTGCGGCCTGGAAGCTGGATCGTCAGGATGAAGATCGCACCATGATGTGCGCCATGGCAAAACGATTGGCCACTGATCTTTGTTTCAATATCTGCAACGAAGCGCTGCAGCTGCATGGCGGGTACGGCTATATTCGCGAGTATCCCTTAGAGCGATACCTGCGTGATGCTCGAGTACACCAGATTCTGGAAGGCACTAATGAAATCATGCGCGTGATTATTGCCCGAAAGCTTTTGCAGGTCTAAAACAGAAAACTGTAAATGTTGTAGCGGATAACCACGCCCCAATCAGGGGATGTCACCAAACGCCACCCTGACAGGAGAAAAACGCACCATGCATCAACCCGTCCTGTTCCGCACAGAATCAACACAGTCTGGTAAGAAGATTGGCTTCGCTACCTTGAACGTGCCAAAGGCGCTGAATTCCCTGTCGCTGGAAATGATCGACTTGCTTTATGCCCAGCTAACCGAATGGCAACAGGATGACACCATCGCTGCTGTTTGGCTGGATGCTGAAGGTGAAAAGGCTTTCTGTGCCGGCGGCGATATCGTTCGTCTGTACCAAAGCATGGTTGACACTCCTAAAGGGCAGCGCAACCAGTATGCGGAGGATTTCTTCGCCCGTGAATACCGCCTCGATTATCTGCTTCACACTTTTGCCAAGCCGGTTATTTGCTGGGGCCACGGTATTGTCATGGGGGGCGGTTTGGGGCTGATGTCCGGCTGCTCACATCGCGTGGTTACGGAAAAAAGCCGTATTGCCATGCCGGAGATCACTATCGGCCTGCATCCTGATGTGGGCGGTAGCTGGTTTTTGAGTCGAATGCCCGGTCGACTTGGTCTATTCCTTGGCCTGACCGGTGCCAATATCAATGCGGCCGACGCCCTGTTCGTTGGTCTTGCTGATCGCGCCATCAGTCACCAGCAGAAGAAGGCTGTTATTGCTGAGCTGTGTAATTGTGCGCAGCTCGGTCATGCCGCAGTTTCTTCGGTACTTCGTCGACAGCAAATGGCTGCTGATACCTTGCCAGGCAGTGCACTGCGTGATCATTTCGATCAGATCAATAACTTGTGTGACGCAGACTCTTTGGCTCAGCTGCATAGTCAGATTACAGGTTATCAAGCAGATGACCCGCTGCTGCAGAAGGCCGCAGCGACACTGGCAAAAGGTTGTGTGCAGACCGCCTGGCTGGTGTGGGAGTCGCAACGCCGGGTGCGACAGATGTCGCTGGCAGAGGCATTTCGCATGGAGTGGAGCATGTCAGTGCAATGCGCCCTGCATGACGATTTTCGCGAAGGCGTACGGGCACTACTGATCGACAAGGACGGCAGCCCAGCGTTCCGTTATAGCAAAGTGGAGGATTTCCCTGAGCAGCTGCTGAACGAGTTTTTCGTCAGTCCGGTGGTACCGCATCCTTTGGAGGCTTTATGAAAATTGCATTCTTTGGTTTGGGTCACATGGGTGGGCCAATGGCGACGAATCTGCTCAAGGCTGGCCATGAGCTGACCGTATTTGACTTGCAGTCCGCACTGGTGGATGGGCTGGCGGCTCAGGGCGCCATCGCCGTGCAGCAGCCGGCAGACGCGGTGATCGACGCGGACGTGGTGATTAGCATGTTACCTTCCGGAAAAGCGGTGTCATCACTCTATCTTGGTGAGCAGGGCATCCTCCGGCACATTGCGTCATCGGCTCTGGTTATCGATTGCTCCACCATTGATGCGGCAACCGCAAAACACGTTTCCCGGCAGGCGCAGCAGGCCGGTATTTCCATGATTGACGCGCCGGTATCCGGTGGGGTTGCCGGTGCAGCGGCAGGTACTCTGACCTTTATCTGCGGCGGCAGTGAGGAGCAAGTTGCACAGGCTGAGCCTGTGCTGCTGCAGATGGGCAAAAAGGTCTTTCGCGCTGGTGATCACGGTGCCGGTCAGACCGCAAAGCTATGCAACAACATGTTGCTGGCCATTCACATGATTGGTACCTGCGAGGCGTTACAGCTGGGTGCAGATCACGGTCTGGATCCGAAAGTGCTATCGGAAATCATGCTGGCAAGCTCTGGCCGTAACTGGTCATTGGAGCTATATAACCCGTGGCCGGGGGTGATGGAAAATGCCCCTGCATCGCGTGGCTATGCTGGCGGTTTTGCGGTCAACCTGATGAACAAGGATCTCGGTTTGGCAGTTGAGGCAGCCATGGATAGTGGCACCAATACCCCATTAGGTGCGCTGGCAAAAAGTCTTTATGCACTGCATGCCAGCGAGGGAAGTGGCCAGTTGGACTTCTCCAGTATCCAGCAAATGTTTGCCCGCGATAGCTGACTGGCTGTCGCTCAGGATGGTAGCGGGTAGGGCAGGTCGATGGTCTGCCAATCCAGCGGCTGGTCATTCAGTAGCAGCGCGCCCTGATGATCGAGACGCAGTACCACCAGCGCATCGGTGTGTTGTGTGCCACTGACGGCACTGACCAGTTCGCCAACGGATTGTCCCTCTGCGCCACGTAGCACGCTGCCGGCGGCAGCTGTGACACCAGCTTGCCAGCGCAGGTGTTGCATACGCTGTTTCATCTTGCCCTTGAAGTGCATCCGCGCTACCACCTCCTGACCAAGGTAGCAGCCCTTTTTGAAGTTAACCCCGTCGAGCAGGTCGTAATTCAATGCTTGTGGCAGCCATAGGGCCTCGCCGCCGGGCAGGATATGGCCAATGCCTGCATCTATTTCAATGCGCAGCCAGTCGTCCACGCCGCCCAGTTCCGCCACGGTGTAGTGGTTTAAAAGATTGCGAGCCCCATCCTCCGGAGTGAGCAGTAGCAGGGTATTGACGCTGATTCGGGCCAGCGTGCTGCTGTTGCCCTGACTGCAATGGCCCACAGCCGGCACAGGTATGCCCTGCAGGATATCTTTAGCGGCCGCCTGATCCAGCAGCAGGGGGATTTGGGGTTGCACGCTCAGGGTGACTTTGCTGAACATGGCGTACTTTTTCAGCGCAGTCAGAGCGTCGTCGACACGCCGCCTGGATGTCAGTAGATCGATCCCATCTGTGGCCGGTAATACCATATAACTGTGCTGGCCGCGTCCCTTCAGGTCCAGGTGCATGGCCAGATGCCACTGCCCGGTACTGACCTCTCTTAGCTCACAGGTGAGCTGGCCCTGAAGGAACTTCTCCGTTTCCGGGCCACGTACACTGATGACCGCCAGATGGTCGCCAACAATCAACGAGGCGGCGGAGCCAGCTGAAAAATGGCTGACTTCGCCATTTGAATTACGTTGCGCGCCTAGGTCATCAAGAAACTGCTGCCAGGACATAGTGATAAAATCCGAAGTGCCGAAAGTGAGCTTGATGATAGATAATGTTCGCCCCGGTTGTCAGTGGTGAAAGTGATATGCCTGATTCTGATCTGAAACGTCGTTACCAATGGCAGTGCCGTCGTGGCCTGCTGGAGGTCGATTTAGTGCTGAACGACTACATGGAACGTTTTTTCGATCAGGAGAGCGAGGTGCGCCAGCTGCTATTTGCCGACTTGCTGGCGCAGCAGGATGCGGAGCTATTTGAGTGGTTTACCCGCCGATCACAGCCGCAGGACCTGCAGCTGCGTGACTATGTCGAGCATATCCTTACTCTTCGTGAATCAGCCCATTGAGCTGACACCGTCCCGTTGGCCCTGGCTACTTTGGGGGCTGGCCGGTTTACTGGTTTTTACGGCGCTGCTATTAAGTGGCTTGAGTTTGACCGGGCAGGTGGCTGCCAGTCTGTTACTACTGTGTGTTGGCCTGTTGGAGTGGCGCCAGCAGCGGCGGGTGCGCTCACTGCAGTTTTCCACCCAGATCATTTGCTGCGTCCTTCGCGGTGGGGAAAAGCTGCAAGCGAGGTGGCCATTACCAGGCATGGCTAACCGCTATTGGGTCAGTTTTGGCCTGCCAGCGCGTGTCGGGGGACGAGTCTGGCTGACGGTGTACCATGATCAACTTTCGGCCGCTGACTTTCGCCATCTGCGTGTCATGATGGGTCGCTGATATTTTCCGGGGTCAGGACCGTATCGCGAATTTCATCTGCTGCATCCGGATGATCAAGCATGTAGTGCAGGCCGCGGGATTCTTTGCGTTCCATGGCTGAACGGATGATCAACTCGGCAATGACCACAAGGTTGCGCAGTTCCAGCAGGTCATTGCTGATCTGGTAGTTGGAGTAAAAGTCAGCTATTTCCTTTTTAAGCATCTGCACGCGGTGGTTTGCTCGCTGCAGGCGCTTCACAGTGCGTACGATGCCCACGTAATCCCACATAAACCGGCGCAGTTCGTCCCAGTTATGGGCGATCACCACATCTTCATCGGCTTCCGTTACTTTTGACTCATCCCATTCCGGTACTGCTGCCGGAGGCGGCACTTCATTGATTTGGCTGGCAATGTGCTCGCTGGCGGCGCGGCCAAAGACAAAACATTCGAGCAGTGAGTTGCTGGCCATGCGATTGGCGCCGTGCAGGCCTGTGAAAGAGGTTTCGCCTATGGCATACAGGCCGGGCAGGTCGGTTTGCCCATTGAGGTCAGTCATTACTCCGCCACAGGTGTAATGAGCTGCCGGCACTACAGGAATCGGGTCGCGGGTGATGTCGATTCCCAGCTGTAGACACTTGGCGTAGACAGTTGGGAAGTGATTGATTATGAAATCCGCAGGACGGTGACTGATATCCAGATATAAACAGTCGGCACCAAGCCGTTTCATTTCATGATCGATGGCGCGGGCGACGATATCACGGGGCGCCAGTTCGCCGCGCTCATCAAAGCGCTGCATAAATCGCTCGCCATCCGGTAGCAGTAGATGACCGCCTTCGCCGCGAATTGCCTCGGTAATCAGAAAGGATTTTGCTTTCGGGTGGTAAAGGCAGGTCGGATGGAACTGCATAAATTCCATATTGGCTACCCGGCAGCCTGCTCGCCAGGCCATGGCAATGCCGTCGCCAGTGGCCACGTCCGGGTTCGATGTGTACAGATAAACCTTGCTGGCACCGCCGGTGGCAAGGACCACAGATCGAGCCAGAAAGACGTCGGTGTCGCCTTTTTCGATGTGGTGAATATAGGCGCCAGTGCAGCGGCGAGTACCGTTGTGCTGCTCGCTGATCAGGTCTACGGCGACACGGTGCTCAAAGCGCTCCACATTGGCGCGCTTCTCCACCTGACGGATCAGGGCACTGGAAATGGCTACGCCCGTGGCGTCGGCGGCATGGATGATGCGTCTATGGCTGTGGCCACCCTCTCGGGTCAGGTGGTACTCCTGGGTGCCGCCATCACCACTGTCAAAACGGGTGAAATCAACCCCCTGCTCAATTAGCCAGCGGATAGCTTCAGGACCATTTTCCACGGTTTTGCGCACGGCATCGTCGTGGCACAGCCCCGCACCAGCGATATGGGTATCGGTGATGTGATAGTCCATCGAGTCAGTTTCGTCCAGTACCGCAGCAATTCCGCCCTGGGCATACCAGGTGCTTGCGCTGGTCAGCTGCCCTTTGGATAGCAGTGCCACCCGGCAGGTATCCGGCAAGTTGAGCGCCACGGTGAGTCCGGCGGCGCCGCTGCCGATGATCAGCACATCATGTGTGTAGGTGGCCATATTCCGTCTCTGGGTCGATTGACTGCGAATTCTAGCAAAGGCATGGCCGGACTTTGCTAGAATTCGTCATCCGCCGGGGAACCGGCAGCCATTTTTAGCGTCTCAGCCCAGCATGGGGTGAGCAGGGGGAGACCCGGGTGACCGACGAAGAACTGGTCAAACGCGCCGGTAAAGGTGATCAGCGCGCTTTTGATCTGCTGGTGCGTAAGTATCAGCATAGAATTTTTGCCCTGATCAGCCGTTATGTGCGTGATCAGGATGAGGTGCAGGACGTCGCTCAGGAGGCCTTTATCAAGGCATGGCGGGCGCTGCCCCGGTTTCGTGGTGATAGCCAGTTTTACACTTGGCTGTACCGCATTGCCGTGAATACGGCCAAGAACTATCTGGTGGCCCGTGGTCGTCGTCCACCAGGCTCGGATATCGATGCTGATGAGGCAGAACAGTTTATCGGTGCAGACGGTTTGCATGACTCTGGAACTCCAGAGTCGATACTGATGTCGCAGGAGTTAGCGGGTGTTATTGCCAAGGCGATTGAGGCTCTGCCTCACGAACTGCGCACAGCGGTGACACTGCGTGAATTCGATGGTCTGAGCTACGAGGATATTGCGGCAATTATGGAGTGTCCGGTTGGCACAGTCAGGTCGCGTATTTTTCGTGCCCGTGAGGCTATCGAACAGGCCATGCGGCCAATAATGGATCAGGACAGCGTTATGCGCTGAAGCAGGAACTGGTAAACGATGCAGTTAACCCTAGCCCACAGCCCACAGGTGGCAAAATGAAACAGCAATCGCAAACAGCACCACGGGAAGAAGCTCTGTCCGCTTTGTTTGATAACGAAGTCAATGAGCTGGAGGCGCGTCGTCTGTTGCGCGACATGACGGATCATGATGCTACCCGCCTGGGGCATTGGCAGTTGGCCCGCGATGTTATGCAGCGCCATGCCGTGGCTCCAGTTCCGGAGGACTTTAGTGCCCGTATCTCGGCCGCCGTGGCTGACGAGAAACAGCCCAGGCAGTGGGCTCTGCCGTTAGCCCGAGTTGCGGTGGCTGCATCAGTGGCTTTGGCCACCGTGGTCGGTTGGCAGTACTGGGACAGCAACGCAGCAAATACGGCGCCGGCTCTGGCTTCGTCGCAGCAGCGTCCGTTGCTGCTTGGCGAAGGGGAGTTGGTGTCACGCTCACTGCGTGAGCAGGCCCAGCCGGCAGCACTGGTGTCCGGACATCAGCGTATCGACGACATGATCGTTCGCCACAGTGACTTTGCTGCCCGGCATGGCTCTCAGGGTTTGGCGCCTTATGCTCGCTTTATCAGTCTGGAAGCGCAGAAGGAACAGCAATAATGTGGTTGCGGTCTCTGGGGGCAGCGCTACTTTGTCTGGCCGTGCAGTTGGCCCCGGTTAGAGCTGAGGAGATATCGGCACCGCATCTGCTCAAGCAGATGGCTGATGCGGCCCGGCTGCTGGAGTACCGCGGGCGCCTGTTATATATGCATGGCAGTGAGGTGACCACGCTGGAGTTGCTGCATGCCCGTATTGATGATCGTGAACACGAGCGCCTGACACAGCTTGAAGGAGCCCTTGCTGAAGTTATTCGGCGTGGCGAGCACGTTGTCTGTGTACATGCAGATCAAAGTATTACCAGACTGGTAAATCGAAGTTCGGTAACGCCGCTTGGCTTGCATGAGCGGCTGAGCAACTCCCTGCCTGTGCAGTACCGGCTGCAGCTAGACGGTGAAGACCGGGTTGCTGGTAGAGCGGCTTATCGGATGCAGCTTCTGCCAATGGATCAGTTCCGCTACGGCTACCGCTTGTGGACAGATCAGGCCAGTCATCTGCTGCTTAAATCTGAGTTAGTGGACCTTTCTGGCAGAGCGCTTGAGCGTATTGAGTTTGTCAGTCTGGATCTTGAGCCGGGCCTGACGGTTGATGATTTTGTTGTGCCTGCGGCGCTCAAGGAGCGTGCTCTGGATAGTCTTGACGCCAGTGAGCCTGCCCATGGCAGGGTTCAGGTTGTTACTGGCTGGCTGCCTGAAGGATTCATGGAGGCGGATCGTGATGTGCGCCTTAGCGGTGGTGAGCGCAGGCCTGTAGCTGCTGCCACCTTCAGTGATGGGCTGGCTGCCTTTACCTTGTTTGTTGAAGAGCCGGGCGAAGGCAAACCGGAAGGAGTCAGTAAGATCGGACCGACCATAGCGATTAGCCGGGTGATCGGCTCTGCCGGTGGGGACTGGTTAGTGACTCTGGTTGGGGAAGTGCCCCAGTTGACCGGTGAGCGTGTTCTGGCGGATTTGTCCCTTGAGGCCAACAGTGATTGAAGAGCCGGGCAGAGTCGTGGCTGTCGAAACCGGGGCGGTCTGGGTGGAAACCGTTCGCCATACATCTTGCCAAAGTTGTGCCGCCAGTAAGGGGTGTGGCCATGCGCTTCTTGATGGTCAGAGGGCTGGTGCCCGGGCGACCGTGCGGGCGTTGAGTCCGGATACTTTTCGTGTCGATGACCTGGTTGTGGTCGGCATTCCTGAAGGTTTGTTGATGCGTGGTGCGGTGCTGGTTTACCTGGTGCCCTTACTTCTGTTGTTTGCCGGCGCGTTAATCGGCGAGCAGTTCGCAGTCACTTTTGCTGATCCTGCTGCGGTAGGAGGACTGCTAGGTTTGGCTGGCGGTTTTCTGATTAATCGCTGGTACAGTGTTCGGCATCGTCGTGATCCGGCGATGCACCCTCAGGTGTTGCGCCGTCAGGCCAGCAGCCCCCTTTCCTGTGTGCAGTTGCGTGATCCGATCTGAATTTTCGCGGAGGAAGCTAATGCGTGTTGTCCTGTTTTTCGTTTTATATTTGATGGCCGGTTGTCAGCCGCAGGCCAGTACTCTTCCTGATTTCACCCAGTTGGTTGAAGACAATGCGCCGGCGGTAGTCAATATCAGTACTGAGCAGAAGGTTAAGTCGGCCAGACCTCAGATACCTGAAATGTTCCGACGTTTCTTTGATGGTATGGAGGATCAATTGCCCATGCCGGAATCCGAGGGTGAATCACTGGGCTCTGGATTCCTGATTTCCGCCGATGGGTTCATATTGACGAATCATCATGTGGTGGCGGACGCCAGCCGCATTATTGTGCGGCTGCAGGATGGTAGCGAGAAGGAAGCGACTCTGGTCGGTTCTGACCCTCGCAGTGATTTGGCCCTGTTGCAGATTGACGGTAAAGATCTGCCAAGTGTGAAAATCGGCTCTTCAAAAAACCTCAAAGTAGGAGAGTGGGTGTTGGCCATTGGCGCACCATTTGGCTTCGAGAGTACCGTGACTGCCGGTATTGTCAGTGCCAAGGGACGCAGCCTGCCGAGCGAGAACTATGTGCCGTTTATTCAGACTGATGTCGCTATCAATCCAGGTAATAGTGGCGGCCCGCTGTTTAATCTGGAGGGCGAGGTAATTGGCATCAACTCGCAAATAGTCAGTCGTAATGGCGGCTTTATGGGCCTGTCCTTTGCTATCCCCATTGATATGGCGATGGAAGTGGTTGCCCAACTCAAAGATAAGGGACGGGTAAGTCGTGGCTGGCTAGGTGTGCTGATCCAGCCGGTGGACCGTGAGCTGGCACAGTCCTTTGGTCTGGAAAAGCCGGCGGGTGCTCTGGTTAGTCAGGTTATGGCTGGCTCTCCCGCGGAAAAGGCCGGCTTCCAGGTTGGTGACGTGGTGGTCGAGTTCAATGGCCAGGAGATTGGCCATTCCGGCCAACTGCCTCAGGTGGTTGGCTTGCTGGCACCCGGAACCCGGGCTGAGGCTGTTGTGGTGCGTGATGGCAAGCGTAAGACCCTCAAAGTCACCGTTGAAGAGTTGCCGGAGGACCTTGCCGGCCAGCCTGCATCCAACCCGAAGGCACCTGGCGCTTCTACCCTTGGCCTCAGTGTGGAGGCAATGTCCGAAGAACAGCTGACAGCACTTGGGCTGGAACACGGAGTTCAGGTGGTCGAGGTTGCCGAGGGCGCTGCGCTCAAGGCTGGAATCCGCCGCGGTGACGTGCTGGTCAGCCTGAATAACCAGCCGCTCAAGAACCCCCAGGCACTGGCCAGCGTGGTTGCTGACCTGCCAGAGGGCGCGGTGGTGCCGGTTTTGCTGCACCGTGATGGCAGCCCAAGATTTCTTGCTCTCAGGCTGGATTGAGTGACTCCGCTGGATTGGTGCCCGAGATAGCGCCAATCCAGCATCCAGCCGTCAGCCATGGGGCGACAGGCCCCTGTGCAATCCGCTAGAATCGGCGGCCTCATTCCTCTGGTAGTTCTCTGTTGTGACCGACATCAGCCATATACGAAATTTCTCCATCATCGCCCACATCGACCATGGAAAATCGACTCTCGCAGATCGGTTTATTCAGCTTTGTGGTGGTTTGAGCAACCGCGAAATGTCTGCTCAGGTGCTTGATTCCATGGATATCGAGCGTGAGCGGGGTATCACCATCAAGGCGCAGAGCGTTACCTTGATGTACAAGGCGCGCAATGGTGAGGAATATCAGCTTAACTTTATCGACACACCAGGGCATGTGGACTTTTCCTATGAGGTATCCCGCTCTTTGTCCGCCTGCGAAGGTGCGCTGCTGGTTGTCGATGCCGCTCAGGGCGTTGAGGCCCAGTCGGTAGCAAACTGCTACACCGCCATCGAGCAGGACCTTGAAGTGCTGCCGGTGTTGAACAAGGTCGATTTACCGCAGGCCGAGCCAGACCGTGTTTGTGATGAGATCGAGGAAATTATTGGCCTTGATGCCCATGACGCCTGTCGAGTCAGTGCCAAGACCGGGGTCGGTATTGAAGATCTGCTTGAGCAGCTGGTTGAGCGCATTCCGGCACCGAAAGGTGATCGTGAGAGCAAGTTTCAGGCGCTGATTATTGACTCGTGGTTCGATAATTATCTGGGGGTCGTGTCACTGGTAAGAGTGATGGATGGTCGCCTGAAGAAAGGTGACAAGATTCTGGTCAAATCCACCGGGCAGACTCATGTGGTGGATGCGCTCGGGGTATTTACGCCCAAGCGTACCGATCGCCCGGCACTGGAAGCTGGTGAAGTGGGCTGGATATCCGCCAGTATCAAAAATATTCATGGTGCCCCGGTGGGCGATACCCTGACCCATGCGAAAACACCTGAGGTTCCGGCTCTGCCGGGCTTCAAGCGAGTCAAGCCACAGGTCTATGCCGGGATGTTCCCGGTCAACTCTGATGTCTATGAGGACTTCCGCGACGCTCTGGCAAAGCTATCCCTGAACGATGCATCATTGTTCTATGAGCCAGAAACTTCCGATGCCCTTGGCTTCGGCTTCCGGGTGGGCTTTCTTGGCATGCTGCATATGGAGATTATTCAGGAGCGGCTTGAGCGGGAATATGACCTCGACTTGATCACCACCGCACCGACGGTGGTTTATGAGCTGCAGCTAAATGATGGCTCCATGCTGTATGTGGATAACCCGTCGAAGTTACCGGAAACAAACAAGGTGGCAGAGTTCCGTGAGCCGATTGCGCGGGTCAATATTCTGGTGCCGCAGGAATACCTCGGTAATGTTATTACGTTGTGCATCGAGCGCCGTGGTGTTCAGAAGAATCTGCAGTATATGGGCAAGCAGGTTCAGCTGACCTATGACATTCCCCTGGCGGAAGTGGTGTTGGACTTCTTTGATAGACTGAAGTCGACCAGCCGCGGCTACGCTTCACTGGATTACGCGTTCGATCGGTTTGAGGCTGCTCGTCTGGTGCGTGTTGATGTGCTTATCAATGGCGACAGGGTTGATGCCTTGGCTATTATCTGCCATGCCGATCAGGCGCTTTATCGCGGTCGTGTGCTGACCGAAAAGATGAAGGAGTTGGTGCCGCGGCAGATGTTCGACGTGGCGATTCAGGCGTCGATAGGCGCAAAGATTATCGCTCGGCAGACCGTCAAGGCGTTGCGTAAAAATGTACTCGCCAAGTGTTATGGCGGTGATGTTAGCCGTAAGAAGAAGCTTCTTGAGAAGCAAAAGGAAGGCAAAAAGCGCATGAAGCAGGTAGGAAATGTTGAGATTCCGCAGTCTGCGTTCCTTGCAGTTCTGAAGGTTGATTGAGTATGGATATTGATATTGGTTTCTGGCTCACCGTTATTGTTCTGCTGAGCGTTGCATTGTGGGTTGCTGACCGTGTGCTGAAGATTACCCCGACCTCTATGCAGCAAAAGGGGCAGTCTGAACAGGCTGGAGTTGAGCGAGCTGCCTCCAGCTATCCGCGTCCTGTGGTGGAGCTTGTCGAGTTTTTTAACTCCATACTGCCGGTGCTGTTAGTGGTTCTGGTGGTTCGGTCCTTCCTGTTTGAGCCGTTTACCATTCCGTCCGGGTCCATGTTGCCAACACTCAAGGTGCATGATTTTATTTTAGTGAATAAGTTTGCCTATGGGGTTCGATTACCGGCAATCCACACCAAGATACTGGAAACAGGCACGCCTGAGCGCGGTGATGTCATGGTGTTCCGTTATCCAGAGATGCCCTCACAGAGCTATATCAAGCGTGTGGTTGGTTTGCCCGGAGACCGGATAAGGATTCGAGGCGCTGAGCTTTTCATAAATGACGTCAAGGTAGAGCGTCGGCTGGTTTCCCGGTCAGACAGCCAGCGAGGTCAGGAGTCGGTCTATGTTGAGTCGCTGGGCGAGGCAGAGCATCTTATTCGTCATGACTGGCTTCTGAATCCATATACCGGGCAGTTGGTCAGTCGCTCTCCAGAGGGAGAGTGGCAGGTACCGGATGGCAGCTATTTCGTAATGGGTGATAATCGGGATAATAGCAAGGACAGTCGTTTCTGGGGATTTGTCCCGGAAAGTCATGTGGCTGGAGAGGCGGTGCTGATCTGGATGCATTGGCCGTCGTTGCTTTCGATTCCGGATTTTTCCCGCAATGGTGCGATTGATAAGGTGGAGAAAAAACAATGAAAACAATTACTCTTCCGTCAAAGATGCGTGGTGTTTCCATGGTCGGCTGGTTGCTGATTGGAGCAGTGGTGGTGGTTTTCGGTTCTGCTGGAATGAAGACGATTCCTGCATACCTGGAGTTCAACACTATTAAGGGGGCCATCGTCAGCATCCTGCAGGATTCCAAAGTATCGTTAAAATCGGAAAGTGAGCTGCGTGGTGAGCTTGATAAGCGATTTATGATCAACAATGTCAAAGCGATCACTGTCTCTGAAGTCGGGTTTGTGAAAGATGCTGGTGGTGTCAGTGCCATTGTTGACTATGAGGTCCGCGAGAACCTGTTTGGTAATTTGGACTTGGCGATGACATTCTCGGGTAAGTTTAATAAAGACGGTCGCCAGTGAGTGTAGATCTGGAGAGGTTGGAGGATCGCCTTGGACACCGGTTCTCCAATCGTGATTTGTTGACTTTGGCGCTGACCCATCGCAGTGCAAGCCGTCGTCAGAATAACGAGAGACTCGAGTTTCTCGGAGATTCCCTGCTTAGTGAGTTCATCTCTGTAGCCTTGTTTAAAATGCACCCGGCCGCCACTGAAGGGCAGCTGACGCGCATGCGTGCGTCGCTGGTTCGCGGTGTCACGCTGGCCGAGCTTGGCAGTGAGCTTGGGGTGGGAAATTGTTTGGCATTGGGTGGTGGTGAGCTAAAAAGTGGTGGCTTTCGCCGCGAGTCTATTCTTGCGGATGCGGTCGAAGCACTGATTGGTGCGATCTATCTGGATGCCGGGCAGCGGGCCTGCGAGCAATGTGTGCTGCATTGGTTTGCTGGACGGCTCGCTGAGGTGTCCCCGGACTCTGCTGATAAGGATCCGAAAACGGCGCTGCAGGAGTGGTTGCAGGGTCGCCAACTGCCGTTACCGGAGTATCAGGTGCTGGAGGTGCATGGTCAGGCGCCGAAACAGCAGTTTGATGTTGAATGTCGGTTGCAAGAGGGCGACAAAGCGTTTGTGGCCACCGGCGCTAGCCGGCGTAAGGCCGAGCAGGCCGCAGCCCGTGCCGCAATGAGCTGGCTGGAGCAACAACATGGCAGATGAGACAGTCCAACGGTGTGGAATGGTGGCCATTGTCGGTCGTCCAAATGTGGGCAAATCCACTTTGATGAACCATCTTTTGGGGCAAAAGGTGAGCATTACCTCACGCAAGCCTCAGACTACCCGTCATCGTATTCATGGAATTCTTACCCGGGACGACTATCAGATAATTTTTGCCGATACGCCAGGCATTCATAGTGGTGAGGAGCGGGCTCTCAACCGTTATATGAATCAGGCAGCCCTGTCTGCACTAGGTGGCGTTGATGTGGTCTGTTTTATGGTCGACGGTATGAAGTGGACGCCGGCCGATGAGCATGTTCTGAAACTGCTGCCTACCGATGGTACGCCGGTGATTCTACTCATTAATAAGGTAGACAAGCTGGATGATAAGGAGGTGCTATTGCCACACATCCAGCAGCTCTGCGCTGAGCGTCACTTCGACGAAGTTATTCCGGTGTCAGCACTGCAAGGGCATAATCTGGATGCTCTGGAGCAGGCATTGGCCAAGCGCTTGCCTGAGGCTCCCTTCTGGTTTGAAGAGGATCAGATTACTGACCGTAGTGTCCGCTTCATGGTCGCTGAAATTATCCGCGAAAAAGTTGTTCGGCAGCTCGGCGACGAGGTGCCGCATCAAGTGACTGTCGAAATCGAAATGTGGCAGGATGGACCTAAAGTCACCGAAATTGCTGCCTGTATTTTGGTCGAGAGACCTGGTCAAAAGCGTATCCTGATCGGTGCCGGCGGTGAGCGAATCAAGAGTATCGGCACTCAGGCTCGAATCGATATCGAACGGTTGGTTGAACGGAAGGTGATGCTTAACCTTTGGGTTAAGGTGCGTTCGGGCTGGTCCGATGATCTGCGAGCCTTGCGATCTCTGGGCTATGGCGACCTCTGAGAAGTTTGCTCCGTTTCTTTGCTGGGTGCTGCACAGGCGCCCATATCGCAATACCAGCGTGATTGTAGACCTGCTTAGTGCCGACAGCGGCCGCGTTGCCGCCATAGCCCGTGGCGGACAGCGGCAGCCTTTGCTGCAGCCTTTTCGGCCGCTATGGGTCGAGTGGCGCGGCCGCGGTGAGCTGCGCAGTCTTGGTGCCATAGAGCCCGCTGGTGTTGCTTTTGCCTTGCAGGGAGAGGCGCTTTACTGCGGTCTGTATCTGAATGAAATGCTGGTGCGTTTGCTGCATCGTGATGATGCTCACCCTGAACTGCAGGAAGTCTATGCGGCAACGCTGGCGGCATTGGCGGCCAAAGAGCTTCCGGTAGATATCATTCTGCGGCATTTCGAACTGCGCCTGCTGGATTTAATTGGCTATGGCCTGTCTCTGGATCAGGATGCCAATGGCCAGCCATTGCTTTCCGGTTTACGTTACAGGCTGTCGCCGGGGCAGGGGCTGCTGCTGGATGTTTCTGGGCCGTTCTCTGGAGAAATTCTCAACGACATTGCCGCTGGCCACTGGCATGATGAAGCCCGTCGGCTGGCCCGGGACCTGATGCGTGAAGCGCTGTCGCCGCATCTGGGAGGTCGGCCTTTGGTCAGCAGAAGTCTTTTTCGTAACGCCGGTAAAGGAGCATCGTAATGCAGCGGGTTTATCTTGGCGTCAATATTGATCATGTGGCGACATTGCGGCAAGCCCGCGGTAGCCGTTATCCAGAGCCGGTTCAGGCTGCTCTGCTGGCGGAGCAGGCGGGCGCTGATGGCATTACTGTTCACTTGCGCGAGGACCGCCGACATATTCAGGATCGCGATGTTGAGCTGCTGATGCAGACTTGCCAGACGCGGGTGAATCTGGAGATGGCGGCGACTGCCGAAATGATCGCCATTGCTACCAGGCTGCGTCCTCCACACTGCTGTCTGGTACCGGAAAAGCGGGCCGAATTGACAACTGAAGGTGGCCTTGATGTGGTTTCCAACGAATCACAGCTGCGCGATGCTTGCTCGCGGCTCAATGACGCGGGCATTGAAGTGTCTCTTTTTATTGATGCCGATGGTCGACAGATTGAGGCTGCCCAGCGCTGTGGTGCTGCTGCTATTGAGATACACACCGGTGTCTATGCAGATGCCGAGGAAGAAGCCATACGGCAGCGTGAGTTGCAGCGTATTCGTCGTGCCGTTGAGCAGGGGCGCGCTGCCGGTTTGGTAGTCAATGCTGGCCATGGTCTGCACTACCATAACACTATAGAAATCGCTGCTATCCCCGGAATTAATGAGCTGAATATAGGCCATAGCATTATTGCCAGAGCGGTGCTCACTGGCCTACACGAAGCCGTGCAGAGTATGCGCGCTGTGGTCGATCAGGGCGCAGCGCTGGCGTCATGATAACCGGTATAGGTACTGATATTGTTCAGTTAAGCAGGATAGCTTCAGCGCTTGCTCGTCGCGGTGATTCGTTGGCGCGCCGGCTGTTGGCGGATAGTGAGTGGCAGCGTTACCAGACCCACTCGGACCCGGTGCGCTTTCTTGGTAAACGTTTCGCTGCCAAGGAGGCAGCCTTGAAAGCACTGGGCACTGGTCTTCGCCAAGGTATTCGCTGGCATGACGTTGCTGTCACCAATGATGGGAACGGCAAGCCGTCACTGACTTTCTCAGGCGTTGCGGGGAAAATTATGGTCGCCAATCGTTGCCACCTGTCGATTAGCGACGAGCAGGATTACGCGCTGGCATTTGTCATTATTGAAAGCGAATCCTGACTCGACAGGACATTCATTTCCTCTAGTAAAGCACCCAGAGCCTGATGGATTTCTTGATCCGTGGCATGGTGTTTCAGAAGTGTCTCCAAAGCTCCGGCACAATACTCAAGTTTTGGAGTGCCGCAGTACCTCGTAGCACCATGCAGCCGGTGGACTTGCTCCAGTAGTTGCTGGCGATCCGTCATTTTTCCCAGTTCGGCAAGATCAGCTGCCTCCTGCGGAAGTTGAGCGAACAGGCGGCTATGCATGTCTTCCACCAGATCTTTTTTGCCTGCGCAGCGTTGCAGTGCCAGTGTCAGGTCAAGACTGAGTAGCCTATTCTCCTCCGTGGAGCTGTTTTCTGCTTGCGAGTCTGTTGTTTTAATTGTTGTATTTGCATTAGTCCAACGCTGCAGAATATGGCTAAGGTGCTTCTCATTAAGGGGCTTGGTCAGATAGTCATCCATTCCTGATCGCAGCAGTTGCTGTTGTTCACTGGCAAGCGCATGGGCAGTAAGAGCGATAATCGGGACATGCTTGCCACTGGTTTCCTGAAGGCGAATCTGGCGGGTGGTTTCGATGCCATCCATGCCGGGCATCTGGATATCCATGAAGACGATATCAAAGGGTTGTTCGGCAAATGTTTTTACGGCTTCACTACCGCTGCTGCAGGGCCGCACCTCAACGCCCAATTCTGACAGAAACACTTCCGCCAGTTTCAGGTTGCCTTCATGGTCATCCACCACCAGGGCCCGGATGTGATTAAATCGTTGCTCGGGGTAGCGGCTTTCCTCGTCCGCTTTGCTCTCGCCACACACTTCCAGCATGGCGTCATAGAGGCGCATTCGAGTGGCAGGTTTGCCAAGTAGGCGATAACGCCCCGGGCTACCCTGCAGCTGTTTCTGCAGGCGGTCTGCATGAGCAGTGAGAATGACCAGTCTGGCATCTTGTCGCAGCAGGGACTCAAGTTGGCGGGCCAGACCATCATCCGGGGCGGATGCTGCAGGGATGCCGATTATCACCAGATTATTGCGCCCTGGCACAAGCTGCAGGGTATCGGCACTTTGCGACTCGCTGATTTTCATGCCCCAGTCGGCCAGCATGTGATGCAAGCCTAAACGGGCATGTTCATCAGCTTCGATGAGTGTCACCTGCTGGTCGCGAAAGGCACGGAATGAGTCGTTACTATCTTGTTCATCAATTTCCGCTTTAAGAGTAAACCAGAAGGTAGAGCCTTTTCCCCAGATGGACTCGAGGCCGATTTCACCTCCCATTTCCTGGGCCAGACGCTTGGAGATCGCCAGACCAAGTCCGGTGCCGCCAGCCTGCCGCGTCACGCTTTGATCCGCCTGTGTGAAGGCATTGAAAAGATCTCGCTGCATCACCTCGGTCAGGCCTGATCCGGTATCAGTGACGGTAATTTTAATGGTTGCAGTATGGTTGCGTTCTTCTTCAAGCATGGCGCGAACTACCACTGAACCCTGGTCGGTGAATTTTATCGCGTTGTTGATCAGGTTGATCAGAACCTGCCGGATGCGCAGGGAGTCCCCAAGTATTCGGCTGGGCAGGTCGCTGTAGATAATGGCTGCCTGTTCAATACCTTTTTCCTGAGCTAATGGCGCCAGCATGGTCTGCACTTCCTCGATCAGGTCATGCAAGCTGAGAGGGGCCTGTTCCAGGCTCAGTTTGCCAGCTTCGATTTTGGAAAAGTCGAGGATGTCGTTGATGATTGCTAGCAGCGACTCCGAAGATTTGCGGATGGTATTCATGTAATCGCGCTGCCGAGGGTTCAGCCCCGAGCGTAGCAATAGTCTGGTGAAGCCGATAATACCGTTGAGCGGGGTACGGATTTCATGGCTCATATTGGCAAGAAACTCAGACTTGATCTGGCTGGCTTTGAGGGCTTCCTTACGCGCCATGTCCAGCTCGATGTTCTGAATCTCGATGGTTTCCAGGGTTTCGCGCAAATCCTCCGTTGCCTGATCGACGTTGTGTTGCAGCTCGGTTTGCGCATCTTCCAGTGATCTGGCCATGGTGTTCAGGGCGTCACGCAACTGGGCCAGCTCGCCGGGTGCTCGGGTCTGAATGCGGGTATCCAGGCGTCCATCACGAATCTGGCCAATGCCGTTGATCAGGGCCTGTAATGGTGCGGTGACCGAGCGGCTTAGTCGGGCAGTGGCCAGCAAGGCCAGCAACACCATAAGTACCCCGCCAGCCAGCAGTGCCAGCAAGGTCTGCAGAATCTCGATCTGCTGTCGCTGATTGGAGAACTCTACCACCAGAACCCGGCCATCTGCGGAAACGAGAGAGCGCCATAACCAGCTCTCGCCGGTGTAGCTGACGCCAGTGTTGCCGGTGTGATCCTGAGGCAGGTCATGCATCCGTGGACCCACATGCAGCGACCGCGTTTGCTGTGGGTGGTGTAGTGTCGCGGCACGGACATCCGGTTCATTGAGAATGGCCCGTAGAACCAGCTCCTGCTCGCCCGGATGGTCTGCTGGCACAGCGCTGAGCTGGGCACGATAGCTGTCCACCACTAGCCGCTGCAGGCTCTGACTGTGGCTTTCGATGTCGCTAACCCGGCTGAACAGTACATAGCTGCCCATAGCAATCACTGCCAGCAGTGCTGGCAGGGCAGATATAAACTGGATACGGCTGCGCAGACTTTGTTCCACGGAGGCTCTTTCCTGCTATCGACGCTGGCATTATGCGGTCACCTTGGACCCGGTGCCAGTCGGGCCGGGGACAGGTACAATCCGCTTCCATGAGCATACTTACGATCGAACAGACAGTTGGGAATACCCCTCTGGTGCGCCTCAAACGCCTGCCGGGGGATACCAGCAATACTCTACTGGTCAAGCTGGAGGGCAATAATCCCGCCGGCTCAGTCAAGGACCGTCCGGCCCTTAATATGATCCGCAGAGCCGAGGAGCGTGGCGAGATCCGTCCCGGCGATGTGTTGATTGAGGCAACCAGCGGCAATACCGGTATCGCTTTGGCGATGGCTGCGGCTATGCGCGGTTACCGAATGAAGCTGATCATGCCAGCCAATCAGAGTCAGGAGCGCAAGGACGCCATGCGTGCCTATGGCGCTGAGTTGATCGAAGTGACCCAGCAGCAGGGCATGGAGGGAGCCCGTGATCTGGCACAGACCATGGCGGCAAGAGGCGAGGGTCGGGTATTGGACCAGTTTGCCAACCCGGATAACCCGCTGGCGCACTATGAAACCACCGGGCCTGAAATTTGGCGCGATACCGACGGCAAGATCACTCACTTTGTTAGTTCCATGGGGACCACCGGCACCATCATGGGAGTGTCGAAATATTTGAAAGAGAAAAACCCGGCCGTGCAGATCATTGGCTTGCAGCCTACTGATGGTTCCCAGATTCCCGGCATCAGACGTTGGCCACAGGAGTATCTGCCGTCCATTTTTGATGCAAGCCGTGTCGATCAGGTTATGGACATGGATCAGGCAACAGCTGAGTCGACCATGCGCCGTCTGGCGCGGGAGGAGGGCATTTTCTGCGGTGTCTCTTCCGGTGGCTCGGTTGCCGGAGCGCTGCGCTTGAGCGCCAGCCTGAGCAATGCGGTGATCGTTGCCATCGTTTGTGATCGTGGCGACCGTTATCTTTCGACGGGTGTCTTTAACGGCGCCTGACATTTTTTGAGCACTTCGCTGGCGCGAAGATAGCGCCCCGTGCAGTGATCCCCATGGAGATTTCATGAACGTTCTGGTATTCGATATTGAAACCATCCCTGATCTGGAGGGTGGTCGTCGCATCTATGACCTTGATGGGTTGGATGATAAAGATACCGCTAGTGCCCTGTTCAATATTCGTCGGCAGGAAACCGGCAATGAGTTTCTTCGCCTGCATTTACAGAGGATCGTTGCTATCTCAGTGGTGCTGCGCTCCGCCAAAGGGGTCAAAGTATGGTCTTTAGGGGATGAAACAAGTACCGAGAAAGAGCTGATTGAGCGCTTTTTCGAGGGCATGGAAAAGTTTTCGCCACAACTGGTTAGCTGGAACGGTGGTGGTTTTGATCTACCTGTACTGCACTACCGGGCACTGCGCCATGGCGTCAGTGCGCCGCGCTACTGGGAAACCGGTGAAAATGACACCAGCTTTCGCTACAACAATTACTTGAGTCGGTACCACACCCGCCATCTGGACTTGATGGACATGTTGGCGCTGTACAATGCACGGGCTAACGCGCCGCTGGATCAGATTGCTACTTTGCTTGGCTTCCCGGGGAAAATGGGCATGAGCGGTGGCCGCGTGTTTGATGAATTCCAGGCAGGTAATCTGAAAGGTATTCGCGACTACTGTGAAACAGATGTGCTCAACACCTGGTTGGTATTTCTACGTTTTCAACTGATGCGCGGCCATTTGGATGAGACTGGATATGAAAATGAAACAGCGCTCCTTCGCGATTGGCTGAAAGCAGAGAACCAACCCCACTTTACTGAGTTTCTTGCGGTCTGGCCGGAGAACGTCTGATGCCCCGTCGTAAACCTTTACCACCTTCCCGTGAGCTAGTGGTTGAAACCCTTAGCCATGATGGCCGGGGCATTGCGCGACCGGACGGCAAGACCACCTTCATTGACGGTGCGTTACCTGGCGAAACCGTGCTATGCAAGTACACCATGCAGCGCGGCAAGTTTGATGAGGCGCGCACGCTGGAGGTCAAAGTTGCCTCCGAGCACCGGGTTACGCCACCCTGCAGCCATGCGGATCGTTGTGGCGGTTGTAGTCTGCAACACCTGGATAGTGATGAGCAGGTGCACCTGAAGCAGAGCATGCTGGAAGAGCAATTGCGTCATTTCGGCGGGCTGGCACCACAGCGCTGGCTTGAGCCATTGCGTGGCCCGGTGACTGGCTACCGCAGTAAGGCACGGTTAGGTGTCAAATACGTCGAGGCCCGCGAGCAGGTATTAGTGGGCTTTCGGGAAAAGCGGAACAGTTTTATTGCTGCGCTGGATCAATGTTCCGTACTGGTCCCATCTGTGGGCAAGTCGCTTCGGGTGTTGGCGGAGCTGATGGCCACTCTCGATGGTAAACGGCGTATCCCGCAGATCGAAGTGGCTGCTGGCGATGAAGACGTGGCCCTGATCTTTCGTCATCTTGACCCTCTTTCCGGGGCTGATCAGGACAAGTTGGTTGGATTTTGCCAGTCGCGAGGCTGGCACTGTTATCTGCAGCCGGGTAATGAGCAGTCGGTACACCGGGTATGGCCTACCGATGGCGAACAGCGTCTGACCTATGAGCACCCCTCTGCAGACCTTGAAATGGCGTTTCATCCTACTGACTTCACCCAAGTGAACGGAGAAATCAATCGGGCCATGGTGCCACTGGCATTAGAATTGCTTGATGTTCAAGCAGAGCACCGGGTACTCGACCTGTTTTGCGGGCTGGGCAATTTCACTCTTCCGCTGGCCCGTCGAGCGGCCCATGTCAGCGGCGTTGAAGGAAGTCAGGCCATGGTTGAGCGAGGCTATGAAAATGCCCGGCGCAACAGTTTGTCGAATGTGGATTTCTATGCTTTTGATTTGACCAAGGATGTTGCCGGGCAGAGTTGGGCCACCGCCCGCTATGACCGGGTGCTGGTCGATCCGCCACGCACAGGTGCGTTAGAGATGATGCCTGTTCTGGCAAAAACAGGAGCACAGAAAGTGGTTTATGTGTCCTGTAATCCGGCAACCCTGGCGAGGGATGCCGGTGAGTTGGTGAAACACGGTTACCGGTTGGTGGCAGCGGGGGTCATGGATATGTTCCCGCATACCACCCATGTTGAATCCATTGCCCTGTTTGAGCGCTGATGGTTACGGTACGACGTCAACAGCAGGCCCATGAGGCCGATCTTGATGGCAGCTTTGATCAGTGGCTCGATCGGGTCAGTGAAGCCTGCCATGTGCCAGACCGGGATTTGTTTGCCCGGGCCTGCGAGCGTGCCCGGCAGAGTGAGGATGCAGGCGAGCGTGCGGGGCGGATCTGGCCCTATGTGATTGGTTGTTATCGTATTGGCCTGCAGATGGTGGATATTCTGGCCGAGCTGCGTGCCGATGGCGCCATGTTGCCGGCCGCGGTGTTGTACCGGTCCGTTCGCGAGGGTCATATTTCCCTGCTTGAGGTGGAGCGGGAGTTCGGCACCGAAACAGCCACCCTGATTGAGGGCGTGCTGCGTATGGCCGCCATCGGTGCTGTGCTCAACCCAACTCGCAAGGCAGTGCTGGGGCAGCATGATGGTCAGTTAGATAATGTTCGTAAGATGTTGGTGGCGATGGTCGATGACGTCCGCGTTGCCATGCTTAAGCTGGCTGAGCGGACGGTTATTATCCGAGCGGTCAAGAATGCGGACGAGGATCGCCGCCAGAAAGTCGCGCGCGAAGTGTTTGACATCTACGCGCCGCTAGCCCATCGCCTCGGTGTCGGCCAGCTCAAGTGGGAGCTGGAGGATCTTTCGTTTCGTTACCTGCAGCCCGGTGCCTATAAGAAAATTGCCAAGCTGCTTGATGAGAAGCGACTGGACCGGGAAACCTATATCGATAGTGTGTTGGCGCAATTAAAAGCCCAGCTGGAAAAGTTTGGTATTGAAAATGCCGAGGTGCAGGGCAGGGCCAAGCACATCTATAGCATCTGGCGAAAAATGCAAAAAAAGCATCTCGATTTCTACGAGGTGTATGACGTGCGTGCCGTGCGCATCATGGTCGAGAGTTTGCGTGACTGTTATGCCGCTCTTGGTGTGGTGCACTCGCTTTGGCAGCACGTACCGAAGGAGTTTGATGATTACATCGCCAACCCCAAGGAAAACGGATACCAAAGCCTGCATACCGCGGTGGTGGGGCCTGAGCGAAAGATGCTGGAAGTGCAGATCCGCACCTTCGATATGCATGACGATGCTGAGTTGGGTGTCTGTGCCCATTGGCGCTACAAAGAAGGAAGTAAGCGGGACAAGCGCGGCGCGGACTACGAGCATAAAATTGCCTGGTTGCGTCAGGTGCTGGAGTGGCATGACGAACTCGGGGAGTCTGGCCTCGATAACGTAGTAGCGGACTTGCGCGGTAATGAGGGCGGTCAGCGCATCTATGTGTTTACCCCGGAAGGGCATGTTCTGGATATGGAAGCTGGCTCTACGCCAGTGGACTTTGCCTATCAGGTACACACTGAAGTGGGGCACCGGTGCCGCGGAGCCAAGGTTAATGGCCATATCGTGCCGCTTAACTATGAATTGAAAACCGGCGAGCAGATTGAAATTCTGACAGCCAAGGAAGGGGGGCCAAGTCGTGATTGGCTGACGCCCTCTTTGGGTTATATCAAGACAGCTTCAGCACGGGCCCGGATACATCAGTGGTTCAAGCGTCAGGATCGTGGCTCCCATATTGTTCAGGGCCGGCAGATTCTGGATAAGGAGCTATCCCGTCTGGCGCTGGGCAAAGTGGATCTGCAAAAGCTTGCTCCGGAATTGAACCTGAAAACCGGTGAAGATGTGTTGGCGGCACTTGGCGCCGGTGATCTGGGTATTACTCAGGTGGTCAATCAGGCTCAGGAGCTGTTTAGCACTGACCAGCGTCAGCATGACCTGTTTGTGCCAGCAAAATCCCGCGCAAGCGGTGAGGCTGACATTACCATTCAGGGCGTGGGTAATCTGATGACCCATATTGCAGCCTGTTGCCAGCCGGTGCCTGGCGATCAGGTGATGGGCTATATCACTCAGGGCCGTGGCGTGACTGTGCACAGGGCAAACTGCGCCAACCTGTTGTCGATGCAGGCAGAGGATCCCGAGCGAGTGATAGAAGTCAGCTGGGGGCAAGCCGACCGGATTTACTATCCGGTGGATGTGTTTGTCCGGGCATGGGATCGTCAGGGACTGCTGCGGGATCTGCTGTCGGTGCTGGCCAATGAGCGGGTTAACGTTACCGCAGCGCATACCGAGTCACACCCGCACGACAATACTGCCACCATGCTACTGACGATGGAGATTTCCACGCTGGGTAATCTGGGGAAGGTGCTGGCCAAGCTGGATCAACTGCCGGGTGTGCTGGAAGTGCGGCGCTACAAGAAGTAGGGTTTCGGGAGCCTTTCATGTCTGCAATTGATGAGCTGCTTACTATTATGGCGACCCTGCGCGACCCAGAGCGCGGCTGTGCCTGGGATGTGAAGCAGAACTTTGACAGCATCGCCCCTTACACCATTGAGGAAGCCTTTGAAGTGGCCCAGGCGATTGCCGAGCGTGACTGGCCGGAGCTGCGTGAGGAGCTGGGCGATCTGTTGCTGCAGGTGGTATTTCATTCGCGCATGGCAGAGGAGCAGGCGCTGTTCTGTTTTGCCGATGTGGTGGCCACCTTGAATGACAAGTTAGTGCGTCGCCACCCCCATGTCTTCGGTGAAACCGCGACTCGTGATGTTGCCGAAATCAAACAGGCCTGGGAACAGATCAAGCAGTCTGAGAGAGCCAGCAAGGGACGGCACCATATCAGTGCGCTTGATGGGGTGCCTGAGGGACTGCCGGCATTACAGCGTGCTGCCAAGATCCAGAAGAAGGCAGCGGTGGTGGGCTTTGACTGGCCAGATGCGGCTGCGGTTTTGCCGCAAGTGCAGTCCGAACTGGATGAGCTTGCCGAGGCGATGATGGCTGATGACCGAGCACATATTGAAGAGGAGCTGGGCGACCTGTTGTTCAGCGTGGTTAACCTTGCTCGCAAGCTGAAGCTCGATCCTGACCTGACCCTGCGCCGCGCCAGCGACAAGTTCAGTCGGCGCTTTCGGCATATGGAGGGGCTGGCGGATCTTGCCAGTCTTGATAGTGAAGAGCTGGAAGATCTGTGGCGCCGGGCCAAGGCTCACCTGTCGGATATCTGACCCGCCTCAAATAGTTCCTTATTTCCTCGTGTGTCACATAAACTTCACATTGGTGAAACTTTGCCGTCATTCGTCCTCCGCATACTGCGCCTCAGCAGTCAGGAACTGGTGATAGAGGTTCCGCCAACACTGTTACCTGCATATAACGTTGCCTGAATTAGGAGAAGTTCGAATGAACAAGAAGCTGCTTGCCATCGCCGTAGGTGCTGCTGTTGCATTTCCCGCCGTTGCTTTGGCCGAAGGCCCGACTGTATACGGCAAGATGAACATCACGCTGGAAATGAACACCGTTGATCCAGCCCCGGCTGCCCCGGATAATGACAGCGCTTGGGTACTGGACAGCAACTCGTCACGCCTTGGTGTCAAGGGTGACTACGATCTCGAAGTCGGCGGTCTGTCCGCTATTTATCAGGCTGAGTTCGGCATGAACGTTGACGATGGTGCGGGTCCATTCAGCCAAAGAAACATCTTTGCTGGCCTGAAAGGCGGCTTCGGTACGATCAAGGCTGGTAAGTTCGACACCCCAATGAAGACTTCCCAGGGCAAAGTTGACCAGTTTAACGATCTGGACGGTGACATTTCCTCGTTCATGACCGGTGACGAACGGGCCAACAACATCGTGCAATATACTTCTCCGAAGTTGGCAGATGCGATTACCATCAATGCTGCTTTCATTCCGAACGAAGATCAAAGTGACTTCGATGGTAACGGTGAAAATGAAAACGGCCTGACCGACACTATCTCCGTGTCCGTAGTGTATGAAACCGATTCTTTGTACGCCGCGCTCGCTCAGGATATTGACAACGACTATGAAGGTCTGGATGCAGACCCGAGCGTTGGCCCGATCGATATCACCCGCCTGACCGGTGCTTATAAGATCGACGCGTTGGAACTGGGCGCAATTTACCAAATGGCGGAAGATACCGAGAGCAACGGTAAAGAAACCTCCATTCTGGTTAGTGGTGCTTTCAAAATGGATCGCGTCAAGCTGAAGCTTCAGTATGGTATGACCGACGGCGACCAGTCTGACGAAGAGCTGACCTCACTGTCTTTCGGGGCTGACTACAAGCTGGCCAAGGCGAGCAAGGTTTTTGCTTACTACACGGTTAATCAGGCAGACCTGGCCGATACCGAAGAAACCTTCCTGGCAGTGGGCCTCGAGCACAAGTTCTGAGTTAAGCCCCAAAACTTGGCAGCAAGGATGCTGCCTGTGCCATGGGATGTCCTTGGCACCCCCTCATGGGCCCGCGTAGCGGGCCTTTTTTGTGTCATTTTCCACCTACTAATTTCGCCTTATTATGGTGCGGTTTCCGGTCTGTAATGGTGCATATTGTGACAATTGCACCAAAACAGGTCTTTTCATGTTCAAGTTATCGTCATATATTCGACACACCGATGAAATAAGACGTCGGTTCGAACGTTCGATGACAACATATGGAACAGGGAGATCTCAGAATGAAAAAGACCTATCTTGCAGCGGCCATCGCAGCAGCATTCTCCGTTGCCGGTGCTGCTCAGGCACAGGACTATCAGATGGAAGCCGGGCTGAACTACTTCGATGATGGCAATACCGTCAGCGATATGGCCGTAGACTTCACCTATCACATCGACACGGTAACCACCGCAGATCGTCCTCTGGCGGAGGCCGCATTTTTGGGTCGCAACAGCAATATTTCGGCGTTCTATTACACCCCGGATGATGACACCCTTGAAGACACCATGGGACTGGGTGTTGAGTGGTGGTTCGAAGACATCTACGCTGCGGCCGATGTCAGCGACAATGACGGCGACAAGGACATGACTCTCCGCTTGGGCTATATGCTGCAAGATGGCTTCCTTATCTATGCCGGCTACAACGATGACGATGCGGCAGCTTTGAGCACTATCCTGCTTGGTACCAAGTACGTTGCCGATAGTCTTAACGTAGAAGTGGAAGTGAGCCAGTCCGACGACGTGAATGATACCGTTGCTGTTAGCGCGTTGGCTGATTACTACATCAACAACAGCTTCAGCGTTGGTGCTTCCGTAGATAAGGCAGAGCGTGGTGCTAGCACCTTTGGTGTTCAGTCTCGCTACTTCTTTACCCCGGTATTTAGTGGTGAAGTTGGCTATGAGAAGACCGAAAGCAATCCAGATGATCTGATCTCTGCTCGTGTGGCTTATCGCTTCTGATTGTTCCAGTTAAAAAAAATGCCCGCGAAAGCGGGCATTTTTTTGTCTGCGTGGCAGCCGCTCTAGGCCTGATAACGGCGCAAAACAAGGGTTGCGTTGGTGCCACCAAAGCCAAAGCTATTAGACATTACCGTATTCACAGTGGCGTCGCGGCTTTTAGTAACCACCGGGCAGCCTTCTGCCTCCGGGTCCAGATTGGCGACATTGGCGGAGCCTGCAATAAAACCGTTTTGTATCATCAGCAGCGAGTAAATTGCCTCCTGGACACCGGCGGCGCCAAGCGAATGTCCGGACAGCGATTTAGTGGAGCTGAACGGCGGAATGTTGCTGCCGAACACTTCACGAATGGCTCGTAGTTCGGCCACATCACCCACTGGTGTGCTAGTGCCGTGGGTGTTGATGTAATCGATTGGCGTATCCACGGTGGCCATGGCCTGACGCATGCAGCGCGCCGCACCTTCACCACTGGGGGCGACCATATCATGGCCGTCCGAGGTGGCGCCGTAGCCGACGATCTCGGCGAGAATATTAGCGCCACGAGCCTTGGCGTGTTCCAGCTCTTCCACCACAAGCATGCCGCCGCCACCGGCTATGACAAAGCCGTCCCGGTCAGCGTCATAGGCGCGGGAAGCCTTTTCCGGGGTGTCGTTGTACTTGCTTGACAGGGCGCCCATGGCATCGAAAAGGATGCTCAGTGTCCAGTGTTCTTCTTCGCCGCCACCGGCAAATACGATGTCCTGTTTGCCAAGCTGAATCAGCTCCATGGCATTGCCGATACAATGAGCGCTGGTAGCACAGGCAGAGGCAATTGAGTAGTTCACGCCCTTGATCTTGAACGGTGTCGCCAAACAGGCGGAAACCGTGCTCGCCATAACCCGCGGCACCATGTAGGGGCCCACCCGTTTAACACCTTTTTCACGGGCGATATCGGCGGCCTCAACCTGATTCATGGAAGAGTGACCACCCGAGCCGGCGATCAAGCCAGTACGTTCGTTGCTGACCTGCTCGGGGCTGAGCCCGGCGTTACGAATGGCCTCATCCATAGCAACATAGGCAAATGCTGCAGAGTCGCCCATAAAGCGGCGGGCCTTGCGGTCAATGCGCTCGTCCAGATCAATAGTCGGTATACCGGCTACCTGACTGCGCATACCGATCTCTTTGTAGGGTTCACGGAAACGAATGCCAGAGATGCTCTCTTTGAGGGCGCGGGTTACGCTGTCAGCGTCATTGCCGAGGCACGAAACGATGCCGAAACCAGTGATTACTACTCTGCGCATGGAGCTACTCCGTCAGAATCCGTCAGTGGAGGTGAACAGGCCTACCCGCAGGTCTTCGGCATGATAGATGTCACGGCCGTCGACGCTGACCCGGCCATCAGCAATGCCAAGGATCAGGCCGCGGGCGACGATGCGTTTGATGTCGAGGTGATAGGTAAGTTTCTTTGCGGTGGGCAGTACCTGACCACTGAATTTTACCCCGCCAACGCCCAGGGCACGTCCGCGTCCCGGATGGCCCAACCAGCCCAAGTGGAAGCCGACCAGTTGCCACAGGGCATCCAGGCCCAGGCAGCCCGGCATTACCGGGTCGCTTTCGAAGTGGCACTGGAAAAACCAAAGGTCAGCAGCGATATCCAGTTCAGCAATAATCTCACCCTTGCCATACTTGCCGCCCTCGCGGCTAATGTGCGTGATGCGGTCCATCATCAGCATGTTTGGCAGTGGTAAACGCGCGTTGTTTGGCCCAAAAAGCTCGCCATGGCCGCATGCCAGTAATTCATCTTTGGTGTAGGAGGACTGTCGTTGGTTGGTCACTAAGGTATCCAGATCGGGGAATTCGGCGGCCATCATAGCAAAGGCCCGTACGGTCGCGGCAATTATAGGCATTACCAATTGTGACAAGCCCAACAAGTCGGCAGCGTCGGCCCACTGTGTCGGGGCTCAATGTTGAGCAGCTTTTATTACAGCTCAGTGACCGGTGCGTCGCTTCCGGGCTTGCATTGAGGCGGCACCTTGACCATCCTAAGGCCCCTCGAAAGTCCCGGAGAATCCCTTGGTCGCTGAATTGGGCCACTTCTGTCTCTGGCTTGCGCTTGCGCTTGCTGTTCTTCAATCCTTTGTGCCGGTCTACGGCTATACCACTGGTAAACCCTGGATGCTGGCGGTTGCTCGCCCAGCGGCCATGTTGCAGTGGCTATTGTTGACGGTTGGTTTGCTGGCGTTGGCTTGGGCATTCTATAGCCACGACTTCAGCATCAGCTATGTGGCGGGTCACTCTAATAGCAAGCTTCCCCTTGGCTACCGGATTTCAGCGATCTGGGGTGGCCACGAGGGTTCGTTGTTGCTCTGGGTTTGGATTCTCTCGCTATGGGGCCTGCTGGTGTCGCTGCTGCGCGGCGCCGTGCCGAAAGATATTCACGCGCTGGTTTTAGCGGTCATGGGTATGATCGGCATCGGGTTCCTGTGCTTTATGCTATTTACCTCCAACCCGTTTGACCGAAATCTTCCCTGGTTCCCCCTCGATGGTGGTGACCTGAATCCCTTGCTGCAGGATCCGGGGCTGATTATTCATCCGCCGATGCTGTACACCGGCTACGTAGGTTTTTCTGTTGCCTTTGCCTTTGCCATCGCCGGGTTGATCGCTGGCAAGCTGGACCCGGCTTGGGCGCGCTGGGCGCGGCCATGGACCACCGTTGCCTGGGCCTTCCTCAGTATCGGTATTGCGCTGGGTTCGTGGTGGGCCTACTACGAATTGGGCTGGGGCGGCTGGTGGTTCTGGGATCCGGTAGAGAACGCATCGCTGATGCCATGGCTTTGCGGTACGGCCCTGATTCACTCTCTTGCGGTTACTGAAAAGCGGGGCCTGTTCCGGGCCTGGACCGTGTTACTGGCGATCACCGCATTCTCCCTGTGCCTGCTTGGTACTTTTCTGGTGCGCTCCGGGGTGCTGACCTCTGTCCATTCATTTGCCAATGACCCTGCACGCGGTGCATTTATTCTGGCTTTTCTGGTTATTGTTGTAGGTGGTTCGCTGGCGTTGTTTGCGGTACGTGCACCGGTGCTGCGCCATCGTGCAGGGTTTGAGTTCCTGTCCCGCGACAGTTTCTTGTTAGCCAATAACCTGATTCTGCTGACGGCTACCTTTGTGGTGCTGATGGGGACCTTGTTTCCCCTGCTTGGCGAAGCTCTGGATATTAAAATTTCTGTTCGGGCGCCTTACTTCAACGCATTTTTTGTACCGCTGACCATGGTGCTGATGATGTTGCTGGTCCCGGGCATGTCCAGCAACTGGAAAAAGCAGGAAGGCCGTGCATTACTCAAACGACTGTTGTGGTTGGTGCCGGTGAGCATTGTACTGGGAGTGGTCTTGGTCGCGATCAGTGGCGGTGAGCTGCCGTTTGTTGCTGTGCTGGCAGTGGTGCTGGTGGTTTATGTGCTGCTTGCACATATCGTTGACTGGGCACAAAAAGCACTTGCATTCCGCAGCGGCCTGTTTGCCGGTGCACGGCGTTTGCCTCGAGCCTATTACGGTATGGTGCTTGGCCATATTGGTTTGGCAATTATTGTAGCCGGTGTCACACAAGTGAGCTTCCGCGAGTCAGAGCGTGATCTGCGTATGCTCCCTGGGGATGTGGCGACTGTGGCCGGTTATGAATTTACCTTTGCTCAAGTGGTCGATCGGGCTGGACCGAATTTCAACGCAGTTCGTGGCATTGTTCCGGTCACATCCAATGGTCGACTGGTAACCACGCTGCATCCGGAAAAGCGTACTTATTTGGCCAGTGGTCAGGTCATGACTGAGGCGGCCATTCACTCCAATTTGTGGCGTGATCTTTATGTCGCGTTGGGCGAACCGATTGATGATACGGCCTGGGCTGTGCGTATTTATTACAAGCCTGGTATCGGCTGGTTGTGGATCGGATCTTTATTACTCGGCATCGGTGGCCTTTTGGCAGCGACGGACCGCCGCTATCGCTCGCGTAAACAGGAGGAAACCGATGCAGTCGCGTAAAGGCCTGTGGATGTTTCTGCCGCTGCTTGCCTTTCTGGGGTTGGCTGTTCTTCTGGCGTCAGGTCTGGGCCGTGATACGGAGGAGCTGCCCACTGCGCTTGCCGGCAAGCCGCTGCCGGAAATGCAGCTGCCGTCACTGATGCGTCGTGGCACCGAGGTTAGTAATGAACTGTTTATTGGCCACTGGACGCTGCTGAATGTCTGGGCCACATGGTGTCCCACCTGCTATGTCGAACATCCTTATCTCATCAAGCTTGCCGAGCAGGGCATCCGTATTGTCGGCCTGAACTACAAGGATGAGCCTGACAAGGCCCGTGAATATCTGGCCTCGCTGGGCAATCCGTATATGGAAGTGGCTGTTGATGAGAGTGGTCGCTATGGAATTGATCTCGGGGTGTACGGTGCTCCGGAAACCTTTGTTATTGATCCTCAAGGGGAAGTGGTGCTGCGCTATGTCGGTGAACTGAATGACCGATCCTGGCAGCAGCGCTTTGCCCCGGTGTGGGAACAGGAGGCGCAGTGATGAAGCGGTTGTTGCTGCTTGTTTTATTTTGTTGGCCACTGGCATCAGGGGCAGTGGAAGATATCTACCAGTTTGATTCCGCTGCAGACGAACATCGTTTCCGAGAACTATTGGTGCAGCTGCGTTGCCCGAAGTGCCAGAATCAGGCGATTGCAGATTCTGATGCGCCAATTTCTCAGGATATGCGCGAGCAGGTTGCCAGCATGATTCGTGATGGCCGCAGTAACGAGCAAATAGTCGATTACTTTGTCGAGCGCTACGGTGATTTCGTCAACTATGAGCCGCCGCTGACACCGCAGACCCTGATTCTCTGGCTAGGGCCTATGCTGGCCATGCTTGGAGGTGCCTTGCTGGTTGGGCTGCAAATGCGCCGGGCCCGACGTATCGCCCGTGGTGAGGATGTGCTGTGATGCTCTATCTGCTTATAGGCTTGACCAGTGTGGTGGTGGCCATCCTGTTATGGGTGCTTTGGCGCCATGAGGCCAGGCAGCAGGCTGTGACCATTGCCATGCCGGCCATCTCTCTAACGGCCGCGGTGATGGCTGTCGGTGCTCTTCTATATATCGGGGTTGGCCTTAACAAGGACACTGATCGATGGCTGTCAGACTGGCGCGAATATCGCGAGTTTGCTCGTCAGGTGGTGGCAGGGGAGCCGGATCCACAGTTGGCAGCGAATGTGCCGTTACAGTCCCTCGCTCGAGTGTTGCAGCGGCAGTTGCACCTTACGCCATCGGCAGAGGGCTGGTATGTGTTGGCGTTGGTCTATGCAGAAATGGAGGCCCCCAAGGTCGCGGTAACGGCGGCTAGAAAGGCCGTGGAGCTGGCTGGTGACGAACTCGACCCGCGCTTGTTGCTGGCGCGCAGTCTGATTGAACAGAACGGCGGCAAGCTGGATGCGGAGGCCAGCGCGATTCTGGATGATGTTCTCCGTAGTCACCCTGACCATGATGGCGCCTTAACGTTGTTGGCCTCTGCTGCCATGCAAAGTCGTGACTATGCTCGGGCATTACCGGCCTGGCAGGCATTGCTAAACCGTCATGGCGAGGGTGAGGCAAGGCCACTGCTGGAAAAAATGGTGGCAGACGCTCAACGCCAGCTGCAGTCACAGCTTTATTATCAGGGTATTACTGTCACGGTGGATGCTGATGTCCGGGTACAGGCCGGAGGAACCCTGTTTGTGTTCCTGCGCCGCCCGGGTGACGTGGGTCAGCCTTTGGCCGCTGTGAGGGTGTTGGCGGATGGCTTCCCGATGACTGTCTCTGTGTTGCCAGAGAATTGGCTACAGGAGATGCCGACCCCTGGGACCCAGCTGGAGGCGGGGGCCCGTTACAGCGATCGTGCTAGCGCTGGTATCGAGGGGGCAGTAGAGAGCGCAGAAAGGGTGGCGCTAACTGGCGAGGCAGGCCAGCTTGCTGCCCGGCTAAACCTTTCAGCAGTCAGTAAGTAAGAATATAGCATTAGCACAGACGTAGACCGCCTTGTCCGGCGGTCTACGGCACGGTAGAGTTCCCCCCTTTTTTGTGGGCAACCCGGCGCCATTCGGCCCCGGGATTCAAGTCGGAGTCATCTATGCGAGTCATCCTGCTCGGTGCGCCAGGCGCCGGAAAAGGCACCCAGGCCCAACTGATCATGCAGAAATTTGGTATCCCGCAAATTTCCACCGGGGATATGTTGCGCGCAGCAGTCAAGGCTGGCACTCCTTTGGGAGTGGCCGCGAAACAAGTCATGGATGCCGGTGGTTTGGTGTCTGATGACATTATTATCGGCCTCGTCAAAGAGCGCATTAGCGCAGATGACTGCGCCAAAGGTTTTTTGTTTGATGGGTTTCCACGCACTATTCCGCAGGCTCAGGCGTTAGTTGAAGCTGGCGTCGACATCGATTTTGTCGTTGAGCTGGACGTCAATGACGAGGAAATCATTGAGCGTTTGTCCGGGCGGCGCGTGCATCCGGCTTCCGGGCGTGTGTATCACCTTAAGTACAATCCACCCAAACAGGAAGGCAAAGACGACCTGACTGGTGAGGATCTGGTTCTGCGTGATGATGATCGGGAGGAGACGGTGCGTAAGCGTCTTGAGGTCTATCAGCAGCAGACCCGTCCGCTGGTGGACTTTTATCAGGGGTTGGCAGCACAAGCAGGCGAAAAAGCTCCCCGCTATGTGCGGATTGCCGGCGTCGGCTCCATGGATGATATTCGTGACAAGGTGCTGGCGGCCTTGAAAGCATGAAGCGAATAAGGGTTCCTGGGTAATAAAAGGAGGCTTCGGCCTCCTTTTTTTGTCCCTTAAATGGCTATTCCGACCCTGAGTTGCTGCTTCAGATGGTTTTGCCAGGCGTCGATCGATTTCTGGAAAAAGTGTTACGGCGGTAACACTTTTTCGCTTGCGCTGCTCTTGATGTTGCCCGCCGATCCCGTAACTGCCGCCTGTCTGATCGCTGTGTGTTGTGATCAGCGGGCTTCAGGACACCTGCCGATTTATTCTGTTGCACCTGCTGATATCGCTCTGCGACGCGTTCTGATAACGCAGATGAAATCCCTATCAACGCTTTTTTACCCGCAAAAAATAGCGAAATAGTTTCTCAGAGAGGTTCGGAATAATGCCTTAAAGAGACGGTTTGCAAAGTATGGCCGCAATTGTTTTGCGCAAATCCGTCAGGGAAGAAATAGCGCAGTGGACAAATTATGTACCACCTGATTTTTTTTTATGCTATTTTTTGCCTCGGTCGCAGTAAAAACAACGCTATAGCTTAGGAGATCAGTCATGGCTCGAGCCAAAAAGAAAGCCGCCCCGAAACGTAAGGCAGCAAAGCCAGCAGTTAAGGCTACTGTTGATAACAAGGTAAAAATGAAAGAGCAGGCCGCCGCCGCCGCCCACAAGGCAATGGCAGCAGTAGAAGCCAAAGTGGAAAAACAGCAGGCCAAGATCGCTGCTGTCAGTGCCAAGCTGAAAGCACAGCGCGACTCTGCCAAAGGCAAGCTGACCGCTGCTGCCAAGGCCCGTATGGCTACCATGCGAGCTCAGGTTAAGTCCCTGCGCGAAGCCATGGCTGACCTGCGCAAAGAGCTGCGCGTAGCGAAAGCTGCCGCTAGCCGTGAGGCCAAGCGCTTGAAAGCCGCACATCGTGCCGCTGAGCGCAAAGCCAAGGCCGCTGCCAAGAAAGCTGCAGCCAAAGCCAAAGTTGCAGCTCGTAAAGCTGCTGCCAAGGAAAAAGCTGCCGCTAAAAAGGCTGCTGCCCGCGCTAAAGTAGCTGCCCGTAAAGCTGCTGCTAAAGAGAAAGCTGCTGCCAAGAAAGCCGCTGCCAAGGAAAAAGCTGCTGCTAAGAAGGCTGCTGCCAAGGCCAAGAAAGCTGCTGCCAAAGGCACCGCTAAGAAGCGTGTAGCTAAGAAGCGTGTCGCCAAGAAAGCTCCGGCCCGTAAAGCCGCAGCCAAGAAAGCGCCGCGTAAAGCAGCTGCCAAGAAAGCCCCGCGTAAAGCAGCTGCCAAGAAAAAGGCAGTTCGCAAGGCTCCGGCCAAGAAAGCAGCCCGTCGCGGTCGTCCGGCCAAGAAGTAATACTTCTCTGGTCTGATAAAAGGCCCCGCTTCGGCGGGGTTTTTTATGTTTACCTATATCTGTCCCCAGTGTGATCAAAGTCACATTTACCTGTTTCTCCCACCAGCCCTCATTTCTCCTGTCTCTGACAGTCCGCTGCAGGCATCACTGGCGGCGCTGATAGCGTCGTTGCCATGGCCCTGTTGTGATGTGATTGCTATGCTTCGCGCCAGTTCAGGAGAGCCCATTTGAGTCGTGTTGAACGTGTGCTGTGCGATGACGAGCGTTTCGCCAGTCTAATCCCCGGTTTTGCCCCGCGAGCTCCGCAGCTGGAAATGGCCAAGGCGGTGGAACAGGCATTGTCTGACTCATCTGCGCTGGTGGTTGAGGCGGAAACCGGTACCGGTAAAACCCTGGCTTATCTAGTGCCCGCGTTGCTGGCTGATGGCCCGACTATTATTTCCACTGGTACCAAGAGTCTGCAGGAGCAGCTTTTTTTTCGTGATCTACCGGTTGTGCTGAAGGCGCTCGGCGTGCACAGGCGGGTGGCGCTGCTCAAGGGGCGGGCCAACTACCTATGTCCTTACCGGCTGCAGTTACACCTCGAAGAGGCGCGCTTTCAGACCCGAGACACTGCGCTGCAGATGCAAGTTGTGGCCCGTTGGGCGGCACGCACCGCCAGTGGCGATATCGCCGAGCTAAGGGAAATTCCCGAAGATGCACCTGTCTGGCCTTGGGTAACCAGTACGGCGGAGAACTGTCTTGGTCAGGACTGCCCCGAAGTAACTAACTGCCCGGTGATGCGCGCTCGTCAGGAAGCTCAGGAGGCGGATCTCGTGGTGGTTAATCACCACTTGTTCTTCGCCAATGCAGCATTGAAAGGTGAGGGGGTGACGGAGCTGCTGCCTGCGGCCAATGCGGTCATTTTTGATGAGGCTCATCAGCTGCCTGATGTGGCAGCCACTTTTTTTGGTTCAACTCTGAGCTCCAGGCAGTTGCAGGAGCTATGTAGTGATGCAATGAGCGAAGCGGCACACAGCTCGGTGGATGTGCAGGGCCTGTCAGCACATACCAGTGCGCTGGAGCGTAGTGCTGCGGACCTGCGTATTGCTCTTGGCCACGACGGCCGCAAGGAAACCTGGTCGGCGGTTAGCAGCATTGCAGAAGTAATCAAAGCCATGGAGGCTCTGGCACAGACGCTGCTCGCCCTGGAGGAGTTTCTCGAGCCTTACAGCCGCAGCAGCCGTGGTATGGAGTCCTGCCATCGCCGTGCTAGTGAGCAGCGGGCCAGCCTGCAGCGTTTTCAAAGTGGTCATGACGACAATTTGGTGTTTTGGTTTGAGACCTTCAAGCGTGCCTTCCTGTTGCATGCCACGCCGCTGTCCGTGGCGGAAATGTTTGATGCCCATCGTGCCCAGCAGCGCTGCAGCTGGATCTTTACCTCGGCGACGCTGTCGGTGGCGGGGAATTTCAGCCACTTTATTGAACGGCTGGGTATTTCAGATGCCGCCACATTGCGGTTGGAAAGTCCGTTTGATTTTCGCCGGCAGGCGGTGCTCTACGTGCCAGAGGATCTGCCCACCCCGGATATGCCTGACTACACCAGCAGGCTAGTGGACAACATGGTACCGGTTATTGAGTCTGCTCGGGGCCGCACTTTTTTCCTGTTTACCAGTCATCGGGCATTACGCGAGGCTGCCGAGCTGCTGCGTGGCCAGATTGAGTATCCTTTGCTGGTCCAGGGTGAGGCGGGGCGCCGACAGTTGCTGGAGGAGTTTAGGGAGCATGGTAACGCAGTGCTGCTTGGCACCAGCAGTTTCTGGGAGGGTATTGACGTAAGGGGCGAGGCCCTCAGCTGTGTCATAATTGATCGACTGCCGTTTGCTTCACCGGGAGACCCGGTTGCTGCGGCGCGTATAGAAAGGATCAAACGTGAGCGTGGCAATCCGTTTCGTGATTATCAGCTGCCACAGGCTGTGCTGACACTGCGTCAGGGCGCCGGCCGGCTGATACGTGATATTCATGATCATGGAGTGCTGGTCATCGCGGATCCGCGACTGATCGACAAGAGCTACGGTAAGCTTTTTCTTGATAGCCTGCCGAGCATGACACGAACCCGGAAGCCTGAAGTGGTGGAACGGTTTTTTCGTTATATCGAGAATCGGGGCAACCTTGAAACTGCTGGCAATTGAAACCGCTACCGACAGTTGTTCGGTCGCGTTGTGGCATAACGGTGAGGTGCGTGAGCATTTTGAGGCAGCCGCGCGGCGCCAGACTGAGCGGGTGTTACCAATGGTAGAGGCGCTGCTTGCAGAGGCTGGCTGGAAGCTCGGTGAGCTTGATGCCATCGGCTTTGGCCATGGCCCCGGTGCCTTTACCGGTGTGCGTGTGGCAGTGTCCGTGGCTCAGGGCCTGGGTTTTGCTGCCGACTTGCCCGTGATAGGTATTTCCACTCTTGCGGCAGCTGCCCATACGGCAGCCGGGAAATATGGCGATGGCGACTGGCTAATCGCCTTTGATGCGCGCATGAGCGAACTTTATCTGGCTGGCTATCGCTGCCATCAGGGTGTACTGGAAGTTCTGCTGCAGGACTGTCTCGCAGCGCCCACCCAGCTGCCGTCGCTGCCAGCCGGTGAATGGCGAGGAGCAGGCAGTGGCGAGCTTTACCTGTCTGCGCTGCGAGCCGCCTGGCCCATGCTGGGAGATTGGCAGGCTGAACTGCTGCCCCGAGCCTCTTCCGTGGCGGCGCTGGCGGCTCAGCAACGTGCCCAGGGCGCCGGCGTGGTGGCCGAACAGGCGCGGCCGGTCTATTTGCGCGACCGGGTTATTCAGGGAGCAATACGATGAGCAAGCCTTCGGGATGGGATCTACCCAATCCGCATATTCTTGGCATGACAGTGCCGGCTTCTGCCATTGATGTGATGGGGCATGCCAATAACGTCGAGTACCTGCGTTGGTTGGAACATACCGCATGGGATCACACTCGGGCACTGGGGTTGGGCTGGGAGCAATATCAGCAACTGAATCGCGGCATGGTGGCCCGTCATACTGAGTTGGAATACCTGTCGCCGGCATTTGAAAACGATCGGCTGGAAATCGGCACATGGATTGTCGAGAACGATAATCGCATCAGCATGGTGCGCCGCTACCAGGTTCGTCGTCTTACGGATGGCATGACGTTGCTGCGCGGCCGCACCCGTTGGGTATGTGTGGCGATTGATTCTGGTAAACCGCGGCGTATGCCTCCTGAATTTATTGAAGGTTACGCTTTGACAGCCAGGGAAGATCAGTAAATGGAGTGGCTGCAGCTGCTGGCGCTTGCCGTCATTCAGGGCCTGACGGAGTTTCTCCCGGTGTCCAGCTCTGCGCACCTGATTTTGCCGGCCCAGCTGCTGGGTTGGCAGGATCAGGGGCTAGCCTTTGATGTGGCAGTGCATATCGGTACCTTAATGGCTGTGCTGTGGTATTACCGTAGCTATGTTGGTCGAATGACCATTGGCGCTTTGCAAGGGGTGCAGACGCGCCAGATGAACCCCGACCTGAAACTGGCGTTATTGCTTGCCTGGGCAACACTGCCGGCGGTAATCGCAGGTTTTCTGTTCAAGGATATGCTCGAACAGCATGCTCGCTCAGTGGCAGTGATTACCACTACCACTCTGCTGTTCGGCGCACTGTTATGGGTTGCCGACCGGCGGGGTAGTCAGCGCATTTCACTGGCGGCGGTGGGGCTGGGGGTTGCCACCCTGATTGGTCTGGCTCAGGTGCTGGCACTGATACCTGGCACCTCGCGCAGCGGCATTACCATCACGGCGGCACTGTTGCTGGGATTGCATCGGGAAGATGCGGCCAACTTCTCCTTTCTACTGTCGATTCCGGTGATCCTGGGGGCAGTGGTGCTGATGATTGCGGAGCTGGCTTCCGAAGCGCAGATTTTTTCCATGCTGCAGCTGCTGGTGGCGACCATGACCAGTGGCGTGGTGGCGTATCTGACCATCGCATTTTTTATCCGCCTGGTGAATCAGCTGGGCATGTTGCCGTTTGTGATTTACAGACTGCTGCTTGGTCTGGTGCTGTTGGTCTTTTTCCTGTGAAGCTCGCCACCTTGCCCGGAGCGCCGGATGTCGGTGCGCTGAGTGTGGTGGATGAAGAGGCCGCCGCTCAGGCGGGTGCCGACATGCTGCTCGGGGTCACGGATGGTCGGTTGGCTATGTGGCGCCCTGACGGGCATGAGACGCCACTATGCGTCGACTTTGATGGAGGTCAGCTGGGCTACAGACTGGCGGCTGACAGAGTGCGTCACGAGCGTCTGGTACGGGCGGTTGGCAAGATTAGTGACAACGGCATGCTGGTTGATGCCACCGCCGGTCTTGGGCGGGATGCTGCGCTGCTGGCCAGAGCCGGCTGGCAAGTCACCATGCTGGAGCGGCAGCCGGTACTACAGGCGCTGTTGGCGGATGGTCTGGCACGTAGTCGCGAGTTGGCGGGACGGATGGCGCTGGTTAACAAGGACAGTGTGGCCTGGCTGACAGAGCATCCACGGGTGGCTGAGGTTGTGTATCTCGACCCCATGTTTCCTGAGCGTGACAAATCTGCTGCGATCAAGAAAGAACTGCTCTGGCTGCAATGGCTGTGCGGCTCTGACAGTGCTGCATCGGAGGCACTGCTGCTGCAAGCAGCAATGACTGCAGCGCGGCGCCGGGTGGTGGTGAAACGGCCGTTACGGGCGCCGCCACTGGCTGGACATACGCCCGCTTCTTCCCTGACGGGCAAAACCGTGCGTTTCGATATCTATCCCTGCCACCCAGCCTGGCAGCCACGTTCTTCAAGAGGCGGGAATGGATAGCCGGGTAATACGCAGGATGGTGTGATTGATCTCGACGCTGAGAATTCGACTGGCCTCGTCATCCAGTGCCTGCAGGCGATCATCGAACTCCAGCATGCCAGCGTCATTGCTGCGCACCAGCCCATGTAGACGCAGCTGATTGATAAAGTTCCGCAGCACGTTGCGGTCGAAAAACTCCGGTGAGTTGAATTCATGCAGCAGCGAAAGGCGCTGGGCAGTCTGATAGGCAAGCTCTTCAAGTCGCTCATTGTCGAGAACGCCGCTGCCGTGCTGGACCAGCACCCGAATAGTCAAAGAGAAGCGCTCCAGAGCCTGTTGCACCGTCTGGCCAAGATGGTCCAGTAGGTCCGCCTCCATGGAATGCTGTGGCGCGCCTTTGAGGAAGTCACCCTCGCGGCTGATCAGCCCCTGCTGTTCCAGTACGGCAATGGTGCTGTCTGTCATGGCATCAAGCTGTTCTCCCGACTGCCATGGTAGGAAATACTCAGTGCGGAAGAATGGATAAAGCAGGTTAACCAGTCGGTACAGCTGACCTAGTTCTATCCGGCGAGCATTATCGAACAGCGCACTGATCATGCCCGGCAGAATGAACAGATGCAGGCTGTTATTACGCACATAGGTCATCTGCAGAGCAGTGACCGGGTCAGTGCTCACCAGCGAGCCCAGCGGGTGTTCTATGCGCCGAAGGAACTCGTGCTCGATGCCGTAATCGATTATCGCCTGTGGGTCATGCTCGGCAATGGCAGTATTGGGTGAAAAGCGGGCATCGCTCAGCAAGGTCAGGTACAGCGCCAACTGGCGGCGTAACTGCTCCTCGTCCATGGTGTGTTTCGGGGTGGCCAGTACCGCCAGGCTTAGCAGGTTGACCGGGTTGGCCACTGCAGCACTGTTAATGCCGGTTACTACCGCATCACCCAGTTGGCTGATGCTTTGCTTGAACCACTCCGGGGAGCTGTCGCCAATACTCTTCTGGGTGCGCCAGTCGGGAGCGCTTTGATCAAGAAAGTCGGACAGAATAAGCGGCTCGCCAAAGTTGACATGGACCTCGCCGAAATGACTACGCAGCAACGAGAGAGACGATGAGATCAAGCCAAACAATGACTCTTTTTTCTTTTTTGCTCCGTGCATCTCGCCGATGTAGGAGCGCGCTTCGATGACTTTTTCATAGCCGATATAGACGGGCACAAAGGCGACTGGCTTATTGGCATCCCGCAGAAAGCTGCGCACAGTCATTGCCAGCATGCCGGTTTTCGGTTGCAGCATCCTGCCTGACCGGCTGCGGCCGCCCTCGACAAAGTATTCGATGGAGAAACCGCGGGTAACCATGGTGTGCAGGTACTCGTTAAATACTGCCGAGTACAGAGGGTTGCCCTTAAATGTTCGGCGCATAAAGAAGGCGCCGGCACGGCGCAGGATGCTGCCGACCACGGGCATATTCAGGTTAATACCGGCGGCAATATGTGGCGGTACAAGATTGTTGCGGTGAACGACGAAAGACAGCAGCAGGTAGTCAATATGGCTGCGGTGGCAGGGCACATAGATCACTTCATGCTCGCGGGCTACCTGGCGTAGTTTGTCGATGTTGTATAGCCGGATGCCGTCGTAGAGTTGATTCCAGACCCAGTTTAACAGTACTTCAAGGAAGCGGATGACGGTGTAGGAGTAATCAGCAGCGATTTCCCGGGCGTAGCTGCGCGCTCGCGCTACTAGCTTGGCTTCGCTGGTATTTTCCTCTTTGGCGGTGAGCTCAATAGCTGCGCGCACCTGAGCGCTCTCCACCAAGGTGTTTACCAGAGTCCGGCGGTGCGACAAGTCAGGGCCGATAATGGCTTCTTGCTGACGCCGGAAATGGACTCGCAGGATACGCTGGGCCTTACGTGACACTCGCTGGTCGTCATCACTTTCCTCAACCAGCTGCCGCAGTGACATTGGTTGGCTGAAGTGGACCAACAGCTGGCGGCCCTGAGTGAGAACGATGACAATTTTCTTGAGGAAGCCTGGCGCTGACCAGTTGTCCGAGAAAATGATCTTCCAGAGAGAGTTTTCTTTTTCCGGGCGCCGTCCCCAGAAAACCGAAACCGGCACCAGTTGAACGTCCAGAGTGGCATCCTTGCGCAATGCGCTAATCAGATGCTCCATTCGCTGAGGGCTGGCACTGACCCGGTCACGGCCAAATATTGGCCGACGGTAAATGGCAAAACTACGCCGGCGCAGATGTTGGTCAGCAAAATCCACAGACGCCAACGGCGAAGGTAGCTTCATCCGCTTGGTTTCACGCTCCACCACCAGTATGTCGCTCATTGCCGCATCGCGCAGCACGTAGACCACCGGAGTGTCCGGGTACACGCCCAGAGCGTCCAGATCGTCGAGCTGTTCGGTGGCGCGGGTATATAGATTGAGGATCAGACGGGCGAAAGCGAAAACCAGTTTGTCCAGACCAAGCCAAGGGCTCATGGGTACTCGTATGCAGTGAAATCAGGGTGAAAGTGTAAACAACGGCGCCGAACATGGACAGAAACTCACCCCCCCGACTGCGCCAGAAGTGGCCCTGCAAGCTGTTTCAAGATGTTACCTGGCCGGAAAAGACGGCCCGCTGCTCGCTGCAGGCAGGCCAAGCATGACCATCAGGCGGGTACAGAACAGTGGTCGAGCTTCTGCCAGAGAAAACAGTTTCGGTGAAAATAGCCAGCTTTGAGTAATACCCATAAGGAAGGTGTAGCACAGCAAGCCCTCCGTTTCCGCGTCTGAGCTTTGCTTAAGCTCCGCGATGCGTCGTCCCAGTGTGGTAACGATGGTTTTACTCAGCTGCCTTTCACGACGAATGGTTTTTGCCATTACATCGGTCAGCTCTGTTTTATTGAGAAGGATTTCAAAGGATTGTCGGTAAGCACGATCTTCAATTAGCAGGCGGAACCATTCAGCAACAAAGTCATCTATGGCGCGCCTTGGGTCAGCTTCACTGGCCGCTTTGTCTACCATCTGCTGTAGCGGCGTTTGCGAGTAGCGGAGAATAGCTTGAAATAGCTCATCCTTGTTCTTGAAGTGCCAATAGATGGGGCCGCGGCTGTACCCTGTTTCGGCAGCAATCATGGCAAGAGTGGTTTGAGAATAGCCATTACGGCTGAACAGTTTTAGAGCTGCTTCAATGACTTTCTGACGGGTTTTTTCCGCATCTTCTTTGCTGCGTCTCATGCTCTGCCTGACAGTTCGATAAAGCGGGGGCATGGCCCCCGCTGGTAGATCAGGCCTCAGAGTTTACCCTGCGCGGCCATTTCCATATAGCTGGTATCGAAGCGCAGTTTCAGGTTGCCTTGATCACCCATGCTTTTGCCATCGGGAAAGCTGATGCCGACAAAATCAGCATCTGTGGCACCTTCGCCCAGCAGGCCGTGTCCAAAGGAGAACTGGCGTACTGCTTCCATGGCGGAAAATGCCTGTTCGCTTTTTACGAAGCTAACGGCGTCAGCTGGCTTCCAGAACATCTTCATGCCAGCCAGCTGGGCTTCGTAGCCGGCCTGATCCGTGCCGGAGGCTTCGCCAAGGGAGGCGCGCATTTTCTGCCCTTCGACAGTATCGCTTTCCAGAATAGCCATCATCTCAAACCAGGCACCGACCATGGCTTTGCCAAGTGCCGGGTTGGCCTTCAGGGTATCAGTGTTGACTACGGTCAGGTCCTTGATATGACCTGGAATCTGGCTGGAGTCATAGATCTTGGTGGAGCCCGGTGTGGCCGCGACGTCGTCGAGCAGCGGGTTCCAGGTCACTACACTGGTGACATCTTTAGTCTGATAGGCGGATACGATATCGGCATCGGAGGTGTTGACCAGAGTGACGTCACGTTCGCGCAGTCCGACGCTGTCCAACGCCCGGGCCAGCAAGTAGTGGGACACGGACAGTTCTACCAAGTGGAGTTTGCTGCCTTTCAGGTCCTTTACCGACTTGGCGGTCTTGGAGACGATACCGTCGTTACCGTTGGAGTAATCACCAACAATTAACGCGGTAGTATCAACGCCGCTGGCTGATGGAATGGACAGGGCGTCCATGCTGGTGCAGACCACGGCATCAAACTGGCCGGCGGTGAATTGGTTGATGGATTCAATGTAGTCGTTGATCTGCACGATATCTACTTCGATGCCGTACTTGGCGGCCCACTTATCCATGATTCCAGACTTGTCTGCATACTCCCACGGCATCCAGCCAGCGTAGATCGTCCAGGCGATGGTGAATTTTTTCTTTTCGGCGGCAATTGCCGCGGGGGCGGCTACTAACATAACGCCGGCCAGTAGGGCGGCGCTAAGGCGGGTGATGATGGAAACTTTCATGGTCAACCTCCAGTATGGTTACGCGTGTTATCTAGCAATTTACGAGCCAGAATCAGAACATCTTCAGGTAGCGCTCTATTTCCCATGCAGACACGGTGTTGTGATAACTGCGCCACTCCGCCTTTTTGAAATCCACGAAGCTATTGAACATGCCTTCACCAAATACCTCTCGTGACAGAGGGTCGGCTTCGAAGGCCTCAATGGCTTCTTCAAGGCTTTGCGGCAGGAACTGTATGTTTTGTGAGGCAATTTCTTCATCGCTGTAGTTGTACATGTTCTCGCGATGGGGTCTGCCTGGGTCCATTTTCTCGCGGATGCCCTCAAGGCCTGCGGCCAGAATCATGGCCGCTCCCAAGTAAGGGTTGCAGCTGATATCCGCGGCGCGGCATTCGACCCTGCCACCAGCGCCGGGGATGCGGATCATGTTGGTACGGTTGTTACTGCCATAGCAGCAGAACACCGGAGCCCATGTGGAGCCAGACATAGACCCTTGTCTGACCAGCCTTTTGTAGCTATTCACCGTCGGTGCGATCACTGCACAGATCGCTCTGGCATGTTTGAGAACGCCCGCAATAAAGTGGTAGGCAAGTTGTGACACGCCCACGTCATGCAGGTCATCGCCGTTAGCGATAAACAGATTTTTGCCTGTATTGATATCCGCCAGAGACATGTTGTAGTGAGCACCGCTACCCGTGCGATCGGCATAGGGCTTGGGCATAAAGCTGGCGAAAGCACCGTGTTTGCGTGCAATTTCATTCGCCATCATGCGGAAAAAGACAAACCGGTCTGCCATATTCAAGGCATCGGTATAGGTGAAATCAGTTTCAAACTGGCCTATGGCATCTTCGTGATCGAAAGAATATACGTCCCAGCCCAGCTTGTTCATTGCGGTGACAAGCTCATCAACGATGGGCAGGTTATCCATTAGTGCGCAAGGGTCGTAGCAGGGCTTGCCCAGATTGTCGCGGTCGCTGATCGGACCAAAATCCCCATTGGCCTGGTCACGGAACAGAAAGAACTCTGTTTCAATGCCAAGGTTAAAGGTGTACCCCATTTGCGCAGCGGCTTCTGTCTGGCGCTTTAGAATTACTCTTGAACAGGCATCAAATGGTTTGCCATCCAGATAAAGATCACTGGCAAACCAGGCCAGGTCCGGGTTCCACGGGCATTGTGTTGCTGTGGTCGGATCCGGCATGGCTGCCACTTCATTGTCACTAATGTCCTGTGGCACGCCGTCAAGGGCGGCTCCCGTATAAAGCTCCGATCCTTTAAGCATGTTGTCGAAGTGGCTCAGTGGCACCAGTTTCCCTTTGATGCGCCCATGGATATCAACATAGCTGGCCATTGCATACTTGACGCCGGCGTCGGCGAGGCGAATTGCGACTGGGTGTTGGCTGGCTGCCGAGGACATGATTTCACTCTCCAGAACGTTGACAAATAGCGGCTTGCACCGCTGGCACGGATCTTCCATCCAATATACATGCCAGTGTGTATGTAAAAGGTCACGGCGTGGCCCATCTGAAGTCAGGCTGAGGATAAAAAAATGCATTCAAAACAATGGATTGATAAGGAAATCAGCATTGGACATGTGGAGCTCCAGATGGGGTCTGTCCTGCAGGACGTTCGACTCCGCTATCTGCAGCGAGGCGTGCCGAATGCACCAAAAGACAACATTATCCTGCTGCCCGGGTATTACGGTGGTGCAATGGCAGGCAATTTGCCGCTGGCCAATGGCGACAGTCCGCTGATGGACGAGCATTGGTGTTTGATTATTCCGGGCATGCTGGGAGCAGGAGAGTCAATCTCGCCATCCAATGCCGGGAATAGTCAGCATGGCGCGAGCTTCCCGGCTATTAGTCTGGCGGACCAAGTGCTGGTTCAGCGGCGCATGCTTGATTTGTTATTCGGCGATTACCGGCTGGCGCTGGTGGCTGGTTGGTCTCTGGGTGGCATGCAGAGTCTGCAGTGGGGCTGCTTTTATCCGGATCGGGTAGCAAGGGTGGCTGCCTGGTGCAGCGGGGTGAAATGTTATCCACACAATCTGCTTTTCCTGTTGGGGTTGAAGGCTGCCCTGCAGGCAGATCCGCACTGCAGTAATGGGGCAAAGCCGGTTGATGGACTGCGCGCTTTTGCCAGAGTTTATGCCAGCCGGGCCTATGGTCCCCGTTTTCTGGGCGACGGACTGTTTCGCCAACTGGGTTTTGAGTCGATTGATCAGCTACTGCAATTCTGGGAGGAGGATCATCTGACCATGAATCACCATGACCTGTTGTCTGTGCTTGATATGTGGGCGCGGGCTGATATCAGTGACAATGGCTTGTTTAAAGGCGATATCAATGCAGCTCTGGCCGCCCTAAAGATGCCGACGTTGATAATGCCTTGCTTGACTGATCAGTACTTTCTGGCCGACGAGGCTAAAGCGGATGCTATGCGAATGCCTGCCGCCATATATCAACCCATAGACAGTGATTGGGGGCATTGTGCAGGAGGGCCCGGTCGTGACCCTGCGGCAATGAAACAATTGTTCAGCGCTCTGCGAGAGTTGCTTGCCCTGTAATGGTGCGGCTGCGCATGCATGGTGCGTAGCCAGTCATGTATCCAGATGCTGTGTTCATCCCTGTCAGGACAAGTGCAAGAGTTTGCGGGCTTTTCAGGGTGGCATGGAATCTGCAAAACCAAAACCGACAACGCGGCGGTGCGGAATTTAAGCCGCCGGGTGATGCGCAGAGCAGCTAGGGTTCCGATCGCTATTGCGATGTCTGGTCCGAGAGTTGCCGGCCTTTCCTCCGGGAGGGTTACACGGCGGGATAAAAGCCCGGGAGACTTGCATCACCGAAACGTTTCCGTCCATCCGTGTAACTGGCGTGCGCGCCGAAGGAGGAAGGTCATGGCAATATTTGGGGCCAATAGAACCGTCGCTGATCACCCGCGAGGTGAGGCATGAGGCTAATTAATCTCTCACCTTCTAAACCCCTTGCGGCGGTGCTGGGCTTGCTTCCGTTCATTGTGTTGCTGCTCATTTACCTTAACGCTTCTGATGCGCGACTGGCGGAAAACCCGAACGACAAGCTATTGCCGGGCCTCACGGCAATGGTTGACTCTGTGCAGCGGCTAGGCTTCACAGAAGATGTGCGCTCCGGGGACTATCTGCTGTGGTCCGACACCCAGGCCAGCCTGAAGCGGCTTGCCACGGGGCTCGGTGTTTCCGCGGGCCTGGCCCTTATGGTTGGTATTCTACTTGGAACCCTTCCGTATTTTCGCGCCTTGGCTGGTCCCATAGTGGCGGCCATTTCCATGGTGCCGCCGATGGCCATTCTGCCAATTCTTTTCATCGTCTTCGGCTTGGGGGAGCTATCCAAAGTGGTGCTGATCGTGATTGGAACAGCACCGGTGATGATCCGGGATATGGCCCAGCGAGTGCTGGATATGCCACGGGAGCAGTTCATCAAATTACAGACCCTTGGGGGCAATAGTTGGCACCTGATGCTGCGCGTCGTGCTGCCGCAATTGTTGCCCAGGTTGCTGGCTGCATTGCGTCTATCTCTGGGTGCAGCCTGGTTGTTCCTGATCGCTGCAGAGGCGATTGCTTCAACCGATGGCCTTGGCTACCGAATTTTTCTTGTGCGTCGCTATCTGGCCATGGATGTGATCCTTCCCTATGTGGTTTGGATTACCTTGCTGGCCTGGCTTATGGACATCGGTCTGCGTGTGTTGTCGAGAAAAATGTTCCCCTGGTTCCATGGTCAGCAGGAGGGCGAGGCATGAAGCTGATAGAGGTGAAGCAGGTCGGTAAACAATATGGGGACAACATCGTTCTGGAGCGTCTTGATTTTAGTGTTGAGGCCGGAGAATTCTGCACGATGGTAGGTACTTCCGGTTGCGGCAAGACCACCTTCTTACGCATGCTTCTTGGTGAAGAAACCCCAAGTCGCGGGCAGATACTGCTGGATGGCAAGCCGCTCCCTGACGAGCCCGGAGAAGATCGCGGAGTGGTTTTTCAGCGCTACTCAGTATTTCCCCATCTCACCGTCGTTGACAATGTCATGCTAGGAGCGGAGTTGAAATCCAGTCGCTGGATAGGCAAATCCTTTGGAGCTCGTCGCGAAGTCATTCGCCGTGAGGCAAAAGAACTGCTGGATGCGGTTGGGCTTGGTCATGCGCTGTCTCGTTATCCTGCGGAGCTGTCTGGTGGCATGCAGCAGCGGTTGGCCATTGCTCAGGCACTAATCATGAAGCCGCGAGTGCTGTTGCTAGACGAACCATTTGGTGCTCTGGATCCTGGGATTCGCGCTGATATGCACCATCTGGTATTGAAGCTGTGGCGGGAAACCGGCGTGACGGTATTTATGATCACCCACGATCTTAAAGAAGGGTTCTCACTTGGTACCCGCTTAATGGTATTCGACAAAATACGCCGTGATGCTCAGGCGCCGAACGCCTACGGCGCTACGATTACCTATGACTTGCCACTTAAGCACGCAGACCAATCCACACAGGACAGCATCGCCAGCGAGGTCGCGCAAACCAGTATGCTGTTGGCGGGAGCAAAGTAATGAACAATGAGATGCTTTATGAAGATGTAATTCCCGGTGGTTGCCACTGGTCTTTTCGGGTTGGCCGAGGTCAAGTTCTTCGCCTTGTTGACGAACACGGTGGCACCAATGTTGGCATGTTGATGTATAACGCGGAGCAGCTGCTGGAGCGAATTAATATTCCCGATACTTTGAAATGCCAGCATACATTCCGTCTTGGTGCCGGGCATTGCATTTACACGGATATGGGTCGGGTACTATGTTCTATAACAGAAGATACCGCTGGCTGGCATGATGGAGTCTGCGGGACCTGTGATAGCCAGCTGGTGGAGTCTCGCTGGGGGCGAAAAACCTATCAGCAAGCTGGCAATGCCATGCATCGCAGCGGCCGAGACGGGTTCCTGATTGAACTGGCTAAACACGGCCTCGGGCGTCGGGATATTGTCGCCAACCTGAATCTATTTAGTAAGGTAGTGGCCGATGCAGAAGGCAATCTGACGCTTGCTGAGGGCTGTTCTGCTGGATCCCATATCGATTTGCGTTTCGAGATGGATACTCTGGTAGTGATGCACACCTGTCCGCATCCGCTCAATCTCTGTGCGGAGTGGCCCGCACGGCCGGTACGCTATCAGATATATCAAGCAATGCCGCTTTCTGACACAGATATTTGCCGCGATAGCTGTGATGAAAACCAGCGGGGCTTTCTGAATAACATGCATTATCACCATGGCCATTGTCATCACCATGGAGGGGGCCGCTGATGATTCTTGAAAGCCAACTTAGCCCTGAGAATGCCAGCTATCGAGAAGTGGTGCTGGCCGGTGATTACTGGATGCAGGTGGTTAAGTCTGGTCAGACTTTCCGTATTCTGGACTTGGAAGGTAATCAGGCTGCAGACACTCTCTTCTATAGTGCTGCCGACCCTGCCGAGCGCTACAGTGCCATGGATACCATTCGTCATCAGGGCAATCTGTATCTCACTGCCGGAACCAGACTGATTTCGTCCGAAGGGCGTGAGATGTTGGAGATTACGGCGGATACCTGCGGCCGGCACGACACCTTGGGCGGAGCCTGTGCGACGGAAAGTAATACAGTTCGGTATGCTCTTGAAAAGAAATGTATGCATGCATGCCGTGACAGCTATCTGCTAGCGCTGATGCAGAATCCACATTTTGGTATGGATAAGCGAGACATTACACACAACATAAACTTTTTTATGAATGTGCCAGTAACGCCCGAAGGTGGGCTGACGTTCGCTGACGGGATCAGTGCGCCGGGCAAGTATGTAGAGCTGATGGCGAAGATGGACGTGATTGTGTTGATTTCTAACTGTCCTCAGTTGAACAACCCATGCAATGCCTATAACCCAACGCCGATCGAAGTGCTGATCTGGGATTAAAATAGCAAACTCCCGGGACGGCCCGGCGAGCAGAATAATAACGGCGGGACGGCCTGCCGGCGAACAGGAAAATGGTCATGTTCGGAAAAGTGCTGATTGCCAATCGTGGCGCCATCAGTGTCCGCATCCAGCGAACCCTGAAGAAAATGGGAGTGGAGTCGGTAGCCGTTTATAGTCGCGCTGATGCTGGCTCGTTACATGTGCAGCAGGCCAGTCATTCTATATGTCTCGGCGAGGCATTGGCGGCAGACACCTATTTGTCCTTTGATAAGGTAATTGCGGCGGCTAAACAGACTGGCGCTGAGGCGATTCATCCTGGTTACGGTTTTCTTAGTGAGAATCTCGATTTTGCTGCTGCCTGCGAGCAGGCTGGAATTGTATTTATTGGTCCTCGTGCTGAGCAAATCTCGGCGTTTGGTCTGAAACATACGGCGAGGGCTTTGGCTGAGCAGAGTGGTGTGCCGTTGCTGCCCGGATCTGGATTGTTGACGGACGTGGAGGACGCGGTAGCCCGCGCTGCTGCAATCGGCTTCCCGGTGATGCTTAAAAGCACTGCTGGCGGGGGCGGCATTGGCATGCAGCGTTGTTACGATGCAGAGCAGTTGCGCGAGGTATTTGCTTCGGTACAAAGACTCAGTCGTAATAATTTCAGTAATGATGGATTGTTCCTGGAAAAGTTTGTTGAGCGGGCTCGACATATTGAGGTACAGATCTTCGGTGATGGTCAGGGTACGGTGGTGGCGCTTGGGGAACGTGACTGCTCCCTGCAGCGGCGTAACCAGAAAGTGGTTGAAGAAACTCCCGCACCAAACTTGCCGGATCCAATACGTCAGGCCATGTGGGCCACTGCCGTCCGACTTGGTGAGGCTGTCAACTACCGTAATGCGGGCACCGTTGAGTTTATTTATGACGATACGGAGGGAAAGTTCTATTTTCTTGAGGTGAACACTCGCCTGCAGGTCGAACATGGCGTCACTGAGATGGTGTCCGGTGTGGATCTGGTCGAATGGATGATTCGCCTTGCTGCAGGTGATCGCAGTTTTTTAGACGGGTTCGCTTATCAGTCTCAGGGGCATGCCATTCAGGTGCGTTTATACGCAGAGGATCCGGGTAAGAACTTTCAACCATCTGCCGGGTTACTTACCGAAGTAACGTTCCCGGAAGACATTCGGGTGGATAGTTGGGTCACTGCCGGTCTTGAAGTGCCTGCTTTTTACGACCCTATGCTTGCCAAGCTTATCGTTCATCAGCCAGATCGTGATGAGGCTTTGGCGGCCATTAGCCGCGCTGTGGAATACACCCGACTGGAGGGGATTGAGACTAATCTGCGCTGGTTAAGGCAGGTGGTTGTTTGTGACAGCTTTCGTGAGGGCACGCAGACAACCGCATTTCTGAATGACTTTCCATTCACTTCCTCCGCCATTGATGTGCTGGATGGAGGCACCATGACCACGGTGCAAGATTGGCCGGGGCGCACGGGCTACTGGGATGTTGGCGTTCCGCCTTCGGGTCCCTGTGACGAGCTGAGTTTACGTCTCGGCAATCGGTTGCTCGGTAACGACGAGCGTGCGGCCGGGCTGGAGATGACCCTGACAGGTGCGCGGCTTCACTTTCGCTCTGCTACCCGGGTGGTTATTAGCGGTGCTGATATGCAAGCGCACTGTAATGGCGAAGCGCTGGAAAACTGGCAAGTACATAAAATTCCGGCCGGCGCGGAGTTGCGTTTTGGCTCTGTTAAGGGTGCAGGCAGTCGCACGTATCTATGCGTTGCCGGAGGTATCGATGTGCCTGAGTATCTCGGCTCTCGCAGTACCTTCACGCTGGGTCGCTTTGGAGGTCATGGAGGGAGGGCCTTGCGCAATGGCGATGTGCTCCATCCCGGCAGGGAGGCTACTGCAGCATCAGGTAGTGTTCCCATGGCGCTGCGCCCTGCACTGAATAGCCAGTGGACCATTCGGGTTATATACGGCCCCCATGGTGCGCCAGACTTCTTTACTCCCGAGGATATCGATACTTTTTTCGACACCGAGTGGGAGGTGCATTACAACTCCAGTCGTACCGGTATTCGCCTGATTGGCCCACGGCCACAATGGGCGCGTACTGACGGCGGCGAGGCAGGATTGCACCCATCTAATATCCACGACAATGCATATGCCGTAGGGGCGGTGGATTTTACTGGAGATATGCCGGTTATTCTGGGGCCAGATGGTCCCAGTCTTGGCGGCTTTGTTTGCCCTGTGACAATTATCCGGGCGGATCTGTGGATGCTCGGGCAGCTGCGCGCTGGCGATCGAATTCGCTTCGTGGCGGTGGATCAGGCCAGTGCTGAAGCATTACAGCGTCAGCAGGGGCAAAGTATTGCCTCCTTGCTGGAGCAGGCTCCGGTGGAAGTGAACATAGGTCGCAGTGACCCGGTGTTGGCAACGGTCAGTGAGCGCGACGGCCAGGTTGCTGTTGTCTACCGCGCTTCTGGTGATGACAACATTCTGGTGGAGTACGGCCCTCAGGTGCTTGACCTTAATCTGCGCTTTCGTGTCCATGCGCTGATGGAGTGGTTGCAGCAGGCGAATATCACCGGTGTATTGCAGCTAACCCCCGGGATTCGATCATTGCAGGTGCATTACGACAATTCACGCTTACCGCAGCAACGCCTGTTGACACTGCTACAACAGGGCGAGGCAGCCTTGCCAGCAATTGAAGACATGCAGGTTCCATCGAGAATTGTTCATTTGCCGATCTCCTGGGATGACGAGCAGTGTCGCCTGGCAATTGAGAAGTACATGCAATCCGTGCGCAGCGATGCACCCTGGTGCCCAAGTAATCTGGAGTTTATCCGTCGTATTAACGGTCTGGACGATATAGAGAAGGTCAAAGAGATATTCTTTAACGCTAGCTATATGGTCATGGGTCTTGGGGACGTCTATCTCGGTGCCCCGGTGGCAACGCCTGTGGACCCACGCCATCGCTTGGTAACCACAAAATATAACCCGGCTCGTACCTGGACCCCGGAAAACGCGGTAGGTATCGGGGGTGCATACCTGTGTGTGTACGGCATGGAGGGGCCAGGTGGCTATCAGTTTGTTGGCCGCACTATTCAAATGTGGAATACCTGGCAGCAAACAGCGGAGTTTGCAAAAGACTCGCCGTGGTTGTTGCGTTTTTTCGATCAGCTTCGTTTTTATCCGGTTTCCCATGAAGAGTTGATGCAGTGGCGGGAAGATTTTCCCCGCGGCCGCGTCTCCCTGAAAATTGAGGAAACCCGGTTCAGCCTGCGTGAATACAACGATTTTCTGCACCGCGAGGCGGACGGCATCGCTGCTTTCAAGAATCATCAGCAGGCCTCCTTTGAGGCCGAGCGCGAGCGTTGGGCGGCGGCAGGGCAGGACCTGACGGTAATTGATGAGGCCGCTCCTGATAGCGCTGAAACGGTGCTTGATGACGGCGAATATGCAGTGAGCAGCAGTGTTCCTGGCAGCCTTTGGCAATTAACCGTCAAGCCAGGGGATCAGGTTAAAGAGGGTGATGTGGTGGCAGTGATCGAGTCAATGAAGATGGAAATCCCATTGCATAGCACGGTTAGTGGAGAGGTTCTCCGCTTGCTGTGTGAACCCGGCACGTCCCTTGCAACGGGTCAAGCGTTGCTGGTGATCAGGGAGGAAATTTTGTGAAAATGTCAGTGACAGAACTACACCACCTTTATCGGCAAGGAACTTTAACGCCACGCTCCCTTGTGGCCCAGCTTCGGCCACGTATTGACGCCCATGCTGATCTCAATGTGTGGATCACCTTGCTCGACAATCGTGAGCTCAAGCCGATTCTTGATCGTTTGGATGGCCATTCCCCAGATACCCTGCCGTTGTTCGGTATTCCCTTTGCGGTGAAGGACAATATTGATCTGGCGGGGGTGCCAACCACAGCTGCCTGTAAAGGGCTGGACAGGCTGCCAACAGAAACCGCCACGATCGTTAACAGGTTGGTTGAAGCTGGGGCGATTCCAATCGGCAAAACCAATATGGATCAGTTCGCTACCGGCTTGGTCGGCACCCGTTCACCATTTGGCACTACCCGCAACGCTTTTGACCCTGCCTTAATCAGTGGCGGCTCCAGCTCTGGTTCTGCTGTCGCAGTGGCTCTTGGCGAAGTGACCTTCGCGTTGGGTACGGATACTGCTGGCAGCGGCCGTGTCCCTGCTGCATTCAATAATATTATCGGCATTAAGCCAACCCGGGGGCGCTGGTCCTGTCATGGTATTGTGCCGGCCTGTCGGACCCTCGATTGTCCCTCTCTGTTTGTGATTGATCCGCTCGATGGCGCAAGGATCAGTGCAGTCCTTGATGGCGCCGATCCGCTTGATCCGTATAGCCGTGATGGGCAGTGCAAAGCGTTTAATACTGATCAGCTTCGTATTGGCGTGCCACAGTCTGCGCAGCTAAAGTTTTTTGGTTCAGGTGAGTATGAGGCTGCTTTCCAGCAAACCCTGAATCACTGGCGTGAGTTGGGTGCCAGCATAATTGAAATTGATTACGCGCCATTCGTTGAAGCGGCGGCTTTACTTTATGAAGGCCCTTGGGTAACGGAGCGTTGGTTGGCCGCCGAGCAGACCCTTGAACAGCGTCCTGAGACGGTTTTGCCGGTGATTGCTGAAATTATTGGTGGCGGTGGCGCGAGAAAGGCCGCTGAGTATTTTCGAGCTGAATACCGTCTGGCAGCTCTGAGGGCGCAGGCTGCGGAGTTGTTTGAACAGATTGATGTGTTGCTGACGCCTACGGCGGGTCGCCATTTTCGCATCAGCGAAGTTGCGCAGGATCCGATCGTACGGAACAGTGAACTGGGCTACTACACCAACTTTATGAACCTGTTGGATTTGGCAGCGGTGTCGGTGCCGGCGGGCTTTACCGGGCAAAGCTTGCCATTCGGAATAACCCTGTCTGCCCCTGCCTTTTTTGATGAAAGTCTACTTGCGTTGGCTCAGCGCTGGCTTGCTGGCCGTGATCAGCCTATGGGGGCTTGTGGTCATCGGCTACGAGACCGCACCCCGCTGGCGGTGCCGGGGCGTATTCAAGTGGCAGTATGTGGCGCTCATCTTTCTGGCATGCCTCTTAATCATCAGCTTACTAGTCGGGATGCCTGGTTGGTAAAGGCTACTCGTAGCGCCATTGGCTATCGTCTTTATGCATTGCCCGGCGGGCCACCGTTTCGACCTGCTATGGTCCGGGATGTCACTGGTGGTGCCATTGAAGTTGAGGTCTGGTCAGTGCCGGAGGACCGTTTCGGAAGCTTCGTGGCGGGCATCCCTTCGCCACTCGGGATCGGCCGCATCGAGCTGGAGGATGGCTCCATGGTTAGCGGGTTTATCTGTGAGCAGGGTGGTATTCAGGACGCAGAGGACATTACGGAGTTTGGCGGTTGGCGAGAGTATATGCGTGCCAGGCAGTCTGCTTGACTGATAAGGGCGCGCGGCTGTGCTATGGTGGCGCCCCCTGATTAGCACGGAGATTCATGGTGACAGCGTTTCAGCCAGCTATTTTTGATCGTAATAGCCGTCAGCATCTTTTTCTTGAGTTTATCCGTCGCCCCGGCACCACAGATGAGGCAGCCAGGCTCGCGCTGAAGGCAGTGGTTGGCGCTGAAAGCGGTAGTGTGAAGACTGTTTTTGCCTTTGGTCCGGCGCTTTGTCAGCAGCTGGGCGTGCCTGTCGGCTTTGTGGATTTCTCACTGGATGGCGTGGTGCCGGCTACCCAGGCGGACTTGTTTGTCTGGTTGCAAGCCGATCATCGCAGTGATCTGTTCGATATTGCCATGGCGTTTCGCGAACATCTTGATCCGGTGTTTACTTTGCAGCTGGAGCAGGATGGCTTTGTATACCACGATATGCGTGATCTGACCGGGTTTGTCGATGGTATTGGCAATCCTGAAGGCGAGGCAGCATTACGTGCAGCGCTTTTGCCTGAAGGGCAGGCTGGTGCTGGAGGAAGTTTTGTCTTCGCCCAGTTATGGCGCCACGATCTGGCATCATTCAATAAGTTGTCGGTGGCGGAGCAGGAAAACGTATTCGGCCGCACCAAGGTAGATGCGGTGGAATTCGATGATGAGCGCATGCCGCAAGACGCCCATGTGGGCCGTACAGATACGGATCACGATGGTGTGCCGCAGAAAATATGGCGCCGCTCCGTGCCTTGGGGAGGCAGTAGCCAACATGGTCTGTACTTTCTTGCCTTCAGCTGTGAGGTTGAGCGTTTCGACTATTTGCTACGGCGTATGTACGGCATGACGGAAGATGGAATCCGCGACCAGTTGACCTACTACTCTGCACCGCAGACTGGTAGTTACTGGTATGCGCCAACGCTGGAAATGCTTGCCTCTCTATAGGTTTTTGCGCTGTCTAGGGTTCTGATTGATTAGTTGCCAGTTGCATGGGCGTATAGGGGCGGGCGGTTTCCCGTTCGTCCAAGAGCGCCAGTAGCGGTTGGTCCGGGTGGTGACGGGATAGTATCACCCGGTATGCCAGTACCGCCTGAACATATTCGCGAGTTTCATAAAACGGGATCGATTCGATAAACACATCGAATGGGGTATCGTGGTCGTCGAGCCAGCCATCCACTCGATGTGGGCCAGCATTGTAGGCGGCCAGCGCCAGTACCCTGTTGTTGTTATAGCGTTTTAGCAGTCCGGCCAGGTAGCCGCTGCCCAGATCAATATTCAATGCCGGATCAAAAACCTCAGCAGTGTCGCTAATGTTTGTGCCGCTTTGTCTTGCCATGTCTTTGGCTGTGCCAGGCATTAGCTGCATAAGCCCCATGGCACCAACTGGAGAGCGAGCTTGAGGATTAAATGCGCTCTCTCTGCGAGCTACCGCCATTAACAGCCAGCTATCGATTTGGTGCTTTTCCGCAGCACTGGAGAAGTGCGATTGCTCGGCCACAGGAAAACGCCAGTCGAGAATATCCCGCTTGCCGGTATACAGCGCAGTTTCAATGGCCAAGTGGGGCCAGCCGCGGTCGAGAGCGGTTTGGGCCAGTGCATCGCGTTGGTCGCTATCGTCCAATTGGCGCAGCAGCCGTCGCCACTCGTCACTGGCGTGGCCTGCTTCGCCGGCGCCTAGCAGCAGACTGACACGTTGCAACACATACCGGCTATGCTCACTCAGCTCAGCGGTCTCGCTCGGCGTCGGGTGTTGATTCAGTGCTGCTGGCAGCTGCAAGTGTTGGGCGGCTAAAAAGCCCCAGAAGCTGCGGGCGCCTGCAGCCAACCGGTAGTAGCGCTGCGCCATTTCCTCGTCGTCACGAGCTTCATGGGAACGGGCCAGCCAGTAGCGCCAGCGAGCGCTATCACGCTGGTCGGCGGGCAACCGCTGTATCCAAAGAGCAACAGCATCCCAGTCCTGTTCTATGACGGCCCGGCGGGCGCGCTGCTCAAGCAGACGTGGCTCACCGCCGTCCGCCAGATAGTTATCTAGCCAGACACGGTTTTCTGGAAGGTCACGGATGGTTGAGAACCAGGCAATCTGATCGCTGATTTGTTTGCGTTGTGCCTTGTTCAAGGCAAAGCGCCGGGCCAGCATGGGCAGCTGTCGCCGCGCCTCTTCGGGCTGATGTTCCGCCAGTCGCGTTAGTATCAATGTGGCAATTTCGGCATGCTGTTCGCCGGTTTGCAGATAGCGAACCTGATCCGGTTGGCTAAACAGATCCAGCAGGATATCTGCTCGTGATTGCCACTCGGGGCTATTCAGTTCGTTGCGCAGGTATCGCACCAATGCGCCGTTAGAAGCTTTGGCGGCTAGCATCAGACGCTGCCAGATAGCATTGTCATCAAGCTCGCCGGCCGCTTTCAGGCTATTGAACAGGGGGTCGCAACTTTCTGGTCTGGACTGCCCGCTTAGCCATAATTGCTTTGCCCCTTGCAAGGCAATGTCGCGCTGCTTATCAAGCGTCGCCTGATAGTAATAACAGCGCAGTGGCAATTCTCTGGGAACACCGCTGCTGACCGCCTGAAAGTTTCCCCAGTCCTGTTGTCGAGCATAATATTCCATGGCCATTCGGCGCATGCTTCCGGATAGGGGCGACTCTGCATACTTGGTGAGATAGCCACGAACATCGTCTAGCGGAGCGTCTTGCAGAGCGGTGCGCAGTCGATGGAAATCCAGATAGTCCTGCAAGATAAAGTTGTCGCCCAGCTCCTTTTGATACTGTTCCAGTATTTCCCACTGGTTCTCGCGAGCGGCCTCCAGCGCCTTGGCAAAAAGCGTTGCCTGCTGCCCTTGTGCAGCACTGGCAAGCCAGGGCAATAACGCTGCAATAATCAGGCATTGACGCAACATGGATGTGGACTCCGCGCTATACAGTGATTTTCATGGTAACGCCGGGCCATGACGATTGTCCCATGATCAGTTGTTATTTTTATTTTCCAAACAGGGTTTCCGGCAGAGTGGGATCATCAAAATGACGCCGGCCAATAAAGGCCGTGGCATGCTGACCTGGTTGGCGCATTGCTCCTGCAGAAGGGATGCCAAGTGGCCAAAGTAGAAAACGTTCCCGTCGTTTTGACGCCGCTACCAGACCACGCTGATCGAAAAGGCTGCCATAGCCACCCCGACGATCCGGTAAGGCTCGTAGCACGTTGGCGTTATGTTGCTGGTAATACTGTTGCTCGCCTTCGGCACTGTAGGCGCTTACCCGCACCAGATAATGGGTGTCTGCTTCAAGCAGAAGGCTGATCCGTTCCTTGCCGGCATTGGCCACCGGATGTGGGTAAAAGAGAGGTGGATCAGAGAGGCTGTTGTCTGGATATAGGCCACGGGCGACGGTAAAAACCTTGTGATAGCAGCCGCAACCGTGAATTGAGTCGTAGTACAACACATTGCCATCGGGCTTAAGTGTTACCCGCCAAATCAGGCTGTCGAGCTCACCACCATAGAGGTTAAGCAGCCCGGCAGCAGGGCGTCGGCTAAACCAGAACTGATAATTCAGCTGTAGAAGTTTGTGGCCGCGGTAACGGGTCCAGCTGAACCATTGATAGACCGTGGGCTTGGTGATGTCTACACCAGGCTGGCCATTGTCCAGAAAAACCTGGCCTGGTTGGTTGACGTCCTTGGGGTCAGCGATGCTTAGCACCGGCGCGTAGTGAGAAAACAGGGCGTTGCCAGTGGCTCCTTTAGGTAATGGCAGATCAAACCCGTTCGGCGCCAGATCACGGGGCACTGGCAGGTTGCCGCGAAACGATTCGGGCAGGTAATGACGGATCGGCAGTCGGGCAGGGCGCTGAAAGCGCTGGTTCATATCGCGTCGGTAACGCTTGATGCTGGGCGCGGCAACGATCTTGGCAACGGGATAGAGGCCAACTACCCGTTGCCAGCTGGCATAGCTGTCCGGGATCTGGGGCTCGGGCACGCCGTAGAAACCGCTCAGACCGGTCAGTTTGTGTATGCAGGACTCTAACTGATCCCGCCACTGCTGATGGCCATATAATCGAGATAGCTCCGCGTGCCAGCCCTGCAATGCCTCGTTGGCTGCCATTTCCAGCCATAGCTGCTGTGATGCATCGCCAACTGCTTGCTGATGCAGAAAGGCGAGCCAGCGGTTAGCGCGCAGATGGGGGTGGCCATCAATGCGCATGCTGCCGGCGTCAACAATACCGCGCTCATCAAGAGCCCTTTGCTGCTGGTCAAGCCATGCCCGGCAGTCATCGGTTTGCGCCAGCGAGGCGGAGCAGATTGTGCACAGCAGTAAGGTCAACAGTCGCATGGTGATCATTCTTCTTGTCTGGTTGTTGCATTGGCCCAGTGTAGGTCGTCCGGCTGTCGGCGGCGACCTCTGTCGGTATACTGCCGCATCTGAAACTGGTTACGGAACCGATCATGGAAAATACCACGCGCCTGCTGCAGCGCCATGAAGCGACGCTGGCGGATCATCACGTGTTGATCGTGGAGGCGGATGATGCTGGCCTTGCCAGCCTGCCGGCGCGCAGTCTGCAGTTGCACAGTGATGACAGTAGCCTGCCCGGTCGGCAGCCTGACTGGTTGCCCGTGTTGCCAGAAGAAGCAGATCTGGTGGTAATTATCCTGCCAAAGTCCCGTGATCGACTGCGTCTGATACTGGCCTCGCTGGCCGGCCAGATTAGTCAGCCGTTGTTGGTTTGGTTGGTGGGTCCTACCGGCGGTGGTATTAAAGGTGGTGCCACGGATCTGGCGAGCTGTGCGGATACGGTGATCGCCGAAGATAGTGCTCGCCACTGCAAGCTTTTCAGTGCTCGTCTGCGTCCGGCGGCGTTTTCACTGGATAGCCAGCGCCGCCAATGGGGCTTTGATGGCTTGCAGATAGTGAGCTACCCCGGGGTATTCAGTCATGGTCGCCTGGATGATGGCAGCGCACTGCTGCTAGAGGTTTTGGCGCAGAAAAAGCTGTCTGGCTCGGCGTTGGATATAGGTTGCGGTGCTGGCGTGCTGAGCGCCACGCTGGCGCGCGCAGAGTTGACCGTCACCGCCGTTGATGTCAGTGCCACTGCGGTTGCCGCAACAGGGGAAACATTGCATGCCAATGGTTTGCAGGCTCATGTGCTAGCAGGTGACCTGTATGAGCCCGTGACCGGCCGATTTGATCAGATTATCACCAACCCCCCTTTTCATGATGGCTTACAGCGCACTACCACGATCAGCGAGCAATTGATTATGCAGGCGCCCCGCTATCTGAAGGATGGAGGGCGTCTGATACTTGTGGCCAACCAGGGGTTGCCCTATGAGGTCTGGCTTAATAAGGCCTTTTCCCGGGTTGAGGTGCTGGCCGAGAATCGTCGCTTCCGCGTCTGGCAGGCATATCGTTAGGTTGATACTGCTTTTCCGTGAGGCCAAAAATTGTCTTGCTTCAGGGGCTATTGAGTAGTCCTTCAGCGCGCATCCAGCTGATGCACTGTGTAAGCATTTCTTCCAGCGGCACCTGATCATTGAAGCCCAGCTCCCGTACTGCGCGGCTGCCGTCAGCTGCTACCCGATTGGTAATCAGGGCCACTTTTTCTGGCGTCAAGTCAGGCTCCTTACCGGTGATTAGCGAGATTAACGGATAGATATGCCCGGCGAGGCGTAACACTGATTTGGGAACGGTCCGCCTGGGGGCTTTGCGATCCAGCAGGAAGGCAATGGTGCGAGCCAGCTCAAGAAAGCTTGCCTCAATACCGGCGAGAATATAGTTGGCGCCGAGCTGACCTTTGTCGAAGGCGCTCAGGTGTGCCTTGGCCACTTCTCTGACATCACAGAAATTGCCGCTGCCGGGGGGCACGCCGGGCAACTTCCCTTGATCAATAAGGCTGATCATCTGTGACCAGTTATGCCTGTCGCCGGCACCAATAATGCCGCAGGGGTTTAGAATCACAGCATCAAGCCCCTGAGCGATACCGGCGCGCACCTGCTGCTCTGCTTCATACTTGGTACGGTTGTAATTAATCCAATCGCCAGCGGCATTGGAGGGAGTGCTTTCATCGATCTTTCTGGATTGAACTCCCCATGCGGATATCGATGAAGTATGGATAAAGCGACCGGCATTTTTGCGCAGGCAGGCATCAACAAGATTACGAGTGCCGGTTACATTGTCGAGACTTTGCTGCTCGTTGTTACGGCTCCACATTGAGGTGTTGCCGGCGATATGAAACACCGCGTCGGGCATTTCCGGCATGGCTGCGAGAAGGCTGGATGAGTCATCAAGCTGCCCGCTTACCGGTTCGGCACCGATCTGCTTGAGTGCTGCGGGGTCTGATTGCGGGCGGTGCAGGGCCACAACACGCCAGTTGGCTGCTTTCAACTGAGCAATGACATGGCCGCCGAGGAAGCCGGTGCCACCAGTAATGAAGGCCGTTTTTGCAGGCATGAGTACTCCGCGTCAGGAAAGGCAAAGAGCATAAACCTGTTGCGCTGTAGCACAAGGCTACGGCAGACAAACGGCACTATTGAAAGCTGATTGACCGGATGCCGGTGCTGCTCCACAATCGCGCCGAAAGCGGGTGTAGCTCAATGGTAGAGCAGAAGCTTCCCAAGCTTAAGACGAGGGTTCGATTCCCTTCACCCGCTCCATAGGTTCTGCCTTAGTGGTGATGGCCACCTACACCATGAGCGTGGCCGTGGGACTTTTCTTCCGCCGTGGCATCACGAACATCAACGATATCAACCACAAAGCGCAGGGTTTCGCCGGCGAGCGGGTGGTTGCCATCGACATCGACCGACTTCAGTCCTACCTTGACCACCGTAACCAGTCGTGGCCCTTGATCAGTGCTCACTTGAACCTGCATCCCGGGCTTCAGTTTTCCGGCGTGCTTCAGGTATTTGGCCGATATTCGCTGGACACGGTTATCTTCACGCAGGCCATAACCCTGTTCCGGGGCAATGGTGGCTTCAACATGATCGCCGGTCACGTGTCCAGCCAAAGCTGTTTCCAGCCCGCTGATGATATTCTGTGAGCCATGCAGGTAGGCCATAGGCTCGCCAGAACGGGAGCTCTCAATCTGTGTGTCGTTGATAAACAGGTCGTAGTGGAATTGCACTACCTTGCCGGCTTCAATGCTCATAATGGGTCTCCCGAAATTCGGTCGGCATTATCAGCTCAGCCTCTGGCGGGGGCAAGAAGCATGTGGGAGGGGAGTGGACTACTTTTCCCGACGCACCTCGGAAGTTACCAGCTGCAGGCGCTTTTCCAGCCCCAATTCGGATAACAGTTTCTGCACGGCATCCTTGCGCACCGGCTTGCTGAGGAACTGGTCCATACCGGCTTGCTGCATCTTGTCGCGCTGCTCCTGCAGCACGTGAGCTGTCAAGGCGACCACGGGGGTGCGCGGCAGGCCTGCGCGAGTTTCTATTTCGCGAATTTTTTCCGTCGCTGTAATGCCGTCCATTACTGGCATTTCGCAGTCCATTAATACCAGATCAAAAGCTCCGCCGGCAGCCCGGTAGGCAGCGGTGGCTTCCTCTCCGTTGCGGCACAGCACTGGAGCTATGCGCAGAGCGCCCAGGATGGCACGAATAACATCTCTGTTGACGTCGTTATCTTCCGCAACCAGCACACTGAGGTGATCAAAGCGGCTATGCTCGCTTATCTGACTGGTCGGTACCGTTTGACCAGCCATGGCACTGTCATTCAGGAATTGCCCGAGCGCGGTGGGGGTGACCGGTTTATTCAGAATAGGATAGCCATCGGTGCTCTGGTCGATGCTCGCCAGCAGGGTAACTTTGCTGCGCCAGTGTTGCAGGCGTTGACGTGTCTGTGCGTCAGCTGCAAGTACCAAGGCGCTGTCCACCAGTACATGATCGAAGCTCTCGGCCATTTCGATATGGGACAGGTCCGTGCCAGTGGTCACCGTGGCGCCAGCATGCTCAAGCATATGCTGCAGAGCGCGCTGCTCCGCATCCGAACGGGTCAGTAAAAGAATATTGCGCAGCGACGGCTGATGGGGCTCAGACGAAGCAGTGCTATAGGCTGGCAAAGGCAGGTCGAGCCAGAAGCACGAGCCTTCACCCGGTGCGCTGATGACGCCAATCTCGCCGGACATCAGCTCGGTCAATCGGCGACATACTGCCAGTCCCAGACCGGTGCCGCCAAAGCGACGGGCAGTAGACTGGTCGGCCTGAGTGAATACTTCAAAAATGCGCTCCTGCTGGTCAACGGGAATGCCGACACCTGTGTCCTGAACTTCAATATGCAGGCCACGTTGTCCGCTGCCCAGTTGCTGCTCCGTGACGCGTACCAGTACATGGCCTTCGCGGGTGAACTTGACCGCATTGTTAATCAGGTTCAGCAGAATTTGCCGGAGCCGTACCGGGTCACCATATACCCATCGAAACTGGCTTACGGTGACGTCCATAATCAAATCGAGAGACTGCTGTCTGGCCACACCAGCAAAAGCACTAATCGCATCTTCAGTGAGTGATTGGATATCGACTGGTGCCGACTCAAGTGACAACTGGCCAGCTTCGATCTTTGAGAAGTCCAGAATGTCGTTTAGGACGGCAATAAGATTGTCGCCGGAGTGCTGCATTAGCTCAACATAATGGCGCTGTCTTTCATTTAAGTCGCTGTTTGCCAGCAGATCGAGTACGCCGATAATTCCGTTCATGGGAGTGCGGATTTCGTGGCTCATGGTGGCGAGAAATTCGCTTTTCGCCTGATTGGCACTTTCAGCTCGAATACGTTGTTCCTGGTTTCGTTCGCGCTCAAGTCTCTCCGCATCAAGTGCTTCTTCGGTTTGTTCACGGCGGACTATGTCACTGCGCAAAGTCTCGCGCATTTCGTTGATAGCGTCAGCGATATCCTGCAGTTCATCTCGTTGCAGATTTTGCCTCGGCAGTTCCAGCGGGTGGTGCAGTTTGGTGATAGACAGTTCGCGGGCATATCGGGCGATGGCGCGTAGATGGCGACCAAGCATATGACGCATCAAAAGCATGATTACTGCGGCGATGACCAGAGTTTTAATGGTCTGAAACAGAATGATAAAAAGGGCATGTTCGCCAACTCGCTGATACAGCGCATCACGGCTTAGCTGGATATACAGCTCGCCGAGCGGTTCTGCAGTGCCATCACGGCGACGATAAATGATCGGATAACTGTTGGTGCGCTGGCTCTCTGCGCTGCCCCGTGGATCGCCAACCAGCAGACTGCGAGTTTGACCATTCCAGTCCTGCCACTGTACTTCTGCGCCGGTAACTTCTGGCAGGCGCAACAGAGCTTCAAGTTGCACACTCAATTGCTCCTCGTCGAAATTCCACAGACTGCGGGTGATTCCGGGCAGAGTGGTCAGCTCGACCTGCTCGAGATTACGCTCCATGTCAGACAGGCCCTGATCGAACTCGCGCGCCAGTAGCAACAGGATTGCTACAAGAGTGATCACCGAGCTAATCAGCAAGATCGCGCCCATCAGGCGGAAAGCAAGGGGGTTGTCAGTATGATAACGACGTAAGCGAGAAATCATGGTCAGGACCCTCCGTGGACCTGAGGGAAAAGATAACACGAATACCCCGGGGGGATCAGCCTGCCGCCGCCCCCGTGTCTTTGGTGATTTCGTGTCGTTGCGCACAGTCCTTGCACGCCACGCCTCCCGTCTAAGACTATGTTCTGATCCTAGATGTGAGCATGCTCCATCACAACCCCCCGGAATGGGGGTCCCGACGAGTGGTATACAAAGTGTGCTTTAAGGATTTACCCCTCTTTGCGAATCAGGCGCAGGTGGCGCAGTTTCTCCGTTTCGATGCGGTCAAGGCGCTGCAGGCAGCTACGGAAAGTGCGGCTGATCATAGTGGTATTGCGGATCAGCTCGATCTTCGGCCAAGTGGTTTTTTCGCCGCTGCGAATAAAGTCCCGTACATCCTCCACAGAGGGGTTGCGCAGCACTTTGAGGATATTGGTTGCCTGTCGCGGCGGTATGATGTTGATGTCGCCGAAATACTTCTGTTTGAGAATGGACTCTGCCTTGTCGAGGATCAGGCCAAGGTCATTTGACTGCACCTGTCGCTGGGCCAGATTCAAAACAAAGCGCGCATTCATGGTGAAGTTGCGCAGCGCCAGATTACCCAGTGCCGGCAGCATGCGGCCGCCACCCTTGCGGGCCAGAAAGGGCACCACATGAGGGTTGGTCTGGCTGACAATCGAATGGTTGACGCCATACAGACGTGCCAGTCGGTGAACTGGCAGGTCGTCTTTGATGGAACCGTCTACCCATTTGCGACTGGGAATATAGGGCACCTTTTCGCCATCAATATTCTTTGCCCACAGGGTCACCGGCGGATAGATTCCAGGAATTGCGCAGGAGGCCAGTGAAGCCTTGCGAATTAGCACATTAGGGGAGGTGCGCCAGTTGAGCAGGCGAGCATGCTGATGGCGGTCGTAGGGGCTGACGGTGATATTAATTTCCCGGCCAGTCTTGCGATATGCCTCCTCAAAGGTCAAATCATCAATGTTTTCTTCCAGACAGGCTTCCAGATAGTTGCCATCCAGCACCGGCTTGCCGCGCAAGGTGCCATCCCAGCCCACTACCTTGAATGCTTCCAGATAGATGTTTTCCGGCTCCAGCTTGGTGAGGAGTTCCGAGTCGTCATGGGTGCCGACAACTGAGGCAATAATAGAGCCGGCGCTAGAGCCGGAAATGATTGGTGGCAGCAGACCCTGTTCCCACAGTGCCTTGGCGACACCAATATGGAACAAGCCGAGCGCCGCGCCACCAGACATCATCAGGCAACTTTGCCCAAAGGCCTGCCCCGTGGTCTGGAAAAAATCCAGCTTTTCCTTGAAGGGGAGCCCTTCGAACTCGTTGTCGCACAGGTAGTCCAGAGCGGCGGTGACTTCCGCCAGATAACGCTCTATCAGCCGTTTGGTGCCAACCCGGGCATGGCTGTACAGAGCAGGGTTGGAAATATTGCCCAGATTGCCATGCAAGCCCTCGTGCAAATGGAATACCAGCTTGTTGACGTCGTTACGTTCGCGGGCCTGACGGATCTGTGCCAGACGGTTGCGAATCAACTCATAGTCATAATGTTGAGAGCGGTCTATTTCCTTCCAGCTGTCGGCGCCGGACAGGCGGTCGTGTTCAAGGCAGGCCTCACGCCACTCTTCGTAGGTGGTGGCTTGATCAATGGCTCTTTCAAGTTGCTTCAGGGCGCGTTTCATAGGGGCACCTGTTAATGTGACAGTGCCCGGAGTATAGCGACTAAGCGGTTCTGATCATCCACTTTTGTCTGACAGGTTTTTTGAGGCTGGTAATGATTTGTTCTGGTCTCGATAGTCTCCAGGGGTCATCTGGTGATGGCGCTTGAAGCTGCGCTGGAAAGAGCGGATATCTGAATATCCCAGTCTTTCGGCGATTTCGGTCTGTGCCATGGAGGTGTCACGCAGGTAGGTTCTGGCCAGCTCTTGACGCAGGTTATCGAGGATATCCTGCCAACTGGTGCCCTCATCCTGCAGGCGCCGGTGAAGGGTGCGGACGTTAAGGCCCAGATCTTCCGCAACCTGCTCTTTGCGTGGCAACCGTTCGGTCAGTGACGACAGGATGCGGTTGCGTACTTTCTGCGTCAGAGTGGTTTCAATGCCCAGGGACTGCAGCTTGCGCGCCGCATGGGCTTCCAATGTGGAGTGCAGCTGCGGGTCAGGTTGGCGCAGGCGGTGCTGCAGGGAGACTGGCGAGGAAATGATTGCTGAGCAAGGCTGGTCAAAGCGCACCTCGCAGCCAAATATCCTGCGGTAGTCTTCGCGTAGGCGGCGATCCTCCGGTGCTCCGTGCTCAAGCATGACCAGCTCGGGAGACAGATTCGAATTATCCGTCAGCCAGCGTGAGTACAGCACCCAGGAACCGAGAACATTTTCGATCAGATGGCGGCGCGCGGGCTGCTTTTGGTGGCGGCATATCCAGCGAACTTCAACCAGCCCTTCGTTCACCAGCGTTTCCGTGACGCCCATATCTCCTACCAGTTTTTCGTACAGGGCTACCTTGGACAACGCCTCGAACAGGGTCGAGGCACTCATTGCGATATAGCCCATCACGCTGTAAGAGCCGGGTTGGACATACTGGGAAGTATGCAGTCCGAAAAGTGGGTCGCCGGAGGTCTCAATCAACCAGATAAGAAGCCTTTCAAATTGCTCTCCGGGAATCCTCGCTTCCGGGTCGTCCGCCAGTGCCGGAGCGATGCCGGAGTGCAGCAGACCCTTTGATGGGTCAACGCCAGCAGCACGGGCGCTAACCAGATACTGGTTTAGTGCTGCGCCGGATATGGTGCCCAGATCATTCATGGCAGACCCCACGGTAAAATCAGTCCAGAAGGAAACGTATCATCACTTGGCTATGTAAGGTGACTTCGCCGGCACTGTAGCGGGACTTGTCCGCCTGAGATTCCATGGCCATGGCGCGCAGCGGTTGTGGGCCTGGTAGCTGTGTTCCCTGCTCAATAATCATCAGAGCCTCCCCCAGTTCGCGGCCGGCCGCCCTTGCAAGAATATCAGCACGATGACGGGCATTGTGTACCGCCTGTTGTAGCACCTGATCCTCCAGGGCGGCCAGATCAGCGACTTCGGCGCCAGCTTGTTGCAGCTCACTCGGGGACAGGGCGGTGAAGCGGTCAAGCAACTGGATATAGTTATCCATACCATCGACACTGACCCGCACATCCCGCCATACCCGCTGGCCGATCAGTTTGCGTTCCGGTTGCCATTGCCATTCTGGTTGCACATTCAGGGAGCTGGCCTGAATTTTTTTGTCGTCAATGCCAAGAGCGCGGGCAGCGGCCAACGCTTTTGACATTTGCTGATCCAGCTTTATTTTCATGGCCGCCACATCAGTGCCGACCTCACTGAACTTGGCATGCAGGTTAAAGCGGTCTGGCACGGCGCTGATCTCGGCGACACCCTGTACTTCAATATGTGCCGGAGTAGTCTCGGCGGGGGTGCTGTTGGCGATCTGGTTATCGCAGCCTGTCAATAGAGCAAGGCAAAATGAGGCAAGCAGGGCAAGACGCATGAAAATATCTCCGATGGACATTGATGTGATTGTGCCGAATAAGACTGTCTGCTGCACGGGGTCCTTATCGGGTCGGTGACGTCGCCGGTCCGTCGGCCTATCATGTCGCCGGTTTCCAGGAGGAAGTATGGCGATCAGTGAGCAGGTAATACGACAGGCTTTGGCGACTATCGTGCCGCAGGAGTTGGCTACAGATCTGATTAGCGCGGGCAGCGTGCATCGGCTGGATGTGGCTGAGGCCGGTGTATTTCTGGAAGTTAGGCTTGGCTTCCCCTGTGACAGTCAGCGGGCCCGCTATCAGGCTCAGATCAGCGAGTCGTTGGCGCCCGTGCTGGGAGGAGTGCCGCTGCACCTTCGGGTCGACTGGCAGGTCTTGCCGCACCGCGCCCAGCAGAATATGGCGACCCTCGATCAAGTTAGTAACATCATTGCCGTGTCCTCGGGCAAGGGCGGGGTGGGGAAATCTACCACCGCGGTCAATCTGGCGCTGGCGCTGCAGGCGGAAGGTGCTCGCGTGGGAGTGCTTGATGCGGATGTGTTTGGCCCCAGTCTGCCACTGATGCTCGGCGTGCCGGAGGGTCAGCGGCCTCAAGTAAAGGACGGCAGGCTTTTTATTCCGATTCAGGCCCATGGCCTACAGACCATGTCCATGGGCTACCTGATTGATGAAGGTACTCCGGTGGTATTTCGTGGCCCCAAAGCTAGCGGTGCATTACTGCAGCTGGTCGAGCAGACCCTGTGGGACCATCTGGATTACTTGATCATCGATATGCCGCCGGGAACGGGGGATATTCAGCTGACGCTGGCCCAAAGAGTGCCAGTGGCTGGTGCTGTAGTGGTGACCACCCCGCAGGACATTGCCTTGCTGGACGCCATCAAGGGCATTGAAATGTTTCGCAAAACGGATATTCGCGTGCTTGGCATTGTCGAGAACATGGCTATGCATGTGTGCAGTAATTGCGGCCATATTGAGCATATTTTTGGTGAGGGTGGTGGCGCCAGAGTGGCCGAGCGTTATGACACCGCACTGCTTGGTAGTCTGCCTCTGTCACGCGCTATTCGAGAGCAAGCTGACGGTGGTGCTCCGACGGTGGTGGCCGAGCCGGATAGTCCTGAGGCCGAGGGCTATCGACAGGTGGCCCGGCGTATGGCTGCAAGGCTGTCACTAATCGGCGTCGGCCAGAGGGCCTTTCCGCGGGTCAAGATGGAACACTGACAGGCCCCTGCCGCTGCGGTTAAGATGCGCCCCTTGCCGTAGGTAATCTGACGGGCACAACCAGACTGAGGGATTCATCATGAGTATCAAGTCAGATCGCTGGATACAGCGTATGGCGGAGCAACACGGAATGATCGAGCCGTTTGAGGCAAAGCAGGTTCGACAGGGCGTGGATGGCGGTAAGGTGATTTCCTACGGCGTGTCGAGTTACGGTTACGACGTGCGCTGCGCAGATGAATTCAAGGTGTTTACCAATATTCATTCGGCCACGGTTGACCCTAAACACTTCGATGAAAAGAGCTTCGTCGATGTGCGCGGTGAGTACTGCATTATTCCGCCAAACTCCTTTGCGCTGGCGCGTACTGTTGAGTACTTCCGGATTCCGCGTAATGTGCTGACGATCTGCCTTGGCAAGTCTACTTATGCGCGCTGCGGCATTATCGTTAATGTGACGCCGCTGGAACCTGAGTGGGAAGGGCATGTGACGCTGGAGTTCTCCAACACCACGACGCTGCCGGCAAAGATCTATGCCAACGAGGGTGTTGCGCAAATGTTGTTCCTTGAGTCGGATGAGATTTGTGAGGTGTCTTATAAGGACCGTGGCGGCAAGTACCAGGGGCAGCAGGGGGTAACATTGCCGAAAGCCTGACAGAGTCCTGTTCCGGCTGCGCAAGACCTCATTACGACGTGGGAGGAGAGTCTTCTTTGGACTCCTCCGGTTCTTTCGCGGCGGCCGGGTCAAGCGGGGCGGGGCCGTCATAACGTATCATCAATAGCTCGCCGAATAGTGCCCGGTTTTCCACATGACGGGCTTTCACCAGCATGTACTGCAGCGAAGGTGCTACCCAGAATATGGTGCGTCGCTGGCTATCTGCCTTGCGTTTTTTTTCGATGACGATGGTGTCAATGTCGCCAGCCGGTGTAGACACAGTTTCTTCGCCAGTGACCATAAAGGTGTGACTGCGCACCTTGTCTCCGTAGGCAGCGCTCAAGGTGAACTCCTTTTCCCCTTCCGCTAGTAGACATTGGGCTTTGAGTAGCATGGTCAGTTCGTCCAGAGTGTCTGGCTCGATCGGGTAATGGCCTTGCTCTTGACCATCATCGAAAAGCACATCCTGGCTGTCCCAGTTGAAGGTCATGCTGTGCTCCCGACGAATGCCGAAGCCGCGAAACTGGTGCTCATAACGATTGCTTCTGGGGGCGCAATCATTCCAGCTGAAAAAGCTTTGCTCCCGGTTCTTGATCAGAAAGGAGCGATTCTCCATTTGCATTCGGTATTCGTCCGACTGGTCCGTCGGTCCCAGCTCCAGCGTTGCTTTAATAGTGGTCGGGATTCTGCTGACATGCAGACGGAACTCAGCCTCAAAAGGCTGCAAGGGATCGGCGCCGGCGGCGCCGGCGAGAATCAGCAAAGGCAATATAAAAGTGCGCATTAAAGAGACCGGATCACCATTTCGTGTCGCTGATTGTCTTCTTCTTGCACCAGTTTCACTAGTGAGAAATTGTGATCGGTGGCAAACCATAGCCAAGTCTGGCGCCCTTGCTCCTCATCTTGCTCTCTCAGTAGCCGAACGGTACGTAGTTGGCCGGCCGGCGTCTGCAAAACCTCCTCGCCGTCACGGCTGTAACGCTCCTGCTCTCGACCTTTTTCATCGGCCACATCTACTACCAGATCCTGATCGCCGCGCTGCAGCATGCACTGCAGAGCGAGTGTCTGGGACAGTTTGTCTGTTGTGGTGCTGCTGATCGGGTACTCGCGCACCTTGCCGTTAGAGCGTGTCGACAGCGCCATGCCCGTGCTGCGGTCAAGAGTCAGCGTCGCCTCGCGTTTCTGGCCAAGGCCTTCGCGCAGGTAGCTGTAACGGGTGGTTTGGGGGGTGCATTGGTGCCAGCTAAAGCGGGTCACTTCCCGAATTCGGCCAAGTAGATTGCCGGCTTCAACCTCCATCTGCCAGGTGGTGTCATCAATTTGCCGCAGACGACGTTCCGCTGTTACTGACACGGGGGCCTGACTGGTAGACAGACGAAATTCCTGATTGAAAGACTGCTCAGGACCGGCGTGAGTTTGCAGGGGCAGTAGCAAGCTCAGCAGGCAGCTGATCCAGATCGAAGCCTTCAGAGGGTATTGGTTGGCCATCAAGCTGTACTCCCCGTGGTTCTAGCGTCAGGCGGCCAGTGGCACGCCACTCCAACACCCGGGGGTAAAGCTCATATTCCCGGGCCTGTACACGCTTGGACAGGGTTTCTTCGCTATCGTTCTCCAGCACGGGCACACGGGCCCTGGCGATTATCGGGCCGCCATCTAGTTCATCGCTAACGAAGTGGACAGAACAGCCGTGCTCAGCATCGCCGGCCTGAATTGCATGCAAGTGGGTGTGCAGGCCTTTGTGGAGAGGCAACAGGGAGGGGTGGATATTGATTAGTCGACCGCTGTAATGAGCCACGAAAGCAGGGCTGAGGATGCGCATGAAACCAGCCAGCACGATGGTGTCCGGCTGAAACCGATCAAGCTCGGCGATCATGGCCTGATCAAAGGCGGCCCGGTCCGGGTAGTTTTCCTTGTTCAGGGTGATCGTGGCGATCCCCGCACGGATCGCCCTTTGCAGGCCAGCTGCACTGGTTTTGTTGCTCAGCACTACGGCGACTGAGGCAGACAAGCGGCCAGCATCGATGGCGTCGATAATGGCCTGCAGATTGGTACCATTGCCGCTGATCAGAACTGCCAGTCTGTGGGTCACTCACTGACTCCGCTAAGAATGACTTCGGCCTCGCCTTCAGTGGCACGAATTTCGCCCAGCAACCAGGCGCTTTCTCCGTAGGCCTCGAGTAGCGCCAACGCTTGATCTACCTGCGCCTCGGGAATCACCAGCACCATGCCGACTCCGCAGTTGAAGGTGCGGTACATCTCAAAATCTTCCACCTGACCTTCGCGCTGCAGCCATTGGAACAGTTCCGGCATGTTCCAGCTGCCGGTGTCCACATAGGCTGAAGCTCCCTGTGGCAAGACACGTGGGAGGTTCTCCGGCAGGCCACCACCGGTGATGTGTGCCATGGCCCGAACATCGATTTGTTCAATCAGTGCCAGCAGGTTTTTTACATAGATTCGGGTTGGTTCAAGCAGCGCTTCGATAAGGGGCTTGCCGTGGATCATCACATCAGCAGGGCTGCTCTGCGCCAGAATCCTGCGAATCAGCGAGTAGCCATTGGAGTGAGCGCCAGAAGAAGCAAGGGCAATCAGCTTGTCTCCGGCTTGAACGCGCTTGCCATCAATAATCTTTTCTTCCTCGACCACGCCGACGCAGAAGCCGGCCAGATCGTAATCATCGCCCTCGTACATGCCCGGCATTTCTGCGGTCTCACCGCCCACCAGAGCGCAACCGGATTGTTCGCAGCCAAGTCCAATGCCCTCGACCACGCGGGCAGCAACCTCTACGTTCAGTTTGCCGGTGGCGTAATAGTCGAGAAAGAACAGCGGCTCAGCGCCGCCTACGATCAAGTCATTAACGCACATGGCAACCAGGTCGACGCCGATATGGTCGTGGCGGTTGTGCTCCATGGCGAGGCGTAGCTTGGTGCCGACACCATCGGTTCCAGATACCAGAATCGGGTTGCGGTATTTGGAGGGAATACGGCACATGGCACCAAATCCACCCAAGCCGCCCATGACCTCCGGTCGGGTAGTGCGCTTGGCTACCGGGCTGATACGTTTTACCAGAGCGTTACCAGCATCAATATCGACTCCGGCATCGCGGTAGCTCAGGGGGCGTTTCTCTGTCATGGGGGACTCCGGCTGGGCGAGGGCGGCTATTCTAGCAGCGGAAACGCCTTTGTGAGCCATGGGTTATGCCTGATTTGAACGTTTTTTGCCGATATGGCTCTGATCAGGCGGCAACTTGGCCACAAACTTGATCTCTATCTTTTGTACAACGGCTGCATACACTGGCAGCGTTGTGGATAATGGCGCGCTTAGTCATTGCAGGCGGTGGTACATGAAATATCTGTTCGCATGTTTCGGACTGATCGCAGGATTGTTGTGGAGCTTGTCGCCGGCCTGGGGACAGGAGCTGGGAGATGTCCGGGTGGCGGTGGAGGATCGTACCCCTGAAGTTCGCCAGCGGGCGATTGCAGAGGGCCTTGATCAGGTGCTGGTGCGCCTGACTGGTGACAAAAACGGCGCTGCCGAAGCGGGGCTGGAAGTGGTTCGACGGGATCCATCACGCTGGCTCCAGCAGTTCTCTTACGAGTCATCTGATAGCGAGGACCTTGAGCTGCTGATCCGTTTTGATGTGCCGATTCTGCTCCGACAGCTTGAGCAGGCGGGGGTGCCAGTATGGACCACAACTCGCCCGGAGACTCTTCTCTGGCTGGTAGTGCAGCGTACCGCAGGTGGTGAAATTCTGGCTGATGGCAGTCAGGATCCGGCCGCTATCGCACTGCTTCAGGCCGCTGAGCAGCGTGGCCTGCCAGTGAGGCTACCGTTGATGGATGCTGAGGATCAGGGTCGTATTCGTGCCGCCGATATCCGTGGCCACTTCGAGGAGGTGTTACGCCGCGCCGCCAGCCGTTACCAGAGCGCCTATAACGTTAGTGCGGTGCTATATCCGGGGGCGACGGTGCAGTTGCGCTGGCGCTTGCTGGAGCAGGGAAGGCTTCAGGAGAGCGGCGAAATCAGCAGCGAGTCCGAGCAGCTGGCTTTGACCGAGCTAATTGACCGGGTGACGGGTCGCATTGCGCCTCTGTATACGGTTCGTGCCGGAGAGGCTCAGTCATATATTCTGCAGGTTGAGGGTGTTAGCTCGCTGCAGGGCTGGCAGGAGGTGACCACTCATATCGCCTCTCTGGCGGGAGTCCGGGATGTTAACGTGGCAGCCTTGGCCGGTAGCAACCTGACGCTGGAGCTGAGTTTTAGCGGTGATGCCGAGCAAATCCGTGCCTTGCTGGCCTTGGAGCGCCGGCTTACCGAGTGCGCCCGTTCGTTCTACCCGGCAGATGAGCCTATGCAGGACCAGCCGGATCAGCCTCTACAGCTGAGATTCTGCTGGCAGGGAGATTTGCGCCAATGATTGCGCCTGCACAGCTGCCTTTGGCGCTCAAGTTGCGTGCCGGCAGCAGCCTGTCGTCCTTCATCACCGGTGACAATACACTTCTGCTGGCAGCCCTGGATGAGCTGGGCTGCACTGAATCGGGACAGCTTTATCTGTGGGGCGAATCAGGCTCTGGGCGAAGCCATCTGCTCGAGGGCAAAGTCCGCGAGGCAGGGGGCGCAGGGTGTTTCCTTGCTGCGCAAGAGCTGGTTTCGCTTGCCCCGGATGTGCTGGAAGGCCTTGAACAGTTCAGGGTGCTGGCAATCGACGATATTGACCTGCTGGCGGGCAGGGCGGATTGGGAGGCGGCATTGTTCCACCTCTATAACCGGCTTCGAGAGGCGGGCGGATCATTGCTGGTGTCAGCCAGGCAGCCGCCGGGCGAGAGTGGCTTTCAGCTTGCTGATCTGACCTCCAGACTGGCCGCCGGCCCCGTCTGGCGGGTGGTGCCTTTGGCAGATGAGGGCCTGCTTGAGCTGGTTCGCCAGCGCGGGCGCGGGGCTGGCCTTGAGGTGAGTGATGATGTGGCGCGCTACCTGCTGGCCCGTTCGACCCGCTCGGCCGCAGCCATCGCCGCGCTATTAGCGCAGTTAGATCAGCTGGCCATGGCTCACCAGCGACGCCTGACCATTCCCTTTATCCGCAGTCTGCGGCTGAGCTGACAGCCTTACAAAACTATAACAGCCGGCGAATGGCGCCACGGCTACACTCGTGTTCGCTAACTCTGTGTGCTGTAAGGCTTTAATAGTCGGATTTCACTCAATAACAACCAGAACAGGCCGGTGACGGTCGGAGTTGAAGCATGTTCCACCGCAGTTCAGTTTCTCTTGTCGCTGTTACCCTTATGGCCCTGTCCGCAGCTGCGTCGGCCACTAACTATGACATCGGCACCCGCAGTGATCTGGTCGCCGCAGACGGGCTGTGCTCGGTGCGCGAGGCCGTAAATGCGATCAACACGCAACGCGGTTACATTGGCGGTGTGGAGTCGGATGAGCGCGGCGTGACCCTGGCGGCCAGTCCCGGCGATGTAAACCAGCTATCGTTTGTCAAAGAAGTTCGCAACGTCAGTAACAATGGCTCTTTTCTGCCGGTCGGCAGTCGACTGGTGGCGGAGCGGGGTGACCTGCTCGAGTACCGCATCACTGTCGAGGCCGATGAAGCCGGTGGTGATATTGAAGGTGTGACGTTGCAATTCCTGTTCCCCCATGAAGACCCCGCCGTAATCGACCCGCTCACCGGAACATGGAGAGGTTATATCTCCAGCTATGTGGCTGGCAGCACCTTGCTTAATGGTGCTGAGAAGGCGGATGTGGCGGATGGCTTCCCATTTGCAAGTCCTGCAGAAATTAATGATGCGGATGCTGGCGAAGACGATCTGACCTTTGCAGAGGGCAAAATTCGTGAAGGGAATAAGGCAGAGATCGTTTTCCGGGTAAGAGTAGAAGCGGGTGATGATGAAGCGGTTTCCGAAGATCTGCCTGAAGTAGAAAACGAAATCGATACAGAATATCTGGTCGAGGCCGAGTGTCCGGCCGGGACCATCGCTAATACTATTTTTCTCAAGTCAGTTCTCGCGGACTCGGAAGATCCAGCGGTAGTTTACCAGCTTTGTGATGACCCGATTGCGGTATGTGCCGGTGCTCTGGTGTTAGGTGGTGGACAGGACCGCGATGGCCGTGCGGTGAATCCTGGAATTACCTTTGAGCCAATGAGAGAAGATGCCTTCGATCGTGAGGAGAAGAAAAACGTACAGATTAAGGCTGCACTAAATCGGCGTGTATTCGAGGTTCGCAACGGTGCTACGTTGACACTTAAGTTCATGTCTGTAGTGGGTGCTGGTGCTTTGCCGGCAGGCCAGAATGGTGGTTTGATGCTTGTTCTGGGGACGGTCAATATTAACGAAGGGTCACTGCTTACTGACGGGGAGGCTGAGAATGGCGGGGCCATCTATCTGGATGGCAACAGAACCGTGAGTTTCTCCCGTGCTCGCTTTGAGAATAACCATGCGACAGTAAACGGTGGCGCCATTGCCTCGGCTAGTACTTTTCGTGGTGGGATTACTGGCAGTCGCTTCCACTTTATTGGTAACAGTGCGGACGGTGATGGCGGCGCAATCTATCTTGATGGCCAGGCGCCGTCTATTTTTGCTGACAATGGTACTTTTTATAACAATAGTGCGGTCGATGGTGCTGCCATCCGTATAGCCACTGATGAGCGTAGTAGCGGTCTTAATAACGTCACTATTGTTGCTAATAATGCCAGTGCCGGATCGGCGCTTTCTTATCGTACGGCCGCAACAACAACCGTGCTTTATGACGAGCTTTACAACTCCGCAGTGTTAGGCAATATCGGCGGCGATTGTGCGGCGGATGATGGCCCCGCCACGGCGGGTAGTGATCTGACCCTTGACCTGGCGCAGATTGCTTATGTTGTCAGTGCCGGCGCTGCAGGTGCACCTACCTGTGGACCGCTTGATGCGGAATACCTTGATCCCTTCAGCGGCGAACCGTTCGATTACAGTCTGGTCGATTTCTCTCTCTTGCTGGGCAATAATCCCGCCATCACGGATCCGTTGAATCCCGCATTTGATGATCGTTTTGACTGTGAGGCGCCCGCCGGTGCTGCCAGCTGCCGTCCAATGACTTTTGATGACGGCCTGCAAGGATTCTTGCCAAATAATGACGTTACGCTGCCGGCACCGGCGGCAGGTCGTATTGAACCGTCTCTGATAAGCGCGGGTAGTCCGGAAGATGCTGTTTTCTTTGTCTGTGCAGCGACAGATCAGCGTGACCTGAATCGAGAGCCGCGCTGTGATGCAGGTTCAGTTGAGCTGCAGATTGCTGCGGGTGCAGATGAGGAATTCAGGGTCGTGCAGGGGCAGGAAGTACTGCTCGACGTGCTTGCTAATGATGTGGGGGATCTGGTGATAGACTGTAGGGATCTTGCCGATCCGCTGGCCTGTATCCAGTTTTTCCTGCCACCCAGGCAAACTGATGTAGTACCACTTAACTGGGTTAGTGGTCTGGTTAGTCCTGCTAACCCGGATGGAGAAACCAGGGTCACTGTGGTGCCGGATCGTGAAGGCGTTTATTTAAACCGGCTGCCGCTTGCGGATGAAGAGGAAATGATTTTCCCTGCTGGCTATCCACTTATCCTGCATACGCCGCTGGAGTCATTCCATGGCGTCGATCAGTTCCGTTATTACCTTGATTCCGATGCAGTGGATGGCCCCACCTACGCGGCGGCTGATCCCTCGGCGAACTCAAACCTTGTAGTTGAAGCGGCATCGGGCCTGAGCAAAAAAGAAGATATTACAACGCTGGGCTCGTTCGGTTGGGTAGCTCTTCTTTCGCTAATGTCGTTGCTGTTCCGGCGGATGCGTTTTCTTCTGCCTTTGCCTGTGTTGCTGTTTGCTGCACAGCTTCAGGCCGCAGATATCATTGTCAACACTCTGGAAGATTCTGCTGACCTGAATGCTCTGGATGGTGATGGAAACCCCTACTCGAACAATAAGAAGTGCAGTCTCAGGGAAGCGCTTTTTGTAAGCATCGACCGATCACCATTTTTCTTTCCCGACTGTATTTCAGGGGAGACGGGGCAGGATCGGATTATTATCGATGTGGAGGGGGATATTGAGCTTGAGGCTGTGCTTGATATCTTCAGTTCGAATGTGGTTATCGAAGGTCAGGGTCCGGGCAAGACTGTCATTCTTCCGGCGCCGGCCAATCAGCACCGTGTCATCCAGGCGACCTCGCTACTAACCCTGCGTAATCTAACCATTGCGGATGGCTACACAACGGATAACGGCGGCGCTATTTTTACCAACTCATCGCTAACTCTTGAAAATGTTGAGCTGCGTGACAATCAGGCACTCGGTAATGGCGGCGCGATTTACCTCAACTATAATGCTGAGTTAAGCCGCACTTTCACCATGAGACGTAGTTACGCACACGGTAATCAAGCCGGTATTAACGGCGGCGTGTTTTCCATGATTGGTCAGAATCGTGGTCATGATGTTGTCTTTGATGGAGTGACCTTCTCCAGTAATTCCGCGCCAAATGGTGCTGGTGGTGCGCTGGATATAAATCTGCCTTTCGCCGGTGGCGCCCGCATTCTCAATAGCACCTTTGTTGAGAATGATGCGCTTGCTGGTGCCGCGATCGATCTGCAGCAGATGGACTCCGGGGTCAATGTCTACATTATTAATAGCACAGTGGTGGATGCGGTTGCGCCTGCTGCTGCAGGCGCTGGCGTGATTGAGCTGGGCGATAACTCCGGCAGAATATTTCTGACGAATAGCGCCTATGTAGGCTCGCGGGAGTGCACCACTGGAGCCAAGGCATTTGAGCGCCTTTACTACAACTTGTTTTCTACGCCAACACCAGCCACCTGCACGGCGGCGTCGTCTGATAATAATGTAGCCAATAGTGAAGTGAATGGTGCCGATATTCTTGATGTATTGAATGGTGCCTTGCTGGCAGGCGAGCAGTTTGACGATGATCGTTATATTCCACCGCATTTGCCCATTATTGCCGAGGCTTTGGATAACCCGCTGACCTATCCTGCAGGACCTTTCATCATTGATGCGGGTAATACGGCAGAGCTGGTCTCTGGAGATAATAGTCCGACTGCCTGTCGAACCCTTGATTTGCGCGGCACATCCCGTGAGTCTGGCGGTCGCTGTGATATTGGTGCCTATGAATTACAGGTTCCGACAGCGATTGATGACAGCACATCCAATAAAACCAACTCTGCTCGTGTTGTGCGGATTGATGTGTTGTTCAATGATCTCGCTGGTGATGGTGTCCCCGATGTCGCTGACGAGCTTGTCGACAACGAGGTTTTGCGAGGTACCATTGACTTGGATCCCTCTAATCCTGCGGTAACGGCAAGTAACTCAATCGTGGTTCCTGTGGATGGGGGTTCGCGAACCTTTACCGTTAGCAAGGTGTATGACGGTGAATGGCAGTTCGACAATAGTGCCGACGTGCTTGAGCCTGGCGTCTATGAGATTGGTGCTGTGGTCTACAACAGCAATGATGTGTTTGTTGCTAGTGCCAGACAGACTCTGATCGTCCGTGACCCTGATCCGGAGTCAGATTTAGATGAGGATGCCGTTGAGTTTGTGACCACCGGTGGTTCGGCGCTGCAGATTAAGGCCGTCTCTGGTGACACTGATGGTGATTTTATCGTTGACGATGGCGGCCTGATCATTAGCGGCCGCAGTGACTCGGAGGATGGCTCCAGAGTTGAGCTGTTTATTGATGATCGAGAGCTTGGCGAGGCTGATCTTTCTCGGGATCCGGGCCCTTGTGGCGGAGAACCAGGCGCCGGTGGTGATGAAGGCTGTATTGTTCTGGTTGAGCCTGTTGATGCCCTGCAGTGTTCTGACTTTGAAGAGGGCGGGCTTGAGGTGGTATTCCCTTACAGCTTCATGGTCTTCAATCAGGAGTCAGGTCAGTTCACCACGTCTACCAGTGCAGAAGTTACGGTCACTCTTGATAACGTTAGTCCGCTAATGCAAAGCGAGAGCATTCGTTCCAAGCCCGGCCGCACCGAGGTATTTACTCTGGATATCAATGATCCCGATGGTGTGGTTGAGCTTCTGGATGAAAGCGGCCCTGCGTCGGTACCGCGTATCACGTTGGAAACACCGCCTAAGTTTGCCTCCTTTGTTTTGCGTGAGGTGGATACTGGTGAGGGCTTTGAGTTTCTTCCGCAGGTATTCGGTATCGAAGGTTATGGCACGGTGGATCCGGAGTTCGGCTTGCTGTCGGGGGTGCCCGATGGGCTCGGTCTGGTGGTGCGCGAGGATGCTGGCGTGATTACCGTGACTTATACCCCGCGTGACAGCCTTGGCCAGTTCAATGATCGTTTCGTGCTCGGCTATCGGGATCAGTGCGGTGCCGAGAGATCCGCTGAGTTCAGAGTGCTGTACCCGGGGGGCGAGGCCAATACCGGCAGTGCCGGCTATTGGTGGATGATGGCGGTGATGCTGTTGATCGGTCGTCGTCTGCGTCGTTTGCCTCGCGTTTGATCTGGTTTCCCTGTAAGCGGCTGTGAGGTATAACCCCCTCACAGCAACTTTTCAGGGTGGTTTATGGATATCTCAGGTGGTTGGGATCTGGTGGTGATTGGCACTGGTCCCGCCGGCGAGGCCGCAGCAATGCGCGCCGTTAAAAGTGGTCGTCGTGTTGCCGTCGTCGAAAATCAGCAAACAGTTGGTGGAAGTTGCACCCATCTCGGCACCATTCCTTCTAAAGCGCTACGCCACCTGATCCGTCAGGTTATTCGGCACCACCGAAACCCCCTGCTGCAGGATATGCGCGCCCCAGTAGAGAATCGCTGGGAGCATATGGTCACCCGTGCCCGTGAAGTGATTGATGCGCAGGTCGGCGTGCGTACTGACTATTACCTGCGCAACCGCATTCCGGTATTCAGTGGTCATGGTCGGCTCGATGGGCCGGGCAGGGTGCGCGTGGAAGATGACAGTGGCAGGCAGTGGCTACTGGAGACTAAGCACATTGTTCTGGCAACCGGTTCACGGCCATACCGCCCCAAGGATGTGGACTTTACTCATCCCGGTATCTATGACAGCGATACAATTTTGAGCATGAGTTCAACGCCGCGACATCTGATTATCTATGGGGCAGGTGTTATCGGTTGTGAATATGCATCCATGTTTGCCGGTCTTGGTATCCAGGTGGACCTGGTGGACAGCCGCTCCCATCTGCTGGATTTTCTTGATGCGGAAATTTCTGATGCCCTGAGCTACCACCTGCGGGAACAGGGAGCCACCATTCGCCATGACGAGCATTACGCCAAGGTGGAAGCAGATGATCAGGGGGTCACGCTGCATCTACAGTCAGGCAAGAGTATCCGCGCTGATGCTTTGCTGTGGTCTAACGGCCGTACGGGTAATAGCGATGGGCTAGGCCTGGATAGTGTTGGTCTTGAAGCAGATGGCCGAGGCCATCTACGCGTTGATGAGCGCTATCAGACTGATTGTGAGGGCGTTTACGCGGTGGGTGATCTTATTGGTTGGCCATCGCTGGCGAGTGCAGCCTATGATCAAGGACGTTTCTGCGCTGGCATGATTTGTGGTGACGCGCAGCATCAGGTCACAGACGTACCAACCGGTATCTACACCATCCCTGGGATTAGCTCTGTGGGTAAAACGGAGCAGGAGCTGACCCGGCAGCAAGTCCCTTATGAAGTAGGTCAGGCATTCTTCCGTAATCTGGCGCGAGCTCAGATAACTGCAGAAAAAGTCGGAGTGCTTAAAATCCTGTTTCACCGTGACACGCTGGCCGTGTTGGGGATTCATTGCTTTGGCTATCAGGCTACGGAAATTGTTCATGTCGGTCAGGCGATTATGCGCCAGCCAGCGCCCAACAATACGCTTAACTATTTTCTTGAGACGACATTTAATTATCCGACCATGGCAGAGGCCTACCGGGTTGCCGCAATTAATGGCATGAATCGCCTGAGGCGCTGAGTGGCAGGCTCAGCGCCCCTGGGTATATTGTTCGCGATTACGCAGGCTGGCGTCCGGTGCTTTACGCAACAGTACATAGGTGGCGCCGGCACCACCATGCCATGGTTTGGCACTATGGAAAGCCAGCACCAGATCCCACTCCTCCAGCCAGTGTAGTACATAACTTTTCATGCGGCCGGGCGTGACGCTGTGGTGGCCCTTGCCATGGGTGATTAGTACAGTACGTAAGCCGTGCTGATAGGCAGTGTTGAGAAAGTCGATCACCTGAATGCGGGCGTCACGCAGAGTGACCCGGTGCAGGTCAAGTCGGGACTGCGGCTCATATTTGCCAAGTCGTAACTTGCGATAGACACCCTCCTGGACACCGTTCTTTTTCAGACCCACAAGGTCATGGGGGCCGACTTCAGTGACCTGCTCTGGCAGGCTCAGGGGCTCCCGTGGGGCACCAGATAAGTCACTATCGGCGGCCTGTCGTCGGGCCAGCTGGGACAGGGTTGGTGAGCTCCGCGTAGGGGTCACAACCACGGGTTCATCAGGCAAGCGCCTAACGCCTCGCATTTCGCGCAGAAAAATATCTTCGTCCTGCTGTGACATAGACACCTCCGATTGCATGGTACCTGAAGCTGACGCAGACTGGTTGTCTGCCGACTTCAGGAGTCAAGGATGAAGCATCGCTCAAAGCGGGGTCCTCTGAACGTCAACGTCCGAGTGCGTGAGCCCGGTGCGGCGGAGCCCTTTGGCCATATTATTGACCTGTCTATCCGTGGTTTAAGCGTTTCCGGCCAAGGGCAGCCTTTGTCGGGGGATGCCCGTATCGTCGAGCTGCAGCTGCCCTGGACCATGCATGGTACGGATGTCATTGTGCTTGAGGTAGATCAACGATGGTTGGACTTTACTGATACCGGGCGCTGGCATGCCGGTTATCAGATTGTCTCTTGCCCGGAAGAAGCGTTGCTGGCACTGGAGCACCTGTCGGCAAGCTTTGCTGACCATTAGGAGCGGAGGATTTAGGGAATTGCTTTCGGCAACAGATCCGCTTGATCTTCCGTTTCTGTGGGAGCAGTACTGGCCCGGTCTGCTGGCCGTGCTCGGCGTTCTGCTGGCCACCGGGACCACCATCCATATTGTTCTGCACAAGCGAGAGTCCCGCGCTGCGGCAGCATGGACCGGACTGGTCTGGCTGGTGCCGTTTGTCGGTTTCGTTTTGTACTTAATGATTGGTGTTAATCGTATCCGTCGCCGAGCTCGGCAGCTCACCGGCGGTCGGCTGGACATTGTCAGTGGTTGGCGTCCGGCTGCGGAGCCGCAGCCACCTCAAGGGAATATGCAGTCTCTGGCTGGTCTGGTGGCGAGGCTTACCGGGCTGCCTCTTACTGCCGGTAATGACGTTCGGGTATTGCAGGCCAATGAGGCCCTGACCGCCATGATTGAGGCTATTCACGGGGCCCGAGAATCGGTTTATCTGTGCACCTATATCTTTGGCAATGATGAGGCGGGAAGGCGCATGGTCGCCGCTCTACAGGCAGCCTGTGAGCGCGGCGTTCGGGTGCGGGTACTGGTAGATGGAATGGGGCTGCTCTATTCGTTTCCCACCATCCGTCGTCGCTTGCAAGATGCTGGCATCCCACATGGTCGCTTTCTGTATTCCCTGGCGCCTTGGCGGATGCCTTATCTGAATATGCGTAACCACCGCAAAATTCTGGTGGTCGATCGCTGCCTTGGGTTTACCGGTGGGATGAATCTGCGCGCTGGCTACTTGACCAAGCCGCCCATCGTTCATGATCTGCACTTTGCCGTCAGCGGCCCCGCGGTGGGCCACCTGCTGCACAGTGTGGCCACAGACTGGCACTTCACCACCGGTGAGCTGCTTGACGATGCCTACCGGGGGCCGGCGGTACAGGGAGCGGTGATGGCCAGAGGGATTAGCGCCGGGCCGGATGCAGATTTCGAGAAGCGGCGTCTGACTCTGCTGGCCGCTATTGGCAGTGCGGAGCAAGAGATCCGCATTATGACTCCTTATTTTGTCCCTGATCAGAGCATTCAGATGGCATTGCAACTGGCTTGCCTGCGCGGAGTGCGGGTCAGAATCCTGTTGCCACAGCAGAATAACCTGCGTGTGGTGCATTGGGCGTCGCTGCATATTCTGCCGTGGCTGGTCTCCAGGGGGTGTGAGGTGAGTCTTTCCAGTGGTGCCTTTGACCATGGCAAGCTGATGACGGTGGATGGCTGCTGGTCGATGATTGGCTCGGGGAACTGGGATGCCCGTAGTCTGCGGCTGAATTTTGAGTTCGATATGGAGTGCTATGGCGAAGGGCTGGCTGCCCAGCTGAACCACTGTTTTGATATGCGAGAGGTTCACGCCCTCCGGCTGGATTCGTCATTGATATCCGAATGGTCCGCATTGCGCCGGGTGCGGTACGCTCTGGCGCATATTTTAGAGCCCTATCTTTGATTTGTTGTGTTTTGGTTTTATTTGTCCACTTTGAGCGCTTCTGGACTACGCTGGTATGCTCAACCGTCGCATAATCACAGCGCCACTCACTTTTTCAAGGAGAACACATGACAGGTCGGCTATCAGTATGGCTTTTGCTGGCCGCGTTCCTGCTATCTCCCCTGTCGGCTCAGGCGGAGGAGCGTGATTGGCGTCTGGTGACAGACCGCGACGGTGTGTTGGTCTACATGTCACACAACGATGATTCATCCATTAAAACCTTCCGCGGTGAGGCGGTGGTGCCCATGTCTGACTTGCGCGCCATCGGTAATCAGATTGAGGACTATGAATTTGTCGTCAGCTGGATGCACATGATTTCCTCCATATCGGAGATAAGCAGAGAATCCGGTGTTGAGCGCAAGATATGGGTTACCACTCGATTGCCGTGGCCAGTCAGCAACCGCGATGCTGCGCTGGATTTGCATATCAGTCAGGAGCCAGATACCGGTACCGTAGTGGTGTCCTATGAAGCAAATGACAGCCTGCTTGAGCCTCAGGCGGGTTATGTACGCATGCCAGCATTAAAAGGAATGCTGCGCTTTACACCCGTGGAGCCTGGTGAAGTTCACGTCACATTTGAAGTGGTGCTGGATCCGGGTGGTTACATCCCGGCGTGGATCGCCAACCTGATCCTGCGTGATATTCCCTACTTTTCCCTGCGCCGTTATCAGCGGGTGTCTGATCAGGAGCGTTTTCATGGCACAGATCGCGGTTATTACCGGATTCCCGCGGACTGGCCCGGGGCTAATCAGTAGTAGCTGGGCTGTTTAGTCTTTTGCGTTCACAGTTGAGTCACCCATCTATGCAATAAACTTGCCTCCCGAACGTTTACAGGAGGCCTGTGATGGCTTTAATCCGATGCGCCATCTTGGTCTTATGTGCTTTGTCTTCGGTCGCAGTTGCGGAGTTGGTGGTTGAAGGCTTGCAGTACCCTGCGTGGGTCCAGAAAAACGGAACCAACATCGCTTTGGCGCCAGGCGACACGATATTTTCAGGTGAACAGATTATTACCGGGGCTGGCGGCAAGGTCTGGCTCAAGATGCCCGATCACGCGAGAGTCAAGGTTGGTCCAGAGGCCACTTTGAATGTTGGCCTGATGACTGTGTCTTCAACGGGAAATGAGGATACAGAGAACTCTCTGCAAGGTGCTCTGGAGGTTGTGCGCGGCGCATTTCGCTACACCACCACCGAGCTAAGCAAACTCTGGCGGCGCGACGTGAATCTGCAGCTTGGTAATACGGCCACCATTGGTATTCGTGGTACCGACTTGTGGGGGCAAGTGGATAGTAACGATCAATTTGTTGTGCTGATTGAGGGAAGAATTACTGTTAAGCCGCGAGATATTACTGAAGCCATTACACTCATGAATCCATTGCAGACTTACCGTGCCGGCAGGCAAGAAGCAGGTTCGGTTGATATGCAGGCACTGCAGTCACTTGCTCCGATAACGGAGTTGGATGCTGGTTCCGGAATCATGCGGCAGGGCGGAGAATACAGTCTGAATCTGGCATCGTTCTCGTCATCTGATCAAGCCAAACTGTTTGCTCAAGTGCTTGATAAGGCTGGATTGGCTAGCACAACAACACGGGTGAATATCGCAGACGCAGTTTGGTGGCGTGTGTCAGCGGTTGCGCTTGTGTCCTTGCAGGATGCGCGGTCTTTGCGGGAACGGCTGTCCGGGTTCCAACAGGTATCGTCACCCTGGATAAGTAAATAGCCTTTTGAGCGCGGTAAAATGGTGCTCCCGGCAGGACTCGAACCTGCCACCTTCCCCTTAGGAGGGGGACGCTCTATCCAGATGAGCTACGGGAGCATTGCAGGGCAATCCGCATTATACCCGCCAGTATTCTGCCGTCACCTTCTATGCAGTACCCTGATGGCAGGTAATAACGGTGACGGAGAGATGTGTGGACAGCGCTGAGTGCTGGCTTAGCATTATTATTCCAACTTTAGACGAAGCTCAGGGTGTCGTCGGGCTGCTGCAGAGCATGCAGCCATGGCGAGCGCAGGGTGCAGAGCTGATCCTTGTGGATGGGGGTAGTCGTGACAACACGGTTGCTTTGGCCACTCCATTAACCGACCAAATGTTGACTAGTAGTCCAGGCAGAGCTTTGCAAATGAATGCTGGTGCGGCCAGTGCCAGAGGCCGCGTGCTATGGTTTGTGCATGCCGATTCATATCTCGCAGGGGATGAAATCCACACACTGAAAAGTTGTTTGCCCGAGCTGGTGAGTGGCGGCTGGGGACGCTTTGATGTGATGCTCAGTGGCGCCGATTGGCGCTTGCGATTGGTTGCCACGATGATGAACTTGCGCTCGCGGATCACTGCTATCGCCACTGGCGATCAGGGTATTTTTATCAGCCGTTGCTGGTTTGACAGGGTTGCAGGTTTTCCTGTGCAGCCACTAATGGAGGATGTGGAAATCAGCGCTCGGTTGCGACGGTTGGGGCGGCCTGTTTGTCTGCGACAGAGAATCACTACTGATAGCCGGCGTTGGCAGCGTCATGGTGTCTGGCGCACCGTTAGTTTTATGTGGTGGTTACGCTGGCGCTATTTTCGGGGCGCATCTGCTGAAGAGTTACATCGTTACTACTACGCAGCGGAGCCATCAGATGGTTGACTCGGCCTGCATGTCTGCCGTCGTCGCGGTATTTGCTCGGCCGCCACTGGCCGGGCAAGTAAAAACTCGCCTGGCAGCCACTTTGGGAGATGCGATGGCACTGGATGTCTACCGTCGTCTGCTGGCCATGACACTGAAAAGCGCTACAGACAGCGGTTATCCGTGTGTTCTTTTCGCAGCAGCACCATCAGCAGAGCTATCGGCAATGGCAGCCAGCTACGGCGTCAGTGTGCGTGTGCAACAGGGTAGCGGGTTGGGTGAGAGAATGGTTCGAGCGATTGCCGATCTGCATCGACAATACCAGCGGGTGCTGCTTATTGGTTCTGACTGCCCGGCACTGGCGCCGCAACACCTGCAGCAAGGCTTTGCAGCATTGCAGGATGCTGCGGTAGTACTGGGGCCAGCAGAAGATGGGGGCTATTGGTTGATTGGTAGTGCCGAGCCTGAGTGCTGGCATGATTATCATCTTCTTGATCCCGTGCGTTTTGGCGGTCACGAGGCGCTGGCCATGACGTTGTGCTGTCTGAAGGCCTGCACGCAATCCCGTTTGCAGTATCATGGAGCGTCGATCGCGATGCTGGCAGCGTTGTGGGATCTTGATACCGAGGCGGATTATCACCGGGCGGTATCAGCAGGCTTGCTCAGCTAGAGACTGAAATCATGGAAAGAGAAATCAAGGAGACAGCATGAACGCGTCAGCGTCTCTCGACTGGGAACTGGTCAGGGAGCTTAAGGAAATCATGGCAGATGGCTTTATCACGTTGGTGGATTCCTATGAGCGGGATACTGCCAAGCGCCTTGCCGAAATGTCCCACGCCGTGGAGCTGGGCGACCGCAATCTGGTTCGGCAATTAGCGCACAGCCTGAAGGGGAGCAGCAGCAATCTGGGGGCGATTGAAGTCACAGCACATTGTGTGGATCTGGAGCGCAGCGCGGCAGCTGCGGCAGAGGAGGAGCTCGCCAGTCTGCTTGGCAGGCTCGAGGCCTCCCACGATCAGGCCCTTGCGGCGCTGCGGAGCTGCGTTGATAGCTGAAGTCTTGGGGGGGCAGGAAATGAAACACCCCGCTGCGAGTGAAGTCGAAGCGGGGTGTCAGGCTGCCCTATGGCAGCCGAGGGTCGTTACTGAGCGCCTGGCGGGTGGTTCTTGAGGGGCCGGTATCCTGCCTGTCCCTCTTTGCTATGACTTGCTGTCACATAATCATCCTAGATCAGTAGTGCCGGAGTGGTCTGTAAAAACCCGGGCGGGTATGTAAAATCGTCAATCAGGCACAAGCTAACCCATGATCTTGTAAGAGATATCCTACAAATGCGTAGGATAACCACAGAAAAAACGCTTGGAAAATGCCCTGTCTTGTCCCACTTTATAAGCCAATCCTTTGACAACAAAGGAGTTTCTCTCGCCATCTTGTTTTTTTAGCCCTATTCCCCCCGTTTTGGGGCATCCGCAGGGTGTCGGGCTTTGCTAGACTGGTTTCGTGTACAGGGAGTGCTTCACAAGGAACTGCAAGGATCGCAGACATGGAGGTCAACTGAGCGCAATTCGGGTAAGGATGCTCGACAAAAAAGGGTGGCAGGATGCCACCCTTTTTTCTTTTACGGGCTTATTGAAGTAGCCATTGGCCTCGCAGGGCCAGATCCTAATGCTTAACGAACCAGTTTTTCACGCTTATTAGCCACACCATCCCACTGCTCGGCATCTGGCAGGGCATCTTTCATTTCAGTGATGTTCGGCCAAGTCTCAGCCAACTCGGCATTGATGGCGACGAACTCTTTCTGATCATCCGGCAGCTCGTCTTCAGAGAAGATGGCGTTGACCGGGCACTCAGGCTCACACAGGGCGCAATCAATGCACTCGTCCGGGTGAATTACCAGAAAGTTGGGGCCTTCGTAAAAACAGTCTACCGGACACACTTCTACGCAATCCGTGTGCTTGCAGTTAATGCAGTTCTCGCCTACTACAAAGGTCATCTGTTGGTCCTCAATCGGGCTCAATTCCGGGGGCTGTGTTTCCTCAGGCGCGCTAGTCTACTGGCAGTGCCGGGGGCAGGCAAATCAGTATATTGCCCAGTGGTCAGACATCTTGGTGCAGCGCCTTGAGCTGGTAAAGAGCTTGCAGGGCATCTCTGGGGCTCATGTTGTCCGGGTCCAGTTCGCTGAGCTGCTGTTCCAGCGCTGATGGTGAGCTGTGGAACAGGTCCGCCTGTGCCGGTTGAGTGTCGGCGGAAACCGTGCCTTGTGGACCCACGGAGATCGTCTGACCGCTTTCCAGTTGCGCCAGTCGTGCCCTTGCGGCGCGGATCACACTGGCGGGGACGCCGGCCAGCTGCGCTACCTGAAGACCGTAGCTGCGACTGGCAGGCCCCTCCTGAACCCGGTGCAGGAAGACAATGCCATCGCCATGTTCGCTGGCAGTCAGGTGGGCATTGCGCACCGTCGTCAGTTCATCCGGTAGGCGGGTCAATTCGAAGTAGTGAGTGGCGAACAGGGTAAATGCCTGCTGTTCGCTAGCCAGTCGGGTAGCAGCGGCCCAGGCCAGTGCCAGACCATCGAAGGTACTGGTGCCGCGGCCGATCTCGTCCATTAGCACCAGCGATCTGCTGGTGGCGTTGTTCAGAATATTGGCGGTCTCGGTCATTTCCACCATAAAGGTAGAGCGTCCGCCGGCCAGATCATCGGCAGAGCCTATGCGGGTAAAGATCCGGTCGATGGGACCGATACTGGCGCTGGCTGCAGGTACACAGCAGCCAATATGGGCTAGCAGCACAATCAAAGCAGTTTGTCGCATATAAGTGGATTTACCGCCCATATTCGGACCGGTGATGATCAGCATGCGGCGTTGGTTATCCAGATGCAGACTGTTAGGTACGAAGGCTTCTTCCAGTACCTGTTCAACCACCGGATGACGGCCATCAATAATTTCCACAATCGGCTCGCCCACCAGTGATGCGCGGACCAGATTCAGGGCTTCTGCGCGTTCGGCAAAGCAGGCCAGTACGTCGAGCTCGGCCAGCCCTGCGGCACTGTGTTGCAAGTCAGCGAGTCGTTCATTCAAGCGATCAAGCAACTCCTCATACAGGGCTTTCTCCAGCGTGAGCGCTTTACTGGAAGCAGACAGAGCCTTGTCTTCAAAGGTTTTCAACTCGGGGGTGATGAAACGTTCCGTGTTTTTCATCGTCTGTCGACGAATATAGTCTGCTGGCACCTGTTCGGCATCGCGGCGCGATAGCTCAATGTAGTAGCCATGCACCCGGTTATATTTCACTCGCAAGGTGGCAAGACCGGTGCGCGCACGCTCCCGTTCTTCAATGTCTACCAGAATGCTGCCAGCGTCTTCGCTGATGCTGCGCAGTTCGTCCAGATCACTGTTATAGCCCTCGGCAATTACCCCGCCATCGCGCATTAACATGGGCGGGTTTTCAACGATGGCTTTTTGCAGTAATTCACATTGCTCGGGGAAAACACCCAGCTTTTCCCGCAAAACAGCTAGCGAGCCAGTGGTCGGCAGAGCGTCTTGCAGGGCGGGCAGGGCGGCAAGACTGCGAGCCAGTCGGGTTAAATCCCGTGGCCTTGCCGAGCGTAGTGCTACCCGGCCAAGGATGCGCTCCATGTCACCGATGTCATCAAGCAGTGTGCGGATATTTTCGAACTGCCAGCCTTCGCGCAGCGTGGCGATTCGCTCGCTACGCTCATTGATGCGCGCTTTTTTGCGCAACGGTTGATGTAACCAGCGGCGCAACAGGCGCGCGCCCATGGCGGTAATGGTACTGTCCAGAACCCACGCCAGAGTGTGGCTATCCCGACCATCCAGAGTTTGTGTCAACTCAAGATTGCGGCGCGTGGCTGCATCCATATGGATGCCATCGTCATGGGACTCAATCGACATGCTATTGAGATGGGGCAGGGCGCTGCGCTGTGTTTCGCGAGCATAGCCAAGCAGGCTGCCGGCGGCGGCAATTTCCAGCGCTGAAGGGTTGCCAAAACCTGCCAGATCATGGGTGCCAAACTGCTTGCATAACAAACGCTGAGCGGTGTCCGGATCAAACTCCCATACTGGTCGAGCACGTGCGCCCGCACGCTTGCGTACCGATTCGGGCAAAGCGGCGCTCTCGTCATACAGCAGTTCCGCAGGCTGCAGTCGCTCGATAATGGCCAGCAGGGCTTCACGTCCCTCGACCCGGGTTACGGTCAATCTGCCAGCCGCCAGGTCCAGCGATGCAGCGCCATAGTGTTCGCCATTTGCCGCTACGGCGCATAACAGTGTGTCACGTCGCTCATCCAGCAAGGCTTCGTCACTGACGGTGCCAGGGGTGACGATTCGGGCAACCCGCCGTTCAACGGGGCCCTTGCTGGTAGCCGGGTCTCCAAACTGCTCACAGATCACCACAGATTCGCCCAGCCGTACCAGTCGGCCCAGATAGCCTTCGGCGGCATGGTGGGGCAGACCTGCCATGGCAATGGGTCGGCCAGCGCTCTGGCCCCGGGAGGTCAGGGTGATATCCAGCAGCCGCGCAGCCTTTTCGGCATCGCCATAGAACAGCTCGTAAAAGTCGCCCATGCGGTAGAACACCAGATGATCCGGGTGCTCAGCTTTGATGCGCAGGTACTGCTGCATCATAGGGGTGTGGTTACTGATATCTGCGGACAATACAAGGCTCCGGCCGGGGGGCATGCGTGACAACGAAGGGCAGATGATATCGGCTCGCTCCAGCGCTGCCAACGCGGGCCTGTTGGCGGGCATGTCTTGTGTGGAAGGGGCTCCGATCGGTTAGCCGAGCGGCAGTGTCACATCAGCTGAGGAGTCAGGCCCGTCATCCCGGCCGCATACTACGGGTAAACCGTCAGCTGGCCTTGTGACGCCGACGGTACTCACCCGGTGACATGTGCAGCCAGCGCCGAAATGCCCGGGTGAAACTGGCTGTGTCGGTATAGCCCAGATGAATCGCCAGCTCATCCAGTGTCATGTCAGAACCCGCCAATATCTGTTCGGCAGTCTGGCGGCGTTCTTCCTCAATCAACTGGCGGAAGCTGGTGCCTTCCTGCTCCAGCTTGCGTCGCAAACTGCGTGGTGACATGGCCAGTGCACTGGCGACTTCCTCCACCGTAGCTATCAGGCCCAGCCGGCCGAGGATGTGCTGGCGCACCTGACCGGCCAAACCGCCGACCTGTCGTTGCTGGAGTTGTGTGCGGCACTGGTCTTCCAGCATGCGTACCAGGTTGCCATTAAAGGTGGGCAAGGGTTTGTCCGCGGACTCCACCGAGACCATCGTTGCATTTCGTGACTGGCCATAGTGCGGCGCTACGCCAATAGCGGTTTTAACGAAGTCGGCATAGGCCGGCGGGTCGCCCTGGAATTCGGCTCGGGCAATGGTCAGCCCGGCAAGACTGAGCTCACGCACTAGATTGATGCCGGTTGCCAGATCCCGTTCCAGCAGGAACTGCTGCAAATGGCGGGGGATATCCGAAGGGTCCATGCCGATGCCAAAGTACTGACCATCGTCAAAGGTGAACATGCGGCAGTAGGCGGTGCTCAGGGGCAGGTAACGCATGGCAGTTTCTGCAGCGTCCCTGAGTGTCCGACTGGTACGCAGGGCGAATCCCCAGATGCCGAAGGTGGCAACGTTGTACTGCTGGCCAAGCCGAAACCCCAGAGCTGGCTCGTCCGGCAGTGCCAGCATGATGTTCTCGATGAGTCGCATTTCCTGCTCGCGGGGAATCAGGGCATCGCTGTCTTCGAGCAAGGTTTCGTTAATGCCGGTGCCCAGCAGGCAGGTGTCACTGTCCACGCCCAGACTGGCGGCAAAGTTGACCATCACTTGGGCAATGGTGGCGGGGTGAAGAAAGCTTCCTGATGCGGGCATGTGAGCGATTCTAGCCCAGCGGCAGGGCAGGGCATAGCGGGTCTGCGATGCCGGTGTCTGGCCAGAAAGGTCAGCATACTGGCCAGAACTGCCCTGTCACCCAGATCGCCCGAGGGGCACAGTGAAACCATACCAATGCCAGAAAGGGAAACGCCATGTCCAACGATCTCCAGGCCCTCAACCGCGAGGCCATTGCGGTGGCCAAGTTACATATGGGCCAGATTTGCTGGCCCACAGTCGCACTGGTGGCGGTCGTCTGGATTGGCGTTACAGCGACCCTTGGCTTGTTCGTCGCTGGCCTGCTGAATGGATGGGTTGCCACTGCACTAATGGCTGCCCTGACCTACATGTCCTACACACCATTGCATGAAGCGGCCCATGGCAATATCCACGGCAAGCATGATGAGCTACGCTGGTTGAACGATCTGTGCGGGTATCTGGTGGCTCCTTTGATTGCCGTGCCGTACGCATCGCATCGGCTGGAGCATTTTACCCATCACCGTTACACCAACCAGCCGGACAAAGACCCGGATTTTATTATCAGCGCCATGGGAAACGGTCTGCGGGGACTGACGATGACGCCGATCAAGTTCCTTTGGGTGCAGAACACCTTCTTTGTCGTCAATCACTGGCAGAATGCGACCGCAAGGGAGCGCCTGACGTACTGCCTTGAGGTCAGCGTTTCAGTGGGCTGGCGCGTCGCCTTGCTGATGCTTGTTGCCGCCCCCGGGCTGGCTTGGGTGATCCTGCTTGGCTACTACTTCGGAGGCATGTTCACCGCGTACTGGTTTGCATACCGCCCTCATATCCCCTACCAGAATACCGCGCGCTATCAGAACACCAATAGTCTGATCGCTCCGCGCTGGCTGAAGCCCTTCGAGTGGTTCTGGCTGGGGCAAAACCTGCACTCCGTACATCATTTGTTCCCGCGGGTGCCCTTCTATCGCTACCACGCGGTGCACCGGGATATCGAGCCGATTCTGCGCGCCCAAGGCACTCCGATCTGCGGCATGTTCGACCGTCAGCCGGTGGCTCAGGGGCATGGGCGGGTATAGCGCCGGCTGTGCCCGAAAACAGCTGTACACAGCGCCCCCAGCTTGCCATCCGGTGATCTATGCGGGCTTGACTTGATGCACGCCATTTGCGGTGCATTGTGTCATTCAGGCCACTGCGCCGACGTCCTAGAATGCTGACCACAAAGAGCATCCGCCGGCACGGTGGTACGTTGGAGAGTGGCATGGACCTGCAAATACCTGAATCGGAAAAATTCTTTCGTGATGAGGTGCGAACCTTCCTCGCGGAGAACCTGACGGACGATATTCGTCGTGCTGGCAAGCTCGTCACGTCGGTGTTCTCACCGGTTGAGGAGGCGATGGCCTGGCAGAAGATCCTGCACAAGCAGGGCTGGGCGGCGCCGCATTGGCCGGAGGCTTTTGGTGGTACCGGCTGGAGTGTTAGCCAGCGCGCAATTTTTGCTGAGGAACTGGTCCGTGCGGAGACGCCACCGCTGGTGCCGATGGGACTGCTAATGTGTGGCCCGTGCCTGATTGGCTGCGGCACGGAGCAGCAGAAAGCGGAATACCTGCCGAAGATTCTCAATGGTGAGCACTTCTGGTGTCAGGGTTACTCCGAGCCCGGCTCCGGCTCTGACTTGGCATCGCTGAAAACCTTTGCCGAAAAAGACGGTGATGACTACATCATCAACGGCACCAAGATTTGGACCACCTACGCCCATCATGCCAATCGTATGTTTGCCCTGGTGCGCACGAAAAAGGATGGTAAGCCGCAGCAGGGCATTACTTTCCTGTTGCTGGATATGAAGTCCCCTGGCATCACGGTGGAGCCTATTGTTGGTCTGGATGAAGTGCCGGAACAGTGCCAGGTGTGGTTCGACAATGTGCGTGTGCCCCAGGCGAATCGCGTTGGTCGGGAAAACGATGGTTGGACTGTAGCGAAGTATCTGCTGATGTTTGAGCGTGGCGGGCAGGCATATGCTCCAGGCCTCAATGTGTTGCTGGAAAAGATCCGCGTTATGGCCGGCAAGCAGCAAGGTACGCATGGCACCCTCAAGGATGATCCTGTTTGGCAGTATAAGATGGCGTCGTTGGAAGCTGACATTCTGGCGTTGGAGTTTACTGAGATGCGCATCAAGTCAGCGCTTTCTTCCGGCAAGGACCCCGGCGCTCTGGCATCCATGACCAAGATCCTCGGCACCGAGTTGCTGCAAAAAGCCACCGAGTTGCGCATTGAGACTCTGGGGGCGCAAGCGTTGATCTGGCAGCCGCAGGCGCTGGTGCCTGGTGCGGAGCAGCCGCCCTTGGGGCCGGAGTACGCCATGACCGCCATGCCGCACTATCTGAATTCGCGCGCCTGTTCCATCTATGGCGGTTCCAATGAAGTGCAGCGCGGCATTATCGCCAAAGCCGTACTGGGTCTGTAAGGGAGCAGGGATATGAACTTTCAGATGAATGATGAGCAACAGATGTTGGCGGATTCTGCGCGCAGTTTTGTCCGTGCTAACAGTGATGTGGAAAAGCATCGTCAGAATAAGCAGCTGGTAAAACTGGATGCGGCCACTTGGCAGCAGTTTGCCGAGCTAGGCTGGTTGGCAGTGCCGTTTGAGGAAAAGCACGGTGGCCTCGGGCTGGGGGTCACCGAAACCATGGTGTTGCTGGAAAGCCTGGGTGAGGGTCTGATCATGGCACCCTATATCGCCACGGTAGTGATGGGCGGTGGCTTCCTGCGGCATGCGCGGGAATTGGTGCAGGATGAAAAAATCCCGGCATTAATCGAAGGCAAACTGCAGCTGGCGTTTGCAGCGGAAGAATACGAGCGTGTGTTCAGTCTGGAGAACACCGCCATGTCTGGCGAAGTCCAGGACAACGGTATCGTGCTTAATGGCACCAAGGCGTGTGTGCTTAATGGGGACCAGGCCGACCTGCTGGTGGTGCTGGTACGTACTGAGGGTGCGGTGGGCGATCGTCATGGCTTGTCGCTGATGTTGGTTGACGCGAATGCCGAAGGCATTGAGCGTTTGCCTCATCGCACTGTGGATGGCCGGCAGGGTGCTGAGGTGCGTTTCTCCAATGTACTGGTGCCCCATGAGTTTCTAATCGGTGAGCTGAATCAGGCAGCAGACATAGCAGATAGCGTGTTGCAGGAAGCCCTGCTGGCAATTTCTGCAGAGTGCGTGGGCAGTCTGTCCGTGTTGCTGGAGCAGACCGTGGAATACAGCAAAACCCGTCAGCAGTTTGGTGTGCCGATTGGCAAATTCCAGGCGCTGCAGCATCGCATGACCGACATGTTTATTGCCATGGAGCAAACCCGGTCGCTGTTGTTGGCGGCTACATTGAAGACTGCGGAAGGTCATAAGGATGCGCCGCGTGCGGTGCATGCTATAAAAGCCCAGTTAGGCCGGGGCGGGCGCAAGATTGTGCAGGAGGCGATTCAGATCCACGGCGGTATGGGCATGACTGATGAACTGGGAGTGGGGCACTATGCCAAGCGAGTCACCGCAGCGGACGGCATGTTCGGTAACGCGGATCGTCACCTGATGGCCATGGCAGCAGCACGGCCCTGATCAAGTCTGTCTTGATGAGGTGTGGGTTGCGCATGTTTCTCTCAGGCTGTGTGCAAACGTAGCCATGCTTCCACCAGCAGGTAAGCGTGGCCCATTTGATGAAGTGATGTGATTTTTCCCGGCAGCGACATCAAGTCATTGCCCTGCGGTTCCTTTGCCGTTGGCTGTATCGGCGGTGGTTGCGTGGTTATCCCCGTGACTACCCAAGTGGCTGGAAGTTGATCAGCGTGTCTGCGTGAATCTGGCCTCACTCTAGAGTGCTTCCTATAAAGGGATGGCAAGCAAAAGTGATGTTTAATTATCGCGCCAAAATAGTTGTATTGCCTTTGGCGCCCACTGCTAGAGGTGGCAGAGGTCAGCGGATTGCCTGGCTGACCTGGTTCCTGCCAGCCCGTTTTGCTTCGTAGAGAGCCGTGTCTGCCTGCTGAAGCAGTGTCTCGAATGTTGCCCCCTGTGGCAGTGCACAGCTTGATGCAACGCCGAAGCTCGCGGTGACTGAAAGTGTCTCGTCGCCATGCTCTATCGGGGCCTGCTCAATGGAAGTGCGTATGCGCTCGGCGATGATTGTCGCTTCGTCCTGGCTGCATTGTGGCAACAGCACAACAAATTCTTCGCCACCATAGCGTGCTGTTATGTCGGAGGATCGGGCCTGGAGCGTCAGCTTTGTGGCAATTTGCTTGAGCACATGATCTCCGGCCGCATGGCCATAGGTGTCATTGATGGACTTGAAGTGATCTATGTCCAGCATAATGCAGGACAGGTCCTGATCCGCCATGCGCAGAGAGCGAGTGAATTCACTGGTTCCAGTGGAAAAAAGGTAGCTGCGGTTGAACAGGCCAGTCAGTGAGTCAGTAATAGAGTCCAGCTTCAGGTGGTTTTCACGCTGGGCCCAGCGCTCTGTGGCAAGCAGTGCAAACAGATAAAAGCTGGAAGTCATAACTGCAAACAGGGAAATAAATACTGACCACGCCCAATGAGGGTTGTTAAGTCCGTCATACAGGGGCTGGTTAATCATGGGTGCATAGGGCAGTAAACGAAATACCTCAATCACTGAGAATATCATCAGGCAAAGCAGCATGATGAAGAATAACGCCTTGATGTTGCGGATATTGGCCATAGGCATGGCAATGGCCAGCCCGATGTACTGAAGTAATAGAGCGACAGTGAAGTGTGTGCCCGAAAGCCAGCCGGCGACAATTATCGGCACAGCAAAACAGACAATCAAAAATAGTTCCAGACGATCTGATTGGAGTTCATATTTTCTGATGTGAATGCCATAGGCGATGGCCCCGCTTACCAGCACAATGTCGGCTAAAAACATGCCCAAAACGAAACGCGCATAGGAAGGGGTGAGCAGCTCCGGGAGTGCGTATAAAGCTGTTGCTATGACAATACTGAGGCATATCGGCGTTACAAGGATCACCGCCCCGAGAAATATCATCCGGTCGACTTGGGGCATATCAATGAGGCGATAAAGCCTGTTGGGAATTCCTGAGCTGCCTAACTGCTGTTGCATGACCTTGCTGTCATCAATGGCGGTGGTGCCCAATCATAGTATCCAACGGGTCTGACTACTACTGACAAGCAGGCGCGCTTGCGGGATAAGCGATTTATCGCGGAGAGAGTGGCCAACAGCTCATTGCCACCTTGAATGTCGAAGGCTGACTGACGGGCGCTGAGTCAGTGCCCGTCAGTCAGCTCCACTTCATATGATGTTATTGATCATTTACCGTCCATGGCCATAACGCCAAGGGTAGTGCCACTAATAATGCTGCCATTAACACCGATCTGAGTGCCGGCATAGAAGCTGTTAAACAGTGGATTCCAGCCAAGCAGCTTGGTGAAGCGTCGCTTGCCCGTGGTCCAGTTCAACCCCTCAATGGTCCAGGATCCCATATAGGCACCGATGCAGTAGAAGGTATTGGTGGAGGCGCTCATGGTGGGAATGCCATTGGGACAGCTGGTGTTCATATTCACCCAGGCTTTTTCCAGAGTGCGGGTTGCCGGGATCCACTGGAACTTTTGCACGCCCCAAGGCTGGAACTCAGGGAACTGACTGAGGGTAACCCACAGTGCGTTATTGATGTTGGCGATGGCCGGGTTCTCCAGCAGTCCCCCGAGAATCGGGTATTTTGAAGGGTCTGGTTCAATGGTGTTTTGGTAATCATTGCTGACCACTACTGCGCCGTAGCCGCGCACCAGAACCGACTGCTCGCTAACGGTTCTCTCGCGCAAGGCATCACCAAAATCTACCGGTACTTGGGCGGCGATGCGGCGGCTTTTGGTGCCAGGTAGTTGCTCCCAGTCGTTGGGGATCTCGTCGCGCCAAAACAGAACAAGATGGCTAAGATCCTGGCCATCGGTAATCACCACAAAGCGGTCGGCATCATCCGGGTTGCCCATTAGGGAAGGGGTTGAGCCTGATCCTTTGCCCAGTCGTCCCGCGCTTTGCCCCTCGCCAGCTTCATACTCGGCGCGCCAGGCACCGTCATACTCGTTCATGCTGAGGTTGTAGCCGGTCCATTGCACACGGTACATGGCCCGTTCGGTGACCACATAAATGCCGCCTTTTTCGTCCGCTGCAATCGAGTTGGACACTTCTTCTCCGGCGTCGGCTTGGCCTCCCGTGGGCTGACCCAGCTTGACGCTCCAGAATTGGGAGAAGTCGCGATTCAGCACAGCCACGGTGCCACGTTTGGTGGCCAGAGCGAGGCGGCCGTCCCAAAGAATGTTCATGCCAACGATTGGATCCGTCTTCGCATCTCCGCGCAGGCTGCTGGCGGGTAATGTGAATGAGCTGCGCAACTTGATGCCTGAGTCGATATTGCCGCGTTCTTTATCCTGATAGGCCAGTACGGTGATGCCATCTACGGTAAAGAAAGTGTTGTCCTTGTCGATCAGCGTGTAGGCGCCAGAGGTAGCATTGCTGAAATTGTCCAGACTGGCTCCGGAGGGCTTGCTGATGGAATCCACCACCCTGTTGTCGCGTAGCTTGTAGACGAGGCCAAACGAGGAACCCCAGCTGGCTCTGGGCTTGCCCCACTGTTTGTCCAGGTAGCTTCCCATGATTCTCTCGAGAAATCGGGAAAGCCTGTACGGACGTGGGTAGGGGGAGGATGTCGCCAGAGTGATATTGGTGATGCCGGTGCTGACATAGTCCGGGCTTGCTACCTCTGAGGCGCTAATTGGCCCGTCCAGAGGGCTAGAGGCCTGCGCATACGGGGTACGATGACTGATCGGCCACGGGCTGTCAGCCAGAAAAGGGTTAACCGGAGGTTCATGACCATCCACGGCCAGGGCAGGCGAAGCAAGTGCCACAAGAATGGCCGGGCCTGCTAGTCGTTTGACAATGCTTGTCAGCATTTTTTTGTTCTCCTGATGCTGTTGGGTTCGAAGTCAGGCACGCTCTATGAACCAGATGTGCGATGGCAAGGATAGGCGTCGGTTGAGTGTGGTGTTTTGCCATTTACGTCAGAGATTAATCCGATGACGACAATACAACTCGGAGCTAATAAGAAGGCATTAGCTGAGAATACAACCATGGCTACTTGGGCTGGGGCGATTGCTCGGGCACTCAAGGTATATGGTGTTAATGACCATGATTTGTTTCAGCGGGCGGGTATTGATTACAGCCTCGTTAATCACCCGGCCCAGCGCATTCCGGTAGCTGATATGACCCGTCTTTGGGAGATGGCGGTGACGGAAAGTGGCGATCCGGCTTTTGGCTTGGCGGTGGCAGAGAAGGTCAATATGACCACTTTTCATACGCTAGGCGTTGCGGCGATGGCCAGTGAGACGGTTTGGCAAGCCGGTGAAATGGTGACCCGGTTTGCCTCCATGGTCAGCGATGGCATTGATATGAGACTGCATCAGGGTGGTCAGGAAGTTGGCTTGGTTCTTGGCATGCGCCCTGGTTATCCCCGTTTTGCCGATGCCTGCGTTGAAGCTGTGCTGGGTGCCATTCTGCTGACCGCCTGGCAGTTAATGCCTGACGCTCAGCCTTCGCGGGTGACTTTCCAGCATCGTTGTGCCGCTGATTTGCCAACTTACGAAAAGTTTTTTCGCTGCCCGGTTATATTTGCCGCGGACAGTGATGGTCTATATGGGGAAGCGTCAGGGCTGTCGTCAAGTACATTCCCGACCAGTAGTCCGCAAGTGGCGCAAGCAAGTGCGGCCATATGCGAAGAGTATCTGGTGTCACGCCAGCAGGGAGAAATGGGTAGTAAAGTGAAGAACCTGCTTGCCCGCAGCCTGCATCAGGGAGCAGTCATGCCACTGCAGGAAGTGGCCCGTGATCTAGCCATGAGCGAGCGCAAGTTGCAGCGCCTGCTACGTGATGAGGGGGTTCAGTTTCGAGACCTGCTTGATGAGGTGCGCGCGCAGGCCGCCCGCCAGTTACTTGGTGATAATTCCCTATCGGTGGGGCGTGTGGCAGAGCAGCTTGGGTTTGATTCTTTGAGCGCATTTTCCAGAGCATTCCGACGCTGGTATGGGACAACGCCGCGGGCGCTTCGCGGCGCAGCAAAGGATGCCAGCACGGATTAAGTTATCGAGCTGAGTAAGTCAGTGGCTTTCTGTAGGCGGTTCATAACATCGCTCCATTCTGATTCGATTGGCGGTGTCTGCACCAGAATAATGTCCGCCTGCGTGCCATCCAGCTCATGCATTGCGTGATAAAGCTGACGCGCATATCCAGCCTTATCCGCTGGCAGGCATATCAACTGGTAAAGGGCAGGCAGACGATCAAGTTCCGGCGAAAGGTCTGAGTAGCTGATTACGCCAGCCTGCAGGCCCTGTTGCTGACACCAAGCTAAGGTGGCAGCAATTTTTTCGCCGCTTACTCGGCAGGCCCGGGTACGGGGGCGATAGTGGATCAGTTCATTACCGGGTGCGGCTGTCTGCCCACTATCATTCTCAATGGATTGCTGTAGCACCACTTCCAATGCTTCCCGGGTGATGGGGCCAGGCCGTACAAGCCGCGGCGTGTCTCCAGTGAGATCCAGAATGGTTGATTCAAGACCGACTTCACAGGGGCCATCATCCAGCACGGCGTCGATTCGTCCCGCCAAGCCAGCAAGTACATGCTCGGCTCGTGTAGGGCTCAAGCCTTGGTAGGGGTTGGCGGAGGGAGCGGCCAGCCCGGTATCCAATGTTTTCAGTATGTCCCGCAACACGCGATGACCGGGAACCCGCAGAGCTACAGAACCAAGACCACCAGTGATGGCTGGCGACACGGATGCATGTCTTGGCAGGATCAGGGTTAATGGTCCAGGCCAAAACTTCTCCGCAACACGCCATGCTTGTTCGGGAATGCTGTTGGCCCAGCGCGGCAGCTGCCCGGCGTCATGGATATGGACGATCAGAGGATGTCCACTTGGCCGTCCCTTGGCGGAAAAAATACGTGCTATAGCAGCTGGATTGCTCGCATCTGCGGCCAGGCCATAGACGGTTTCGGTGGGAACGGCGACAACGGCTCCGCTGGCTAGCAGGGTAATTGCTTGCTGTCGCTGCTCCGGGTTTCTGGCATCAAGATGTCGGGTTGTCATTGGGCATTAGGCCACACGGTGTATATTCTCAGCGCCTGAATCTACTGGAGCTTCAGACCAGCAGTTTCGATAAAGTCTGCTAATGGGGCCCGTTTCATCGCCAAGCCTGAACAGGTATAGCCAATCATTGTCGACCAGCTGGCGTACTGTTTCGTGACGCTGATATACCTCCATGATTGCCGCCTCGGGAGCTGCGATAAATACGCTTAGCCGCAAGGGTTGATGTATCCACTGCTTGCCGTCGTGCAGTGACTGCAGTGGCAAGCCGATACGCAGATCGCCACCATTGCCCTCAAACACTCCCAGATTTCCACCGACCACGTTATGCAGAACTTTGTTGCCGCTACCGAACTTGCCTGGTGACGTGACGGATGCGTTGTACTGCATGTTGATCCAGTTGGTGACCACCATGGGGGCTGTCATGATCAGCTCCAGCAGTGAAAAGCTGGTATCGTCTTGCCAATTGTAGTCATGCAAAAACGAACGCCCACTCAGATTCAGATGTCGTGTGCGTTGGCGCGGCGCAACGATGAAACTGTGATTGCCTGCAAGGCCCCACTCTGGCCGAACCTGAGACCAGTCCTGGCTGCGTTTGAGTACGCTTTTATGAATCGGCGCAGACGCCGCGAGGCCCAGAGCCGGCGCGCGCTCCCGGCGCGCCTGCTCGCTTGCCCGATGCAGCCATTGGCTGACGGACTCATCCAAATCGTCCGCCTGTTGGGCGAAGCAATGGATTTCATCCGTGGTGGTGTTGTGCAGCGCTGCGACAAATCGGGTGTCAGATTCAATTCGGATGTTGTGTTGTAACAGAGCATCCCGTACTTGCGGGTCGTTGAGCAGCTGGGCCAGCACTCTGACATTGATTTCTCCTGTCTGCCCGCCACAGGCCCCACAGTCCAGTCCCGCTGCTTGAGGATTATTGCAGCTGGTGCTGCCGTGGCCGATCAAAAGTACCCGAGGTGCCAGTTCAGTGGTCAGGCCCATGGCGCCAAGAATGCCGGCGGCAAGACTGGCCTTGCTTTGTAGATCAAGTACCTGACCATTTTGCCGCAGTGTAAAGTGGGCATCCGGTGCCACGTGGTTTACCGGATGTGTCGGCGTGCCGGGAAAAAGGCTCTGGCGCAGCAGTTTGAACAGGTAAAGCAGCCCGCCGCTCTCTACCGCTGTGAACGTGGTGGGGGCGCTGCCGGTAAAACGATACCACTGGCTGCGCTGACCTGCCTTTTTGAGCCGTACATCATCGTTGTCTTCGGCCACCTCAATCGTGGGCGCAAGAAGACCTGGAAGCTGAGGCCGCAGCATGGCGCCGCCGCCAGGCCGATAGGCCAGAGGTAGACCGAAAAACCCGGCGAATCCGATGGTTTGGATCCCGCTATGCTGGGCTTCCAGAGCTCGCCGCATCACTTCCGAGCGTACATCAATACAGAACGCGGCTTGCAGAGCCGGGCGTCCAGTATCTGTTGCCGGCGCCGGGCTCTGCAGTCGTTCTATTAACTGCGATTGTGTGGCGATTTCCGCCGCCCGTTGCCAGACCAGAAGTATCTGCTGTTGGGCGCTGTGGTGGGCAAGCAAGGCTGGCAGGGTTTGCCATTGCTCGTGCCAGCGTGCCTGCCAGTGGTCAGTCTGGTGCAGCTTCCAAAGAATCCAGTCCCAGGCCAGACGTGCGGCCAGCAATCCCATCAGGGCGTCGTTCTCTTGGCCCGCTAGAGAGGCCTGCCAGTTCAGCCATGCCAGGCTTGAGGCCCAGCCGTTGATATCGAGCAGCAGCGCGACACCATAGTCGCCGATTTGCGCGGCATCTGGCGCCAGATCTGCCATGGCTTGCGCTACCAGATCTTCTACCCGGTTAGGCAGTGAGGCAAAGGCATCGGTGAGGCGGGGCTCGTCCATCAGAATTGCCAGACCACGGTCGGCGCGGGTGACATCCAGCCAGGCTTGATAGAAATGCTCAGCGTTGATCTGCTGTCCATGGCTTTGTTGCAAGAGATCACCACAAAACTGACTTAGCTGATGGACGATTTCTTCGTGCCAGCTCATTGCCGATGTCGGCCGTTCTGCGTCAACAAGGTCACTGATGTTGTACCAGTGGCGTGTCGCTGGTGGGGTTGGGGCGTCCAGCAGCTGCTGCGCACTCAGATCCAGACCTAGCTCCCCGGCCGCTTGTGTCAGGTGGTGTGCCTGCACTGGTTTCTGCCACAAGGCGCGGTAGTAATCTGCCGGCATCAGACAGTGAACATGCCCCAGTGCGGCAAGCCGGGCGCTGGCCTCGGCATAGCAATGATCACGCCAGTTCCAGTATGGGTTGACGGCGATCAGTTGCTCCAGAGGCCAGTTTGGCGCTATGCGAGCGCAGGCCTGGGTCAGTGCGTCCATGGGGGTGATGCTGTTATCAGCTATGGCGCTCATGCTATTCACTCCATGACGAATTCAGGTGGCCGGGCTTGCGAGCTGCGTTAACAGGCAGTTTCATGGGCCATAGTTTCAGGGTGGTTCGGGTAACCCACTCATCCAGATATAGGCCCGCGAATAGCCACTGACGCCAGCGATATGACATAGCCGTGCGCTGCATGATGAGCAGGCCGTAGCCGGCCAGTAGCAGAACAAAAAGTGTCATGGTCCATATCGCAGCGGGCCAGCCGGCATCCGCGCTGGCCGGTAGCAGGCTGGCAAACAGGGCTTTCTGGGCAAGGTAGGCAAGCAGCAAGGCGGCGGCGATAACCGTGTTGCGGATCAGTGTCCGACCGCCGGTTTGCGCCGGTAGCCACAGGCTCAAGGCAATAATTACCAGCAGCCAGGCGCTCCATTCTGCAGGAGACAGCGTCCCCGGAAGCAGCCACAGCAGGGCGATGGTGAGAGCAGTGCTGACTATCAGATTGCGTAGCCACAGAGCCAGGCGTTCTGTTGCTTTGTCGGCAAGCTTTCGGTCGAGGTGGTTCAGTACCGCATTGCCGCTGCCCAGAAAAGCGTTGGCTTTGTAGCAAGAGTGGGCGACCAGATGCAGCAATGCGAGTTCATGCAGGCCAAGGGCGCACTCCACCAGCATTAGGCCCATTTGGGCGCTGGTGGACCAGGCCAGCCGTACCTTGATGCTGATACGAGTCATCATTATCAGTGCTGCTAACACTGCGGTCAGGCCGGCAACAATCAATAGCAGCCAACGGGCAGGTGTTGAGGCACTGATCAGGGGGGCCATCAGGATCATCAAGTAGCCGCCCAGATTAATGATGCCGGCGTGGAGCAGAGCAGAAACCGGTGTCGGCGCCTCCACTACCTGCATTAGCCAGCCATGCACGGGCAGCTGGGCGCATTTGATTAGCGCCGCCATGGCCAGCAGTAGCGCAGCGGTCTGCTGCTGCCATGCCAGCGGCTCGGTGCCTGCATAGCTGGATAGTATTTCACTGATCAGGAAAGTGTCGTGGTATTTCCAAAGCAGCACGGCCGCCGCCATAAGACAGATTTCTGCCAACCGGGCAAAGATGAATTTTTTGTGTGCTGCCAGCACGGCGCGAAAGCGGTCCGGGTAGCTCACCAGCAGTTGGTGCAAACTGATGCTGATGGTGCTCCATGCCAGTGCCAGCAGCAGCAGATGGTTGGTTACCACTACCAGACTGACGCTCGCCAGGCAGATCTGCAGCCAGCTACGGTAGCGAGCCTCCACCGCGTCACCTGCCAGATAGGCCACGGAGAAGCGCACGACAATGAAGCCGATCAGGCTCACCAGCAAACTCATTACCAGATTCAGTGGGGTCGCAGCCAGCCACGGTAAAGGCGACAGAGGCTGTGACACTGCCAGCAACGCTGCTACCGCCGATGCCAGCAAGGCCAGCAGGGCGCAGACAGCGGACACCGGCCAGCCGTATAGGCGGCCACCGGCGGCGCCGAGCAGGTAAAGCAGGACCGGCAGCAGTAAAACGAGTGTGCTGGATATCATGACTAACTCCGTGATCGGACGGAGCTAGATTAGAGCTCATGGCTATTTTAGTAAAATAGATATAAATTTATGTATCGTTCTATTAATAAGAACATTGGGTTCTTTTATGAGTCGTCTGAATTATCATCATCTGCATTACTTCTGGCGCGTGGCCACCGTGGGCAATCTGACTCGGGTAGCTCAAGAGCTACATGTATCGCAGTCAGCCCTGTCCTCGCAGATACGTCAGCTGGAGGAGTCCATGGGGCAGCCTTTGTTTGACCGTAACGGGCGCAACCTCCGTTTGACGGAGTGGGGCCAGCGCGTGCTGACTTATGCGCAGGACATTTTTAGCAAAGGGGAAGAGCTGGCCTCGTTGGTTCAGCGTGGGACGGCACCAGAGGTTCAGGTCATCCGGGTTGGCGTATTGTCCACGATGTCGCGAAATTTTGTTGATGCTTTTCTGACTCCCCTGTTACCAGACCCGAGCGTGCGTTTGGTGTTGCAGTCACAGGGAATTGCCGAGCTGCTGGACAGCCTCGCCAGCCACACCCTTGATGTGGTGTTGTCGAATATCAACGTCACAGTAAACCCAAAGCGCATATGGCAGAGTCAGGTACTTGCCCGCCAGCCAATCTCGGTGGTCGGGCCGGCAGGTAAAAAGCCGCGTGGCCGCTTCCCCAGAGGCTATGAAAATATGCGCTGGATCTTACCCCGGCCACCTTCCGAAATTCGTGCCGGATTTGATGCGTTCTGCAGCAGTCATCAGTTCGAGCCAGATATTCAGGCGGAGGTAGATGATATGGCCATGCTGCGTCTGCTGGCCCGGGATAGTGGTGCTCTGGCAATTCTGCCGCGTGTAGTAGTGCGCGATGAGATCAGACGTCTGGAGTTAACCGAATACATGGCGTTGCCTACGGTGACGGAAAACTTTTACGCGATCACTGTGCAACGTAGCTATCAGCCGCCTGCATTGCGGGAGCTGTTAAAGCAGCGCCAGTCTATCCTGTAGAGGGGCAGGCCCTAAACAATTTCCCCAAGGGTACATCTGAGGGTATCTGAGTGCTCTGGCCCCTGCTAATCTGCGCGCTATCCTTTACTCCATGAGGTTGCCATGTTGCTGCTAATCATTGGTCTGATTCTGTTTCTCGGCATGCACTCCGCCAACATGCTGGCTCCGGGTTTGCGTGCCGGCGCCGTTGCCCGCATCGGCGTACTGCCGTGGAAGGGCTTTTACGGGTTAGTGTCCATTGTTGGTTTGGTGCTTATCGTGCTTGGTTATGGCGAAGCACGCATGCAACCAACCTGGCTGTGGAGCAGCCCGGTGTGGACTCGTCACCTTGCTGCGCTGCTGATGCTGCCAGTGATGATTCTGCTGGCTGCGACCTATGTTCCGGGTACACGTATCAAGGCACGCATTGGCCATCCGATGCTGCTTGCCACAAAAGTCTGGGCGTTGGCACACCTTTTCGCCAATGGCGCCGTCCATGAAGTGGTTTTGTTTGGCAGTTTCCTCATCTGGGCAGTGTTCGGCTTCATCGTTTATCGCAAGCGTGACCGTGCCAGTGGCAAGCATTACCCGGTGGCCGGCATTGGCCGCGATATTCTTGCCGTAGTTATGGGCGTCGTACTCTGGGCCCTGTTCAGCTTCCATTTGCACCGGATGCTGTTTGGTGTGGGGCCATTTGGTTGAGGGTCTACAACTTTGAGCGTCAGACATCCATCATAGGATGCTCTTAAGATCCAGCTTCGTTATCTCAGTCTTGGCAAGGGAGCTTCATGGAAAACCAGATTTATGTTCTCGCCGAGCGAGCCGGACGCCTGTTGGCACGCCACAAAATTTTGTTAGTGACTGCCGAATCCTGCACAGGAGGCTGGATCGCTGAAGCGATTACCGCCGTGGCAGGCAGTTCTGCCTGGTTTGAACGGGGTTTTGTCAGTTATTCGAATCAGGCCAAGCAGGACATGCTTGGGGTGTCCTCAGATCTGCTCAATCGTTGCGGCGCAGTTAGCCAGGAGGTAGTGCTGGAAATGGCCCGTGGCGCCATACAGCGCTCCAAAGGGCATATCTCAGTGGCGGTGTCTGGTATTGCCGGGCCGGATGGTGGCACGGCGGACAAGCCGGTAGGTACCGTGTGGATAGCTTGGGGGCAAAAGCTGGGTCATGCGGAAGCGGAGTCATTTCTGTTCAGCGGTGACCGACAGGCAGTGCGGGAGCAGACTGTCGTCCGTGCCCTGCAGGGGCTGATAGCGCGAATGGGCGGATAGCCCTTGCCATCTTCCTCCGGATTTGGATAATACTGTCCATATTGACAGTAGTCATGGCTGTCAGCCATTATTCATCCGCATCATTCATCGGAATACTGCGACCAGCAGAAGGACTCCATCATGGATCAGAACAAAGGCAAGGCCCTGACTGCCGCATTGGCACAGATTGAACGTCAGTTCGGCAAGGGCTCGGTCATGCGTATGGGCGACCAGAAGCGTGAGCGCATCCCGGCTATCTCCACCGGCTCGCTGGGTCTGGATGTGGCTTTGGGTATTGGCGGTCTGCCCAAGGGCCGGATTGTTGAGATCTATGGCCCGGAGTCTTCAGGCAAAACCACGCTGACCCTGTCGGTTATTGCTCAGGCTCAGAAGCAGGGCGCCAACTGTGCCTTCGTTGATGCTGAGCATGCACTGGACCCTGACTATGCCGAGAAATTGGGCGTAAAACTCGATGATCTGATCGTTTCCCAGCCGGATACGGGCGAGCAGGCGCTGGAAATTACCGACATGCTGGTGCGTTCCGGTGCGGTTGACGTGATCATTGTCGATTCGGTGGCAGCGTTGGTGCCGAAGGCTGAAATCGAAGGCGAGATGGGCGACTCCCATGTCGGCCTGCAGGCCCGTCTGATGAGTCAGGCGTTGCGCAAAATCACCGGTTCGGTGAAAAACGCCAATTGTCTGGTCATCTTTATCAACCAGATCCGCATGAAGATCGGCGTCATGTTCGGTAACCCGGAAACCACAACCGGCGGCAACGCGCTCAAGTTCTATGCTTCGGTGCGTTTGGATATCCGTCGTATCGGTGCGGTTAAGCAGGGCGACGAAGTCACGGGCAATGAAACCCGGGTCAAGGTGGTCAAGAACAAGGTGGCGCCGCCGTTCCGGCAGGCAGAGTTCCAGATTCTGTACGGCCACGGCATCAATGTGCTGGGCGAGATCGTCGATATGGGCGTCCAGCTTGGTCTGATTGATAAGTCCGGTGCCTGGTATGCCTATAAAGGCGACAAGATCGGGCAGGGCAAGTCCAATGCCTGTGATTACCTTAAGGAAAATCAGGCTGTGCGCGATGAAATCGAGACAGCTATTCGGACCCAGTTATTGGCCGTGCCGGTCGCTGCGGGGGCTCCGGAAGAAGTCGTAGAGGCAGATGACTGAGCTTCAGTCTAATCTGCGCCGTGCCGCCCTTGATTGGTTAGGGCGGCGCGATTACTCCCGCACTGAGCTCACCCGCAAACTGAAACGCAAGTTCGGCGAGGAGGCTGAGGCCGACTTCGCCGAACTGTTCAGCTGGCTCGAAGAGCACCGTTTTCTCGATGAATCCCGTTATCTCGACATACTTATTCGGTCCGCCATAGAGCGGGGCCATGGCCTGTTGCGTTTACGCCAGGACCTCAAGCAGCGCGGCATTACTCCGGCACTGATCGATCAGGCTCTCGCTAGCCTGGAGGTCGACTGGTTCGAGCTGGCCCGTAACCTGCGAGCCCGTCGTTTCGGTCTGAAGCCGGTTGCCGATCAGAAGGAAAAAGCCCGCCAACTCCGCTACCTGCAATACCGGGGGTTCACTGGCGAGCAGTGTTTTTATGCACTTGATGTGGCTGAGGAGGATATCTGAAGGCCATATGCCTTTGAACTGGCAGGCAAAACCCCCGGGCAGGTATACTCTCGCCTCTAAATTCGCCAGCCCGGACCCCCTGATCCCATGAAAAGTGCTGACATCCGCCAGGCCTTTCTCGACTACTTCGCCAAACACGGTCACACCGTCGTTGCCAGCAGCTCGCTGGTTCCCCATGACGACCCGACCCTGCTGTTCACCAATGCTGGCATGAATCAGTTCAAGGATCTTTTCCTTGGTCGTGACAAGCGTGACTATGTCCGCGCAGCCAGCAGCCAGCGCTGTGTCCGCGCGGGTGGCAAGCATAACGATCTGGAGAATGTTGGCTATACCGCCCGCCACCACACCTTTTTCGAGATGCTGGGCAACTTTAGTTTTGGCGACTACTTTAAGCAGGATGCTATTCGCTTCGCCTGGGAGTTTCTTACCGCGCCTGAGTGGATGAATATCCCAAAAGAGAAGCTCATGGTTACCGTTTACGCCAGTGATGACGAAGCCTTCAACATTTGGGCTAACGACATGGGGGTACCGCACGAACGTATTGTGCGTATCGGTGACAACAAAGGTGCGCCCTATGCGTCAGACAATTTCTGGACCATGGGTGACACAGGCCCCTGTGGTCCATGCACGGAAATTTTCTACGACCACGGTGAGGAAATCTGGGGTGGCCCGCCGGGCTCGCCAGAGGAAGATGGCGACCGCTTTATCGAAATCTGGAATCTGGTGTTTATGCAGTTTGATCGCCAGCCCGATGGTGAGATGAATCCGTTGCCCAAGCCCAGTGTGGATACCGGTATGGGCCTTGAGCGGATTGCTGCGGTAATGCAGCACGTTCATTCCAATTATGAAATTGATCTTTTTCAGGCGCTTCTCAAAGCGGCTGCACAGGCTACTGGTTGTAAGGATATGGAGGAAAAATCCTTACGCGTTATTGCTGACCATATCCGTTCCGCCTGCTTCCTGATTTGCGATGGTGTGATCCCGTCCAATGAAGGTCGCGGCTATGTGCTGCGTCGCATTATTCGTCGTGCTTTGCGTCACGGACATAAACTCGGTCAGGACAAACCGTTCTTTTACACGTTGAGTAAAGCTCTCGTGGCTGAGATGGGGAAGGCTTACCCCGAGTTGGCAGATGCGCAGGCGCGTATTGAAAAAGCATTGCTCGCGGAAGAAGAGCAGTTCGCACGGACACTGGCGGAAGGTATGAAAGTTTTTGAGGCTGCGGTGGCTAATCTATCCGGTAAAGTGATTCCCGGTGATGTGGTCTTTGCGCTTTACGATACCCATGGTTTTCCGGTGGACTTGACTAACGATGTTGCCCGGGAGCGTGGTCTGACTTTGGATATGCAAGGGTTCGAAGCTTGCATGGAGCAGCAGCGTAGCCGCTCTCGTGGGGCAGATGCATTTGCCAATACCTACAATGATCGTCTGCAAGTTGAAGCGGTCAGTGATTTCTCTGGTTACGATCGTCTTGCTGATATGGCAGAAGTTGTTGCCTTGTACCGTAATGGTGAGGCAGTGCAGGCATTGAGTGCCGGGGAAGATGGTATGGTAGTGCTGGCCAAGACTCCTTTTTATGCGGAGTCCGGTGGTCAGGTTGGTGATACCGGTGTGCTCACCAATGATGGCAGTCGATTTGTTGTTGCCGACACCCGCAAGCGCCAGCAGGCCCATTTGCATATTGGCGTTGTTGAGCAGGGAGTTATCAAGCTAGGCGATCGTCTGGCAGCACATGTGGATGAGCAGCGTCGCCATGCCATCATGCGTAACCACTCGGCAACTCACCTGATGCATGCAGCACTACGTCAGGTGCTCGGTGAGCATGTAAGCCAGAAAGGTTCGCTGGTCAATGCTGATTATCTGCGTTTCGATTTTTCCCACGGTGCGGCAGTAACTACCGGGCAGATTGCCGAAATCGAAATGATTGTTAATCGGCAGATTCTTGCGAATGCCGCTGTTGCGACGGATTTAATGGATATTGACTCTGCCCGCAAGGCCGGGGCTATGGCCCTGTTCGGTGAGAAATATGATGATCAGGTGCGCGTGCTGACAATGGGGGCAAATGGTTTCTCCAAAGAATTGTGTGGCGGCACTCACGTGGCACGTACTGGAGATATCGGTTTGTTTCGCATTATTTCCGAAGGCGCCAGCAGTGCTGGTGTGCGACGTATCGAGGCGGTGGCTGGTGAGCGTGCGCTGGCGGAAGTGCAGCGTCTGTCACAATTGGTCAGCGACAGTGCGGCCTTGCTGAAAGCAGCTCCTGACCAATTGCCGCAGCGTCTTGAGCAGTTAGTTGGCCGTAGTCGTGAGCTGGAGAAGGAAGTCGATCGTCTCAAGCAGAAGCTTGCCTCTGGTACAGGTAATGACCTCAGCGCTCAGGTGCAACAGGTCAATGGTGTGAAGGTGCTGGCCGCCCAACTGGATGGCGCGGACGGCAAAACCCTGCGAACCGCCATGGATAAGCTCAAGGATAAGCTGGGCTCGGCAGTAATCCTGCTGGCCGCACCGGAAGGAGACAAGATCAGTATTGTCGCTGGTGTCACCAAGGATTTGACGGACCGCTTTAATGCCGGGGAGCTGGTTCGGCATGTCTCTGAGCAGCTAGGCGGTAAAGGTGGTGGCCGGGCAGATATGGCGCAGGGTGGTGGCACGGATCTGGCCGCCTTGCCCAAGGCGCTGGAGGATATTCCTGGTTGGATTGCCTCCAAGTCGTAGTTGTAGCTCCTACAAACGGGGTGCAACTGATGGTAGAGTGGCGCCGCATTTTTCTGACCCCAAGTGGAACCTTATGGCGCTGATAGTTCAGAAATACGGCGGCACCTCGGTCGGTACCGTCGAACGTATTCAGGCAGTGGCCGAAAAAATCAAACGGTTCGTCGACGATGGCAACCAGATCGTTGTAGTTGTGTCTGCCATGAGCGGCGAAACCAACCGTCTGATCGGTATGGCGAAGCAGATTCATGATGAGCCCACTCCTCGTGAGATGGATGTGCTGGTGTCTACCGGTGAGCAGGTGACCATTGCCCTGTTATCCATGGCACTGCACAAGCTTGGTCTGGGCGCGCGCAGCTATACCGGCTCACAGGTCTCGATCACCACAGATAGCTCCTTTATGAAGGCGCGTATTGAGCATATTGACGACAAGTCCATGCGTGCTGATTTGAGTCAGGGCAGGGTGGTTGTGGTAGCGGGTTTCCAGGGTGTGGACCCGCACGGCAATATCACCACGCTGGGCCGTGGTGGCTCAGATACTACGGCCGTGGCTCTTGCCGCAGCGCTGAATGCCGACGAATGTCAGATCTATACCGATGTGGATGGTGTCTACACCACTGACCCGCGGGTGGTGGATAGTGCCCGTCGTCTTGACCGCATTACTTTCGAAGAAATGCTCGAGATGGCCAGCCAGGGCTCAAAAGTCCTGCAAATCCGCTCGGTAGAATTTGCTGGTAAGTACAATGTACCGCTGCGCGTGCTGCACAGTTTTCAGGAGGGTCCAGGGACCCTGATCACCGTCGACGAAGAGGTTGATATGGAGAAGCCGGTTATTTCCGGAATCGCGTTTACCCGTGACGAGGCCAAACTGACCCTGCGTGGCGTGCCCGATACCCCGGGAATTGCGTACAAGATCCTCGGCCCCATTGGTGATGCCAATATTGAGATCGACATGATCGTCCAGAATATCGGGGCGGATGGTGCTACTGACTTTACCTTCACGGTGCACCGCAACGATATGGTGCGGGCCAAGAAGATTCTTGAGCAAGTTGCCGCAGAGCTGGACGCTCGTGAGGTGCTGGCGGACGACAAGATTGCCAAGGTTGCATTGGTTGGTGTTGGTATGCGTTCCCATGCGGGCGTGGCCAGCCGTATGTTCCAGACGCTGGCGGCAGAAGGGGTCAACATCGAAATGATCTCCACTTCTGAGATTAAGGTCTCCGTGGTGATTGCCGAGAAGTATCTGGAATTGGCAGTGCGCGCACTGCACTCGGCATTCGAGTTGGATAAGCCGTCGGTCTGACGTTCCGCAGACACTACGAACAAATTCTGCCATAATCCGGGGCCCCATTTGCTCGGGCGGGTTGTTGTCCCGTACCAAGGATTCACGGAGAACCGGGCCTTGCAGGTGGGGTTTGCGCTCGATTGACTACGGACCCCGGAGGGACCAACCATGCTGATTCTGACCCGCCGTGTTGGCGAAACCCTGATGGTCGGTGATGAAGTTACCGTCACCGTATTGGGAGTAAAAGGTAACCAGGTACGCTTGGGAGTTAACGCGCCCAAGGAAGTCGCGGTGCACCGCGAAGAGATTTATCTGCGTATTCAGAACGAAAAAGCAGCAGATGGTGATCAGAGCTGATATCAACGCTGGGAATTTTTTTTCCAGATGGTATTATGCCGGCGGCAGCTTAGGCTGCCGCCTTTTCTTAAAGCGAATTGTCAGGATCTTTAAGGAAAGTAAGCAAGTTTCCGGTGAGATGGCCGAGTGGCTGAAGGCGCTCCCCTGCTAAGGGAGTATACGTTAATAGCGTATCGAGGGTTCGAATCCCTCTCTCACCGCCAGACATAAAAAAAGCCTCGCAATGCGGGGCTTTTTTTATGTCTGGCGGTGAGAGGGAGTGGCTCTTGTTTGGCCAGCAGATCGATAAAAGGCATTGCAAATCATTCCCATTACCATCATCATTCCCCTGTCACCAAGCCGGGGAACTTCCCATGTTTGTTTGCCTGTGCAGCGGAATTACCGATCACCAGATACGCGCCGCGGCTGCGTCCGGCTGCGATACCCTGAAGGAGCTGCGCGACCAGCTCGCGGTCGGGGCCCAGTGTGGCAGATGCTTGGTCCATGCGGCTGCGGTGCTGCGTGAGCAGCGATCTGTCAGCCACACACCGGCAACACGAGCCGTACTTGCAGGTCCGGTTCATTACTGGCCGCAACCGGCCTGAATTGAACCTCCACCAGCTACCCGACACAATGCACTCTGGATTATTCAGGGAGACAGCCCATGCGCGGTGAAACGAAAGTTATCGAGTATTTGAACAAGGCATTGGCCAATGAGCTTGTGGCTATTAACCAGTACTTCCTGCATGCCCGCATGTACAAGGACTGGGGGCTGAAAAAGTTGGCTGACAAGGAGTATGAAGAGTCCATCGACGAGATGAAGCATGCGGATCAGCTGGTTGAAAGAATCCTTTTTCTCGAAGGCCTGCCCAACCTGCAGGATCTTGGCAAGCTGCTGATCGGGGAAAACACCCGGGAAATGCTTGAGTGCGACCTGAAGCTGGAACACCAGGCGATCCCGTTGCTGCGCGAGGCTATCGCCTGGTGCGAGCAGGTCAAGGACTATGTGTCCCGGGATCTGCTGCAGGATATTCTGGGCTCCGAAGAAGATCATGTGGATTGGCTGGAAACCCAGCTTGGCCTGATTGATTTGGTGGGAATTGAAAGCTATTTGCAAAAACAGATGGAAACCGCTGACTGATCGCTCATTTTTAGCGCGGCTGCGGCTTGACTCAGTGAGGGGCTTTCGAAATAATGCGCGCCTCTTGCGATGGCCTTGGCCAGTCGACGAGAAACGCACCCGTAGCTCAGCTGGATAGAGCACCAGGCTACGAACTTGGGGGTCGGAGGTTCGAATCCTTCCGGGTGCGCCATATGTAAAAAGGGTCCCTGATGGGGCCCTTTTTTATGTGGCCCTTCCTTCTGATAAATAACCACCGGCTATCAGCACTCTCCCAATATAGCTAATTAATCTGGCTCGAAGATTCTCATTCACTCGGCTACGGGCGCAGAATCAAAGTCCAGATCATGGCTGAACAGGGAGTACAGCAATGAAGCGTTTCTACTACACGACCCGCTCGCTCGCCAGTGTGCTTGGCATCAGCCGGGACCTGCAGGAGGCCGGCATAGGTGAGGGCCGTATTCATGTGATGGGGCGCAATAGCGGCGTTCTGGAGCAGGCTCGAGTGCATACCACGACCATGTTCGAGGAGACCGATATCCTCCATTTTGGTTTTCTGGGCGCAATATATGGCCTGCTCGCCGGGCTGTTTGTCGGCTTGACGCTGGTCGCGATTGATCCATGGGGTGTCGAGCTGGGGAGCAGTTCAATTATTGCCGCAACTGCCTTCGGTGCCTGTTTTGGCGCATGGCTGGGGGGCATACAGGGCATTTCAACCGGTAACCATCATATCCAACCCTACCTGCACGCTGTTCAGTCAGAGGGAAACTATCTTGTAATGATTGATGCGGATGACGCCCGCCAGATGAGTGCCATCGAAAAGGTTATGCAGCTCCGTCATCAGGAGGCCCGGCAAGCGGGCCAAGAGGATCATTACAGTCCCTTTTTCTAGGTGCCTTTGCCCCCGCTCCGACAGCCAGTGTGGGGGGCATGCCAGATTCAGGCCATTTTAATTAGCAGTTCAACCATCCTTGAGGTAAACCCCCACTCGTTGTCATACCAGCTCATAAGCTTGGCCTGTCGGCCCATCACCCGGGTCTGGGCCAGGTCGACAATGCTGGACAGCGGATTGTGGTTAAAGTCCCATGACACCAGCGGCTCTTCATTGACCCCCAGAATACCTTTTAGCGGTCCATCGGCCGCCTGACGCATGGCCTGATTGATGTCCTCCGCGGAGACTTCCTGATTTAGCAGGCAATGCAAATCCACCATCGACACATTGATCGTGGGTACGCGGATAGCCATGCCGTCCAGCTTGCCTTTCAGATGGGGCAATACCAGGCCGACTGCTTTGGCTGCTCCGGTCTTGGTGGGAATCATCGACATGGTGGCCGAGCGCGCCCGGTAATAGTCATTGTGCGCCTTGTCGATCAGGTTCTGGTCGTTGGTGTAGGAGTGGATGGTGGTCATCTGGCCCTGCTCTAGACCAAAGGCGTCATCCAGCACCTTGACCAACGGCGCCAGACAGTTGGTGGTACAGCTGGCATTGGAAACAACCAGGTCGCTTGCCAGTAAAGTGTTGTCGTTGACGCCGCAGACCACGGTACGGTCCGCATCTTCCACCGGGAAGCTGGCCAAAACCCTGCGGGCTCCGGCATCCAGATGGCCCTGCAGGGCAGCGCGGGTTTTGAATTTTCCTGAGCACTCCACCGCGATATCAACGCCAAGTTGCTGCCATGGCAGCTTGGCCGGATCTTTCTCCTTGCACATCTGCACGGTCCAACCGCCGATATGCATCTGTTCGCCATCCAGCTTAACGGCAACGGAGAAATGGCCGTGGGTAGTGTCATGGCGGGTGAGGTGAGCGAGTACGCCAAAGTCGGTGAGGTCATTGATGGCCACCACACAAATCTGTTCTTGAAGTCCCAGCTCGTGAATGGCGCGAACCAGACAGCGGCCGATACGGCCATAGCCGTTGATGGCGATACGGATCATATGTGCTCCCCTGCAATGAGTGACTTTATCCACCAGTGTAACCCTGCAATGCGGGTCGCGTCGCAGGCGACTAAGAATGTACTATTAGAGGCATAACAATAATCAGGTAGATGATGTATCCCTCCGATCTGCTCCATGATGTGATTCGCTATGGGCTGGTAGTCAGCGCGTTGTTGCTGGCGCTGGTCTGCTATGGCTATGGCCGGGGCGGGGCAGGGCGAGGCTACCTGTGGCTATCTGCAGCCTTTACCCTTGATGGCTTGCGTCATCTACTGATGATTTTCCTGCCGCCATCCATGCCGTTGACCCTTTACGTGGAATTCGACCTGCTGGTGCGAGCTTTCCTGCTGTTTAGCGGTGTCCGCTTGCTTGGCGGCGGGGTGCTGCCAGCTACGTTGCGCTGGTTATTACCTGTGGTGCTTGGCTGGTTGGTGTGGAGTCATGTTTTCCAGCCGGGCGAGTCCCAGTGGCGTGATCTGCCCGGTACCATTTTTCTTAGTTCGGCTTATGTTCTCTTAGCGATGTTTTTCTGGAGAGCGCGTGATCGTAACCAGCCGTTAGGGTTCTTGTTAGCCGCCACCGGCTCTTTGTTGCTCGCGGTGCTTTGTCTTGCACAGCCCTTGGCTCTGCAGAGCGACTGGGGGGTATGGCACTTTTCTTCGTTCCAGATGCTCTATCTGATGATCAGTGGTGGCCTGATTATGGCCTTGTATCAGAGTGAACGTCTGCGCGCCGATTTTGCCAGCGAAGGTCAGCATAAGGCGTTGTTGCGTGTATTGCGCAGTCGTCGCCGGGTAGTGCAATTACGTGAGTGGACCGATGTCCTGCTACACCAGATTTCCGATGGTGTGGTGGTCACTGATATGAACGGCATAATCACTGGGTTTAATCGCGGCGCCGAGAAAATTTTTGGTAGGCGGGCGGCGGAGCTGCTGGGGCAGCCTGTTACTGAATTGATGCCGGAGCATATCCGCCCTACGGACATCAGTCTCACTGACATGCTGCGGGATTTTCATCATCGCTTTCGAGAGCCGACTGAGGGCATTGGTCGGTTTCAAGATGGTACCACCCTTGAGCTTGAGATGGTCGTGTCGCCCATGGCGCTAAGTGACGCAGAGCAGATGGTGGCTATTATCCGTGATGTTTCCGAGCGCAAACGACAGCGCGAGCAGTTACATTTTATGGCTCGTCACGATGCTTTGACGGGCCTTCCTAATCGGCGCTGCTTTTCCGAGCTGGTCAGTTCCCGGTTGGCCAATGGCCAGACTGGCATGTTGGCGTTTGTCGACCTGGATGATTTCAAGCTGGTTAACGACACTCTTGGGCATAAGGCCGGCGATACTGCGTTGGTGGCTATTGCCAGAAGGCTGGTAAGCCTGGCGGGTGAGGATGCTGTGGTGGCGCGGCAAAGTGGTGACGAGTTTGTGCTGTTTATGCCAGCCATGATTGAAACGGCGCAAATGCGCGACTGGGCTGAGGAGCTGGTGGCGAGGGTGCGTAGCCCAGTCAGTTTTGACCAGATCGAATTTGCTCTGTCCTGCAGCGTTGGTCTGGCCCCCTGTGTTGATAGCAGTGTTGATGTGGAGACATTGGTGCGTGAGGCAGATCTTGCCATGTATCAAGCTAAGCGCAGCGGCAAAAACCGCTATAGCTTTTTTCATGAGTCCATGTTGGCAGAATTCAATCGGGTGGCCGAGTTGGCCGCGCGCTTGAAGCGCATGAACATGGACGAGGAGTTGTCGTTGGTGTTCCAGCCGCGCATGGAGCTTGATGGTCGCCAGTTGGCAGGTGCGGAAGTTTTGCTGCGTTGGCGTACGCCGGAAGGCGAACAGATTCCCCCGGATCAGTTTATTCCTGTGGCGGAAGAAACCGGGCAGATTCTGCGGCTGGGTTATTGGGTGCTGGAAAACGCCTGTCGCCATTTGGCCGGCTGGGGACACCTTCGTGATTCGATGGTGTTGTCCATCAATCTGTCCGCGAGGCAGTTGTTTGATGAAAACCTGGTCGATCGTATTGAATCGGTGCGCACCAGTTATGGATTAGCCCCGGCCCAGCTCGAGTTCGAAATCACCGAGAGTCTGGCAATGCAGGATATTGATTATGCGCTGCGGGTGCTGGGTAGGCTGCGGGCCCGCGGTTACGGGTTGTCGTTGGATGATTTCGGTACCGGCTACTCATCGTTGTCGCATATGCGACAATTGCCCGTGGATACCATCAAGATTGATCGGTCGTTTGTTCAAAATCTGGTGTCTGATCGTCAGCAGCGAGTTCTTGTAGCAGGGATTATCGAGTTGACGGGGCACCTCGGTATGCGGGTGTTGGCCGAGGGAGTCGAGACGCTAGAGCAGCTGGACATCCTTGATTCGCTGGGTTGCGATGAGGCTCAGGGCTACTTGATCGGTCGGCCCATGTCAGCGCAGGACTTTTGTCAGCGTGCCCTGTCTGACTGGGAGGAGCTGGTCCGAGCTTTTTGATCGGTGTCTTGCAATGGTGGCATCGTTTCGCGACAATGCCGCCCTCTCCGAAAGGGAGCTCTATGGCAGCCCTGTCGGTCCCCCCGCAATGACCAGCTGTGAACTCCGCCAGGTCCGGAAGGAAGCAACGGTAGCAGTGACGTCGTGTGCCGGGGTGTGGCTGGCAGGGCTGTCTCCATTTCTGCTGTGCGGAATTCTGGTACGATACGGCCTTTCATGCTGGCTTTGGGGCGGCGATGAGTTATCAGGTTCTGGCGCGTAAGTATCGGCCACGCACATTCCATGAGTTAGTTGGGCAGGAGCATGTCTCTCGGGCGCTGGTTAATGCGCTCGACCATGACCGTCTTCACCATGCCTATCTGTTTACCGGCACCCGCGGTGTTGGCAAAACCACCATTGCGCGGATTCTGTCCCGTTGTCTGAACTGTGAGCAAGGCGTCAGCTCCCAGCCCTGTGGTGTCTGTGACACCTGTGTGGAGATCAACGAGGGCCGGTTTGTCGACTTGATTGAAGTTGATGCGGCCAGCCGCACCAAAGTGGAGGATACCCGTGAGCTACTGGATAACGTCCAGTACGCGCCTACCCGGGGCCGTTACAAGGTGTACCTGATCGATGAGGTGCACATGCTGTCCGCGCATTCCTTCAATGCGTTGCTGAAAACTCTGGAAGAGCCACCGCCGCATGTGAAGTTTCTGCTTGCCACTACGGATCCGCAAAAACTGCCGGTGACCATCCTGTCCCGCTGTCTGCAGTTCAACCTCAAGGCGCTGGCGGCGGATCGCATTGCCGCCCATCTGCAGGATTTGTTGCAACGCGAAATGATAGGTTTCGAAGCGCCAGCATTGGCGCTGATCGGTCAGGCCGCCCGCGGTTCCATGCGTGATGCCCTGAGCCTGACAGATCAGGCGATTGCCTTTAGTGGTAACCCCCTTACCGAGGCTGCGGTGCGCTCCATGCTTGGCAGCGTTGACCGTGCTCATGTGCTGGCGCTGCTGGAGTCACTTGCTGAAGGTGGTGCGGAGCAGGTGCTAGCGGCACTCGATCAGGTGGCAGAGCAGGCCCCCGACGAGCTTGCCTTGCTGGATGAACTTATCAGCGGGCTGCATGCACTGGCCGTGTCTCAGGCAGTGCCCGGGCGGCAGGCTGACGAACGCATTACAGCTCTGGCATCTCGTTTTACTGCCGAGCAGGTTCAGCTTGGTTATGACATCGCCTTGCGCGGTCGCCGGGATCTTGCCGATGCACCCAATCCTCGTGCCGGCCTGGAGATGGTGCTGTTACGCATGGTGCTATTCCGCCCTGATGGTGTTGTGCCCGCAGGAGGCGGCGGCGGGACAAAAAAGCCGGTTGAGTCGGGTCGCTCTGAACTGCGGGCGGTACCGGCTCAACCAGCCCTGCAAGCGCAGCCACAGCAGCAGTCCTCGCCGCAACAGGCGGCAAAGCCCGAACTGGCAGCGGTGCCTGCACCGGCAACGCGGCAGGGCGAAACTGACGGTGCCGTCTGGTGGGCCAAACTGGTGGCTGGTTTGCCAATTGAGGGCATGCTGCGCAGCCTCGCCGAGCACGCTGCTCTGGGGGAGCGTGATGGCCTTAACTGGACTTTGGTGCTGGAGCCGGGGCATCAGACGTTGGCCACCGCTGAGCGGCTTGAACAATTGTCAGCGGTAATTAGCCAAACCCTGGGCAACCGGGTAAGGCTGCAGGCCGACTGGCAGGGTAGTGTCAGTCAGACACCTGCTCAGCAAATTGCTGCAGCGCGGCAGGCAAAGCTGGTTAAAACCCGGCAGTTGATCAGTCAGGACCCGGTGGTGGTGGCTCTGGTCCGTGAGTTTGGCGGACAACTTGATATGGATTCGATCCAGCCGGACGAGCCGACAGCTATTTGATCTGGAGATATTCCATGGATTTCGATATGAACAACCTTCTGCAGCAGGCTCAGGCCATGCAGGAAAAAATGAAGCAAATGCAGGATGACATTGCCAAGGCGGAAGTAAGCGGTGAGGCCGGCGCAGGTTTGGTAAAAGTCACTATGAATGGCCGTCATGATGTGCGACGGGTAGAAATCGATCCATCGCTAATGAGCGAAGACAAGGAAATGCTGGAGGACTTGCTGGCTGCCGCAGTGAACGATGCAGTGCGCAAGGTCGAGCGTCAGCAGCAGGAAAAGATGGCCGGCATGACCGCCGGCATGCCTCTGCCTCCCGGCTTCAAGCTGTTCTGACCGGGGTTTGATGGATGAAGCACAGCCCGCTGGTTCAGCGACTGATTGAAGGTTTTACCGTGCTGCCCGGTGTTGGGCCGCGCTCCGCCCAGCGTATGACTTACTGGTTGCTGGAGCGCAATCGCGAGGGTGGAAGCCGTCTTGCGCTGGCGCTGGAAGCGGCCATGCAGGGTGTGAAGCATTGCGCCCGCTGCAGAAACTTTGCTGAGGACGATTTATGTCCTGTGTGCTCTGATCCGCGTCGTGATCAGGCTCAGGTATGTATTGTGGAGTCGCCGGCGGATGTTTTGGCGATTGAGCAGTCGGGCGAATATCGTGGCCGTTACTTTGTTTTGATCGGGCACTTGTCGCCGATTGACGGAATTGGCCCGGAAGAGATCGGTCTGAACCTGCTGGAGCGGCAGCTTTCTGAGGTTAGCGAGCTGATCCTGGCCACTGGCACCACCGTCGAGGGTGAGGCCACTTCTCACTATATTCAGGAAATGGTGCGTGGCACCTCGATCAGTGTCAGCCGTATTGCCCAAGGCGTGCCTATGGGAGGGGACCTCGAATACGTCGACGGCGCCACTCTCGCTCAGGCGATGAAGTCACGACGTAAGTTGTAGTAGCGGCTTCAATCGCAAAACCTCTAGTCAGGTAGTGAGCCTCTCCGCTTCACCCCTGACCAGAATTGGCTCGGTATCACCCTTAGGCGTGAACGCCACCATAATCCGGAGGGTGACTCAGCGTAGCGGGCACCCCGGAGGATTATGGCGGCGGTTGCGCCCGGGCACGGTGGTGAAGGTGAGGGCAGTTAAAAGGTCTCGCAACTGAACCTGCTCCCACAACAGCTCTGACCACAATCACATCAGGGGTTGTTTACCAAGCAAGCGCTTGGTACCGTCGCAGAATCTGTATACGGAGACCTCCATGAGCACCACGCTTGATTACTTTAATGATACCCACCAGATGCTCCGCGACAGCGTTCGCCGCTTTGTCGAGCGCGATATTCTGCCCCATATCGATGACTGGGAAGAGGCCGGAAGCTTTCCCCGTGAGCTGTACAAGAAAGCTGCAGAGGCGGGTATTTCCGGCATCGGTTATCCGGAACAGTATGGCGGCAGCGGCGAAGATGTTTTCATGAAGATCGTTGCCTCAGAAGAGCTGATGCGCTCCACTTCCGGCGGTCTTGTAGCCAGTCTTGGCTCCGTCGATATCGGCTTGCCGCCAGTGGTCAAATGGGGCAGCGAAGAGCTGAAAGCTCGGGTGGTACCGCAGGTGCTCAGCGGCGACAAGATTGCTTGTCTGGCGATTACGGAACCGGGCGGCGGCTCCGATGTGGCTAACCTTCGCACTCGCGCGGTAAAGGATGGCGACCACTACATCGTTAACGGCAGCAAAACCTTCATCACCAGCGGCGTGCGCGCGGATTACTATACTGTTGCGGTGCGCACTGGCGAGCCTGGTTTTGGCGGGGTCAGTCTGTTGCTGATTGAAAAGGGCATGCCAGGATTCACCGTGGGCCGCACTCTGAAAAAGACAGGCTGGTGGGCCAGCGATACCGCAGAGCTTTTCTTTGAAGATTGCCGAGTGCCTGCGACCAACCTGATTGGTCCGGAGAACGGCGGCTTTTTCTGCATCATGACCAACTTTCAGGCTGAGAGATTGATGCTCTGTGTGATGGCCAACATGACCTCACAGATCGCACTGGAGGAATGTCTCCGCTACGTTAAGGAGCGTGAGGCGTTTGGTCGCAGATTGGCACAGTTTCAGGTTACTCGCCACAAATTGGCGGAGATGGCCACGCAACTAGAAGCCAGTCGCGAATTTACCTATCGGGTTGCGGCGAAAATGGCAGCGGGACAGAACTGTATCAAGGAGGTGTCGATGGCAAAGAACTTCGCCACCACAGTGTCTGATCGTGTGACTTACGATGCAGTGCAAATCTTTGGTGGCAGTGGTTTTATGCGTGGCACCGTGGTGGAGAGGCTATATCGGGATAATCGCATTTTAGCCATCGGCGGAGGCACTTACGAAATCATGAACGAGGTGATCGCCAAACAGATGGGGCTATAAGTGGAGGCCGGAGCCGCGAATGATCGTTCAGACCATTCGCGGCTCAAGTCATTCCTGAAACTCAGCCTTACTCTACCGGATTGACGCACTCGGCATGGCTGCTTTCCAATTTGCAGCGGATGCGACGTTGTAAGCTCAGCATTTCACTACTGTAGTACCCCAGATCGCGCATCTGGATACGGGCTTCCTGCATCATAATTTCGTAGCCCGCTTTGTCCGCATCTGGAATTTCTACCCACCATTTCGGGTCCACACTTTTTTCTTCCTTCGCCAGGCCTTCCAGTACGGCATCCAGATTCTTAAAGAAATACTCACGCGACGTCTGCATCATTTCCGCAGGGAAGCGATCCGTGCGGGCAATAAGCTGCATGGTGATCTGTGCCAGCGGGTAATTGATAATCCCGCCATTGGGTGTCATGCCCTTGTAAAGTTCCAGTGGGGTATAGGCCACCAGCGGCGCAGCAACCACATCCACCACACCGTTGTTAAACTTGCCGGAAAAGTTGCTGACGTCAGAAGCTACCGGGGTTGCGCCGATCTGTGACACCAGAATTGATTGAGTCTTGTCATATTCCAGAACGGCGACCTTCTTGCCGGCAGCCCTGGCAAGGGTATTGATCTCGCGATCGTTTACAAAAAGATAGGCAGCTCCAGCTGGGGCAATGCCCATTAGCCCATAAGTGCTGGTAGTGACTTTGTCTGCTGAGGACGGGTGGGCCATTACCTGCAGTAGAATGCGCATATGGTCCATGGTCGGAATACCGCCGATGGAGTCCAGAGTGCCGGAATACTGGTTGAAATCACGGCCGCGTATACCGGTAATCAAGGCCGCATCGCACTTGCCCGCCTTGAGATCTTCGGCGGCGATTGCTTCGTTGGTAAACGGCACCAGTTCAGCTTCCAGGCCCCACGAGATGGCTGCTGTACTCCAGTCGCGCATGGCTCCCATTACCGGACCAACATTACCGATAATATCGAAAACGCAGATTTTGCGTTTGATCGGCTCGGCGCTAGCCGGACTGGAAGTCAGCAGAGCCAGAGGCAGGATGGCGGAGATAAGTGCAATAGCGGATTTTTTCATGGTCGGGTTCCTGTTGTTATTCTGGCGCAGAGAATACCGTCAGAGCCCTTGGGAGGCGAGGGCATAATTGACCTTGGCGGCTGTTTCTGTGACCACCCGGGTCAGTGACCAGTTCCCTGAAACGGAACGGGGCCCGCAAAGGCCCCGCATTTAGCGCATTACAAAGTACCTGGTTGTTCAGGCCTTACCTTGGCTGGCAACCGCCGCCGCGGCTTTTGCCGCTTCTTCTGCGTCACCCAGATAGTAGCTGCGTAATGGCTTGAGGTTGTCATCCAACTCGTAGACGAGAGGAATGCCGGTGGGGATATTGAGTTTGAGGATGTCTTGCTCAGAGATCTGATCCAGATGCTTGACCAGAGCTCGAAGGCTATTGCCATGGGCAACGATTAGAACCTGTTTGCCGGCTTTGATCTGTGGCTCGATTTCGCTCTGATAGTAAGGAACAAAGCGGGCCACAGTTTCTTTCAGGCTTTCGGTCAGCGGGATTTCTTCTTCTTTCAGATTGTCCCGGTAGACACGCTGGTTGCCAGCATAACGCTCGTCGCTCTTTTCCATTGCCGGCGGCGGGATGTCGTAGCTACGGCGCCAGATTAGCACCTGCTCTTCACCGAACTCCTTTGCGGTTTCGGCTTTGTTCAGGCCCTGCAGGGCACCGTAGTGGCGCTCGTTCAGGCGCCAGTTGCGAATTACCGGAATCCACATCTGATCCATGCCGTCGAGGATGGTCCACAGGGTGCGGATGGCGCGCTTCAATACTGAGGTGTAGGCCACCTCAAACTCGAACCCGGCCTCTTTAAGCAGCTCCCCGGCACGGCGTGCTTCACCAACACCCTGCTCGGTCAGATCAACGTCTTTCCAGCCGGTAAAGCGGTTTTCCTTGTTCCAGGCGCTCTGGCCATGGCGGACCAGTACCAGTTTGATTGTCATGGGGTGTCCTTGGGCGATGTCGACAGGGGCGCAAGGTTAGCAGAGAATCCCGGCTCCGTCAGGGGGTTGTGAGTCGGCGCAGCGTCATCGGATATGCGTATAATGCGCCCCTGACTGAGTAAAGCGGGTATCCCCTTGAGCAAGTATCACTGGATCGCAGACGACACAGCGCTGACGCAGCTCACCAGCCAGCAGCAGGCTGGCGAGCGGTTGTTTATTGACACCGAATTTATGCGTGAGCGCACGTTCTGGCCGCGTCTGGCATTGCTGCAGGTGAATGACGGCCGCGGTTGCCACCTGATCGACCCGACCACCACCAGTCCCCAGCCAATGCATGACCTGTTGGCTTTGCGGCCTCTGGTTATGCACGCATGTTCGGAAGACCTCGAGGCGCTGCGTATTGGCTGTAACGTCAAGCCAGCGGAGGTAATTGATACTCAGATCGGTGCAGCCCTGTGTGGTCATGATATGCAGACCAGCTACCAAAAGCTGGTGGAAACCCTATTGGGTGTTAGCCTGCCGAAAACCGCCACCCGTACTGACTGGCTGCAGCGTCCGCTTAGCGCCGAGCAGCTTGAATATGCTGCCCATGATGTGGAGTACCTGCCCGGTATCTATCAGATTCTTTATGATCGGCTTGAGGCTCAGGGGCGACTGGAGTGGTGGCGAGAGGAATGTGGTCGCCTCGTGGCCGACTGCCAGCGCAGTATCGATCAAGAAGATCTGTGGCGTCAGGTGAAAGGTGCGGCCTCGCTGGATGGCGAGGGGCGTCGACGTTTGCGTAAATTGGCCATCTGGCGCGATGCCAGCGCTCGGCAGCGTGATATTCCGCGCAGCTTTATCCTCAAGGATGCGGAAATGCTTGCTCTGGCAAGTCGCGGTGCCAGTCATCGTGGCCAGCTGGCAGAGACTGGCATGCACCCGTCGGCATTACGTCGTTTTGCTGACGCCTTACTGGAGGTGCTGGCGCAGGCAGAGCAGGGAGAGGTGCCGGAGCCCTTGCCCGGCATGCCAGAGCCGCACATTCGTGAGCGGATCAAGCGGCTGCGGACTTATTTCAACAAGCTGGCGGAAGCTCACCAGCTCGCCCCTGAAGTGTTAGCGCGACGCCGCTGGATCGAAGCTCTGGCCCGGGATCCGGAGCGTCTGCCCGAACCCTTCGAGGGCTGGCGTGCCAGCCTGATCGGTAGCAGTCTGGGAGACTTGATGTGATCGATGATCATCGTTTGCTATGCAGTATTTTTCGCAGCCCAAAACGGGAGGGGATGTACCTGTATGTGCGCCGTGATCAAGATTTGCGTGAACTGCCGGAAGCTCTGCTGAAAGTCTTCGGAGTCCCTGTTCACAGCATGGACCTGTTGCTCAGTGCCGAAAAGAAATTGGCCCGCGTTGAGGCGGCAAAAGTTATCGCCCAGATTCGTGAGCAGGGGTTCTTTCTGCAAATGCCTCCGCAGGACCATGAAGAGCCATTGCCGTTGGCACGGAAAAATCGTGATGCGTGAGCGTTTCTGGGAGAGCATTCCTCTGGCGGAGATGTCTGCTCAGGAATGGGAATCCCTGTGCGACGGCTGTGGCCGTTGTTGTGTGATCAAGCTCGAAGACGAAGAAACTGGCGAGCTGCACTATACTGACGTGGCCTGCCGCTATCTGGATTGTGACCGCTGTCGCTGTACCGACTATGAAAACCGCAGCGTTAAGGTGCCGGATTGCCTTCGTGTTACGCCTGCGTTTCTGGCGGAGCGTTCGCGTTGGCTGCCAGAAACCTGTGCCTATCGACAACTGTATGAGGGCAGGCCGCTAGAGCCCTGGCATCCGTTGATTAGTGGCGACAGGGATACGGTCGTTGCACTGGGTATTTCCATGCGCGGAGAGTTGATTTCAGAAGTACTGGTCGACCCCGACGATTATGAAAACCACTTGATTAACTGGGTGAGGTAAACGTGGCATCTCAGGGTTTTATTGTGGCTTGGAGTTGGTATCTGGTGGCGTTGCTGGTCGCTGCCTGGGTGTTGTGGCGTGGTAGCCGTTTTCTTCCTCCGGTATGGCGAACGTTAATCACCATGTTGCCTGTGCTGGTAGCTTTGGTGCCGGCCCCAGTTTCACCATTGCACGAATCGCTGGCGCCGGCCTGGATCGTCGCGTTGTTCGATGGTTTGGTGCAGGACGACGGCTCTTTCTGGCGGGCTGGCAAGTGGGTGGTGTTAGCTGCAGCGGTTAGCCTGCTGCCCGTTCTGCTGGCGGCGCGGATTCAGCGAAAGCAACCTGATCAGGTAGAGCCGCAGTGAGTGACTGTTTATTTTGCAACATCATTGACGGTAGTGAGCCCGCCAGTGTCATCTATCAGGATGAGTTGGCGATGATTATTCTTGATTTGTTTCCGGTTAGTGATGGCCATGCTTTGGTGATTGCCAGGCAGCATGCGGCGCAGCTCAGCGGGCTTGATGAGGGTGTTTCGGCGCATCTGTTGATGCTAGCTGAAAACTTGATGGCAGCTCAGAAAAAACTGGACAGCTCAGTCGCCGCCCATAATCTTCTGGTAAATGACGGCAAGGTTGCCAATCAGCATGTCCCGCACGTTCATCTGCACGTCATTCCGCGCCGCCACGGCGACAATGCCAAGACAGTGCTGAGCTGGACAACCCGATTTTTGCAACGATTTAACCTGCGCTCTCGCCGAGAACGGCTGAACCGTCTTGCTGCCGCTTTGCGCGAGCAGCTTGAGGTCAGTTAAACAGGTCTTCCCAGCCGCGCAGGTTCTCGCTGCTTGGCAGGATTTCTATGCCCGCGACCAGTCCTTCTTTGCCATCACGCAGCCAATTGACCCGGCCATCGAGATGATAAGTGCCGAGGTCGTCAAGCAGGGCGATCCAGATATCCACCAGCTGGCCTTCGTCCAATGGCTCGTCAAGCCGAACTTGCAGGCCAGACGCGGACATATCAACGGTTGAGCAGTACAGTGCCTCGAGCTGCAATGTTGCCAGTGGGTCACTGACAGGGCGCACAGCTAGTGTCTCCTCGCGCATCAGACGCGGGTGGCGGCGTTTGTCTTTATGCTCATCACTCATCGACTTATCCGTAGATCATTCGGTCAACGACTGCGGCGGATGCGGCGATAACAAGCACCACTACCGCCAGAAAAGCGACAAACTTCAGGAACGGTTTCAGAGTTGGCAGCGGCTCGGTGGGGCGCTGCGGCTTTCTACCTGAAGTGTCGCTCATCTTTCTCTCCGTCAATTACAGGCCACCACTGAAGGTGGCCTTCTGGAACATCCAACCATGCAGGTCTTCAGACATGAGTGGGGCATAAGACACAATTAGCAGTGCAGACAACATGATAATGATCGGTAGCGCGTATTTCTCGTGACGGCGCAGGAAGCTGGCCTGTCCCGGCGGGATTTTGGCGCTTTCAACCTCATCATCACCGACCACTTGCCTGGCCAGCAAGTGGTTCAGGGCCACCGGTGGGGTGAGATAGCCAAGCTCAAAGGCCACCAGAGTAATCATCCAGAAGTGCAGGGGATCAATGCCGTTAGCAAATGCCACCTGCGCGATGGTTGCGTTCACCAGAATCACGGCGCCGTAGGGATCCATGATCATGCCGATGATTACCATAGTGACAACCAGAATAGTGGTCGCTATCCAGATGTTGGCAAATGTTTCCGGCAGCATTTCCATCAGACCGGATCGCTCGATGATACCGCCGGTGCTCACCGACAGAGCCATCAGCATTAGCAGGGCGCCAATATGCCCGGTGGTTTCATTGGTAGCCAGGCGCAGTGAGCTTTCCATGCCCTTGCCAATTTCACTGTCATTGACGCCAACCACCTTCTCGGTTAGTGGCTTGGTGTCGAACAGGTAGTTGCTTGCCAGAATGCCGAGGATTAGCAGGTTGCGTACTACCAGTCCGGTTACATCAGCCTCTTCAACTGTGCCGTTGAAAATGCGCATAAACGAGATGCCGATCAGTGCCAGCAGTGCCAAAGAGGCAATGTGAACAACGTGCTTGCTTAGTTTTTCGTAAAGCAACACGCCAATCAGCATCAGCGGCAGAATAATCGGGGCTGAGAATTCGTCGGTCCGGCGATCCAGAACATCACGGAAGAATACAGCCACTACAATGATCATCAGCGCGTAGGGAGCCAGTGGAGCAAGCGCCCGGATGCTCTTCGGTACTGCTTCAGAGAACGGCGCGATACGTGATGGCTGGGTGCGGAAGAACTGGGAAACAATAAAGAACAGGATAATGCTGAGCACGTAAACCTTGAAGCCGGAATCGAACAGCTCGTTTGTGGTTACGCTGCGGTTCAGGGCCGCAATGATTACTACAAGCAGGCAGGGGCGCAGCACCACACCCATGGAGCCGGACATGGCGGTGGCCGCCAGAGCCAGCTGCTTGCGGGCACCGGCGCGAATCAGTTCCTGATAGATCACTGCACCGGCGGCAATAATAAAGATACCTGAAGCGCCAGTGAAAGCGGTGGGGAAGGCTGCCAGAGCCAGCACAACAAAACACATCAGCTCGGGCGACATATTCCAGGGGCGCAGCACATCGAAGGCCAGCTGAGCCATGCGCGTCTGCTTCAGCATCATGCCGATCCAGATATATAGCGCCAGATTAAGGAACATGGTGGAGAGTTCCATCATCATGCCCAGATACACGCTTATACCGTGGTAATACCCCTGTGACATGAACTGAGCGCCAGCCGACAAACACATAAAGCTGTATAGCGGGATAGTCAGGAAAGCATGGCCCCAGCCGCCACCTTGCTCCAGATCCTTGGGCGGCTTGATCAACTGATACAGGTTGATCACTGACAGCAGAGAGAAGCCCATGATCCAGAATACGTGCAGATAGAAGTCATGAACCTGCACCCCCTGGTCCATGCTTATCTGCTCCTGGCCACGGTAAACGGTGGCAGACATCAGCAGCATCAGGTTGGCTAGTAGTTGTGCAGAAGTGCCAACGTAGTGATCCTTGGCGGTACGCACCGGGCGTAGAGAAATGTGATGGCGTTGCAGGGTGGTGGTGGCCGCACAGATCAGCAGCAGCACGCACAGCAGCAGGCGCTTGTAGTTGCCCAAACCGGTGACAACCGCGGCAACGCCGGTTTCCAGATTGCGGAATGCAATCACCCCGGGGGTAACGCGTTCCTGCACCCGCTGATAAGACTCCCAGCGCTCGCGGCAGATTTCACGCGAGCTTTCCAGGGACTGGCGGATGGCGCCTTCATCGACTTCGCTGCCAAAAATACCAGCCAGCGGGTCATCAGCCATGGCAGCGGTCTGCTCTCGTACAGCACGCGCTACTTCAGATTCGATATCCGGGTCACGATTACAGGTCGGCTCACTGACCAGGCCGGCACTGCGCAGTTCGAAATAACCCTGCCATGAGGTCTCACCAATCTTTAGTAGCTGGGAGTGGATGATCTCGCCAGACGCCAGAAAGATGGTCAGCAGCAGGATGACAATGGTGGGGAGCGATGATAGCCACTCACCCGCAGAGCGGTTGGCCACGGTAATAGTGCTTTTATGCATGGTCTTCCCGGTTGTTGTTATGGGGCCGGATATCGGCGGTGGATTGACGCGACTTCCGGACGTCCGGCATGTACGCGACACAGTGAATCGGATTCTATGCCACGCGGCTGTGCTTGCCTACCGCGAAAACTGGCTGAAAAGGACAAATATGGCTAAAAAACAGGCAGTCAGGCATTGACCAGAAGGTACAAATAGAAACGGGGCCAAGGGCCCCGTTTCGTATTGCCTGTATATTGCCAGCAGGTGTTTACTCCTGCCGGTTTACACATTCGGCTCGCGAGGCGTCGAGCTTGCAACGAATACCGATTAGCAGACGCATCATGTCGGCGTCATACACGCCTTCATCGCGCAGGGCGATACGGGACTCGCGCATCATTTCGTCGTAACGGACGCGATCAGCCTCCGGGATGCGGATCCACCATTTCTGATCCACTTCCTTCTCGGCATTTTCAACAATACGCATGGCCTGATCGAACTGGGCGGCAATGTATTCCCGCGATTTCTGACCAAAACCCGCAGGGAACAGTTCGTGACGAGTCAGAACCTGCAGGGTCAGCTGGCCCAATACATAGTCAACAATACCGCCATTGGGCTGCATGCCCTTGTACAGTTCCAGTGCCGAGTAGGCCATCATGGGAGCAAAGCAGATATCCACGTTGCCGTTGTTGAAGCGACCGGCAAAGTTAGTGATATCGGACAGCACCGGCGACATGCCCACCCTTGAAGCCATCTTTGCCTGGGCTGTGTCGTATTCCATTACCGAAATGGACTTGCCTGCCAATTTGTTGACGTTGTTGATGGTGCGGTCCTTAACGAACAGGTAAGCCGCTCCCATCGGGGCAATGCCGACTACCTCGAATGGGCCGTTAACCAGCTTCTCATTGATCTTCGGGTGACCACTGGCAAGGATCTTGATCACTTCCTGAACATGCCGATAGGTGGGCAGGGTGGCGATCGAATCCAGACTGCCGGTATAGGCGTTCAAAGAGCGTGCCCGGATGCCTGTGATGGCGGCGGCATCGCACTGACCCGCTTTCAGGTCCTCCATGGCGACCTTTTCTTCCGTATGAACCTTGAGGTCGAAATCCACACCCCAGGCCAGCGCGGCAGTGCGGTAGTCGCGCATCATGTTAAAGGTATCGCCGGACTGGCCAACGATATCGAAGATACACAGGGTGCGCTTTTCCATGGCACTGGCTGGCAGTGACGCCAAGCCGAGTACAGCGGCGGCAGCAAGGGCTACAAATTTCCGGTGACGCATAGTTCAGTTCTCTCTATTACAGGACGACAATAATCAAAGAAGGTCGTCAATATTGATGGAAGGCTGGCTTTTCGCTGCGTCGTCCCAGAAAGTGCCCAAGCCTCCCAATGGAGTGCGGCGGCCAGTGGCTTCGGTCCAAAGGCGATCAGAGATTGAGCTGATCATGGTGGCAGCCATGGTGTCGATCATGCGGTATTCCGCATTGACCGTGTCGCTTTTGGCGAAGTCACGGATTGCTTTGCGCAGGTGCTCATCGTCACCCTTGCTGTAGGCGGCCATGGCATACATGGCGCTGCCCAGACGAACACCATTACGGAAGCCAGCGTCGGCGGCCTTTTGCAGCTCTTCCCATGGCTGAGCGTTAGCGGGGGCCAGCATCGGCAGGATGCTCCAGACAGATGCACGGATGCCGCGCGGAGCGCCCCACCACTCGTCATTGTCCAAACAGGACACGCCGCGCTCAACCTTGGCAGCGATATCTCGCGGCACACCCACGGAGCCATCGGCAATGCCGTCGTTCATCAGCGCCTGCAGGCCGCCTACCATGCCGATCATCCATACCAGCTGGTCAAACTCCTTCTTCAGTTTCGGGCACTCGCCATCTTTCGGGTACTTAAATGCGGACATCAGGCGGTTATATGATTCCAGCTGACGCTTGGCAGATATAGCGGCGTAACGTTTCTGCAGAATGCGTGCATCCTGTGCTTCCGCCACGTTGCCTTGTTTAACAGCACGCAGGTAACGCATTTCCTGCTCCAGTGACAGTTCGTCAGTGCAGCTGGCAGCGGTCACATACATCAATACGGCAAGCTTGTCCGGATTAGAGCCAACCCTCTCAAATGCCATAAGCAGCGGGGTTTGGGCTTCGCCGGCAGCGCAGGCGATACGGGTGTCATCGTCTGCCATCATGTGCGGCAGCATTTCTGAGCGGCCGAAGCCCATCAGGACATCACCCGTGGATTTGTAGACGATTCCACAGCCTTGTAGAACGAGCAGGGCGGCTCCCAGCAACACAGCGCGGGTAGCTGCCATCGGGGAGGGCATAAAGGCGGTCGGGGTCATCGGGACTTCTCCGGGTTATTGTTATTCGTGGTTCTGGCGAGACTAAGGTCGCCTAAACTACCCAATGGCCCGCGTCGGTACAAGCCGGCGGTTACAAAACGCAACGTGGCTGTTACGGTGGTAGCGATATGCGACGGTTGTCCGATAGCACGCCGGTTACGTATCAGTAACAATTGCGCCCCTATGATGTGCCACCTGCGAGGACAAGATGAGCAAGACCAACGGGCAACGTGAAACCCAGACCATGCTGGAGGAGGGCCGTACCGGTTTCGGTCTGGCACTGACGGCGGCCCGTGGTGGACTGCGCATGCTGCAGACCGTGTCGGTGCTGGCCCGCACCGGCGGTGGCTGGCTGCTTGGTGAGCGGCCGCCATTGCCACGCCTGCTGCGGGAGACCTGCGAATCCCTTGGTACTACCTATATTAAGCTGGGTCAGTTTGTCGCCAGCTCCCCGTCGCTGTTCCCAGATGAGTATGTGGAAGAGTTCCAGAAATGCCTGGATCGCACCCCGGGGCTGCCGTTTCACTACATCCGTCGTACTGTGGAAGCGGAACTCGGCAAACCACTGGAAAGCCTCTACGCCTGGGTAGATCCGAAGCCGCTTGCCTCGGCGTCCATCGCGCAGGTGCATGCAGCGCGACTGCACAATGGCGATGAGGTGGTTATCAAGGTACAGCGGCCCAATGTGGAAAACGTGTTGTTGACCGACTTCAATTTCATCTATTTCGGCGCACGTATGCTTGAGCGACTGGCACCAGGCTTGTCACACTCCGCAGTCTCCGGGGTTATTGAGGAGCTACAGGCATCCATGCTGGAGGAGTGCAACTTCGAGCTGGAAGCCGAGCACTTGACCAAGTTTAACGAGTTTCTTCATGCCACCGGCAACACTCAGGCGGTGGCACCACGACCTTACCCGGAGCTGTCCAGCCGTCGGGTGCTGACCATGGAGCGCTTCTTCGGTGTGCCTCTGACCGATATCGAGGTGCTGCGCAAATACACCCCGGATCCCGCTCAGGCTCTCATAGGTGCGCTCAATACCTGGTTCTCCAGTCTGATGCTATGTGACTTTTTCCATGCCGATGTGCATGCCGGCAATCTGATGTTGCTGGAAGATGGTCGGGTGGGTTTTATCGATTTCGGCATCGTCGGCAAGGTGCGCAAAACCACCTGGGAGGCCATGGCCAAGCTGTTCGATGGGATTGGTCGAGGAGACAACCGGGTGATTGCCGAGGCCATGGCGGTGGTGGGCATGACCCGCGAAGCGGTTGATGTGGATGCGCTCACCATCGATATCGAGAAACTTCAGGACCGGCTGATGAACGTTGACCCGGCCACTCTAGTGCAAGGCGACCGCAATGACCGCGAAGTGAATCGCCTGCTGATGGACTTGATCCGCATTGGCGAAGAACACGGCATTCGTTTTCCGCGGGAGTTTGCCTTGTTGCTGAAGCAGTTCCTCTATTTCGATCGTTATGTTCAGGCGCTGGCGCCGGAGATGGATCTGTTCTCCGACTCCCGCGTTGATATGTGGGGCGGGCTGGACGAGATAAACCTGCTCCACTAATCCGCCGGGAAACTCGTCAGGAGCGGCTTTAGCCGCTCTTTATTACTCTACTGGATTGACACACTCTGATCGTGTCGCATCAAACTTGCAGCGCACCTTGCGCTGCAGGGTCAGCATCTCAGGGTCATAGTATTCTCGTTCCCGCAAATGCAGCCTCGCCTGTTGCATCATGATTTCGTATTCGCGCTGATCTCGCTCCGGGATATCAATCCACCAATGGGCCGGAACCTTGGCGGTTTCTTCCCCGAGCCTCTCCATGATCAGACCGTAATTCTGCAGAAAAACTTCGCGCACCAACTGGGCTAGCTCGTTGGGAAATTTGTCCGTACGGCCAATAATCTGCATGGTCATCTGGGTCAGCGGGAAGCGCACGATGCCACCATTCGGGGACATGCCTTTGTACAGTTCCAATACTTCGTAGGCCACCAGTGGAGCCGGTAATACGTCCACAACACCGTTGTTAAACTTGTTTGGTGCGGAAACGATGTCAGACAGAATCGGTGTGGCACCAATCTGCGATACCATTTCTGCCTGTACCTTGTCGTAATCAAGTACGGCGACTTTTTTGCCGGCAGCCTTGGCGAGGCTGCTGATCGAGCGGTCATTAACAAAAACATAGACAGCCCCGGCGGGAGCAATACCCAGTACCACATATTCTCCACTGACCATGTTGTCCGCATTGCGCGTAGAATTAACTGCCTGTAGCAGCACGTGCATGTGCTTGTCATCCGGCACTGCTCCTACCGCATCAATGGTTCCGCTATAGCGATGAAACAAGCGGGCACGAAGGCCGGTCATCAGCGCTGCATCACAGATGCCACTTTTTAGATCCTCGGCGACCACTGTTTCATTGGTGTAGGGGACCATTTCTACATCTACGCCGTATTGCATGATCTGGCCACGTTGATCCTGCGCCGCCGCATAAATTGGGCCTGAACGCCCGGCAATATCCCAGATGCAGATCTTGCGCTTGATCAGTTTTTCTTTCGGGTAACCATACAGCTGACGAATTGCAGTAATGCGCTCATCAAGGGTCAGGGTCTGGTCATAGGCTTTGGCGCGTAGCTGCTCTTCCGTCGGCGCGGCATGTGTGGCTGCAGCTAGAATGAAAAGTGACAGCAGAGCGGTCAGTCTGTTCAGCATGATTGCTTTCCTTGGTAATTCGATCGAGCTGTGGTTATTCCACGGGATTGACGCACTCGCCACGCTCGGGCGAATACTTGCAGCGGATGCGTCTTTGCAGAGTGAGCATTTCTGCATCGTAATAGTCCATGTCGCGCAGGCTTATACGAGCTTGCTGCATCATGTTGCTGTATTCCTGCATGTCCTCTTTGGGAATCGCGATCCACCATTTTTCCGGAATTTTCACTTCTTCCCGTGAGATCAACTCAATCACTCGGGGGTATTGCTCAAAGGCAGCTTCACGAATCAACTGGGCGGCTTCATTGGGGAATTTATCCAGCCGACCAATCAGCTGCATAGTGATTTGCGCCAGCGGGTAATTGATGATGCCGCCATTTGGTGTCATGCCCTTGTAGAGCTCCAGTATTTCGTACGCCAGCAACGGTGCCGGCAGAATGTCCACTACGCCATTGTTGAACATTCCCGGGGCGCGGGTGATATCCGTGCTCACGGGGGTGGCGCCAACGCCGGCAATCATCTTCGCCTGCATGGGGTCATACTCGAGCACAGCAACTTTCTTGCCGGCAGCTTTTGACAGTGTGTTGATGGAGCGGTCGTTTACGAATACATAGGCAGCGCCGGCGGGGAATACACCAAGCACCACGTACTCGCCTTGCACCATTTTATTGGCGGTGCGGGGATTAGTGATTACCTGAAACAGGGTATGCAGGTGGTCGCGATCCGGCAGTGCGCCGATGGCATCAATAGAGCCGGTGTATTTATTAAACTGACGGGCGCGCAGGCCGCTCATCAACGCTGCATCACAGCGGCCAGCCTTGAACTCTTCGACCATTACGGTTTCGTTAGTGTAGGGCACCATCTCAAGCTCAACGCCAAACTCCAGCGCCTGAGCACGGGCTTCCATGGCGGCCCCGAATATGGGCCCGGCCCGGCCGACAATATCCCAGATGCAGATGACTCGGCGCAGACGCTGGCCCTCGGGCAGCTTGTCGATGCCAGACAGTTTGGCAATCGCCTTGAGCCTCTCGTTCACCGGCATATCGGCGTTCAGGCTAATGTCGGTCATCATACGAACCAGCTCTGGAGTCAGCTCCACGCCGGGCAACAGGCGCTGGAACTCGGCCAGCTGCTCTGGGGTGAGCGATGAGGCAGGCTGCTTTTCGGCAGTGACGATTCCGGGGATCAGCAGAGCAAAGGTCAGCAGTAGCGCGGATAGGTGCTTCATTATTATTCTCTCCGGTCGTTCGGGCTGAGCCCGATACACTAGGTGAACACAGCATACAGGCGATTGACCGGTGAGTCGCTGAGCCTTGGCACTATGGCCGGCTGGCTAGTCTCTGGGTTGCTGCCCCACTTTCACCACCGTGCCTGGGCGCAACCGCCGCCATAATCCTCCGGGATGACCGCTACGCTTAGTCACCCTGCGGATTATGGTGGCGTTCACGCCTAAGTGAGACACCGAGGCAACGGGGGGTAGGGGTGAGGCCTCTGCTAGATTTGGGCGTTGAGGGATTGGCCAGTGATGCCTTTTGCTGCTGGGCCGAGCAGGTACAGGTATGGGGCGAGAATGTCCTCCGGGCGCTTCAGCTTGCTGGCATCTTCCGCCGGGTAGGCCATGGCGCGCATTTTGGTGGCCGTGGCACCGGGGTTGATGCAGTTGACCCGGATCGGTGCCACGTTCTCCAGTTCGTCGGCCAGCACCTGCATCAGTCCCTCGGTGGCGAACTTGCTTACCGCATAGGCACCCCAGAAAGCCCGACCCTTACGGCCCACACTGGAAGTGGTGAATAGTACTGAGGCGTCGGCGGAGTCTTTTAGCAGGGGCAGCAAGGCGCGGGTGAGAAAGAACGGCGCATTGATGTTGACCTGCATTACCGACTCCCAGGTGCCATAGCCGTACTGATCCAGAGGCGTGATTTCACCGAGAATCGAGGCGTTGTGCAAAATGCCGTCCAATCGGCCGAAGGCGTTGCCGAGCATACCGGCCAGTTCCTCGTAGTCCGCAGGGCGAGCTACCTCCAGGTTGACCGGCGCCAGTGCTGGCTCAGGTGCTCCTATGGCGACGATTTCGTCATACACGGCCTCCAGCTTTTCCTGAGTGCGTCCCAACAAAATTACAGTGGCACCGTGTTTAGCCAGGGCCAATGCGGCGGCGCGGCCGATGCCGTCACCGGCGCCAGTGACCATGATGATGCGGTCGTTGAAGGCATTGTCAGGGCACTGGTAGCTGGTGGCCGCTTGCTGAATATCGGTCATGGCTCTTCCGGGAATTAAAGGTTCAGTAACTGAGCAAGCTCTGCGGTATCCGCCGCATACATATCTGCTCGCCATGCTTGCGGGTCTTCGTCTTCGCCAATATAGCCAAACAGGACGCCAATGGTTCTCATGCCGGCATTCCGGCCTGCAGCGATATCGCGCTCGTGATCGCCCACATAAATGCAGCGCTCTGGCTGAACTCCTACCATTGACGCAGCCTTTAGCAGCCCTTCCGGTTGCGGCTTACGCTCGGCCACATTATCCGGGCAGATCACGGGGCCAACTCGGCTGGCCAGCTTCAGGCCTGCCAGCAAAGGGGTGGTGAAACGTTCCGGCTTGTTGGTGACAATGCCCCAGGGAATATGGCTTGCTTCCAGCTTGTCCAGCACTTCGTCCATGCCGGCAAACAGTTGGCTTCCCACTGTCAGATGATCCACATAGCGATCCAGAAACTCGGCTAGCAGGCTGTCGAACGCTGCCTCCCCGGGATTGCCGCCGAAGCCGGCTTGCAGCACGGCACGGGCACCATTGGATACTTGGGCACGAACTTTGTCATAGCCAAGAGCGGGCTTGCCAGCTTCGCCCAGCATGGCATTCAGCACGGTGTGAAAATCCGGCGCGGTATCGACCAGCGTGCCGTCCAGATCAAAGAAAACGGCGTCAACCATTACGCCTCTGCCTTGATGCAATGCACCAGATAATTCACCGACACATCGCGGTTCAGGCTGGCGTTGGCCGTGAACGGGTTGTACTGCATGCCGCAGGTGTCTTTCAGTTGCAGGCCAGCGTCGCGAGCCCATCCCGCCAGTTCCGACGGCTTGATCAATTTGGCGTATTCATGGGTGCCACGCGGCAGCAGGCGCAGGATGTATTCGGCTCCCACAATGGCCAGTGCAAATGCCTTCGGATTGCGATTGATGGTCGAGAAAAATACCTGTCCACCGGGTTTGACTAACTTGGCACAGGCAGCAACAACTGCGCCGGGGTCCGGCACGTGTTCGAGCATTTCCAGGCATGTAACAGCGTCGTACTGGCCGGCGCGTTCGGCGGCAACTTCTTCCGCGGTGATATTCAGATACTCAACATCGATGCCGTCCTTTTGTGCATGCAGGCGTGCCACAGCCAAGGGGGCTTCGCCCAGATCAATGCCGGTTACGGTGGCACCCAGCCGGGCCATGCCTTCTGACACCAGACCACCGCCGCAGCCGATATCGATGACTTTTTTACCTTTCAGGCTGACGCGCTCGTCGATGTAGTTCAGGCGCAGGGGGTTGATGTCGTGCAGTGGACGGAACTCGGACTTCGGGTCCCACCAGCGCTCTGCCAGCGCTTCAAATTTGGCAATCTCAGCGGCATCGACGTTGCGGGCGCTATGGTTCATGCGGATTCTCCACGGATACGGTCGCCCCAGGCGCGCGCGTCGCGCAGTACCCGGGCTTCATTCAGGGTGGTGAGGACGCGATTTTCCATCAACGCCCGGCCGGCCACAAAGGTGTGACTGATCTGCGCGCGGCTGGCGGAGTAAACAATCTGTGCCACCGGGTCATACAGTGGCTGGGTCTCCACCGCGCCCAAGTCAAAGGCAATGATGTCCGCTTGCTTGCCAATAACCAGTGAACCCGTCTGGCTATCAATGCCCAGCGCGCGGGCGCCTGCCAGAGTGGCCATTTCCAACGCGGCTGCGGCGGGCAGGGCGGCTGCGTCCTGAGCCACGGCTTTGGCTAGCAGGGCGGCGGTCTTCATTTCGCCCTGCATATCCAGATCGTTGTTGCTGGCAGCGCCGTCAGTGCCCAGCGCCACATTGACGCCGGCGTTGCGCAGTTTCTCTACCGGGCAGAACCCGCTGGCCAGCTTCAGGTTGGACTCGGGGCAGTGCACCACCGACGTGCCGGTCTGTGCGAGAAGGGAGATCTCGTCATCGGTCAGCTGGGTCATGTGCACCGCTAACAGGCGCGGGCCAAGTAGTCCCAGGCCATGCAGGCGATCCAGCGGTCGGGCGCCCCCATCTGCGGTGGCCATCATGATCTCGCCGGCGGTTTCGTGGATATGCATCATGATGGGCAGATCCAGCTCTTCGGCGTAGGTGAGCAGCTTCTGCAATGGTGCGTCCGACACGGTATAGGGTGCGTGGGGGCCAAAGCCGATCTGGATCAGTGGCTCATGGCGCCAGTTGTCGTGCGCTGCCAGCGCCAGTCGCAGATAGTCATCCGGTCCCTGTGCCATAGGGGTGGGGAAGTCCAGCAGGGGCGAGAAAAGCACCGCCCGCAGGCCGGCTTCCTTGGCTGCCCGGGCGATGGCCTCGGGAAAGAAGTACATGTCGGCAAAGCAGGTGGTGCCGCTGCGAATCATTTCGGCACAGGCGAAGCGGCTACCGTCGTGGACGAATTCATCGCTGATCCATTTGCCTTCAGCGGGCCAGATGTGCTGTTCCAGCCAGGTCATCAGTGGCAGATCATCGGCCAGTCCGCGGAACAGGTTCATGGCACTGTGGGTATGGGCGTTAACAAAGCCGGGGGTCAGGGCATGCTGGCCCAGATGCAGCACTTTAGCTGCCTGCCAGCGGCCTTCTACCTGATCAGAGGGCAGAATATCAGCGATAAGGCCATCGCGGACCACGATGGCATGGTTATTCAGGGTGCCGGTGCCTTCTACCGGAATGATCCAGCGGGCATGGATGATCAGGTCAGCGGCGGTCATGGTGGCTCCGGTTGGGGCAGTAGAGGGCGCAGTATATGTAGGAGAGGCTTCAGTCGCGAGGTTTTGTCCCGTAGCAGGCTGCTTCAGAGGCGAAATCTTTTGCCGAACCACCCCCTGCCACCGGCGCCACCGTGCCCGGGCGCAACCGCCGCCATAATCCTCCGGGGTGCCCGCTACGCTGAGTCACCCTGCGGATTATGGTGGCGTTCACGCCTAAGGGAGGCACCGAGCCAATGAGGGTCAGGGGTGAAGCGGCGTCACACCCGAGCAGCGCGGCAGGGCCGGAGAAGGTCACTGCCGACGATGTTTCAGGGGCATGCAAGGGGGGTGGCAAGGGCAAAAGGTTTTCGCCGCTCAAGCCGCTCCTACAGCGGCAGCAGTGTGGTATGATTCTGCGCTTTCCGGCCGGCCTGGCCGACGCTGTTCAGGGGATATAAAAGAGCAATGACGGATCTCGCTAAAGAAGTCACCCCGGTCAATATCGAAGACGAGCTAAAGCAGTCCTACCTCGACTACGCCATGAGCGTTATCGTCGGTCGGGCACTGCCGGATGTGCGCGACGGCCTCAAGCCGGTACACCGCCGCGTCCTGTTCGCCATGCACGAGCTGGGTAATGACTGGAACAAGGCCTACAAGAAGTCCGCCCGCGTGGTCGGTGACGTAATCGGTAAGTATCACCCCCATGGGGACTCTGCTGTTTACGACACTATTGTCCGTATGGCTCAGCCATTCTCTCTGCGCCACATGCTGGTTGATGGTCAGGGTAACTTTGGCTCCATCGATGGCGATAGCGCCGCCGCCATGCGATACACCGAAGTACGCATGTCCAAGATCGCCCATGAATTGCTGGCCGATCTGGAGAAAGAAACCGTCGATTACGTGCCCAACTACGACGGCACCGAGATGATCCCTGCGGTGATGCCTACCCGCGTGCCTAACCTTCTGGTGAATGGCTCCTCAGGCATTGCCGTGGGGATGGCCACCAATATTCCGCCGCATAATCTGGCTGAAGTGGTTGATGCCTGTCTGGCTCTGATCGACGACAGCGAACTCACCGTTGACGACTTGATGGAGCATGTCAAAGGCCCGGATTTCCCCACTTGGGGCATTATCAACGGGCGCGCCGGTATTGTTCAGGCTTACCGTACCGGCCGCGGCCGCATTTACATGCGCGCCCGAGCTCATATTGAAGACACCGATAAGTCTGGCAAGCAGGCCATCATCGTCACCGAGATTCCCTATCAGGTGAACAAGGCTCGCCTGATTGAAAAGATCGCCGAACTGGTCAAGGACAAAAAACTCGAAGGTATCACTGAGCTGCGCGACGAATCCGATAAGGACGGCATGCGCATCGTGATCGAGTTGCGGCGTGGTGAAAATACCGATGTGGTGCTGAACAATCTGTACTCGCAAACGCAGATGGAAAGCGTGTTCGGCATCAACATGGTGGCGCTGGTAGATGGTCAGCCGCGCACCCTTAATCTGAAGGAAATGATTGAGGCGTTTGTTCGTCATCGCCGCGAAGTGGTCACCCGCCGCACGGTGTTCGAGCTGCGTAAGGCAAGAGAAAAGGGCCACATACTGGAAGGCTTGGCTGTGGCGCTGGCGAATATCGATCCGGTGATCGAGTTGATCAAACAGTCGCCCAGCGGAGCTGAGGCAAAAGAGCGTTTGGTCGCTACCGCATGGGCTCCCGGTAACGTGATTCAAATGCTTGAGCGGGCCGGTGGTGAAGATGCGTGCCGCCCGGATGGACTTGATCCGTCCCTCGGTCTTCGCGATGGAAAATATTATCTCTCCGTGGAACAGGCTCAGGCCATTCTTGACCTGCGCCTGCAGAAACTGACGGGCATGGAGCAGGAAAAGCTGGTTCTCGATTATCAGGATCTGTTGGACAAGATTGCCGAGCTTGGTCTGATTCTGGCTGATCCGCAGCGTCTGCTGCAGGTGATTCGTGATGAGCTGGCGGCGGTTCGCGAGGAGTATGCCGACGAGCGTCGTACCGAGATCCAGACCTCCCGCGCTGATTTCAGCATGGAAGACCTGATTGCCGAAGAAACCGTGGTGGTGACTTTCTCCCACGGTGGCTACGCCAAAATGCAGCCGATTGACACCTACCGCGCGCAAAAACGTGGTGGTCGAGGCAAGGCCGCAACTGCAGTAAAAGATGAAGATTATGTCGAGCATCTGCTGGTGGCGGGCACCCATGACACCCTGCTGTGCTTCACTAATATCGGCAAGGTATTCTGGTTGCGGGTCTATGAGCTGCCTCAGGGCGGCCGTAACTCACGAGGCAAACCGATCGTTAATCTGATCCCGGCCTTGCAGGAAGATGAGCGCATTACCGCCATTCTGCGCATGGATCCGGAAATGATGCGCCAGCAGTCCGCCGTCGATGACGACGATGAAAGCGAAGCTGATGTTATTGATGTGGCAGATGAAGACGGTGCAGAAGAGATCGTTGCTGATACCGTGCCCGGGCCGTTCATCTTTATGGCTACCTCCAATGGTATGGTTAAACGTACTCAGCTGGCCAAGTTTGCCCGGCCGCGCAGCAACGGCCTGATCGCCGTGCGTCTGCAGGAAGGTCAAAGTCTGGTCAACGTCGCTGTTACCCAAGGTGACGAAGACGTCATGCTGGTCGCCGGCAACGGCAAGGTGGTGCGCTTCCGTCAGGCCGCCGTGCGGGTCATGGGCCGTACTGCCCGCGGTGTGCGTGGTATGAAGGTTGCCGCCGGCGAAGAAATTATTGCCATGATTATTCCGCAGGAAGGTGGTCAGCTGCTGACCTCCTCGGAAAAAGGCTATGGCAAGCGTACGGGCGTCGATGAGTTCCCAACCAAAGGTCGCGGCACTCAGGGTGTTATCGGTATGGTGGTCAACGACCGCAATGGCGTACTGATCGGCGCTACCCAAGTGTTTGGCGGTGAAGACATCATGCTGATCTCTAATCAGGGCACTCTGGTGCGTACCCGGGTTGATGAGGTCAGCTTGCTCAGCCGTAATACACAGGGCGTCACCCTGATCAAACTAGGCAAGGAAGAACACCTCGTCGGCGTCGAGCGCATTCCGGAGCTGGAAGGCGTGGAAGAAGAAATAGACGAAGAAGACGAAGCAGAATCCTGACTCTGTAACGGCTGGAGGGGCGACTTTAGTCGCCCCTCCAGCCGTTACAGCGGGGTGCTACCAATAACCTCTATCCCGGAGCTGACTTACTCCATGACTCGCGCCTTTAACTTTTGTGCAGGACCGGCCGCACTGCCGGAAGAAGTTCTTCAACAGGCCCGCGATGAACTGCTCGACTGGCAAGGCACTGGCATGTCGATCATGGAGATGAGTCACCGCTCCAAAGAATACGTCGCCATTGCCCATGCCGCCGAGCAGGATTTGCGCGAGCTGCTTGGCATTAGTAACGATTACGCCGTGCTGTTCTTGCAGGGTGGGGCCAGTCAGCAGTTTTCAATGATCCCCATGAATCTGCTCAACAGTGGCGAAACCGCAGACTACGTCAACACTGGTCAGTGGTCGATCAAGGCCATTGCGGAAGCAAAGCGTTTTGGCAATATCAACGTCGTAGCCAGCGCCGAGGACAAGCACTTCTCCTATGTCCCGGCACAAAGTAGCTGGAATGAGTCAAAGGATGCGGTTTATCTGCACTACACACCTAACGAAACCATCGGCGGTGTGGAGTTCCCCTTTATTCCAAAAACGGATAAGCCGCTAGTAGCTGATTTTTCTTCGTCGATTTTGTCGCGACCGCTGGATGTAGATCGCTATGGACTCATTTATGCCGGAGCCCAGAAAAATATCGGTCCCGCGGGCATTGTGGTCGTGATTATTCGCCGTGATCTGATCGGTCGAGTGACAGGGTTGCCAGCGATGCTGGACTACAAGATCCATGCGGACAATGGCTCCATGTACAACACTCCGCCGACCTATTCCTGGTATCTGGCTGGCTTGGTATTTAAATGGCTCAAGCGCCAGGGCGGTCTTGCTGCCATGGCTGAAGTTAACGACCGCAAAGCGAAAAAATTGTACGGTTATATTGATGCTAGTGAGTTTTATAGCAACCCGGTGAACCCGGCAGATCGTAGCTGCATGAACGTACCCTTCGTGCTCGCAGATGCGCTCCTGGACAAGCAGTTTCTGCAGCAGGCAGACGCTGCGGGGCTGCTCAATTTGGCCGGGCACCGCTCTGTTGGTGGTATGCGCGCCAGTATTTACAACGCAGTGCCAGAAGCAGCAGTAGATGCACTGATTGAATTCATGCAGGACTTTGCAAAGCGGAACGGCTGATGAGCAAGCAACCGACACTGGAACAATTGCGTGCGCAAATTGATGCGCTGGATGAAAAGCTACAGGGCTTGATTAATGAGCGCGCCTCCCTTGCTCAATCCGTGGCGTCAGTAAAGCGGGCGGAAGAGGGTGGCGAGCCGGTTTTCTATCGTCCTGAGCGGGAAGCTCAAGTGTTGCGCATGGTTAAGGAGCGTAACCAGGGGCCGCTGGACGGTGAAGTGATCGCCCGTTTATTCCGTGAGGTAATGAGTGCATGCCTGGCGCTGGAGCAGCCCATGAAAGTGGCGTTCCTGGGCCCGGAAGGCACTTTTACTCATCAGGCAGTGCTGAAACATTTTGGCCATGGCGTTACCGCTGTGCCCATGAATGCCATTGATGAAGTGTTCCGCGAAGTGGATGCCGGGGCGGCAAACTACGGTATCGTTCCGGTGGAAAACTCCACGGAGGGCGTGGTTACCCATACGCTGGATACGTTTATGGAATCCGGCCTGAAGATCTGTGGTGAAGTCGAGTTGCGCATTCACCATCACCTGATGATCGGTCCGGCCACCCGCCGCGATAGCATCAGCCGCATCTACTCACACCAGCAGACGTTGGCGCAGTGTCGTAAATGGCTCGATAGCCACATGCCTAATGCGGAGCGTATTGCGGTGGCTTCCAATGCTCAGGCTGCCAAACGCTTGAAGGACGAATGGAATGCCGCTGCGATTGCCGGAGAAATGGCTGCCGAGCTGTACGGCATGGAAGTGATTCATCGCAACGTGGAAGACCGGCCGGACAACACCACTCGCTTTATTATTATCGGCAAGCAAGACACGCCAACTTCCGGCAAAGATAAAACCAGCATTATGGCGAGCGGCAAGAATCGCCCTGGTCTGCTGTATAGCGTACTGGAGCCGTTCAAGCGTCATGGGGTCAACCTGACGCGGCTCGAATCGCGGCCATCCCGTGCAGAAAAATGGAATTACGTTTTCTTTATTGATTTTGAAGGCCATCGCGACGACCCGGATGTGCAGAATTTGCTGGCGGAGTTGGAAGCGGATTCACTGAATATCCGTTTCCTCGGCTCCTATCCGAAAGCGGTCCTCTGATCAGGAGACAGCACCATGAGCTGTGATTTCATTGCCTTGGCAACCCCGGGAGTGCAAACACTCAAGCCCTATGCGGTTGGTAAGCCGACTGAAGAGCTAGAGCGCGAGCTGGGCATCAAGAATATTGTCAAGCTGGCCAGCAACGAAAATCCGCTGGGGCCGGGCAAGTTGGCATTGCATGCGGCTCGTCAGGCGTTGGAGAGCCTGCATCTGTATCCGGATGGTGCCGGCTTTTATCTTAAGAGTGCGCTGCGAGAAAAATTCGGTCTTCGTCCTGAGCAGATCACTCTGGGTAATGGTTCCAATGATTTGCTTGAGCTTATTGGCCGTGGCTTTCTTAATCGCGGCGATGAAGTGATTTTTTCTCAGCATGCCTTTGCCGTCTATATGCTAGTTACGCTGGGCTGCTCCGCCAAGCCGGTGGAAGTGCCGGCCAAGCTGTTTGGTCACGATCTCGCCGCCATGGCTGATGCCATTACCGAGCGAACCCGGATCATTTTTATCGCTAACCCCAACAATCCCACCGGAACCTGGTTTCATCGCCAGGCACTGGAAAGCTTTATGCAGCGTGTGCCTGAGGAGGTACTGGTGGTACTGGATGAGGCATACGTTGAGTACGTCGAGGAAGAGGGTTACCCAAACGGCTTTGAGTTTGTTGATCGCTATCGCAACGTGATTGTTACCCGTACCTTCTCGAAGATGTACGGTCTGGCCGGTTTGCGTGTTGGCTATGCGGTGGCTAATCCGGAAATTACCAATGTGCTTAATCGCGTGCGCCAGCCGTTTAACGTTAATGCGCCGGCTCTTGCCGCCGCTGCCGCTGCGCTGAACGATGACAACTACATCGAAGACAGCAAGAGCGAAAACACTTCCGGTCTGGTGCAGATCGCTGAAGGCCTGCAAGCACTTAATCTCCACGCCATCCCCTCCGTGGCTAATTTCATTGCGTTCGATTGTGGTCGTCCGGCGCAACCGATTTATGAGGCTCTGCTGCATGAAGGGGTGATTGTCCGGCCAATTGGTGGCTACGGTATGCCCAACCACTTGCGCGTCTCCATTGGCCTTGGCGAACAGAACGACCGCTTCCTCAGGGCCCTGGAGAAGGTGCTTAATGTTTAACCGCGTAGCCATTATCGGTCTGGGGCTGATTGGCGGCTCTCTGGCTGCGGCTATCCGCGCCCACGGTCTCGCCACAACGATTGTCGCTGGGGCCCGCTCTGAGAGAACGCTGGAGCGTGGCAAGCTACTCGGCCTGATTGATGATGGCAGCACGGATTTCGCCGAAGCAGTTAAAGGCGCTGATTTGGTGTTTCTGGCGGTGCCGGTATCCAGCATGGCCGACAGCATGGCGAAAATGGCGCCGGGCTTGAGTGGCACCGTCATCATTACGGATGGAGGCAGCGTCAAAGGCAAGGTGATCGACGCCGCTATTAATTGTATTGCAGAGCACATTAGCCGCTTTGTTCCCGGTCACCCGATTGCAGGCAAGGAAAAAAGCGGTGTTGATGCTGCGGATGCGCGGCTATACCAGAACCACCGGGTTATTCTCACGCCAACGGCGCAAACCGATACTCAGGCCACTGAGAGAGTGCGTGCCCTGTGGGCGGCCGTGGGTGCCGAGGTATTAACCATGGCGCCAGACGAACACGACCGGGTGCTGGCAGAAACCAGTCACTTGCCGCACCTGCTGGCATTTTCTCTGGTGGATACCTTGGCCCGGCAGGGCGACTCGCTGGATATCTTCCGCTATGCTGCCGGCGGTTTCCGTGACTTCACCCGTATCGCCTCTAGCGATCCGCTGATGTGGCACGACATTTTTAAAGAAAATCGAGACTCGGTGTTGCGTGCCGTGGATCTGTTTCAGCAGGGGTTGGCGGGATTTCGTCAGGCGATAGAGCAGGGCGATAGTGACGACATGCTGGCCATCATGACCAGAGCTAACAGTGCCCGGGCCCACTTTCTGGCGCTTTCGGCACGCACCTCTTACACCGCCGCCCTGCAACTCAACGACGATAGAACTAACGCTATAGCGAGTGACAACACAGCCATGAGTAACACTGTTTCCTCCGGCCATGGTCGCCGGGTCGAGTTCCACCTGCAGCCCGGCGGTGCCCTGAATGGATCCCTGCGGGTTCCGGGCGACAAGTCCATCTCGCATCGCTCGATCATGCTCGGTGCGCTGGCCGACGGCATTACTGAAATAGAAGGTTTTCTGGAAGGCGAAGACGCTCTGGCCACGTTGCAGGCGTTTCGTGATATGGGCGTGGTCATTGAAGGCCCCAGCGCGGGCCGCGTGCGTGTCCATGGCGTTGGGCTGCACGGGCTCAAGGCGCCCAGCGGCACTCTTTACATGGGCAATTCCGGCACTTCCATGCGTCTGTTGATGGGTCTGCTTTGTGGTCAGCCGTTTAACACGGAGTTGACCGGGGATGCCTCGCTTAGCAAGCGTCCCATGGAGCGTGTTGCCAAGCCATTGCGGGAAATGAACGCAGCTATCGCTACCACCGGCAAAGGCACGCCGCCGGTGCATATCAGCGGCGGCCAGCAGCTTAAGGGCATCCATTACGACTTGCCGGTAGCCTCCGCCCAGGTCAAGTCAGCCATTTTGTTGGCTGGCTTGTATGCCGAAGGCGAAACCTCTGTTACCGAGCCGGCTCCCACTCGCGACCATACCGAGCGCATGCTGGCTGGCTTTGGTTACCCGGTCAGCCGTGATGGCGCCACCAGCAAGGTTAGTGGCGGTGGCAAGCTCAGTGCCTGCTCGCTGGAAGTCCCGGCGGATATTTCCTCGGCGGCCTTCTTTTTGGTCGGAGCGTCGATTGCGGAGGGTTCCGAGCTGCTGTTACGCCATGTCGGTATCAACCCTACGCGCACCGGTATTATCGATATCCTCAAGCTCATGGGGGCTGATATTACCCTTGAGAATCAGCGAGATGCGGGCGGTGAGCCGGTTGCGGATATTCGTGTCAAAAGTGCCAGGCTGAAGGGTATTACCATTCCAGAAGAGCTGGTGCCACTGGCCATAGATGAGTTTCCGGTGCTGTTCATCGCAGCGGCTAATGCACAGGGCGATACCATCCTGCATGGCGCTGAAGAGCTGCGGGTCAAGGAGTCGGACCGTATTCAGGTGATGGCGGATGGCCTCACCACGGTGGGTGTGGAGAACGAAGTCTATGCGGACGGCATTCGTATTCGCGGCGGCCAGTACGGCGGCGGTGAAGTTTATGCCCATGGCGACCATCGTATTGCCATGAGCTTCGCCATCGCCTCATTGCGGGCTACGGCGCCAATCCTGATCCACGACTGCGCCAATGTGGCCACTTCGTTCCCTGGCTTTGCCGAGCTTGCCAGCGCCGCCGGCCTGAATCTATCCGTGGTGGAAGACTGATGGCCGCCGCTTCGATGGCGAAAGTCATTACCATTGACGGCCCGGTGTCCTCAGGAAAGGGCACTATTGCTCGTAAAGTAGCCCAGCGGCTTGGCTGGCATCTCCTTGATTCTGGGGCACTTTATCGTTTGTTGGGGCTGCATGCCCGTAATCTGGGTGTGTCACTGGATGTCCCGGAAGGTCTGGTGCCGTTGGCCCGTGAGCTGCCGTGCCGCTTTGTCGAGAAGAACGGCGAGCTGCTGATTGAGTTGGACGGGGTAGACGTGTCCGACTACCTGCGCACCGAGGAAGTGGGCGAGCTGGCCAGCCGGGTCGCTGTCCATCAGCCGGTCCGTGATGCGTTGTTGGCCCGTCAGCAGGGCTTTGCCCAGTCCCCTGGTCTGATTGCCGATGGTCGCGACATGGGTACCGTGGTATTTCGTGCTGCGCCCCTCAAGATCTACCTCACTGCCAGTCCCGAGGAGCGTGCCCGTCGGCGCTATAACCAGTTGAAGGAAAAGGGGTTTGATGCTAATCTCGCCGCCCTCGTTGAGGACATCCGCAACCGGGATGAGCGGGACATGGGTCGTGATGTGGCACCGTTGAAGCCAGCAGAAGATGCGCTGGTGGTAGACAGTACCGACATGACAATCGATGCCGTATTGGACCGGATTCTCAGCGAAGCACAACAACGAAACCTCGTTTGATGTGCACGCGGATTGGTTGACGCGCGGTCGCCAAAGTAAACCAGCAAGGCCGTCGATCAACTTAACTTAAAGCTGCCCGTATCTGCTGGCTGATATGGTTAACCTGTGAGTACAACCCAATGAGCGAATCTTTCGCCGAACTGTTTGAAGAAAGTCTGAAGTATCTCGACGTTGCCCGTGGTGCGATTATTCGCGGCACCGTGGTAGCCATCGACAGCGACTGGATCACCGTTAATGCCGGACTGAAGTCTGAAGGTGTGATCGCACGCGAAGAATTTGTAAACGAGCGTGGTGAGCTGGAAATCAATGTAGGTGACGAAGTAGAAGTCGCCGTTGATGCCATCGATGATGGCATGGGCTTCACCCGCCTGTCGCGCGAAAAAGCCAAGCGCGCCGAAATCTGGGGCGAACTCGAAGAAGCCTTCGAGAAGACCGCCATCGTCAAAGGTATCATCAGTGGCAAGGTCAAGGGCGGTTTCACCGTCGACGTTGGCCTTATCCGCGCGTTCCTGCCGGGTTCCCTGGTCGATATCCGTCCGGTGCGCGACGTCGCTCACCTGGAAGGCAAAGAGCTGGACTTCAAAGTTATCAAGCTCGATGCCAAGCGCAACAACGTGGTTGTCTCCCGCCGCGCAGTTATGGAAGCCGAACACAGTGCCGAGCGCGATCAGCTGCTCGAGTCGCTGCAGGAAGGCATGGTTGTTAAGGGTATCGTCAAGAACCTCACCGATTACGGTGCGTTTGTTGATCTGGGCGGTATCGACGGCCTGCTGCACATCACCGATATGGCCTGGAAGCGTATCAAGCATCCGTCCGAGATCGTTGAAGTCGGTCAGGAAATCGAAGTCAAGGTACTCAAGTTTGACCGTGACAAGATGCGCGTATCCCTTGGCCTCAAGCAGCTGGGCGAAGATCCGTGGCACGACATCGTGGCCCGCTACCCGCAGGGCGCCAAGGTCAAGGCCAAGATCACCAACCTCACCGATTACGGCTGCTTTGCCGAAATCGAAGAGGGTGTGGAAGGTCTGGTGCACGTATCCGAAATGGATTGGACCAACAAGAACATTCACCCATCCAAAGTCGTTTCCATTGGCGACGAAGTGGATGTGATGATCCTCGATATCGAGCAGGATCGTCGCCGTATTTCCCTGGGTATCAAGCAGTGCCAGGCGAATCCGTGGGAATCCTTCGGTACCAAGTACCAGAAAGACGACAAGGTCAGCGGCAAGATCAAGTCGATCACCGATTTCGGTATCTTCATTGGTCTGGAAGGCGGCATCGATGGTCTGGTGCACCTGTCTGACATCTCTTGGGAAGAGACCGGTGAAGATGCAGTGCGCAAGTTCGCCAAGGGCGACGAGCTGGAAACTGTCATTCTGTCCATCGACCCGGAGCGTGAGCGCATCTCTCTGGGCGTGAAGCAATTGACAGGCGATCCGTTCGGTCAGTATGTTGCTGAGAATGACCGCAACGCTATCGTTAAAGGCACTGTGACTGCAGTGGATCAGAAGGTTGCTACCATCGCTCTGGCTGATGGTATCGAAGGCACCCTGAAGGCCTCTGAAATGTCCCGTGATCGCGTTGACGATCTGTCTGCCGTCCTCAAGGTCGGTGACGAAGTCGAAGCCAAGATCACTGCTGTCGACCGTAAGAACCGTGCCATCACTCTGTCCGTGAAAGCCAAGGACATGAAGGATGAGGCGGAAGCGGTAGAAAGTCTGCGTCAAGATGCTCAGGCACCGAAGACCATCGGTGATCTGATCAAGGCACAGATGGGCGGTAACGAGTAACAAAGCACTGCCGTAGGAGCTTTGCTCCTACGGCAGCACTCACAGGGAACTGGACATGGCGCTTACCAAGTCAGAACTGATCGAACGTATATCCGCTCGTCAGGCTCAATTGTCACCCCGTGATGTTGAACTCGCTGTTAAAACCATGATCGAGGAAATGGCCAATGCCCTTGCCGAGGGTGGGCGCATTGAGATTCGTGGCTTCGGTAGTTTCTCCCTTCATTTTCGTGCTCCGCGTGTGGGCCGCAACCCGAAAACCGGGGCGTCGGTCGAGCTGCAGGGCAAATACGTTCCCCACTTCAAACCTGGTAAAGAGCTGCGTGAGCGCGTCAATCAGGCCATGGAAGAATCACAGACCACCGATACTGTCTGACGGAGGTTCACCGTGAACCAGCCTGAGTGGTGGCTCCTGTTTTTTGTTGCCATTGTTATTGGCTACGTCATGGGTCGTCGCGATGGACGTCGTCGCCGTCGGCGCAGTGAAGAAAACCTCTCCCGAGACTATATTCGAGGTCTCAACTATTTTCTCAATGAACAGCCCGACAAGGCGATCGAGATTTTCGTCAAAAGTCTGGCGGTCAGTGAACACACCCTTGAAACCCATCTGGCACTGGCGCGGGTATTCCGTCGCCGCGGTGAGCTGGACCGGGCTACCTTGATTCACAGCAATCTGCTTGATCACCCAACCCTGCCGAAAGCGGCCCGCGATGATGTGCAGGTCGAATTGGCGCAGGACTTTCTCTCTGCCGGCGTGCTTGATCGTGCTGAAGAAATTCTTCAGCAGCTTTTGGAGCGGGGCAGTCGTCATGATGCCCAGGTGATGCGCTTGCTGCTGTCGGTATTCGAGCAGGAACGCGACTGGCACAGCGCGATCAATATTGCGGAGCGCTTGCTAAATACAGATAAAAGCGCCGCACCATTGCTGGCTCAGTATCACTGTGAACTGGCAGAGCGTCTGCTCGGCCAAAAGGAAAACAACGCCGCCCGTCGCAGTTTGCGCCGTGCTCTGCAGCTGGATAGCCAGTGCGTCCGTGCCAGTCTTTTGCAGGGAAAACTGGAACTGGCGGAAGGTCATTGGGAGGCGGCAGTGCGAGCCCTGCGCCGGGTACGCCGCCAGGATGCAGCTTGCTTTGATGAGGTGCTGGATGATTTGGAGCGCTGCTACAAAGAGCTCGACCGTCTTGAGCAGTTCACCCAGTATCTTGGCCGGCTATGTGTCGAAGCGCCAAGCAACGCCATAGTCCTCAAGTTAGCCGAGAGGCTGCGTAACCAGTTTGGCGATCAGGCCGCCGCGTTGTTTATTTCTGATCACGTTAAAGCCAACCCGACCTTGCAAGGCCTGAAAAAGATTATCGAAATTCAGGCCCGTTCTGCCGGTAGTCAGGACCCGTTGGCGGTGCTCAAGCAGCTGGCCGATCAGTTGCTACAACAGAAAACGCTTTATCAGTGCCGCGACTGTGGTTACGAAACCCAGCGCCGCCTGTGGCAATGTCCGTCCTGCAAACACTGGGGCACTGCCAAGCCCCATCCTCATCGGGATATCTGAATGAATCGTTCACCAATCATTGTGGCACTGGATTATCCGTGCCTGGCCGATGCCGTTGCTCTGGCGCAGCAGCTTGATCCTGCCAGCGTACGTCTTAAAGTCGGCAAGGAGCTGTTCACACGCGAAGGCCCGGCGGTGGTGGAGGCGTTGCAGGGGCTCGGCTTCGAGCTGTTTCTTGACCTGAAATTTCACGACATTCCCAATACCGTGGCAGCCGCGCTGAAAAGCGCTGCTGCATTGGGTGTATGGATGGTCAATGTCCACGCCAGCGGCGGCCGGCGCATGATGGAAGCGGCCAGTGAGGCGCTGGCCAGTGGCCGCAGCCGACCACTGCTGACCGCAGTCACTGTGCTAACCAGCATGAGTGATCAGGATCTGGCTGAAATTGGCATAAACGTCCCCGCCGCCGAGCAGGTCAAGCGCCTCGCTCTGTTGGCCAAGGACTGTGGTGCTGACGGTGTGGTGTGTTCTGCCCAGGAGGCCCCCATGCTTGCCGAGGCCTGCGGAGCGGACTTTCTCAAGGTCACTCCGGGCATACGTCCCGCCGGCAGCGCCGCCGGAGATCAGCGCCGCATCGTTACCCCGCCGCAGGCGCTCAAGCTCGGCGTCAGCCATATGGTTATTGGCCGGCCCATTACCGGAGCACCATCACCGACACAGGCGGTAGCCGAAATCCTGCAGAGCCTGCAGGGGCAGTAGCACAGAAACAGGGCAGGGAGGCGCACAATCAACTCCCTGAACCGGCGGCACACTGGGTATCCCCAAACATAAGGAGATACCCATGAGCCAAATCCAGCATGCAAACCTTGCGCGGCTGAAGCCGCTTCTTCAGGGCCTGTGCCTGATTTTTACGCTGTTGTTCGCAGTGGCTGCGCCGCAGGCATACGCGGCGGGTAAGGAGCCAGCAATTCAGGCGGCCCCGGTGGTCAATATCAATAGTGCCAGTGCCGCTGAGCTGTCGGAGGTGCTGGTCGGTGTAGGCCTGAAGAAGGCTGAGTTGATTGTCAGTTGGCGTGAGAAGAACGGCCCCTTCAAAAGTGCGGAGGAGCTGGCTAACGTCAAAGGCATTGGCGCCAGCACCATTGATAAAAACCGCTCCCGTATCAAGCTCTAGCAGTGGTTTACTGTAGGAGCGGTTTAAGCCGCTCCTACAATCTACGGTCAATCCGGGGTAGAATCGGCGGTCATCACCCAGCCGACAGACAATGGATAGTGATTGACTGATGACGATACTGATTTCCCGGTTTTATCGCTTTACCTTGGCAGGATGCCTGTTGGTTGTACTGGCCGGTTGTACGGTATTTCCCGGCTCCCATCTAAAGGTCGACAAACCCGAAAAATCCGACGCCGTAGAGCTGTCTGATATCGTTCGTGTACATGCCATTGATACCGGTCTGCTCAGCGCCGAGCCCGTGGCTCGCCCTCAGTTCCCTGAAGTCCTGCGTCAACAGTCGGAAGTTTACGATTATCTGGTTGGCCCCGGCGATGTGCTTAACATTACTATCTGGGGTCATCCTGAGCTGACCATTCCCGCTGGTTCAATGCGTAGCGCGGAGGAGGCAGGTAACTGGGTTCATGCGGACGGTACCATTTTCTACCCTTATGTCGGCAAGATTGAAGTTGCCGGCCTGAACGTCGCCACTATTCGTGACTTGATCGCGCAAAAGCTTCGGCGCTATATCGAAGACCCGCAGGTGGATGTGTCCGTGGCGGCATTTCGCTCCCAGCGCGTGTATGTAACCGGTGCTGTAGGAAGTCCAGGCCCGGTGCCGGTTACTAATGTGCCACTACGTTTGCTGGATGCACTGATCGCTGTTGGCGACGTTTCGGCCGAAGCCGACTGGCAACGTGCCGTGTTAACTCGCGATGGCAAGAAGTATCAGTTGTCTCTGTCTTCCCTGTATGTGGACGGCGATACCCGCCAGAATATTCTGCTGCAACACGGCGATGTGCTGCACTTGCCCAGCAACAAAGATGGCAAGGTATTTGTTCTGGGTGAGGTAAACAAGCCTGCTTCGGTGGTGATGGATCGCAATGGTCTGACTCTGGCTGGTGCGTTAGCTGATGCGGGCAGTATCCGCGAACTGTCAGCAAATGCTCGCGGCATTTTTGTTATGCGTGCCGGCGAAGAAAATGGTGAGCCACGTATTGATGTATTCCAGCTTAATGCCCGTAGTGCAACCGCGTTGGTATTAGCAGATCACTTCCAGATGCAGCCCCGCGATATTGTTTATGTCACCGCAGCACCGATTGCTCGCTGGAACCGCATTATTAGTAACCTGTTGCCGACAGTTAACGCCCTATATCTAGGTGTTCGGGTCAATGAAGAAATTCGCGACCTGTAATGGCGGCCGGGCTGATGTATACAAGCCATGTTTGAAAAGATAGTGGTGGTGTGCACCGGAAATATCTGTCGTAGCCCAACAGCAGCGGCCATGCTTGCTGCCGCTGCGCCGGCTAAAAAAATTAGCTCTGCGGGTCTTGCTGCTCTGGTTAATCATGAGATGGATGGTGCCGCCCGCGAAGTTGCCGAAGCTCATGGCCTTTCTTGTCCGCCCCATCAGGCGCGGCAACTGGATAGTGCCATTAGTAGTGGCGCAGATTTGCTGCTGGTAATGGATAAGTGGCAGCGTAATGAATTGATGCAGCGTTTCCCCATGGTCAGCGGAAAGACATTTCTGCTCAGTCACTGGAACGGCGGTCATGATATTCCAGACCCCTATCAGCGCGACCGGGAAACCTTTGAGCATGTGTATAAGTTGATGGAGCAAGCCAGCAATGCCTGGCTTGCTCGCCTCTGACGAAAGGAATGCGAAATGTCCGCAATCGGACCGGAAGCCCAAGGCGCCCCGCGCCAGGATGATGAAATCGACCTGCAGAAATTGCTGGGTGCAGTGCTTGATAACAAGCTGCTGATTATTGCTATTACTGCATTTGCCTTTTTGCTTGGCATGTTCCATGCGTTTACTGCCACGCCAATCTATCAGGCAGATGCGTTGCTGCAGATTGAGAAGCAGGCTGGTATGCCGGGATTCGCGGAAATGTCCAAAGTGCTCGATCAGGACAACTCTACCGCTGGCGAAATAGAGATTCTGCGTTCCCGTATGGTGCTGGGTGATGCGGTGGATTCTCTGGGTATGTCAGTGCGGCTGAGTCGCCAGAGCACGCCAATAATCGGGCGTTTTACCAAGCCAGCTCCCGCTGCAGAGCCTGGCCCGATTTTCGCTGCTCTGGTTGATGCCAAAGCGGATATTCGCGTGGCTGACTTTGTTGTGCCGGCTGCCATGGAAGGAAAGCAGTTTACCCTGCAGCCAGACCCCGACAAGGGGCAGGGCGGATATCGTCTGTTGCTTGGTCAAAAGTTGATTCTTAGTGGGGTGGCGGGCCAGTCAGTCAGCTCGGAAGACGGCAGTGTCATGTTGAAGCTGGATACTTTTAGTATGGCGTCGGGTGATGCCGTTCTGCTTAGCAAGCAGCCTCGCCTGGCCTTGATAAGAGCCTTGCGTGGCGGCTTGTCCGTATCTGAACAGGGTCGTGGCAGCGGCATTCTGAGTATTTCTTTTACCGGCCCATCACAGCGTGGCAACCGCGCCATTCTTGATGCCATCGCCGAAGCTTATCTGATGCAGAACGTCAAAAGACTATCTGCGGAAGTTGAAAAGAGCCTGGACTTCCTTGGCCAGCAGTTGCCAGAGATTCGCGCCAATCTTGAGCAGGCGGAAGATCGTCTGAATGAATTCAGATTGGAAAGTGGTTCCATCGATATGTCATTCGAAACCAGTCAGGTGCTAACCAGTCTGGTAGCGCTTGAGGCCAAGCAGAGTGAGCTGCGTTACAAGGAAAAGGAGCTGGCCAGTCTGTACACCCGAGAGCATCCATTGTTTCGTACCCTGATTCAGCAGCAACAGAATGTGGCCCAGGAAATTGAAAAGCTGTCGGAGCAGATGCGTGATCTGCCTGATACCCAGCAGGAAGTGCTGCGCCTGACACGGGATGTACAGGTTAATCAGGAAATTTATGTGCAGATGCTGAACAAGTCCCAGGAGCTGCGTGTAGTAAGAGCCGGCACCGTGGGCAATGTGCGCATTATTGATCAGGCGGTGAGCTCACCGTGGCCGATCAAACCCAGGAAGAGCTTGATCGTCATGCTGGCAACCATGTTTGGCGCCTTGGCCAGTGTGGCTATTGTACTGTTGCGGGCGGCTTTCCATCGCGGTATTGAAACCCCTGCGCAGCTGGAAGAAACCGGCTTGCCGGTGTATGCCACCATTCCGCTATCTGACCAGCAGCATAAGCTTAGCGATTGGCTGGACGGCAAGTTACAGAGCCTTGGCGCGAAAAGCGGGTTGCTGGCTGTGGAAAATCCGGCCGACCCGGCTGTTGAGGCGTTACGCAGCCTGCGGACCAGTTTGCACTTTGCCATGATGGACGCGGGCAATCCTGTGATTATGGTGTCCGGCCCCAGTCCCTCCGTGGGCAAGTCGTTCGTCTCCGCGAATCTGGCCGTGGCGTTGGCGCAGATTGGCCGCCGGGTGCTGTTGATTGATGGTGATATGCGTAAAGGTCACCTGCATAAGTATTTCCGGGTGCCGGTAGAAAGTGGTTTGTCTTCCTACCTGTCAGGCCAGAATAGCCTTGAGCATGTGACCCACAAGACAGCCATCGATAATGTGGACTTTATGGCCCGTGGGGTGGTGCCGCCTAACCCCGCAGAACTGCTTATGCATAGTCGCTTTGCCGAGCTGATCAAGCAGGTATCTGCCGAATACGATCTGGTAATCATCGACTCACCGCCAGTGCTGGCGGTCACCGATGCGTCCATCATCGGTCAATATGCTGGCACCAGCTTGCTGGTAGCTCGTTTTGCTCAGAACACTGTGCAGGAAGTGGAGCTGGCCCGGCAACGTTTTGCCCAGAACGGCGTCATCGTTAAAGGCGCTATCCTCAATTGCATGGAAAAGCGCGCCGCCAACTCCTACGGCTATTACGCCTACAACTACAAATCTTAACGGCCGCCGCCGCAGCGGCTTCACAACGGGAAAGGATTCCCTATGCGCACACCTCAATACCCGGAAATTCTCCACCATGGTGCCGTGACTGGTACCACCGGTTCCTGTCACGAGCTTGTTGCTGACCATCAGCGCAGCATCCTGATCGATTGTGGTCTGTTTCAAGGTCGCGACATCGGCCCCTACGGTGCCAGTGCAGACAACCTGCAAATTGATTTCGATATCAGTCGGGTGCAGGCGCTGGTAGTCACCCATGTGCATATTGATCATGTTGGCCGTATTCCCTGGCTGCTGGCCGCCGGCTTTGATGGCCCGATCTACTGCAGCGAACCCAGTGCAAAGCTTTTACCCATTGTGCTGGAGGACGCCTTCCGCCTTAGCTTTAGCCGGCAGCCGAAAAGTGTTGAGCGCTATATCAGGTTGATTGAGTCGCGCTTGCGACCTGTGCCCTATAACCAGTGGCAAGAGATCTTTTCTGGCTTGCAGGTGCGCCTGCAAAGGGCAGGGCATATCCTTGGTTCTGCCTACGTTGAATGCAGAAGTGGCTTAACCACAAACAGCACAACGGTTGTCTTCTCCGGCGATCTTGGCGCCCCCCATGCACCGATACTGCCAGCACCCAGGTCGCCCCACGGCTGCGACATATTGGTGATCGAAAGCACCTACGGTGACAAAAACCACGAGAACCGAAAAACCCGCCGGCAACGCCTCGAAGCGACGCTGAGAAAGGCGCTACAGGATCAGGGCACCGTGCTTATTCCAGCATTCAGCATCGGTCGCACCCAGGAGTTACTGTTTGAGCTGGAAGACATTATCTATCGCAACGCCAGCAAGCAGGCCGCTGATGGTCTGCCGTGGAATCAGCTGCCGATTATTCTCGATTCGCCGTTAGCCAGCCGGTTCACCGAGGTCTATCGCAAGCTCACGCCGTTCTGGGAAGCAGAGGCTCTGCAGAAGGTGCTGAGCGGTCGCAACCCGCTGCAGTTTGACCAGCTGCTTACCGTCGACAGCAATGCCGCCCACCAGAAGATGGTTCGCCACCTGGCCGACAGCGCCCGGCCAGCGGTGGTGATCAGTGCCAGTGGCATGTGTACCGGCGGCCGCATCGTTAACTATTTGAAGGCCATGCTCGACGACCCACGCCATAACGTCCTGCTGGTGGGTTATCAAGCGGCCGGCACTCTGGGTAGGCAGCTTCAGCATGGTGCCAGAACGGTGGATATCGACGGCGATAGCATTGCTGTCCGCGCCCCAATTGAAACCATGAGCGGCTATTCCGCCCATGCCGATCAGGCTGGGTTGCTGCGGTTTATCAAAGGCATGAAAAAGCAGCCAAAAGAAATCCGGGTGGTCCATGGCGACCCGAAAGCCCAGCAAACCCTGCGGGAGCTTCTGCAACATTGACATTCCACCCCTCAACCCTATCCTGTGCGCCTACCTGAGCAAGAACACCTCCATCAAGGACAGCACATGAAATACCTGGTCACCGGATCCGCTGGCTTTATCGGTTTTACGGTAGCTCGAGCCCTGCTCAAGCGCGGTGACAGTGTGGTCGGCTTTGATGTGGTGAACGACTACTACGACCCGGCCATCAAGGAATCCCGGTTGGCCCTGCTGGAGCAGGAATCCAAAGACTGCGTCGGCGAGTACACCTTTATCCGTGCCAATCTGGCCGACCGCACAGCGGTAGAGCAGTGTTTCAAGGAGCATACGTTTGATCGGGTGATCCACCTGGCCGCCCAGGCCGGGGTGCGTTACTCGCTGGAAAATCCGCACGCCTATGTGGAAAGCAACATCGTTGCTTTTACCAACATCATCGAAGCCTGCCGCTATGCCAAGGTGCCGCACCTGACCTACGCCAGCACCAGCAGCGTCTACGGCGCCAATACTGATATGCCGTTCAGCGAACATAAGGGCGTTGATCATCCGCTGCAGTTCTACGCCGCCACCAAGCGCGCCAATGAGCTGATGGCTCATGCCTACAGCCATCTGTACCGCATGCCCACCACCGGCCTGCGCTTCTTTACGGTGTACGGCCCGTGGGGCCGGCCGGACATGGCGCTGTTCATGTTCACCAAAAACATCTTGGCTGGCGAGCCAATCCCGGTGTTCAACCACGGCAACCACACCCGTGACTTCACCTATGTGGACGACATTGCCGAAGGGGTGATCCGCGCCACCGACGACATCGCCCAGCCTAACCCGAACTGGGATAGCAGCAACCCGGACCCGGCCACCAGCAATGCGCCGTTCCGCATCTTTAATATCGGCAACAACAATCCGGTGAAGCTGACTCAGTACATCGAAGCCATCGAACAGGCCACCGGTAAAAAGGCCACTATGGACCTGCTGCCCCTGCAGCCGGGCGACGTACCGGATACCTTTGCCGATGTCTCAGAACTGGAGAAGCAGGTGGGCTACAAGCCCGCCACCAGCGTCACCCAGGGGGTCGCCAACTTCGTCAACTGGTACCGGGACTTCTACGGTTGTTGACTTTTAATACTCTCATCCTATGCTTGAGAGCGCTTTCACATCTTATTCATCTTGAGGCCTCAGGGATCGGCAGGCGCTATCTCGGGCTATTGCAGTAATCAGGAGCCCTCCCGCGCATGTCTTCCGCACCGCTGGTAGAAAACGTCAAGCTGGCCGTGATTGGCCTTGGCTATGTGGGCCTGCCGCTTGCTGTGGAATTCGGCAAGCACTACCCGGTAATTGGCTTCGACATTAATCAGAAGCGTATCGATGCCCTCAAAGCCGGAAACGACACCACCCTGGAAGTCAGCGAAGGGGAAATGGCCGAGGCCACCCAGCTGCAATATAGCTGCACTGCCGCAGATCTGGCTGACTGCAACATCTATATAGTTACCGTGCCCACCCCCATCGACGAGCACAAGCGCCCGGATCTCACCCCGCTAATTAAAGCCTCGGAAACCATCGGCAAAACCCTGAAAGCGGGCGACATCGTCATCTATGAGTCCACCGTCTACCCCGGTGCCACGGAAGAAGATTGTGTGCCCGTGCTGGAAAGAGTCTCAGGCCTGACCTTCAACAAGGATTTCTTTGCCGGCTACAGCCCAGAGCGGATCAATCCGGGCGACAAGGAACACCGCGTTACCACGATTATGAAAGTCACCTCCGGCTCCACCCCGGAAGTCGCCGACAAGGTCGACGCGCTCTATAAAAGCATCATCAGCGCCGGCACTCACAAAGCCAGTAGCATTAAAGTTGCTGAAGCGGCCAAGGTGATTGAGAACACCCAACGTGACCTGAACATTGCCCTGATTAATGAGCTGGCAATGATCTTCAACAAGATGGACATCGACACCCTGGATGTCCTCGAAGCCGCCGGCACCAAATGGAACTTCCTGCCGTTCCGTCCCGGCCTGGTGGGCGGCCACTGTATTGGCGTCGATCCCTATTACCTGACCCACAAGGCTCAGCAGATTGGCTACCACCCGGAAGTCATTCTGGCTGGTCGCAAAGTGAACGACGGCATGGGGCGCTATGTGGCCCGTCAGATGATCAAGGCCATGTTGAAAAAAGGCATACCGGTAAAAGGTTCACGGGTGCTGGTGATGGGCCTGACCTTCAAGGAAAACTGCCCGGACTTGCGCAACACCCGTGTGGTCGATGTGATCAGCGAGCTGAAGGAATATCACGTTGACGTGGATGTTTATGATCCGTGGGTAAACCCGCAAGAAGCCAAGAATGAATATGGTATTGAGCCAATCAAGGCACCACAGCAGGGCGTCTACGATGGCATCGTGATTACTGTTGGCCATAGTGAATTCAAGGCATTGGATCAGGCTGCTCTGCGAGCCTTTGGTAAAGATGAGCTGGTATTGTTTGATCTGAAGTATGTGGCCAGCAAGCAGGCCGTGGATTTGCGTCTATGAGCAGTCAGTGGTTCGTGGTAAGTACCAAGCCGCGCCAGGAGCAGCTGGCGCTGGATAACCTGCAACGGCAGGGTTATCACACCTATTTGCCGCGTACTATTATGCAAAAACGTCGCCGTGATCAGTGGCACAGCGTTAGTGAGCCGCTGTTCCCCGGCTATGTATTCGTGCAGCTGACACTTGAGCAGGATAATACGGCGCCGATCCGCTCCACCTTGGGGGCCCGTGGTCTGGTGAGATTCGGCAGTCATACACCTGCGCTGGATAATGCGCTGATCGAATGGTTCCGACAGCAGGAAAAACAGCAGCTGGAAAAACCGAAAAACCCAGCGGATTTGTTCAAACCCGGTGCTCCGGTCACCATACTGAACGGCCCCTTTGCCGGCCTTCAAGCTGTATACGAAATGCCAAAGTCCAGTGATCGAGCCATGCTGCTTATTTCACTTTTGGGGCGGCCAACCCCGCTTCAGTGTCACTGGCACGACATCTGTCCCGCATAAGCTGATTTCCACTGCCAACAGGGCAGAGCGGGAGAGTAAAAGGGTCTGCGTTCAACCGCTGAACGCAGGCAATATCGAGGTATGCCTGCAACACGGTAGGGCGGTAGCGTGCCCGGAGTAACATGATTCAAGAAGACTCCCACTACAAATTGATGCGCCTGATCGAACAAAACCCAGAGCTATCCCAGCGTGAGCTCGCCAAAGCCCTGGGTGTCAGTCTCGGCAAGGCCAATTACTGCGTAAAAGCGCTAATCGAAAAGGGCTGGGTAAAAGCCAATAACTTCCGCAGCAGCAAGAACAAGCTCAGCTATGCCTATCTGCTCACCCCGGAAGGCATTGAACAGAAGGCTCTGCTGACCCGCAATTTCCTGCAGCGAAAGATGCAAGAGTACGAAGCGCTGCAACAGGAAATCCGTCAGCTGAAGAAAGACATGCAGGGAACAGCCAAGTGAAAATACTTGTTACTGGCGGTGCAGGCTTTATTGGCTCGGCCGTTATCCGCCATATCATCAATAACACCAAAGACAGTGTCGTTAATCTGGACAAGCTGACTTACGCAGGCAATTTGCAGTCGCTGGAAACTGTCAGTGGTGATGCCCGTTATGCGTTCGAGCAGGTGGATATCTGCAATCGCGCAGAGCTGGACCGTGTGTTTCTTCAGCACCAGCCGGACGCGGTGATGCATCTTGCCGCTGAGAGTCATGTGGACCGCTCTATTGATGGCCCGGCTGCATTTATCGAAACCAATATTGTTGGCAGCTACACGCTTCTGGAGGCGGCTCGCCAATACTGGCAATCACTGTCCGCTGAAGCCAAGGCAGTGTTCCGCTTCCACCATATATCAACTGACGAAGTTTATGGTGATCTTGAAGGCCCGGAAGATCTGTTCACCGAGCAGACGCCCTATGCACCCAGCTCCCCCTATTCAGCCAGCAAGGCCAGCTCAGATCATTTGGTGCGGGCATGGCTGCGCACCTATGGCCTACCCACAGTGATCACCAATTGCAGCAATAACTACGGGCCTTATCACTTCCCGGAAAAGCTGATTCCGCTAATGATCCTGAACGCACTGGAAGGCAAGCCATTGCCGGTATATGGCAAAGGCAACCAGATTCGCGACTGGCTTTATGTGGAAGACCATGCCCGGGCTTTGTACAAGGTGGTCAGCGAAGGGAAAATTGGCGAAACCTATAATATTGGCGGTCACAACGAAAAGCAGAATATAGAAGTAGTGCATATTCTGTGTGAGTTGCTGGAAGAGCTATGCCCGACAAAGCCAGCGGGCGTGCAGCATTACAAAGATCTTATTACCTATGTAAAGGATCGCCCTGGCCACGACCTGCGTTATGCCATTGATGCCAGCAAGATCGAGCAGCAGCTGGGCTGGGTGCCAGAAGAAACCTTTGAATCCGGAATCCGTAAAACTGTCATCTGGTATCTGAACAACCAGCAATGGTGCAAAAATGTGCAGGACGGCAGCTATCAACGGCAGCGGTTGGGGGTGGAAGCCTGATGCGTGTCTTGCTGTTCGGCAAGAATGGGCAAGTAGGCTGGGAGCTGCAGCGTAGTCTGGCTTCGACTGGCGAGCTGATCGCGCTGGATCGGCAGGGTGAGGATGGGTTGTGTGGCGACCTCGGCAACCTGCCAGGTTTGACCGATACATTGGAAAGGCTACAGCCGGACATCATCGTCAACGCAGCGGCCTATACCGCGGTAGACAAGGCGGAACAGGAAGCAGAGAGCGCTCAGCTTATAAATGCTCAAGCACCGAAGAGAATGGCGCAGTGGGCAGCTAAGACAGGCGCGTTACTAGTGCATTACTCCACGGATTACGTATTCGATGGAAGCGGAGATGCGCCCTATAGCGAAGATGCGCCTGTGGCTCCCATCAATATCTATGGGCAGACCAAGCTTGCCGGTGAAAAGGCGATACAGAAAAGTGGTTGTCGTTATCTGATTTTTCGTACCAGCTGGGTATACGCTGCGCAAGGCAACAACTTTATGAAGACCATGCTGCAGCTAGGTAAAACCAGAGCTGAGCTGAATGTGGTCTGTGATCAGATTGGTGCCCCGACACCTGCCAGACTGGTGGCAGAAATCACCGCATTGTCATTGAGCCGTCAGTTGGCCAGTGGAATCTATCACCTCAGCGCAAGCGGCCACACCAGTTGGCACGGCTTTGCTCAGGAGATCTTCCGCAAGGCTATTGCAGCAGGTGAGCAACTAAGCATTGCCGCAGACAAAGTGCAGCCGATACCGAGTAGCGCCTATCCGGTTGCCGCCAGGCGGCCACTGAATTCGCGCCTGGCAACCGACAAGCTTCGGTCCGTACTGGGAATAGATCTGCCAGACTGGCAGAGCCAGCTGGAACACACTTTGAAAGAGCACCTGAAGGATAGAACATGAAGGGAATTATTCTTGCCGGCGGTTCTGGCACCCGTCTTTATCCGATCACCCGTGGCATTTCCAAGCAGCTGCTGCCGATCTATGACAAGCCAATGATCTATTACCCGCTGTCTGTGCTGATGCTGGCGGGTATCAGGGATGTGCTGATAATCACCACGCCGGAGGATCAGTCAGGTTTTCAGCGGCTATTGGCTGATGGCGGTCAATGGGGCATCAATATCAGCTATGCGGTGCAGCCCAGCCCGGATGGTTTGGCACAGGCCTTTATTATCGGTGAGGAATTTATCGGCAGGGATAGCGTCTGCCTGGTGCTGGGAGACAACATCTACTACGGCAGAGGGCTGAGCAAGATTCTGCAGAATGCCGCAGCGCGCACCCGGGGTGCCACCGTATTCGGCTATCAGGTGACAGACCCGGAGCGCTTCGGCGTGGTCGAGTTCGATGACAACAATCGCGCCATCTCAATTGAAGAAAAGCCGCTCAAGCCCAAATCCGACTACGCGGTTACCGGCCTGTACTTCTACGATAACGACGTTATCGAAATCGCCAAAAAGGTTAAGCCCTCAGAGCGCGGCGAGCTCGAGATTACCAGCGTCAATCAGGCCTACCTGGAGCGGGGCGATCTGAATGTGGAGCTGCTCGGCCGCGGCTTCGCCTGGCTGGACACCGGCACCTTCGATTCCTTACATGAAGCTTCCGCCTTTATCGAAACTCTGGAAAAGCGTCAGGGACTAAAAATTGCCTGCCTGGAGGAGATTGCCTGGCGCATGGGCTATATCGGTCGTGACAAGCTGATGGAAGAAGGGCAGAAGCTCAAGAAGAACAGCTATGGCGCGTATCTGGTCAAGTTAGCGCAAACAGGCAAATAAAGGTGCGACTATGAAAATCATCAGCACCCGCATTCCCGATGTAAAGCTGATCGAGCCAAAAGTGTTCGGCGACGAACGCGGCTTCTTTATGGAAACCTGGAATGAAAAAGCCTTCCGCGAGGCCGGTATCAATGTGGCCTTCGTCCAGGACAATCACAGTCGGTCGGTCAAGAACACCTTGCGAGGCCTGCACTATCAGATCAAGCAGCCACAGGGGAAGCTGGTGCGAGTTACACGAGGGGAAGTGTTCGATGTGGCAGTGGATCTGCGTGTTGGGTCATCCACCTTTGGGCAATGGGTTGGCGAGTACCTGTCGGGGGAGAATAACCGCATGCTATGGGTGCCGCCGGGCTTTGCCCATGGCTTTCTGGTCACCAGTGATACGGCGGATTTCCAGTACAAGTGCACGGACTTCTACTCTCCTGAATACGAGCGCTCAATTTTCTGGAACGACCCCAGCGTAAATGTTGACTGGGGTGTGTCAAATCCAGAAGAGCTGCTGCTATCGAACAAAGATAAGCATGCCCAGAGTTTGCAGCAGGCTATGGCCGAACTTGAGGGAAACTCTCAAATCAAACCAGAGACAAGTGCTTGAATGTTTAAACAACTTAAAGATCTCTATTTACTCCTTACCGATCAGCAGCGCAAAAAGCTTCTCCGGCTTCAGCTATTGGTAGTGCTGATGGCAGTGGCAGAGCTGGGAAGTGTGCTATCCATTGGCCCTTTTATGGCTCTGGTGGGAGATATGAGCCTCCTGCAGCGCGAGGGCATAGTGGGGGATATCTATCGCCTAAGTGGCATTGATAGCCCTCGAATGTTTATGATTTTAGTCGGCGTAGCCGTATTGCTTTCGCTATTGATGGCCGCAGTCATCTCCATACTGACTATCTGGCGTCTCTCAATGTACGGCTCGATTGTGGGGGCGGAGCTCAGTAGCCGTCTATATCGTCACTACATGCATCAGCCTTGGCTTTTTCATGCCGGTGGCAGTAGCAGTCAGCTAACCAATCAGATCGCGCAGGAGTGTACTCGAATTACGGCGGGCATTATCAATCCATTAATGCAGATGAATGCTCGCATTGTGATGGCGACATTGATGGCAGTTGCGATCTTTATATTCAATCCGGCTGTCGCAATCACTGGGTTGACGCTGTTCGCAGTGGCCTATTTGACGATGTACAGAATCGTGCGACAAAAGCTCATCAGAAATGGCGGCATCATTACCTCGTCCCAGCGACTCCGATTTAAGTTAATGGGTGAGGGGTTCGGCGGAATAAAAGACGTGCTTCTGCTAGGCAGGCAGGAGATTTTTACAGATCGATTTGACCATGCTAGTGCCGGCTTCGCTGCTGCTCAGGGAAAAAACCAGGTGATAAGCCAGGTCCCACGCTTCGTGATGGAGCTAGCGGCCTTCGGCAGCGTAATCTTTCTGATCCTATACCTTCTTGCTGCTTATGATGGCAATCTGGGCACTATATTACCGGTGCTTTCAGTCTATGCTCTGGCGGGGTTCAAGCTCCTGCCGGCATTTCAGCAGATATATAGCAGCATCTCCAGTATTCGAGGCAGTCTGACGGCGTTCGAAGGGCTGCGAGATGATCTCAGAGCGAGTGCAAGCGCAACGCTGCAGCCGGTGCGCAGTCGAAGCGGCAAAGAGCACTTGATCCCGCGCCAGTCCATCGAGATAAAGAGCGTGCAGTTCACCTACCCGGGCAAGGCTGAGCCAGCGCTTCGAGATCTAACGATGACCATCGGCGTAAATAAGGTCATCGGCGTTGTAGGTGCATCTGGCTCAGGCAAGTCGACAGTCATTGACATTCTGCTCGGGCTGATTCAGCCAGACACGGGGCTGTTGCTGGTAGATGGTGAGCCGATTGCAAAGGAGAGACTACGCTCCTGGCAGAACTCCTTGGGATTCGTGCCTCAATCTATCTTTCTGGCAGACAGTAGTATTCGTGAGAACATAGCATTCGGATTGCCTCTGGATCTGGTTGATGAAGAAAAAGTCAGGAGGGCAGCCAGCATGGCCCATCTAGATGAGCTGTTAGCGGAGTTGCCGCAAGGTCTGGACACCAGAGTTGGAGAGCGAGGAGTGCAGCTGTCAGGTGGTCAGCGTCAGCGTATCGGCATTGCTCGTGCGCTTTACAATGACGCGGATGTCCTAGTTCTTGATGAAGCAACTAGCGCCCTTGATGGCATAACTGAAAAATTGATCATGGACGCTATTCATGACTTCTCCGGCAAGAAAACTATAGTCATGATTGCGCACCGACTCGCCACGGTGCGCAAGTGTGACATTATTTATTTTCTTGAAGATGGTTGTGTAGTGGATAAAGGAAGCTATACAGAGCTAATCGAACGAAGTCCAACCTTCAAGAAGATGGCTCAGAATTCATAGTTAAGTGGAAATATAGAGAAGGGAAATGAAAAAATGGAATTTCGCAGTTTTATCCGAAAGGCTCTCCAATACTTTGATATTGATATTCATTGGATAAATCGAGATGACTCGCCATTTTTAGATCCGGCGCAAGCAATGATTGCTTCTGTCTTGCATAATGGAGAGAGGTCTAGTTTTCTGGTTGCGGACATGCTTGATGTAATACAGAAGCATCATGCAGATGGGAAGTTCTACGAGCAAGACTTACTTGATGTGCTGGCGGAGAACTTTAAAGAGGGCGGATGCTTTGTCGATGTTGGTGCGAATGTTGGGAATCATTCAATATTTGCAGCTGTCCATCTTGGTGCTTCGCGAATTATTGCCTTTGAGCCGATGAGACTGCAGCACGCGATTCTTTCTATTAATGTTCTGTTAAACGAACTTCAAGGAAAGGTAGAGGTTCACAAGCTAGCGTTGTCGGATCGTACTGAATTTT